>NZ_AP023418.1:0-1276864 GCF_018408575.1 Vescimonas coprocola
ATGATAATGTAGCCGATGCAGGTGATGACAGCCACAGTCAGAGCGTAGGGCAACTGAGTCTTAACGTGATCCACGTGGTCGGAGCCTGCACCCAGAGAGGACAGAATGGTGGTGTCGGACAGGGGGGAGCAGTGGTCACCGAAGCAGCCGCCGCCCATGACAGCAGCGATGGTGGCGTACACCAGATTGGTAGCCTCACCGCCGGTCATATTGAAGGCCAGAGGCATCACGATGGGGATCATGATGGCGTACACGCCCCAGCTGGTGCCGGTGAAGAAGGCCATGAAAGCGCAGACGGCGAAGGCCAGAGCCAGCAGGGTCACGGGGGTCATCCAGCTCTCGGTGACGCTGATGACGTAGCTGGAGGTACCCAGCGTCTTGGAGATGGCGTTGATGCAGTAGGCCAGAGACAGGATCAGCATAGCGCTGACCACGGACTTGATGCCCTCGGTGGCCACCTGGATCATCTCACGGATGTTGAAGGCCTTCTGGATCAGCAGCACGATGGCCTGATAGACGACGGCCAGCACGAAAGCCTCCAGCGTCTTGGCAGAGCCCATGATGACGTAGGTGCCGATGGTCACGGCGATAACGATCAGAGCGGGGATCAGGAAGTGCAGAATGATGTTGGACTTGAAGCCCTCCTTGGGCTTGATGTTGTCCAGCTCACGGGACAGCATGGGGGTGGATCCGTCGGCCACCACCTTGCCGGTGGTGCGGGCACGCTCCTCGGCCTTCTTCATGGGGCCGTAGTCAGGCAGGAAGCCCAGAGCCACCAGGAAGATCATGACGATGGTCAGGATGCCGTACAGCTGGAAGGGGATGGAGTGGATGACGGCGTCCTGGCCAGCCTCCGCCGTGGCGAAGGTGCCGAAGCCCACCACCAGACCGGCTACATACACGCCCCAAGAGGTGAAGGGGAGGGTGATGCAGACGGGAGCGGAGGTGCAGTCGCACAGCCAGGCCAGCTTCTCACGGGAGACCTTGGCCTTATCGGTGATGGGACGCATCACGTTACCCACGAACAGGGGGGAGAAGTAGTCGGAGAAGAACACCAGAACACCCAGCGCAGCGCCCATGATCTGAGCAATGCGGGGCGTGATGTGAAGCTTCTCATTGAGCTTGTTGGCCACGGCCTCAATGGCGCCGGACTTCTGGAAGAAGGCCACCATGATACCGATGAACACCTCGATACCGATGACCCAGATGAAATCGGCATTGCCCAGAGCACTCTGAATGATGCCGGTGAAGCCGAACAGCAGGTCCTGACCGGTGATGAGCAGACCCACCAGAACGCCGCACAGGATGGAGAACAGGGCTTCTCTCGTAATGAACGCCAGGATAACGGCGATCAGAGCAGGAGCCAGAGAAAGGATACCATAATTATCCATATTTACCTCCTCAAGTTTTCAGGTTGTTTCTCTTTTTCGTGTTGTTGCTTGTGTTGCTTGCGTAGTACCACCGATGAACAAGGGCAGACACGCCTGACAGCGATGGTATAGAAATATAACAGGTCTCCATTCGCCTCGGCCGGGGGGGGGACTTCCACTCTGCGGGGGTTCCCTGCTCCGGCGTCAGGAATCTGACACCGGAGCACCCCGTGTGATGAGGAGTAATGGAAACTGGTTATCAAATAGAGGGTAGTCTAAGAGGAAAAGCTTACCAGACCTTGACCAGCTCGTCGGCGTCGGTCCACTCACGGTTCTGCTTCAGAGCCGTCTCCTTCAGCGTCAGCTTGCCGTCGTAGCAGGTCATGCCAAGACGCAGCAGGCGGTTATCCTCCATGGCCTTCTTAAAGCCCTTATCCGCCATCTGCAGCAGGTAGGGCAGGGTGGCGTTGGCCAGCGTCACGGAAGCGGTCTGGGAGAAAGCGGAGGGGATGTTGTCCACGCAGTAGTGCATCACGCCGTCCACATAGTAGATAGGATCGTCATGGGTGGTATCCCGGCAGGTCTCGATGGCGCCGTTCTCGTCGCAGGCCACGTCCACGATCATGGCACCGGGCTTCATCAGCTTCAGGTCCTCACGATAGACAATGTGGTCCTTGCGGTCCTTGGCCCACAGGATGCCGTTGATGATGACGTCGGACTCCCGCAGGCACTTCTCCAGATTGCTGCGGTTGGAGATCATGTAGGTGATGTTGGCGGGGGAGGTCTTCTTGGCGGCCAGCATGGTGTTCATGTTGACATCCAGAATACGCACCTCGTTGCCGAAGGCGGCAGCCAGCTCAGCAGCGCCGGTACCTACCACGCCGCAGCCCAGCATGGTGATGATGGGGGTCTCCACGCCGGTGACGTTGGCCAGCAGCTTGCCGGGGCCGCCGTTGACGGACTGGGCAAAGTGCAGGGCTGCCAGGAAGCCGCCCTTACCGGCCAGCTCGCTCATGGGGCGCAGCAGGGGGAACTTGCCCTCCTCGTCCTGCACATCCTCATAGGCCACGGCGGAGACGTGGCTGCCCAGCAGGGGTGTCCGTCTCGTCGGGGTGAGCGTTGGAGTGGATATAGGTGAAGAGGATCTTGTCCTTGTTCATCCACTTGAACTCCTGGGGGAACAGCTCCTTGACCTTGTAGTACAGGTCGGCCTTCTCCCAGACGGTGTTGGTGTCGGCGACGATAGCGCCGGCAGCCTCATACTGCGCATCGCTGAAACCGCTGCCTACGCCGGCGCCGGTTTCCACGTACACGGTGTGACCGTGACGCACGATCTCATGCACGGTGGCGGGTACGGCCGCCACACGGTATTCATTGCCCTTGATTTCCTTCAGTACTCCGATGACCATTTTTTGTTACCTCACTTTCAAAAATAAAGCGACGAAATCGATAACAGCTAAGTAAGCGTAAACAATGCGATAGCTGTTGTTAAGATTGTATACATCTTTGAACCCGAAGTCAACATTAAAAATGTGGATTTTGAACATTTTGTAAACTTGACTGAAATTCATCATTAAATTTAGACGTTGTATACAATGGTAAGATTTAATATTGCCTTTTTCCCTGCTTTGCTGTACTATATGGATAAACCGTGGATCGTCTGCGGTGACATACTCGGATGGCCTGCCGGTGGGAGTCGGTCACAGGCTAACAGGAGGAATATTATGGAAAAGATCGCAATTCTCCGCTGGGAATCCGGCCATGTGCCTCAGGGCCTCATGCAGCTGGAACAACTGCCCGGCAACAGCACCAATCCGGCATCCTACCCCTTCCCGGTGAAGCTGGTGGAGGTGAAGGGCGCCAACACCGACACCGTGATCCTGCACCCCAGCCAGAAGCTGCTGGAGGACATGATTCAGCTGGCCAAGGAGCTGGAGAAGGAGGGCGTTCGGGCTATCACCACCAGCTGCGGCTTCAACGCTATCTTCCAGGAGGCACTGGCCAACGCCGTGAAGATCCCGGTGTTCACCTCCTCTCTGCTGCAGGTGCCCTTTGCACAGGCTCTGGTGGGTCGTGACCGGGCCGTGGGCGTCATCACCGCCAGCGCCTCCAGTCTGTCCGAAAAGCATCTGCGGGCCTGCGGCATCACCGATGAGATGCACCCCATCGTCATGGGTCTGGAGAACGCCCCGGAGTGGAGCAAGATCTTCGACCATCCTGATGACAGCTTCGACATGGACCTTGTCACCGAAGAGATCCTGAATGTGGCCCGTCAGGGCGTCAAGGATCACCCGGAGATCGGTGCCATCGTACTGGAATGCACCGACCTGCCCCCCTTCGCCCGCCGCATCCGGGAGGAGCTGGACATCCCCGTGTTCGACTTCAACTCCATGATCGGCCATGTGGCTATGGCCCTGAGCCTTGTAAAGCTGTATTAAGTGATAAGCAAAAGCGCTCCCTCCACCGATGTGGAGGGAGCGCTTTTTGCGTGTCCCCGGCGTCCCGGCCCAATATGCCGCCGGGCAGCCAAACCGGGCGATCCTCCGAAAAAACAGAGGCCCCTGTTTCCAGAGGACCCCTGTTTTTGGATATGGAATGGATGGATTTTCTCTTTCAAACAAACGCACAAGCAGCCAAGGTATGGTTTACAGGCAGATACCGATGATAATGTAGCCGATGCAGGTGATGACAGCCACAGTCAGAGCGTAGGGCATCTGAGTCTTAACGTGATCCACGTGGTCGGAGCCTGCACCCAGAGAGGACAGGATGGTGGTGTCGGACAGGGGGGAGCAGTGGTCACCGAAGCAGCCGCCGCCCATGACAGCAGCGATGGTGGCGTACACCAGATTGGTAGCCTCACCGCCGGCCATATTGAAGGCCAGCGGCATGGCAATGGGGATCATGATGGCGTACACGCCCCAGCTGGTGCCGGTGAAGAAGGACATGAAGGCGCAGACAGCGAAGGTCAGAGCCAGCAGGGTCACGGGGGTCATCCAGCTCTCGGTGACGCTGATGACGTAGTTGGAGGTACCCAGCGTCTTGGAGATGGCGTTGATGCAGTAGGCCAGAGACAGGATCAGCATAGCGCTGACCACGGACTTGATGCCCTCGGTGGCCACCTGGATCATCTCACGGATGTTGAAGGCCTTCTGGATCAGCAGCACGATGGCCTGATAGACGACGGCCAGCACGAAAGCCTCCAGCGTCTTGGCAGAGCCCATGATGACGTAGGTGCCGATGGTCACGGCGATAACGATCAGAGCGGGGATCAGGAAGTGCAGAATAATGTTGGACTTGAAGCCCTCCTTGGGCTTGATGTTGTCCAGCTCACGGGACAGCATGGGGGTGGATCCGTCGGCCACCACCTTGCCGGTGGTGCGGGCACGCTCCTCGGCCTTCTTCATGGGGCCGTAGTCAGGCAGGAAGCCCAGAGCCACCAGGAAGATCATGACGATGGTCAGGATGCCGTACAGCTGGAAGGGGATGGAGTGGATGACGGCGTCCTGGCCAGCCTCCGCCGTGGCGAAGGTGCCGAAGCCCACCACCAGACCGGCTACATACACGCCCCAAGAGGTGAAGGGGAGGGTGATGCAGACGGGAGCGGAGGTGCAGTCGCACAGCCAGGCCAGCTTCTCACGGGAGACCTTGGCCTTATCGGTGATGGGACGCATCACGTTACCCACGAACAGGGGGGAGAAGTAGTCGGAGAAGAACACCAGAACACCCAGCGCAGCGCCCATGATCTGAGCAATGCGGGGCGTGATGTGAAGCTTCTCATTGAGCTTGTTGGCCACGGCCTCAATGGCGCCGGACTTCTGGAAGAAGGCCACCATGATACCGATGAACACCTCGATACCGATGACCCAGATGAAATCGGCATTGCCCAGAGCACTCTGAATGATGCCGGTGAAGCCGAACAGCAGGTCCTGACCGGTGATGAGCAGACCCACCAGAACGCCGCACAGGATGGAGAACAGGGCTTCTCTCGTAATGAACGCCAGGATAACGGCGATCAGAGCAGGAGCCAGAGAAAGGATACCATAATTATCCATATTTACCTCCTCAAGTTTTCAGGTTGTTTCTCTTTTTCGTGTTGTTGCTTGTGTTGCTTGCGTAGTACCACCGATGAACAAGGGCAGACACGCCTGACAGCGATGGTATAGAAATATAACAGGTCTCCATTCGCCTCGGCCGGGGGGGGGACTTCCACTCTGCGGGGGTTCCCTGCTCCGGCGTCAGGAATCTGACACCGGAGCACCCCGTGTGATGAGGAGTAATGGAAACTGGTTATCAAATAGAGGGTAGTCTAAGAGGAAAAGCTTACCAGACCTTGACCAGCTCGTCGGCGTCGGTCCACTCACGGTTCTGCTTCAGAGCCGTCTCCTTCAGCGTCAGCTTGCCGTCGTAGCAGGTCATGCCAAGACGCAGCAGGCGGTTATCCTCCATGGCCTTCTTAAAGCCCTTATCCGCCATCTGCAGCAGGTAGGGCAGGGTGGCGTTGGCCAGCGTCACGGAAGCGGTCTGGGAGAAAGCGGAGGGGATGTTGTCCACGCAGTAGTGCATCACGCCGTCCACATAGTAGATAGGATCGTCATGGGTGGTATCCCGGCAGGTCTCGATGGCGCCGTTCTCGTCGCAGGCCACGTCCACGATCATGGCACCGGGCTTCATCAGCTTCAGGTCCTCACGATAGACAATGTGGTCCTTGCGGTCCTTGGCCCACAGGATGCCGTTGATGATGACGTCGGACTCCCGCAGGCACTTCTCCAGATTGCTGCGGTTGGAGATCATGTAGGTGATGTTGGCGGGGGAGGTCTTCTTGGCGGCCAGCATGGTGTTCATGTTGACATCCAGAATACGCACCTCGTTGCCGAAGGCGGCAGCCAGCTCAGCAGCGCCGGTACCTACCACGCCGCAGCCCAGCATGGTGATGATGGGGGTCTCCACGCCGGTGACGTTGGCCAGCAGCTTGCCGGGGCCGCCGTTGACGGACTGGGCAAAGTGCAGGGCTGCCAGGAAGCCGCCCTTACCGGCCAGCTCGCTCATGGGGCGCAGCAGGGGGAACTTGCCCTCCTCGTCCTGCACATCCTCATAGGCCACGGCGGAGACGTGGCTGCCCAGCAGGGTGTCCGTCTCGTCGGGGTGAGCGTTGGAGTGGATATAGGTGAAGAGGATCTTGTCCTTGTTCATCCACTTGAACTCCTGGGGGAACAGCTCCTTGACCTTGTAGTACAGGTCGGCCTTCTCCCAGACGGTGTTGGTGTCGGCGACGATAGCGCCGGCAGCCTCATACTGCGCATCGCTGAAACCGCTGCCTACGCCGGCGCCGGTTTCCACGTACACGGTGTGACCGTGACGCACGATCTCATGCACGGTGGCAGGCACTGCCGCCACACGGTATTCATTGCCCTTGATTTCCTTCAGTACTCCGATGACCATTTTTTGTTACCTCACTTTCGGGAAGCAAAGCTCTCGTCAGATTCACAATAGATGATTCAAAGATTGACACATCTTTTGTTGGGATTATTGTATACAATAGCGGGCGTAAGGTCAAGTTAAGGTATCGTTCACAACTGTGACACAAGAATAAATAAACCGTTAAGCGGTCGTGAGAATGCGACGGAAACCGCCCGACGGTACAGGACTTCGTCCGTCGGACAAAACAAATTGCCCTGCACCACATTTTACGGTGCAGGGCAATATCTTTATGCTTGCTTTACGGCAAAGGGTGTGCTATCATCACAGCTGTTGGGATTCCCGGACACATTCCTCCGCCAGCTGCAGGTCCTCCATCAGGGCCAGCACGCCCTTCTGCTCGTCCCGGTCCCGGAACGCCTCGAAGATGCGACGGTGGAGATCCAGCGACAGGCTGTTGGTGGTGGAGGTGTCCCAGAACAGCAGGTAGGTAGCGACCTTGTTCTGCAATTCGTTCAGGTACTTCTCGTAGTAGGCGTTCTGGGCTTCCATGGTGATGATCCAATGAAACTCCCGGTTCAGCTGGACATACTCCGTCATGTTAAAGAGGTTCTTCAAATCCTGCTGCTTTTGCAGGTTCTGCTCCATCTGGAGGACGCTCTCTTCACTGCGGCGATGGACGGCGGCCCGGAAGGCCCCCACCTCCAGCACAGCCCGTGCCTCATACACCTGCCGCAGATCCGTGGCGGAGGGCTTTGCCACCACGGCGCCCCGGTTGGGCTGCTGCTGGATGAGACCGTCATAGGCCAGCCGCATCAACGCCGAGCGCACCGGAGTCCGGCTGACACCGGTTTCCCGTACCAGTTCCTCCTCCACGATGCGGGTGCCGGGATAGATGGCCTTGGTGACGATCTGATTTTTGATGTAATCGTAGACGATATCCGCCGGATTCCCCTGTTTCATTCTCTGATCTCTCCCATTCCCTATTTTTGGCCCGTGGCCTATACCAAAAAACTGTCATTCAATCAAAAAGAAAGAAGTGGACCGCTATGAAAAACAAGACCTTTCTGGCAAACTGTGCGCTGGTGCTGTGCGCAGTTATCTGGGGCATGAATTTCATCTTCCAGAAGCAGGCCTCCCAGCATCTGGGAGCCTTCACCTTCATCTCCCTGCGGTACTATCTGGGCGTTCTGTCCCTGCTGCCCTTGTTTTTCTATATGCGCCGCCGCAAGGCTCTCGCCGCTCTGGAGGCCGGCGAGGAGGTGGAGCGATGGCACGGCAGTCGCTTCTGGCTGGCGGCCTTGGGAGCCAGCCTTGCCAACTGGGGCGGTGCGGTGCTGGTACAGATCGGTCTCCATGTGGCCGACGCCACCAAGGCCGGCTTCATCGAATCCGCCTACATCGCACTGGTGCCGGTGCTGGACCTGCTGCTGTTCCGGAAAAAGACCTCCCGCCGGGTATGGATCGGCATCGCCATGGCCATCGTGGGCCTGTATCTGTTGTGCATCTCCGACGGCTTCTCACTGGACGTGAACGATGCCGCCATCATGGCCAGCACCCTGTGCTTCGCCCTGCATATCCTGCTGTGGAGTCGGTTTTCACCCCACGTGGACGCCCTGCCCTTCATGGTGGTGGAGTTCCTCTGCACCGGTACCCTGTCGGGACTGGTGGCCCTCTTCACCGAGAGCCTGACGCTGGCCGACCTGACGGCGGCCGTGGCGCCGCTGCTGTTTGCCGGCGTGCTGGGGGTAGGCGTTACCTACACCATCCAGATCTACGCCCAGCGGTTCACCCCCGCCTCGGTGGCGGCCCTGCTCATGAGCATGGAAGCGGTGTTCAGCGCCGTGGGCGGCGTCATCATCCTCCGCGAGACGCTGTCCGTCCGGGAGTGGGTGGGCTGCGGCATCATGCTGCTGACCATCTTTTATGTCCAACTGCCCCATCGGGAGCCTGTCAGGCGGGAGCCTGTCAAGGCCGCCTGAAACCGCATACCCCGCCGGGACGCCGCAGGTGTCCCGGCGCTTTTTTACAGAGGGACATTGATTTTCCGCATATCCTCCCAGGCGATCTGGATATCCTCCCGGAGGCCCAAAAGACCCTTCTCCAGATCCCGGTCCCGCAGGGCCTCATAGATCATGGTGTGGCTGACAATGGAGTTGTTGTCGCTGGACTGATCGTAGAAGATCATGTAGGTGTTGATCTTGTTGTACAGCTCGTTGAGATACTTCTCATAGTACTTGTTGGCGGAGGCCTCCACCACCAACCAGTGGAATGTGTGGTTCAAGGTCACATATTCCTGCCGGGAATAGTGTTGGGTCAGCACCTCCTGGGCCTTGAGATTCTCCTCCATGGCCCGCAGCTGGGCCTCGGTGCGGTGGCGGATGGCGTCCTCCAGCATCCCGTGCTCCAGCACCTCACGGACCCGATATACCTGCCGCAGATCCTCCTCGCTGGGCTTGGCCACAAAGGCCCCCCGGTTGGGGATCATCTCCACCAGTCCCTCGTATTTCAGCCGCAGCAGCGCCGGACGGATGGAGGTGCGGCTGGTGCCGGTCTCCCGGATGATGTCGTCCTCGATGATGCGGTTGCCGGGGAACATGGATTTGCCTATGATCTGATTCTTCACGTACTGGTATACGATATCCTGCGGCTTTGCCTTCTTCATAACTTCCATCCCTCATCTCCCTGTCTGTGTGTATCCCGGAGGGACAAAAACGCAGAACATAGGTATTTTAACTATACAATTATACCGCAACTTTCCGGGAGAATCTACTATTTTTATGAATCTTAATAAAATTTTTGAAGAAATCTTTCAAATAGCGTCCTGTATACATCCGCGAAAGCGATCGGTTCGCAAGAAAAGCAGCGGAAAAGACGGGCCGTTCCGCTGCTTTTTTCCATGATTTGCCACTGCCGGGCTCAGCCGTTCTCCTCCGGAGCCTCACTGCCCTCGGAGGTCGTCTCCGGCTCCTGAGGCGTGTTTTTTTCTTCATCCGGGGTTTGTGCAGGCGCTGCGGCGGCATCGCTCTGTTCGCCGCTGCCGGACACGGGAGCCTCCCCCAGACCGAACAGCCAGCGGCTGTACAGATCCTCGGTGTTCTGCTGCTGCAGACATACCCGGATGGCGTCGTAGCCGAAGCCGCCGTGGTCAAACAGCTGGCTCATGAACTTCCGCAGCCGCAGATACCGGCCCTCCACGGCGCCGGTCTGGCGCACCTGAGCGGCGGCGGCAAGATAGCTGACGGCCACGTCCCCGGCCAACTGCTCCAGCTGACTGCTCTTGCCGGTGACGGTGACGCTGCCGGGCAGCTGCATGGGGGTATACCACTCCACCGGCGTTTCCTGTACGGCGGTGCCGGACTGCTCCGCCATCCCACCCAAGGACGCAAAGCGTCCGGCGGCGGTCTTGTCCTTCATCACGTCCAACACATGGACCTGCAGCATCCGGCGGCCAAACAGCGCCATGTACTGGATCACCAGCACCGGGATATCCTTCACGCAGGAGTTGATGACCAGCATATCCCGCCGCATCAGCCCCGCCATGCCACGGGATTCCAGCAGGGACAGGCTGCCCCAGTCCTCCACGGCATAGCTGTGGACGCTGATTTTCATCATCTTCCCTTTGAAGTGGGAAAATTCCCCCACATCCTGCTCCGTCAGAGCCGCAGCGCCCTTCAGACGCTCCATCAATTTTCTGGGATCCATAGCGTTTCGTCCTTTCTTTGGCCGGACTTTGGGTCGGCCCCGTGGTGATTTTCGGTATTTCCCTGTATTATACACAGCTTTTTCCCATTATGCAACGAGATTCTTTTCTGCAGGGGCTTGTTTTATCAAAAAGATATGTTAAAATCGTGTATACCAAAGATAGAAGCCCTTCTCTGCAAAAAACGATATGGAAGAGGATGATCCCTGTGGGTAAAATGAGTTGGCGTGAGATCAGCGCCATGCTGGGCTCCTGCTGCAGCTCCATGCTGTTCGGCCTGAGCTTTATGTTCACCAAGCGCATCGTGGGTACGGTGCCGGCATTTTCCCTTTTGAGCTGGCGCTTTCTCATGGGCGCTGTGGCCATGTCCCTGTGCGCCCTGCTGGGCGTTGTCCATATCGACTATAAGACCAAGAAGCCGTGGCCGCTGCTGCGGATGACCCTGTACCTTCCGGCGGCCTACTTCATCTTCGAGACGTATGGCATCGAGTTGACCTCCGCATCCGAGAGCGGCACCATCATCGCCTGCATCCCCATCTTCACGGTGCTGGCCTCGGCGCTGTTCCTCCACGAGATGCCCAGTAAATTTCAGGTGGGCGGCGTCCTGCTGTCCACTGTGGGCATCGTCATCATCACTTTGCTGAAGGGGACCAGCCCCACCTTCAACCCCTTGGGCTATGTGCTGCTGTTCGGGGCCGTGTTCAGCGACGTCATTTATTTCATCCACAACCGCCAGCTGACGGCCTATACCCCCGTGGAGAAGACCTATTTCATGTGCCTGACGGGGGCGGTGTTCTTCACCGTCTGCGCCTTGGTGTATAACGGCGTCCACGGAACGGTGACGGAGTATCTGACCCTGCCCTTTACCAGCGGCAGCTTTCTGACCTCCTGCCTGTATCTGGGCATCGGCTGCACCACGCTGGCCTTTCTGCTGACCAACCGCTCCGTCACCATCATCGGCCCCACCCGCACCTCTGCCTTCTCCGGCCTGACCACCGTGATCTCTGTGGTCAGCGGCGTGGTGTTCCTCCATGAGCCCTTCTCCCTGCTGCAGGGGCTGGCCACGGCGCTGGTGCTGGCGGGCATCTACTGCGTCAATATCCTCCATTCCATCTACACCGCCCGCCGACAGGCGGCTGCCGAACAAAAGGAGCAAACCGTATGAATGAGCTGCTGCGAGCCATCCCCAAAGTGACCGAGCTATATGATCTGCCGGAGGTGTCCGACCTGCGGGAGCACTACGCTCCCTCCTCCGTGACGGAGTGGATCCGTACCGTGCTGGAGCAGCTGCGCTCCGCCATCCTCAGCGGTGAGGTGACGACCCTCCCCACGCTGGAGGAGTTGGGTGACCGGATCTGCCGGGTGGCGGCACGGGAGTCCCTGCCGTCTCTGCGGCCGGTCATCAACGCCACCGGCGTCATTCTCCATACCAATCTGGGCCGTGGCTGCCTGTCCGACCGGGCGGCGGACGCCGTATACGACATCGCACGGGGCTATTCCACGCTGGAGTATAACGTGGAGGCGGGCCATCGGGGAAGCCGCCACGACCATGTGGAAAAGCTGCTGTGCCGTCTCACCGGCGCCGAGAGTGCCATGGTGGTCAATAACAATGCCGCCGCCGTCATGCTGATCCTCAGCACCTTGGCCCAGGGGGGCGAGGTCATCACCTCCCGCGGGGAGCTGGTGGAGATCGGCGGTTCCTTCCGGGTGCCGGATATCATGGAGCTGTGCGGCTGCCATCTCCGGGAGGTAGGCACCACCAATAAGACGCACCTCTCTGACTATGAACGGGCCATCGGGGAGCAGACCCGTGCGCTGCTGAAGGTGCATACCAGCAACTACCGCATTGTGGGCTTTACCGAGTCCCTGCCTCTGAGCGACATCGTGGCCCTGGGCTGCCGCACCGGTCTGCCGGTGGTGGAGGATCTGGGCAGCGGCTCACTGGTGGATCTGGAGCACTACGGCATCCACGACGAGCCCACGGTGCAAAACAGCATCCGGGCCGGGGTGGATGTGGTGAGCTTCAGCGGTGATAAGCTGCTGGGCGGGCCGCAGGCCGGTATTATTTTGGGAAAGAAGCCGTACATCGACCGGATGAAGCGCCACCCGCTGGCCCGTGCCATCCGGGTAGATAAAATGACCATCGCCGCCCTGTGGGCCACCCTCACCACCTATCAGGACCTGCACCGGGCGGAGCAGGAGATCCCCACGCTGGCCATGCTGGCCGTCTCCGGGGAGGATCTGCGGGCCTCTGCGGCCCAGCTGTGCGCCCTGCTGAAGGAGCGGGGCGTGGCGGCGGAGGTAGTGG
Source organism: Vescimonas coprocola (assembly GCF_018408575.1). Taxonomy (NCBI): domain Bacteria; kingdom Bacillati; phylum Bacillota; class Clostridia; order Eubacteriales; family Oscillospiraceae; genus Vescimonas; species Vescimonas coprocola. The sequence goes on from NZ_AP023418.1 coordinate 12,797, forward strand.
CCCAGTCCGGGCCGGTGGGCGGCGGCTCCGTCCCCACCCAGCTGCTGCCCACCTTTGCCGTGGCCCTTCCGGCGGACAAGCTGTCCCCCAATCAGGCGGAGCAGGCTCTGCGCTGCCGGGAAAAGCCCATCATCGGCCGCATCACCGAGGGTCGGCTGCTGCTGGACGTGCGGACCATCTTCCCGGAGGACATGGAGTATATCGCTGACACGGCGGCGGAGGTGCTGGCATGAAGCACGTCATCATCGGCACCGCCGGTCATGTGGATCACGGCAAGACCATGCTCATCAAGGCCCTGACCGGTATCGACACCGACCGCCTCATCGAGGAGAAAAAACGGGGCATTACCATCGAGCTGGGCTTTGCCCATATCGAGTTTGACGACCATACGCAGGCCGGTATCATCGACGTGCCGGGCCACGAGAAATTCATCAAGAATATGCTGGCCGGTGCCGGCGGCATCGACCTTGCCATGCTGGTGGTGGCGGCGGACGAGGGCTTCATGCCCCAGACCGTGGAGCATCTGGATATTCTGACCCTGTTGGGCATCCGAGACGGTGTGGTGGTCATCACCAAGACCGATATGGTGGATGAGGAGTGGGTGGAAATTGTCCGGGAGGACATCGCCGCCCACGTCAAGGGGACATTTTTAGAGGGCAAACCTGTCCTGCCGGTGTCCGCTTATACCGGTCAGGGCATCCCGGAGCTGAAAAAGGAGCTTCAGCAGCGGGTGAGCCGGGTGGCCGTCCGCAACGAGCAGATCCCCTTCCGCCTGCCGGTGGACCGGGTGTTCTCCAAGGACGGCTTCGGCACCGTGGTCACCGGCACCATGATCGAGGGAAACCTCTCCGTAGGTGACCCGGTGGAGCTGATGCCCTCCGGCCAGCGGGCCAAGGTCCGCACTCTGCAGGTCCACAACCACTCGGTGGAGCAGGCCTACGCCGGGCAGCGGGTGGCGGTAAATCTGGCGGGCCTGCGGCGGGATGCCGTGGTGCGGGGCGATACCCTCTGCAAGCCCGATACCCTGCGCCTGTCCCGGATGCTGGACGTGCGCCTGACCGATCTGAAGGATTCCCACCGCATCATCGAGAACGGCTCCCCGGTACACTTCTACCACGGGGCTGCCGCCCATATCGCAAAGGTGGTGCTGCTGGAGCAGGATACGCTGGAGCCGGGCCAGTCCGGCTTTGCCCAACTGCGCTTTACGGAGCCGGTGGCGGTGAAGCGGGGAGACCGCTTCGTCACCCGGTTCTACTCCCCCATGGAGACCATCGGCGGCGGCGTCATTCTGGATGACTGCCCGCCCCGCCATAAGCGGCATCAGCCGGAGGTGATCCGGGCCCTGACCATCCGGGAGGGCGGTTCCGCCGGCGCCCAGCTGCAGCAGCTGGTGGAGGAGTATGGCTACGCCCTGCCCACGGCCCAAACGCTGGCCCAGCGTCAGAGTATGCCGGAGGAGGAGATGGTGCAGTCACTGGAGGATCTGGTGAACAGCGGCGCTCTGCTGGAGATCCTGCCCCGACGCTATCTGGCAGCCCCTTTATACCGGAAGGCCTGCCGGTCGGTGGAGCAGGTGCTGGCGGAGTATCACAAGGCCAACCCCCTCCATGCAGGCATGAAGGTAGCGGCCCTGCGGCAGAAGGCCCTCCGGGGAGCAGAGCTGAAGGAGGCCGACGCCATCCTTACCGCCATGCTCCGGGGCGGCACCGTCACTGCCATTGCCGACCGCTGCGCCCTGCCGGACTTCCGGGTGGTGCTCACCAAGCGCCAAACGGCCCTGCGCCAAAAGCTGCTGGACAGCTACCGTAAGTCCGGTCGGGAGGTCCCCTTTGTGGACGATCTCTACGCCTCTTTCCCAAACAACGAGCGGGACGACTGCAAAAAGGTGCTGGAGAACCTGGTGTCCTGCGGCGAGCTGGTGATGCTGACGCCCCAGCTGTTTTACCACAAGGATGTCTATGAGGAGGTCTGCGCCCTGACCCGTGATTTCTTTGAGGGCCACCCCGCCTTTACGCTGGCGGAGTACCGGGACCTGCTGGGGACCTCCCGGAAATATGCGCTGGCCATTCTGGAATTTTTCGACAAGACCAAGGTGACCAAAATGGTGGGCGACCACCGGGAGGTCATCGGCTCCCTGTGAGCGGCGCCAGACGGAAAAATTCGTCTATAAAAAATCGGATTTTCCAATTTTGCAGAGAATTTATCGAAAAAGCTTGATTTTACCCTGTGACCTGTGCTAAACTCCTGTATACAACCGGGATATGGGAGTAGATGGGTTCTGGTGTGCCCCCTGGTCTTCAAAACCAGTGTAGGTGGTGAACAGCCGCCCTGGTGGGTTCGATTCCCACATACTTCCGCCAGAAACGCCCCAACGCGCAGCGTTGGGGCATCCCTTTACCCGACCGCCCGGAGGACGGCCTATGACGGAGCAGGAGGTGCGCCATGTATCTGATCGTTACTAACAACCCCATGGCGGCGAAGGAGTTCGCCGGGCAGGGGGAGGTTCGCCTGTACCCGGAGGATACCTATCGGGAGATTCTGGTGCGGGCCAGAGACCTGGTGTATATAGGCCACCGGCTGTGCAACCATCCGCTGTACGGCAGTCTGCGGCCCCACGAGACGCCCTATCGCACGGTGGTACTGTCGGATCGGCCCCAGACTCCGGACGAGGAGGAGTGCCTCATCATGTCGGAGGCCATCACCCGCATCGATACCTTCACGCCGCCGGATCGGGCGAAGATGCCCCAGCGTATTCTGGAGGACTATCAGATGATCGACTGCTCTCTGGTGAGGAATACCTTCGCCTTCTGAGAGGGGCATATGAAAAACGCAGAACCGCCCCGGACACCTATGTGTCCGGGGCGGTTTATTTCTGCCGTGGATGGCATCCCGGCATATGCCGTCGGAACCGCAAGAGGTAATATCTAAAAAAACGATAATGAAAGAAACGGAGAAACCGGCGACAAGGAAGGTGATCCTGTGCGGTGGCAGCGGCGAAGGGAGGCGGTGAGCAGGGCGACCCGGCGGGGGTGGCAGGCGGATCCATGCGGAAAAACACACGATACAGTGAGAATAGGGCGATTTTTTGAACGAAAAGAGGACAAAATTCGCCGCTAAATTGTATACAAAATTTTATTAAAAAATTTTTACATAATTTTGCTAAAAATGATTGATTTTTTGGTTTTGATGGGGTATATTATAGGCAGATGCGATTGTGAAAAAGCAACGATCATAGATAGGAGGACACATCGATCATGGATCTGGAACTGAGAAATGTTCAAGTAAAAGATGTCGTCCTGGGTGACAAGAACGACCTGAAGGACGGCGTGCTGACGGTGGACGTGGAAGGGCTGAAGAAGCTCATTCTGGAGGACCCCCGTGTGACGGCCGTGAAGGTAGATCTTGCCAAGCCGGGCGAATCCTGCCGTATCCTTCCGGTGAAGGATGTGGTGGAGCCCCGTTACAAGCCGGAGGGAGAGATCTTCCCCGGTGTGTTCGGCTCCGACGTGCCGGAGGCAGGCTCCGGCGTGACCTATGTACTCAAGGGCTGCGCCGTGGTGACCACGGGCCCCATCGTGGGCTTTCAGGAGGGCCTCATCGACATGAGCGGCCCCGCCGCCCAGTACACGCTCTTCTCCAAGCTGAACAACGTGGTGCTGCACCTGACCAAGCGGGAGGATGTGGATCAGCACGAGCATGAGGAGGTCGTCCGCATGGCCGGGCTGAAGGCGGCCCGCTGGCTGGGTGAGGTGGCTGTGAAGGCGGAGAGCTATGATTCCGAGTTCTACCACTGGCCCACCGCCGCTGAGCGTGCCAACCAGTATCCTGACCTGCCCAAGGTGGTGTATGTGTGCAACTGCATGGCACAGGGCCTGCTGCACGATACTTACTTCTACGGCCGGGACACCAAGCAGCTGGTACCCACCGTTGTCTCTCCCACGGAGTTCTTTGACGGTGCGATCATCAGCGGCAACTGCGTGTCCCCCGGCTCCAAGACCACGACCTATCACCACCTGAACAACGCCGTCATTAAGGCCCTGTGGGCCAAGCACGGCAAGGAGCTGAACTTCGTGGGTATCATTCTGAACCCCCTGATGGTCACCCTGAAGGAGAAGCAGCGGGACATCATGATGAGCGTCCGCATCGCCACCGAGGAGTTCGGCGCCGACGCCGCCATCATCTCTCAGGAGGGCTTCGGCAACCCCACCACCGACCTGATGCACGTTTGCCGGGGTCTGGAGAAGCGGGGCGTCAAGACCGTTATCATCACCAACGAGGACGCCGGTACCGACGGCATGTCCGAGTCTCTGCCGGATGTGGTCACCGAGGCCAACGCCATCGTGTCCACCGGCAACTCCAATGCCACCATCCTGCTGCCCAAGATGGACCGTGTTCTGGGCGAGCTGAAGGAGGTGGAGCGTGTCACCGGCGGCAATGTGGATTCCATCAAGCCCGACGGCACGCTGCTGCTGGAGATCCACGGTATCATGGGCGGACATAACCTGCAGGGTAACACCTATCTGTCCGCCACCACTGTTTGACGAAGGAGAGGGAAAGAATGAAGAAGATTTTGTTCTATACCAACCAGTTCTTCGGTCAGATCGGCGGCGAGGATATGGCGTATGCAGAGCCTCAGCTCTTTGAGGGGATGCATGGTTCCGCCAATACCTTCGGTGCCCCTCTGAAGGATATTGCCGAGATCGTGGCCACGATCGTCTGCGGCGATAACTTCTATGCCGAGAACATGGAGACCGGCCGGGCCTTCCTGCTGGAGCAGATCAAGAAGTATCAGCCCGACCTCATCATTGCCGGTCCTGCCTTTAACGCCGGCCGCTTCGGCATCGCCTGCGGCGACGTGTGCAAGACCGCCAAGGAGCAGGCGGGGGTGGAGGCCATTACCGGCCTGTACGAGGAAAACCCCGCCGTGGATATGTTCAAGAAGGACGTGTACATCCTGCGGGTGGCTAAGTCCGCCGCCGGTATCCGCAAGGCCGTACCCCTGATGGCCGGCTTTGCCAGAAAGCTGCTGACGGGTGAGCCCATCGGCACGCCGGAGGACGAGCAGTACTATGCCAAGGGCAAGCGTGTGAACATCTTCCGGGAGAAGAACGGTGCCGAGCGTGCCGTGGATATGCTGCTGGCCAAGGTCAAGGGCGAGCCCTACAAGACCGAGCTGGAGATCTCCACCTATGAGAAGGTGGAGCCCTCTGCCCCCATTGCCGACCTCAGCAAGGCCAAGATCGCCCTCTGCACCACCGGCGGCATGGTCCCCATGGGCAACCCCGACCACATGGTGGCGGCTACCGCCAAGTTCTGGAAGGAGTACCCCGTGGAGGGCGACACGCTGGAGAGCGGCAAGTGGGAGTCCGTCCACGCCGGCTTCGACCCCGTGTACGCCAACAACGACCCCAACCGGGTCGCCCCCTATGATATGCTGAAAATGCTGGAGAAGGAAGGCATCATCGGCAGTGTGTATCCGGCGCTGATCTCTACCACCGGTAACTCCACTTCCGTTGCTGACTCCACCAGAATGGGCCAGGAGATCGCTGAGCGGCTTGTGTCCGCCGGGGTCAATGGCGTCATTCTGACCAGTACCTGAGGTACCTGTACACGTTGCGGTGCAACGATCGTGAAGCAGCTGGAGAAGGCTGGTATCCCCGCCACTCATATCTGCACAGTTACCCCCATTTCCAAGACCGTCGGTGCGGCCCGTATTTTCGGCGCTCAGGCTATCCCCTATCCCACCGGCGATCCCAACCTGCCTCCTGAGAAGGAGATGAACCGCCGTCGTGAGATCGTCATGGGCGCTTTGAACCTGCTGACCGAGGGCGGTGGATCCGTGTCCGGCGAGAGCAACGCCGTATTTACTGATTGACAGGAGCCATTACTATGGACAATAAGATTTATGATGTAGTCATCTTGGGTGGAGGCCCTGCGGGTCTGGCTGCCGGTCTGTATGCAGGCCGCAGCCGCCTGAGCGTGCTGATCCTGGAAAAGGGCATCGACGGCGGCCAGATCGCCGTGACCCATGACATCGAAAACTATCCCGGCCAGTCCAAGGTGGACGGCATGACCGGTCAGGAGCTGGTGGCTCCCATGACCGAGCAGTGCAAAAAGTTCGGCTGCGAGCGTGTCAGCGATACCATCACCGCCTGCGATTTCAGCGGCCCCGTGAAGAAGTTCGTGGGCAGCAAGGGCGAGTATCTGGGCAAGACCGTTATCGTCTGCACCGGTGCCATGACCCGCTCCATCGGCTGCAAGAACGAGGCCAAGTATGTGGGCAAGGGCATCAGCTACTGCGCCGTGTGCGACGCCAACTTCTTCGAGGACTTCGAGATCTACGTGGTGGGCGGCAACGGCATCGCCGCCGAGGAGTCCCTGTATCTGGCAGGCTATGCCAGAAAGGTCACCATGATCCACAAAGGTCCGGCTCTGACGGTGTCCCCCATGCTGAAGGAGCGTCTGGACGCCGAGCCTAAGATCCACGTTCTGTGCAATGAAGAGGTGGAGGACGTGGGCGGCGATGAGCTGCTCAGCGAGATCGTCCTGAAGAACACCAAGACCGGCGAGGAGACGGTGCTCCATGCCGATGAGGAGGACGGCTTCTTCGGCCTGTTCGGCTTCACCGGCAAAAAGACCACCGGGATGTTCGACGGCGTTCTGGACATGGAGGGCGGCTACATCAAGACCGACGAGTGTATGCGTACCAACATCCCCGGTGTATTTGCCGCCGGCGACGTGCGGGTGACCCCCCTGCGTCAGGTGGTGACAGCCTGCGCCGACGGCGCCATCGCCGCCATGCAGTGCTACAAGTATATCAGCGCTCAGAAGTGATTTTTGAAAGGAGTTCATTACTATGCTGGATCTGACCAAGGAAAATTTCGAGGCGGAAGTCCTCAAGGCAGAGGGCAAGGTTTTCGTGGACTTTTACGGTGACGGCTGCGTACCCTGCGCTGCGCTGATGCCCTATGTACACGAGTATTCCGAGAAGTACGGTGACAAGATGAAGTTCTGCTCCCTGAACACCACCAAGGCCCGCCGTCTGGCCATCAGCCAGAAGGTGCTGGGTCTGCCGGTCATGGCCATCTATGAGAACGGCCAGATGATCGACTCCGTGGTGAAGGATGACGCCACCGCTGAGAGCATCGAGGCAATGATCCTCAAGCATTGCTGAAAACTCATTCCTTTGTTTTCCCGCCCCATGGGCATGGAATAAAAATCTGAAAGGAAGGAGGAAAATAGAAATGAGTATTCTCAAGGGCAGAAAGGCCATCGTCATCGGTGACCGTGACGGTGTCCCCGGTATGGCCATTGCGGCCTGTGCCGAGAGCGCCGGCGCCGAAGTCGTGTTCTCCTCTACCGAGTGCTTCGTCTGAACGGCCGCAGGTGCTATGGATCTGGAGAATCAGAAGAGAGTCAAGGAGTTCGTGGAGCAGTACGGAGCAGAAAACATTGTGGTTCTGCTGGGTGCTGCCGAGGGCGAGGGTGCCGGTTTGGCAGCCGAGACCGTGACGAACGGTGACCCCACTTTTGCAGGTCCTTTGGCAGGAGTCTCGTTGGGACTCAGGGTTTATCATGTATGTGAGCCGGAAGTCAAGGCAGAGTTTGATGAAGCTGTCTATGATGAGCAGGTCGGTATGATGGAGATGGTGCTGGACGTTGACGATATCGTCAGCGAAATGACCAGTATCCGTGAACAGTATTGTGCCTTCAAAGACTAATGGTCTCACCCAGAGAGGGATGGCACACCGCCATCCCTCTCTATTCTATATATAAAATTGTATACAACTCAGGGATTTTACACGCCCATACATACGAAAGGTGATCTGACCTATGAAAAGTGTCATCCGTGGAGCCGGCTATGTTCTGGCTCATACCCCCGATATGGTGCTGCACAACGGCACTACCCAGACAACAGAGCGTATCGTCAACCCCGACAGCGAGTATCTCAAGGAGCTGCCCAGCCACATCCGCAGCTTCGAGCAGGCGGTGGCCTATTGGCCCAATCAAGTCTACATTGGCAACAAGACCCCGGATGAACTGGCGGCAGTGGCCCAGCCCTGGTGCGACAAGGAGTGCGACTGCCACGAGCGGTACGGCAAGTTCGGCCAGATGATGCCCCAGAACGAGTTCCTGCTGCTGATGCAGGCCTGCGACGTGTTCGATCTGGTGGAACTGGAGGCCGAATTCGTGGCTGCCAACCGGGAGGCGCTGGCCGCCAACCCCGTCATGGAGCAGAGCGTGCTGGACCGCTTGAAAAACGGCAATTCGCTGGAGGAGATCCAGCGGCTGGTAGAGGAAGAGGGCGCCGAGGGACTGTATCATCTGGGCCAGCTGGTGGGCTGCGTGAAGCGGGCCCACGATATTGACGCCAATCTTTCCGCCCACGTCATGCACGAGAATCTGGTGTCCAAGGCATCCTCCGTGCTGGCCCTGCTGAACGTGATCCACGTCACCGGCATCGACCGCAATCAGGTGGAGTACGTCATCGACTGTGCCGAGGAGGCCTGCGGCGATATCAACCAGCGTGGCGGCGGCAACTTCGCCAAGTCCGCTGCGGAGATCGCCGGGCTGAACAACGCCTCCGGCTCCGACTGCCGTGCCTTCTGCGCTGCCCCCGCCCACGCCATGATCGAGGCGGCGGCGCTGGTGGCCAGCGGCGCTTACCACACCGTGGTGGTCACCGCCGGCGGCTGCACCGCCAAGCTGGGCATGAACGGCAAGGACCATGTGAAGAAGGGCCTGCCCGCTCTGGAGGATATGATCGGCGGCTTTGCCGTGGTCATCACGCAGGACGACGGCGTGAACCCCTTTATCAATCTGAATATGCTGGGCCGCCACAGTGTTGGCACCGGCTCTGCTCCGCAGGCCGTCATCACCTCTCTGGTCACCGATCCGCTGGATCGCAACGGCCTGAAGATCACCGATATCGACAAGTATTCCCCGGAGATGCAGAACCCCGACATCACCAAGCCCGCCGGCGCCGGCGATGTGCCGCTGGCCAACTACAAGATGATCGGTGCTCTGGCCGTGAAGCGGGGCGAGCTGCAGCGGGCTGAGCTGGCCAACTTCACTGTGGAGCACGGCCTCACCGGCTTCGCTCCCACCCAGGGTCATATTCCCTCCGGTGTTCCCTATGTGGGCTTTGCACGGGAGGCATTGCTGGCCGGCGATATCAAGCGTGTCATGGTCATTGGTAAGGGTTCTCTGTTCCTGGGCCGCCTCACCAACCTCTTTGACGGCGTTTCCTTCGTCATCGAGGCCAACCCCGGCAAGGAGGAAGCCGCTCCCGCCGTGGACGATACCCAGATCCGTCACATGATCGCAGACGCCATGCGTGGCTTTGCCGAGACGCTGGCAGCGCAGATGGGGGAGTAAGCATGAAGAACGTAAATCAGACCATCGTGGAGACCTTCCGTGAGGTGGCGGAGTATCTGGAGACCGGCCGCTCCGGCCGCCGTCCCCGCCTGCTGCTGACCGGCATGGGCAGCGAGCACGGGGAGGAGAACTCCATGCAGGCGGCGGTGATGGCCGCCCGTGTGGGGCTGGATGTGTCCTACATCGGCACGCTGGAGGGGGAGGGTGTGACCACCGTCCCCGTGGCGGACGAGGAGGCGGGCCACCGCAAGATGGTGGAGCTGCTGGAGAGCGGTGCGGCGGACGCTGCCGTCACCATGCATTTCCCCTTCCCCATCGGCGTGTCCACTGTGGGACGGGTGGTAACGCCCGCCCGTGGTAAGTCCATGTTTCTGGCCACCACCACCGGTACCTCCAGCGCCAATCGCCTGGAGGGCATGATCCTCAACACCATTTACGGCATCATCACCGCTAAGGCCTGCGGGATTCAGGAGCCCACCGTGGGCATCCTCAACGTGGACGGCGCACGGGCCTGCGAGACGGCGCTGCGCCAGCTGCAGCAGGCGGGTTATCCCATCCGCTTTGCCGAGTCCGTCCGGGCCGACGGCGGCGCCGTGATGCGGGGCAACGATGTGCTTCAGGGGACCCCCGACGTGATGGTGTGCGACTCCCTGACGGGCAACGTGCTCATCAAGATGCTCAGCTCCTTCACCACCGGCGGCAGCTTCGAGTCCACCGGCTACGGCTATGGCCCCGGCATCGGCCGGGACTATGACAAGCTGGTGCTCATCATCTCCCGTGCTTCCGGCGCCCCCCTCATCGCCAACGCTCTGTCCTTTGCTGACGAGCTGGTGCGGGGCGGTGTACAGAAGATTGCCAAGGCGGAGTTTGCGCTGGCCGACAAGGCCGGGCTGGAGGAGCTCCTGCGCCAGAAGCGGGAGGCCTCCGCTCCGGCGGCAGCCAAGGCCGAGGTGAAGGCTCCCGCCAAGGAGCCCTGCACCGCAGGCATCCCCGGCATCGAGGTCATGGACATCGAGGCCGCCGTGCAGGTGCTGTGGGCCAAGGATATCTATGCCGAGTCCGCTATGGGCTGCACCGGCCCGCTGGTGCTGGTCAGCGATGCCAACGAGGAGCGGGCCAAGACCCTGCTGCGGGAGGCCGGCTACATCGGCTGAGGCTTTGACAGAAGCGGCGGTATCTGCTACAATGGAAGTACCTCATAAAACACAGGAGGTGGGACCATGCGGCATCAGATCGCTCTGGCGGTGGCTCTGCTGGGCATCAGCTCCATGCTGTGTCTGGAACTGATGAAGAAGGTAGGCCGCCGGCTGGAGGAGCAGCAGAAGAAAAAGAACGAAGAGTAACCGCACACCCCGGAGGCCCAGCCTCCGGGGTGTCTGTCTGCCCTTTTCTTGACAGGGGAGACGGTAGATGATACCATATATAATAAGTGAGTTATTTCCGACGGCGAAGGGGTGGAGCATTTGGACAAGAAAAAGCGGGAGCAGGAGAATGTGCTGCGGCTGGTGAAAAAGAGTCGCAAGGGCCTCCTGCGGGTGGTGTTCAGCCGGTTTGGCCTCATGGCGCTGCTGCTGATTCTGGAGCTGGTGCTTCTGTGGATGATGTGGCGCTGGTTCAACAACGATTTCGAGTGGTTTGCGGCGGTGCAGGGCGTGTTCACCGTGCTGATGTTTTTCCATCTCTTTAACAGCGACATGGACGCCACGGGGAAGCTGACGTGGATGTTCCTGCTGGCGGTGATCCCCATTCCTGCCAGCATCTTCCTCTGGTTCACGGAGAAGGACGTGGGCCACCGCACCCTGAAGCGGCTGGTGCAGCAGCGGATCGACGAGAGCCGGGATCTGCTGCATCAGGATCCGGAGGTGCTGCGGGACCCGGAGATCGAGTCCTCCGGCACCGACGATCTGTGCCGCTATCTCAACCGCAGCGGCTCTTTTCCCCTGTATGCCAACACGGAGACGAAGTTCTTCCCACAGGGAGAGGACAAGTTTGCGGCGCTGCTGGAGGAGCTGCAAAAGGCGGAGAAGTTCATTTTTCTGGAGTACTTCATCATCGATGAGGGGTATATGTGGGGCAGCATTTTGAAAATTCTGGCGGACAAGGCGGCGCAGGGCGTGGACGTGCGGGTGCTGTACGACGGGATGCTGGAGATCTCCACCCTGCCGTGGGACTATCCCCGGCGGCTGGAAAAGCTGGGCATCCGCTGCAAGGCCTTTGCCCCCATCCAGCCCTTCCTCTCCACCCACTATAACTACCGGGATCACCGGAAAATCCTGGTCATCGACGGCAAGGTGGCCTTCACCGGCGGCGTAAATCTGGCGGATGAGTACATCAACCGCAAGGAGCGCTTCGGCCACTGGAAGGATACCGCCATCCTCCTGCGGGGAGAGGCGGTGCAGAGCTTTACCCTGATGTTCTTACAAATGTGGAATCTGACGGAAAAGGAGCCTCGCTGGGATGAGGCCCTGCTGCCCTCGCCGCCGGTGGAGGCGGAGGGCTATGTGATGCCCTACTGCGACTGTCCACTGGACGATTACAAGGTGGGAGAGAGTGTCTATATGGACATTCTCAACCGGGCCAAGGACTATGTACATATCATGACACCCTACCTCATTCTGGATAATGAGATGGAGACGGCCCTGAAATTCGCTGCCCAGCGTGGAGTGGATGTGAAGCTGATCCTGCCGGGTATTCCGGACAAGAAGGCCGCCTATGCGCTGGCAAAATCTCACTATCAGTACCTGACGGCGGCGGGAGTGAAGCTGTACGAGTATACACCGGGCTTTGTCCACGCCAAGATCTTTGCCAGCGACGACGTGAAGGCGGTGGTTGGTACCATCAATCTGGATTACCGGAGCCTGTACCATCACTTTGAGTGTGCGGCGTATCTCTACGGCGGCCCTACCGTGGGCGACGTGGAGCGGGATTTCCAGCGGACGCTGGAGCAGTGCCGCCGGGTGACGCCGGAAACCATCCGCCATGAGAAGCTGGGCTATAAGCTGGGCGGCAGCCTTATGAAGCTGGTGGCCCCGCTGTTGTGATGCTATCGTTTATAACGGAACGGAGACAGGCCTTGCCTGTCTCCGTTCCGTTATAATATTTTGGTATTGATTATGACAAGCTCTCCAAAGAGCAGTTCGTCTCGCTGATTGAAATACTCAAGCTGTCCAAGTACTTGAAAAGCCCATCAACCAGCGCGGGAAAGCACGACCGCAGTTGTCGCACGGCAAGGGAAAACGGAAACGCAAATAAGAAAAAATCGGCACCTGCTTTTGAGGCAGGTGCCGATTTCTGTTACCCGATCATGCGCTTGAATTTTTGGCATAAGTTTAGCGTAAATCCGCTTTTGCCCACTCAAAAAATCAAGCAATTTCAAGGTTTTGCGGCGAGTCTTAATACATGCCGCCCATGCCGCCCATTTCGGGAGCGGGAGCAGCGGGTGCGGGAGGCTGGGGCTTGTCGGCCACCAGAGACTCGGTGGTCAGCACCATGCCGGAGACGCTGGCGGCATTCTCCAGAGCGGAGCGGGTCACCTTGGCGGGATCCACGATGCCGCTGGCAATCATGTCGCAGTACTCCTCCTTGTAGGCGTCGAAGCCGTAGCCGTTCTTGCCGGAGGTACGGACCTTCTCCAGAATGACGGAGCCGTCCAGACCGGCATTGGCAGCGATCTGGCGGATGGGCTCCTCCAGAGCCTTGGCCACGATCTGCACGCCGGTCTTTTCATCGCCCTCCACCTCGTTCAGCAGGGCGGTGACAGCGGGGATGACGTTGACATAGATGGTGCCGCCGCCAGCCACGATGCCCTCTTCCACAGCGGCCTTGGTGGCGTTCAGAGCGTCCTCGATGCGGAGCTTCTTCTCCTTCATCTCAGTCTCGGTAGCAGCGCCTACCTTGATGACGGCCACGCCGCCGGCCATCTTGGCCAGACGCTCCTGCAGCTTCTCCTTATCGTACTCGCTGGTGGTCAGGCCGATCTGGTTGCGGATCTGAGCCACACGGTCGGCAATAGCCTGCTTGTCGCCCATGCCGTCCACGATGATGGTGTTCTCCTTGGTGACCTTCACCTGACGGGCACGGCCCAGCATATCCACGGTGGCGTCCTTCAGGGTCAGACCCAGCTCCTCGCTGATGACCTGACCGCCGGTGAGGATGGCGATATCCTGCAGCATCTCCTTGCGGCGGTCACCGAAGCCGGGGGCCTTGACGCACACCACGTTCAGGGTGCCACGCAGACGGTTCACGATCAGGGTGCTCAGGGCCTCGCCCTCAACATCCTCAGCGATGATGAACAGCTTCTTGCCGGCCTGCACCAGCTGCTCCAGCAGGGGCAGGATGTCGGAGATGACGGAGATCTTCTTATCGGTGATGAGGATGTAGGCGTCGTCGATGACGGCCTCCATCTTCTCGGTATCGGTGACCATGTAGGGGGTGATGTAGCCACGGTCGAACATCATGCCCTCCACCACCTCGGAGTAGGTCTCGGCGGTCTTGGACTCCTCGATGGTGATCACACCGTCGGAGGAGACCTTCTCCATGGCCTCGGCGATCAGCTTGCCGATGAAGGCATCGCCGGAGGAGACGGTACCCACACGGGCGATGTCATCGGTGCCGTTGACCTTCTGGCTCTGGGCACGGATGGCGGTTACGGCGGCCTCCACGGCCTTGGACATACCCTTCTTCATGACGATGGGGTTGGCACCGGCGGCCAGATTCTTCAGGCCCTCACGAACCATGGCCTGTGCCAGCAGGGTGGCGGTGGTGGTACCGTCGCCGGCCACATCGTTGGTCTTGGTGGAAACCTCACGCACCAGCTGAGCACCCATGTTCTCAAACGGATCGTCCAGCTCGATCTCCTTGGCGATGGATACGCCGTCGTTGGTGATCAGGGGAGTGCCGAACTTCTTATCCAGCACCACATTGCGGCCCTTGGGACCCAGAGTGACCTTTACGGTATCCGCCAGCTGATTGACGCCGGACTCCAGCGCCTTGCGGGCCTCGTCGCCACGCTTAATGATCTTGGACATATTGATTGCCTCCTATATTGCAGATAATGATTTTACAAAAATGTCATTCCGAGGGAGCAAAGCGACCGTGGGGATCCGTAATACCCTTTCTATAAGGCCGGGGAGAACGGATCGCCACGACCAGTCTGCGGACCGGTCTCACAATGACAGCGCAGAAGTCTTACTCGACGATGGCCAGAATGTCGCCCTGCTTGACGATGATATACTCCACATCCTCCAGAGTGACCTTGGTGCCGGCGTACTTGTCGGTGATGACCTTGTCGCCGGGCTTGACGCTCATGGTGACAGTCTTGCCGTCCACCACGCCGCCGGGGCCGACGGCAATGACCTCGGCCACAGAGGGCTTCTCCTTAGCGGAGCCGGTGAGGATGATGCCGCCCTTGGTGGTCTCCTCCGCCTCCGTCATCTTCAGCACCACACGATCAGCAAGCGGTGTCAGTTTCATGGTTGGTTCCTCCTTATATCTTTTATTAAAAACGAAATCAGCGTTAGCACTCACTGTTCAGGAGTGCTAACGCTGATTATCATACCACACTTTTCCGGTTTTGCAAGGGGGAAAACGGAAAATTTTGAAAAGTTCACAAAATATTAAATTAGGGGCTTCCGAGCGGTTCGGTTGCAGCTGCATCCGGCAGGGCCGAAGAAGTTCAGCCGCTTGTCGGAGATCTGGATGGTCACATCGTCGGAGGTGATGCACTCGCCGTCGAGACAGGTAACGATGTCCGGCTTTTCCGAGCGGATGCGGATGACCTTGGGGGTGGAACATCGGGCCAGATGGGGAAACTTATAGTATTGCCCCTTGGAGTAGGGATTGACGAACTTTATAAAGGTCAGGCGGCTGACCTTCTTCACCACCAGCGTGTTCAGAACGCCGTCATCCATCCGGGCCTCCGCCACCGGCATGAAGCCGCCGCCGTAGTAGCGGCCGTTGCACACCGCTACCAAGGCATAGTCATCCTCCACGGCCTCGCCGTCCAGCTCCACCGTCCAGTGGGAGCCGATGCCCTTGAAGAGGAAATTCACCATCAGGGACACGATATAGCTGCTCTTGCCGTCCAGAATGGGACTCTCGCTGAAGTTATGTACGTCCTTGGCCACCCGTGCGTCCAGTCCGGAGCAGGCGATGGTCAAGGCGATGCGGCCGTTGACGTCGATGGCGTCTATAGGGAATTGGGGAGCGTCCCACAGATTTTCGGCATCCCGGAATTTCTCCATATCCTCCGGGCCAAAGTTTTTCAGGAAGTCGTTGCCGGTTCCCACGGGGATGACGGTCATGGCGGCATTGTCGTAGCCGATGATGCCGTTGGCCACCTCGTTGACGGTGCCGTCGCCGCCGCAGGCGTAGAATCGCAGTTCCTCACCGCTCTGGCACAGGCGGCGGGCGATCTCCGTGGCGTGGCCCTGCTTCTTGGTCAGCAGGCACTGCACCTCCAGTCCGTGCTCCTGCCTCAGCTTCTCCGCCATATCATAGATTTTTTGGCGGCTGTCGGACTTGCCCGCCGTGGGATTGATGATGAAAACGTGCTTCATAGCAAACGCCTCCCGGGTCTTTAAGAAAAAGTTACAAAGGCTATTGTAGCATCAGGGTAGAAAATTGAATGAACAAATTGAAAACTTGTGGGGAAGACCGTGGAATTTTGACGGAGCCCTTACACATTGCCGTACATGAACAGATCGCACTTGATCATGCCGTTGTAGAGCTTGCGCTTCTTGGCGGCGGGCCGTCCGAAGGAGCGTTCGAACTCCGTATGGCTGCTGAGCACCAGCGTCCGCCAGCCCTCCGGCAGCCGACGCCAAACCTGTCCCAGCTCCCGGTACAGGTCCTCGGCCTCCCGCTTCTCCATCAGCCGCTCGCCGTAGGGGGGATTGGTCACCAACTGGCCGTAGGTGCTGTCCCGGCGGAAGTCTCTCATGTCCGCCACCTCGAAGCGGATCATATCCTCCACCCCCGCCTTGCGGGCATTGTCCCTGGCAATGGCCACGGCACGGGGGTCGATGTCGCCGCCCCAGATGTCGTAGTGGCCGTGGAATTCCTTGTCCATGGCCTCGTCCGCCGCATCCATCCACACCTTGGCCGGAAGGAACGCCCACCTCTGGGCGTCGAAGCTGCGGTCCAGTCCCGGCGCACGGTTTTTGGCAATGAGCGCCGCCTCGATGGGAATGGTGCCGGAGCCGCAGAAGGGGTCGCAGAAGGGGTCCTTCCCCCGATAGCGGGACAGCAACACCATGGCCGCCGCCAGCGTCTCCCGCAGGGGAGCCTCCACGCCCACGGCCCGGTAGCCCCGCTTGTAAAGCCCCTCACCGGAGGTATCCAGACACAGGGCTGCCTCGTCCTTGAACAGGGAGAAGCGCACCTGATACTTCACACCGTCCTCCGGGAACTGCTCCCGGTGATAATGGGCCTTCATCCGCTCCACCATGGCCTTCTTGATGATGGACTGGCAGGCCGGCACGGAGTGCAGCTGGGAGGAAATGGAGTAGCCCTTCACCGGGAAGGCGGCGTTCTCCGGCAGATAGTCCTCCCACGCAATGGCACGGGTCCCCTGAAACAGCTCCTCGAAGCTGCGGGCCGGGAAGCGGCCCAGCACCAGCAGCACCCGTGCGCCGCACCGCAGGTTCAGGTTCAGCCGTGCCGCATCCGCCAGCGTTCCCCGGCAGAGGATGCGGCCGTTCTCCGCCTGCACCTCCTGCAGGCCCAGTCTTTTCACTTCGTCGCTTACCAGCTTTTCAAGCCCCAGCAGGCAGGGGATCAGATACGTTTCCATAGACGATGGTCCTCTCAGTATGATTCACGGACAGGGGCTGCGCCCTGTTTCTCCCAGTATATCGGATATTCCCCCAAAGCGCAAGAGCGGCAAAAAATTTCACCGGAGGGCTTGACAGCAAACCGTACTACTCGTATAATACGGTTAGAAAGCGTACTATACGAGTAATACGGTTGAAGGAGGCGATGCCATGATACAGTTTGATTCCTTTATGCAGGCGGAGGGCGTACCCATCTACCAGCAGATCATCCGCTATGTCAAGCAGGGGATCGCAGCCGGGACCATCCGGGACGGGGAGGAGCTGCCCTCCCGGCGGGTGCTGTCGGCGCTGCTGGCGGTGAACCCCAACACGGTACAGAAGGCCTATCGCATGATGGAGGAGGAGGGACTGGTGGAATCCCATACCGGAGCCAAGAGCTGCGTCCACGCCGACGCCGGACGGGTGGCGGCGCTGCGGCAGGAGCTGACCGAGACGGAGCTGCGTGCCATGGTCCGCAGTATGAAGCGCATGGGGCTGGACAGGCAGAGTGCCTGGAGCCTGTTTGAGAGACTGTATGCAGAGGAGGAGACGGAATGAACAAGCAGCTTTCGGTGATGGGACTGGCGGCACGGGCCAGCATGGTCCCGGTACTCATTGCCTCCGGACTGACGGCACTGGCGGTGGGTGTGCTGACGTATCTGGAAAATCCCGAAAACACAGGCGGTGCCGCCGGTGTGGGAGCGGCGCCGCTGGCTGCCGCCGTGGGCTATCTGATGGTGATGGTCATGCTGTGCCTGGGGGGCTGCGGCTTCGGCAGCCAGACGGCCTACACGGTTCGCCGCCTGCGCCTGCGGGAGGAGCTGGTGGATCTGTGGTGGGCGGCGTACCACGCCGCCATGCTGCTGGTGCTGTGGGCGCTGGTGGCGACGGCAGCGCTGCTGGGGATGCAGCTGAAGCTTCAGGGGCTGGAGCCCAACTGGGGTGTCGGCCCCCAATCCCTGATGCTGCTGGTGTACAGCGACTCCTTCCTGCACCACCTGCTGCCGCTGGCAGATGCGGCGGTGTGGGTGACGGATCTGGCGCTGCTGATGGCCAATGCACTGGCGGCGGCCCTGTTCATCCGGAGCCAGCGGCGGGGACGGCTGTGTCTGTGGCCACTGCTGACGGTGGGTGTCACGATGTTTACCTTCACGGTGGATGTCGCCGACAATGCGTGGATGGCGATGCTGCTGGCGGCGCTGGCCATGGCCGGCTGCACGCTGACCCTGCTTCTGACAGGAGGTGAGCGCCGTGAAGTGTAGTTGGTTTTCGCGGGAGGGCCTGACGGCGGCCCTACCCCCCAACGTGGAGGCCGGGCGTATGGCCGGCATCATCCGTGGTACCCTGCTGGGGGCCGTTTTTGGGGGCGGCATCCTTTTTGCCTGCCGCTATGGCAGCGCCTATCAGAGCTTGATGGAGTGGGACCCGGTGCGAAACCGCTCCGTGGTGCGGGCGGGGGCAAGAATGCTGCCCTTCTGGCAGACCATGGAGCCTGCGCTGGTGCTGATGGCCCTGTTCGCCTTGGGGGCGCTGCTGTCGGCCACGGTGCTGTACGCCTCCTACTATCAGGGCGGGCGCAGCATCTATCTCATGCGGCGCCTGCCGGATGGCGGCCGCACCCTGCGCCGTCAGGTGTGGACGGTGCCGCTGCGGTGGATGGCGGCCTGCATAGCGGCTGCGGCGGCGCTGTCGGTGCTGTGCTGGGCGGCTTGGCGTCTCATTACCCCGGCGCAGACCTTGGGCCACGGATTATTCGGAATATGAAGCTGAAGGAGGGAACCGTTATGCTGGAAATTTCTCATGTAACAAAGAAATATCGGGACAAGGAGGCCCTGTCGGATGTGTCGCTGACCATCCCGCAGGGGCAGATCGTGGGGCTGTTGGGGGAGAACGGTGCCGGAAAGACCACGTTGATGAAGTGTATTTTGGGCTATCTGCGCCACGAGGGCGTTGTGACGCTGGACGGCGAGGCCATCGGGCCGGGGAATATCCACCGGTTGTCCTTTGCCACCTGCGAGCACTCCTTCTTTCCGGCCCTGTCCCCGGCGGATCACCGGGACTTCTATCAGGCCCATTTCCCTGCCTTCAACGATCGGCGGTTCCGCCTGCTGACGGAGTTCTTTCAGCTGCCGCTGCACAAGCCCCTGCGGAGTTTTTCCACCGGCATGAAGAACCAGCTGGAGGTGACGCTGGCCCTGTCACAGGGGGCGGACTACATCCTCATGGACGAGCCCTTCTCCGGCAGCGATCTCTTCAACCGGGAGGACTTCTACCGGGTGATGCTGGGCCTGCTGTCGGATCACGAGACGGTGATCCTCTCCACCCATCTGCTGGAGGAGGTCAAGACTTTCCTGTCCCGTGCTGTCCTGCTGCGGCAGGGGCGGCTCATCGGAGACATCTCCCAGCAGGAGATGGAGGACGAGGATCTGGTGACCCGTGTGAAGCAGACGTATCACTATCAGGCGGATCGGGTCCGCAAGGCCCTGAGCCAGCTGCCGGACGAGGAGGGGTGACATGAAACGCACATGGAGAGCCATTTTGGCCCTGACGCTGGTGTGTGCCGTGGCCCTGACGGCTGCCGCTATGGCCTTGGGCTCCAAGGCCCTGCCGCTGACGATGACGGACGCCTGTACCATTGGCAATCCCGCCGCCGCAGAGGGCCTGCATATGGCCGCCCGCATCGGCATGGAGCAAAACCGCCTGCAATGGCGCATGGACTACGACCCTGCCGCCGACGCCACCGACGCATCCTTCCGGCTGGCGTACAGCGATCGGAGCGGGCAGTGGATCTTTGACGGCTATGGCTACAACATCCAGTGCCTGCTGGTCAATCAGGAGGACGACAGCGACCCCATCTGCCGGGAGGTCCTGCGGCAGGCCCGTGCCTCCGGCGAGGAGCTGGTGGACGTGACGGTGCATCTGGCGGACTACTGGCAGGACCTGCCCCTGTCCCTCAGCGGCGCCTCCTGGCCCGGCGGCGGAGACTTTTGCGATGCCTACGGCCCGTGGGACATTGGCGATACCGTACCCTTCCCGGCCCTGAGCATCCCGGTGAGAGCGTCCGACGACCTCACCGTGGCGCTGGCCCGCAACGCAGACGGCAGCTATGAGATCAACGGCTACGACTTCACCGGGATCTCCTCCGCCATGTACTTCACTCCCTTCAGCCTGCCGCTGGAGGGCGGCACCCTCACCACTCTGGGCATCGACCCGGCGGCGCAGCCCCAGCCCGACTGGGCGCCGGAGGGCTATGGCCTGTGGTACGTCCCGGTGCAGACGAATGATGACGGGAGCAGCACCCCCGTGCCGTCCCGCCGCCAGCTGGTGTACTCCCTGGATATCACCCGCCAGCAGGTGGTGACCCTGAAGCAGGAGGAGCTCGGCGGCACGGTGTATCTCATGACGCAGGAGGACGGCCAGCTGGTGCTGCGCCTGCTGGAGGGCGGCACCTACCGCCTGCTGCAGGAGCTGTCCCTCGGCCCGGTGCCGGAGTCGGATCCCGGCACGGGCGGGTATCATACTCTGACCATCCGGGACGGCTTCATCGTGGTGCTCTGGGATAATCAGCTGACGGTGCTGTCCCGGACGGAGGAGGGCTATCATCTGGACTACACCTGCCCCACACAGACCGCCTACGTCACCGGCTATACCGTCAGCTTCACCGATCCGGAGCCGGAGAAGCAGGGCGATGAGGATGCCATGCCGTATACCGTGGCGACCAACTTCGCCATGGCCTATCAGGACGGAAAGCTGGCGGTGGCCGCCTACGTCGGCAACAGCAGCATGGTGTGTGTCCTGCTGCTGGAGGTCTACGGTCCGGAGGGACTGCTGTACGCCACCGCCAGAGTCCCCAGCGTGGAGCGGCAGTTTGCCGCCGACAATGTCCGCCCCATGTGGGTGCGGGAGGACAAGAAGGCCCCCTTCCCGGAGGCGGATATCTCCATCCCCATCCCGGAGCTTACTTGGGAGAAATGACGAAGCATCCCCCGATCCTCTGTGTAAAAATCTGAAAATTGCCATACTGCGTGCGAAATGCTGGACGCACTGCCTCCGCCGTGATACAATGCAGAAAAACACCCTCAAATGTGAGGGTTTTCCCGCAGGAACGGTTTACTACCCTGTGAAAGAGAGATTTTTGTGACAAGAGAGGGATGGGTGATACCAATGGGTCGCTGAAAAATACGGGTTCATCAAATGACAAGTGAATAAGAAGGAGTCTGACGAATATGCGTAAAACGAGTGTACCTGCACCCTTCGGGGGGCTTATGATCGCCGGGGTCGTTGTGGCTGTGGCGGCGCCCTTTTTGGGTTGGATCCTCCAGGCACTGGCACTGCTCATCAATTCCTATTGGTCTATCCCCTGCATCGACTACATTCTGGTGGAAGTGATCCCCTGTGTCCGGCTGGGCGGCGTTCTGCTGTTCCTGTGGGGCGCTTTGGGCTGGCTATTCAACCGACGAGAAAAGGAGGACGGACAATGAAAAAGTATCTCTACCTGTTGGCAGGTCTGGCGGCGGGGTTTGTACTGGTTTTCATGGGGACGGCTATCTGCCAGTATCTGCACCTGACACAGTCCGGCTATGTCCGCTACGACGACTCTGTGGAGGTCGTGTATCAGCAGGTGGCGGAGTACGCCGGGGTGGACCCGGCTACCCTCTCCATCCACGCCAAGCGGCAGGTGGGAGATGACATTTTCGTGCTCTGGAAAACGCCGGACCGCACCGAGGTCAGCATGACGCAGCTGCGGCAGGCCAGCTTCGGCGGACACACCTACCTCTGCCCGGAGGCCGGTCTGCTGGCCCGGACGGATGACGATCCCACCCGCCGGTACGGAAGATCGCCTGCCATTGACAAGATGCTCACCACCACCGGTGACCCGGCCCGGACGCTGCTGGTGCTCAGCGGCGATGTCAGTGACCTCCAAGGGGGGCGTCTGACGCTGGATTATAGACTCAGCTCCGCTATTTCCCAGACCTCCGGTATCCCGGAGCAGGACCACTGCCCGGAGAGCTTTTCCGTAGAGCTCAGTGGCCCCTATGTGCTGATCCCCCTGTGGCTCTCCGGCGTGCCGGAGGGGCTCTATGGCACCCTGTACGATGCCGACGGTCAGGTCGTGGACACCTTCTGATGCTTTGAAGCGATATATTACGAGGGACGCCGGTTGGGCGTCCCTTCCTTTATCCCCACTCTTTTCCACATCCCCGGCAAAGCCGCCGCCCGTCTCTTGGCGATTTTGACAAAAATTTAACAGGATGGAAATAACAGTGGCATCCCGCCGCCGGATATGATATAATCAAGCCAGAAACCAAGGGGAAACCCGAAAGGAGGAGCTATGATCGTCATTTGGATCGCAGCCATCGTGGTCTTTGGCATCGTGGAAGCGGTGACGGTGGGACTGGTCTCCATCTGGTTCGTGCTGGGCGCCGTGGCCGGTCTGCTGGCGGCGGTGCTGGGGGCGGCCCTGTGGGTGCAGATCGTCCTGTTCTTCGTGGTGAGCATTGCGGCGCTGGCGGCGACCCGTCCGCTGGTGCAGAAGATGCTCCACAGGGACGAGACGCCCACCAACGCCGACCGGGTGCTGGGCCAGACGGCCCGTGTCACCGAGACCATCGACAATACCGTCCCCACCGGAGCAGTGTACGCCGACGGCAAGACGTGGACGGCCCGCAGTGCCAGCGGCCGGGTCATTCCGAAGGATACGCTGGTGAAGGTACAGCGCATGGAGGGCGTGCGGCTCTTCGTGGAGGAAGAAGCGGGTCAGCCCGTCCATTCATAAAACAAACAGGAGGAAGAACAAATGCCTACCAACAATCTGTCTGTCCCCGGTATCGTAGGGATCGCCATTCTGGTGATTCTGGTGCTCGTGATCATCGTCCGCAACATCTATGTGGTGCAGCAGTCCCGTGCCTATGTGGTGGAGCGGCTGGGTGCCTTCCACTCCGTGTGGGGCGTGGGCCTGCATCTGAAGGTCCCCTTCATTGAGCGTGTGGTGAAGAAGGTAAGCCTGAAGGAGCAGGTGGCGGATTTCGATCCCCAGCCCGTCATCACCAAGGATAACGTCACCATGCAGATCGACACCGTGATCTACTTCCAGATCACCGATCCCAAGCTGTATACCTACGGCGTGGAGTATCCCATGAATGCCATCGAGAACCTCACCGCCACCACCCTGCGCAACATCATCGGCGAGCTGGAACTGGACCAGAGCCTTACCTCCCGTGATACCATCAACGCCAAGATGCGTGCCATTCTGGACGAGGCCACGGACCCCTGGGGCATCAAGGTCAACCGTGTGGAGCTGAAGAACATCCTGCCGCCCCGTGAGATCCAGAACGCCATGGAGAAGCAGATGAAGGCCGAGCGTGAGCGCCGTGAGTCCATCCTGCAGGCCGAGGGCGAGAAGGCCAGTAAGATCCTGGTGGCCGAGGGCGAGAAGCAATCCGCCATCCTGAAGGCCGACGCCGCCAAGCAGGCCAAGATCATGGCCGCTGAGGCCGAGGCCGCCTCCATCATGAAGGTGCAGCAGGCGCTGGCCGACGCCATGCGGATGCTCAACGAGAACGCCCCCAACGATCAGGTCATCAAGCTGAAGGCGCTGGAAGCCTTCCAGAAGGCCGCTGACGGAAAGGCCACCAAGATCATCATCCCCAGCGAGATCCAGGGGCTGGCCGGTTTGGCCGCCTCCGCCAAGACCCTGCTGGAGGACGACAAGCCGGAGCAGAACCAGTAATTTCCCCATAACGATCGCAAAACCATAGAAGGGACGCCCGCTGGGGCGTCCCTTTTTCCATCCCTGCCGGCAGAAACCCTTTCCGCTGCCTGCCGGCGGCGCAGCAAAAAAGGGTCCCGGACATTTGTCCGGGACCCCATATGCTCTATGCCATGACAAAGCGCTTACTTTCAGCGCCTTACTCCGTCTCGATGAGACCGTAGCCGCCGTTGTTGCGGTGATACACCACGCAGATATTGCCGGTCTCCACGCTGCGGAATACATAGAAGGAGTGATCCAGCAGGTTCATCTGCAAAATAGCCTCCTCGGTGCTCATAGGCTTCACGGCGAAGCGCTTGGTACGCACCAGATGGTACTCCGGCTCCTCCACCACATCGAACTCGGCAGGGATATTGGAGGTCAGAGCGTCGGGGCGCAGATTCCGGGCCAGCCGGGTCTTGTTCTTGCGGATACGGCGGTCGATGAAGGCCACCGCCTCGTCAATGGCGCCCCGCATATCCCCGTCGGGGTCCTCCTCCTGCGCCCGAAACAGCGTGCCGTTGGCGGCCCGGATGGTCAGCTCCACCACGCAGCGGTTCTTTTTTTCTACGGCGAAGGTCACAAAGGCGTCTGCCTCCTCCGGGAAGTACCGATCCAGCTTGCTGATCTTCTTCTCGGCATATTCCTTGATGGAGTCGTTCAGCGCAATTTTCTTACAGGCAAATGTGAACTTCATGTGGCTTGCTCCTTTCCAAGTGTCCTTTGCAAAAAGGGGGGAAGGGTCGGGGAGAGGTTTCCCCTTATCCTTGTGGGCATTATACCATGTTGCATACTGTTTGAAAAGGTGCTTTGCCTATTTTTGTGGATAATTCACAAAAAATTAAAATCCACGACAAATTCGACAGGAAGCGGAAAAAGTTCCTGTTTTCCGCCAAAAGCTCCTATTTACAAAACTGTCGGACGGGTATATCATAAGCATCGGAAGCTTTCCAATATCCCACCCGCTTGGGCCGCTCTGCTTGCAGGGCGGCTCCTTTTTATGGAAAGCCACAAAATCATCCCATCAGCACCTGCGCTGCGGCATCATAGCCGAGAGAAGAACCTCCTCCCCCATAGATGTTCTTGCACATTTCAGCAGATATGGTATACTGTAAATCAGAGAATAACAGGATAGGGAGGGCTGATTCGGATGCGTATCACCCGTCGTGAGAAAAAATTCTGGGAGCAGCACCTGAGCTGCGTTCGCCATATCACACTGGATCCCAAGGGTCCGGGCGTGGTGCGGCTGCACATGATCCCGCCACGGGCGGAGGGGAAGGACGAACCCTTCCTTCTACTGCTGAACGGGGCCAAGCTGATCCCGCTGAATCTCAGCTGGGCCATTCTGCTGGCCAACTTCATGGCGGCCTTGGAGAGCTTCTTCACAGAGAGCGACAACGCCCCGGACCGTGAGGTGGAGCAGGTGGATTGGGAGCGTCTGGCGGAGGAGGCCGTGACGGCCACCCGCAGCGTTTACCCCCGGACCAAGCCGGAGCAGCTGCGGGAGGACCTTGCTCTGCTGATGGAGAGCCTCATCGCCATCGCACGGGGGCAGGAGCCGCCGGTGGAGGTAGGAACCCTAAGTCTGGGGGACTATGCCCCCTATATGTCGGCGCCCCACCGCATGGACCTGATGGTCAGCGCCATGACGCAGGACGGCGCATGGCACTGCAATCAGAAGTGTCTCCACTGCTACGCCGCCGGACAGCCCATGGGCGAGAGCCGGGAGCTGACCACCGCTCAGTGGAAGGAGGCGCTGGAGCGCCTGCGCCACGCCAATATCCCGCAGGTGACCTTCACCGGCGGAGAACCCACCCTCCGGGCGGATCTGGTGGAGCTGGTGGAGGCCGCCCAGTGGTTCGTGACCCGCCTCAACACCAACGGCCGTTTGCTGACGCCGGAGCTGTGCCGCCGGCTGTATGAGGCAAGCCTTGACAGCGTGCAGGTGACGCTGTACAGCGCCGATGCCGCTGTCCACAATACGCTGGTGGGCGCACCGGGCTTCGACGACACGGTGCAGGGCGTCCGCAACGCTGTGGCGGCGGGCCTGATGACGTCGGTGAACACGCCGCTGTGCAGCCTGAATCGGGATTATGCCGCTACCCTCCGCTTTGTGCATGAGCTGGGAGTGCGATACGTCACCTGTTCCGGGCTCATTCCCTCCGGCGGCGCTGAGACGGAGGCCAGCCAGGCCACCCGCCTGACGCAGGAGGAGCTGACTGCCGTGCTGCGTCAGGCCGTGGAGACGGCGGAGGAGCTGGGCATGGAGATCGACTTCACCAGCCCCGGCTGGCTGCCGGAGGAGACGCTCCGGAGCCTTGGCCTGCACCTGATCCCCAGCTGCGGAGCCTGCCTGAGCAACATGGCCGTCACCCCCGACGGGCAGGTAGTTCCCTGCCAGAGCTGGCTGGGCGGCACCACGCTGGGGAACCTCCTCACCGACGACTGGTCCGCCATCTGGGACGGCGAGACCTGCCGGGCCATCCGGGCCAAGAGTGCCAAGCTGGAGCATATCTGCCAGCTGGGCGAGGGAAACAGAGAGGGGTGCTGACCATGAAAAAGACCATTTGCCGGGCGCTGCTGTGTCTGCTGCTGGCGGCCTGTCTGCTGCCCCTGACGGCCCGCACCGCCCACGCCGACAAGATCTACGACGAGATCGTCAACTATCAGGTGGACGTCACTCCCAACACCGAGGACGGCAGTCTGACGATTCAGGTGACGCTGGACTGGAAGCCTCTGGAGGATCTGCCTGCCACCAACTCCCAGAAGGGCGGGGCCAAGATCGGCATCCCCAACGGTTCCATCCGGGAGATGACGGCCCTCACCGACAACATCCAGAGCATCGATCACGACAACAGCTACGCCTACATCGACTTCACCCAGTCCTACGATGCCAACGAGACCTTCCACTTCGCTTTCCGCTGGGTGCAGGAGTATATGTATGCCCTCAGCGACAGCGGGGCTGTATCCTATGACTATACCCCCGGCTGGTTCGACAGCGCCCCGGTGGACGTCATGACCCTGACGTGGCACGACCCAGCCTCCGTGGCGGGCGTTGGCTCCGACGGCCAGACCGGCGGAGACCATGTGCTCACCGCCAGCAATATGAAACCGGGGGACCGGTTGAGTTTCACCGTGGAATATGCCAGCTGGCCCTCCACCCTGTATTGGGAGAACAGCCGGGATAATCTGCCGGATAACAGCCGGGGCGACGACTCCTATGACGATTCCGACGATTCCGATAACTGGGTATTCACCGTATTCGTGATATTCGTTCTGGTGATCTTCTTCGTGGCCCGGGCCGCCGCCTACGACGGCTATGCCGGCGGCTTCGGCACCCGCTACGTATTCGTCCACGGCCTGTGGTATCCCGCCGGCCCGGATGGCCGCCATCCCCGTCCCGGCTCCGTGGGCACCAAGCATAAGCCCGCCCCGCCCCGCAGCAGCGGCTTCGGCGGCGGAAAGCGTGGCGGCGGTTTTGGAGGCGGTGGCTTCGGCGGAGGCGGCAGCCATTGCGCCTGCGCCTCCAGCTGTGCCTGTGCCTGTGCTTGCGCCTGCGCCGGCGGCGGCCGGGCGGGCTGCAGCGCCAAGAATCTGTATGGCGCCGTGAAGCTCAGCGAGGAGCTGACTGAAAACCTGTAATTTATCTCGATTACGCAGCGTGACTGTCCCGGTTGCGCTGCGTAATGATTTGCGCTGTGGGTTTACCATGGATGACAATGTTGCCCGATCATAGAGCGCCGTTTTCGCACGGAGAATGTGGCACCGGCAAAACTCACCCCCAAAAAACAAGCAGGCAGAAGCTTTACGCTTCTGCCTGCCTATTTTCAATTATCTTCTCCTGCGCCCGCTGCCCCGCTTCCCCGCCATATAGCGGTTCAGCTCCGACTGTTTGCTGTCGGACTGGGTCATGAACTGCTTCAGCTTGTCCTCGAAGGACGGCTCCGCCGGGGGCTGCATGGCCACTGTAGCCTGTGCCGGACGGGGAGACCGACCGCCGCTGCGGGGGCCGGGACGACTGCCCTGGGGCCGGGCCGATCGGGCCGGCTGCGGGCGTTCCTGCTGGGGTTGGGCCTGCTTGATGGACAGATTGATTTTCCCCTCCGGGGAGAGGGAGAGGATCTTCACGGTGACCTCCTGCCCCTCGGTGAGGTAGTCGTGGACGTCGCTGACAAAGGCAGCGGCCACCTCTGATATGTGGACCAAACCGGACTTCCCGCCGGGTAGGCTCACAAATGCGCCGAATTTGGTGATTGCGGTGACTTTCCCGCTGATGATCGTCCCAACCGCCAGTTCCATATACTTCTCTATTGACTCCCTTCGGTGTTGAAATGGGGATGCTCAGTTGTTCACGTCCGGAAAGATGCGCTCGCCGTCCTCCGCCAGCCCCAGCCGGTCACGGGCCAGCCCCAGAATGTAGTCCGGGTCGTCGGCGTGGGACAGCGCATCCTTCAGGGAGTTGTTCTCCTCCTCCTTCTGCTCCACCTGAGTGCGGAGCCGTGCCTCCTGCTCCTTGGCGGCGGAGAGGTCACCATAGACTTCCACCAGCTTATAGGCCATCACGCCCAGCAGGATCAGCAGCACCAGTGCGCCCAGCAGACCGCTCCGGCGTTTTTTTGTGTTTTTCTTCCGTGCCATAGCGGTCTCCTTTCCTGCGCCTTGCAGATGGGGGATACTCCCACCGATACTGTTTCATTGTAGCGTATTTTTTCCAAAAAAGAAAGTGTTTTTTCAGGGAATTCCCGATTTTTTTCGCCAACTTTACACCAAAGTGCAGCGGAAGTGCCAGCAGCCGTCCAAAGGCGGCGGCAGCGGCGACCCAAAAGTCCCACAGCGGCCGCAGCAGCGGTGCCAGCAGCAGAAAATACAGCCCCGCTCCGCCGCAGGCTCCCAGCAGCAAAAAGAGCCGTGCCTCGCCCTGGCTCACCGCCGTCAGGAACCACACCATCAGCACCAGCCCGCCCCCCGGTGAACAGGGCATCCGTCAGGTGGATCAGCCGACCCCGCCGCAGGGGCCGCAGCAGATCATAGACCACCCCACCCAGCATCCCCAGCAGCGCCGCCTGCCCCAACAGCAGCAGCTGGGCGGAGACATAGTTCTCCATCCCCTCAGCCGAACAGTCGGGACAGCAGGGAGGTGCGCCCTGCGGCAGGCTCCTCATAGCTGATGGAGTCGATGTGGCCGTCCACATGGAGCTCTCCGCCGTCCAGCGTGAGCTTCCCGATGTGCAGCCCCTCGCCAGTGACCACCAGCTCCCCCACGCAGGTGGACATGACGATGCATGTCTCGTCGAATCGGGCCACGTCCTCCACTCCGGATACCGTCAGACGCTCCCGGCCATCCAGCTCCAGCCGGTGGTGCAGGGGAGCGCCGGTGATCTCATATGCCATAAAAAAGCTCCTTTCATACACATACATACTACGATATGTGTATGAAAGGGGCTCTTCGGTTATGACGGGCTGTCCATGATCTCCCGGTACATGGCGGCGGCCTCGGCCTTACCCACATTGTCCGCTACGGTGAGTACCTCCACCTCCAGCGTCCGCTGGCCGAAGCGGATGGCGATGCGGTCGCCGGGCTTCACGTCGTAGGAGGCCCGCTGCACCCGGCCATTGACCATGACACGCTCATTGTCGCAGGCCTCATTGGCCACGGTACGGCGCTTGATGAGCCGGGAAACCTTCAGATATTTGTCCAGACGCATGAAACGTCGCTCCTTTCATGAAAAGGTCGGTGTGCCGCAGCACACCGACCGAAACCATATAAAACCTTACTTCGCAACGGCGTCCTTCAGAGCCTTGCCGGCCTTGAAGGTGGGAACAGCGGAAGCGGGGATCTCGATGGTCTCCTTGGTCCGGGGATTCAGGCCGGTGCGGGCGGCACGCTTCTTCACCTCGAAGGAGCCAAAGCCCACCAGCTGGACCTTGTCGTCGTTCTGCAGGGCCTCGGTGATGGAAGCCAGAGTAGCGGTGATGACAGCCTCGGTGTCCTTCTTGGACAGGCCGGCCTTCTCGGCGGCAGCGGCGATCAGTTCGGTTTTATTCATGGTGATTCCTCCTAAAAAATGTTTCTTTGGTACGTCTATATCCTAAAACGATATCCATCGCATTAAGATCGCTTGGCCTCGACCCACAGGGTCTCCAGCGTTTCCAGCGGCAGTTGATCCACGGATTTCCCCATGGCGGCTGCCCCCTCCTCCACCGCCCGGTAGCGGCGGATGAATTTCTCACAGGTGCCGTGGATGGCGACCTCCGGGTCCACCCCGACAAAGCGCCCCACCTTCACGGCGGCAAAGAGCACATCTCCCAGCTCCTCCGTCACGTCGCCGTCTCCGGCGGCGGCCCGGTGCAGCTCGGAAACCTCCTCGTCCAGCTTGGCCAGCGCTCCGGAGATGTCCGGCCAGTCGAACCCGTCACGGGCGGCCTTGCTCTGGAGCTTCTCCGCCCGCCACAGTCCCGGCAGGCTCCGGGCCACGGCATCCAGCGCCTGAGCGGTGGTCTGCTGGCCCTTCTCCCGGCGCTTGATGGCCTCCCA
Source organism: Vescimonas coprocola (assembly GCF_018408575.1). Lineage (NCBI taxonomy): Bacteria > Bacillati > Bacillota > Clostridia > Eubacteriales > Oscillospiraceae > Vescimonas > Vescimonas coprocola. Next base: position 43,269 of record NZ_AP023418.1, read on the forward strand.
GCCCTCCAGCACCGTATCGGCGTCCTGCACCGTCTCCTGTCCCCCGAACACATGGGGATGCCGGAAGAGCATCTTGCGAACCTCACCGTCGGCCACATCGTCCATGGTGAAATCGCCGGCCTGCCGCTCGATGTCGGCATGGAATACCACCTGCAGCAGCAGATCCCCCAGCTCCTCCTTCAGCAGGGCCGGATCCTCCCGGTCGATGGCCTCGGCGGCCTCATAGGCCTCCTCCAGCAGACTGCGCCGCAGGGAGGCGTGAGTCTGCACTCGATCCCAAGGACAGCCGCCCTCTGACCGCAGCAACGCCACGATGCGCAGCAGATCCGAAAGACCGTAATGCTCCTTCCTCTCAAAATCTATCATATTTACGCTCCTATTGCAAGACTTTTCGTCATTTGTGAGAGATCCTTAAAAAAATCCAGATGGTTTTCGCCGCTTTTTGGCGGCAAAAACGGCACACAGCTCCTCTCGGCGCACTGCCCCCAGCAGCAGGACGAGACCGCCGTACACCGCAGCGGCTGCCGCTACGGCTCCCAGCACGGCCAGCGGCAGGGAAGCCCGGTGTACCAGCATCCGGTAAAAGCCGGAGGCCGTCACCGCCATGGCCCCCACTGCCACCAGCGTCCGGAGAGGAACGCCCCAGCGAAAGACTATCCCGGTGGTGCGTCCCACCGCCAGTAGGTTCATCCCCGCAATAAGCGCATAGCAGAGCAGTGTTCCCACGGCGGCGCCCCGGATGCCCCAAGCGGGGTCCGACACCAGCCGGTAGCTGACAGCGATTTTCACCGCCCCGCCGGTGAGCAGCGTTACCACCGGGATGTGCTCGTGGCCCCATGCCTGCAAAATACCGCCGGAGACCACCATCAGGCACACGCACACGGCAGCCAGCCCCAGCACCCGCAGGTGATGGGCGGCGGCAGCGGCGGTCTGCACCTGAGCGGGGTACAGCAGCCGCAGGACAGGCCCCGCCAGAACGGACAGCCCTATCCCCGACGGCAGCGCCAGCAGCAGTGCCATCCGCAGGGCGGTGCGGGTGTGGCGGCGGGCCGTCCGCCGGTCGCCCTGTCCCAGCGCTCCGCTGATGGCCGGCACCAGACTGACGCTGATGGGATAGAGAAAGGAGGGCGGCAGGGAGAACAGCGTCAGGGCGAAGGCGTACTCCCCGTATTGCCGGTTGGCCTCCTCCAGCCCCAGACCCAACCGGCTCTGGAGGGCATCCATGGCCACGGACTGATCCAGCAGGGTGATGAAGCTCATGCCTCCGGCTCCCAGCGTAATGGGAACGCCGATCTTCAGCAGCTGACCCAGCACCTCCCGCCGGGAAGGTGGAGTGTCGCTGCCCATGCAGGAGGGCAGCCACCGCAGGGTCAGAACCAGCAGTGCCAGCAGTGAGCCTACGGTCACACCTGCCATGGCCCCGGCGGCCCCGATCTCCGGGGAGACGCCCCGGACAGTCAGGAGATACCACGTAAGGCCCAGCCCCACCACCAGCTTCCCGGCGGATTCCACCACCTGACTGACGGCGGTGGGCAGCATCTGCCCCTGCCCTTGGGTGTAGCCCCGGATGGCGGACAGCAGACACACCGCCAGCAGCGCCGGGGCCAGTACCCGGATGGAGGGGGCCGCCAGCTCATTGTGCAGCAGGCCCGACAGCTGCCGGGGAAAGGTCAGCATCACACCGCTGCCCACCAGCCCCAGCGCCAGAAATAACGCCAGCGCCACATGGAAAATGCGCCGCTGCCGCCGGGGTCTGCCCCTGCTCTGGGCGATGAGACGGCTCATGGCCAGCGGCAGACCGGCGGTGGAGAGGGTCAACAGCACGCCATAGACGTTGTAGGCCGCCTGAAAGCAGCCCATGCCCCGGCTCCCCAGCAGGTTGCCCAGAGGGATCTTATACAAGGCCCCCAGCAGCTTGCTGACCGCTACCGCCGCCGTCAGCAGGGCGGCACCCCCCAGAAAGCCCATGTACCCTCCCGTCCGGGGATGCTCATCCCCTCATGTTCTCATGGAATTGACGGAAGGCGGAGAGATTTTCCTCCAGCTTTTCGCTTCTCTGGATGTATTCTGTGGGGTACTTGGTGTGAAATACCCGCTCGATGCGCTGATGCACCGGATCCACCATCTTGGTGGACCCACCGGCCCCCAGCGAGAGGATGCTGTGCAGCTCCTCCATGATGTAGATATTATACAGCCCCTCGGCTCCGGATATGCACCATCCGGTGTTTTCAAAGCTGCCGGACATATATTTTTGCCGGTACAGGTAGTAGGGGTGGAAGTCCGCCTGCCGGAGGGCGGCGTTGGCGTAGTCCAGCATTTCCCCCACCGCCTCCGCCGAGGGGATGGTGAAGTTCTCCAGCAAAATGCGGCTTCCCTTTTTTAGGCTCAGGGTATGGACGGTGATGTTGTCGGCCCCGTAGGACAGGCACTTGTCCAGCGTCCGCCGGAAGCCCTCCGGCGTGTCCTCCGGCAGTCCGGCGATCAGATCCATGTTCACATGGGGAAAGCCCATGCCGGTGGCCAGTGCCATGGCCTCCTCCACGTCACGGGCCGTATGGCGGCGGCCGATGGCGGTGAGGACGTGATCCTCCAGCGACTGGGGATTGACGCTGATGCGGTCTACGCCGTGATCCAGCAGCACCTGCAGCTTCTCCCGGTCGATGGTGTCCGGTCGTCCGGCCTCAATGCAGTATTCCACGCAGCCCGACAGATCGAAGCTGCGATTCAGGTGGGTCAGCAGCCGGTCCATCTGATCGGCGGAGAGGGTAGTGGGAGTACCGCCCCCCATGTAGAAGGATTTGATGTGCAGCCCCGTCTCCTCCACCATTCGGGCGGCGTCGGTGATCTCCCGGTGCAGCACCTCCAGATACGGCTCCACCAGTCCCAGCGTCCGCTCCACGGACTGGGACACAAAGCTGCAATAGGCGCAGCGGGTGGGGCAGAAGGGGATGCCAACATACAGGGAGATATCCTCCGGGCGCAGGTCCGCCTTGGCTCTGCGGGAGGCCTCCGCCGTCTCGATACACAGGCGCCGGCGCTCCGGCGAGACGAAGTAGGTGTCCCGCAGGACCCGGTCCACCTGCCGCTCCGTCATGCCCTCCTCCAGCATCCGGGAGGCCAGCTTGCCGGGGCGGATGCCCGTCAGCGCCCCCCAGCTGGGGGTGATGCCGGTGATCTCCCGTGCCGCCTTGAAGAAGCTTAGCTTCACCGCCTTCTGGCGAAGGCGCTCCGCCTCATACTCCGTCAGCTGCGGGTCCACGGCGGTCCGGGAGATGCCACGGGCCGTCCGGCCGTGGTAGGTGATGGTGGTGACGGCGGTGTTATAGCGGGGGGAGCGGCTCAGCGTCACCAGCGCATGATCCTCCCCATCCTCCGCCGGCTCATAGACCGGCCGTTCCTCCGGGAAAAAAGCCAGCAGACTCTGCTCCACGGCGTACCGGTCGTCGTGACCACGAAAGATCAGCTTCATGGCACCCCTCCGTCACAGGGAGAGCCGCCGGGTCATAAAGGGGTTCACCCGGCGCTCATAGTCCAGCTCCGTGGCCCCCTCATGGCCGGGATAGACCTTGTAGTTGCCGGGCAGCGCCGCCAGCCGGTCCAGCGAGGCCAGCATGGCCTTGGGGTCGCCGCCGGCGAAGTCTGTGCGGCCGCAGGAGCCACGGAACAGGGTGTCGCCGGAGAACATCACGTCCCCTACCAGCAGACATACGGAGCCCTGGGTGTGGCCCGGCGTCTCCATGACACGGATGGTGAGGCTGCCCAGCGTCAGGGTGTCCCCCTCCTTGTAGTAGCGCTGGTTGTGCTCCGGCAGGCGGGAGAACATCATATCCATGTGCTTGGGCGGCTGGTCGGTGACGTCCTTCTCGTGGATGTACACCGGCACGTCGGGGTATTTCTCCAGCAGAGGCCGGACGGCGGTGGTGTGGTCAAAGTGACCGTGGGTCAGCAGGATGTACTCCAGACGGCAGCCGGAGCGGCTGACCATGTCGGCCACCTGCTCCGGCTTGTCACCGGGATCGATGAGGGCGCAGACCCCGGTCTCCTCGTCGCACAGCAGATAGCAGTTGGTGGAAATAAAGCCCACCCGGATGGAATCGATTTTCATGGGATATTCTCCTTTATCAAGCATCGCTGGGATGTGAATGGTCGTGTAGAAGATAGCGTGGGGATCGCATAGAGAAAAAACAGCCAAGCAGAGCCGGGATATACTCCGCCGATGGAGCATATTGGTCAGCTGGAGAGCTGGTCGGTGTCTACGATCAGGGTCAGGGGGCCGTCGTTGACGGACTGGACCAGCATATCGGCACCGAATTCGCCGGTCTCAGTGTGGAAGCCCTTTTCCCGGCACAAGGCCACGAATTTTTCATACAGGGGGATGGCCACCTCCGGCCGGGCGGCGGCCAGAAAGTCCGGACGGCGGCCCTTGCGGCAGTTGCCGTAAAGAGTGAACTGGGATACCACCAGAATTTCGCCGCCCACCGTCTCCAGACCACGGTTCATCTTGCCGTCCTCATCCTCAAAAATACGCAGGCCCACCAGTTTGTCCGCCAGCTTCACGGCTTGGGCCTCGGTGTCCTCATGGGTGATGCCCAGCAGGATCAGAAAGCCCTGTCCGATCTGGCCGATGGTCTTGCCGTCCACGGCAACGGAGGCACTTTTTACCCGTGTCAGTACAGCTCTCATGGAATATAGTCTCCTTTTTCGACAATATATACGATGATTTTGATGAGTTGGAGCGATTTCGAGGGAGTGTCAACCGATTTTCACGTCGCAATGCGGCTGGAGATCGGTAGACACGACCATATGCGCTTTTGCACACTTTGCCAGCTATCGGAAAAGTGTGGCGCCGGAGGCGCATTTATCACCCGGCGGGGCGGGTAACACGCATGACCCCGGAGATCTGCTCCAGCCGGCGCATGACAGCCTGCAGCTGCTGGCTGTCGGATACATCCACGGCCAGAGAGATCAGGGCGAAGCCGTCGGCGGTGGAGCGGGCGTTGAGAGAGGATACGTGGACCTTGGCAGCGGAGAGGATGGTGGAGATATCCACCAGCAGATTGGGCCGATCCTTGGACACTACCTGCAAATTGGTGCGGTAGGATTCCCGTGTTTTGCCGCCCCAGGAGACCTTGATCCAGCGGCCCGCCTCCTCCGGCGGACGGCGGGCGGGGTCGGCGTTGGGGCAGTCCTTACGGTGGACAGAGACGCCATAGCCACGGGTGATAAAGCCCACGATCTCGTCGCCGGGGACAGGGGAGCAGCACTTGGAGAACTTCACCAGACAGTTGCTGAGACCCTGCACCACGATGCCCTGCTCGCTGTGTTCCCGGACGGGGACGGCGGGACGGGTCACCTCCGGCTGGCCCTCCACCGGCACCTCCGCCTGACGCTCTGCCTGATGCTGGTGCAGGATGCGCTGGATGTCCTCCCGCAGACGGCCGATGAGCTTCAGGCTGGTGACGCCGCCGTAGCCAATGGCGGCATACATATCGTCCAGACTCTTGAAGGAGAGCCTTTTCAGAATGACGGGGAGGTTTTCCTCCGCCGTCAGCTCCTTCAGGGTGACGCCGCAGCGCTTCAGCTCCGACTCGAAGGAGGAGCGGCCGTTGACGATGTTCTCGTCCCGGCGCTCCCGCTTGAACCACTGGCGTATCTTGGAGCGGGCGTTGCTGGAGCGGGCGATCTTCACCCAGTCCCGGCTTGGGCCGTGGGCGGACTGGGAGGTGACCACCTCTACGATGTCGCCGTTTTTCAGGCGGGTATCAAAGGGGACCAGACGGCCGTTGACCTTGGCCCCCACCATATGGTTGCCCACGGCGGAATGGATGTTGTAGGCAAAATCGATGGGCGTGGCTCCGGCGGGGAGGTTGATGACGTCGCCACGGGGGGTAAACACGAACACCTCGTCGGCAAACATATCCACCTTCAGGGAGTGGATGAAGTCCTCGGCGTCGGCGCCCTCCTGATTCTCCAGCAGACGGCGGACCCACTCATAGCGGCCCTCGTCCCCGGCCCCCTGACCGTTCTGCTTATACTTCCAGTGGGCGGCGATGCCGTATTCGGCCACCTCGTGCATCTCACGGGTACGGATCTGCACCTCGAAGGGGATGCCGTTCTGGCCCACCACGGTGGTGTGGAGGCTCTGGTACATATTGGGCTTGGGGGTGCCGATATAGTCCTTGAAGCGGCCCAGAATGGGCTTATACAGGTCGTGGATGATGCCCAGCACATTGTAGCAGTCGGACACCGTGTCCACAATGACCCGGAAGGCGAAGAGGTCGTATACATCGTCCAGAGACTTGTTCTGGGTATACATCTTGCGGTAGATGGAGTAGGGGTGCTTCATGCGGCCATAGACGTAGCCGTCGATGTGGGCCTCCCGCAGGCGGCGGGTGATCTGGTCGTGGATAGAGGACATGAAGCCGTCATACTGAGCGGCCTTTTCATTCAGAGCCTCCACGATCTCCCGGTAGCTGATGGGGTCCAGATATTTCAGGCTCAGGTCCTCCAGCTCCCACTTCATCTTCTGCATTCCCAGCCGGTGGGCAATGGGGGCATAGATCTCCATGGTCTCGAAGGACTTCTGCTTCTGCTTCTCCGGGGTCTGGTACTCCATGGTACGCATATTGTGGAGCCGGTCGGAGATTTTGATGAGAATGACCCGGATGTCCTTGCTCATGGCCATGAGCATCTTCCGGAGGTTCTCCATCTGCTCCTCCTCCTTGGAGGTATAGTGGACACGGGTCAGCTTGCTGACGCCCTCCACCAGATCCGCCACTGTGGGAGAGAAGAGCCGGGAGATGTCCTCGTGGGTGGCGGAGGTATCCTCGATGGTGTCGTGGAGCAGAGCCGCCTCGATGGACTCGGAGTCCAGATGCAGCTCCTCCGCCACGATCTGGGCCACCGCCAGCGGGTGGGTGATGAAGGGAGAGCCGTCCTTCCGCATCTGCGCTCCGTGGGCCTTGGCGGCGAACTCGAAGGCGGCCCGGATCTGCTGGAAGTTGGCGCTGGGGTTATAGCGGCGGACGGTGTCCTCCAGCTTGCGGTAGCGCTGCTCCAGATCAGCCCAGACCTCCGGGCGGATCTCCGGCACCAGAGACGCCGGTGCGGTGGTATTCTGGGTATCAGTCATGGTGATCGCCTCCCCGTTTGGGCTGCATGACCTCATGCAGGCCCTGTAAGTAACCGGATTCCTCCAAGCGGACGTGTTTCCCCTGGCCGGTGAGTGTGATGGAAATGGTGTCGCCCTCTTGCCGGAGGGTCAGCAGCTGCCGTTCCCGGAACACCTCCAGACAGAAGGCAGTCCGAAGGAAGGGGTCGGCCCCCTCCAGCCGGGCGGACAGCTCCCGCAGCAGCGGCAGGTAGCAGGCGGTGAGCCCCTCCGGGGGGACGGTGTGCTCCAGCGCCCGCCACAGCTGCACGCACTGGCTGCGGGATGGCAGCAGGTGGACCGCCTCCTTGGGCAGGAGCCGATCGCCCCGCAGACAGCGCTCCAACAGGTGCAGGCACTCATCCTCCCGTGTACTGACAGTGAGGGACGGGCGGATGTCCACCATTTGCAGCTGTACCGTGCGGTTGCCCCGAAATTCGTTGATCTGCAGATAAAAGGCCGCATCCACCCGGCTGCCCGCCGCAACGGGACAGGTGTCGGGGGAGACGGAGAAGAAAATACCGTCGAACTGGCTGCTGCCCTTGCTGAGCCGCAGCTTCAGGTGGCGATTCTGGCCCACGCTCTGCAGCCGCTCCAGCGTGGCGCCCATCAGGCAGAAGAGAGGGCGGGCATTACCGGCGCCGTAGGGCTCCAGCATCCCCAGAGCCTCCACCTCCGTCAGGGTGACACGGCTGGGACAGGTGAGGGCGGCATCGATCTCCAGACATACCTCCGGCGCTCCGCCACCCTGATATTCCCGCACCAGCTGGTTCATCCGCTGGCGGAAGGAGGGGATATTGGCGACATCGATGGTGAAGCCCGCTGCCAGCTCGTGACCGCCGAAATCCAGCAGGAGGTCGGAGCAGCGCTCCAGAGCGGCGAAAAGGTTGAAGCCGCCCCAACTGCGGCAGGAGCCCTTGCCCACGGTGCCGCTTAAGTGGATCATAAAGCTGGGACAGGCGTATTTTTCCGACAGGCGGGAGGCCACGATGCCCACCACCCCTTGGTGCCACGTGTCGGAGGCCAGCACCAGAGCGCTGCGCTCCTGCGGCGGCAGATGGTCGATCTGTTCCACTGCCTGGGCATAGATGGTCTGCTCCACCGCCTGACGCTCCCGGTTCAGGGCGCACAGCTCACGGGCCAACCGGGCGGCCTCCGCCGGGTCCTGACACAGCAGGAGGTCGGCGGCCTTGTCCGCTGCCCCCATGCGGCCGGCGGCGTTGATGCGGGGGGCCAGCACGAAGCCCACCTGCACGGAGGTGATGGCCTTATCCATGAGGCCTGCCTCCTGCAGCAGGGCGTGGAGGCCGATGAAGTCCGACTGGGTGATGCACTCCAAGCCACGGGAGACGATGATGCGGTTCTCCCCGGACATGGGCATCACGTCGGCAATGGTGCCGATGGCGGCCAAGGTGCAGTAGCGGGAGAAAAGGGCCTCCTCCCGGCTCTCGCCGCCCAGCGCCAGCACCAGCTTCAGCGCCACGCCGCAGCCCGCCAGATAGGGGAAGGGATAGGTGCAGTCCGGCCGGTGGGGGTCCACCACCGCCACGGCCCGTGGCAGGGTGTCCTTGCACTCGTGGTGATCGGTGATGACCACATCCATGCCCAGAGAGGCGGCGAAGTCCACCTCCTCCACCCCGGTGATGCCGCAGTCCACGGTGATGAGCAGCTCTACCCCCTGCTCATGGAGGGAGCGGATGGCGTCCTGCCCCAGCCCGTAGCCGTCCTCGATGCGGCGAGGAATATAGTGCAGCACATCGACGCCCCGGCTTTTCAGGTAATCCACCAGGATCACCGTGGCGGTGATGCCGTCCACGTCGTAATCCCCGAACACCGCCATGCGGAGGCCCTGCCCGATGGCCCGGCTGATGCACTCCACCGCCCGGTCCATGTCCTTCATCAGGAAGGGGGAGCAGGTCAGATCCCGGCCCCGCTCCAGAAAGGCGGCGGCCTCCTCCGCCGTGGAGATGCTCCGTGCCGCCAGTACCTGCGACACCAGCTGGGGATAGCCAGCCTCGCCGAGACGGCGGATATCCGCTTCCTCCGCTGGGGCGATATGCCATTTGGAAAACTTCATCTGCCAGCGCTCCCTTCCGCATACTACTATAATCAACTATTATAACAAATCCGCCGGAAAAGGACAAGCGGAAAGTGCGGCCGCAGCGGGCTTTTTGCGGGGCAAAGGAATGGGAAAACGGTTGCAATGGATGGCGGGAGGGCGTATAATGGCTGCATCTGCATAGGAATGAGGAAAAAGCATCATGAGACCTGACGGAACCAGAGTGAAAGACCTGCCGCCGCTGGTGGCGGCCATTCCCTACATCATGCCCAAGCGCTACGATGCGTGGAACTCCATCACCGAGAACATCGACGAGGAGGCTGTAAAGGCCTACATCCGCCATTGGCGGCGGGAGGGCGTACGCTTGAACCACATGAGTGTCATCATCGCCGCCTACTACCGGGCGGTGCTGGACAATCCAAAGCTGAACTACTTCGTGATGAACGGAAAAATTTATCGGCGCAACCACTTCTGCGTCTCCTTCGTCATTCTCAAGAAGCAATCCGACGGGGTGGTCAACGAGACAGCACTGAAAGTGTATTTGGAGCCGTCGGACGATATTTTCTCCATTGACAGGAAAATTCGGGAGGTTATTGCCGCCAACCAGCATGAGCACCAGTCCAACAGCACCGACAAGTTCGCACGGTTCATGTTCTCCGTGCCGGGGCTGCCAAAGTTCGTGGTGTGGCTGGCGTATCATCTGGACAAGCACGGGCTGCTGCCCCGGAAGATCATCGACCTGTCGCCCTTCCACACCAGTATGTTCATCACCAATCTGGCCTCCATCAAGACCAGCTATATCCATCACCACTGCTATGAGTTCGGCACCACCAGCGTGTTCGTGTGCATGGGCAAGCCCGTGCCGGATTACATGGGCGGTGACCTGACCCGGAAGGTGATGCCCATCGGCGTGGTGATGGACGAGCGCATCTGCACCGGATATGAGTATGCGGCGTTTTACAGCGATTTCAAGGGCTACCTCCGGGACCTGAGCCAGCTGGAGACCCCCTTTGACGGCAGCCGCCTCCAAAAGGAGGAGGAAAAGACCCCGGCCGGTGTATCCTGACACCGGGAGGGAGCATAGGATAGACGGCCCCTGCGGGGGCGGGACAGGAGGAGACACCCCATGTATGAAGAGCACATCCGGGCGGCAGCCCGGTCCATGGCGGAGAATATGCAGCGCAGCCCCGTTCCCATGTACGGCAAGGGCCTGCGGCTGCCGGACAAGGGGGCAGTGATCGGACTGCTGAAGGAGATCCGGCGGCTGGTCTTTCCGGCCTACTACGGCGACCCGGAGCTGATGACCCTTCCGGTGGAGGACTACACGGCGCTGCTGCTGGAGCGCATCGAGGGCCAGCTGGCCCGGCAGATCGCTTTGGCCCTGCCGGAGGAGCAGGAGCAGCGGGCGTCGGTGTTGGCCCGTGAGGTGGTGGAGGCCCTGCCCGGCGTGCAGCGGCTGCTGCTGACGGATCTGGACGCCACCTTTGAATCCGACCCGGCGGCGGCCTCCAAGGAGGAGATCCTGTTCGCCTATCCGGGGCTGTTTGCCATTTTCGTATACCGGGTGGCCCATGAGCTGTATCTGCGCCAGATTCCCATGATCCCCCGGATCATGAGTGAGTACGCCCACAGCCGCACGGGCATCGATATTCACCCCGGCGCACAGATCGGCGCCCACTTCTTCATCGATCACGGCACCGGCATCGTGGTGGGCGAGACCACGGTCATCGGGGAGAATGTGAAGCTGTATCAGGGCGTGACGCTGGGAGCGCTGTCCCCTCGGAAGGGCCACGCCAGTCTGCCGGGAAAGCGGCATCCCACCGTGGGCAGCGACGTGACCATCTACTCCGGGGCCTCCATTCTGGGCGGTGAGACCACCATCGGGGATCATGCCGTGGTGGGCGGCAACGCCTTCCTGACGGACTCGGTGGCGGAGGATACTCAGGTGGTGATCCGCACGCCGGAGCCGATCTACCGGGAGCGCAGGCACCGGGAGAAATGAGATGCCCCCAGCCGGATGGTGTGCAGCACCGCCCGGCTGGGATTTTATTTCGCCTTGTTTGGCTGCCTCCGATGAGTCACTGTTTTGCCTCCGGCGGGTGCCTTTCTGATAGCAGCCCTTTTTTCTGTCTCCGACAGCCTACTTTTTGCCTCCGGTGGGTAACTTTCTTTCGCTGCTGAAAGAAAGTTACCCGCCGGAGGCATAAAAGAAAAACTGATGGCAAAAAATATGCCGCCGGAGGCAGCAAACAGCCCCCTCTGCAGACAAAAAGGAAGAGACGATGTTTCCATCGTCTCTTCCTTTTTAACATGTGCAGCATGAGCACTTACAGTGCCGTGATATGGATGCACCGGGCGTCACAGCGGCGCAGGGCAATGACGGCATCCAGCACCTCATAGGCCACCGGATCACCCAAGGGACTGATCTGCACCGCCCGGACGATCGTGCCGGGGATGAAGCCCAGCTCCAGCAGCCGCTGACGCTGGGAGTGCGTCACAGCCCGGATGGCGGCCCATCGGCCCGCCGGCAGGGTATCCAGCGTATCTGCCACGGAAAAGACCTCCTTTTAGGGGAGTGGTCTATCCTATGCCGTCTGTAGGGCGGCGGTCACAGCCACGTCTCGTCGAAGCCATAGGGCAGCAGCTCCTTCAGGGCGAAGTGCTTGGCCTCCCCCTTGCCGTTGAGGCAGATGACCTCCATCTGGGGGGCGAACTCCTGCATCACCTGCCGGCAGGAGCCGCAGGGGACGCAGTAGTCCTCGCTCTTCCCGGCAATGACGATGCGTTTGAAATCCCGATGGCCCTCGCTGATGGCCTTGAAGATGGCGGTGCGTTCGGCACAGATGGTGAGGCCGTAGGCGGCGTTTTCAATGTTGCAGCCGGTGAACACCGTGCCATCGCTGCACTCCAGCGCCGCACCCACGGGAAAATGGGAATAGGGGCTGTAAGAACGGTCCAGCATGGCAATGGCGGCCCGGCACAGTTCCTGTTCTGTCATGGGATGACCTCCTTTTGCACTTAGGTGGGAAAGCCCTTTTGGGGCCATTGTAGCGCATTTTGCCCGGCCCGTCAAGGCAGGCCTCAGTCCTCCAGCAGCAGGCGCAGTGCATCATCCGTGGGAAGCTCCAGCTCCGGCACGGCGGCGTTCAGATCCTGTACCTGCTGGGCAGTGAGGGAATAGACACCGTCCTCGTCCGGCTCCAGTCCCTGCTGGGACAGCCACTGGCGGGCCTGCTGGGCCAGCTCCGGGTGGCCCGTGAGCACATAGTCCGCCGGGCCGGAGGATTCCTGCCTCTCTGTGCCGCCGGAGGCGAAGGTCAGACCGCCGTCAGAGGGGGTGACCTCATCGGTGAAAGTATCCTCGTTGGCGCCCACAGAGTTGTTGGCGGAGGAATCCGGCAAAATACCGCTGAAGGGAGAGTCGCTGCCCTTCTCCACCTGATAGCGTACCAGATAGACGCCCAGCACCACCACAAGACACGCCGCCATGCCCATGACGGCCCGCAGCCACGGCGACCGCCGTCGATGCTGGGGCGTGGCGTGGACACGGTTCATGATATCCGGAAGCAGGTCATCCAGGACGGGATCGGTATCGGCCCGCAGGGCCTGCTCCATGGCCAGCAGCTGCCGGTAGTAGCTGCGGCAGCCGGGACAATCCCGCAGATGGGCGAGTACGGCGTCTTGTTCCGGGCCGACCAGCTCCCCGTCCAGCAGGGCCTCGATCTGTTCCTGATTGCAGTGCATACTCACCCCTCCTTTCCATTTGGTAAGACGGCAGAGTCGGGAAAGAAGTTCCCCTGCCGCAGGAGAATTTCACGCAGCTGGCGGCGGGCACGGCTGATGCGGGATTTCACCGTGCCGCTCTCCAGTGACAGGGCCTGTGCGATCTCGTCGTAGCTCAGCTGCTGTACCACCCGCAGCAGCAGCACCTGCCGGTGTTCCGGTGACAGCTGATCCAGCGCCCTTTGCAGGGCCTCCTGCTGCTCTCTCTGCTCCGCCAGAAGCTCCGGCTGCTGGGGAGCCGACCGCTCCGGGGCCTCCTCCAGCGGGAGGTTCCCCAGATGGTGCTTTTCCCGGCGCAGGAAGTCGATGGCGGCATTGGTGGTAAGCCGGTACAGCCATGAGGAGAAGCGGCTGTCGCCCCGGAAAGCTGGCAGGCCACGCCATGCCGCCAGAAAGGCGTCCTGCGTCACCTCACGGGCATCCTCGGCGCTGCCGCACATCCGCAGTGCCAGCCGGTACACCGGCCCTTCGTAGGCCACCACCAGCTGCTCGAAGGCGTCTGCGTCACCGTGTCTGGCACGGGCGATCCACTGCTGCTCGGTCATTTCAGGTCCCTCTTGATGCCGGCGGTGATGCGCTCCATATCCTCCAGCGTGTTCATCCGCACGATCTGTTCCTTATAATAGTTGGCGTGGGGAACGCCCTTGAGATACCATGCGTACTGCTTCCGGGCCTCCAGCATGGCGATGTGCTCCCCCTTGTCCTCGGCGGCCAGACGGATCTGCCGCACGGCCACATCGCAGCGCTCCGCCAGCGGCGGCAGCGGCGGGACGGGACGGCCCTCCAGCGCCGCCTGGGCCTGCTGAAAGATCCACGGGTTGCCGAAGCTGCCCCGGCCGATCATGGCGGCGTCGGCGCCGGTAAAGTGGAGGATAGCCACGGCATCCTCCGCCGAGAACACGTCGCCGTTGGCGATAACGGGGATGGACACCGCCTGCTTCACCTGACGGATGGTGACCCAGTCCGCCTGTCCGGCGTACATTTGGGTGCGGGTGCGGCCGTGAACGGCCACCGCCGACACCCCTGCCTGCTCCAGCATCCGGGCCAGCTCCACGGCATTGATGCTGCCCTTGTCCCAGCCCCGGCGCATTTTCACCGTCACCGGCACCGGGCAGGCCTTCACCACCGCCTCGGCAATGCGTGCGGCCTTCTCCGGGTCCTTCATCAGGGCGGAGCCGTCACCGTTGGAGACCACCTTGCCCACGGGACAGCCCATGTTGATGTCGATGAAATCGGCGCCGGACAGCTCGGCGGCCATGCAGGCGGCTTCCGCCATGCAGGCGGCGTCGCTGCCGAAGATCTGCACCCCGGCAGGATGCTCCCCCGGCCCCAGACGCAGCAGACTGCGGGTCTTGCGGTCCTGATAGCACAGGGCCTTGGCGCTGACCATCTCGGTGACGGTAAGCCCTGCCCCCAGCTCCCGGCAGATCTGGCGGAAGGCCAGATCGGTGACCCCGGCCATAGGGGCCAGGACCAGCCGGGAATCCACATGGATGCGGCCGATGTTCATGGTGTCTCCTCGCTTTCGGGTGATATTGCTCCCCAGTATAGCACATGGCGGGAAAAAAGAAAAGACGGGGAAAAAGAAACCGGAGGGGAGCACCGCTCCCCTCCGGCAGGTGTCATATTTTTTCCGGCAGAGCCAGATCGTCGGTGCGGACCCATTCTTCCACGTCCACCACGGTGAACTCCTCCGGCGTCCGGCGGATCACCACACGGGCCAGCCCCGCATTGATGACCATGCGGCGGCACATAGGGCAGGAGGTGGCGTCCGTCAGCAGCTCTCCGGTCTGGGCATTGCGGCCCACCAGATACAGCGTACCGCCCACCATGTCCCGGCGGCTGGCGGAGATGATGGCGTTGGCCTCGGCGTGGACGCTGCGGCACAGCTCATAGCGCTCGCCCCTCGGCACCTGCATGGCCTCCCGTGTGCAAAAGCCCATGTCCACGCAGTTTTTCCGCCCACGGGGGGAGCCGTTGTAGCCGGTGGAAATGATCTCGTCGTTCTTGACGATGATGGCGCCGTAGACCCGGCGCAGACAGGTGGCACGCTCCAGAACGGTCTGGGCGATGTTCAGGTAGTAGTTCTCCTTGCTGATGCGGTTCATAACTTCCCCTCCTGACGGAATTTTTCCTCATTATATCGGATTCCCACCGGCGACGCAAGCATAAAAAATTTACATTTTTTGCCCGCTGCCGCCCCTCGACCGCCATTGACAAACAAAAGTGTGCGGGGGTATAATACAAGCACACCCGTGTATATGAAAGGAGATCATGAACATGGCATTTTTTGAAGAACTGGGCAAGAAGGCACAGGCCGTCGCCGGCGTAGCGGCGGAAAAGGCCAAGGATCTGGCGGGCGTCGCCTCCGAGAAGGCGAAGAGTGTTTCGGATTCCGCCAAGGCCAGCATGGAGATCATCTCCGAGCAGCGTGAAATGGAAAAGAATTACCGTGCCATCGGTGAGTGGTTCGTGTCCGAGTATGAGGGCGAGGTCCCCGATGCCGTGAAGGATGTGGTGGCCGCCGTCATCGCCTCTAAGGAGCGCATCGGTGAGCTGGAGGCCGCCAAGGCTGCCAAGAAGGAAGAGGAGTCCTGCCCCTGCAGCTGCCAGGAGCAGCCCGCCGAGGAGACCCAGCAGAAGGTCTGCCCCGTGTGCGGCGAGTCCTCCAACGGCAAGTTCTGCCCCAAGTGCGGCGCCCCCATGGGCGAGTAAGCTCTGTACCTGAAACCGCCCCCGCAGGTCGTGACCTGCGGGGGCGGTTATTTTTCTGGAAGACTATCCCTTACTTCTTGATCTCACCGTTGGCGGCGGCGGTCAGATAGGCATTGATGAAGCCGTCGATATCGCCGTCCATGACGGCTTGAATGTTGCCCATTTCATAGCCGGTGCGGGTGTCCTTGGCCAGCGTGTAGGGCATGAACACATAGGAGCGGATCTGGCTGCCCCACTCGATCTTCATCTGTACGCCCTTGAGGTCGCTGATCTTCTCGGCGTGCTGCTGCAGCTTCAGCTCCGCCAGCTTGGCCCGCAGCATCTTCATGGCGTTGTCCCGGTTCTGGAACTGGCTGCGCTCCGTCTGGCAGAACACCACGATGCCCGTGGGCAGGTGGGTCAGGCGGACGGCGGAGGAGGTCTTGTTGATGTGCTGACCGCCTGCACCGCTGGAGCGGCAGGCCTGCATCTCGATGTCCTCCGGGCGGATCTCGATCTCGCTGTCGTCGTCCAGCTCCGGCATGACCTCCAGCGCAGCGAAGCTGGTCTGGCGTCGGGCGTTGGCATCGAAGGGAGAAACACGCACCAGACGGTGAACGCCGTTCTCACTCTTCAGATAGCCGTAGGCATTCTCCCCCTCGATGAGGATGGTGGCGGATTTGATGCCCGCCTCATCGCCGGCCTCGTAGTCCATGAGCTGATAGGTGTAGCCGTGGCGCTCCGCCCAGCGGGTATACATCCGATAGAGCATCTCCGTCCAGTCCTGGGCCTCGGTGCCGCCTGCTCCGGCGTGGAAGGTGAGGATGGCGTTGTTGGCGTCGTACTCGCCGGACAGCAGCGCCGCCAGACGGCGCTCGTTGATCTCCTTTTCCAGCGTCTCATAGCCGGAGGTCACCTCCGGCAGCTGGGAGGCGTCGTCCTCCTCCTGTGCCATTTCGCACAGGGTCAGGGTGTCCTCCCAGTCGGACACCAGTCGGTCGTGCTTCTTGACCTTGCTCTCCAGCCGCTTGATCTGCTGGGAGACCTTCTGGCTGCGCTCCACGTCGCTCCAAAAGCCCTCCTGCTCCGTCTCCTTCTGAAGCTGCGCCAGCTCCTCACGGGCCTTAGGAATGGCCAGAGCCTTCTCCAGCTCCTGAAGGGTCGGTTCCAGCGCCTGAAGCTTCTGCTTATATTCGTCGTATTCAATGACTGCCATAGGGTCGTCTCCTTCTTGTGTCAGATTTCCTTAGCCTTACTATTATATCCGAAAGAGGACAGGCTGTAAAGGGGAGGCGCGGGGAAAGTTTGCAAAAACCAGCCGCAGAGGGAAGGCTCTGCGGCTGGGGGCGTTTTCAGGGCTTCAGTCGATGATGCGGGAGAAGGTCATGCCGCTCTTCTGCATATGCACATCCAGCCGCACCCGGTCGCCCCGGATATAGCTGCGGGTGTACTCATAGACCCGGCCGTCCTCGGTCTTGGTGCGGCGCTGATGATAGAAGGCACAGCTGCCCGGCTCCACGCTGAGGAGATTGGCACGGGGCGCATCCAGCATCACCGCCTCATAGGTATCCTCAGCGGAGAAGGGGGTGATGCCCACATGGTACAGCAGGCTGTAAAAGCTGTGGGTCTGCACCATCTCACGGGTGAGGTTGGGGTAGATAAACTGGGGATAGTAGGACGTCTCCAGAATCAGGGGCTCACCGTCCACATTGCGGACACGGGTGAAGCAGTAGACCGACGTCCCCTCCCGCAGCTCCATCTTCTCGCAGATGGCCCGTGTAGGGACGATAACGCCGAAGTCCACCAGTGTGGAGGAGGGGGTCTTGCCCAGGGAGGAGACCTCAGTGGTGAAGGAATAGCGCACGCCCCGGCGGTTGGTGTTGGGGTCGGCCACAAAAGTACCCTTGCCCCGCTTGCGGACCACGAGGCCCTCATCCTCCAGCTCACCGATGGCCTGACGGACGGTGTTGCGGCTGACATTCAGCGCCCGGCAAAGCTCCGCCTCGGAGGGCAGCAGATCGCCGATGGCCAGTGCGCCGGAGGAGATGCTGCGCTTGATGATGCCCACCAGCTGGGCATAGAGAGGGATATCACTGCTCAGAGACAGGGATTCACTGAGAATAGTATTGGGTTCCATGAAAAAACGGTTCCTTTCATATGGGTTCTCCCGTTTGTATTGCATATGTTCGGGATGTTCTGATTGTACCATATACATTTTGGAAAAGATACCATCTAAAGAGACAAAAAAGGCGACGTTTAGCGAGAAGATTCAGCAAAGCGACGAAAACAAGCGAAACAACAACCAAGTAGAATGTGGGAAATTCATTTATCGGAGATTTCGGAAGAAATCCGTCAGCACCCGGCGGCAGTCCTCCGCCAGCACCCCGCCTACCAACGCCGGTGGGTGGGGGAAGTCCTCCATGAACAGGTTCAGCACCCCGCCGCAGGCACCCATCTCCCGATCCCGTGCGCCGTAATAGACCCGTGGAATGCGGGCGTTGAGGATGGCCCCGGCGCACATGGGACAGGGCTCCAGCGTCACATAGAGGGTGCAGTCGTCCAGCCGCCAGGTGCCAAGGACCTCGTTGGCCTGCCGGATGGCCTCCATTTCAGCGTGGGAGGAGGTGTGCTGCTTCTCCTCCCGGCGGTTGCGGCCCCGGCCCACGATCTGCCCCTCCCGGACGATGACGCAGCCCACCGGTACCTCGCCGTGGGCGGCGGCCTCCTGAGCCAGCGCCAGCGCCTGACGCATATATTCCTCGTGCATGGCACACCTCCTGAAAATTTCGGCTTGTCCCACGGCTAAAGTCCGGCATATCCGGATAAAATATCCGTACAATGAAAGGGAACGGGGAGGACTTGGACATGGGAAAAAAGGTGGAGCATCCGCTGGATATCCTGCGGGAGGAATTGCAGCAGACCAATGTGGCGCTGAAGTGCGCCTACGATAAGTTCAACTATGTCACGGAGCCGGAGCTGATAGAGGCCAGCATCTACGAGATCAGCGCACTGAAGGCCCGATACAGCTACCTGCTGCGGTGCATCAAGGAACAGGAACCGGCGGCCCGCTCCGGGGGCCGGACGGTATCACCCGCCGCCGTGGCGGCCTCCGCCGGGAAGGGAGGGCCTGTATGTCCGGTATAGAGATCGGCGCACTGTGCGTGGTGGGGGCGTTTTTACTGTTCGCCGCCGTGCGTCTGTTCCGGGGGCCGGTGAAGCTGGCCCTGCGGGTGCTGGTGAACTCGGCGCTGGGCTTCGGGGCGGTGTGGCTGCTGAACCTCACCGCCGCCGTCACCGGCATCCGGCTGGGACTTAACGTGTTCAACGCCCTCTTCATCGGGGTGCTGGGTGTTCCCGGCTTCGGCCTGCTGTTGCTGCTGCAATGGGTGCTGGCGTGACAAAACGACAGGATATTACATATTATCTGCAAGATAGAAATGGAAATCGCCGGTCAGCGCTCCTGCTGCTCCAGATTCCAGCCATAGAGAGGGTAGCGCTGGAGACTGCCGAAAAGCTTCTGCTTGATGTCGGGATAGCGCCCCTCCAGCTGATGGATCAGATCCTTCACCTCCTGTCGGCGGGTGGAGCCGTTGGCAGGACAGGGGTTGTGGACCACCGGCAGGCGGAGCCGCTCCACCGTGCGGCGGATGTCATCCTCCCGGCAGTACAGCAGTGGGCGGATCTGGGTGATGCCCGTGCGGTCCAGATACGTCACCGGCTGGAAGCAGCCGATGCGCCCCTCAAACAGCAGATTCATCAGCAGCGTTTCGATGGCATCGTCGTAGTGATGACCCAGTGCGATCTTGTGGATCCCCCGCTCCGTCAGCGCTGTGTTCAGGCTGCCCCGCCGCAGCTTGGCGCAGAGGGAGCAGGGGTTCTTTTCTTTGCGCTCTTCAAACACGATCTGGTATACCGGCACATGGATGCGGGTGTAAGGGACCTCCAGCTCCCGGCACAGCTCCGCCACGGCGTCAAAGCTCATGCCCGGCGTGCCGGTCTCCAGCGTGATGGCCTCCACCTGAAAGGGGAGGGGGTAGAAGTCCCGCAGCCGGGCCAGAGCCGTCAGGGTCAGCAGGCTGTCCTTGCCGCCGGAGACGCCCACGGCCACCTTGTCCCCGGCCTCGATCATGTGATAGTCCTCCACGCAGCGGCGGACCTGTCCTAAAATATGCTGCATATGCTGCCTCCGGGAAATGAAATTGCGTTTTTAGAAAACGGGAGATAAACAGAGAAAACAAGAGATAATCGCAGATGTTCTAATGGTAAATTAAAACGCTGTTGACATTTTTGCGGGGGTGTGCTATAAATATCCTTGCGCTGTTTGCGTGTTTTCTCTCCCCATGATAGCAAGGGAGCACGGAAAAGTAAAGCAATACATTATATAAATTGGAGGAAATCACCATGTCCACTTATATGGAAAAAAAGGGCAATGTTGTCCGCAAGTGGTACGTCGTGGATGCCGCCGGTAAGCCCCTGGGCAAGACCGCCGTCATCGTCGCTGACCTGCTGCGTGGTAAGGGCAAGCCCACCTACACTCCCCATGCCGACTGCGGTGACAACGTCATCGTCATCAACGCCGGCAAGGCCGTCCTCACCGGCAACAAGATGGAGCAGAAGTACTACCGCACCCACTCCGGCTGGGTGGGCGGCCTGAAGGAGACCAAGTATCGCCTGCTGATGCAGGAGAAGCCTGAGGTCGCCGTGCGTGTGGCCGTGCGTGGCATGATGCCCCGCAACATCGTCACCAAGGACTCCCTGAAGCGTCTGCACATCTACGCCGGCGAGCAGCATGAGCATCAGGCTCAGAAGCCCGAGCTGGTCAAGTAAGGAGGAAAAAGAGAATGTATCAGTCTAAGAATCCCTATATGTACGGCACCGGCCGTCGTAAGTCCTCCGTGGCCCGTGTGCATCTGTTCCCCAACGGCACCGGCTCCATCACCATCAACGGCCGTGATATCGACGATTACTTCGGTCTGGAGACCCTGAAGATGGTGGTTCGCCAGCCCCTGAACACCACCGGCACTCTGGGCAAGGTGGATATCGTGGCTACCGTCGAGGGCGGCGGCGTGTCCGGTCAGGCCGGTGCTCTGCGCCATGGCATCAGCCGCGCACTGCTGCTGGTAAATCCCGAGTACCGTGCCGCCCTAAAGAAGGCAGGCTTCCTGACCCGTGATCCTCGTATGAAGGAGCGTAAGAAGTACGGCCTCAAAGCCGCTCGTCGCGCTCCGCAGTTCAGCAAGCGCTGAGCTTACGAAGAGACTGCTTCCAAAGCCTTGGAGCGTCAAGGCTGCATAGGACAGGCAGCAAGCCTGCCTCCCATTGGAACAAAAAACGGCGTGACCGCAAGGTCACGCCGTTTTTCTGTGTTCTGCTTTACGCCGCCGGGACGGCCTTGGCCACGCTGTAAGCCTGCAGGATGCTGCCCTCGCCCTCGGCATACTTCACCGTCACCGTGTCGCCCACGTTGAGGATCACGGCCTCCGGAGCCTCGGCGGCGGAGATGGTGTAGTACACCGTGCCGTCGGAGAGCTGGAGGTAGTACCAGGTGTTGCCGTCCATAACGGCGCTGCGGAGGTCAGCGATGACGCCGGTGACCTCCCCCTGATCCGAAGCGGAGGGCTCCGTATCCGCCGGGTCAATGAGGTTATACCGGGCCAGCATCTGGCGATAGTTGCTCTCGCATTCCGCCACGCTGCCGCCGGTGGCCACGATCTGGTACTGACTGACGTTGACCATGGCGTACATCTTCACCAGACCGGCGGCGTCCTTCAGCGCCATGAAGTAGCTGGGCTGATCTGCGATGTTCAGCAGCAGAGGGAAGGTGGCGGTGTAGTTCATCTGCTGCACCTGCCCCCGTGCCGAATCCATGGCGGAGTACTCCTCGGCGCCGGCCACGGAGTAAAAACGTGTCTCCTTGGTGCGCTGGTTGGAGAGGATGAAGCCGATGTTGGACTGATCCGACACCACCGACGTGATGCCGGTGTACATATACACGTCGTCTCCGATGGCGATGTAGTTATAGCCATCGGTGGTGACGGTGACATCCCGCTGGCCGAACAGGGAGTTGATGAAGCCGTGGATATAGGTACCGTGGTAGTCGTACTGCTGGACGATGAGATCCGCCGTGTAGACGTGATCCACCCAGTCCGGCACATCCTTGGCGTCATAGTACTGATGCTCACCGGTGACGGCGTTCACCAGCACGGCCCCGTCGATGTCCGTGCCGCCAAAGAGTCCGATGGTTTTCCGGATCCGGGGGCAGACCCAATAGGGATTGCCGCCCTCGTCGATCTCGAAGGCCGGCTTGTCAAAGATATAGGTGGGGTAGTGGAACTGCAGATAGCGATAGAGGTTGCGGCCGAAGTGCTCGGCGGTGGTGTAGCGGATGCCCTGCTCCAGACGCACCACCTCCACATTCTGGGTCACCATGTCGATAATGAGATAGGCGGGCAGACCCTCAGAGCGGTTGTTGAACCACTTGATCCAGTCCCCGTACCGCAGGGGCGTCACCCGCACCGGGCGGCCCTTGTAGTTGATTTGAGTGTACTCCTCCGCCACCTCAAACTGGGACACCATGTCCGACAGCTCACCCAGCTTGCGGTTGCCCAGCTTCTCGGCGGAGTCCTTGTCCAGCATGGGGATCTGGTCATAGCTGATCTCCTCCACCTCGGTGGCGAAGTCACCGGTCTCCACCGTCAGCAGATCCCGGTAGGACCCGGCCCGGATCACCTGCCAGCCCACGATACCGCCCACGATGGCCACGGCCACCAGCGCCACGGCTATTATCATGGGGATGCGGCACTGCTTCTTCACGAAGCCAAAGTAGCCCTTGGCCCCGCTGCCCTGAAACCCGGAGGTCAGCACGGCGCAGCCGCAGTACACAGCGCAGCACAGCAGCATGAAGAAATAGAACTCCTCCGCCTGCAAATTGATGGGCGGCAGCACCACATAGAAGTACACCGCCGCAAAGATCAGCGTCACCGCCAGATTGATGAGGGTGCGGCTCAGGGGCGTGCCGATGGCCTTGTGCTCCTTTTTGGGCCGTGGAGGCCGCTTCCCAAAGGGACTCTGCCTGCCGCCGAAGCCCTGAAAATTGGGGTCGTTCCAGTTGGTGTTCATAAATGCTCCTTTCGGGAAACAGGCTGCGGCCGGTCTCCTCTGTCATATTCTGCAACTACTTGTAATATTATAAGAAAAGTATACGAATCGTATTCATCAAACCACCTGAAACAGATAGAATTTCAGGTAATTGGTCTCCTCCACGCCCCACAGAATGGGGTGGTCGCAGCACTGCTGCCGGGCCTCGATCTGCCGCAACTGCACCCCGGCATCCTTGGCCGCCGAGCGCAGCATCTTCAAAAACAGCTCCTCCGTGGCGAAGTGGCTGCAAGAGCAGGTGGCCAGATAGCCGCCCCGTGGCAGCAGCCGCATGGCCCGGTAGTTGATCTCCTTATAGCCGGTCATGGCCCGCTGGGTGGTCTTGCGGCTCTTGGTGAAGGCCGGGGGATCCAGAATGATGAAGTCGTACCGCTTGGGCTGCTGCTCCAGCTGGGGCAGCAGGTCGAACACATTGGCCGCCACGCACTCCATCACGTCGGAAAGTCCGTTGCGCCGTGCGTTTTCTCTGGCACACGCCACGGCGAACTCCGACACGTCCACCGCCGTGACGTGCTTGGCTCCGCCCCGTGCAGCGTTCAGGGCAAAAGAGCCGGTGTGGGTGAAGCAGTCCAGCACCGTCCGGCCACGGGCCAGCTTGGCCACCGCCTGCCGGTTGTACTTCTGATCCAGAAAGAAGCCGGTTTTTTGCCCGTTTTCAAAGTCCACGGTGTAGCGGATGCCGTTTTCCTCAATATCCACCGCTGTAAAGTCCGGAGCCTTTTCACCGCCCACAGGATGCCACCCCTTGCCCTGTTCCATGCCCTCCAGACCACGGATGGCCACGTCGTTGCGCTCATATACACCCACCACGTCCTGTCCGTCGGAGCGCAGCACCTCCAGCAGCAGGGAGAACAGCTCCTCCTTGATGAGTTCCATGCCCAGACACAGCACCTGCGCCACCAGCACGCTCTCGAACCGGTCCACCGTCAGACCGGGGAAGCCGTCGGCCTCTCCGAAGATCACCCGGCAGCAGCGGCTGTCCTCCGGCCCCATGACGGTCTTGCGATAGTCCCATGCGTACTGGATGCGCCGCCGCCAGAAGGCCCGGTCGAACCGGTCGTTGGGGTTCCGGGACAGCACCCGTACCCGGATGCGGGAGCGGCTGTTGAAAAAGCCGCAGCCCAGCCAACTGCCCCGGCGGCTGATGACGTCCACCAGCTGTCCGTCGGACACGGGGCCGCTGAGTCCCGTGACCTCCCCCTCATAGACCCAGGGGTGTCCGCCCACCAGAGCGGCCTCCCCCTTGGGGGTGATGGTGATCTGCGGATAGGGACGCTGGGCTTTCATAGCGGCCACCTGCTTTCTGTCAAGGTTTCTTCATTATATCACAGCTTTCTGCCTCCGTAAACACCGCCGTCCACGGAAAAATCCGCCGGACTCCATTTCCCGACAGCTTTTCCCGCCGCCGGTGACTACAATAGGGGAAAAAGGAGGGCTTGTCCATGAAGTTTCACCTCCCGCCGCCCGGCAGACGGCTCCGCCGCATCCTGACGCTGCTGGGGCAGGCGGCGCTCTGCTGCGTCCTCACCGCTGCCCGGCTGGGAGGACTGTACGCCCCCTTCAGTCTGGCGGCGGCCGCCGCCGCAGGGCCGGGCCTGCCGGGTCTGCTTTCCCTGTTGGGTGTTACCGGCGGAGCGCTGCTGTTTCTGGATTTTCAACCGGGGCTGCGCCATGCCGCCGCTGCCGTGCTGCTTTTCGCCGCCCAGACGGCCTTCTGTGATACGAAGCTCTACCGCCGCCCCGCCTTCCGGCCCCTGACGGCGGCCCTCTCCCAGCTGCTGATCCAGTCGGTGTACCTGCTGTACCGCCCCCTGAGCCAGTGGGTACTGTGTCTGACGGCCTCTGCGCTGCTGGCAGCTGCCACGGCGCTGCTGACCGCCCACGGCACGACCCTCCGGCAAAAGGGACTGCTGTACGCCGCCGCCCTGTCGCTGGCACTGGTGCCGGTGACGGTAGAGGGCCTGTTCTCCGTGGGGAAAGCCCTGCTGATGGCGGAGCTGCTGCTCCTCTCCCGCCGTCTGCCGCCCCTGACGGCGGGATTGGCGGGGGCCTGTGCGGGCCTTGCGGCGGATCTGGTGCCGGAGACACCGGCGCTGCTGCTGACGGTGGCCTACGGCTGCGGCGGAGCGCTGGCCGCCTTCTATGGCCGCCTGCCCCGCATCCTCCCGGCGGCGGCCTTTTCTCTGCCCATCATGGCCCTTGCGGTGCTGCTGGATGTCGGTCCTCCCCGACAGCTGCTGCTGTCATGTCTGGCGGGCGGTGCGGCCTATCTGCTGCTGCCCCGGCGCTGGCTGCCTCCCTGCGCAGAGCGTGCCGCCCGGGCGGATGCACCCGGAGAGACGGCAAAGCCCCGCCGGCTGGAGCAGTCCGCTGCGGCTCTGCGCTCCCTGTACGACAGCTTCTTCCGGGACACGGCCCCGGCCCCGCCGGAGAATCCCTCGGTGATCTTCGACCGGGCGGCGGAGCAGGTGTGCCGCTCCTGCGTCCTGTGCGCCAACTGCTGGCAGCAGAACTATAACGCCACCTACAACGCCTTCAATGATGCCTGTCCGGCGCTGCTGCGCCGTGGCACGGCCCAACCGGAGGATTTCCCCCTGTACTTCACCGCCCGGTGCGTCCATCTGCGGGAGTTTATCGCCGCCGTCAACGAGGAACTGCGGCTTTTCCTCCTGCGCCGCCAATATCATCGCCAGCTGAGCTGCTCCCGCCGTCAGGCTCAGGAGCAGTACGCCCAGATGGGGGATCTGCTGGCGGCAGCAGCCCACGCCCCGGCGGAGGAGCCCACCGTCCCCATGGGCTATCGGGTGTCCTCGGCCCTGCGCCCCAAGGAGGGACAGCAGCTGTGCGGCGACCAGCTGGCCACGGTGGAGACCGGCGGGATGCTGTACCTCCTGCTCTCCGACGGCATGGGCAGCGGCCCGGAGGCCCACCGGGAGGCGGCGCTGACGGTGCGGCTGCTGGAGCAGTTCCTGCGGGCGGGCATTGAACCGGCTCCGGCCCTCAAGACCCTGAACTCGGCGCTGGCCCTGCGGGGAGAGACCGGCGGAGCCTTCACCACCATCGATCTTTTGGCTCTGCGCCGCTCCACCGGCGAGGCCACCCTCTATAAATACGGCGCTGCGCCCTCCTATCTCAAGCACACCGCCCACGTTACCCGCTTCACCGCCCATTCCCTTCCGGCGGGGCTGCAGGCCACGGCGGAGCCGCCGGAGGTCACTCGGCTGGCCCTCCCGGCAGGCAGCTATTTTGTCATGATCTCCGACGGCATCGCCGACGAGAACAGCGACGAGTGGCTGCAAAATCTGCTGGCGGGGTGGAACGGCACCGACGTCCACGCCCTGACGGCGCTGATCCTGTCGGAATCCCGCAGCCGCAGGGGACTGGAGGACGACTGCGCCGTGCTGGCGGTACACCTGCCCCTGCCGGGAGAAAACCGCCCCCGGCAGGTATAACCGCCGCCGACGCCGGAAATACTCTATCTGTCAAACATCACCGGACAGAGGAGGGCGTGGCCTTGGTAAAAGGTATTTCCAGACGGGTGATCGTGGTGGAGTCCCCCGATCCCCATATTTTCGAGCAGGCGATCTTCATTCTCAGCAACGACGCCGCAGGCGGCGGCGTCTCATCCCAGCAGGTGGTGGAGCAGGCGGTCCGCATCGCCAAGAGCTACGCCCGCACCCACGGGGCTCCGCCCCGGCGCAGACGGCTCACCACATGGATGGCGGCGCTGCTGGGCGGCGGTGTCATCGGCCTGCTGTGGCTGGTGCTGGCCCTCGTCTGAGGGACGGCGTTTTCAATGCTTTATCCATTTTTTCTCCTCACTTGGGGCGGACAGCTGACTGTCCGCCTCCCTTTTTTGCCCCGTTAGCTTGTGCCGCAGGTCAAAAAAATACTCCGGCGGGACACAAGGCGTGTCCCGCCGGAGCAAACATCTTATTCGTCCCCGAAGCGGAGGATATCCTGCGCCACAGGCTGGTAAAACAGCCGCTCCACCTCCGAAAATTCACGGGTCTGCCCCATGATCCACATGAGCTTGGCCACGGCGGCCTCGGTGGTCATGTCGTAGGCCTCCAGCAGCCGGAGGGTGCTCTTCAGGTGTCCCCCCACATGGTATACCGTCAGGTCGCTGCCCTCGTTGGGGACCTGCGTGGTCATGACCACGATCTTGCCCCGCTCCACCCCACGGCGTACCACGTCGTAGAGGTGTCCGCCGTCGTATTCCGGCAGGCCGCCTACGCCGAAGCTCTCGATGATGAGGCCGTCGTAGCGGTCCAGCATGAACTCCGCTAACGCATCCTCCGTGCCGGGGATCAGCTTCAGCAGCCCCACATGGGGGTCCAGGCGGTCATAAAATAGCGGCCGTGGCCGGCTCTCACAACGGATGTACTGTAACAGATGCTCGTCCTGCACCACCGCCAGATCGGGGTAATTGACGCTGGAGAAGGCCCGGAAACTCTTGGAGTAGGTCTTGCGGGCACGGGTCCCCAGAATGACCCGCCCGTTAAAGACGATCTGCACGCCGCCGCAGCCCCGGCAGGCGTAGAGAAAGGCATCGGTAAGATTGCGCTTGGAGTCGGTGCCGTCGAACCAGATGGGCTTCTGGGCGCCGGTGAGGATGATGGGCTTGGGGCTGTCCTGTACCAGATAGCTCAGGGCTGCCGCCGTATAGGCCATGGTGTCCGTGCCGTGGCTGATGACGAAGCCGTCGTAGTCGTCGTAGTGCTCCCGGATGGCTTGGGCCGTCCCCAGCCAGTGGGTGGGATGGATGCTGGTGCTGTCCAGACTGTACAGCTGGATGCAGTCCACATGGCACAGCTGGGCGATGCGGGGGAGATAGGCCAGCAGCTGGTGGGTGTTCAGCTCCGGTGTCAGGCCCTCCGGCGTCATCTCCGAGGCGATGGTGCCGCCGGTGCCGATCATGAGGATCTTTTTCATAGGAATGGCTCCTCTCTCACGGCCTGCGCCGTGGGCAGTAAATGAAAAGTGCTTTACAACTCCCGGTTTTCCAGTGCCGCCAAGCCGAATCGGGCGGCCTGCAGCAGTCGGGGCTTCTCCTCCGCCGGTGCGGCGTCGTATCTCTGGCGCAGGTCTCGGAGGAACAGGCCCCGCAGGGTGTCCTCTCCGCAGTGCTCCCACAGATCCCGGCAGCGGGTGGTGCGGTCCTGTAGCTCCAGATAGAAGCAGTCCGGGGACAGGGCGTCATAGAGGGCGTCCAGCCGGGGCGGCTCCTCCGTCTCGCCGGTGAGGACCATGCGGAAGATGTCCGTCTCCGGGTGTGGGGGCAGCTCCCGGCGCAGCGCCTCCAGCGGGTCAACGCCGGTGACATCCGCCGTCAGCCACTGATACCGGCGGCGGGCAAAGGGAACGAAGGTGAGCTTCACCTGTCCCGGCTCCACGGTGCCGGTGAGGAAGCCCTTGTCCCCCAGCTCGTCGAAGCCTCGGCCCTCCGGGCAGCCGGGATAGGCCCAGAAGGTGCGCCCTGCCTGCTGCACGCCGCCAAAGGCATGGACGTGGCCCAGCGCCAGATAGTCGGCGCCGCTCTGCTCCACGTCCTTCAGGGTCATGGCCCGGTAGCGGCTGTCCCGGACGCCCACCTCTCCGTGGAGCAGCAGGATGCGGGCCAGCCCCTCATCCTCCGGGTCAAGAGAGCCGGGGATCCCGGCGGGAGCGGCGGGGGAGGCGAAAGCGGCTCCGTATACCACGCAGCCGTATTGGGGGAAGGGGAGTCGCTGGAGCCGCTCCTCCCGGAAGATGTGGACGTTTTCCGGCCACAGCAGCCGGGCGTAGGGGCTGGAGGCGGCGTAGAAGTCGTGGTTGCCGGGGGCGATGACGGCGTGGCCCTGGAAGCGGGCCAGAGACTGGGCCAGCTCCTGTGCCGTCTGGCCGTAGAGCTGGTCAGAGTCAAAGAGATCCCCGGCCAGCAGCAGCAGCTCCACGCCGTGGTCATTGGCGTAGTCCACCAGCCGGTCCGTCAGCTGGCGTGCCTCCTGGCGGCGCAGCCGGGCCTTCTCCTCCGGCAGGGCGGTAAAGGCGCTGTCCAGATGGAAGTCCGCCGTGTGTAGAATTTTTGCCATAGCGTCCTCCTTTTATGCCTCCTGCCAGCCACGGCAGAGGTCTACCCATCGGCAGAACCGCTCTCCGCAGCAGCGCTCCAGCTCCGGGCAGGTCAGCTCAATGGCGGAGGCGGCGCTGCCCACAGCGGGGAACACCGTCTCGAACCGCCGCAGAGACTCGTCCAGATACACGGACACGTTCTCCGGCAGGGCGAAGGGGCATACGCCGCCCACGGCGTGGCCGATGCGCTCCACGGCCTCCTCCGGTGTCAGCATCCTGGCCTTGACGCCGAAAAAGTGCTTGTATTTGCTGTTATCGATGCGGGCGTCCCCGGCGGCCACCACTAAGATGGGACGCTCTCCCACCTTGAAGCTGAGGGTCTTGGCGATGCGGGCGGGGGCCACCCCCAGAGCGGCGGCAGCCAGCTCCACCGTGGCGCTGGAGACCTCCAGTTCCCGGATGCGCTGGGCCACCCCATAGGGCGTCAGGTACGCCCGGACCTTTTCAACAGACATGGCTCATTTCTCCTATGTGACAGAACCTGCGTAACGGGTCCTGTGTGACAGCTTCTACGTGACGGATTTTGCGTGACAAATGCCGGGCCGTCAGCGGATATCCACCCGCTCCACCGCTGTACACAGGCCCGTGGCGCTGTCCAGCGTGAAGAGCGCACCCTGGGCCTTGCAGGGGCCGGAGGCGGGGCGGAAGCGGCCCGGCAGACCGCCTAAGAACATCTCCACCGACTGTTGGGGCTGGATGCCCAGCACCGACTCCACGGCGCCGGTCATGCCCAGATCCGTCAGGTAGCCGGTGCCCTTGGGGAACACCCGCTGGTCGGCGGTGGGGACGTGGGTGTGGGTCCCCCACAGGGCGGAGACCCGGCCGTCCAGATAGTAGGCCATGGCCAGCTTTTCACTGGTGGCCTGAGCGTGAAAATCCACCACCGTGAAGGTGGGAGCGTCCGGCTCCGCCAGCAGGCGGTCCGCTGTGGTAAAGGGGTTGTCGCTGCCCCATGACAGGTCACAGCGGCCGATGAGGGAGATGACCCGGATGCGGAAGCGGCCGCAGTCGTAGACTCCCACACCACGGCCCGGCGTGCGGGGGGAAAAGTTGGCAGGCCGTAGGATGTAGGGACTGTCCTCCAAATAGTCAGCGATCTGCATTTTGCCCCACGTATGGTTGCCCAGCGTGATGACATCGGCGCCGGCGGCGAAGAGATCCTCCGCCTGATCCGGGGTCAGCCCTACGCCGGAGACGTTCTCACCGTTGACCACGGTGAAGTCCACGCCGTGGACCTTCTGAAAGGGGCGCAGAGTACGGGCCAGATGGCGGGTGCCATCCTCGCTGGTAACATCTCCCAGTGCCAGCACACGAAATTCCATAGGGTATCCTCCCGGTGAATTGGTACATTCTGCGGACAAAAGTGGACATGGTAACTGGACATGGCTCTGTCCGCTGACAGTCCTATTATACCACAAAACTGTCAGGGCGCAACGTCTTATTCCCGGCCGGAGATGATAGGGCTTATTTCCAGCCAAGGATGCAGAGGACCATCCCCGGCCGAGACTGCGAATAATCATTCCCGACCGCCTGCTCATGGGCGGCGATGCCGTCGGCGCAGAATACGCCGTCGGTGCTCGGATCCGTCAGGTCCCCCAGCGTGGTATAGTAGGCGGTCATATAGCGGTGAAGCGCCTGCTGCTGGCCGTCGGTGAGGGGAAAATCATCGGTGTCGATAGAACCGCTGACGGCGACGGGAGCGGCGGGAGCGGCGGGGGGCAGCGACGGCGCTGTCTAACGGGGCGGCTTCCGATGGGGCGGCTTCCGATGGGGCGGCTTCCGATGGGGCGGCCTCCTGAATGGCTGTGCTGCTATCGACACCATCCTTTTCGGCGGAGGCATGGAGCATTGGATACAGGGCGATGGCCGGCAGCAACAGCAGCAGGGCCAGCGAAAGAATGAGTGGAATGCGTTTCATGGCAGAGTCCTCGATTTTTCGGGTTTTGAGGACAGGATATCACCGCTTCCTAAAGCAAAGTTAAAGGGCATAAAGAAACGGCGCACCGCAGCAGTGGTGCGCCGTTGGGGATGAACCGTATGGAAGGATGTTTACTTGGCGTATTCCACAGCCTTGGTCTCACGCAGCACGTGGACCTTGATCTGGCCGGGATACTCCAGCTCGTTTTCGATGCGGTGGGCCAGCTCACGGGCCAGGATCACCATCTGATCCTCAGAGACCTGTTCGGGCTTCACCATGACACGAACCTCACGGCCCGCCTGAATGGCGTAACTCTTCTCCACGCCGGGATAGCTGCTGGTGATCTCCTCCAGCTTCTCCAGACGCTTGATATAGTTCTCCAGATTCTCACGGCGTGCGCCGGGTCGGGCGGCGGAAATGGCATCGGCTGCCTGCACCAGACAGGCCACCAGCGTCTTGCACTCCACGTCGCCGTGGTGGGCCTGAATGGCGTGGAGGACGTCCTCCTTCTCCCGGTACTTCCGGCAGAATTCCACGCCCAAGGAGACGTGGGTACCCTCCATCTCATGGTCCACGGCCTTGCCGATATCGTGCAGCAGACCGGCACGCTTGGCGGTCTGGACGTCGGCGCCCAGCTCCGCCGCCATCATACCGGCGATGTGGCTGACCTCAATGGAGTGCTGCAGCACGTTCTGACCGTAGCTGGTGCGGTAGTGCAGGCGGCCCAGCAGCTTTTGCAGCTCCGGGTGGATGCCCCGGACACCGGTCTCCAGCACGGCCCGCTCACCCTCAGAGCGGATGACGGCGTCCACCTCACGGCGGGCCTTCTCCACCATCTCCTCGATGTGGGTGGGATGGATGCGGCCGTCGGCAATGAGCTTCTCCAGAGCCAGACGGGCGACCTCACGCCGCACCGGCTCGAAGCAGGAGACAGTGATGGCCTCCGGCGTGTCGTCGATGATGAGATCGGCGCCGGTGAGAGTCTCCAGCGTCCGGATGTTGCGGCCTTCCCGGCCGATGATGCGGCCCTTCATCTCGTCATTGGGCAGGGGAACCACACTGACGGTGATCTCGGCCACATGGTCGGCGGCGCACCGCTGGATAGCGGTGGCCACGATCTCACGGGCCCGCTGATCGGCCTCTTCCTTGGCGCGGGCCTCGATCTCTTTGATCTTGATGGCAGTCTCGTGGGTGACATCCGACTCCACCTGAGCGATCAGGTAATCCTTGGCCTCATCGGCGGTGAAGCCGGAGATGCGCTCCAGCATCTCCATCTGGCTGTGCTTGATGTTTTTGATCTCCTCCGCAGCCTTGTCGGCGGCGGCGTGTTTTGCGATGAGGGCTTCCTCTTTCTTCTCGATGGAATCCATCTTATGATCGAGGTTTTCCTCCTTTTGCTGCAGTCGGCGCTCCTGCTTCTGCAGGTCAGCGCGGCGCTCCTTGACCTCTCTCTCGTACTCGCTGCGGCTTTTCAAAATCTCTTCTTTGGCTTCAAGAAGTGCTTCTCTCTTTTTATTTTCGGAACTCTTGATGGCTTCGTTGATGATGCGGGTGGCTTCTTCCTCCGCACTGGAGATTTCTCTTTCCGCTACGTTTTTGCGATAGCGAATACCGAGGAGGAAAAAGATCACCGCCGCAACGACGAAGGCAGCAATGGATACGATCCAGCCGATTGTCGTCATGACAGATATTCCTCCTATGTTGTTTTAACGTATGAAAACGGATAGCTCCGTTCAGGGCAGAAAATAACCGAAGATCCCCCTTGAATCTCCGATGATAATCTTCCTAATAGTTTAATCGAATTGTGCAAAACTGTCAAGAGAAAAACCACATTCTGTTTATTATTTTCGCAGGTCGCCGGGGAGATTTTGCCGATGCCTTACGACAGGCGGATAAAGGGGGCGCTGACGTAGCCCAGATGCTCCCCGTGGGACACCACGTACCAGTCCTGATAGCGGCCGTACACCGTTACGCCGTCGCCGTCGGGGAGCCGGGCCGTTACCGGGGACTGGAGGGAGGGGGCGGAGCGGAGGTTCACCGGGCCGCCGGAGACGGTGGATACCTGACCCGGCTGGGGCGTGGGGGCGGTGTAGGGCAGGCCAAAGTACTCCGTGAGGCTCAGCACCAGGTTGGCGGCGATGCGGGGGATATTCTCCTGGATCCACAGGGCATCGTCGGGGTTGTCGTGGTAGCCAAGCTCCAACAGCACCGAGGGGAACCGGGGCTGGCGTACCTCTCCCAGAGAGGTGGTGGCCCGTGTGGACACCTTCTCCGGCAGGGGGTAGATGTCCCGGAGGTTTTCCACGAACAGCTCCGCCGCCCGGCGGCCGTTGGCGCTGGTGGGATAGTAGAAGGCGAGAATGCCCCGGCTCCGGCCCCCGGCACCGGGGCCGGAGGCGTTGGAGTGGAGGGCCAGATAGAAGTCGTACTGTCCGGCGTTGGCCTGCCGGATGGAGGAGGCGGCGGTCATGTCCGGCGTATTGCGGGAGAACTGGATGCCGTTGAGCAGCAGAACGGGTTCCATGGCATCGGCCAGCAGGTTCATGAAGTATTCCTCTGACCCGGCGCCGGTGACGTAGGGGTTATACTCCTGGGTGCTGGGACTGAGATAGATCTTGGGCATGGAAATGGCTCCTTTCCGGAATGTTCCTGTGACAGTGTATGCGGGAGGGGGAGGGGGTGTTCGGGGGATACGGGGGGGTTCTGCCAATAGCTTTTTCTTGCCTCCGGCTGCTCGTTCTTCTTTTGTCTCCGACGGGTGACTTTCTTTCAGCAGTCCCTTTTGCGTAAGGAACGTGCCTCCGGCGGCCCACTTTTCCCAGCAGCTGGAAAAGTGGGCAAAAGAGCTGCCAAAAACCGATGGTTTTTGGATTTCCTTTTGTTTACAAGAGAATGATTCGATATGGGCCGTAGTGGGAATCGACTCAGCAACAGACCCGCTGCCGCTCCCGCTCAGGTGAAGAAAATGGTGCGTCTACCGTTTTGGCGTACGGATTGCCACGGTAGAAAAACACGCTTCTTCAACCATCCAATGTAGCGGCAGCGTGAGTAGGAGGAAGTCGATTCCCTGTTTCGGCGGGATTTAAGTAGCAACTCTTGTACACCGGGAAGGAAGTGCAGAAACCATGGGTTTCTGCTGGCGTTCTTTGGAAACCGCCGAAGCGCCGCCTGTGGCGGATGAAGCGAGGTGGTTTCGAGGAAGTGTCCCGGTTTTCACGCCACAACGTGGCTGGAAACCGGCTGACACGACGGTGTAGACTTTCTTTCGCTATTGAAAGAAAGTTACCCGCCGGAGGCAATAGAAGAAAAAACTACTGGGAAAATATGCCGCCGGAGGCACGTTCCTTACGCAAACGTGCTATTGGCAGAAAGGCACCCGCCGGAGGCAATAGAAGAAAGGACACCACCGGGGAGCAAAGCACAAAATTCCGCAAAAAAGGATTGACATTTCTCTCATACCTGCTATAATCTGAAAACGGTTTTCATTTTCAAATCTGCGAGGTGACGCATATGACCTATATGACCCGGCAGCAGCAGGCAGTGCTGGACTGCATCGCCGCCTGCCCCGGCGGCTGCGCCACGGCTATGGTGCTGGCGGACCGGCTCCGCAGCGGCGGTCAGTCCGTGGGGCTGACCACCGTATACCGCCAGCTGGAGCGGCTGGAGAAGCAGGGGCTGGTCCACAAGCTGGTGACGGATGAGGGGGCCTGCTGGCAGTACTGCGACTGCCACGCCCACCGGGACTGTATCCTCCTGAAGTGCGAGGTGTGCGGGGCTATCCAGCACATGGACTGCGCTCATCTGGGGGAGCTGTATCAGCACGTTTTGCAGCAGCATCACTTCCGCATCAACCCCCGGCGGACGCTGTTTTACGGTCTGTGCGACCGGTGCAGCGGGGAGGAGCAGTCATGAGGCGGCTGCTGGCGGCGGTGCTGGCGGCGGTGGTGCTGCTCCCTGCGGTGGGATGCGCTGTCCGTCCGGCAGAGCCGGAGAGCGGCAAGCTGCGGGTAGTGTGCTCCCTGTTCCCCTACTACGACTTTGTGCGGGCCATCGGCGGGGAGGACGTGGAGGCGGAGCTGCTGGTCCCTGCCGGGCGGGAGACCCACAGCTTCGAACCAACGCCGCTGGATGTGATCCGGCTGTCGCAGGCGGATGTGTTTGTCTACAACGGCGGGGAGAGCGAGTACTGGGTGGAGGAGATCCTGGATTCCGCCGGGGAAGAGATCCCCTATACTCTGCGGCTTATGGACTATGCCCAGCCGCTGGAGGAGGAACTGGCGGAGGGAATGCAGGGAGCGGGCCACGACGACCATCATGACCACGACGACCATCATGACCACGATGACGGCCATGAGGACGAGGTGGAATATGACGAGCACATCTGGACGTCACCCCGTATTGCCATGGGGCTGTGCCGGGCCATTGCCGGGACGCTGCAGAAGGCCGATCCGGAACACGCACAGAACTACGCCCGGCGGCTGGAGACGTATCTGGCAGAGCTGTCGGAGCTGGATCAGGCCTTCACGGAGGTGGTGGCCGACGGCAATCGGCACATGGTGGTGTTCGGGGATCGGTTCCCGCTGCTGTACTTCTGTAAGACCTACGGGCTGGAGTACCGGGCGGCCTTCCACGGCTGCGCCGGGGATACGGAGCCGTCGCTGGCTACCCTGAAATATCTCATTGATAAGGTGCAGGAGGAGGGCATCCCGGTGGTGTATACCATCGAGCTCAGCAGCCGGAAGGTGGCGCAGGCCATTGCCGAGACCACCGGGGCCAAGGTGCTGACCTTCCAGTCCTGCCAGACCGTGTCCCGGCAGGACTTCGACGCCGGGGCCACCTACCTGTCGCTGATGCGGCAGAATATCGCTGCACTGAAGGAGGGGCTTGCCTGATGGATAAGGAAACGCTGCTGTCCTGCCGGGACGTGTCGCTGGGCTACGAGGGACACACCGTGTGGGAACATCTGACCTTCTCGGTACATTCGGGGGAATACCTGTGTATCGTGGGGGAAAACGGCTCCGGCAAGTCCACGCTTCTCAAGAGCCTGCTGGGGCTGCTGCCGCCGCTGAAGGGGGTCATCCGGCGAAGTGAGGCCGCCGGGGCGGTGGGCTATCTGCCCCAGCAGACCCAGGCTCAGCGGGATTTTCCCGCCACCGTCAGCGAGGTAGTGCTGTCGGGCTTTCTCAGCGCCCGTGGACGGCGGTTCTTCTACTCCGCCGCCGAGAAGTCGCAGGCGCTGATGCACATGGGCAAGCTGGGGATATTGGAATTGAAGGATCGGTGCTACCGGGAGCTGTCCGGCGGACAGCAGCAGCGGGTGCTGCTGGCACGGGCGCTGTGCGCCGCCCGGCGGCTGCTGATCCTGGACGAGCCGGTGACGGGGCTGGACCCCGCCGCCGCACAGGATCTGTACCGGACGCTGGCCTATCTCAACAAAAATGAGGGGCTGGCCATCGTCATGGTGACCCACGACCTGCAGAGCGCCCTGCAATACGCCGACACCGTGCTCTATGCCGGGCAGGGCAAGTGGTTTCACGGCACGACGGCGGAATATCTCGCCTCCCCCTACGGGCGGCGGTTCGGAGGTGAGCGGACATGACGCTGCTGCTGGAGATGTTTACCTATCCCTTTATCGTCCGGGCCTTTGCCGCCGGGGTGCTGCTGTCGCTGTGTGCGGCGCTGCTGGGGGTGCCGCTGGTGCTCAAGCGGTACTCCATGATCGGGGACGGACTGAGCCATGTGTCCTTCGGGGCGCTGTCCGTGGCGCTGGCCTGCGGCTGGGCGCCGCTGCCGGTGTCCATTCCGGTGGTCATCGTGGCGGCGCTGGGGCTGCTGCGAATGACGGAGCGCAGCCGCATGGGAGCCGACGCCGCCATTGCGGTGGTGTCCGCTTCATCACTGGCGGTGGGCGTCATCGTCACCAGCCTTACCACCGGCATGACTACAGACGTGGACAGCTATATGTTCGGCTCCATTCTGGCCATGACGCAGGCGGATGTGGTACTCAGCGCCCTGCTGTGCGTGGGGGTGCTGGTGCTGTTCGTGCTGTTTTACCACAGGCTTTTTGCCATCACCTTTGACGAGAACTTCTCCCGTGCCACCGGGGTGAAGGTGGGGCTGTACAACACCCTGCTGTCGGTGCTGACGGCTTTGACCATCGTGCTGGGGATGCGGATGATGGGCGCTATGCTCATCTCCAGTCTGGTGATCTTTCCGGCGCTGTCGGCCATGCGGGTGAGAAAAAGCTTCCGGGGCGTGGTGGTGCTGGCGGGGGTGCTGTCGGTGCTGGGCTTCTGCGTGGGCCTCACCGGTTCGTATCTGCTGAGCACCCCGGTGGGGGCCTCGGTGGTGGTGGTAGACCTGCTGATCTTCCTGCTGTGCTGCGGTGTGCGGCGGGTTCGGGGCTGAGACTTAAAATGCCTTGGGCGGGACGCTGCGGACTGCGGCGTCCCGCTTTCCCGTTGGGGAGAGGAAAAATACCGGCTGAAAAAGCCGGTTTCGACGGAAAATCCCCGGAAAAGCTCTTGCAATCGCTGAAAAATCGTGCTATACTTACTGCATAGTAAGGTGGTATTGACTGGGAGTGGACGATTCGTCCGCTCTTTTTGTTGGTCATTTTTGTATCCTTAAAATACGGCGGACAGGAGGTTCCTATGGCAAAGAAGATCACCGAGCTGGTGGCGGAGGTAGCGGCGCCTGTGGCGCAGGAGCAGGGCTGCACCCTGTGGGACGTGGAGTATGTCCGTGAGGCAGGGCAGTGGTACCTGCGGCTGTACCTGGACAAGGAAGGCGGCGTGGACATCCTGGACTGCGAGGCTGTGAGCCGCAAGGTCAGCGACCTGCTGGATGAGCTGGACCCCATCGAGGCAAGCTATATCTTCGAGGTGTCCTCCGCCGGAGCGGAGCGGCCTTTGAAGCGGCCCTCGGACTTTCAGCAGTTCATGGGCAGCCCCGTGCTGCTGAAAACCTATAAGCCCGTCAACGGCCGCAAGGAGTTCGCCGGGAGGCTGGCGGGCTACGACAACGGAGCCGTGGAGCTGGATATGGGCACGGCGCAGCCCCTGCGGTTTGAAAAGCAGGACATTGCGCTGGTGCGCCTGCGTGTGGAATTTTAAGCAACGACAGAAAGAATAGGAGTTACGATCATGAAATGCGATGAGATCTTTGCCGCACTGGCAATGCTGGAAAAGGAGCGGGGCATCCCTCAGGACTTTATGATGAACAAGATCGTTCAGGCCCTGACCACCGCTTATAAGCGGGACCACGAGGGTGTGGAGAACGTGGTGGTGGAGGTCAACGAGGAGAAGCGTGACCTGAAGATGTTCGTGCAGAAGGAGATCGTGGAGGAGGTGGAGAACCCCGGCTCCCAGATCTCTCTGGAGGAGGCCCGGCGCATCTCTGCCAAGTATGAACTGGGCGGTATGGTGCGCTTCCCGGTGGAGAACGTGGAGTTCGGCCGCATTGCCGCCGGTAACGGCAAGCAGGTCATCATTCAGGGCCTGCGGGAGGCTGAGCACGGCATGATCTATGACGAGTGGGGCTCCAAGCAGCATGAGATCCTCACCGGCACTGTGTCCCGCATCGATCCCCGCAGCGGCAACGTCTATCTCCGCATCGGCACCGGCAACGAGGCCACCGAGGGCATCCTGAGCCTGAACGAGCAGGTCAGCACCGAGACCTACACCGAGGGACAGCTGCTGAAGGTGTATCTGGTGGAGGTGCGCCGTGGCACCCGTGGCCCGCAGGTCATGGTGTCCCGGACCCATCCGGGCCTTGTCAAGCGGCTGTTTGAGCTGGAGGTGCCGGAGATCTTCGACGGCACGGTGGAGATCCGCTCCATCGCCCGTGAGGCCGGCAGCCGCACCAAGATGGCGGTGTGGTCCGCCGACGAGAACGTGGATCCCATCGGCGCCTGCGTCGGCCCCCGTGGTCAGCGTGTGGCTGCCATTGTGGAGGAACTCCACGGCGAGAAGATCGACATCATCAAGTACTCCGAGGATCCCGCCGAGTTCATCGCCGCTGCGCTGGCTCCCTCCGATGTGGAGGAGGTGCGTCTGGCGGACGAGGGCAAGGTGTGCCGGGTCATCGTTCCCGACGACCAGCTGAGTCTGGCCATCGGCAAGGAGGGGCAGAACGCCCGTCTGGCTGCCCGGCTCACCGGGTATAAGATCGACATCAAGCCCGTGTCCCGGGCGGATGAATAAGTTCGTATCCTGAGAGGAGGCCCGTCATGCAGAAGGTGAAGAAGATCCCCCAGCGCCAGTG
This sequence comes from Vescimonas coprocola, assembly GCF_018408575.1. Classification (NCBI taxonomy): domain Bacteria; kingdom Bacillati; phylum Bacillota; class Clostridia; order Eubacteriales; family Oscillospiraceae; genus Vescimonas; species Vescimonas coprocola. The sequence continues at coordinate 82,410 of NZ_AP023418.1, forward strand.
CGTGGGGTGCCGTACCAAGCGGGATAAAAAGGATCTGCTGCGGATCGTCAAGACCCCGGAGGGGGAGATCGTGCTGGATGCCACCGGCAAAAAGTCCGGACGGGGCGTGTACGTCTGTCCCGACCCGGAGTGTCTGCGGAAGGCCCGCAAGTCCCGTGGGCTGGAGCGTGCGCTGGAGACGACCATCCCGGCGGAGGTATACGATGGGCTGGAGGCCCGGATGGGGGAGTAATGGAGCATATTTTATCAATGATCGGCCTTGCCAAAAAGGCGGGCCGTGTGGAGATCGGTGAGGAGCCGGTGGGCTCTGCCGCCCGCAGCAGGCACGCACGGGTCATTCTGGTGGCGTCGGATGCGGCGGCCGGCTCTGTGCGCCGGGCGTATGCCTTTGCACAGACGGGGGCCTGCCTGTGTCTGACCATCCCCGCCGACAAGGACGCTCTGGGCCGTGCGCTGGGCCGCAGCAGCTGCGCCATGGTGGCTGTCACAGACGTGGGCTTTGCCGACGCCATCGTGAAAAAGCTGGCAGTCATGGATCCGGAGCACTATGAGCAGGCATCCCAGCGGCTGCAGATCAAGGCCCGGCGGGCCATGGAGCGGCGGGAGGAGCAGGCCCGGCACGAGAAGAACCTGCGCCGGGGCAAGAAGCGCACGGCTTCCCCGGAGCCGCCGCAGCCGGTGCAGGAGCCGCCCCGTGAGGCGGCGAAGGAAAAGCCCCGGCGTCCGGCCCGTCCGGGCCGCAGGCGCCCCGCTGCTCCGCAGCAGCGGTTTGCCGGTTCCCGGCCGGTGAAAAAGGGCAAGGGCTCCGGCAGGGATCGGAAAAAATCGTAAGTTTTGTGCTCCGGCACATTTCGTAATCACAAAGATGGAGGTGGCTTTATTTGGGTAGCGTAGGAAACAAATATAGAGTGCATGAGGTGGCGAAGGACTTCGGAGTCCCCACCAAGCAGATCACGGAGATCTTGACCAAGTACGCCGAAACGCCCAAGAACCATATGCAGGTCTTGGAGGATCGGGAGCTGTCTCTGATCTTTGAGTATCTGACCCAGCACAATCAGGTATCCGGGATTCAGGTGATCTTCGCCGAGGGGGCCAAGCCTGCCGAGAAGAAGCAGCAGCCTGCCGCCAAGCCCGCCGAGAAGAAGCCGGAGGGCAAGGGGGAGAGCCGTTCTGCCAAGCAGGAGACCAAGCCCGTCTCCCGTGTGCCTCAGACCAAGGTGGTGGACACCCGCAAGGCCACGGCGGTGAATCTGGATAAGTACGACGAGAAGCTGCAGGACATGGCAGAGGGCCGCACCGGCGGCGGCCGTCGGGCCCAGCAGCAGACCCAGGGCAAGGAGAAGTTCCGCAACGGCGGCAAGCGCCGGGACAACGGTTTTTCCAATAAACGCAAGCAGGAGGAGGCGGATCGTCTGCGCCGCCTGCGGCTGGAGGTCATCAAAAAGACCCCCGTTACCGTGCAGATCCCCGATGAGATCAGCGTGGGCGAGCTGGCCAGCCGCATGAAAAAGACCGGCGCAGAGGTGGTCAAGTGCCTGATGAAAAACGGCGTCATGGCCTCCCTGAGCCAGCTCATTGACTTCGATACCGCCGCCATCATCGCCGAGGAGATGGGCTGCAAGGTGGAGAAGGAGGTAGTGGTCACCATCGAGGAGAAGCTCATCGACGACCACAAGGACAACGAGAAGGATCTGGTACCCCGTGCCCCCGTGGTGGTGGTCATGGGTCATGTGGACCACGGCAAGACCAGTCTGCTGGACTATATCCGCAACGCCCATGTGGCCAGCGGCGAGGCCGGCGGTATCACCCAGCACATCGGCGCCTATCAGGTGCAGATCAACGGCAAGCCCATCACCTTCCTGGATACCCCCGGCCACGAGGCATTTACCTCCATGCGAGCCAGAGGCGCCATGGTGACAGATATCGCCATTCTGGTGGTGGCCGCCGAGGACGGTATCATGCCCCAGACGGTGGAGTCCATCAACCACGCCAAGGCTGCCGGGATCCCCATTATCGTGGCCATCAACAAGATGGATAAGCCGGAGGCCAATCCCGAGCGCATCAAGCAGCAGCTCACCGAGTACGGGCTGGTGTGTGAGGAGTGGGGCGGCGACACCATTGTCTGCCCCATTTCCGCCAAGACCGGTATGGGCGTGGACAATCTGCTGGAGATGCTGACGCTGACCGCCGAGGTGGGCGAGCTGAAGGCAAACCCCAACCGTGCCGCTCAGGGTACGGTCATCGAGGCCCGTCTGGACAAGGGCCGTGGCCCCGTGGCCACGCTGCTGGTGCAGAACGGCACGCTGAAGCAGGGCGATATCATCATCGCCGGTACCTCCGTGGGCCGTGTCCGGGCCATGGTCAGCGACAAGGGCCAGAAGATCACCTCCGCCGGGCCCTCTGTGCCTGTGGAGATCACCGGTCTCAGCGAGGCTCCTACTGCCGGGGCTACCTTCAATGCCGTGGCCGATGAGAAGCTGGCCCGTGAGCTGGTGGAGCAGCGCAAGGCCGAGGAGAAGGCCAAGGCCAATGCCCCTGTCACCAAGGTCTCGCTGGAGGATCTGTTCAGCCAGATCCAGGCCGGTGAGATGAAGAACCTGAACCTGATCGTCAAGGCCGATGTTCAGGGCAGCGTGGAGGCGGTGAAGGCATCCCTGGAGAAGCTCAGCAACGACGAGGTGCGTGTCCGTGTCATCCACGGCGGTGTGGGCGCCATCAACGAGTCCGATGTGATGCTGGCCTCTACGTCGCAGGCCATCATCGTGGGCTTTAACGTCCGCCCCGACAACGCCGCCCGTGACTCCGCCGCCCGTGCCAACGTGGATATGCGGATGTACCGTGTCATCTATGATGCCATCAACGAGATCGAGGCCGCTATGAAGGGTATGCTGGCGCCCAAGTTCCGTGAGGTGCTGCTGGGCCATGCCGAGGTGCGCCAGACCTACAAGGTCTCCGGCGTTGGCACCGTGGCAGGCTGCTACGTGCAGGACGGTAAGCTCCAGCGCAAGGACTGTCAGGTCCGGCTGGTCCGGGACGGCATCGTTATCCACGAGGGTGTGCTGGCCTCCCTGCAGCGCTTCAAGGATCAGGCCAAGGAGGTTCTGGCCGGGTACGAGTGCGGCCTGACCATCGAGAAGTTCAACGACATCAAGGAAGGCGATATTGTGGAAGCCTTCACCATGGAGGAAATTCCCCAGTAAACGGGGGAGTGGCCCTTATGCGCTGTCTCCGGTCGCCTTCCGGCGCAGCACGGCTGCGCCCGCAGGTCGTGCGTACAAGGGGTTTGCGGAGCAAAACCTTGCTTTGGCGGAATTCATTTCCGCCAAAGGATGGTGGATCGGGGCCCCCATGAAACGAGTTTCATGGGGCAGGCGATATGGTGGAAGCCTTCACCATGGAGGAAATTCCCCAGTAAACGGGGGAGTGGCCCGTGGAGAGAGGTGTTCGGCAAGCACCGGCCTTTCTACGGACAGTTCGCAGATGACCGTGGGAAGCCGTGATACCACACAGGAACCGCCGCCGGATGCGCTCTGACTCCGATTTTCCCCGCAACAGACAAACACAAGACCCAGAGGGCGGGCGCTTCGCCCGCCCTCTTTTCCACATCCAACGAAAGGAGAACCGTCTATGTCATCCAACCGCATCGGCCGCATCAACGACGAGATCCAGAAGGAGCTCTCCGCCCTGCTGCGGACCGTCAAGGACCCCCGTGTGACGGATTGTATGCTGACCATCACCCATGTGGACACCACCAGCGATCTGCGCTATGCCCGCATCTATGTCAGCGCCCTGAACTGCCCGGACGAGAAGGGGCTTTTGAAGGGCCTGAAGTCCGCCGCAGGCTATCTGCGCCATGAGCTGGGCAGCCGCATCGACCTGCGCTATACCCCGGAGCTGCAATTTTTTGTGGACGACTCCATCGCCTATGGCGCACACATTCTGGATATGCTGAACCATGTCAAGCCCGCCGATCCCCGGAACGCCGATATCGTGCTGCCGGAGGATCGGGAGGACTGAGGAGGTGTCTGTTATGACCACTGCGGAAGCCGCCGCCTGTCTGGCGGCTATGGATCAGGTGCTGATCCTCACCCATGTCCGCCCCGACGGCGACACCATCGGCTCCGCCGCCGCCCTGTGCTGCGGCTTGCGGGCGCTGGGCAAAACGGCGTATCTGCTGCCCAACCCGGAGCTGACGGCCACCTACGCCCCCTATGCCGCCCCCTATTTGGCGGAGGCGGATTTTGCACCGGCGTATGTGGTCTCCGTGGACATTGCGGCGCTGTCGCTGCTGCCGGAGAACGCCCGGCCCTATCAGGACCGCATTGCTCTGGCCATCGACCACCACCCCTCTCAGGAGTTTTTCGCCCGTGAGACGTGTCTGGAGGCGGACAGCGCCGCCTGCGGCGAGATCGTGTACGATATCCTCCGGCAGCTGACGCCCCTGACGCCGGAGATGGCTCTGCCGCTGTATGTGGCCATCTCCACGGACACCGGCTGCTTCGTCTACTCCAACACCACCCCCCGCAGCCACCGCATCGCAGCCCAGCTGATGGACTGCGGCATCGACGTGGCCCCCGTCAACAAGGCACTGTTCCGCACCAAGAGCGCCGTGCGTCTGGCTATGGAGGCCCGGATGGTGGCGGATATGGAGCGCTGCGACGCCGGGCGGGTGGTGGTGATGCAGATCCCCCTGTCCCTGCGGCAGGAGCTGCACGCCACCGATGCCGACATCGAGGAGCTAAGCGCTCTGGCGGCGCAGGTGGAGGGGACCGACTGCGGTGTGACCCTGCGGGAGCTGCGTCCCGGCACGGTGAAGCTGTCCCTGCGGACCGGCCCCCGTGTCAACGCCACGGAGGTCTGCCGCCTGTTGGGCGGCGGAGGTCACGCCGCAGCGGCGGGAGCCACCGTCAGCGGCACCATGGCTCAGGCGAAGTCCGCCGTGCTGGCGGCCATCGCTCAGGTCATCGGCCCGCTGGCCCCCTGAAAAGGAGCGACTATGGCCAACGGGATCATCATCATCGACAAGCCCGCCGATTGGACCAGCATGGACGTCTGCGCCAAGCTGCGGGGAATACTGAAAACCAAAAAGGTGGGCCACGCCGGGACACTGGATCCCATGGCCACCGGCGTGCTGCCGGTGTTTGTGGGACAGGCCACCCGTGGCGTCAGCTTCGCCGAATCCGGGGACAAGGAGTATCTGGCCGTCCTGCGGCTGGGCCTTGTCACCGATACGCAGGACACCTCCGGGCAGGTGCTGCACCGGACGGAGGCGCTGCCGGACCGGGCGGCGCTGGAGGCGGTGCTGCCACGGTTCACCGGAGAAATTTCCCAGCTGCCGCCTATGTACTCCGCCATCAAGATCGGCGGTAAGAAGCTCTATGAGCTGGCCCGGCAGGGGAAGGAGGTGGAGCGCCGTCCCCGGCCCGTCACCATCCACGCCCTGGAGCTGGTGGAGCAGACGGCCTCCGGCGACTACGTCCTGCGGGTGCGATGCTCCAAGGGCACCTATGTCCGTACCCTGTGCCACGACATCGGGCAGGCGCTGGGCTGCGGCGGTTGTATGGCTGCCCTGCGGCGCACCATGGCGGCGGGCTTCACCCTGTCCGACGCCGTGACGCTGGAGCAGGTGCAGGCGGAGGGCGAGGCCCTGCTGCGGCCGGTGGACTCCCTGTTCCGGGATCGTCCGGCCTATGTGCTGCCTACCCCACGGGCTGTGGCCCGCTGCCGCAACGGCAATCCCGTCTCCGTGACGGAGCCGCTGCCGGAGGGGGAGTACCGGGTCTACGACCCGGAGGGCGATTTTCTGTGCCTGAGCCGCTTGGAGGGCGGCGTGCTGACCTCCATTAAAAACTTTTTCGGAGCGTGAATGAATTTGGAACGTACTGTCATCGCCCTGGGCTTTTTCGACGGCGTCCACCGAGGCCACGGCGCCCTGCTGCAAAAAACGGTGCAGCGGGCCGGGGAGCTGGGGGCGATCCCCGCCGTCTTTACCTTTGACCGTCCCCCGAAGGAGGTGGTCACCGGACGCCCCATGCCCCTCATCAACTCCCCGGAGGATCGGGCCGATCTGGCTCGGCGCATCTATGGCATTCAGCAGGTGATCCTGGCCCCCTTTGACGAGGCCATGATGACCATGCCGTGGCAGGATTTTATCACGGAGCTGCTGGTAAAGCGCCACGGGGCCGTGCATCTGGTGGCGGGCCACGACTACCACTTCGGCTACAAGAATCAGGGAGATCCCCGGCTTTTGCAGGAGAAATGCCGGGAGCTGGGGCTGGGCTGCGACATCATCCCCAAGGTGGAGCTGGAGGGCGTTACCGTCAGCTCTACCTACATCCGCACGCTGGTGGAGGCCGGGGACGTGGAGCGGGCGGCGCTGTTCCTGGGCCACCGCCACTGCCTGACCCAGACCGTGGTCCACGGCCACCGGCTGGGCCGCACACTGGGCATCCCCACGGTGAACCTCACCTTTCCGCCCCATGTGCTGGCGCCCCGCCGGGGCGTATACATCACACGGGTCTATCTGCCGGACGGCACGTCGCTGGCGGGGGTCACCAACGTAGGCACCCGCCCCACCGTCTCTGAAGGCACTGCTGTGTCCGTGGAGACCTTCCTGCTGGATTTTGACGGCGATCTCTACGGGAAGCGCATCCGGGTGGAGTTCTGCCAACGCCTGCGGGACGAGCAGAAATTTGATTCGCTGGAGGCGCTGAAGGCACAGATCCGGGAGAATATCCGCCAGACCCGTGACTATTTTGCCGCCGAGAGTACCTGTGGGTGAGGAGAAGGGCTTACATACTTGCAAACGAGAAGGGAAGTCCTGCGGGGCTTCCCTTCTTTTTGGCGGTGGGGGTGTTTTTTCAAATGTTTGATTGCCTCCGGCGGGTAACTTTTCCCATGAGCTGGAAAAGCGGGCAAAAGAGCCTGCAAGAAAAGCATAGCGTACAGCACCGGGGTGTGCTATAATGGCCCCAAACGGATCAAAAGGAGGACACCGCCATGCAGCATGAGATCACCGCCAGCGCACCGCTTCTGGACGAAAAGGGCAATCTCCGGGAGCCGGGCTACGCCAAGCGCCTGCTGCCCATCTATCGCCGGGCGGACATCAAGGCTCCGGCCGCCCGCATCAAGGAGTGGGACTACTACCTTGTGACCAACGACCATTTTGCCGTGGCGCTGACCATTGCCGACAACGGCTACATGGGGCTGGACTCCGTCTCCTTTCTGCAATTTGATGAGGGGTGGCAGATGACCCGCAGCCCCATGCGGGCCTTTCCCATGGGCCGGACGGGCCTGCCGGAGACCTCCGCCGCCGGAGATACCGCCAGCAGCGGCAAGCGCCATGCGCTGGTGTTCCGCCATGTCCCCGGCGGCCGGGAGCTGACCTTCCGCATGGAGGACTTCCTGAACCGGGACACCATCGAGGGCCACCTGCTGCTGACGCAGGAGCCGGAGGAGTCCATGGTCATCTGCACGCCCTTTGACAAGCCCGGCCACTTCTACTACAACCAGAAGATCAACTGTATGCGGGCTGCCGGGACGGTGCGTATCGGGGGGCAGACCTACACCTTTGACCCCGCCGACTCCTTCGGTGTACTGGACTGGGGACGGGGCGTGTGGACGTATCACAACACATGGTACTGGGGCAGCGCCTCCGGGCAGGTGGATGGCGTTCCCTTCGGCTGGAACATCGGCTATGGCTTCGGGGATACCTCTGCCGCCAGCGAGAATATGCTATTCTACGATGGCAAGGCTCACAAGCTGGGGCAGGTGACCTTCCACATTCCCATGGCAGGGAAGCGGGAGGACTATCTGGCTCCGTGGCGCTTTACCTCCGACGACGGACGGTTCGAGATGGACTTTGCACCCATTCTGGATCGGGCTGCCTGCACGGATGTGAAGCTCATCAAATCCGACCAGCATCAGGTGTTCGGGCGCTTCACCGGCACGGCGCTGCTGGACGACGGCACGCCTGTCCGGGTGAAGGACTTTCTGGGCTTTGCCGAAAAGGTGGAGAACAAGTGGTAAACGCCATAAAGGAGCGCCCCGGCCAATGGCCGGGGCGCTTCCGATTTTTGCGATATAAGCTTTTTCGGCGGTTACAGGCTCTCTGCGATATGCCGGGCTACATACACGCCGCTGGCGCTGGCGTGGGAGAGAGAGTGGGTGACACCGCTGCCGTCGCCGATGACGAACAGGCCCTTGTGGGGTGTCTCCAGATTTTCGTCCAGCTGGACCTCCATATTGTAGAACTTTACCTCCACACCATAGAGCAGGGTGTCGTCATTGGCGGTGCCGGGGGCGATCTTATCCAGCGCATAGATCATCTCGATGATGCCGTCCAGAATGCGCTTGGGCATCACCAGACTCAGGTCGCCGGGGGTGGCGGCCAGCGTGGGGGTGACAAAGCTCTCCTCCACCCGCTTGGGCGTGGAGCGCTGGCCACGGATCAGGTCACCGAACCGCTGGACGATGACGCCGCCGCCCAGCATATTGGACAGCCGTGCGATGCTCTCGCCGTAGCCGTTGGAGTCCTTGAAGGGCTCGGAGAAGTGCTTGGCCACCAGCAGGGCAAAGTTGGTGTTCTCCGTATGGAGGGCGGGGTCCTCGTAGCTGTGGCCGTTGACGGTGACGATGCCGTTGGTGTTCTCATTGACCACCACACCCTTGGGATTCATGCAGAAGGTGCGTACCCGATCCTGAAACTTCTCTGTCCGATAGACGATCTTGCTCTCGTACAGCTCGTCGGTGAGGTGGGCGAACACCTCATAGGGCAGCTCCACCCGCACGCCGATATCCACACGGTTGGAGCTGGTGGGGATCTTCAGCGCCGTGCAGACCTCCTCCATCCACTTGCTGCCGCTGCGGCCCACGGAGATGACACAGGTGCGGCCCTCATAGCGTTCCTTGTCGGTGGTGACGGCGTAGCCGTCCGCCAGCTTCTCCACGGAGCGGACGGGGGTATCGAAGAAGATATCCATCCGGTCCTTCAGACCGGCATAGAGGTGCTCCAGCACCACATAGTTGATGTCCGTTCCCAGATGCCGCACGGAGGCGTCCAGCAGGTGCAGGTCGTTCTCCAGACACAGCTTCTTGATGCGGGTGTTGCCGGTGGAGTAGAGCTTGGTGCCCTCCCCGCCGTTTTCCATGTTGATCTGATCCACATACTCCATCAGCTCCAGCGCCTTCTTTTTGCCGATGTGCTCGTGGAGGGTGCCGCCGAACTGATTGGTGATGTTATACTTTCCGTCGGAGAAGGCGCCGGCACCGCCGAAGCCGTTCATAATGGCGCAGGTGGGGCAGTGAACGCAGCTTTTGACCTTCACGCCGTCAATGGGACAGCGGCGGCGCTCCAGCGTGTGGCCGGATTCAAACAGCGCCAGCTTCAGATCCGGGCGCTTGTTCAGCAGCTCCCAGGCGGTATAGATGCCGCCGGGGCCGCCGCCGATGATAAGAACGTCATATGTCATAAGAGATTCCTCCTGTTCTGAAAATCAACACAAGTACTTTTATTATGCCACAAATTCCGCCGGAGAGCAAATAAGAATCCCTTCTGCCAGCTGCCGCTGCTGCTCATGACGGCAAGCGGTTCTTTTCAGCTGGGATGGAAATTTTCCTTTTCAACGTCGCCGGCCTGTGGTAAGATGAAGAAAACAACAGCAGCAACAGGAGGACAAGTCTAATGAGCTACGCAGACGAACGCTTTATCCAGAACTGCCGGGATATTTTGACCAACGGCGTATGGGACACGGAGTTGGAGGTGCGCCCCCATTGGGAGGACGGCACCCCGGCGCATACGGTGAAAAAATTCGGCATCATCAACCGCTACGACCTGCGGGAGGAGTTCCCCATTCTCACCTTGCGCCGCACCTATTTCAAGACCTGCATCGACGAGCTGCTGTGGATCTGGCAGCAGAAGTCCAACAACATCCACGATCTCCGGGGCCACATCTGGGACAGCTGGGCCGACGGTACCGGCTCCATCGGCAAGGCCTACGGCTACCAGCTGGCGGTGAAGCACCAGTATCCGGAGGGGGAGTTCGATCAGGTGGATCGGGTACTGTACGACCTGAAGCACAACCCCGCCAGCCGCCGCATTATGACCAATATCTATAACTTTCAGGATCTGCATGAGATGGCCCTGTACCCCTGCGCCTACTCCATGACCTTCAACGTGTCCGGGCATACCCTGAACGCTATACTGAACCAGCGCAGCCAGGATATGCTGGCCGCCAACAACTGGAACGTGGTGCAGTATGCCGTGCTGGTCCACATGATGGCGCAGGTGTCGGGACTGGAGGCCGGAGAACTGGTCCATGTCATCGCCGATGCCCACATCTATGACCGCCATGTGCCTATCGTGGAGCGGATGCTGGAGAAGGAGCCCCGTCCTGCGCCCAGATTTGTCATGGATCCCTCTGTCACGGATTTCTACCGCTTTACACGGGACAGCTTCTCGCTGGAGGGCTACGAGCCCCACCCCTTCGAGGACAAGATCCCCGTAGCCATTTAAGGAGGCAGTGATGGATGCCATCGTAGCCGTGGATGCCCGCTGGGGCATCGGGCGGGACGGCGGTCTGCTGTTCCGCATCAGCGCCGACCTACGGCGCTTCAAAGCCCTGACCATGGGCCATACGGTGGTCATGGGCCGCCGGACCCTCCAGTCCCTGCCGGGGGGGCGTGGCCTGCCGGGCCGCCGGAATCTGGTGCTGTCCCGGCAGGGGGACCTTATCCCGAAGGGAGCGGAGGTGTTCCACGAGGTGCAGCCGATGCTGGACGCCGCCGGGGAGGATGCCTTTGTCATCGGCGGAGCGCAGGTGTATCGTCTGCTGCTGCCCGCTTGCCGGCGGCTGTATGTGACCCAAATCGACGCCGACGGCGGGGCGGACGTGTTCTTCCCGGAGCCTGCGCCGGAGCTGTGGCGCATCACGGAGCAGTCCCCGTGGCAGGAGGAGCAGGGTCTGCGGTATCGCTATTTGACCTATGAGCGAAAGGATGGGATGGATGGAATATAAGCGTTTTGGCAGCCGCATGGTGCTGCGGATCGATCGGGGCGAGGAGGTGCTGACCCAGCTGCGCCGTGCGGCGGAGCAGGAGGGCATCCGGCTGGCGGCCGTCAGCGGGCTGGGCGCCGTGGGGGACTTCACAGTGGGGGTGTTCCACACGGCGGAGAGGCAGTACCATGCCCACCGCTTTCAGGGGGATTTTGAGATCGTCTCGCTGGTGGGGACCATCACCACCAAGGACGGGGAGTTTTATGCCCACCTCCACATGAGCGCCGGGGACACGGAGGGTCGTGTGCTGGGCGGACACCTGAACGAGGCGGTCATCAGCGCCACCTGTGAGCTGGTGCTGGAGATCATGGACGGCACGGTGGAGCGCCGGTTCGATCCGGAGACGGGGCTGAATCTGATGGAATTTTAAGGCGGCTGCGGGAGCTACTGCCTGTATCCGATGAAAGGAGAGGCCCGGCCATTTTGGCCGGGCCTCTCCTTTCAGGTGTTTTTCTCATGGAAATGGTCGTATACCGCACGGGCGGCGGCCTTGGGCAGCAACGCCTCCAGCTGCACAAGCTCCGCCTCCGAGATGGCCTTGACGCTCTTGAAGTGCTTCAGCAGCGCCTTTTTCCGCACGTCCCCTATGCCGGGGATGCCGTCCAGACGGGAGGTCATGGCGCTGCGGCTGTGCTTTTCGTGGTGATAGGTGATGGCGAACCGGTGGACCTCCTCCTGCACCCGGCCCACCAGCGCAAACAGCGGCGGACTCTGCTGGATGCCCAGCTCCCGGCCCTCCGGCGTCACCAGCGCACGGGTGCGGTGGCGGTCATCCTTCACCATGCCCAGAATGGGGACGTGGATGCCCATGGACTCCAGCTGCTGTTGTGTGGCCTGGGCCTGCAGATGACCGCCGTCCATCAGCAGCAGGTCCGGCAGGGGAGAGAAGTGCTCGTCCCCGTCCAGATACCGCTGCATCCGCCGCTGCAGCACTTCCTGTAAGGCCCGCAGATCGTCGGCGTGATCCAATGATTTGACCTGGAACCGGCGATAGTCCCGCTTCAGGGGCTTGCCGTCCGCAAAGACCACCATGGAGGCCACCATGTCCTGCCCCGCCGTGTGGGAGATATCGTAGGACTCCATCCGCCGGGGAAGCACCGGTAGACTCGCCAGCTGCTGGAGCTGCTCCAGCGTCTTGTTGACCCGCTCGGCGTCGGAGGTGATGCGCTCCACCTCCTCACGGGCGTTGCGCCCGGCCATCCGCAGCAGCTCTGCCCGCTCGCCCCGCTGGGGGACCCGCAGAGTCACCCGGTGGCCGGCCCGGCCCGTCAGCAGGGCGGCGAGGGTCTCCATGTCCTCCACCGGCTCCGGCAGCAGAATTTCCGACGGCAGTGCGCCACGCTCCAGATAGTACTGCTGCAGCACCGCCGCCAGCACCGCCGGCAGGGCCTCATCGGCGGCGGTGGGGAATACCTCCACCTCCCGGCCCAGCAGATTGCCGTCCTCGATGTGCAGCACGGCGCAGCCGGAGCGCACCTGTCCCACGTACACGCCCCACACGTCCGTGTCGGCGCAGACCCCGGCGATGACCTGCTGCTGCTTGCCCAGCACGGAGATGGCCCGGATGCGGTCCCGCAGAGCGGCGGCCTTTTCAAAGTTCAGTTCCTCCGCCGCCTCCTCCATCTCCACTTGCAGCTCCGCCGTCAGCTGGCGGTAGTGGCCGGAGAAAATGCGCTCCGCCTGCCGGATGCGGCGGCGGTACTCCGTCTGATCCGGCCCGCCCGGCAGACAGAAGCCGTCGCACCGGCCGATGTGGTGGTTCAGGCAGGGGCGCTCCTTGCCGATGTCCCGTGGGAACTGCCGGGAGCAGGTGGGGAGCTTCAGCGCCCCGCACACCGCCTCGATGGCAAGGCGTGTCTCCCGGCGGCCGCCGAAGGGGCCGAAGTACCGGGCGCCGTCCTCCTCCGCCTTTCCCGCCAGAGTGAACCGGGGGTAGGAGGCCCCGGTGTCCAGCCGGATGAAGGGGTATCCCTTGTCGTCCTTGAGCAGGATGTTGTATCGGGGCTGGTGGCGCTTGATGAGGGAGTTTTCCAGGATCAGCGCCTCGAACTCCGATGAGACGAAAATGGTGTCGAAGTGGTCCACCTGCGACACCATGGCTCTGGTTTTCTCATTGTGGGAGGCGGTGTCCTGAAAGTACTGGCTTACCCGGTTTTTCAGCTTCTTGGCCTTGCCCACATAGATGACCTTGCCGGTCTTATCCATCATCAGATAGACCCCCGGCAGCAGGGGCAGGTCGTTGGCTTTTTCCCTCAGCTCCTCCTTGGTCATGGCGCACCTCCTGACTGGCGTATTTCTCTCAGTATAGCACAAATTTTTTCAGGAAGGAAGTTGCATTTTCCGACAGATGCTGTATAATCATTCCATCGATTTGCAGAATGGGGGATATCCCGTGAAAAAACAAGCTATGACCCTGCTGCTGGCGGCGGTGCTGGTGCTCTCCGGCTGCGGCAGACAGCAGCTGCCGGAGGAGATCCCGGCGGATATGGGCCTTGCCGCCGTGGCGGCCATAGAGAGTCATACCCCGACGGCGCTGGAACTGACAGAGGCTCAGACACCCCCGGAGGAACCGGTGGAAGAGCCGGAGGAACCGGAGGAGCCGGACTGGTCTGCCGGAAGCAGCGACTACCCGTGGGTGCGCTCCGGCTACGCCTACTATATCCGGGTCAACCGCAGCGCCAACGTGGTCACGGTTTATACCGCCGGGGACGACGGACGATACTCCGTCCCCTACCGGGCCATGGTGTGCTCCTCCGGCGGCTCCGGGACGCCGCTGGGGGACTTCTCGCTGGACGGCTGGTATCGCTGGGAGTGGCTGGGACTGGTGGGCGGTGTGTCCGGCCAGTACTGCACGCAGATCTACGGCGACTACCTGTTCCACTCCGTCCCCTACACGGAGCGGTACAACAAGGGCTCCCTCCAGCCGGGAGAGTTCGACAAGCTGGGGACCAGCTGCTCCCACGGCTGCATCCGCCTGCAGGTGGCGGACGCCAAGTGGATCTATGACAACAAGTACGATATCGCCGGAGTGACCATCTACGACAGCGACGACCCAGGCCCGATGGGAAAGCCCTCCGCCCCCTCCATCGGCGGCAGCGCCTATCCCGGCTGGGACCCCACGGATCCCGACAGCGACAATCCGTGGAACAAGCCGACGGATGTGGCACCCGAACCGAAACCCGAACCGAAACCCGAACCGGAGCCTGAGCCGGAGCCCGAACCGGAGCCGGGGGAGGAGCCTGGCACGGGAAGCGACACACAGCCCGACCCGGCACCCGGCGGCGGGAATGTTGGCGGAGAATGAGAAAGGACCGACTATGAGGATCGTAATTAAAGTGGGAACATCTACGCTGGCGCATCCCACAGGGCGGCTGAATATCCAGCGCATCGAGCTTTTATGCAAGGTCATGAGCGACCTGAAGAATGCAGGACATCAGATCATTCTGGTGTCCTCCGGTGCCATTGCTATGGGCTTCGGCAAGCTGAACCTGCCGGAGCGGCCCAAGGACGTTCCCACCAAGCAGGCCTCCGCCGCCGTGGGCCAGTGCGAGCTGATGTATACCTACGACAAGCTGTTTACCGAGTATAACCACACGGTGGCCCAGCTGCTCATCACCCGGCCAGATATCACCGGGGGCGGACAGCGGCGGGAGAATTTCCACGTGACGCTGGAGCGTCTGCTGGAGCTGGGAGCGCTGCCCATCATCAACGAAAACGACACCATCTCCACCGAGGAGATCAGCATCGGGGACAACGATACTCTGTCCGCCATGGTGGCGGCCAGCATCCGGGCGGATCTGCTGATCCTGCTGTCGGACATCGATGGTCTGTATGACAGCGACCCCCATGAAAACCCCAACGCCCGGCTTATCCCGGTGGTGGAGCGGCTGGATGACCATATTCGGGCGCTGGCGGGAGGCAGCGGCTCCAGTCTGGGGACCGGCGGTATGGTGACGAAGCTGCAGGCAGCTCAGATCGCCACGGAGGCGGGCTGCGAGATGGTCATCGCCAACGGCCACCATCCGGCGGCGCTGTATGACATTGCGGCGGGTCAGCCGGTAGGCACCCGCTTTCTGGCAGGGAGGAAAGACCTATGACCACATTGGATATCCTGAAAAAGACGCGGGCGGCGTGGCCCAGCATCCGCAACCGGGACGCAGAGGGAAAGAACGCTCTGCTGCGGGCCATGGCGGACAGTCTCATGGCCTGCGCCCCCGCCATTCTGGCGGAGAACCGCCGGGACATGGAGGAGGCACGGGGGACCATCAGCGATGTGATGCTGGACCGGCTGTATCTGGATGAAAGGCGACTGGCAGGCATGGCGGAGGGCATCCGGGCCCTGACGGCCCTGCCGGATCACACGGGCCGCATCCTGTCCCAGATCACCCGGCCCAACGGCATGACCATCTGCAAGCAGCAGGTGCCCATGGGCCTCATCGCCATTATCTATGAGAGCCGTCCCAACGTCACCTCCGATGCGGCGGCGCTGGCGGTGAAGAGCGGCAACGTCTGCGTTCTGCGCAGCGGCCGGGAGGCCTACCGCACCGCCAAGGCCATCGTGCAGGCCCTGAAGCAGGGCATTGCCGCCGCCGGAGGGGATGCGGAGATCATCAACATCGTGGACGACACCAGCCACCAGAGCGCCGCCGATCTGATGCGGGCCAACGGGCTGGTGGATCTTCTGATCCCCCGTGGCGGGGCGGGTCTGATCCGCCGCTGTGTGGAGAACGCCACCGTTCCCTGTATCCAGACCGGCACCGGCATCTGTCATGTGTATGTGGATCAGTACGCCGATTTGCAAAAGGCATTGGCCATCATCGTCAACGCCAAGACCAGCCGTCCCTCCGTGTGCAACGCCGAGGAGGTGTGTCTGGTGCATCAGGCGGTGGCGGAGGAGTTCCTGCCCATGCTGAAGCAGGCGCTGGTGGATGACCGGCAGACCGCCGGGGCCGTGCCGGTGGAGCTGCGGCTGGATCAGCGTGCGGCGGCCATCATCCCCGGCACCCCGGCATCGGAGACGGACTTCGACACGGAGTTTTTGGACTACATTCTGGCGGTGGGGGTGGTGGACAGCGTAGATGAGGCCGTAGCCCATGTGCTGCGCCACTCCACCGGTCACAGTGACGCCATCATCACGGAGAACGCCGAGAACGCACAGAAATTTGTGGACGGCACCGACAGCGCCGCCGTGTACGTCAATGTCTCCACCCGCTTCACCGACGGTGGGGAGTTCGGCCTTGGCTGCGAAATGGGTATCTCCACCCAGAAGCTCCACGCCCGTGGGCCTATGGGGCTGGACGAGCTGTGTACCTATAAGTATATCATCCGTGGCAGCGGCCAGACCCGGTAAAAAACGCATAAACGCATAGAAGAAGCCACACCCGCCTGATGCGGGTGTGGCTTCTCCATGTGAAAAAGCGGGTCGGCAGTATCATTCCGGCCACTGGGGGCAGGTGCGGCGGATGTAGGGCAGTACCTCCTCCTCCGGCAGGTCCAGAGCGGCGGCCAGTTCACCGTAGAGAGCGCTCTCCGCCCGGCGCAGGTAGCGCTCGTCCATCTGGCTGACCTTGCGCCCGGTCCGCAGGGCGTGCTTGCGGCGGCGGACGGCGGAGCGGATCAGACCCGCCATGCGGCGGCAGTCGTAGGAGGTGACGATCTGCTGATAGAACTCCTTCAGCAGACGCATACTGCGGCTCTCCGGCTCCTCCGGCGGCAGCTGGGGCAGCTGGGCGATCAGGTCCTCCGCCTCCTGCCGGGTGAGGATGGGGCGCATCAGCACCTTGGTATCCACCGGGGTCAGCACCGTGCCGCTGCGGGTCAGAGGCGTCAGCGTATAGTAAAGCTTGGTTTTGTCCGTTCCGGACAGGGAGGAGGGTCCCACCGCCGCTATGCGGCACACCCCTTCTCCTCCATAAATGACCAGTTGGCCTTCCGTAAACATCCCATTCAACTCTTTTCTTGTATACATTTTCATCCATTTCATTATAACACATTCTTAATAAAATGTAAGAAAAACTTTTTATCTCTCACAGATTTTCCGTGGGACACGGACTCTTGTCAATGAGACGGATATGGGGTATAATCAAGAAAAATTCTTCCGGGAGGTGCCAGTCATGGATAATGCACTGAATGAAAAGCTGGATCTGTCGGCCCTGCATCTGGGGATCATCTCCGTGGGGGCGCTGCTGGGAGCGGTGGTGACGCTGGTGGTCTGCATCTTGGCGGTGCGGATCATCACGGTGCTGCTGCGCCGGGTGCTGGGCAAGACCACGCTGGAGCAGCGGGTCAGCAAATACATCGTCAGCACCGTGCGGTTCGTGCTGTGGGTGGTGACGGTGCTGATCGTGGCTCAGCAGCTGGGCATCCCCGTGACATCGCTGGTGGCACTGTTCTCGGTGGTATCACTGGCGGTGTCGCTGGCGGTACAGAACGTGCTGGCCAACGTGGCGGGCGGGCTGGTGCTGCTGGTGACCAAGCCCTTTACCGTGGGGAATTACATCGATACCCCCAGCGGGGAGGGAACGGTGCGGGAGATGAGCCTGACCTATACCTTTCTGGAGACCATGGAGGGCCAGCGGCTGGCAGTTCCCAACAGCACCCTGTCCTCCGGGAAGATCATCAACTACTCCACGCTGGCCACCCGGCGGCTCCAGCACAAGATCACGGCCTCCTACGACGATGCCGTGGCGGACGTGCGAAAGGCCTGCCTGACGGCGGTGGGGCGGACGGCCAACGTGCTGGCCGATCCTGCACCGGTGGTGTACGTCAGCAGCTACGGCGAGAGCAGCATAGAGTACATCGTGCGGTGCTGGACGAAAACAGAGGACTACTGGCCGGCGTATTATCAGCTGCTGGAGGAGATACGCAACGCCTTTAACGAGGCGGGAGTGGAGATGTGCTACAATCACCTGAACGTACACATCATCGAGAAGAAGGAGGAGACGGAATGAACATCGGATTGCTGGGCTTCGGCGTGGTAGGCGGCGGCGTGTGGGAGCTGGCGCAGGAAAACCGGGCCTTGAATGTGAAGAAGGTGCTGGTGCGCCGGGAGGTGCCGCCGCTGGTCGAGACGGCGGTGCAGGACGTGGAGGCCATCCTCCGGGATCCGGATATCGACACGGTGGTGGAGGTGCTGGGGGGTCTGCACCCGGCCTATGAATGGATCTGCCGGGCGTTGGCGGGGGGGGAAGAACGTGGTGACGGCCAATAAGGCAGTCATCAGCGCCTACTACCGGGAGCTGACGGCGCTGGCTTGTGAAAACAGGGTGGCGCTTCGCTGTACGGCGGCGGTGGGCGGAGGTATCCCATGGCTGGTAAATTTGCAGCGCTGCCGCCGGGTGGACACCGTGACGGAGGTGGGAGGCATCATGAACGGCACCACCAACTTCATCATGGATGCCATGGCCCGACAGGGAGCAGATTTTCCCGCTGTGCTGCAGCGGGCGCAGGAGTTGGGCTATGCCGAGGCGGATCCCAGCGCCGACATTGACGGCGACGACATCCGCCGGAAGCTGACCATCTCCGCCAACATCGCCTTTGATGCGCTGCTGCGGGAGGAGGACATCCCGGCCTTCGGCATCCGCACCGTCACCGGGGCGGATGTGGCGGACTTCCGGGCTCATGGCTTCACCTGCAAGCTGCTGGCCTGCGCCCAGCGGACGGAGACGGGCGTGGCCGCCTATGTGGAGCCTGCGCTGGTGGCGGAGGGCGAGCCGGAGGCGGCGGTGCCGGGGAACTATAACCTCATCTCCTGCACCGGGGAGCTGCTGGGCCGGCAGAGCTACTTCGGGCAGGGAGCCGGACGGTATCCCACGGCGGCCAACGTGGTGCAGGACTGTCTGGATCTGCTGACAGGAGAGGACGGCTTCTACACGGAGACGGCCCGGCCTATGGCGGTGGAGGCCGATGCCGTGGCGCATCCCTACTATGTTCGCACCCAAGCGGCGGATCCGTGGCTGGAGAGCGTCACGGCGGACCGGTGGGATAGCGGCGTCATCACCGGGGCCGTGCCGGTGGGGCAGATGCTGCGCTGGGCGGCGGCCCAGCGGCAGCGGGATCCCGGATGCTTTGTGGCGGGCATCCGGTGACGGTTTTTCGATGTTTACGGAAAACTTCATAGCCTGTTCAAATAAACGTAAAGCGTCTGTGGTATAGTAAGAGCATCCCAATACACGGAGAATCATTCTGACATGGAGAAAAGGCATTTTACGGAAAACCAGAAAAAGCTCATCGGCGGGGTGGCCATCGTCATATTTGTGGTGTTCAGCGCTGCTATCTGCTGGTTCGTGGGCAAGCCCATGGTGAAGTTTGTATCCGAACCGGAGAAGTTCCGAATGTGGGTGGACAGCCACGGCCTGTGGAGTCAGGTGGCCTATGTGGGCATGACACTTTTGCAGGTACTGGTGGCTGTGATCCCCGGTGAACCGCTGGAAATCAGCGGCGGCTATGCCTTCGGTGCGGTGCAGGGCACGGTACTGTGTATGCTGGGGGCTTTTCTGGGCAGCGTGGCGGTATTCGCTTTTGTGCGGCGGTTTGGCCGGGAGCTGGTGGAGGTTTTCTTTCCTAAGGAAAAAATCGAGTCTCTGCGTTTTTTGCAAAGCTCTCCCAAGCGGGAACTGCTGTTCTGGCTCGTATTCGTTGTGCCGGGGACGCCCAAGGATCTGCTGTGCTACTTTGCGGGACTGACCGATCTGTCCTGGGGCAAGTGGCTGCTGATCTGTTCGTTGGGGCGTGTCCCTTCCATCGTCACCTCCACCGTGGGCGGAAACGCTCTGGGTGGAAAAAACTACCTTTTTGCCATTCTGGTGTTTGCCGGAACGCTGGCAGTCAGCGCCATAGGGCTGCTGATCTACCGAGGCCTATGCCATAGGCACGAGAAGAAGCAAAACGGCAAAACGTAAAAAAGCATCCCCTGACCTGCTGGTCAGGGGATGCTTTTTTACTTAGTGTCCTTTTTTCGGGCCAGCTCCGCCAGCTCCGGGAATTTCTTGGTGATGTAGCTGTAGCTGCCCCGGCCATGGGGGACCAGACAGCCGCTGCAATCCTTGATGCCGTCGCCCACATAGGCGAAGTTGCCGCCGCACTTGTCGCCCAGAGCATAGAGGGGACAGTAGCAGAACAGACAGTTGAAGTCCTCCGGCTTGGCTGTTTTGTGACAGGGGAAAAATTCGCACTGAGTGTGCTGGAAGAAAGAGTAATGGCACTCCTCCGGCTTGGTGGAAAGGGGCTTATCCATGGGGTGACCTCCGTTTCAAGTGATCCGTGGGCCGCAGGGCTCACGGAATGAGTTTCATGGGTGGATAGGCTCATGGGATTGATAGAACCTACGAGCCGATACCATCATACCAGCTTCCGCAGGGAACGTCAAGTGCAGTTGACATAATGTGAAGCTGAGAGCTGCACCGTTTCCCCGGAGGCTGCCCTATATGCATCCGGAGCGCTGCGGGGATGCCGCAGCGCTCCGGTAGCTTTCACGCCGAATAAATCAATTTTTTAGTTTCGTTGGATCGATTGCTCTACATGATATAATGAAGCTGCCCACAAAGGCACTTTATCAGCGGCAGCCGTGATCCCGGAAATAGGGGATCTTGGGCAGCTGCCACAGCAGGAGCATCCCCAGCCCATAGCAGGCGATGGCTTCCCCGGCGCCTACGGTCAGGCCGTTGATGGCCCATGTGGCGGGGAAGGCGGCGGTAAGGCCCGTCTCCTCATAGGCGATGACAGCCCCCACCAGCAGAGTGTTCAGCACCACCGGCGGCAGAGGGGCCAGCCACTTTTTCCGGCATCGGGCCGTCAGCAGGGCGGCGATGAGGGTGGCCAGAGATCCCACGATCAGGTCCAGCAGACCATAGGGACTCAATAGATTGGTGATGAGGCATCCGGCGAACAGGCCCCAGACCGTCTCCGGAAAGAAAAAGGGGAGTACGCACAGCGCCTCAGAAAAGCGGCATTGCACGACTCCGAAGGTCAGGCTGAACACGGAGCTGAAAAGACTCAGTACGGCGTAGGCGGCGCCCACGGCGGCGGCCCGTGTCAGGTGTTGGGTTTGTAGCTTCTGCATAGTTTGGTATCCTCCCATTTTTTGTTTAGAGAACGGCGTGAACCGAACGAACGCCGCCAGCGGCGGCGCTTGGACAGGGAGGGCCCCTGTCGCAGGGAGTATACCACATCCGGCGGCAAAAGGGAAGAACTTTTTCCGGTTTGGTCTGTGGGAGAGGGATTTTCTGCGTAAAAAGGGAGGGACAAGCGTCCCTCCCTTTCTGATTCAGTGCATGGGGCAGCCATGGGGCTTATCGCCCCGGCGCTCTGCCCGGCACAGGATCATCTCCCCGGCGATGCTGACGGCGATCTCCGCCGGTGTCACCGCACGGATGGCGGTGCCGATGGGGGTGTGGATCTGTGCAATGGACTCCTCCGGGATGCCCGCCTCCCGCAGCCTCCGGTTCACGGAGGCAGTCTTGGTGCGGGAGCCGATGACCCCCACATAGGCAAACGGCCCACGGAGGATCTGCTCCTCCACCTGGAAGTCGTGTACATGGCCATTGGTCATGATGACCACGAAGTCCTCCTCCGTCACCGTGAGGTGGTCCTTGATGGAGGTGAAGTCCCCGCAGATGATCTCCTCCGCCGTGGGGAAGAGCTTGCGGGTAGCCAGCTCCGGGCGGCAGTCGAACACCACCGGGCGGAAGCCCACCGTTACCAGCAGGGGACACAGGGCCTGCGAGATGTGGCCCGCCCCGAACAGCAGCGCCCGCTCTCCGATGGGCAGGGGCATACTGAACAAGCCATCCTGCCGGACGCAGTCGGTTTGGAGAGGAGCGGGTTCTACACCCTTCGGCAGGTTTCCCCATAGCAGGCCCTCCGGCCCCAGCAGAGCGCCGCAGCCGCCGTCCTCCCGCAGCACCAGCCAGCCCCGCTGATGGGCGGTGAGCCGTTCTGTCAGGGCCGAGGCCAGCGCCTGCCACGACGCATCCTCCGCCGGGATGAACTGGAAATGGGCCGTCACGTCGCCGCCGCACACCATGCCGATATCGCCGCCGGAGGCGGCGGTGTGCAGCAGAAAATCGTGGACGGCAGAGCGCTTTTCCCTCAGCAGGGCCATGGCCATCTCCTCGCTGCGGCGTTCCACAGCGCCGCCGCCGATGGTACCGGTGAGCCGGCCGCTGGCACCCACCAGCATCTGGGAACCGCTCTTCCGGGGGGCGCTGCCCGCTGTGTCGATCAGCGTCACCAGCACCGTGTCCCGGTGCTTTTCCATCTCATAAAACAGCTGTGCAAAGATCTGATTCATAGCTTCTCCTTGTTCCATTGCAGGATCCGGCTCCGCAGACGCTGATAGAGCGCCTCACGGCTTTCCGGTGTGATGTTAAATACTTCTCCGTGAGGATGCTGCCGCACCCGGCGGAGAAAGTCCGTTTCCTTGGGCTTGATGGCGGCCAGCACCGGCACAGGGCCGTCCAGTGCCGCCAGCACCGCCGCCTGAAAGAGGTGGGCGTCATTTTCCAGAAAGCCCAGTTCGTCCATTACCAGCAGGCCGCCTGACGTCAGCAGCGGCGGCCCCAGCCGGTCAAAGGCCTCCGGATACCGGATACTGCGGCGGCTGTCGCAGGTACCCACCAGATGCTCCGGGTCATAGGGCCGCTCCTCCGGCGGCAGGGCGGCGGCGTGCAGGTAGATGGGGAACATCCCGTCCGCATCCGCCTGGGGCAGGCGGCGGGTGACGAAGCCGCCTACGGGGAGGGTGCTCTCCGCCAGCAGCCGGCGGATGAGGGTGCTTTTCCCCACACCACGCTCCCCGCAGATGAGAATGTGCTTTTCCATGCTACGCCTCCTCCATGGCCGGAATCTCCACCGCCAGCAGGCACAGCTCCTTCCGGTTGGGCAGGTAGTAGGGGAATTCCGGTCCCGGTCCCGGCACCAGACGGTGCAGGGGTGGCTCCACTGCGCCGCTGCGGTCATAGAGCCGGAAGAATCGCCGGGCGTCCTCCAGTGACCGGAGGGGCTGGCCAAACTCCAGGGAAAACCGCTCCATCCGATAGGAAAGGCTCAGATGGCGCAGGGTATCCTCCGAGTCCGCCGCCGTGAAGCCCACCGGCACCCGGCCGGTGCTGAACCGGTGATAGGCGTAGTCACGGCGGATGAGCAGCACCGTTCCCCGGCACTGCTGCCGGGCCACCGTCAGCGCCTCCTCCACGTCGCCGAACAGGCAGAACACCATGGCGTCGTAGGGCGTTTCCGGCGGCAGGCAACGGATATCCCCCTGCCGCACCGTGAGACGGGGGTCATGGCCTGCCCGCTGCCGGAGGTTCTCCAGCGGCGCCGCCGCACGATCCACGGCGGTGACGTGGCGGCAGTAGGGCAGCAGCGCCACGGACAGCCCGCCCAGCCCGCACCCGGCGTCGCACACATGGGCCTGCTTCGGCAGGTAGGGGGCGATGCGCCGGGCCAGGGCCGGATAGTAGCCGCAGCAGGCCATGGCATCTTGCAAAAAGGCCATGCCCTCCGGTGTCCAAGCCTGCATCATCCGCCGCACCTCCCGTGTTTTTTTCAGCATAGCAAATCTGCGGCGGGATTGCAAGACCGCCCCGCCGCCTGTGGAAAAATTCCGCCATAGGGAACGGAAATAACACAGAAAATTCACATTTTCCCGCCGGGGCGTCGTATTTACACGGCACCCTGTAAATGCTATAATCATAAAATACGAGATCAGGAAAGGAACGGACCCACATGGAACTGCACGCAAAGCTGGTGCGCTCACAGCTGAATTTCTTCAAGCCTCTGGCGGAAAACTGCTCTCTGGAGCTGACCCGGAAGGGGCAGGACAAGCTGGGGGAGCTGATGACGGCCATGCACCGGCGGGAGACCTTTTCCCGTGAGCATGACTTCCGGAATTTTCAGGGGGCGTGGATCATGCCCAAGGACGAGCGCCGCACCGGCGTGATCCTGTACCTCCACGGGGGCGGCTACACCTGCGGCAGTCTGGAGTACGCCAAGGGCTTTGCCTCTACACTGGCCACGGAGTGCGGTGTCCGGGTGTTTTGCGCCGCCTACCGGCTGGCCCCGGAGCATCCCTATCCCGCTGCGCTGGAGGATGCGATGGAGAGCTATGAGTATCTGCTGAAAAAGGGCTATCCCGCCCGGCAGATCCTGCTGTGCGGCGAGTCCGCCGGCGGCGGGCTCATCTATGCCCTGTGCCTGAAGCTCAAGGAGTTGGGACGGCCCCTGCCCTGCGGGCTGGTGGGCATCTCCCCGTGGACGGACCTTACCTCCTCCGGAGCCTCCTTCGAGACCAACCGGGATGTGGACCCCTCCATGACCCGTGAGCTGCTGACCTTCTACGCCGGGTGCTATACCCAGACACCGGAGGAGCCCCTGTGCTCCCCGCTGTTCGGTGATCTCCACGGCCTGCCGCCGTCCCTGCTGTTCGTGGGCGGGGACGAGGTGATGCTGGACGACACCCGGATGCTCCATGAGAAGCTGCTGAAGTCCGGCTGCCGCAGCAAGATGCACATTGCCCCGGAACGGTGGCACGCCTATGTGCTGTACTGCCTCACCGAGAACATGGAGGAGGACTTCCAGTCCATCAACCATTTTCTGGATAAGGTACTCTCCCCGGCCCGGAGCCTGCGGTGGATGCGGCTGGATAACGCCGCCAAGATCTACCCTGCCGCCAAGCGCCGCAACTGGAACAACTTTTTCCGCCTGTCCGCCACCCTGACGGAGCCGGTGGATGTGGCAGTGCTGCGCTCGGCGCTGGATGTGACGGTGCGGCGCTTCCCATCCATGGCGGTGCGGCTGCGGCGGGGGGTGTTCTGGTACTATCTGGAGCAGATCCCCAAGGCCCCGGCCATTCAGTCGGAGAAAAGCTGCCCGCTGGCCCACGTCCCCTTCGATCAGGTACGGCGCTGCGCCCTGCGGGTGCTGGTGTACCATGACCGCATTGCCGTGGAGTTCTTCCACGCCATCACCGACGGCACCGGCGGCACCATCTTCCTCAAGACGCTGCTGGCGGAGTACCTGTGCCAGAAGTACGGCATCACCGTCCCGGCGGAGAACGGCGTACTGGGCCGTCTGGAGGAGCCGGACGAGGAGGAGCTGGAGGACAGCTTCCTCCGCTATGCCGGGGATGTGAAGGCCAGCCGCAAGGAGGCCACCGCCTATCACCTCAGCGGCACGCCGGAGCCGGACGGCTTCAAGAATCTGGTGACGCTGATGGTACCCGCGGATGCCCTGCGCTCCTGTGCCAGGGAGTGCGGCGTCACGGTGACGGAGCTGCTGGCCGCCGCCATGATGCAGGCCATCGACCGCCTGCAGGCGGAGAAAGAGCCCCGACGCAGCCACCGCAAGCCGGTGAAGGTGCTGATCCCCGTGAACCTGCGGAATTTGTTCCCCACCCGCACCCTGCGGAATTTCGCCTCCTACATCACCCCGGAGATCGATCCCCGCATGGGAGACTTCACCTTCCGGGAGATCTGCGCCGCCGTCCACCATCGGATGGGGCTGGAGAACAATCCTCACACCATGCAGGCCAAGTTCGCCGCCAATGTGGCCAGTGAGCGGTCCCCCGTGCTGCGGGTGATGCCGCTGTTCGTGAAGAATCTGGCCATGAAGCTGGTGTTCGACGCAGTGGGGGAGCGGAAGTCCTGTCTGTGCCTGTCCAATCTGGGCAGTGTCCGTCTGCCGGAGACCATGGCCCCCTATGTGCGCCGGATGGATTTCATCATCGGCGTGCAGGCGGCGGCCCCCCACGGCTGCGCCGTGGTGTCGTGGAACGGCACCGCCTATATCAACTGCATCCGCAACATCCGGGAGCCAGAGCTGGAGCTGCACTTTTATCAGGTGCTGCACGAGCTGGGCCTGCCGGTGAAGGCGGAGAGCAACCAGCGCTGAGAGAAGAAAGGAGCGCAAAGCCATGTATTGTGTCAAATGCGGCGTGGAGCTGGCGGACAGCCAGCGGGTGTGTCCCCTGTGCGGCACCCGTGTGTTCCACCCGGATATTCCCCGCACCCCTGCCGACCCGCCCTATCCCCCGGATGAGCGGGTCCACCCGGAGGAGGTGAACCGCTCCGGCGTGTGCTTTATCCTGACGGCGCTGGCCCTGCTGCCGGCGGTGATCTGCGTGCTGTGCGACTGGCGCATCAACGGGGGTATCCTCTGGTCCGGCTATGCCTCCGGCGGCATCCTGCTGCTGTATGTGCTGACGGTGCTGCCCCTGTGGTTCGAGCGGCCCAACCCGGTGATCTTCGTGCCGCTGGATTTTGCCGCCATTATTCTGTACCTGCTGTATATCGATCTTGCCACCGGCGGACACTGGTTCCTGACCTTCGCCTTCCCCGTGGCAGGGTCCATCGGGGTGCTCATCACCACCGTGGTGGCGCTGCTGCGCTACGTTCGCCGGGGGTATCTCTACATCTTCGGCGGCGCCCTCATTGCCGCCGGCGGGCTTGCCATGCTGCTGGAGTTTTTGCTGAACCTGACCTTCGGCGTTCATCAGACCTTCTTCTGGTCCTTCTATCCGCTGGCCGCCGGGGTGCTGCTGGGGGTGATGCTGATCATCATTGCCGTCTGTCCGCCTCTGCGCCGCTCCCTTCACCGGAAGTTCTTCCTGTGAATTCCCCACAGCGGGTCCTTTGGACATAAAGCCCTCCTTCCCCTGGGGAGGAGGGCTTTTCCGGTTGACTTCCCGGAGGAGATTCCGTATAATGGGACACAATGAGATAGCGCAGAACGCCGCTTCACCGGAGACGGAGCGGGCGGCGGGGCGGCCGGTGCCGGTTTCCGGAGGGAACCGGCCTTTTTCCTGACTGCACCGGGTCGGAAAGGAGCGATCTTCCGTGAAAAAACGTATCTTTGCGGCGCTTTCAGCGATGCTGATGCTGCTGGCTCTGGCCGGCTGCGGCGCCAAGCAGGTGGACTATGACGCCACCTGCACCATCTCCATCTCTTGCGCCACCATTCTGGACAATATGGACGCCTGCGACCCCGACAAGCGGGAGCAGGTGCCTCAGGACGGCGTCATTCTGGCCCCGGTGGAGGTGGGCTTCCAGACCGGGGAAAACGTCTTTGACGTGCTGCAGCGGGTGTGCCGGGAAAATCGCATCCAAATGGAGTCCAAATGGACGCCCCTGTATGAGAGTGCCTACATTCAGGGCATCCACAACCTGTATGAATTCGACGTGGGCAGCGGCTCCGGCTGGATGTACAGTGTCAACGACTGGTATCCCAACTACGGCTGCTCCCGCTACACGGTGCAGCCGGGGGATGTGATCTGCTGGGTCTATACCTGCGATCTGGGACAGGATGTAGGCGGCGGGGCCGCCGTAGGCGAGTGAGAAGAACCGGCGAAGGGAGGCGATGACCATGCGATACAGCGACGTGTTCGGCAGCTGCCATCCGGCGGTGAACTTCCTGTATTTCGTGCTGGTCATCGCCTTTTCCATGTGCCTGACTCACCCGGTATGCCTGCTGCTGTCGGTGTGCGGGGCCGTGATCTACCATGCTGTGCTGCTGGGGCCCCGCTCCCTGCGGAAAAGCGCCGTGTGGATGGTGCCTATGGCGGTGCTGGCGGCGGTCATCAACCCGGCCTTCACCCATCAGGGCGTTACCATACTGGCCTATCTCCCCTCCGGCAATCCCCTGACGCTGGAGAGTATGCTCTACGGCCTTGCCTCGGCGGCGCTGCTGTCGGCCACGCTGCTGTGGTTCACCTGCTACAACGCCGTCATGACCTCGGATAAGTTCATCTATCTCTTTGGCAGGGTGATCCCCGCCCTGTCACTGGTGCTGTCTATGACCATGCGCTTTGTTCCCCGGTTCCGCACCCAGCTGCACACCGTGGCGCAGGCCCAGAAATACATGGGCCGTGACACGGAGAATGGCAGCCTTCTCCGCCGCACGAAAAACGCCATGAAGGTCTTTTCCATCATGGTCACATGGTCGCTGGAGAGCGCCATCGAGACGGCGGACAGTATGAAGAGCCGAGGCTACGGGGAAAAGGGCCGCACGGCCTTCTCCATCTATCGCATGGACGACCGGGACCGGAGCCTGCTGGTATGGCTCATCTTCTGCGGGGCCTATGTGCTTTGCGGCGTGCTGGCCGGAGGTCTGCGGTTCCGCTACTACCCCTCGCTGGCGGGAGCGCCTGTGACGCCTATGACCGTGAGTTTTTTCGTGGTCTATTTTCTGCTGTGCCTGACCCCGGCGGCGCTGGATCTGGCGGCGACCCGCCAGTGGAAACAAATCGAGAAGGAGGTGCGCCGGTGACGGAGCTTCTGCATCTGGAGAATTACAGCTTTACCTACCCCCAGCAGCGCCGCCCGGCGCTGTCCCATGTTACCCTCACGTTGCCGGAGGGGGCGTTCATGGTGCTCTGCGGCCCCTCCGGCTGCGGAAAGTCCACGCTGCTGCGGCAGCTGAAAACGGTGCTGGCGCCCCACGGCCTGCGGGAGGGGGAGATCACCTTCTGCGGCACGCCGCTGTCCCAGATCCCCAGCCGCCGTCAGGCGGCGGAGATCGGCTTCGTGCAGCAGTCACCGGAGAATCAGGTGGTGACGGACAAGGTCTGGCATGAGCTGGCCTTCGGACTGGAGAGTCTGGGCTTCGACACCCCCACCATCCGCCGCCGTGTGGCGGAGATGGCCTCCTTCTTCGGGATACAGGACTGGTTCTATAAAAACGTCACGGAGCTGTCCGGCGGTCAGAAGCAGCTGCTGAGTCTGGCCTCGGTGATGGTGATGCAGCCTCGTGTGCTGATTTTGGACGAGCCTACTAGTCAGTTAGACCCCATTGCCGCCTCGGACTTCCTCCAGACGCTGGGGCGCATCAATCGGGAGCTGGGGACCACCGTCCTTCTGACGGAGCATCGGCTGGAGGAGGCTCTGCCGCTGGCTACCCATGCGGCGGTGATGGACGGCGGACGGCTGCTGTGTACCGGCGCACCGGCGGAGGTGGGCGGCCTGCTGCGGCAGGAGGGCCACCGGATGTTTTTGGCCATGCCCTCCGCCATGCGGATCTGGGCCTCGGTGCAGAGCGATGCCTCCTGCCCGGTGACGGTGCGGGAGGGCAGAGCCTTCCTGACGGAGTGGCTCACAGATCACCCCGCCCAACCCCTGCCGCCGGAGGAGATCCCTCCCTGCGGCGAGGTGGTGCTGGCGGCGGAGGACGTGTGGTTCAAATACGAGGAAAAAGGCCCGGATATCGTCCGGGGCCTCCATATGACCGTCCGACAGGGGGAGTTCATGGCCCTGCTGGGCGGCAACGGCACCGGCAAATCCACCACCCTGCGGCTCCTCAGCGAGGGACTGCGCCCCTACCGTGGCACGGTGCGCCATACGGGCCGGCTGGGGGTCCTGCCCCAGAACCCCCAGGCACTGTTCGTGAAAAAGACCGTCCGGGAGGATCTGTTCGAGACCTTCGACGGACTGCATTTGCCCCCGGCGGAGCAGCAGCGGCGGGTGGAGCAAATGGTGACCCTCTGCCGTCTGACGGAACTGCTGGACCGCCATCCCTACGACCTCTCCGGCGGTGAACAGCAGCGTGCGGCGCTGGCCAAGGTCATGCTGCTGGAGCCGGATATCCTGCTGATGGACGAGCCCACCAAGGGACTGGACGCCGAGTTCAAGCAGTCCTTTGCCGCCATGGTGCGCTCTCTGCTCTCCGGCGGCGTGACGGTGCTGATGGTGAGCCACGACGTGGAATTCTGCGCCCGCTATGCCCACCGCTGCGCTCTGTTCTTCGACGGCAGCATCTCCGCCGAGGGGACGCCCCGTGCCTTCTTCGGCGGCAACAGCTTCTACACCACCTCCGCTGACCGCATGGCCCGTGGGCTGCTGCCCCACGCCGTCACGGCGGAGGACGTCATGGCCGGTATTGGCGGCACCGTCCCACCGGAGCCGGAGGTGCAGCACACCTATGCACCGCTGCCGCCGGCGGCGGAGGAGTCCGCCGACTGGAAGCCTCCGAAGCTTCCGTGGTGGCGCAAGGCGCTGGCTGCCGTGTCCGGCGCCGTGGCGCTGGTGATCCTATGGATGGCTACCCGCAAGACGGATCTGACGGCGCTGGTGGGCGGCGGCAAGGTCTCTGCTGCCGGGTGGCAGACGCTGGCCACCTACGGCGTATTTCTGGTGGCCATGTTCGTGCTGGTGGCCTCTATCGGCCGTCGGGCGCCGCCGCCGGTGCAGGTACAGACTCCGGTGGAAAAACGGAAGCTCTCCCGCCGCACGGTGGTGGCCTCCGTGCTGATCCTGCTGATGATCCCCGTGACGCTGGTGGTGTGCGTAGGCCTCTTTGGCCGCACCCACTACTATATCACCGCCCTGCTGGTGATGCTGGAGTGTATGCTGCCGTTTTTCATGGTCTTTGAGGGCCGACGCCCACAGGCCCGGGAGCTGACCATCATCGCCGTGCTGTGCGCCTTGGGCGTGGCGGGCCGGGCGGCCTTCTTCATGCTGCCCCAGTTCAAGCCTGTCATGGCCCTGACCATCATCGCCGGAGTGGCCTTCGGCGGTGAGACGGGCTTTCTGGTGGGGGCCATGACCATGCTGGCCAGCAACGTTCTCTTTTCGCAGGGGCCGTGGACACCCTTCCAGATGTTCAGTATGGGCATCATCGGCTTTTTGGCCGGAGTGCTGTTCCGCAAGGGCTGGCTGCGCCGCAGCCGGGGCGCTCTGGCGGTGTTCGGCGGCATCGTCACCTTCGTCATCTACGGGGCCATCATGAACCCCGTGTCGGCGCTGATCTACGGGGCGGAGATGAACTGGCAGACGCTGCTGACGTACTATATCACCGGCTTCCCCATGGACTGTGTCCACGCCTGCGCCACGGTGATCTTCCTGCTGCTGCTGGCGGAGCCCATGCTGGAAAAGCTGGACCGCATCAAGGTCAAATACGGGCTGGTGGAGTGATTCAGCGACCTATGGATACACATAGAAAGGCCGGCGCATCCGTAACGGATGCGCCGGCCTTTCTGTGGCGCCCCGCAGAATCTCCATGAAGTCCATGTAAAATACAAAATTGGACATATTTTTTCTTGCAATCCGACAGCGTGTCCTATGTAATGCTAACGTCTTAAGCTTCTTAAGCTTCCGTTCATAAATTCCTCATAAACTTCCATTCCGAGGACACGCCTATGCAGGAAAAAACATTGACCGGCGGGCGCAGCTACTATCTGGATATCGCACGGGCCATCGCCATCATCAGCATTTCCCTGAACCATGCGGTGAACCGTACCTATGATAACTACGCCGGCCAGATGGAGGAGTTTCTGGAGTCCTCCTATCTCTCATCGCTGCTGAAGAGCGTGGCAACGATATTCAGCCATTTGGGTGTGCGGCGCTTTTTTGCGTTCAGCCGCCGTCAAGGTGACGGCATTGTCACCGGGAAAAGCGAAGGAAACCACTTGGCACTGTCCGCCGTTTGTGGTAAAATATCACGGAATATAGATTCCTGCCGCCGGGAAGGACATCCCCGGCGGAGAGGAGAGCGGGAGGCGTGACATGAAAACGGTGGTATTGGGCAGCGGCGGCTGGGGAACGGCGCTGTCGCTGGTGTTGCACCGGAACGGACATCCGGTGACCCTGTGGTCCCACGTGCCGGAGAAGGCGGCGTATATGGAGCGGGCCAGAGAGAACCCTCGGCTGGAGGGAGTCCCTCTGCCGCCGGAGCTGCGCCTGACGGCGGATATGACCTGCCTGACGGAAGCGGAGCTGGTGGTGGTGGCGGTACCGTCTTACGCCGTGCGGGAGACGGCCCATGCCGCCGCTCCGCTGCTGCGCCCCGATACGCTGCTGGTGACGGCGGCCAAGGGTATCGAGCGGGATACTCACCTGCGGATGAGCCAGATATTGGAGCAGGAGACGGGGGGAGCCTTTCCCATCGCCGCCCTGTCCGGCCCCTCCCACGCCGAGGAGGTGGGCCGTGGGCTCCCCACCGGCTGCGTGGCGGCCAGCGTGTCTCAGGCGGCTGCCCTCACGGTGCAGGACGCCTTTATGAACGACCGCTTCCGGGTGTATACCAGCCCCGATATCGTGGGAGTGGAGCTGTCCGGCGCCCTGAAGAACGTGGTGGCGCTGGCCTGCGGCATCTGCGACGGTATGGGCTATCAGGACAACACCAAAGCCCTGCTGATGACACGGGCCATGGTGGAGCTGTGCCATCTGGGGGAGCGGCTGGGGGGCGACCGCCAGACCTTCGGAGGGCTGGCGGGTATGGGAGACCTGATCGTCACCTGCACCTCCATGCACTCCCGGAACCGCCGGGCGGGCATCCTGCTGGGACAGGGCAAGTCCATCGGGCAGACGCTGGCGGAGACCGGCGGCGTGGTGGAGGGCTACTATGCCGCCGCCAGTATGCACCAGCTGGCGGAAAAGACCGGCGTGGAGATGCCCATCTGCCGGTGCGTCTATGAGATATTGTACCGGCAGCGGCCGGTGCA
Source organism: Vescimonas coprocola (assembly GCF_018408575.1). Lineage (NCBI taxonomy): Bacteria > Bacillati > Bacillota > Clostridia > Eubacteriales > Oscillospiraceae > Vescimonas > Vescimonas coprocola. Next base: position 114,894 of record NZ_AP023418.1, read on the forward strand.
GGAGGTGGCCCGTGAGCTCATGGGCCGGGCCAGAAAGGGCGAGATCGAGGACGGCTGGCGCTATCCCGTGGGATAACGCCGGGGAAGGAGGGGCTTATGGAGCGGATCCTGCTGGTGGAGGACGATGCACAGATCACGGCGTCGCTGTCGGCATTTTTGCAGAGTGAGGGCTTTTCCGTGGAGACGGCCACCGGGGAGACCCAGGCCAGGCAGCTGGTGGAGCAGACGGCTCCGGGGCTGCTGCTGGTGGATGTGCAGTTGGCGGAGGGCAGCGGCTTCGGCGTGTGCGCCTATGCCCGGAGCCGGGGTCTGCCGGTGATCTTCCTCACCGCCTCCGGCGATGAGAGCAGCGTGGTGCTGGGGCTGGACATGGGAGCCGACGACTACATCGCCAAGCCTTTCCGGCCCAGAGAGCTGGTCTCCCGCATCCGCAGCGTGCTGCGGCGGTACGGCAAGGAGAAGACGCTGGTGCCGCTGGGCGGCGTGGTGGTGGATACGGAGAAGGGGCGGGTCACACGAGACGGCCGGGATGTGTATCTCTCGGCGCTGGAATACCGGCTGCTGCTGGTGTTTCTGAGCCACCGGGGAAAGGTCCTCTCCCGGTCGCAGCTGCTGGAGGAGATCTGGGACGCCGCCGGGGATTTCGTCAATGACAACACCCTGACGGTGTATATCAAGCGCCTGCGGGAGAAGATCGAGGAGGATCCCGCAGACCCACAGATCATCCGGACGGTGCGTGGAATGGGTTACATGGTGGACGCATGAGCATCTGGAAGAACACGGAGGTGCGGCGGACGGCCCTGTGGCTGCTGCTGGCCACGGCGGTGTGCTCCGTGGCGGCGGCCCTGCTGTATCCCATCTGCGGCCTGCTGACGCTGGGGCTGGGGGCGGTCTGCGGGACCATCTGGTACGGCTCCACCCGGCGGCGCTACCGGGAACTGGAGCGCATGAGCCGGGACATTGACCGCATTCTCCACGGGCAGGAGCAGCAGATGCTGCCCCAGCAGGAGGAGGGAGAACTGGCCATCCTCCGCAGCGAGATCGGGAAGATGACGGTGCGGCTGCGGGAGAACGCCCAGCGTCAGCAGGAGGAGCGTGTCCGACTGGCGGATGCCATGGCGGATATCTCCCACCAACTGCGGACGCCCCTGACGGCCATGCGCCTGACCCTGTCCCTGCTGGAGCAGGAGGAGCTGACGCCCCAGCGGCGTCTGGCACTGATGCGGGAGCTGAAGAAGCTGACGGGCCGTATGGAGTGGCTGGTGGAGGCCCTGCTGAAAATGGCCCAGCTGGACGCCGGGACGGTGGTGTTCCACCCGCAGGACACCACGGCGGCGGAGCTGGTGCGCCGTGCGGCGGAGCCGCTGGAGGTCCCCATGGAGGTGCGGAGCATCCGCTTCACCGCTCAGGCGGGGGAGGAGCGGCTTACCTGCGATGTGCCGTGGAGCACGGAGGCACTGGGAAATATTCTGAAAAACTGCATGGAGCACGCCGCCTCATGGGTGCAGGTAACGGCACGGGAGACAGCCATTTTCACAGAGATCACGGTGCAGGATGATGGGCCGGGCTTCGACCCGGAGGAGCTGCCCCGGCTCTTTCAGCGGTTTTACCGGGGCAAAAACGCCGGGGAGAACAACTTCGGCATCGGCCTGAGCCTCTCCCGTCAGGTGCTGGCCCAGCAGAACGGCACAGTGCAGGCGGAAAATGTCCTTACCGGCGGCGCACGGTTTATCCTGCGGTGGTATAAGGGCACGATATAGATGCCCTCATAAGCCCCACCAAGCCGGGGGAAAAGTGCAGGATTAAAGGAAAATTTACCTTCTATTCATAAAAACCGCCGGGAAGTGTGAAATGACCTGCCGCCGCCGGTTGCATTTTGCCGAGGGTTGTAGTGTAATTTCACAATATGTAAGTCCGCCCGACCGGGCGCAGACTGAAAAACAACGAAACGGATCAAACCGACTAAGGAGTGCGTATCGATATGCGAAATATACCTTTCAGCCCTCCGGATATCACGGAGCTGGAGATCCAAGAGGTGTGCGAGGCCCTGCGGTCCGGCTGGATCACCACCGGCCCCCGCACCAAGCAGCTGGAAAAGGAGCTGGCAGAGTACTGCCATGCGGCGAAGCTGGTGTGCCTGAACTCCGCTACGGCGGCGGAGGAGATGAACCTGCGGGTGCTGGGCATCGGTGAAGGCGACGAGGTGCTGGTGCCGGCGTACACCTATACCGCCACGGCGGCGGCGGCCATCCATGTGGGGGCCACGGTGAAGTTCATCGACAGCCAGAAGGACTCGCTGGAGATGGACTATGACCAGATGGAGCGGGCCATCACCGAAAGGACCAAGGCGGTGATCCCGGTGGATCTGGGGGGCATCCCCTGCGACTATGACCGCATCTATCAGGCGGTGGAGGGGAAAAAGGCACTGTTCTGTCCCAAGGGCGACGTGCAGGAGGCACTGGGCCGGGTGGCCGTGGTGGCCGACTGCGCCCATGGGCTGGGCGCCTCCCGTCACGGGGTGCCTACCGGCGCTCTGGCAGACTTCACCTCCTTCTCCTTCCACGCCGTGAAGAACTTCACTACCGCCGAGGGCGGCGCATCGGCGTGGCGCACGCTGCCGGGTCTTGACGACGAGGAGCTGTACCACCGCTATCAGCTGTTGAGCCTCCACGGCCAGTCCAAGGACGCTCTGGCCAAGACCAAGCTGGGGGCGTGGGAGTACGACATCGTGGGGCCGTGGTATAAGTGCAACATGACGGACCTCATGGCCGCCATAGGCCTGAAGCAGCTGGAGCGCTATCCCGGCCTGCTGGAGCGGCGGCATCAGCTGATCCAGCGCTATGATGAAGCCCTGCACCCGCTGGGCATCCGGACCCTGCCCCACTTTACCCCGGACTATACCAGCTCCGGCCACCTGTACCTGACGTGGACCCCCGGCATCGGGGAAAAGGAGCGCAATGAGATCATCCTGCGGATGGCGGAGCGGGGCGTGGCCTGCAACGTCCACTATAAGCCCCTGCCCATGATGACGGCCTACAAGGCCATGGGCTTTGATATCGCTGACTATCCCAATGCCTACCACCACTATGAAAACCTCATCACACTGCCTCTGCACACCCGCCTCTCCGACGAGGATGCGGCCTATGTGACGGAGCAGTTTACGGATATCGTGAAGGAGTACCTCCGGTGATGCTGCGGAAATGGGAGGATCTGCCGCAGGAGATGCAGACGGAGGAAGTCCGCCCGTATTATGACCTGCTGCGAAGGAAGCAGGGGAGTCTGCTTTGCAAGCGGCTGTTCGATATTTTGGCATCGCTGGTGCTGCTGGTGCTGCTGAGCCCGGTGTTTCTGGTGCTGGCCATTGCCATCAAGCTGGACTCCCACGGTCCGGTGTTTTACCGGCAGGTGCGGGTGACCCAGTACGGGCGTGAGTTTCGCATTTTCAAGTTCCGCACCATGGTGCAGAATGCCGACCGCATCGGCAGTCAGGTGACGGTCAGCGGCGACAGCCGCATCACACGGGTGGGCAAGGTCATTCGAAGCTGCCGTCTGGACGAGATCGGCCAGCTGCTGAACGTGCTGGGCGGCTCCATGTCCTTTGTGGGGACACGGCCGGAGGTACCCAAGTACGTGGCCCGTTACACCCCGGAGATGATGGCCACCCTCCTGCTGCCGGCAGGAGTGACCTCCGAGGCCAGCATCCGCTACAAGGACGAGGCGGAGCTGCTGGACAAGGCGGAGGACGTGGACGAGACGTATGTGCAGCAGGTGCTGCCGGGGAAAATGGCATATAATCTGGCGAGCATCCGGCGCTTTGGCTTGGGTCAGGAGCTGCTGACCATGCTGCGGACGGTCAAGGCTGTGCTGTAAGAGGGCGGACACAGAGGTTGCAATTCCGGACCGCAGGGAGTATAATACTCCGTTGCGGCGATAGCCGGAGAACAAAACAAAGAGGACGCCGCCTGCCCCTGCGGGTCGGGTGGCGGTGAGAGGTCAACTATGGAAGAAAAGAAAGAGGTCACCATACAGGAGATCCAGAGCAAGCTCCTGGAGATCCTGCTGTATTTTCAGAAGTTCTGTCAGGAGAACGGACTGGGCTTCGTGCTGGCCGGCGGCACCTGCTTGGGCGCCGTGCGCCACAAGGGCTTCATCCCCTGGGACGACGACGTGGACGTGTTCATGCTGCGGGACGACTATGAAAAGCTCTGCCGTATCTGGGACGAAAAGGCGGACACAGAGCACTACTCCTGCGTCCGCTCCAACGATCGATTCAACATCCGTCACTCCGCCACGGAGATCAAGGACAACAACACCACCTTCATCAACCGTCACAGCGTGGATCTGGATATCCATCAGGGGCTGATGATCGACGTGATCCCGCTGGACGCCGTACCCAAGTCCAAGTGGAAGCAGCTGTGGCAGATGGTGGATTCCATGATGTACTGCTGCTTCAACTTCCAGCGCCTGCCCGCCCACAAGGGCAAGGTCACCTACTACGCCGAGAAGCTGGCGCTGACGCTGGTGCCGTCCTTCAAGGCCCGGTACAAGATGTGGAAGGGCGCCGAAAAGCGGCTGAGCCGCTACTCACTGGCGGATGCGGAGTACGTCTCCTCCTTCGGCGAGGGCGCCACCATCATGCGCCAGCGGTTTCCCATCCGGTGGTTCCGCCACCCGGCGTATCTGGAGTTCGAGGGCCATCAGATGCCGGTGCCGGAGGACTATGACAAGTGGCTGACCATCTCCTATGGCGACTATATGCAGCTGCCGCCTCCGGAGGAGCGGGTCTACCGCCACGATGCGGTATTCATCGATCTGGAGCACAGCTACAAGCAGTATAAGGGCATCCACTACTGTGTGGATGAAAAGAAAGCGTGAGAGTCATGTCGAAGCTGAGAAATATGTTCTCCACCCGGAAGTGTATGCAGATCGCACCGGAGACGGAGATGATGCACGAGCTGACGCCGGAGGAACTGAAGGCGCTGCAGGCGTGCTTTCTGGAGATCATCAAGGACATCGATCGGGTGTGTCAGGAGCACGGCCTGTGCTATATGGCCGCCGGCGGTACGGCCTTGGGTTCCGTGCGCCACAAGGGCTTTATCCCTTGGGACGACGACGTGGATATCCTCATGCCCCGTGAGGATCTGAACCGCTTCGTGGAGCTGTTCGAGGAGTGCATGGGGGACAAGTACGAGCTCACCACCCCCAATTCCGATAAGTACCAGCTGGAGAGCATGATCTCCGCCGTATATAAGAAAAACACCCTGAAAGCGGCGTTTCTGGACTATAACACGCCGTTTCCCAAGGGCGTTCACATCGATATCTTCGCCATTGAGTCCGTCCCCAGAAACCCCATTGTCCGGGGCATCAAGGGCGTAACGGCCATGGGCCTGCAATACATTGCGGTATCCACCCTGTTCTACCACTACCGCAGCCCGGAGAAGAAGAAGTTCTTCAGCCAGTCCTCCGCCGGAAAGTTCAACTATGGCCTGCGGTGCACAGTGGGCTTCCTGTTCTCCTTCCGTCCCTATAAGAAGTGGGGCGACCTGTTTGACCGCTTCGTGCGGTGCAAGAAGGACACGGGGCTGTGGGCCGTTCCCACGGATATCGGCCACTATTTCGGACATATTATGCCCAAAGAGGTATATTATCCCCCCATCAAGGGACCGTTTGAGGACTTTTCCATCAACCTGCCTCACGACCCGGATACCTATCTGAAAAATCAGTACGGCGATTACTGGGTCATCCCGCCGGAGGCCGACCGGGAGAAGCACTATTCCGTGGGCTTCTGTCTGGACTGCGCCGCCGAGGAACAGAAAAAGGACGGAGCACAGGACCAATGAGTACGACGGAGCATCCCATTGACATCGTGATCCCATGGGTGGACGGGTCTGACCCGGTCTGGCAGGCGGATCACGCCAAATACCGGGCTGCCAAAAGCGCCGACAATCACCCCGCCCGCTACCGGGAGTGGGGGCTGTTCCGCTATTGGTTCCGGGGCATCGAGCAGAATGCTCCGTGGGTGCGAAAGGTACACCTGCTGACCTACGGACACCTGCCTGCATGGCTGGAGCCTGACCATCCCAAGCTGCACATCGTCAACCACCGGGACTTCATCCCGGAGGAGTATCTGCCTACCTTCAGCTCCCATACCATCGAGCTGAATATGCACCGCATCCCGGATCTGGCGGAGCACTTCCTCTATTTCAACGACGACGTGTACCTGATGAAGCCCTCCCGGCCGGAGGATTTCTTCCGGGACGGCCTGCCCTGTGACACGGCGGTGATGGGCGTCATCAAAAACAACGACACCGCCAACTTCATGCCCTATATCATGCTGAATATGATGGCGCTGGTGAACATGAGCTTCGATAAGCGCAGTGTCATCCGGCAGAATTTCGGCAAGTGGTTCTATCCCGGCTACGGGAAGGGCCTGCTGTATAACCTGTACCTCCTCCCGTGGGGGGACTTCACAGGCTTCCGCAATTACCACTCCTGCGTCTCCTTCTGCAAGAGCACTCTGGAGGAGGTGTGGGACAGGTTCCCGGAGGTGCTGGACGCCACCTGCCGCCACAAGTTCCGGGACCGGGCGGACGTGAACCAGTATCTGTTCCGGTACTGGCAGCTGGCCAGCGGCCGGTTCGCCCCCAAAAAGCCCGACAGCACCTATCTTACCATCGGCAAGCAGAGCGAGTCGGAGGTGGAGCGGCTGCTGCGGGGCGGGAAGTACCGGGTGGTCTGTGTCAACGACGACCCCATGGACTTCGATTTCGATACGGAGCGGCAGCAGCTGGTGGATATCTTCCAGCGGGCCTTCCCCAGGCCCTCCGCCTTTGAGCGGTCATGAGCCGCTCCCGAAACTGAGAGAACGGACGGATGCTATGAAAAAGCTCTCACGAGCCAAAAATACCATGCGGAATACCCTTTGGGGCGCCATCTACCGGGTGGCTACCCTCATCGGGCCGTTTGCCATCAAAACCATTATCATCAAGGAGCTGGGGCAGGAGTATAACGGCCTGTCCACCCTGTTCACCTCCGTGCTGACGGTGCTGAATCTGGCCAATCTGGGCTTTAACAGCTCCTTGGTGTTCACCATGTACAAGGCCATCGCCGAGGATGACAAGCCGGCCCTGTGCGCCATGCTGAAATTCTACCGGAAGGTCTACCGCATCGTGGGTTTGGTGATTCTGGGCATGGGTCTGGCGGTGATGCCGTTTTTGCCATGGCTGGTGAAAAACGAGTGTCCGCCGGATGTGAACCTGTACGTCCTCTTCGCCATCTATCTGTCGGAGAGCGTGCTGGATTACCTGATGTTCGCCTATAACAACGCCACGTTTACCGCCTTTCAGCGCAACGACGTGACGCTGAAGATCTCCACCGTGCGCTATGTGGTGCAGTATACCCTGCAGGCGGCGGTGCTGCTGATCTTCTCCAATTACTATGCCTATATCATCCTGCTGCCGCTGATGGTGATCCCCAACAACGTGGCGGTGTATCTGGCGGCCCGGAAGCACTACCCGGACATCGTGTGTCAGGGTGAGCTGGACCCGGTGACCAAAAAGGACATCTATAAGCGGGTGGGGACGCTGTTCGGCCATAAGCTGGGCAACACCTTTCTGGTGAGCATCGACAGCATCATCATCTCCTCCTTTCTGGGACTGACGGCGCTGTCGCTGTATAGCAACTATTACTATATCCTCACCGCCGTCAATGGCCTGGTGGAGATCGTCACCAACGGCAGCCTCTCCGGCATCGGCAATAAGCTGCTGACGGACTCCCGTGAGGACAACTACCGGTTCTTCAAAACCATGACCTATGGCTGGGTGGCGCTGGTGGGCGGCGCAGCAGCGTGTATGCTGTGCTTTTACCAGCCCTTCATCGCCGCCGTGTGGCTTGGCCCGGAGTATCTGCTGGATGAGCGGCTGATGATGCTCATCGTGCTGTACTTCTTCTCGTGGATGTTCCGCATCATGCAGCTGACCTACCGGGATGCAGCGGGCCTGTGGACGGAGGATTGGCTCAAGCCCTATGTGGGCATGGCCGTGAATCTGGTGGGCAGCATCTGGATGGTGAAGGCCACCGGCAGCATCGCCGGCGTGCTGGTTCCCACCATTCTGGTGTTCTTCTTCATCTATACCCCGTGGGAAGCGTGGGTGGTGGTGAAGTACCAGTTCTACCGCAGCTGGAACGAATACATGGGAAAGCTGCTGGGCTATGTGCTGCTGGCCTTTGCCGCCTGCGCCGCCTGCTACGGTGCGTGCCGGTGGCTGTCACCGGACAATACCATCCTGTCACTGCTGCTGAGGTGCGTCATCGTGGGCGTTATCTACCCCGGCATCTGGCTGGGCGTCACCGGACGCACGGCGGAGTGGAAGCAGCTGTGGGGCATTCTGCTGCGCTTTTTGCCCAAGGGGAAAAAGGCCGCATAATCTATACAAAGTAGGAGTTATACCATATGCAAAAGAGAGAACTGCGGCGTGCGGTATTCGGGGATGAGAGCTGTATCGGACGGCTTCCGTGGCTGAACACGGCGGTGCTGGTGTATGTAGGCGTGACGGTGGTGAGCTTTGTGCTGCTGCAGATCGCCCCGGTGCTGACGTGGATGGCCAAAACCCCGCTGTACCACATTTCCACCTATTTGGGACTGATAGGCGCTGTGCTGATGGCGCTGGATCTGTTCACCAACCGGGGCCTCTGGCGAGGTATCTGGTGCTGGCTGCTGTATGGCGTGGCCTTTATGGATGTCATCGCCTCCCTGCGTACCATGCGCTACGGCGTGAAGGACAACCTTTTTGACCTGTGCTGGGTGGTGATCCAGTTTGCGCTGGTGTACAGTCTGGCCCAGCGGGTAGGCAAGGAACGGATGCGCCGGTTCCTGCGGAACCTGTTCTATGTGGTGCTGGTCATCTGGGGCATTGCCTGCTGCGTGGGCCTGTATCAATATCTGTTCCGCATCGGCTATACATATGTCGCCAATCCCAATACCACCAGCCCGGAGCTGACACGGCAGGGCTATTATCAGAGCCGCCTGTTCGGCCTGTTCATGGGTCTGGACTATGCGGCATATACCAGCATGTTTCTGTTTGCCGGCTGTATGCAGGGGGTCGTGACCCGTGGAAAACACTGGGCGGGCCGTGCGGCACTGGCCGTGGCGGCGCTGGTGCTGGTCACGCACGTGATCCTCAGCGTGTCCCGCAGCGCCCTGATCGCCCTGATCCTGTATGCCTTCTGCTTCACGGTGCTGCTGGTGCGTAACCGCTGCGGCAGTATGAAGCAGCTGAAACGGCTGGGTGTCAGCGTGTTGGCCGGTGTGTGTGCTGTGGTGGTGTGCTGGGGCTGTACGGAGGGTATCTGGGCTGGTATGCAGCATATGGCCGTGGGTACCGTCGTCGAGGAGCCGGATGCCATCGAGCGGTCACAGGAGGGCGATGTCTCCAACAACCGCTTTGAGATCTGGAGGGACTATATATCCCTTGCCGGTGAGATCGGCCCTGCGGGACTGTCCCTGTCCAACTACAACGACTATATCGGCGACCAGCATCCGGAGATGTACATCGTGCGCTACTTTACCGATCAGTTCAAGGATACGGTGAAAACGGATCTGGTCTACGAGTCCCATAACAACTATTTGTTTGTGTTTATCAGCACAGGCTTTGTGGGAGCAGGGCTGTTCCTGTGCTTCTTGGTGCTGGTGCTGGTGCGGGTGATTCGCTATATCCTGCGGCATCCGCAGCTGTCCCTGTGGACGATCACGACACTGGCGGTGGTGGCCTTCGGACTGGTGGAGGCGCTGTTCATGAACAGCGTATTCCTGAAGATCAATGATGTGTCCTTTATTTTCTGGCTGGCGCTGGGTGCGCTGATGCTGGAAACGGAAGATAAGGTGCCTGCGGCAGAGCGTACTCTGTGACAGGTACCGGTGAAAGGAGAATATAGTTTTATGGACATCAAAAAGGATCATATCAACTTTGCGGTGGGTCCGGTTCAGATCTCGGAGGAGATCTCCCGGATCGGTGCAGACCCCGTGCCCTACTTCCGCACGCCGGACTTCTCCGCCCTGATGAAGGAGAACGAGGCGCTGCTCAAGGAGTTCATGGATGCTCCGGAGGATGCCAGAGCGGTATTCCTCACCGGCTCCGGCACGGCCTCCATGGATGCCGTCACCCAGAACGTGTTCACCAAGGACGACCGGCTGCTGGTGGTGGCCGGCGGCAGCTTCGGTCACCGCTTCTGCGAGATCTGCGAGGTCTACGGCATCCCCCATACGGCCATCGAGCTGCGGCAGGGCCATGCTCTGACCCCCGCCGATCTGGCCCCCTATGCCGGACAGGGCTACACGGGCTTTCTGGTGAATATGCACGAGACGTCCACCGGCGTTTTGTATGATATGGACATGATCTCCGCTTTCTGCCGTGAAAACGGTCTGGTGCTGGTGGTGGATGCCATCAGTGCATTTCTGGCCGACGACGTCAGTATGAAGCGTTGGGGCGCCGACGTGGTGTTCACCGGCTCCCAGAAGGCGCTGGCCGTGCCTCCCGGCATCTCCATGATGGTACTCAGCAGCCGGGCTGTGGAGCGTATCTACGCCAACCGCCCTGCCTGCTACTATCTGGACCTGAAGGCCGCCCTGAAAAACGGGGAGCGGGGCCAGACCCCCTTCACTCCGGCGGTGGGCATCCTTATCCAGATCAATGCCCGCCTGAATCAGATCAAACGGGACGGCTTTGCAAACGTACAGGCCAAGACCCGTGCCATTGCCAAGGATTTCCGCTCCCGCATCGGGAAGTATCCCTTCCACATCGTGTCCGATTCCCTGTCCTATGCGGTGACGCCGCTGTCTCCCAACAATCCGGAGGTGTCCGCCCACCAGCTGTTCCTGACCCTGAAGGACGAGTACGGCATTATCATCTGCCCCAACGGCGGCGAGCTGGCGGATAAGGTGTTCCGGGTGGGCCACATCGGCCACCTGACCGTGGAGGATAACGACGCACTGTTCCGGGCCTTTGACGACCTCATGGCCCGTGGGATTCTGAAGGCTTGAAAGCGCAGCATAGAAATCTGGAGATAGACCTTCTCAAATTTTTGTATTCGTGGGTCATCGTGTTCTACCACTTCTTTCAGGATAGTGTAGGATCGGAGGGTCCGAGGTACTTTATCGGCGGGTATTACGGCGTAGAGTTCTACCTGCTGACAGCGGGAGCCTTCCTGTTTTTGACCTACGAAAGGCAAAAGGAGAGACAGTCTGTCCGTATGCCGTACCAGTATTTGAAGCAGCGGTTTCTGCGGCTGTTTCCCTGGGCGCTGACCGCCTTTCTCTTTACGGTCATCACCAGACGCATCCTTTTGGATCACGTTACCTCACCGGGGGATCTGCTGGATTACTTTTCCGGGGACATCTGGGAGATTTTGCTGGTCAACTGGAACGGCATGAACGACGACGCACTGGCACTGAACGTCCCGGCCTGGACTCTGAGCGCCATGCTGCTGGTGGGCTTTGTCATCTGGTGCTGTCTGTACTTTGACGAAAAGCGGTTCCTGCACTTCTTCATGCCGGTGTCCCTGCTGCTGGGCTATGGCCTGTGGCGACACATCCCCGTGGGAACTACTCAGACATGGATCGGCTTTACCACCGTGGGGACCTTCCGGGCCTGGCTGGCCATGAACATCGGCTTTTATTGCGTGATTCTCGCCCGCAGCCTGTCGCAGGTCCCTCTGAGTAAAGCTGGGAGGGTACTTCTTACGGTGGGTGAGGTGGGCCTGCACGTTTTCTGCCTGTGGGCCATGCTGAACCGTGATACCCGGTATTACCAATGGCTGGTGACGTTGCTGCTGGCTCTGGCAGTGGCCATCGCCCTGTCGGGGAAGAGCTGTCTCGGTCCGCTGCTGGCCAGACTGCGGGTGATCCCGTTTTTAGGGGAGATCAGCCTTTCTGTCTACCTGACGCACTATGCGGTGTTGGAAGCGAATCATCGCCTCTGGCAGCATATGGGACAGCCTATGGAGGAGCATATCCCCCTGTTCGTACTGCTGGTACTGGCCTTTGCACTGCTGCACTATTTCCTGACCAAGCTTTTCATGAAGCTCTGCCGCAGCGGCTGGGCCAAGCTGCGCCCGAAGCTGCTGACGGATGAAGCACATACATTCTGATCATAAGCTACACATTACAAGGAGGAAGAAACATGAAAGTTCTGTTGCTTGCGGCGGGTCGAGGCACCCGCATCAGCCGGTATCTGGCCGGCAACCCCAAGTGTACCGTGGACATCGGCGGTCAGAAGCTGATCCAGTACACCATCGAGCTGTTCCACAAGAAGGGCATCACCGACATTGCCATGGTGCTGGGCTACCGGGCGGAGGTCATTCAGGAGACGCTGAAGGACTACGAGGGCATCCGCTACTTCTATAACCCCTTCTTCGACGTCACCAACAGCATCGCCTCGGCGTGGTTCGCTAAGGACTTCCTGTCCCAGTACGATGACACCCTCATCATGAACGCCGACGTGTATCTGGAGGAGACGCTGCTGGACCGCATTCTGGAGTGCCATAAGTCTCCGGTGATGTTTGCCGACGGCACCCGCAAGGAGGAGGCCGACTACAAGTATAAGTACGAGAACGGCCTGCTGGTGAAGTACGGCAAGGAGCTCACCGGCAGCGATATCACCGGCGAGTACATCGGCATCGGCCGCTTCAGCAAGGATTTCATGCCGGAGTTCATGGAGAAGCTGGACGGCATGATCCGCACCCAGCAGCACAGCGTCTGGTGGGAGAATATCCTCTATGAAATGGTGGGCAAGCGCCCGGTATATGTGGAGGAGATGGACGGCCTGTTCTGGGCCGAGGTGGACTATGTGGAGGACTATGAGCGCATCCTCCGCTTCCGTGGCTATAAGGCAGACTTCTCCCTGAACGTGGAGAAGATCTGAGGGAGGACAGGCGGCCCGGCGTCAGCCGGAGCCGCCGGAAGGAAGAACGGATGAAACAAGAAAACGGCAAAAGAGCCATGACCGCCGGACTGCGGCGGACGATGGTGATCTTCGTGCTGGATATGCTGTGCATCGCCGGGTCCTTTTTCCTGGCGCTGTGGATGCGGTTTGAGTTCCGTCTGGGGGCCATCCCTCAGATGTACCTCAACGAGTATTTGAAGATCATCGGGCCGTGGATCGTCATCTGTCTGGTGGTGTTCCAGCTATTCCGGCTGTATAACAGCATCTGGAGCTTTGTCAGCATCGACGAGCTGTTCCGCATCATTCTGGCCTATGGCGTGCTGCTGGCAGCCGGACTGGCCTATGTGCTGATCCTGAAGATCGATATGCCCCGCTCCTTCTACTTTGCGGGCTTTATCATGAGCTTCATGTCCACCACGGCGCTGCGGTTCTCCTACCGATTCATGCGCCAGTTGATGGCGGGGATCAGCACGGAGAAGAGCGAGCGGGATCGCATTCTGATGATCGGCGCCGGTGAGGCCGGACGCCAGCTGATCCGGGAGATCAATTCCAATCCCCGGCTGGGCAGCCGTGTGGTGTGCATCATCGACGACAACCCCAGCAAGCGCCGCCGGTATCTGGACGGTGTGGAGATCGCCGGCGGGCGGCAGGAGATCCCCGATGCGGTGAAGAAGTACCAGGTCAATAAGATCATCTTCGCCATCCCCACCTGCGACGGACAGGACCGCAAGGAGATCCTGGACATCTGCAGCAAGACCGGCTGCCGGGTGCAGGCGGTGCCGGGGATGTTCCAGCTGGTCAACGGAGAGGTCAGTGTCAGCAAGCTCCGGGACGTGGAGCTGCAGGATCTGCTGGGCCGTGACCCTATTCAGGTGAATCTGGAGGAGATCTGCCGGTATATCTCCGGCAAGGTGGTGATGGTCACCGGCGGCGGTGGTTCCATCGGCAGCGAGCTGTGCCGCCAGATCGCCAAAAGCAACCCCGAACAGCTGATCATCTTCGATATTTATGAGAACAACGCCTACGATATCCAGATGGAGCTGCGCCACACCCATCCGGAGCTGAATCTGGAGGTGCTCATCGGCTCCGTGCGGGACATGGGCCGTCTGGACGACGTCATGGCCAAGTACCGGCCGGAGCTGGTGTTCCACGCCGCCGCCCACAAGCATGTCCCCCTGATGGAGGATAGCCCCAACGAGGCCATCAAGAACAACGTGTTCGGCACCTATAAAATGGCCATGGCCTCGGTGAAGTACGGCGTGAAGAAGTTCGTGCTGATCTCCACGGATAAGGCGGTGAACCCCACCAACATCATGGGCGCCTCTAAGCGCCTGTGCGAGATGGTGGTGCAGATGATGAACCGCCGCAGCCCCAATACAGACTTCGTGGCGGTGCGCTTCGGCAACGTGCTGGGCAGCAACGGCAGCGTCATCCCCCTGTTCAAAAAGCAGATCGCTGAGGGCGGCCCGGTAACGGTGACGCACCCGGAGATCACCCGCTTCTTTATGACCATCCCCGAAGCGGTGTCGCTGGTGCTGCAGGCGGGATACTACGCCAAGGGCGGCGAGATATTCATTCTGGATATGGGCCAGCCGGTGAAGATCGACACCATGGCCCGCAACCTTATCCGCCTGTCCGGTCATGAGCCGGATGTGGATATCAAGATAGTCTACACGGGCCTGCGCCCCGGCGAGAAGCTGTATGAGGAGATCCTCATGGCGGAGGAGGGCCTGCAGGAGACCTCCAACAAGCTGATCCACATCGGAAAGCCCATCGTCATGGACGACGAGGAGTTCTGCCACCAGTTGGATCGGCTGGAGAAGGCCTGTGAGGAGGAGACGGAGGACATGAAGGACATCGTGGCCTCGGTGGTCCCCACCTATCGCCGCAAAAAATAATTCTGCAATGACAAAAGCCTTTCAAGGACAACGGTAAGAACAAAAGCAGCCCCGGCGGAATTTTCCGCCGGGGCTGCTCTTTTACTGTCGGGAGACTGCTCTGTAAGGCTGCTCTGAGAGACTTCCCTTCCGCCGGGACGGTTTTGTGACGTTTTTGTAATGAAACCTGTCACCGAAACGTCACCTTCGTGTGGTATACTGGACAACAGAAAGTCAAGGAGGGACACGACTATGGAGCTGATGCAGATCCAGCATCTCAGTAAGGTATACGGACAGGGTGAAAATCAGGTGCGGGCGGTGGACGACATTTCCTTCACCGTGGAGAAGGGGGAGTTCTTGGCCATCATCGGCCCCTCCGGCTCCGGTAAATCCACTCTGCTGCACATTTTGGGCGGTGTTGACTGCCCCACCTCCGGCAAGGTCTTTGTGGATGGGCAGGATGTCTACGCCCAGAACGAGGATCAGCTGGCCATTTTCCGCCGCCGGCAGGTGGGGCTCATTTACCAGTTTTATAACCTGATCCCCGTGCTGAACGTGGTGGAGAACATGACCCTGCCGGTGCTGATGGACGGGCGACAGGTGAATCAGGAGCGGCTGGAGGAGCTGCTGGACGTGCTGGGTCTGCGGGGTCGGGAGAAGTACCTGCCCAATCAGCTCTCCGGCGGCCAGCAGCAGCGGGTGTCCATCGGCCGGGCGCTGATGAACGCCCCGGCGGTGGTGCTGGCGGATGAGCCCACCGGCAATCTCGACAGCAAGAACAGCCAGGAGATCGTGGAGCTGCTGAAGATGTCCAACAAGAAGTACGGCCAGACGCTGGTCATCATCACCCACGACGAGAACATCGCCCTGCAGGCTCACCGGGTCATCGCCATCGAGGATGGCCGCATCACACGGGATGAGCGCATCCGGGAGGTGCTGGAATGAACGTCTTTCACCGCTACACCCGGCAGGCCCTGCGGGAAAACCGCTCCCAGACATGGGTGACCATCGTGGGCATCATCCTGTCGGTGGCCCTGTTCACCGCCGTGACGGAGGGTGCTTACAGCGGCGTGCGGTATCTCATAGGGGCCGCCGAGTACACCGTAGGCCGGTTCCACGGCTGCTACCAGAACCTCACGGAGCAGCAGGCAACGCAGCTGAGCCGTGATGAAAAGGAGATCACGGAGCAGTCTGCGTGGCAGCTGGTGGGCTGGGGGCAGGTAGGGGCGGACAATGATTATAAGCCCTATCTGCGGGTCATGTCCATGGACCCCGACCTGCCGGACCTTCTATCCATCCGCCTGACCCAAGGCCGCCTGCCGGAGAAGGCCGGGGAGATCCTCCTGCCGGAGCATCTGTGGTCCAACGGCAGCGTCCGCCATGCGCTGGGGGACACCATGGAGCTGGAGCTGGGCCACCGGACGCTGGACGGGGAGGAACTGACGGCCGATGACCCCTATACGAAGGGGGAGACGCTGACAGATACCACGTCCCACACCTACACCGTGGTGGGCTTTTACCAGCGGCTGGATATGACGACGGAGCCCTTCTCCTGCCCCGGCTATACTGCCCTGACCTGTCAGGAGCAGGGCTATCAGACGGATGAATTTTTCCGGGTGGCCCATCCCAGCCGCTTTTACAGCTATATGGAGGGAAATGCCGAGAAATATCCGGGACTGGCGTGGTACTCCAACTCCGACCTGCTGAATTACTACGGCGCCACCACCTTCTTCTCCGTGAACCGGATGATCTACAGCTTTGCGGTGATCCTGCTGCTGATGATCTCCTTCGGCTCGGTGTCGCTGATCTATAACTCCTTCTCCATCTCCGTGGCGGAGCGGACCCGGCAGTTCGGCATCCTGAAATCCATCGGCGCCACCCGCAAGCAGATTCGGGACAGTGTCCTCTATGAGGCACTGGTGCTGTGCGCCGTGGGGATCCCACTGGGTCTGCTGGTGGGCTGTCTGGGCATCGGCATCACTCTGTACTGTCTGCGGGACAGCTTCGGATTCCTGATGGGGGAGAGCGGCAACGCCCTGCAAATGCACTTTGTGCTCAACGGCTGGGCGCTGCTGGCGGCGGCGGGCATCGGCCTTGTGACGGCCATCATCTCGGCATGGGTCCCCGCCAAGCGTGCCGTGCGGGTGTCGCCGGTGGAGGCCATCCGCCAGACCAAGGACGTGAAGCTCCGGGGCCGGGAGGTCAGGACCTCCCGCCTGACGGAAAAGCTCTTCGGTTTCTCCGGGATGTTGGCCGCCAAGAACTTCAAACGCAACCGCAAGCGCTATCGCTCCACGGTGGTGGGCCTGTTCCTCAGCGTGACGCTGTTCATCTCCGCCTCCTCCTTCTGCGCCTATCTGACGGACGCCGTAGACCAACTGGGGGGCAACAGCACACTGGGCGTGCAGCTGTATTGCAGCGAGGCCCTGCCGGAGGGCGTGACGCCGGAGCAGCGGCTGAGACAGCTGGCCGCCGCCGACGGCGTGGAATCGGGCTTCTACACCGCCGACAGCTACGCCAGCCTGCACTTTGCCAAGGAGGACATGGATCCGGACTACTGTAAGGACACCGGCCTGGAGGGAGACCACAGCGCCGCCATGTACTTCCTCCGGGATGAGGATTTCCGGCAGCTGCTGCGGGACAACGGCCTGCCGGAGGAGGATTACTTCCGTCCCGATGCACCTCAGGCGGTGGCGTGGGATATGCTGGACATCTGGCGCAGCACCGAGGGTAGTAAGTACAATAAGCTCTACCATTATCACCTGCTGAACGGCAGCAGTCTGCCCATCACCGGAACGGAGAGCAGCTATCAGCCCATGGATGGCTGGTTCACCACGGGCGACCGCATCACACGGGACGGTACGGAATATGTGCTGTACTATCCGGAGGACTATATAGACGATTACTATACCGCCCGCAGCGAGGGGGAGACCCCGGACGAGAGCCGGGCACAGGCGGTGCCGGCATCGGAGGCCGTCCTGACCCGGAGCTATACCGTGGGTGCTATTTTGAAGAAGGCTCCCGACTTCCTGCGTACCGGCGACTACCTGTATCTGCTGTACCCGTACAGTATGTATGAGACCGTCACCGGGCAGGCCCCTGCCGCCGACGCCTTCTGGTTCAGGAGCAGCGACCACGCCGCCTCCTACGAGAGCATGGGGCAGATCCTGATGGAACTGGGCAACAGCCGCTCTGATCTGGAAGATCTGGCCGCCAACGGTGAGAGCCAGCGGGCCATGGTGACGGTGGTGAACGTGTTTTCCTACGGCTTCATCATCCTCATCTCCCTGATCTCCATGACCAACGTGTTTAACACCATCTCCACCTCCATCGCTCTGCGCCGCCGGGAGTTCGCCATGCTGCGGTCCGTGGGACTGACCCAGCGGGGCTTTGCCCGGATGATGGACTACGAGTGCATCATCTACGGCGCACGGGCGCTGCTGTGGGGCCTGCCGGCATCGGTGCTGGTGACCTATGGCATCTATCGCAGCGTGGCCCAGAGCATCGCCGCCCAGTTCTACATCCCGTGGTACAGCGTGGCCATCGCCGTGGGCAGCGTGTTCGTGGTGGTGTTCGCCACCATGCTCTATGCCACCCGGAAGATCCGCAGTGAAAACCCCATTGAGGCGCTGAAGCAGGAGAACCTGTAAGGCCCGTCTCGCAAGTCGAAGCAACAGCAGCCCCGGCAGAATTGCCGGGGCTGCTGTGATAAGCTTGTTGCATGGCCTGAGGCAGGGCCGGATACCGGTGCGCCGGGCTAAAAGGGATTGACAGACGGCGGCCGGGAGGCTATCATGAGGGCAGAAAGAAAAGGAGGGCCGCCATGTCACAGGTCACCAAGCGGGCGCTGGAGGCGTCACTGAAGCATCTGCTGCTGCAAAAGCCGCTGAACAAGATCACCATCAATGATATTGCGGAGGACTGCGGCATCAACCGCATGACCTTCTACTACCACTTCAAGGATATTTACGATCTGGTGGAGTGGAGCTGTCAGGAGGACGCCAGCCGGGCGCTGGCGGGGAAAAAGACCTACGAGACGTGGCAGCAGGGGCTTTTGCAGATCCTTCAGGCGGTGCTGGACAACAAGCCCTTCATCCTGAATGTCTATCGCTCCGTCAGTCGGGAGCAGGTGGAGAACTACCTCTACCGGGTCACCTATGACCTGCTGGAGAGTGTGGTGGAGGAGGAAGCTCAGGGGATGTCCGTGCGGCAGGAGGACAAGGAGCTTATCGCCACTCTCTATAAATATCTGTTCGTGGGACTGATGCTGGACTGGATCAAGGGGGACATGAAGGGCGACCCACAGGTGATGGTGCAGAAGCTGGAGCTGGTGCTCCACGGCAATGTGGTGGCCGCCCTGCAACGGATGCGGACGGACAAGCCTGCATCAAACAGAGCGGAATGATAAAAAACTGAACATCTTCCATCCCGGTGATAAAAAACTTATCACCGGGATTTTTCTGTTTATTGAACAAATCGTGCCTGAGTTGTATATTATCCTCATCAAAGGAAAACATACCGGCGAGGACGCCGCTGCTCCCCATGCGAGTGCTGAGAAGGGGACGGGCGGCGTAGCGGTCAACAGAAAGGAGCGCATTTCTATGTATTATTCCAGTGGTAACTATGAGGCCTTTGCCCGTCCCAAAAAGCCGGAGGGCGTGGACAACAAATCCGCCTACATCGTGGGCAGCGGTCTGGCGGCGCTGACTGCCGCCTGCTATCTGGTGCGTGACGGCCAGATGAAGGGCGAGCGGGTCCACATTCTGGAGAAGGGTCCCACTGCCGGCGGCGCCTGCGACGGCTGGAAGTTCGAGAACATCGGCTATGTCATGCGGGGCGGCCGTGAGATGGACAACCACTTTGAGGTCATGTGGGATCTGTTCCACTCCATCCCCTCCATTGAGACGGAGGGCGTCAGTGTGTTGGACGAGTACTACTGGCTCAACAAGGCCGACCCCAATTACTCCCTGTGCCGGGCCACGGTGAACCGTGGCGAGGACGCCCATACCGACGGTAAGTTCGACATCTCCGACAAGGGCGCCATGGAGATCATGAAGCTGTTCTTCACCCCCAACGAGGAGCTGCAGGACAAGCGCATCAGCGACTTCTTCGACGATGAGGTGTTCGGCAGCAACTTCTGGCTGTACTGGCGCACCATGTTCGCCTTCGAGAACTGGCACAGTGCTCTGGAGATGAAGCTGTATATCCAGCGCTATATCCATCACATCGGCGGCCTGCCCGACTTCACCGCCCTGCGCTTTACCAAGTACAACCAGTATGAGTCCATGATCCTGCCCATGGTGAAGTATCTGGAGGGTTTCGGCGTCCAGTTCCACTTCGGCGTGCAGGTGACCAACGTGGAGTTTGACTGCACCGCCGAGCGGAAGGTGGCCAAGCGCATCGACGTCCTCCGGGACGGCAAAAGCGAGGCCATCGACCTGACGGAGAACGATCTGGTGTTCATCACCAACGGCGGCTGCGTGGAGAACTCCTCCATGGGCAGCCAGAATACACCCGCCCCCTACAACACCGAGATCAAGGAGGGCGGCGGCTGGGATATGTGGCGCAAGATCGCCGCTCAGGATCCCTCCTTCGGCCATCCGGACAAGTTCTGCTATGATCCGGAGCAGACCAACTGGATGAGCGCCACGGTGGAGACGCTGGATCAGCGCATCATCCCCTATATCAAGAATATCTGCAAGCGGGATCCCTTCACCGGCAAGGTGGTCACCGGCGGTATCGTCACTGTGAAGGACTCCAGCTGGCTCATGAGCTGGACCATCAACCGCCAGCCCCAGTTCCGCCAGCAGCCCAAGGATCACTGCTTGGTATGGGTGTACGCCCTGTTCACCGATAAGCCCGGTGACTACGTGAAAAAGCCTATGCGGGAGTGTACCGGTAAGGAGATCTGCATGGAGTGGCTGTATCACATCGGTGTGCCGGAGAGTGAGATCGAGGACATGGCCGCCAATAGCGCCAACACCGTCCCTGTGATGATGCCCTATATCGACGCCTTCTTCATGCCCCGTGCCTACGGCGATCGGCCCAAGGTCGTACCCGACGGCGCTGTGAACTTCGCCTTCTTGGGCCAGTTTGCCGAGACGCCCCGTGACACCATCTTCACCACGGAGTACTCCATGCGGACCGGTATGGAGGCCGTGTACACCCTGCTGAACGTGGATCGTGGCGTGCCGGAGGTCTGGGGCAGCGTATATGATGTCCGGGATCTGCTGGATGCCACCGTGAAGCTGCGGGACGGCAAGAAACCCATCGATATGGAGTTGAATCTGGTGGAAAAGATGGTCCTGAAGAAGGCCCTCAGCAAGATCCACGGCACCGATATCGAGAAGCTGCTGAAGGAGTATCAGGTCATCTGAGGCCCGTTGGTTCGGCTGCTGCGGCAGTCGATGACCTTCTGAAAACAGAAAAAGGAGAGGCCATGTCACAGCCCTATAAGGCGGTAATTTCAAAATACGGAAAGTGACATTCGCAAAGGCAAGCAATAAGACTCTGGCTCACAAGGTCGGAGCCTTATTGTTTTCTACCTGTAATATATCGCATCTTTGTGCCTCGGCAGCTTTCTGCGTATCATGAAAGCGTCAGGAGGTGTCGGACAATGAGAAAACAGGACTATCACATTCCATGAACGTACCTTCCTCCCTGTGACTTGGCAGTTAGGGGAATTTGACCATCGGGTAAAATGCTTGGTTAGAATGGGCGAACCGATATCCCGTGGAAAAGCCACATCGCTGCAGCCTTCCCCTGTTAAAACGGCTCCCGGCAGGCCCCGTGAACCAGCAGGGAGAGGACCTGCGGATACAGCTGCCCCATCTGATCCTGATGGGAGACCGTCAGGATCAGGCCCCGGACAGCGGCACCGGCAGCGGTGCCGCCACGGGGACACAGGCCGCTCTCCTCCGGCAGCGCCCGGATGTGTCCCTCATCGTCATGGTAGTGGGTGGAGAGGATGTCCTGCGGCAGACGGCGCAGCAGGGACTCGGCGTCGTTTTCCATGAACACCAGCGCCCGTGTCTCCGACAACCAGCGGCAGGCCGTCAGAATGGCCGCCGCCGCACGCTCTGCCGGGGGCAGGGCGGCGCTTCCCTGTAAGGAGTGCTGAGCCACGGCGAAGCCCTCGGTGTGGATATCCTCCGGCACCACGAAAAAGAGAAGCTCCTTGGAGTCAAAGAATTTGTAGGCGGTAAAAATAACGGATCCCCATTTTGTTTTCGGCATAGATCGGCCCTCCTGCGTTCGTTGGAGCTGCTCTCATATCCCGGAGCACAAAAAAGAAATGCCCCTTCGCCGTCCGACATTGGCAGAGTGACATTTATGATCTCACATTCTCTATGGGATACCCGGTCAGATCCACCGGATACATTTTTACTATAACCGAAGTATGACCTATCTGGTAAGCATTTTCCCCAAAGAACTTTTTTCGGCCAAGAGAAGGAATACTTCGACTTGACGCAGGGCAACTTTTGTATTATGGTGTACTTACCATTGCTGTCAGGCGTGGTTGCCCCTATCCATTGGCGATATCGATCGAGGTACCAAAAATGGACATTTACAGGACAGAGTTCGTGTCAGCGATGGGTGAGAAATGTGTCCGGTCTGTGTCAGAAATCGGTCAGATCGGGGGAGACTTTGTTGTGACCGTTTCACCGTATCTGCTGCAAAGAGCATTTCGGCAGCAGAGGACATTTCGGCAGCAGAGGACATTTCGGCAGCAGAGGACATTTCAGCAGTGAAGGATATTTTTAGTAAGGAGGATTTTCCATGCCTACCATCAAAACCGGCATCCGCTTCTCCAAAAAGCAGCCGCTGAGCGAGCAGGAGCTGCGGCAGCTTCACGCCTACTGGCGTGCTGCCAACTACCTGACGGCCTGCCAGCTGTATCTGATGGATAACCCCCTCCTGGAGCGCCCGCTGGTCAAAAGCGACCTCAAGCAGACCATCGTGGGACACTGGGGGACCTGCCCCGGCCAGAACTTCATCTACACCCATCTGGACCGGGTCATCAAGCGCAACGATCTGGATATGATCTATCTCTCCGGTCCCGGCCACGGCGGCAACGCCATGGTGGCGCAGGACTGGCTGGACGGCAGCTACACCGAGGTCTATCCCAACATTACCAGAGACAAGGAGGGGATGCAGAAGCTCTTCAAGCGTTTCTCCTTCCCCGGCGGCATCCCCAGCCATGTGGCGCCGGAGACCCCCGGCTCCATCCATGAGGGCGGCGAGCTGGGCTACTCGTTGGCCCACGCCTTCGGCGCCGTGGCGGATAACCCCGATCTGATCGCTGCCTGTGTGGTGGGCGACGGCGAGGCGGAGACCGGCCCGCTGGCCACCTCGTGGCACGGCAACAAATTCGTCAACCCCATCACCGACGGCGCTGTGCTGCCCATTCTGCACCTCAACGGCTTCAAGATCGCCAATCCTACCATCTTCTCCCGCATGAGCCATGAGGAGGTGGAGTGCTTCTTCCGTGGCTGCGGCTGGGAGCCGTACTTTGTGGAGGGCGACGACCCCATGGTCATGCACCAGCAGATGGCGGCGGTGCTGGACCGGGTGATCCGGGAGATCAAGCGCATCCAGCGGGAGGCCCGCAAGACCGGCGAGGCCAAGCGGCCCCGCTGGCCCATGATCGTGCTGCGTACTCCCAAGGGCTGGACCGGCCCCAAGGAGGTGGACGGGCTGCCGGTGGAGAACTGCTGGCGAGCCCATCAGGTGCCTATCTCCATGGGGACAGACACCGACCGGCACCTTGCCCAGCTGGAGGCGTGGCTGCGCTCTTATAAGCCGGAGGAGCTCTTTAACCCCGACGGTACGCCGGTGGAGCTCATCGCCTCCTTCCCGCCCACGGGCCGCCGCATGGGCGCTAACCCTCATGCCAACGGCGGACTGCTGCTGCGGGACCTGCGGACCCCCGATTTCCGGGACTACGCCGTGGACGTCAAGGCCCCCGGCGCCGTGGAGGCGCAGGATATGTATGTGCTGGGTACCTACGTCCGGGACGTGATGAAGCTGAACATGGAGTCCCGCAACTTCCGCATCTTTGCCCCCGACGAGACGGCCTCCAACCGCCTGCAGGCGGTGTTCGAGGTGACGGGACGCCGCTTCCTGGACCAGCAGATCCCCGGCATCGACGACCATCTGGACCCGGACGGCCGGGTCATGGATTCCATGCTCTCCGAGCATTTCTGCGAGGGCTTTTTGGAGGGCTATCTTCTGACGGGACGCCACGGCTTCTTCGACAGCTATGAGGCCTTTATCCGCATCGTGGACTCCATGTTTGCCCAGCACGCCAAGTGGCTGAAGATGTGCAGCGAGCTGCCGTGGCGGCAGGATATCGCCTCGCTGAACTATATTCTGGCCTCCAACGTCTGGCAGCAGGATCACAACGGCTTTACCCATCAGGACCCCGGCTTTTTGGATCACGTGGCCAACAAGAAGGCCGACGTGGTGCGGATGTATCTGCCGCCGGATGCCAACTGTCTGCTGTCCTGCTTTGACCACTGTATCAAGAGCCGCAACTATGTCAACGTCATTGTGGCCAGCAAGCATCCCAGGCCCCAGTGGCTGACCATGGAGCAGGCGGTGAAGCACTGCACCCAGGGGATCGGCATCTGGAGTTGGGCCTCCAACGATCAGGGGCAGGAGCCGGATGTGGTCATGGCCTGCTGCGGCGACACGCCTACGCTGGAGACGCTGGCCGCCGTGAGCATCCTGCGTCAGGAACTGCCGGAGCTGAAGATCCGTGTGGTGAACGTGGTGGATCTGATGAAGCTGCAGCCCCACACGGAGCATCCCCACGGCCTGACGGATGAGGAGTACGACGGCCTGTTCACCAAGGATAAGCCCATCATCTTTGCTTATCATGGCTACCCCACACTGGTGCATGAGCTGACCTACCGCCGCCACAACCGGAACCTCCATGTGCGGGGCTACAAGGAGGAGGGAACCATCACCACCCCCTTCGATATGCGTGTTCTCAACGACATTGACCGCTTCGATCTGGTCATCGATACGGTCCGCCGGCTGCCCCAGTTGGGCAACCGGGGGGCGTATCTGGTGCAGAAGATGCAGGATAAGCTGGTGGAGCATCGTCAGTATATCCGGGACAACGGCGTGGATCTGCCGGAGGTCCGCAGCTGGAAGTGGGACAGCAGTCTGAACGCCGCCGAATAAGGTTTGCTATACGGAAAAGACCTCCGCAGAATCTGGTTTGTAAAGGTTATAGCACGACACAAGGGCATCTAACAGAGAAGCGCCGTCTTGGAAGTGATTCCAAGACGGCACTTTTCTGTTGCGGATCAGAGCGAACACTTCACGGCGAAACCGCCGCTGAAGAAATAGGTGTTCGTCCAATACCTGTTTGGTAAATAGCCTTACTTTAATAGAATGAACCCCCGGACGCTTGGGGGGTGCATTTTCAATTTAAGGGAAAGTAGTGATTTTTATCGTTGCTCTTTGCTTATGGCACAGGCAAGGATATACACAGTCATCGACCACAAAGAATTTCGGAAAAGTTTCCTTTTAAGAAATGCCGATACTCCGGATGATTGGATGCGTTCTCGTATTCTTCCAAAATCGTCTTTTTGTTCCATGCTTTCATTTTGTCATTCATTTCTTCATATCGGATAATAGTAAGCAGGCCTTCTCGCTCCGCCTGCAAAATTGCTTCATAGGCATCAGGGATAAACTCCACACCGGATATATCGACCGGTATGCTACTGGTAGCGACATCCGGTATTGGAACCGAAAAACCGGAATCTGAAATTGTCTCGGCAGAATAAATATAACCGGATACGCCTTTGTATGTGCTTATCAGAGCATTGGGATAATACTCTTCCAACCGTTGCCGCCCATCTTTACCAAAACCGTACGGCCCCCATTTTTGGCATTTTCCATCATAAGAAAAACCGGTTTCCACGCAATACTTTTCAATGGAATTGCTCAAATAGACCAATACGTTTTCTCTTTTTGTGGAAAAATAAACCAAAGGGATACCATGATTCGAGCTCTGCGGCGTTAGTTGTGTAATACCCTTAACAGATGATGCGTGATAGTACATTAGCTTTCTTCCCTTCTAACGCAATTTGCTCCAAGCGTTTTCGACGGTGTACAGGTGCTCTGATAATTCTCGCATAGGCATATTTCATCTTAGCAGATAACTGGCGCCGAAGCAACAGAAAGATCCACCGTAATTCTATCAGAATTACGGTGGATCTTATGGTGGACCTGATGGGATTCGAACCCACGACCTCTCGGATGCGAACCGAACGCTCTCCCAGCTGAGCTACAAGCCCGGATATGAAGTTGTAGAGCCATAATATATGGAGAGGATGCTCCGCTCCATATATTATACACACTTCTTTATAAAATGCAACCATTTTCTCTCCGGCGGCGCAAAAAATTGCCCCTGCCGATGGAAAACGCCGTCCGGCGGGCCTTATTCCGCCGCCGGGATACGGGTATACGACACCGGCTGGCCCTCCCGGAAGGTCACCTGAAAGCCCTGACCGGGGGAGACGGAGTAGTCATAGCGCCCGCCGCCGAACCAGGCCATCATCAGCCCCGCCGTGACGCCGCCGTGGATGACGCAGACGGCGTCCTCCGGCCTCTGCACCACCGGGGCGATGGCCGCAAGGCTGCGCCGCAGCACCTGCGGGGCGCTCTCCCCGTGGGGGCAGGGGTTGTGCTCTACGTCGGTGATCCACGCCTGATAGGCCGGGGTGTCCTTCAGCTCCTTGTAGCTCTTCATCTCGAAGTCGCCGAAGTCCATCTCCCGCAGGCCCGGAAGCCGGGTGTGGGGTACGTTGCCATAGATGACCGCCAGCGTCTGCTCCGTCCGCAGCATCCCGCTGGTATAGTAGCGCTGGGCCGTGGGATAGTCCCCGGCCCGGCGGTGCAGCTCCGACAGAGACTCCGGCAGGGCGGGGATGTCCGCCGCCCCGTAATACAGGTTCCGCAGGCTGCCCTCCGTCTGGGCATGGCGCAGCAGGGTCAGCTTCATTTCAGCACCTCCGTCAGTCCGCAAAATACCCGGCGCACGCTGCCGGCCTGCTGGGCCAGCTGTCGCAGCAGGCGGCCATGGCGCTCCCGCCAGGCGCGCTCTCCGGCGTCCATGGGGACCACGCCGCTGCCGATCTCCCGTGCGATGACTACCTCTGCCGCCGCCAGCAGGGGGAGATAGGACTCGGTGTCCTCCTGCCGCCGGGTCAGCTCCTCCAGATGAATATAGCACCGGACACCCGGCACCGGATCGTCTGCGGCCAGATCGCAGATATCCTCCGGCGTCAGGCCGTACTCCTGCGCCGCCAGCGTCAGCTTTCCCTGATATGCTCCGCCGATGATCAAGTCCATATCCTCACCTCACCAAAGTCCATACGGCGGCTCCCGCCAGTTCACCCAGTGTCAGGGCAAAGCCGGAGATGTCACCGTTCATGCCGTCCAGCTGCCGGAAGCCGTACCATACCGCCAGCCCGTAGCCCGCTGCTGCCGCCAAGGGGGCGAAGCTGCGGTCCGTGACCAGCGGTACGGCGATCGCCGCCGCCAGCAGCACCGCCAGCGCCGCGGCATAGCCGCCGTGGCGGCCCATGGCGGCGTATTGGCTGGTCCCCATGGGCCGCAGCTTCAGTACCGCCAGTCCCGCACAGGCCCGTGTGGCCACCGGGATCAGCAGCAGCCCCCACAGGCTTTCGTCGGCGCTGCCGGAGAGGAATACGCTCCACTGGCACAGGGCCAGCAGCACCATGCCGATGACGGCGAAGGCTCCGCAATGGGAGTCCTTCAGGATGCGCTGGCGGGTGGCCAGCTCCCGGCGGGACAGCACGGCGTCGCATACGTCCATGTAGCCGTCCAAGTGCATGAAGCCCGTCACCAGCCACGGGAGCGCCGCCATGAGGAAGGCGTACAGTCCACCGATGGCGGCATGGCGCAGCAGCAGATACAGGCCCAGCCAGATGCCGCCAACCGCCAGTCCCACCAGCGGCAGACACACCAGCATTTTCTCACGAGCCTTCTCGTTCCACCGCCGCAGGGGACAGGGGATCGCCAAAAACATCCCCCAGGCCATGGAAAACCCGTCCAGCCACTCACTCAAAGCGCCACGCTCCTTTCCACAGGCGGGGCAGTCCCGCCGTCAGCTCACATACCACGTCAAATTCCGCCGCCAGCCTGCGGCAGATCTCCGCAAGGCCCCGGCGGTATGTCTCCGTCCACGTCTCGTAGGTCACGCCGTCCCGCCACAGCTCGTCGCAGACGCAGACAAAGTGGGCCGGGTGACGGCTGATGACCAGCAGTTCCTCCGTCGTGCGGCGGGGGGCTTCTCCGTCCGGCTCCGGGGCGGAGAACATCTGGCAGGCCAGGCACGCCGTAATGCTGTCAAAAAGCACCGTCCCCGCCGGGGACACCCATTTCAGCGCCTGCGGGAGCTGCCGTCCCTGCTCGATGGTCTCGAAGCCCCAGCCGTCCCGCTCCGCCAGATGCCGCCGGACGATGGCCCGATCCTCTCCGTCTCTGGGCTCCAGCGTGGCCCAGTAGTACATGGGCGCCCCGGCGGAGAGCCGCCGGGCCATATGCTGGCCCATCATGCTTTTGCCGCTTTTGCTGCCGCCTAACAGAAGGATTCTCATGGCGTCACCGTAAAGCTGTCCTGCGCCCGGATGGGGGTCAGGTAGTCGTCCTCAATAGCTGCCTCCGGGAAGGTGGCCATACCGTCCATGACGGCGCAGGCGGCCCGCAGGATCTGAAACATCACCGGGCAGCCGCTGCCCTCGCCCAGCCGCATCCCCAGCAGCAGACAGGGCTCCTGCCCCAGTTCCTGTGCGGCGATGCGGTAGCCGATCTCATAGGAGGCGTGGGAGAGGAACAGATACTCTCCCGCAGCGGGGCAGAGACGCACCGCCGTCAGCGCCGCCACGATGGAGATGTAGCCGTCCACCACCGCCGGGACATGGTTCTGGGCGCAGCCCAGAAAGGCCCCCGTCATGGCGGCCAGATCCAGCCCGCCCACGGCGGCCAGTACCCCCACCGGGTCGGCGGGGTCGGGGCGATGCAGGGCCAGCGCCCGGTCGATGACCTGTTTTTTCTTTTCAAAGGCCGCATCCGTCAGCCCGCCGCCCCGGCCGGTGACGGTCTGCGCCGGGGCGTGGGTCAGGGCTGCCAGCACTGCCGCCGAGGTGGTGGTGTTGCCGATGCCCATCTCCCCGATGCCCAGCGCCTGTACGCCGTCCGCCGCTGCCTGCGCCGCCAGCTCCATGCCGGTCTCCAGCGCATGAAGGGCCTGCTGCCGGGTCATGGCGGGTTCTCTGGCGATGTTGCCGGTGGAGCGGCGCACCTTCCGATCCAGCACGCCGGGGATGGGGCGATCCGTGTCGATGCCCATGTCCGCCACCACCACCTCGTTGCCGAAGTAGTGGGCCAGCGCCGACATTCCTGTCTTGTGGCGGGTCATGTTGATGACCTGCGAAAGAGTCACGGAGGTGGGGGCGGAGGAGATGCCCTCCGCCGTGACGCCGTTATCCGCCGCCAGCACCAGCACCCGGCACTTCTCGATATGGGGGCGCACCTGTCCGGTGATGCCCGCCAGCCGGATGGAGTAGTCCTCCAGCTTGCCCAGACTGCCGGGGGGCTTGGCCAGCTCCGCCTGACGGCGGCGGGCAGCGTCCATGATCTCCCGATCCGGGACGGTGACGGCCCCGCAGTACTGCTTCAATTCCTGATCTGTCATAGGTCACTCCTCGCTGAGATAGCCCTGCTGCACCAGCCATGCAAGGGACGGGGCGCAGTCCTGATTTTCGATGGTCCATGTGGCCTCCGGACACTGCTCCAGCAGCGCCGCCAGTATCTGCTGCATAGGGATGCTGCCTTCTCCCAGACTGCTGTGGAGATCCCAATCCCCTAAGTTGTTGTGCAGATGTACGTGCCGCAGATAGGGGGCCATGGGGGCGATCCACTCCATGGGAGGTGTCCGGCTGGCGCAGGTATTGGCGTGGCCTACATCCAGACACAGGCCCAGCCGGGGGTCGTCCACCTGACGGACGATGTCCGTCATCAGTCGAGGTGTCTCGTCCATGACGTTTTCCAGCGCCAGCACCATATCCTCCGGGACCTCCGGCAGGAACTCCCGCCAGAAGGCCACGGACTGCTCCGTGAACCACTCCGGAAAGTACACCAGCGGGATATAGCCGCTGTGGATCACCAGACGGCGGATGCCCAGCTGCCGGGCGGCGGACAAAGCCTGACGATAGCGCCGGGCCGTCACCTCCCGCACCAGCGGGTCCACGGCACAGGGAGCCAGCTCCGCAAACGGGGCGTGGAGCCAGAAATGGTCGATGCCTGCCATCTTCTCCCGAACCGCCGGAAGGGTGGCGGGGTCGTCCAGCATGGGGGCGTAGCAGAAGTCCGTGACCTCCAGCCCCAGCCCCCATTTCCGGGCCAGCTCCGGGGCGTGGCTGTCCATGCCGGAGAGGTGTAAGCGCTGCCTGATGTCCATAGGGTCCCTCCTGTTTTTTACTCACTTTTGCCATTATACACTATCTCCGCCGCATTTTCCAGTGGGTACGGCAGGGAAGTGCGCCGAAAAACCCCCGTCTGCGTGGCAGACGGGGGTTGGGGATCGCTTTATCAATACTGAGACAGCTGGGACTCCAGCGCCGGATTGGCCACCGTCCACTGGTAATCCTCCAGTCCGGTGTCCACCTCCGTCCACAGCAGCCATGTGGCCATGTCGGCGGTGCCAACCTGCCCCTCGCCGGGGCCCTGATGGGTCAGCGTCACCACGGCGGCGTGGTCCGCCTTCAGGGACACGGACTCGATGCCCACCTCCACGGAGCCGGAGCTCACCGACTCCTGCACCAGCACCAGCGCATGGTCTTTGAAGAACGCATCGTCGTAGGCGGACAGCTCCGGGTAGTCCAGCAGCTGGGCCGCCGAGGTGACGTACAGGGCGGAGCTGACGTTGCCGTTATAGGTCAGCCGCAGTCGGTTCACCTGCCCCGGCACGTAGGAGCCGTCCTCCCGGACGGTGCCGTCGCCGGTGTCGCCCACGGTCTGGGTGCCGCCGGGGGCGGCGGTGGGGGTGTCCGTCTTGGCGGGGGTATCGGCGCCGGGCGCATTGTTCTTTGTACCGCAAGCCGCTGCCACGATGCACAGGGCCGCAGCCAGCGCCAGCGTCAGTAGTCGTTTATATTTCATGGGTCCTGCCTCCTTTCGCAGGGAACGGGTCACTTCTGCTCACTTTCCTCCGGGTCACGATCCGGCTGGGCTTCCTCCGGGGACTTTTCCTCCGGGGTCTGCGGCTCCTCCGGGGACGGCACCGGCTCGGATACGATGTGGATGTGCTTGGCAGGGGCCTCGATGACCTCCGGGGAGGAGGGACGGAACAGGGGCTGCTTCTCCTCACGGGTAGCGCCGTAGTTGTCCACCGTCTCCGGGTCACGGCCCTCGATGATAGCCATCATCTCCTGACCGGTGATGGTCTCCTTCTTCAGCAGATAGGCGGCGATCTTGTCCAGCAGCTCCCGGTTCTCCTCCAGCATCCGCTTGGCGTCCTCATGGCACTGGCGGATGATGGCGATGACGGCACGATCTGCGGCGGCGTAGGTCTCCTGAGCGCAGCTCATGGAGTAGGTGCCGTCCAGATACTGGTTCTGTACGCTGCCCAGCGCCATCATGTCGAACTCCTCGCACATACCGAACCGGGCCACCAGATTCCGGGCCATCTCCGTGGCCCGCTCGATGTCGTTGGCGGCGCCGGAGGTCATGGTGTGGCACACCACCTCCTCGCTGGACCGGCCGGCCAGCAGCGTGCGGATCTCCGCCAGAATGTCCTCACGGGACATGAGGAACTTCTCCTCCTCCGGCAGGTGCAGGGTATAGCCCAGAGCGCCCTGCGTATGGGGGACGATGGTGATCTTGCTGACGGGCTGGGCGTTTTTCTGCTTGGCCGCCACCAGCGCATGGCCCACCTCGTGATAGGCGATGATGCGCTTTTCCTCGTCGGTGATGACGGTACCCTTCTTCTCGGAGCCGGCAATGACGGTCTCGAAGGCCGCCAGCAGGTCATTCTGATTCACGGCGCTGCGGCCCAGCCGCACGGCCCGCAGGGCCGCCTCGTTGACAAGGTTCGCCAGATCTGCGCCCACGCAGCCGGCGGTGGCCTGAGCGATCTTCTCCAGATTCACGTCCTCGGCCAGATGGATGTTCCGGGTGTGGACCTGCAGGGTGGCCAGACGGCCCGCCAGATTGGGACGGTCCACGGTGATGCGCCGGTCGAAGCGGCCGGGGCGCAGCAGGGCCTTGTCCAGCACCTCCGGGCGGTTGGTGGCGCCCAGAACGATGATGCCCTTGCCGGGATCGAAGCCGTCCAGCTCCGCCAGCAGCTGGTTCAGGGTCTGCTCCCGCTCGTCGTTGCCGCCGCCGAAACGGCCGCCGTCACGGGATTTGCCGATGGTGTCGATCTCGTCGATGAAGATGATGCAGGGAGCCACCTTGGCGGCCTCCTTGAACAGGTCACGGACACGGGAGGCGCCCACGCCCACGAACATCTCCACAAAGTCCGAGCCGGAGATGGAGAAGAAGGGGACGTTGGCCTCGCCGGCCACGGCCTTGGCAAGCAAAGTCTTGCCGGTACCGGGAGAGCCCACCAACAGAGCGCCCTTGGGCAGTCTTGCGCCGATGGCCGTGTACTTCTGGGGGTTGTGGAGGAAGTCGATGATCTCCTCCAGCGACTCCTTGGCCTCGTCCTGACCGGCCACGTCCTTGAAGGTGACACCGGTGGACTTCTCCATATACACCTTGGCGTTGGACTTGCCCACGCTGCCGATGCCTCCGATACCGCCGCCGTTTTTTGCCATGATCCGCATCACCAGCATGAACAGGGCCACTATGACGATCACCGGCAGGATATAGGCGATCATGAACTCCAGAATGGGGCTCATCTGGGTCTGGACGGGGCTGGTGTACTTGACGTTGTGTTCCTCCAGCAGAGGCAGGAGGCTGGCGTCGTTGAGAGCGGTGGTATACAGGATCAGAGGCGTTTTCTCGCTCTGGGTATAGCTCTTGGGTTCCTTGTTCTTATCGGCGGCCTCCTCGGTGTAGACGTAGCCGTCCACGGGGGTGGCATACAGGACGCCGTTCTCGATCTTCAGCTCCGCCACCTGATCCTCCTGAATGAGGTCGATGAGCTGGCTGTACGGGATCTCATGGCTGCTGGCCCGCTTGGTGAGATTGTTGCTGTAAGCGTTGATATAGTTGAACACCACCGTCAGCACCAGCGCCCAGATGATGAGGGTCACCACCCCCCGCATATTGCGGTTGCGGTTCTGGTTATTTTTCTGGTCTTTCTTATTGTTGGGATCCATGTCGGTCTCCTTCCATGCAGCCCCGCCGGGCGGGGCGCAGAAGTGCTTTAATTTCCGTGTAGTATATCACAATTCGGATATCTTCACAAGGCGAACGGCGGGAATTTTCCTGTAAAATTTCTATGAATGGCGCTTTATCTCCCGGCCAGAGTATGGTATACTGAAACCAATTATGTATGCATTGCGAGGAAAATTCCTATGAGAGACAACGAACAGAGACGGCCGGAGGCAGAGGCGGACGGCATCATCGAGGGCCGCAACGCCGTGATCGAGGCCCTGCGGGCCGGAACGACCATGGATAAGATCTATCTGGCCAAGGGGGAGACGGACAAGACCTTGGGCCACATCGCCTCCAAGGCACGGGCCCAGGGCATCGTGGTGGTGGAGGCCGACCGGCGGAAGCTGGACAATATGAGCCGCACCCACGCCCATCAGGGGGTCATTGCGCTGGCTGCCGTGCGGGAGTATGTGACGGTGCAGAGCCTGCTGGACGCTGCCGCCGCCAAGGGGGAGCCGCCGCTGCTGGTGGTCTGCGATGAGATCTCCGACCCCCACAATCTGGGGGCCATCCTCCGTACCGCCGAGTGCGCCGGAGCCCACGGGGTCATCATCCCCAAACGCCGCAGCGCCGGTCTGACGGCCATTGTGGCCAAGACCTCCGCCGGAGCCGTCAGCTATATGCCGGTGGCACGGGTGGCCAATATCCCGTCCCTGCTGAAGGATCTGAAAAAGCAGGGCATCTGGGTGTTCGGCACTGCCGCCGAGGGAACGACCCGGCTCTATGACGCCGATCTCAAGGGCCCGGCGGCCATTGTCATCGGCTCCGAGGGCGACGGCATGAGCCGGCTGGTGGCGGAGAACTGCGATTTTCTGGTGAGCATCCCCATGCGGGGGAGGATCTCTTCCCTGAACGCATCGGCGGCGGCTGCCATCCTGCTGTATGAGGCGGTGCGGCAGCGCACCGTGTAAGGACCCGGAGCATCTAAAAGAGAGGTACCATGGAACACCGAGAGGATCACAACGAAATACCGGAGTTTACCCTGGAGGATATTCTGGCGGAGTTCGGCAGCGGCAGCGACCTGTACCGGACGGAGGATCTGCCTGCGGAGGAAAACTCCCCGGAGCCTGCTCCGGCAGAAGCCCCTGCTCAGCAGAAAGCTCCCGCAGAGCCGGAGCCCCACGCTGAACCGGAGACCTCTGCTGCGGTGAAAACCACCCAACAGCCGGAGGGACTGCGATTCACCCCCGGCGCCGACCCGGTGGATATGGATTTCCCGGCGGAGGTGCTGGAGGAGGTATTTTCCTCCGGCGGCCCATTGCTGCCGGAGGAGGACCGGCCGTCCGAAACCCAGATCATCCACTTCCCGCACCAACCGGTACCGGAGGAGGACGGGAAACCGGCGGCGGAGACCGCCCCCGAAGAAGTACCCGCAGAGGAGAAGGCCCCGGAGGAGGAACCGGCGGAGGAGCCGCAGGGATCAGCGGAGCCAGAGGAGCCACCCAAGGTCTCCTTAGAGCAGATCATGAACGACACGGTCTCCTCCGTGCTGGAGGAGCAGGAGGACGGCATTCTGGAGGAACGCCCACCCCTGCGAGAGGTGCTGCGGCACTGGTGGGAGAAGCTGACAAGGCCACGCACCGCCACCCCCATCCCGCAGGATACGGAGACTCTGTGGGAGCAGCCGCAGGAGCCTCAGCCGGAGCCGGAACCCGATCCGGAGCCGGATATGGACGTGGCCGTCCGGGCCGAGAAGCGCCGCTGCGCCCGCTTAAAACGCCAGTGCTGGTGCGTGCTGCCGGAGGCGGTGTTGCTGACGGTGCTGTCCGTGCTGGACGGGCTGGGGCTGTATGTTCCCCAGCTGTGGGCGGCATTGCCCGTGCTGCGGGGGATCATCCCCGGCGGATTGCTGCTGCTGGCACTGGCCCTGTCGGGCCGGGTCTGGCGCAGCGCCCGCAAGCAGCTGTCCCAGCGCCGCATCACCTGCGAGACGGCGGCGCTGCTGGCATCGCTGGTGTGTTTGGGGGACTGCGTCTACGCCGCCTTGGGCTGCGGGGAGCAGCTGCCGCTGGCGGCCGTCCCGGTCATCTCCCTGCTGCTGTGTCTGTGGGGCCAGCTGCTGGCGGCCAAAGCCCGGCTCGCAGGCTTCCGGCTGGCCGATCTGGGGGGTGAGCCGCCCTATAACGTATCCGTGACTCCCGCCGGGGCCTGCAAGCAGCAGGGAACGGCGGAGGGCTTCTACCGGCTCTCCCACCAGCCGGATGTCTCCTATCGCTGGCAGATCATCCTGACACCGCTGGCGCTGGCCGCTACCTCCATTTTGGCGGCGGTGGTGTGCTTCGGCGGGGAGGGGCAGCCGGTGCGGCCCCTGTGGATCTGGTCGGCGCTGCTGTCCGGCGGGCTGCCGCTGGCTCTGCCGGTGGCGGGAACGCTGCCCCTGTCATCGTTGAACCGGCGTCTGAACCGTAGCGGCAGCGCCGTGGCGGGCTATGCCGGGGCCTCCGCCATCACCGCCGCCCGGCGGATGGTGGTGACGGATGACGACCTGTTCCCACCGGGAACGGTGAGCCTCAACGGACTGAAGCTGTACGGCGAGGAGATCGGCAAGGTGGTGTCCTATGCCGCCACGGCGGCACAGGCCGCCGGAAGCCAGCTGACGCCGCTGTTTGACCAGCTGCTGGCCAGCGAGGGCGGCACCCACCTGCATTTGGAGGACCTGCGTTTTTACGAGGACGGCGGCATCGGCGGTACCATCCGTGGGGAATCTGTCACCATGGGCAGCGCCTATTTCATGAAAAAGCACCATGTGTCCCTGCCCCGTGACCTGAAGCTCAAGACCGGCGTTTTTCTGGCGGTGGACGGTCAGCTCATCGCCATCTTTGCCATCAAATACCAGCCCTCCCGCAACGTGGAGTGGGCCCTGCGGGCCATGCGCCGCAACCGCATCACTCCGGTGCTGGCCACCCGCAGCGCCAACATCACTCCGGCGCTGCTGAAGCGGAAATTCCGGCTGGACGCCCGGCCCCTGTACCCGGATATCTCCACCCGTCTGGCCCTGTCGGAGCTGACGGAGGGCCGTGGCCGGCCCCACGCCATCATCTACCGGGACGGGCTGATGGCCTTTGCCGAAACGGTCATCGGCAGCCGCCGGATGCGGCGTGCCGTCCGGGACGGAACGGTGCTGTCGTGGCTGGGCGGGCTGTCGGGCCTGCTGCTGGCGTATTATTTCACCTCCGTGGGGGCCTTTGCCGCTCTGTCGGCCCTGAATTTCCTGTGTTTTTTGCTGCTGTGGCTGCTGACGGTGCTGCTGCTGGCAGGACTGGTGCGCCACTACTGATACCATTCCATACCCATGCCGGGAGAGCCAAAGGCTCTCCCGGCATTTTTCACAAAAAAGACGCTGAAAGTTGTATTTGTCAAGTGCAAAAAAATAGTATATACTCTCCTTATTGACTGGCTGCGCCGGACGGCGCATTCGTACCAAACGAAGGGAGAATACTGTATATGACTGCCAATGACATTCGCAACATCTGCCTGCTGGGTCACGGTGGCTCCGGCAAGACGACTCTGGCCGAGCAGATGCTCTTCATGACCAAGGGAACGGATCGTCTGGGCCGTACCGCCGACGGCAACACCGTCTGCGACTACGACGCCGAGGAGATCAAGCGCCAGATCTCTATTTCTCTGGCCTTTGCCCCGGTCAAATATAAGGACGTCCGCATCAACGTCATGGACGCTCCCGGCAACTTTGATTTCTCCGGCGAGGCCATTTCTGCCATCCGTGCTGCCGAGTGCGCCGTGCTGGTGGGTGCCGCCAAGGACGGCCTGTCCGTGGGTATGGAGCGCAGCTGGAAGCTGCTGGGCAAGAAGCCCCGCATGATCTTCGTCAACCGCACCGACGAGGACAACAGCGACTATCAGGCCTGCCTGGATGCTCTGAAGGGCAAGTTCGGCCAGTCCGTGGTTCCCATTGTGGCCCCGGTCATTGACGGCAACAAGAAGGTCACGGGCATCGTGGATCTGCTGCATAACACCGCTTACGAGGTCAAGGGCGGCA
This sequence comes from Vescimonas coprocola, assembly GCF_018408575.1. Taxonomy (NCBI): domain Bacteria; kingdom Bacillati; phylum Bacillota; class Clostridia; order Eubacteriales; family Oscillospiraceae; genus Vescimonas; species Vescimonas coprocola. The sequence continues at coordinate 152,135 of NZ_AP023418.1, forward strand.
AGGTCGCTGCCTGCGCCATTCCTGCCGATATGGCCGACGAGGTGGAGGCCCTGCGGGCCGAACTGATGGAGGCCGCCGCCGGCTCTGACGAGGAGCTGATGGAGAAGTTCTTCGACACCATGGAGCTGTCCGCCGAGGACATGGCCCGCGGCCTGAAGCTGGGCGTCCGGGACGGCAGCGTTTGCCCGGTGCTGTGCGGCTCCGCCGTCACCGGCTTGGGCGTGGAGATGCTGATGCAGACCATCGTGGATCTGGTCCCCGTGGCCACAGATATGCCGGCTGAGACGGCGCAGGATGACGACGGCAACGACGTCGAGGTGGCCTGCGATCCCAACGGCCCCACCGCTGCCATCGTCTTTAAGACCATCTCTGACCAGTACGGTAAGTACTCCATGGTGAAGGTGCTCCGTGGCAGGATCACCAGCGATATGGCCCTGTATAACCCCGCCACCGGCAACACCGAGAAGCTGGGCCGCCTGTACATCATGAAGGGCAAGAAGGGCGAGGAGGTCAAGGAGATCTGCTGCGGCGACATCGGCGCCATCGGCAAGATGGATAAGGTCAAGACCGGCAACACCCTGTGCGACCCCAAGCGCATCGTGCGTCTCCACGGCATGGATTATGCCCAGCCCTGCTACAGCCGTGCCATCTCCCCCAAGACCAAGCAGGAGGTGGAGAAGCTGGGTACCGGCCTCAACAAGCTCAACGAAGAGGACCCCACCTTCCATGTGGTCAACAACGCCGAGACCCACCAGACCGTGATCTCCGGCGCCGGCGATATCCAGATCGACGTGCTGTGCTCCAAGCTCAAGACCCGCTTCGGCGTGGATGCCGAGCTGTCCGCTCCCAGAGTGGCTTACCGTGAGAAGATCCGCTCCACCGTCCGCAAGCAGGGCCGCTATAAGAAGCAGACCGGCGGCAGCGGCCAGTTCGGTGACGTGCATATCATCTTCGAGCCTCAGACCGAGCAGGAGGATATGATCTTCGCTGAGAACGTGTTCGGCGGCTCCGTGCCAAAGAACTACTTCCCCGCCGTGGAAAAGGGCCTGCGTGAGAGCTGCCTGCACGGCGTGCTGGCGGGCTATCCCGTGGTGTACCTGAAGGCGACGCTGGTGGACGGCTCCTACCACCCGGTGGACTCCTCCGAAATCGCTTTCAAGCTGGCCGCCAATCTGGCCTTCAAGGCCGCTCTGCCGGAGGCCAAGCCCGTGCTGATGGAGCCCATCGGTGAGCTGAAGGTCACGGTGCCTGACAACTACGTGGGCGACGTCATGGGTGACCTGAACAAGCGCCGGGGCCGCGTCATGGGCATGAACCCCACCGGCGACGGCGAGACCGTGCTGGAGGCCGAGGTTCCCATGGCCGAGATGATGAGCTACGCCATCGATCTGCGGTCCATGACCCAGTCCCGTGGTACCTTCACCTTCAACTTCGTCCGCTACGAGGATTGCCCCGCTGCGGCGCAGGAGAAGGCCATTGCCGAGGCCAAGGCTCTGGCCGATGCCGAGTAAAGCTGCTATAAAAATACGCCGGAGGACCCTCCTCCGGCGTATTTTCTCTGCCGCAAAAAAGTTCATGGAAAGTTTTTCTAAATGTTGCATTTGCAACTTATAATCCTCTGGATTCCGTGCTATACTTAGACCATCCCAAGGGGGGAACGCCCCCGAAGAGTAAAAAACCATCAACGAATGATAAAAATATGGAGGTAATGATTATGAAGAAGTGGGTATGTCCTGTTTGCGGTTACGTTCACGAAGGTGAGAATCCCCCGGCCGAGTGTCCGGTGTGCCACGTCAGCGGTGACAAGTTCACCCTGCAGGCAGAGGAGAAGTCTTGGGCCGCCGAGCACGTGGTGGGCGTAGGCAAGGTGTTCGGTGAGGATGTTCCCGCCGAGGTCCGTGAGGAGATCATCGCCGGTCTGCGTGCCAACTTCGAGGGCGAGTGCTCCGAGGTGGGTATGTATCTGGCCATGGCCCGTGTGGCTCATCGTGAGGGCTATCCCGAGATCGGTATGTACTGGGAGAAGGCCGGTCTGGAGGAGGCCGAGCACGCCGCCAAGTTCGCTGAGCTGCTGGGCGAGGTGGTCACCGATTCCACCCAGAAGAACCTGCAGATGCGTGTGGATGCCGAGAACGGCGCTACCGCCGGCAAGTTCGAGCTGGCCAAGCTGGCGAAGAAGTACAACCTGGATGCCATCCACGATACCGTCCACGAGATGGCTCGTGACGAGGCCCGGCACGGCAAGGCCTTTGAGGGTCTGCTGAAGAGATACTTCAACAAGTAATTTTACAGGGAATTTCAGAGGGGAAGCGGAAAAATCCGCTTCCCCTCTTTTCCTTAAATCGTTTATTTACCTGATTCCGTATGGTAGTTCTTATAGTCCCCCATTAGCTCCTCAGCATTCGGGGTTTCCGTTTCTCTGCGACGCTGTTTCTGTCTGCTGGTTCTCATTCGATGTATTTTCCGTGTTCTGTCCCTGCGAATGATCTGTATTTTCCGTCTTGCCATTGTCGCAAGCCGCAAGGCTCAGGCACATTACCGCCGCCAAAAGCAGCGCAATCAGCTTTTTCATGCGCTCTTTCCGCTCATTTCTTTTGAATACATGAAAAATGGGACAGGATGTTCTCCTGTCCCATTTTGTTTGGTGCAGTTACTGCTCCTTGTGGTCGTCCCGGTTGCCGGAAACGGCATCCTTGGCCTTGTTGACCACATTCTCCACCATGTCGGGCTGGGTATTGGTATAGCTGCCATCCCGATACTGCTCACCGCCGAAGGCCAGGATCAGCTGGAAAATGAAGGGCAGCAGCAGAAGGCCGATACCGAAGCCGGCGCCCTGATTGAAGGCCTTGGCCCAGTCGATGTTCATCTTGATGACGAAATAGATGTTGTAGATGGGGATCAGCAGCAGAAGGAACTTCCAGCCGTTGCCGTACAGCTCCTGACACAGCACGTAGGTGTTGTAGAAGGGGACGATGCCCTCCCAGCCCTGACGGCCCATCTTCTTGAAGATCATCCACTCTGCCACCAGCGTCAGGATGCCGATAATCAGTTCCAAAATCATACCATACTCTCTCCTTTTGTTTTTTTGCAGAACGCACAAAATACACCGTACGCCCCTTCATCGGGTATATCAGATTTTTTGCAAAAATCAACCGATTTCTTGAAAAACCGGCAAAAATTTCACTGCTCGCTCTGGGCCTGACAGAACTGCCGCCCGGCGTGGTCGATGGTATAGTTCTCCCGATAGATCAGCTGGCTGATGGGCAGCAGGGAATACCCCTCACGGGCCATGTGGTCCAGAATGGCCGGCAGCGCCTCCGACGTGTGGAGGGCGGCGTTGTGGAATAGCACGATGCTGCCGGGAGAGAGCTTGGAGGTGACCCGCTGGCAGATGGTGTCGGCGTCATAGTCCTTCCAGTCCAGACTGTCCACGTCCCACTGGATGGGCTCCATGCCCATGGAGCGGATGGCGGAGATCACATGGTCGTCGTACTCGCCGTAGGGGCAGCGGATGAGGCAGGGGGTCACGCCGGTGATGGCGGCGATCTTCTCGTTGCAGGCGGTGACGTCCGCCACCACCTGATCGGCGGTGAGGGCGTTGTAGTGGTCGTGGTGGAGGGAGTGGTTCATGACCTCATGCCCGGCGTCGTGGAGGGCCTTTACGGACTCCGGGTACTTATCCACCCAGTCACCCACCACGAAGAAGGTGGCCTTGACGTTGTATTTGCCCAGAATGTCGATGAGGGCCTGGGTGTCCTCGTTGCCCCATGCGGCGTCGAAGCTGATGGCGCAGACCTTCTCCTCCCGTTCCACCGAGTAGATGGGAAGCTGCCGCTTGGCGGCGGAGGCGCTGACGAAGCCGGGGCCTCCCACAGCCATGAAAATACCGGCGGCCACCAGCGCCGTCAGGATCAGCAGCAGCGTGCCACGGCGCAGCAGTAAGACTTTTCCCCGCATAATGCATCCCGTCCTTTCACGGACAGTGTATGCGCCCCACCCCTCCGGATATGAAAGAAACCGCCGCAGGAGATGCGGCGGTTTCTGGGCCAGCCAAAAGAGCGGGAACCTTTCGTCAACGGGGCGGAAGGGTGTGTGCGGGAAACCCGGGAAGGGTGTCCTGCACGATGATGATCATCATTTTTCAGGGCTTTTTGAAGCTCTGAAAAATGTCTCGTCGTGGCGAAAAGACTTTTTCGCCACGACGAAACCGCTGCAGGAGATGCGGCGGTTTCTGGGCCAGCCAAAAGAGCGGGAACCTTTCGTCAACGGGGCGGAAGGGTGTGTGCGGGAAACCCGGAAGGGGTGTCCTGCACGATGATGATCATCATTTTTCAGAGCTTTTTGAAGCTCTGAAAAATGTCTCGTCGTGGCGAAAAGACTTTTTCGACACGACGAAACCGCCGCAGGAGATGCGGCGGTTTCTTTCATCATACCTCATTCCACACCAGCGGCAGAGCCACCTGCGTGACGAACTTCGATTTGTCCTTGTGGTGGGGCGGGCCCTCCAGATAGATGTTGCGGCAGGTACCCTTCAGCTTCAGGCCCTGCTGCCTGGCGTAGGCCACCAGTCGCTCCCGGACCTCCGGGATCTCGTCATAGTCCCCGTGGAAGAAGAGGCACAGAGCCTCCTCCTCCGGCCAGTCCTGCACATAGGGGCCCTTGCTGCCATCCGGCACCGCCACACAGAAGTTGATGTCGTTGGGCTCGTCGATAGGGTAGTCGATGAAGTACATCCGCTTGGCGGAGTCCGTGCCGTACTGGCGCATGGCGGCGGGGATCACGTCCCGGAAGATCTCCATGCGGTCCTCCACCGTAGGGGAGGGGCAGCGGTAGACGTACACCGTCTGGGAGGGGATAGTGCGGATGATGGGGGCGTCGTTGCTGTTCTCCCGGACCCGCAGCTGCAGCTTCTCAATGCACAGGTTCAGCTCGTCCCGTAGTTTCTCCAGCCGGGCGATGATATCCCGCAGGTCGGCGGCATCCTCGAAATAGAGCTTGATCTCATCCAGCGAGATACCCAGCGTCTGCAAGCGCCGGATGGCCCGGATGCGGGTCAGGGTCTCCGGGGTATAGTAGCGGTTCCCGCCGGAGCCGGTTTTTACGTCGGGCAGCAGAATGCCCTTGTCCTCATAGTTGAGGATCATGCGTCGGGTAATATGCAGGGACTTGGCCACCTCACCGATGGACATCAGACGGCTGTTGCGCTCACTCATGACGAACTCTCCATATTTTGCCATATTTTTTTAAAAAGTACTTGCATCGTACATTGGTGTACGGTATATGCTCAGTATACAGAAAGATGCAGGTCATTGCAAGCGGTAATTGCAAAATACAAAAGACCTGCCAGGGAGGAAATCTATGAAAAAGCGAATCGCCAGCGTACTGGTAGCGTTGGTGATGGTACTGAGTCTGGTCCCCAAGACGTCATGGGCGTGGACCTCGACGGTGACTACCCTCGAGCAGCTCAAAAGCGCCATGAGTGAGCTCTCTTACAACAATACCATCGAAATCGTTGTAAGCGGTACCATCGAAATCAGCGAAACTCTGAACATCAGACCCACCCGCACCACCAACGGCAGCATGGCTTGGTATGAGTATTACAACCAGCGTGTGGTCATCAGCGGCGCCGATGCCAATAGCAAGCTGGTGCGTGCCGAGGGCTTCAAGGGCAGCCTGTTCAATCTGACGGGTGAGCAGGGGTATAGCGGCGCAGGCGGCTCGGATCATCCCGCCTATGCCGCCCTGACCCTGAAGGACATCACCGTGGACGGCGGCGGCGACAAGACGACTGCCACAAATCCTGCCATCTACGTGAGCCGGTACGGCACGCTGACGCTGGAGGACGGCGCCGTGCTCCGCAACTGCAAGAGCCAGTATTACGCCGGCGGCGCTGTGGGCCTGTTTGCTGGCACGTCGGAATTTGTCATGAACGGCACCGCCCGCATGGAGGATAACGAGGCCGATTACGGCGGCGGTGTGTATGTGGCGAATATACTGGCTGCCTTCACCATGAATGGCGGCACCATCGCCAATAACACCGCCCGGAAGTACGGCGGCGGCGTATATTGCGAGGCCAACAAGCAGTATGGCTCCAACGACACCGCCAAGATCAATCTCAACGGCGGCACTATTACCGGCAACACCGCCGGGATCGCCGGCGGCGGTGTGTACTTCGGTGGTATGACCACCTGCAAGGTAGCCGGTACAGTGAATATCACCGGCAATACGCAGGGGGACGACAAGGCCGCCAGCAATCTGCACGTGGCTGCCTCGGCGGAGGATCAGGCCGTCCTTGCAGGCAATGTTTCCTCCGACTCCCGCATCGGACTCAACGCCGATCTGATCCCCGCCTATCGCATCGTGCGGGGCTCCTCCGATACCAATGTGTTTACCAGTGACCGCGCCAACTGCGCCGTCACGAAGAACGGGTCCGTCAGCTTCAATCTGGACCTGCTGGCCAATGAGGAGCACACTCACTGCGTGTGCCTGCAGAACCAGAGCTATGGTCCCTACCACGACCACGATAAGAACACCAAGTGGGTCGGCATCAGCAGCCTGAAGTCCGTCAAGAGCTACGGCTGCTACTATCTGCTCAATGATGTAACCGCCACCGATGAGGGGTGGGGCAGCAACCTGGATGATGTGCGGATCTGCCTCAACGGGCATAATATCATTCTGGAAAACGGGTATTATCGCCCATACATTCATGTGACGAACTATCATACCCTGACCATCACCGACTGCGCCGAGGAGGCCGGTCAGATCACCTGCAAGGACACGGCGGATCCCAAGGGTGCCTGCATCGTAGAGATCGACGCCGGCTGCAAATTTAATATGTTCGGCGGCGAGATCACCGGCTTGGACAGCTCCGAAAACAGCGCCCCTTACCCCGCCGCTGTGTTCAACAGGGGTACCTTTAACCTCTGCGGCGGCAAGATCACCGGCAATAAGTCCCATGCCGTGTATAATGAGAACGCCACTATGAATCTGTATGGCGGCGAGATCAGCGGCAATGATACCACCTACACCGATGCTTCCGCCGGTGCTGCCGTTGTCCTGGTTTCCGGCTCCACCCTGAATATGAGCGGCGGCACCATCAAGGATAACATCTCCAACACCCTCGGCGGCGGTGTATACGTCAAGGGCATCCAGAGCCGCAGCAGCACGCTGAACATCTCCGGCGGCGAGATCAGCGGCAACCGTGTCAACAGCACCAATGACGACCTGGGCTTTGACGGCGGCGGCGGTGTGTATGTGGATCTGTATGCGACTCTGGACCTCTCCGGCACCGCCCGCATCGCCGGCAACTACGCCTGTGCGGTCGACTATAAGGAGAGCGCCACCTTCGGCGGCGGCTTCGGCGGCGGCGTGTACGTGGCGGGCACCTTCGACATGAGAGGCGGCGAGATCTGCGACAACTTCGCCGGTCTGGCCAACTATAAGAACAAATACGGGAACGATGATCGCCGTGGCGGCGATGGCGGCGGCGTGTACCTCTATTCCAAGAGTGACTTCAGCATGAGCGGCGGCTCCATTCAGGACAACACCGTCGATGACCGTGGCGGCGGCGTGTTTGTCCGTGGTTACGGCCACACCATCACCCTGTCCGGCCGCTCTATCATCCAGAACAACGTCGATAAGGACAATCAGGACAACAACCTGTATCTGGAGAACTCGTCGCAGCAGGTCAGCGCCAGAAGACTCAGCAGCGGTGCCGATATCGGCATCAGCAGCGGCAGGACCCTCGCCAGCGGACAGACCGTCCAGATCAGCAGCGACGCCTGCACAGGCAGCATCCAGTACGTCAGCGCCGACCGAGCGGGCTATGAGACCTATCTGAACTCTGAGGGCCTGATCTATCTCCGCCTCAAGACCTATCAGGTCAGCGTCACCCTGCCGAACGGCCTCACCTATAAGAACGGCGGCCGGCTGACGCAGGATTGTCTGGATCTGACGCCCATCACCATCAGCGTTACCGATCCCGACAATTACTACATCCCCGACGGGTACAGCGTGACGCTCAACGGCATCACCGCCGCCAAGGTCGACAGCTATACCATCCGTGTCACAGGTACGGCCACGGCGGATACCGCCATGACACTCACCGCCCCCACGGAGAAAACGGCCCAGACCCAGCCCCCCACGGGTCTCACCGTGACCCATCCCCAGAGTCGGACGGGCTACGGCCGCATCAACGGCACCAACAACAGCATGGAGTATCGCCCCGTGGGCGGCACCAGATGGAGCCAGTGCGGCAGCGCCTTCACCTCCGCTCTGGCCGGCACCTATGAGGTCCGCTATGCGGCTACCGAGACCCGGAAGCCCTCTCCGTCCACTACTGTCACCCTGAACCAGTATCTGGAGGCCATCCCGGTTCCCACGGTCTACGGCCCCTTCACCTATAACGGCAACTGGCAGTACGGTCTGCTGCCCGGCGAAGTCTACGGCTACGAGCTTTTGGGCAGCGGCTATAGAGCCTGCCGCGTGGGTACCTATACCGTTACCGTCCGCCCCGCAGCGGGTTTCAAGTGGAGTGACGGCACCACCGGCGAAAAGAAGCTCCAGTGGGAGATCGTGAAGCGCACTCCCGCAGCAGGCGACTTCACCTTCACCGCTCCGGAAAATCTGGAGTATGACGGCACCGCCAAGGAGGCCACCGTTCGCTGGAGCACCGGAGGCGACCGGACCATGGGCATGGGCTATTGGCCCGACAACACCTTTACCGTCATCTATAAGCAAAACGGCAAGGTCGTGGCCGCTCCCACGGATATGGGTACCTATCAGGTCTACGTCACCGTTCCCGGCAACGAGGACATCAACGCCGTCAGTGAGTTGACCGATCCCAGCTGGACCTTTACCATCACCCACACCGGCAACCACCAGTGGGGCGATTGGCAGCACGATGACACCCAGCACTGGCGGTCCTGCGCCGTTCCCGGCTGCCAAGTGAAGGGCTCTCTGGGCAGCCATGACGGCACCGCCACCTGCACCGAGAAGGCCACCTGCAGCATCTGCGGCGCCACCTATGGCACCACGGATCCCAACCATCATGACCTGACCCATCACGACGGAACCGCCGCCACCTGCACCCAGCCGGGAAGTCTGGAGTACTGGCAGTGCAGCGACTGCCACAAGCTGTTCGCTGACGCAGGGGCTACCCAGCCCATCACCGATACCGTCATTCCGGCTACCCACCACGCCAATGCCCAGCGCACGGCGGGCGACCCCGCCACCTGCACGCAGGACGGCTACGCCGCCTACTGGTATTGCCCGGATTGCGGCAGCTACTTCGCTGATGCCGACGGCAAGCTGGACGAGAGCAAGACCTACACTGGTCCGGAGGATTTCTATCAGGCGGCTCTGGGTCACAGCTTCACCCACTACGTCTACGACAACAACGCCACCTATGACGACGACGGCACGGAGACGGCTCAGTGCGACCACGGCTGCGGCCTGACGGATACCCGCACCAAGGTGGGCTCTAAGCTCATCGACGAGGCGGCTCCTGCGGTGGAGGGCGTCACGGACGGCGGCACCTACTGCCTGACGGCAGAGATCACCGTTACCGACCCCAATCTGGAGAGCGTGACCCTCAACGGCCAGCCCGTGGAGCTGGTGGACGGTAAGCTCACCGTTTCCGCTGCCGAGGGCGTCCAGACCCTGACGGCCACCGACCGCTTCGGCAACACCGTTACCGTCACCTTTACTGTGAACGCCCAGCATACGGAGGGCGAGGGCAAGATCACCACGCCTGCCACCACGGAGCGTGAGGGCGTCAAGACCTACGCCTGCACCGTGTGCGGTGAGGTGCTGCGGACCGAGTCTGTGGCCAAGCTGCCCGCTCCCGCAGAGCCCACCACCCCCGCCGTTCCCACCGGAGACACCGGCGACACCGGCCTGTGGATGGGGCTGGCGGCCCTGTGCAGCATGAGCCTTGCAGCCCTGCTGCGTACCGGCAAGCGCAAAGAACAGTAAACTCCCTATCACGCACCATAACTCCCTATAAAAAAACCACGGGCCCTCCCCCCAAGTGGGGGAGAGCCCGTGGCTGGCGACACAAAACCAACCGGAGCCGCAAATCTCCGGCAGATCTTGTCACAGCTCTGTTTGGTAGGTTACAGACTGTGATGGTCGCTGAGTACCTGGAGCGGCTCCACCGAGGAGCCGCCCAGGTCGGAGGAGACGTTGACACTGGGGCGGAGCTCATAATCGCTGCCGCTTGTGCTTCGGGCGCCCTGCGTGGAGCAGCGGTCGTATTCCACCTTCATCACCGAGGCAATGGTGTGGCGGCCGTAGTCGTCCAACTGGGCATACTGATCCAGCAGCTGCTGGGTGTCCTCCGTCAGATAGAAGGAGGCATCGCTGGAGATGGCCTTGATCCCCAGCGTCTGGCAGATCTGCACCACCGTATCAAAGGAGGAACCTCCGATGCCGTTGTGCAGCGCACTGTTGATGGTAGATAGGGGGATATTGACCGCAAAAGCAAACTGCCGCACGCTCTTGTACTGACGGGAAATTTCGGTTTTGACGATTCTCGTTAAGTTATCCATAGTTTAGACCCTCTTTACAAATTTTTCCATGCACGGGAGACAACTCCGATTGTACGTATTATAACACGCTTTTTTTCAAATGCCAATACTAAATAGTGAATAGTTTCTAAATTTTCAGCGGAAAAAACAAAATTTTACAAAAAAGAAACATTTTTGGAATATTTATGATAAAAAACAGGTGGGAGATTTCCGTGTAATGGAAAATCTCCTTTTATTTTGCTCACAGCTGTGCTACAATAATAAGCTGAAACAGAGAGGTGCGAACTATGCGTAAAGGTACTCACCCCCGCACGGCGCTGGGGCAAACGGCGGCGCAGATGATCCGCCGGTACTATCTCCATGACGTGGCACGGGACAGCGCAGCCCTGACCTACTACCTGCTGTTCGCTATTTTCCCGCTGCTGATCTTCGTCAGCACCCTGCTGGGTATTCTGGAGCTGGATGTGGACAGCATCGTCACCGGCCTGCGGCAGATCGTGCCGGGGGACGTGGCGGAGGTGGTGCGGGGCTATCTGGAATACGTTTCCGGCAACGCCAGCCGCCAGCTCATGTGGTTCAGTCTGGTGTTTTCCATCTGGTTCCCCATGCGGGCCACCGGCTGCCTGCTGCACTCGCTGCGCAAGGCCTTCGGTAAGGGCCAGCCCAAGAACATCCTGCTGGATCAGCTGAAAATTTTTCTCTTCGCCATCTGGCTCATGGTATCCATCGGCCTGACGCTGCTGATGATCACCGTGGGCCGCCGGGCGCTGTACTTTGTGTCGGGGATCATCACCGTACCGGACGGCTTCATCAACCTCTGGAGCAAGCTCCGCTTCGTGGCGGTGGCGCTGCTGATGTTCGTGCTGGTGACGGTGCTGTATATGCTGGCGCTGGGCCGCCGATGCCCGTTGCGGGAGGTGGCACCGGGCGTGGCCGTGTCGCTGGCGGCGTGGATGCTGCTGTCGCTGGCCTTCTCCTATTATGTGGAAAATCTGGCACACTATACCCAGCTCTACGGCTCCATCGCCACCATTGTGGTGGTGCTGCTGTGGCTGTATATGAGCGGGACGGTGCTGATTTTAGGCGGTGAGCTGAATGCGGTGGTGCTGCACCGGCGCACCCAGCGCCGTCGTGCGGCAGAGGAAAAGGCGGCGGAAAAGGCTGCCCGGCCGACACGGCAGGAAGCTGCGGCGCAGAAGCCTTCCGGGGCGACGCAGCCGCCCCGACAGCCACAGCCGCCAAAACCGGCAGAGCAGCCGGGAAAGGCGGATCCACCCAAACCGGCGGAGCCACCTAAGCAGACGCAGGGGCAGCCGCCGCAAGAAGCAATACCTCCGGAAAAAGAGCAGCCGGAACGACCGGGAAAGGAACAGTCAGGCTCATGAAGATCATCATTGTAGGAAACGGAAAGGTGGGCTACGCTATCGCCCGCCAGCTGGCGGTGGAGGGCCACGACATCACCATGGTGGACTCCTCCCCGGTGGCGCTGGCCCGTGCTGACAGCACCCTGGACCTTATGTGCGTGGAGGGCAACGGCGCCAGCATCAGCGTGCTGGAGGAGGCCGGCGCCCGGACGGCGGATCTGGTCATCGCTGTCAGCAATCTGGACGAGACGAATCTGGTGTGTTGCCTCATCGCCAAAACCATGGGGGCCAAGCACACCATCGCACGGGTGCGGAATCCGGACTACCGCCGGGACGCCGCCCTGCTGAAGCGGGAGATCGGGATGGACATGGTCATCAACCCCGATCTGGCGGCGGCACGGGAGATCGCCCGCATCCTCAGCTTCCCCTCCGCCTCCTCCGTGGAGCCCTTCGCCGGCGGCCGTATCGACATGATCGGCATACAGGTGACGGAGCGGGACCGGTTTTACGGGGTGGCCCTCAGCGAGTTCCATCGTATCCGCTCGGCGGAGGTGCTGATCTGCGCTGCCCAGCGGGGGGACGAGTGCATCATCCCCAACGGCAACTTTGTGCCGAGAGAGGGCGACAAGCTCTACATGGTGGGTACCAAGTCCGAGCTCCAGAAGATGCTGCGGGCTATGGGCCGCACCCAGCAGCGGGTCAAGACCGTGTCCCTGCTGGGGGGCAGCCGCATCGCCATGTATCTCACGTGGGAGCTGGCGGTGAGCAATACCAAGGTCTGCATCGTGGAGCAGAAGCACGATAAGTGCCTTCAGCTGGCGGCCCAGCTGCCTACGGCCATGATCATCGAGGGCGACGGCACGGAGGAGGAGCTGCTGACCAGCGAGAATATCTTCGAGGCGGATGCCTTCGTCTCCCTGACAGGCCGGGACGAGGAGAATCTGCTGATGGCCCTGACGGCTCGGCGGGCGGGGGTCCCCAAGGTGCTGGCCAAGATGACCCGCCCCAACTACATGGATCTGGTCCGGGATATGCGGGTGGGCAGCATCGTCAGTCCCAAGGATATCGTGGCCAACCAGATCACCCGCTACGTCCGGGCGTTGGCCAATTCCGAGGGCAGCGCCGTGGAGAGCTTGTATAAGATGCTGGGCGGCGCCGTGGAAGCGCTGGAGTTCACCGCCACGGCCCGGAGCCATGCGGTGCTGAATAAGCCCCTGCGGGCACTGTCCCTGAAGGACGACGTGCTGGTGGCGGCCATTGCACGGGGCAGCGAGATCATCATCCCCAGCGGCACCAGCATCATTCAGGAGGGCGACCACGTGGTGGTGGTCACCAATGCCCATACCTTCGACGATCTGGGGGACATTCTGGCGTGAACGCAAAAGCCGTGGCCCATGGCCACGGCTTTTTTCGCAAGGAGGGGAGACTGCATGACACGGGACCGTGAGACGGCCCGCCGCATCGCACAGGAGGTGCGGCCGCTGGGCGGCAGCGTCTACTATGTGGGCGGCTGCGTCCGGGACCGCCTGCTGGGCCGGGAGAGCAAGGATCTGGATATCGAGGTCCACGGCGTCACCCCCCAGCAGCTGGAGATCGTGCTGGACCGGATGGGCGGTCGTCGGACGGTGGGGGCCAGCTTTGGCGTCTACGGACTGGCAGGCTGCGGACTGGACATCGCCATGCCACGGCGGGAGGCTGCCGTGGGTCGGGGGCACCGGGACTTCACCGTGGAGGTGGACCCGTGGCTGGGGCCGGAGAGAGCCGCCCGCCGCCGGGATTTCACCGTCAACGCCCTGATGGAGGATGTGCTCACCGGTCAGGTGCTGGACTTCTTCGGCGGCCGGGAGGATCTCCGCCGGGGCCTCCTGCGCCATGTGGATGACCACTCCTTTCCGGAGGATCCCCTGCGGGTGCTGCGGGGAGCGCAGTTCGCCGCCCGCTTCGGCTTCACCGTGGCGGAGGAGACGGTGGCCTTGTGCCGCACCATGGATCTGTCGGCCCTGTCTCGTGAACGGGTGGAGGGGGAGCTGCAAAAGGCCCTCCTGCAGGCGCCCCGCCCTTCCATCTTCTTCCGCACACTGGATATCATGCACCAGCTGCGCCCGTGGTTCACGGAGGTGCAGCGCTTACAGGGCGTCCCCCAGCCGCCCCGCTACCACGGGGAGGGGGATGTGTGGGAGCACACCATGGCGGTGCTGGATACCGCCGCCGAGCTGCGGCCCCAAGCAGCCCAGCCCATGGCCCTGATGCTGGCGGCACTGGCCCACGACTTCGGCAAGGTCACCGCCACCACGGAGTCCGGCGGCGTCATCCACGCTTACGGCCACGAGGAGGCGGGTCTGCCGCCGGCGGAGGACTTCCTGCGCCGGGTGATCGGGGAGAAAGCTCTCCACCGGTGCGTGAAAAATCTGGTGGCCCTGCACATGAAGCCCAACGCCATGGCGCAGAGCGGGGCCTCCGTCAAGTCCACCAACCGTCTGCTGGACGCCGCCATAGAGCCGGAGGACCTGATCCTGCTGGCGCTGGCGGATCACCGTGGCTCCCGGTGCGACCCGCCCCGTCCGGACCCGGAACCCTTCCTGCGGCAGCGGCTGGAGGTCTACCGGGCCACCATGGCCCGCCCTATGGTCACCGGCAGCGACCTGATCTCCGCCGGACTGACCCCGGATCGGGACTTCTCCCAGCTGCTGGCCTACGCCCGCAAGCTCCATCTGGCGGGGCTCGACCGGGAGGCAGCCCTGCGGCAAACGCTGGCCTACGCCCGCAAGCTTTCAAAAAAGCATCAAAAAGAAGGCTGAGCATCCGCTCAGCCTTCTTTTTATGGAGTTTTTTACAGCAGGTGGAAGTTCACCACCAGACCGGCGAACACGATGGAGACCATGCTCAGCAGCTTGATGAGGATGTTGATGGCGGGGCCGGAGGTATCCTTGAAGGGATCGCCCACGGTGTCGCCCACCACGCCTGCCTTGTGGCAGTCGGAGCCCTTGCCGCCGAAGTGGCCGGCCTCGATATACTTCTTGGCGTTATCCCACGCACCGCCGGCGTTGGCCATGTAGATGGCCATCAGGAAGCCGGTGACGGTAGCGCCGGCCAGCATACCCACAACGCCCATGTAGCCCAGGATCAGACCCACCACGATGGGGCAGACCACAGCGATGATGGTGGGCAGGATCATCTCGTGCAGAGATGCCTTGGTGCACAGGTCCACGCAGCGGGCATAGTCGGGATCGGCCTTGCTGTCCATCAGACCGGTGATCTCCCGGAACTGACGGCGCACCTCCAACACCACACTCTGGGCGGCACGGCCCACGGAGTTCATGGTAAGGGCGGCGAACACGAAGGGCAGGCAGGCACCGATGAACAGACCCACCAGCACCACGGGGTTCATGAGGCTGAAGTCCTGGAAGGTGACGTCAGCGCCTACCTCCTTGACCTTCTCGATGTAGGAGGCCATCAGGGCCAGAGCGGTCAGAGCGGCGGAACCGATGGCGAAGCCCTTACCGGTGGCGGCGGTGGTGTTGCCCAGAGAGTCCAGAGCATCGGTGCGCTGGCGGACCTCAGGAGCCAGACCGGCCATCTCAGCGATGCCGCCGGCGTTGTCGGCCACGGGGCCGTAAGCGTCGGTGGCCAGCGTGATGCCCAGCGTGCTCAGCATACCCACGGCGGCCAGAGCGATGCCGTACAGGCCCATGCCGGTGGAGGCGGCGCCGCCGGAGCAGAGGTAGGCCACCAGAATGCAGATAGCCACGATGATGATGGGGACGGCGGTGCTCAGCATACCCAGACCCAAACCGCCGATGATGATGGTGGCGGCACCGGTCTGAGACTTGGAGGACAGATCCTGCGTGGGCTTGAAGGTGTCGGAGGTGTAGTACTCCGTGGCCTTACCGATGAGCACACCGGCGATCAGGCCCGCCAGAATGGCGAAGTACAGGCCCAGATGCTCCTTGCCCAGCAGGAGGATCACCAGCGGGCAGGCGATGATGGCAATGAGGATAGCGGACAGGTTGGTACCACGGGACAGGGCCTTCAGCAGGGTGCGCTGGTCGGCCTGCTCGTCGGTGCGGACGAAGAAGGTGCCGATGATGGAGCAGATGATGCCGATGGCCGCCATGACCATGGGGATGGCCATGGCCTTGAAGGCCTGATCGGAGAAGGCGGCCACGCCCAGCGCAGAGGCGGAGATGATAGAGCCAACATAGGACTCGTACAGATCGGCGCCCATACCGGCCACGTCGCCCACGTTGTCGCCTACGTTGTCAGCGATGACGGCAGGGTTCCGGGGGTCGTCCTCCGGGATACCGGCCTCCACCTTGCCCACCAGATCGGCGCCCACGTCGGCGGCCTTGGTGAAGATGCCGCCGCCCACACGGGCGAACAGAGCCATGGAGGAGGCGCCCATACCGAAGGTCAGCATGGCGCTGGTGATGGCGGAGGCCTCCAGCTTGAACACGAAGCGCAGCAGGAAGAACCACACGGAGATGTCCAGCAGGCCCAGACCCACCACGGTGAAGCCCATGACGGAGCCGGCGGAGAAGGCCACCCGCAGACCACGGTTCAGCCCCTCCTGGCAGGCATTGGCGGTGCGGCAGTTGGAGGCGGTGGCGATCTTCATGCCGATGAAGCCGGACAGGCCGGAGAAGAAGCCGCCGGTCAGGAAGGCGAAGGGTACGAACCACGTCAGCAGACCGCAGGCTGCCATGACGCACAGCACCACCACCATGCAGGCGAAGAACACGCCTACCACGGAATACTGGCGCTTGAGGTATGCGTTAGCACCCTGACGAATGGACTGGGAGATCTTCTGCATGAGGGGGGTGCCCTCCGAGAAGCGCAGCACCTTCTTTGCGGTGATGACCACAAAGAGAAGCGCAATGATGGAGCCAACAAATGTGGCTAGGACCAGGTACTTTTCCATAAAGTCTTTTCCTCTCTTTTCCTTGTTTTCTCCCGGAGCCGGCAGAGGGACGGGAGATTCTTTTTGTCCCACTGCACATTATAAAAAACGCTGTCCGCCCCGTCAAATTTTCAAACTTTTTTTCGTAGTGCCTAAAAATTAGTTTGGAGCCGTTCGTCATTTTTATATAATATTTTTCTTGCAAAGAAAACCGTTTAAAATGGAAAAACGGGGCAAAAATCGGCGGCAGCGACGGAACGATTGCGGAATTTGTGACAGGATTTTCTTGCGGGAAGCAGGGGAAAATGTTTTTAAAAATTTTTTTCGAAAACATTTTTCCTTCAAATAAAAGCAAATTCACAAAAAATACACAAAAAGGCTCCCATTCACTTTTTGCGGGAAAAATGATGAATCAAAAATTGGATACAGAAATTCTTTCGTCATTTTTCACAATCGCGGAAAATGGCTTTAAATGTCTTGAAAAGCGCCCAAAACGGGAGTAAAATAGCCCCATCAATCTCTGGGAGGTTTCAAACATATGGAATATCAGGAAGTTTTGCAAAACGCCCGCACCTGTATGGGACCCTACTGCAAGGCGTGCTCCGTATGCAACGGTCAGGCGTGTAAGAATACCATCCCCGGCCCAGGCGCCAAAGGCTCCGGCACCGGCTTTGCCCGGAACTACCAGAAGTGGCAGGAGCTGCGGGTGAATCTGGATACCATCGGGGAAAACCGTCCCGCCGACACGTCCTTCGACTTCTTCGGCCACCGGCTGGCCCTGCCGGTGATGGCGGCTCCTGTGGGAGCCATGCAGCTGCACTACGGAGATAAGTACGACGATCTGACCTATAACCGGTTGCTGCTGGCGGCCTGTGCTAAGGCGGGCATCGTGGCCTTCACCGGCGACGGCGTGGACCCGGCGGTGATGGAGGGCGCCACGCAGGCCATCCGGGCCCAGCAGGGCTGCGGTGTGCCTACGGTGAAGCCCTGGGACCGGGAGACCCTGATGCAGAAGCTGGACTTGGCCCTGACCGCCGATCCCATGGCCATTGCCATGGACATCGATGCCGCCGGTCTGCCCTTCCTCCGCAACCGGATGCCGCCTGCCGGCAGCAAGACCGTGGCGGAGCTGCGGGAGGTGGCGGAGTACGCCCGAAAGCCCTTTATCCTCAAGGGCATCATGACCGTCCGTGGGGCGGAGAAGGCGGTGGAGGCCGGGGCCTCCGCCATCGTGGTGTCCAACCACGGCGGCCGGGTGCTGGATCAGTGTCCCGCCACGGCGGAGGTGCTGCCCGCCATTGCCGACGCCGTGGGCGACCAGGTCATGGTGCTGGTGGACGGCGGCATCCGCACAGGGCTGGATGTGTTCAAGGCGCTGGCGCTGGGAGCGGACGGCGTTCTCATTGGCCGTCCCTTCGTCACCATGGTCTATGGCGGCGGCGAGGAGGGCGTGGCAGCCTACGTCCGCAAGCTGACGGATGAGCTGTCGGATACCATGGCCATGTGCGGCGCCCACAGCCTGAAGGAGATCAACCGGGAGATGCTCTGGCAGGGCTGATGCGGACTGATGCGGTCTGATGCACACATCATTCTATTCGGCTATCATGGGAACATATTCTGCTGCTATGACATTTTGATCGGATTTGTTCCGATCTTCTAAAAATTCGTGACAGGAGGCGCTTATGTACATTACATGGTTGGGCCACAGCTGCTTTCGGCTGGAGTCGGCGGGCTACGGGCTGGTCATTGATCCCTATCGGGTTGTGGCGGGCTATCCGCCGCTGCGGGTGGAGGCCAACGCCGTTTATATCAGCCACCACCACTTTGACCACGACTGTCTGGAGGCGGTGACACTGCTGCCCGGCGGGGAAAATCCCTTTACGGTGGAGACGTTCTCTACCTTCCATGACGACTGTCAGGGCGCTCTCCGGGGCGATAACACCGTTCATATCTTCCGGGCGGAGGGCATGACCGTGGTACATCTGGGGGACTTGGGCTGCGCCCTGACAGCGGCGCAGGAGGAGAAAATTTCGGGCTGCGATGCGCTGATGCTGCCGGTGGGCGGCACCTATACCATCGATGCCGCTGCGGCGGCGGAGCTGGTGCGTCGGCTGCACCCCCGACTGGTGCTGCCCATGCATTTCCGGAGAGGGGAGCAGGGCTTCCCGGAGCTGACCACGCTGGAGGACTTTCTCTCCCGCCTCCCGGAGCAGCCGGTACACCGACTGACGGGAGAGACGCTGGATCTGACGTCCAAAGGGACGTCGGGTGTTGTGATCTTCCCCCGTCGGTAAGGGAAAATTCTGTCCGGTTTTTGTCCGGAAAATGTCCAAAAACCAGAGTAGGTATAAGCCCCTCCGTTTTCGTGTACACTGAGGTATCAGGTACATGGAAACGGAGGGCTTTTACATGGCAGAAAAACGGTGGCGCACTTGGGAGACGGTGGGCCTGCTGGTGGTGCTGGCGGCGGGGAACCTGCTGCACTTTGTTTACGACTGGACGGGGCAGAGTCCCATAGCGGCACCGCTGGCCGCCGTCAACGAATCCACATGGGAGCACATGAAGCTTTTCATCACTCCGTGGGTGCTGTGGTCACTGGTGGAATGCATCGCCCTACGGGGCCACGGCGCCCTGCTGCCCGCCCGTGGATTGGGGCTGCTGACGGGCCTTGCGGCCATCCCGGCGCTGTTTTACACCTATCAGGGAATTTTGGGCCGGGGGATCATGTGGGTGGATGTACTGATTTTCCAGCTGGCGGTGCTGCTGGCCTTTTGGGTCAGCTGGAGCGTTCAGGCCCGGCGGGTGCTGGACGGGCCGGTGTGGCAGATCTTAGGCGGCGTGACGCTGCTGGCGGTGTGGGGGCTGGCCATCTGGTGGACCTACGCACCGCCCCAGCTGCCGCTGTTCGTGGATCCCACCGACGGAAGCCGGGGCATCCCACTGCGGTAGGTCTGCGGGTGGGGGAGACGGCTTGCAAAATGTGATAAGCGGGCAAGGGCAGGCACGCCGGAGGGCATGCCTGCCCTTGCCGATTTGCCGCATCCGCTTGCCGGTGGGAGAGCATCGTCCGGGTTTCGGCGACCGGAGGGGCGATGACCCGATTGGATGTCCCGATATTGGGATTTTTTCTTGACCGGGAGGAGCGCATGGGGTATAATCGAACCAACTGTATATGACAGGTCAGAAACGGAGGCGTGCAATGAAAAAGATCGTGCATAAATCGGCTGCGCCCATATACGCAGCGGCGGTGGTGTGGGTGCTGTATGCCCTGCTGCTGCCCCTGTACAAGCCGGGCCACTTTATCATGGCGGCTGCGGCGTCGGTAGTGGTATTTCTCATCGCCCGCATCTTCTGCAAGGACGTTGTGGAGGAGGTGGAGGAGAAGCCCCAGCCCACCGGTAACCCGGAGCTGGACAAGATGATCTCCGACGGTGAGCTGGCCATCCGGGAGATGAAGCGCCTCAACGACAGCATCAAGGACGAGACCATCAGCCGGCAGATCGACCGGCTGGAGGAGGTCTCCAACAAAATCTTCGACTGTGTTAAGGCAGATCCCAAGAAGCTGCCGCAGATCCGTAAATTCATGAACTACTACCTGCCTACCACGCTGAAGCTCCTCAACGCCTATGACCGCATGAGCAGTCAGGGCGTGGAGGGTCAGAACATCAGCGGCACCATGGAGCGGGTGGAGAGCATGATGAGCACCATTGTCACTGCCTTTGAACGGCAGCTGGACAGTCTCTTTGGGGATCAGGCGCTGGATATCTCCACGGATATCACGGTGCTGGAGAACATGATGGCCCGTGAGGGACTCAGCGACGACCCCATCCACCAGACCCAGAAGGAGACTCCGGCGGCGGAGGAGAAGGAGAGCGGCGAGGACGGCGACGGCATCCAGCTGGAGCTGTAAAAAGACCCTGAGAGGAGGGCGGCCCATGGGGCGGCGTCTTTCGGGAAATGCGAGTAAACAAACAATATGAGATAGAAAGGAACTATGACCATGACAGACAACATGATGCCTGAACTGACCCTGGAGCCTACGGCGGCGGCCGAGGCCGTTCCCCAGCTGACGCTGGAGCCTACGGCTCCCGAAGTGCCGGAGCCGGAGGAGAAGAAGATCGAGCCGGTGGAGATGGATGAAAAGCTCCTGACCGACGAGGAGAAGAAGGCGGTGGAGGAGTTTTCCCACAAGATCGACGTGCGGGATACCAACATGATCCTGCAGTACGGCGCCGCCGCACAGAAGAGCGTGGCGGGTTTTTCCGAGAGCGCCCTGAATAACGTTCGTAGCAAGGATCTGGGCGAGATCGGGCAGGACCTGAGCCGTCTGGTGGTGGAGCTGAAGGGCTTCGGCGACGGCGAAGAAAAGAAGGGTCTCATGGGCCTGTTCAAGAAGGCCGGGAACCGACTGGAGAGCATGAAGGCCCAGTACGGCAAGGTGGAGGCCAACGTGGAGAAGATCGCCCAGTCTCTGGAGCAGCACCAGATCACGCTGCTCAAGGACGTGGCCATGTTCGACCAGATGTATGAGCTGAACCTGAAGTACTACAAGGAACTGACCATGTACATTCTGGCCGGTAAAAAGCGGCTGGAGGAGGTACGCAGCGGTGAACTGGAGGAGCTTCGCAAGAAGGCGGAGCAGTCCGGCACGGCAGAGGACGCACAGGCCTATAACGATCTGGTGAACCTGTGCAACCGGTTTGAAAAGAAGATCCACGATCTGGAGCTGACCCGGATGGTGTCGGTGCAGATGGGCCCCCAGACCCGGCTGCTGCAGAACAACGACACGTTGATGATCGAGAAGATCCAGTCCTCGCTGGTGAACACCATTCCCCTGTGGAAGAGCCAGATGGTGCTGGCGCTGGGGCTGGAGCACAGCCGTCAGGCCACGGCGGCTCAGAGCGCCGTGACGGAGATGACCAACGAGCTGCTGAAGAAGAACGCCGACACCCTGAAGATGGGGACCATCGCCACCGCCAAGGAGGCCGAGCGCTCCATCGTGGACATCGAGACGCTGCAGCACACCAACCAGCAGCTCATCGAGTCTCTGGACGAGGTGGCCCGCATCCAGCAGGAGGGCGCCGCCAAGCGCAAGGAGGCCGAGGCCCAGCTGGGCCGCATCGAGGGCGAACTGAAGCAGAAGCTGCTGGAGCTGCGTGGTTAAGCTGAGAGATACGACTTCTCCGTGAAGGGAGACTACCATGAAATTTTATCAAAAACGTGGCTTTGCGCTGGTGGTGCTGGTGCTGGCCATTCTGGGCTCCTGCGTCTACGGCATCAGCAAAAAGCCCGCCGACCTGCCCCAGGTATCCTACGGCAACTGGCTGCGGGACGACGCCGACCTGTTGACGGACGAGACGGAGGCCTCCCTGCGGCAGTATGACCAGAGCTGGGACAGCGACTATCGGGCCATCATCGCCGTGGCGACGCTGGACACGCTGAACGGCTGGACCTATGAGAAGGCAGCGGCGGAGCTTGGCTCCCAGTGGGGGCTGGGCGGCAATGATATGCTGCTGCTGTTGGTAAAGGACAGCGACTACTACGTGGCGCTGGGCGACAACGTGCTGGACGCCATGACGGACACCTATCAGGCGGGCCTGCAGGGCGCTGTGGAGGCTCCCTACTATCAGGGGGATTACGACGCAGCGGCGCTGGCCTTCTTCCGGCAGGCGGATGTGTTCTATGCCCAGACGCTGGGCCGTCAGCAGAGCGGCGGCAGCTATTCCGATTATGAGGATAACGGTGCGTGGCAGGGCAATGACTCCGGCTCTGTGGCGGCTGTGGTGCTGCTGGTGGTGGGCATCTTTGTGGTGTGGATCCTGCTGGATGGCCTGCGGTATCGCCGGTATCGCCGCCGCCCGGTGGTGGTAGGCGGGCCTGTGTACTATCCCGTGTTCTGGGGACGGCATCCCCGTCCGCCACGGCGGCCTGCACCGCCCCGTGGCCCCCGTCCGCCCATGGGCGGTGGTCCTCGGCCTCCTATGGGGGGCGGCCCCAGACCGCCGATGGGCGGCGGTCCTCGGCCCGGTGGATCCCGGCCCAGTACCCCTCGACCCTCCCGGCCTTCCGGTTCCCGGCCCTCCCGGAGCTTCGGCGGCGGGAGCCGCAGCGGTGGCTTCAGCGGCAAGGGCTTCGGCGGGAGCTCCCGTTCCGGCGGAGGCAGCCGTGGCGGCGGCTTCAGCGGGAAAGGCTTCGGCGGAGGCAAGAGATAAGCTAAATAAAAAAATAGCGGCAGGAACGAAGTTCCTGCCGCTATTTTTTCAGCTGGTTATGATTCCCGGAATAATTCGTCATAGGTGGTGTGCAGGGCGTCTCGGATGCCCCGGAGCTGGGTGGCTTCAATATGTCGGACACCACGTTCGATCTTCACCAGTGTCTCACGGGTCATGTTGATGCCCTCCAGCTGCAGCAGCTGCACCAGCTGGGTCTGCTTGATGTGTTGAGCCAGACGGATGCGGCGTATATTCTCTCCGATGCGGATGCTGTCCTGCTTGATTTTCTGTTCCACGGGCTTACCTCCCATAAAATTATGGTTCGGGGTACTCTGATATTTGCTGCTCAATTTGCCGGACGATATCGCTGGGCGGAATATCCAGCGCCTGTGCGATTTTGAAAAGGGTATCGAGGGTGGGACTCCGCAGTCCACGCTCGATTTTGCTGTAATGGGTGCGGTCCAGACCGGCCAGACCGCTGAGGACCTCCTGTGACATTCCCTTTCGGAGCCGATAGCTTTGAATCACCTGCCCCACCAGAGCGGCGCTGACCATGACCTCACCTTCTTTCCCTGTTATCATAACAGGAAGCAAAGAACGGAATGAGGTCACTTGACCCCGACGACAAAAAGGTGTAGAATGGACCTATCTAAATTGGGGGGTGGAATAGATGAAGCGGGTGGAGATACTGGTGGAGGAGAGCCTATACGAATTCTACCGGAAGGTAGGGGCGCAGGCCGGGGGCCTGCCGGCGGAGCGGGTCATGGCGGATGCACTGCTGAAGCTGGCAGGGGAGTTGTCGCTGCAGGCGCTGGAGAAAAAGCGGCGGCCGTGAGAAAGGAAAAAACCGTGGAAGCTGTGCTTCCACGGTTTTTTGAACGTAAATTTTACTCGGCGGGGTAAACAGAAACCTGCTTACGATCCTTGCCCAGACGCTCGAAGCGAACCACACCGTTAGCCTTGGCGAACAGGGTGTCGTCGGAGCCACGGCCCACGTTGGCACCGGCGTGGATATGCGTGCCACGCTGGCGAACCAGAATGTTGCCGGCCAGAACGTGCTGACCATCCGCACGCTTGGGACCCAGGCGCTTGGACTCGGAATCACGGCCGTTCTTGGTGGAGCCCATACCTTTTTTGTGGGCGAAGAATTGCAGACCAATGTTCAGCATATTTCAGTACCATCCTTTCTGTAAGGGTAGAGAAGAGGAGGGCGGTCAGCCTTCCATAACTTCAATGTTATCGGGATATTCGTCGTGAAGCTGCGCCAGATAGACCATCAGCCCCGTCAGGAGATTCTGACAGGTGGACTCGGCCGTGTTGGCCAGTCCGCCGGGGAGCCGAAGGGAAATCGAGGCATCCGCTTCCCGCACCTTTACCGCAGCACACAGACCCATCACGTCGTTTACGGTGGCCTCCACCAGACGGACGGCGCTGGTAATGGCGGCGCAGACGATGTCTTCGCCGGATTCTCCCCAGCCGCTGTGGCCCTGCACGTCAAACCCGATGATGCGTGCATCCTCCGTGAGGAATGTAACGGTCGTCATGCCTTAGAAAGAGATCTTGCCGATCTCCACCTTGGTGTAGGGCTGACGATGACCCTGCCGTTTGCGGTAACCCTTCTTGGGGGTGTACTTGAAGATACGGATCTTCTTGCCCTTGCCGTTCTTCACCACGGTGGCATCCACCTTGGCACCCTCCACCACGGGAGTGCCGAACTTGGAGTTCTCGCCGTCCACGATGGCCAGCACCTGATCAAAGACCACGGCGTCGCCGGCGTTGACGTCCAGCTTCTCGATGAAAAGCGTATCACCCTCGGAAACGTTGTACTGCTTACCACCGGTCACGATAATTGCCTGCATTACTTGTTGCACCTGCCTTTCCTTTATAACGGACTCGCTGTCGGGGGCGTCGGCTGCGGGAGCCGAAACTTCTACCCATTCAAAGCGGCTTATAAAGTATACCAGCCGGGCGAGGCTTTGTCAACGCCTTTTGGGGAGATTTTGCGGCATTTTCTCCGGAATATTCAAAAAAATGTCATGACTTTTTCCGTACAATGGGGTACAATGAATGAAAATAAGT
Source organism: Vescimonas coprocola (assembly GCF_018408575.1). NCBI lineage: Bacteria > Bacillati > Bacillota > Clostridia > Eubacteriales > Oscillospiraceae > Vescimonas > Vescimonas coprocola. Next base: position 177,216 of record NZ_AP023418.1, read on the forward strand.
GTTTGGAGGAAATTTCCCTTGAGAAAGCTCTATGACGCCGCAGACCGGTTCTGCGCCCGGCATCCCCGCTTCGGCGTGCCGGATCTGATGCGCTATATCGTTATCGGCAATGTGGTGGTGTTTTTTCTGATCATGCTGACCAGAGGCACCAACGCCAATGCCCTGAACTTCCTGTATTTTGATCCGCAGATGGTGCTGCGGGGTGAGGTGTGGCGCATCGTCACCTACATTTTCGTACCCAGTACCACCAGTGTGTTCTGGCTGGTGGTGGAGCTGTATTTCTACTACTGGATCGGCTCCACGCTGGAGCGGGAGTGGGGAACGGCACGGTTTAACCTCTACTATTGGAGCGGCGTGCTGCTGACGGTCATCGGCGCTCTGCTGGCCAGCGCCATTACGGGCGGCAACTTTGCGGTGGCGGGGACGAGCTACGTGAACCTGTCCATGTTCCTGGCCTTTGCGCTGCTGTTCCCCAATACGCAGGTGCTGCTGATGTTTATCATCCCGGTGAAGATGAAGTGGCTGGCCTACATCGATGTGGGACTGTTTGCGGCGGGCATCATTCGGGCCATTCTGGTGCGGAACTGGGGTGGGGTAATCCTGCCGGTCATGGCGCTGCTGAACTTCCTGATCTTCGCATGGCCCACCCTGCAGGGCTGGGCGCAGCGGCAGCAGTATCAGCACTCCCGGCAGGCGGTGAACTTCAAGAAGGCCGTCCATCAGCAGCAGAAGCAGCAGGGGTATCACCACAAGTGTGCCGTGTGCGGCCGCACGGATACGGACTATCCGGATCTGCAGTTCCGGTATTGCAGCAAGTGCGTGGGCTATCACTGCTTCTGTCAGGATCATATCTTCTCCCACGTTCACTTTACGGAGTGAGGAAAACAGAAGAAACAGAGCGCCGATCCATACGGATCGGCGCTCTGTTTTTGCCTTTTTGTGCGCTTTATGTATCCAGCTCCAGCAGGTGGAGGCCGTAGTCGTTGAGGTAGGGCTTCACCAGATCATAGGGGATGAAGAAGGTCTGCTCACCGGCGGAATAGGGGGCGATGTCGTAGGTGTTGAAGACGATGGTCACACCCTTGGCGTTATAGAACACGCTGCGCTCGATCCAGTCCAGCACCGTTTTGTCGTAGTCGCTGAAATAGGAGGTGTCGCCGCTGTCCTGAATCTGACGGAGGATCAGCTGGTACACGGCCTCCTCCAGTTGGTTGATGTCGGTGGCCAGATCCGTGACGGACACGGTCTTGCCGGTGGAGAGGTCGAAGGAGACGGCCTGCCGCCAGGTGCTGGGGTGGGCGCCGCCGGTATAGGAGACATAGGACAGGGTGACGCACAGCAGGCGCTCATTCTGCCACCAGGAGATCCCTGCCTCATCCCGATAGGCGAAGTCCTCGGTTTTCCAGCGCTCTCCGCCGGTGGTCTCGTACTCCTCACGAGCCATCTGCTCCATCTCGTCCAGCATATCCACCTGCTGATCCCGCCAGTCGGTGAACCAGTCGTTGATGCGCTGCACGGCGGCCTGCCGGTTCTTGGCGGCGGTGTCGCTGTTGTCGGGACTGCCGGTGAGGGTCAGCACGGGGATCTGATATCGGGCGGTGAGCAGCACTGTCTCGTCCTGCTCGCTGACGGTATATTGCCGCTCGGTCCACTCCGTGGAGATGACAGGGACGTCCGGGGAGGTCACGGCCACCTTCGGGGTGTCGTCTACCATCATGGTGTTGGCGGCGGAGACCTTACAGCCGGTCAACAGGCCCGTCAGAACGGTACACAGGACCAGCAGCATGGCCAGAGCCAGTAGCTTTTTCATGGGGGTTCACCTCACAGAAGGATGGGGTTCGTGCGCCAGTCGCTGCCGCAGACGCTGCGGGAGGACTGGGGATAGGTCAGGACGTAGAGATCCGTCCAGAGAGACTCCTGACGGAAAAGAGTCTCCGCCGCAGGCCCCAGGCGGGACACGTCACCGGGGCGGGTCAGTACCGGTGCGCCCTGCCGCTGCATCTGCCGCAGCAGATCCCGGCCCCGCTCGTTGGCAGCCAGCACACGGAGATAGGGGATACCGCCCGCCGGGGGCGTGACATCCAGCCACGCCGACAGCAGCATCCGCCTCAGCCGGGAGGTGGGGTAGCGCTTGGTTTTGGCGGTCTCCAGCAGCGCCTCAGGGGAACAGGAGGTGCGTACTGCCTGATAGAACCGGTGGTACAGGCCCTCCTTGCCGCCGTCGTAGGGGAGGAAGTCCTCCTCCCGCAGCTGCCGAAGCCGGGCCAGAATAGCCCGTTGGCAATAGGAAAGGTCCGCCGGGGCCTGTCCCAGCGCCAGTTCCCGCCGCAGCACCTGCGCCGCGGGGGCGGGAAGATAGGAGAGGGCCTCGTCGGTACGGCCGGAGCGCAGCAGCGTCCGCAGATAGGAAGCGGAGGCCGTGTCGCCGGAGGGTGTGCCGTCGTGGCCGGCACCCTGACGCAGGACGGCCAGCGGCTCCATGGGAGCCTTCTGCCGCCGCAGAGCCTTCAGGTACTCGATGGCCAGAATGTCATTGGGACGGGAGAGCATCCGGGGGGGAGCGCCCAACTCCTCCGCCGCCTGCTGCCGGGCCGGGGCATAGGCCATGCCTTGGGCCAGCAGCTGCCGGATGCGGGGCATCAGCTCCGGGCGGGAGAGGGCCGCCTCCGCCGCCTGTAAGGCGGTCAGGTCACCGCACTCGCTGCCGAAGGCCAGATGGGACACCACGCCGGTGGAGGTCAGCAGCGCCACACCGCCGTCGGCAAACCGCTCCGCCGAGGCCATGGCCCACGGGGTGGGCAGCTCCAGAACCAGATCGGCGCCGCAGCGGACGGCCATCTCCCCACGGGCGTGCTTGTGCGCCACGGCGGCGTCGCCCCGCTGGACAAAGTTGCCGCTCATGGCGCATACAAGGGGGGCGTCGTACTGCCGCCGCAGGCCCTCCAGCATCCGGGCATGGCCCAGATGGAAGGGATTGTATTCACATATGATACCAATGGCGTTCACGATGTTCCCCCTTAAAATGTTACAAAAGGTTACAATTCAGTTGCGGGATGCACGGATTTGTGGAAATTTCTCTGGTTTCAACGGAGAAATAAACAATTTGTCGGGTATTTACGAGATCTTGCCAGAATCATACCATACATCCGCAGATTTTGCAACGGAACACTTGGGCGTTGCTTTTTTCCGGCGGTGTGGTACAATAGGGCCAACTGATAAATGAAAGGCGGTAATCGCAATGAACAGCGCTGAAAAGCTCCGACTGCTGCGGCAGCGGATGCAGGAGCAGGGCATGGACGCCTATGTGGTGGTAACGGATGATTTCCACGGCTCGGAGTACGTGGGTGACTATTTTAAGGCACGGGAGTACCTGTCGGGCTTCACCGGCTCTGCCGGTACGCTGGTGGTGCTGCCGGACAGCGCCGCCCTGTGGACGGACGGGCGGTACTTTTTGCAGGCGGCGGATCAGCTGGCCGGGAGCACCATCGACCTGATGCGGGCGGGGCAGCCCGGCGTTCCCACCATCGGGGCTTTTCTGGCACAGAGGGTGCCGCAGGGAGGCACCGTGGGCTTTGACGGACGCACCGTCAGCAGTCTTTTTGCCCGGACGATGGCCGCTGCGCTGGAGGGGAAGAACGTCCGCTTCGCCTATGAGCAGGATCTGGCCGGGGCCGTGTGGCCGGACCGGCCGGCGCTGTCGGCGCAGCCGGTGTGGGAGCTGCCGGCGGAGTGCGCCGGGCTGACCCGTGAGGAGAAGCTGCATCTGCTGCGGGAGAAGATGCGGGAGACCGGGGCAGAGGTACTGGTGCTGACGGCGCTGGACGAGGTGGCGTGGACGCTGAACCTCCGGGGCGACGACGTGCGCTGCACGCCGGTGTTCCTGTCCTTCCTGCTGCTGCGGCAGGAGGAGGCCACCCTGTGTGTGCAGGAGCAGATCCTGTCCGGAGAACTGAAGGAGAAGCTGGTGGCCTGCGGCGTGGCGCTGGCCCCCTATGAGAGCATTTATGACCGGCTGCGGGCCATCCCGGCAGGGACGGCGGTGCAGACGGACAGCGCCACGGCCAACTACTGCGTATTGCAGAGCCTGTCCGGGGCCAAGGTGCTGGACAGACCCAGCCCGGTGCAGCTGATGAAGGCCATGAAGACCCCGGCAGAGCAGGAGAACTTCCGGGCCGCCCACATCAAGGACGGTGTGGCGGTGTGCCGGTTCATCTGCTGGCTGCAGAGCCATGTGGGCAAGGAACCCATCACCGAGTGCAGCGCTGCCGCCAAGCTGGAGAGCTTCCGGGCTCAGCAGCCGGACTATCTGGGGCCAAGCTTTGACTCCATCATGGCCTTCGGCCCCCACGGAGCCATCGTCCACTATGAGCCTACGGCGGAGACGGATGTGCCGCTGGAGCCCCGCAGCTTCTGTCTGGCGGATACCGGCGGACACTATTTGCAGGGAACCACGGACATCACCCGTACCATCCCGCTGGGGCCGCTGACGGAGGAGGAACGCCGGGCCTATACGGTGGTGCTGAAGGGTCATCTGCGGCTGGGAGCGGCCCGGTTCCCGGAGGGCCTGTGCGGGCAGAATCTGGATATTCTGGCCCGGCTGCCTCTGTGGGAGCAGGGGATGGACTACAACCACGGCACCGGTCACGGCGTGGGGTATGTGCTCAGCGTCCATGAGGGGCCGCAGCGGCTCCACTGGCGGCTGCCGGAGAACCAGAAGGTCACGGCGCTGGCAGAGGGCATGGTGGTATCCAATGAACCCGGCTACTATGCCGCCGGACAGTTCGGCATCCGCCATGAGAATCTGGAGCTGGTGCAGCGGGACGGCGAGAACGAGTATGGCCGCTTCCTGCACTTCGAGCCGCTGACCATGGTTCCCTTTGACCGGACGGCGCTGGAGCTGAGCCTGCTGTCGGAGGAGGAGCTGGCGCTGCTGAACGCCTATCATGAGAAGGTGCGGGCTGCCATCGCACCCCATCTGGATGGAGAGGAGCTGGCGTGGCTCATGGCCGCTACGGCACCCATCCTGCGGTAAGAGAAGAATAGAAAAGCCGTCCCCGGCCACTGGCCGGGGACGGCTTTTTTATACGGGAAGCTCACCGTTTCAGCAGGGCTTGGCGGCGCCGCCAGTCCGGCAGGTAACGCTCCACCTCGGCGTAGAAGGCGGGGCTGTGGTTTTTATGGCGGATATGGGCCAGCTCATGCACCACCACATACTCGATGGCCTCCGGGGGATAGGCCATCAGGTACAGGGAGAAGCAGAGGCTGTTTTTCCCGGAGCAGCTGCCAAATCGTGTCCGGGCGGAGGTGATCTTGATCCCGGTGGGCCGGACGCCCATGACCCCGGCCCAATAGGCTACCCGCTGGGGCAGAAGGGTCTTGGCCTGCTGGCGAAGGGCCTCCTGCTCCTGAGGGGTGGGTTCCGGGTGTTCCGCCCGATACCGAACCTGACGCTGCTGCTGGCGATGGATCCATGTCTCGTGCTTTTCCACGAAGGTGCGGATCTCCTCTGCCGGGAGGGTCATGGGCGCCCGCACTATCACGCTGCCGGACTGGTCCACCTGCAGGGCCACGGTGCGGCGGCGGCTCCGCACCACCCGATAGTCCGTCATCGCTCTGCCACCCAAGTGAACCGGGGGCCGTGATAGCCGTCCCGCTCCACGGTCTCCGTCCACATGGACGCAGGGCGCACCCATAGGCCGCCGTCGCCGTAGAGGGCACGGTACACCACCAGCTCCTCCAGTGTTTCCGAGTGGTGGGCGATGCCCAGCACCTGATATTCATTGCCCTTGAAGTGGCGATACCGCCCCGGTTGGATGTCCGCCATATACTCCACCTCCGTTTTTGGGATCAGTATACCACATCGGTTCCCAAAAGGCAAAAACTGTGTTATCATACAGGAAAGGACATATGCTGAAAGGGGAGACTGCACCATGAAGAACACCACCCTGTGCTACATCGAAAATCCGGCCGGGGAGTATCTGATGCTCCACCGGGTGAAGAAGGAGAACGACTGCAACCACGACAAATGGATCGGTGTGGGCGGGAAATTCGAGGACGGAGAGAGTCCGGAGGAGTGTGTCCTGCGGGAGACGCTGGAGGAGACGGGGTTGACTCTTACCGACTATCGGTATCGGGGGATCGTCACCTTTGTCTCCGACCGATGGGAGACGGAATATATGCACCTGTTCACCGCCACCGGCTGGACGGGCCGCATCCGGGAGGACTGCGACGAGGGCGTGCTGGAGTGGATCCACCGGGATCGGCTGGCAGCCCTGCCCCAGTGGGAGGGGGACCGCATCTTTCTGGAGCTGCTGCGGCGGGAGGTGCCGTTCTTCTCCCTGAAGCTGCGCTATGAGGGGGAGCGGCTGGCCTATGCCGCCCTCAACGGAAGGGAGATGGAGCGATGAAGCTGCTGGTCAGTGCGTGTCTGCTGGGAGTGGCCTGCCGCTACGACGGGCAGAGCAAGCTCCACCCGCTGGCGCAGGAGCTGTGCCGCCGCCATGAGGTGATCCCCGTGTGCGGGGAGATCTTCGGGGGGCTGCCCACGCCCCGGCTCCCCTCCGAACGCTGGGAGGGCGGCGTGTTTGCAAGCGACGGCGGTGATGTCACCGATGCCTTCCGTCGGGGGGCGGAGGAGGTGGTGCGTCTGGCCCGGCTCACCGGGGCGCAGGCGGCCATTCTGAAGGAGCGCAGCCCCTCCTGCGGCTCCGGGGAGATCTATGACGGCACCTTCACCGGTACGGTGGTGGAGGGCTGGGGCGTGACGGCGGAGCTGCTGCGCCGGGAGGGCATCCCGGTGCTGGGGGAGTCCCGGATGGGAGAACTGCTGACAGAGGGCGAGGCGTGTTTGGTCAAAATCACAAGAGACCCGGCGAAAAAACTGTGAGATTCTGAAAAAATGGTCCGGCCCCATTGACAGCCTATGTATAAGTTGCTAAGATGGTAGCGTCAACAAACCGAAAACGTTACCGGAAAGGTTTCCAAGTTTTCGGTACTATCTCCGGAGGGATCACCGATGACCATCAAAGATATTGCCCGGCTCTGCGGCGTCAGCGTCAGCACGGTATCCCGTGTGCTCAATGACCGACCTGACGTCAGCGAGGAGAATCGACGCCGGGTGCTGGAGGTCATTGAAAGCTCCAACTACATCCCCAACAACACCGCACGGGATCTGGTCAAGACCAAGTCCGACGCCATTGGATTGGTGGTGCGGGGCGTGTCCAACCCCTTCTACACCGACATCATCCGGGCCGTCGAGGACAGCATCACCGCCGAGGGCTTTACCATGGTGATGCAGCAGATCGGCACCTGCGATGACGAGATCAAGCGGGGGGCTATGATGGAGCGGGAGAAGCGGCTGCGGGGCATCGTGTTTCTGGGCGGACGATCCGACTACACGCCGGAGGAGCTGACCGTGCTGAACGTCCCCTTTGTCTGCTGCTCCTACGCCAATCAGTACGGCACGCTGCCGGAGGGCTCCTACGCATCGGTGTCCATCGCTGACGAGGAGGAGGCCTATCGGGCCGTGACGGAGCTGTATCGCTGCGGACACCGCCGCATTGCGGCGCTGGTGGCCCGCACCGATGACCGGGCCATCAGCCAGCTGCGCTATCAGGGGTATCTCCGGGCGCTGGCGGACTGCGGCCTGCCGACGGAGGAGGAGCTGGTGATCCGCGCCGGGTCCTTTGACATCGGGGACGCCTACCGGGCCACGGCGGAGAAGCTGCGGCAGGAGGCGGACTTCACGGCGGTGTTTTCCATTGCCGACAACATGGCGCTGGGCGCCATGCGGGCGCTGCGGGAGGCGGGACGCCGGGTACCGGAGGACTGCTCCGTTATCGCCATCGACGGGCTGACCATGTCGGAGTATTTCCATCCCATGCTCACCACACTCTGTCAGCCCATGGAGGAGATGGGGCGGCGCAGCGTGGAGATCCTGATGGACATGATCCACGGCCGGGGACGGCCTCGCTGCGAGACGGTGCGGACCGTGCTGCGCCGGGGAGCGTCCGTGCGGCGGATCAACTGAGTTTTTCCCATCCCAAGGGATGTGAAAAATAATAAATGAAGGAGAAATGAAAATGAAGAAGTTTCTTGCATTGGCTCTGGCTCTTGCTATGGCGCTGTCTCTGGCAGCCTGCGGCAAGAAGGCAGATGACAACAACAAGGGCAATGGAGACGAAGCGAAGGGTTCCGTGTACTACCTGAACTTCAAGCCCGAGGCCGACAAGGCCTGGCAGGATCTGGCCAAGACCTACACCGAGACGACCGGCGTGGAGGTCAAGGTCGTCACCGCCGCCTCCGGCCAGTATGACACCATGCTGACCTCCGAGCTGGACAAGTCCGCTCCTCCCACCATGTTCCAGGTGGGCAATCAGGGCGCCGTCAACTCCTATGGCGATTTCTGCTATCCTCTGGATAACACCGACGTCATGAAGGAAATGACCACCCAGGACTTCAACCTGAAGAATGCCAACGGCGAGACCGTGTCCATCGGCTACTGCTATGAGGCCTATGGCATCATCGTCAACAAGGCTCTGCTGAAGCAGGCCGGTTATGAGATCACCGACATCACCAACTTCGAGTCTCTGAAGAAGGTGGCCGATGATATCCACGCCCGTGCCAACGAACTGGGCTTTGACGCCTTCAGCTCCGCCGGTCTGGAGGGCTCCTCCAGCTGGCGCTTCTCCGGTCACCTGGCCAACATGCCCCTGTTCTATGAGTTCCGGGATGACAACGTCACCGCTCAGCCCGCCACCATCAAGGGCACCTATCTGGACAACTTCAAGAACGTCTGGGATCTGTACACCACTGACTCCGCCACCACCGGCGCTGCTCTGACCACCGCCACCGGCGACACCTCCGAGGCCGAATTCGGTCAGGGCAAGGCCGTGTTCTTCCAGAACGGTTCCTGGGAATATGCCAACCTCACCGGCGAGGAGAAGGGCTTTAAGATGAACCCCGAGGATCTGGCCATGATCCCCATCTACTGCGGCGTTGAGGGCGAGGAGAAGTCCGGCCTGTGCTGCGGCACCGAGAACTGCTGGGCTGTTAACAAGAACGCCAAGGAAGAGGACATTCAGGCCACTCTGGACTTCATGAAGTGGGTCGTTACCTCCGACGAGGGCACCACCATGCTGGCTGAGCAGTTTGGCCCCTGCCCCTTCAAGAACGCCAAGACCCCCGAGAACGTGTTCTTTGCCGATGCCAACGCCTATACCACTGCCGGCAACTACATTGTGACCTGGGCCTTCAACTGGACTCCCGCCGTGGATGACTGGCGTGCGGGCGTGGTGGACGCTCTGACCCAGTACACCGTCAACGGCGGCAGCTGGGACAACGTCAAGACCGCCTTCGTGGACGGCTGGGCCACCCAGTATGCCAAGGAGAACGGCTGAGCTATAAGCGCTCCGTTGTAACGCAATAGGACCGGGGGCGGGCTTATCGCCCGCCCCCGATTTTCTCACCTGCGGCGCACAGAGCTGTTGGCCGGTATGGACCGGGCAAGAGCTCCGGGCGCCGCCCGGAAAAAACATAGATAGGAGAGAGGCGTCATGAAACTTCCGAAACACCGCCGGGATGAGGCCGCGCTGAATTCCCGGCTGATCCGCCGCCCCATCAAGCGCATGGTGTGGCTGTTTTTGCTGCCCACCTTTGCCGCCTTCTGCATCGGCTTCCTGTACCCCTTCTTCAAGGGGCTGTTTCTGTCCTTCTGCAACTTCCGCATTACCAGCCAGTGGACATGGACGGGGCTGGAAAACTACCGGAAGGCCTTCCAGGACCCCGGCTATATGCACGCATTCTGGTACACGGCGCTGTTTGCTCTGGTGAGCCTGATCGTTATCAATCTGTTTGCCTTTACCATTGCCTATGCACTGACCCAGAAGTTCAAGGGTACCAACGTGTTCCGCACGGTGTTTTTCCTGCCCAACCTCATCGGCGGCATCGTGCTGGGCTATATCTGGTCCATGATCTTCGACGGCATCCTCATCAAGTACAACACCTCCGTGATCCTGGAGACGAAATACGGCTTCTGGGGTCTGGTGATCCTGGTGTGCTGGCAGCAGATCGGCTATATGATGATCATCTATATTGCCGGACTCCAGGCCGTGCCGGAGGATATGCTGGAGGCGGCCCGCATCGACGGCGCCAACCGCTGGCAGACCCTGTGGCGGGTCACTATCCCCAACGTGATGCCCTCTATCACCATCTGCATGTTCCTGAGCCTGACCAACGGCTTCAAGCTGTTTGACCAGAACCTGGCCCTGACCGCCGGGCGTCCCTTCCAGCAGCTGGGCAACGGAGAGACCATCAAAACAACGGAAATGCTGGCCCTGAACATCGTCAACGCCTTCGGCACCAGCGGCGGCGGCAACCGCGGCGTGGGTCAGGCCAAGGCCGTGATCTTCTTCATCGTGGTGGCGGCCATCAGTATCATCCAGCTTCAGGCCAGCCGCCGCAAGGAGGTGCAGCAATGATCAAAACCGAAGCTCTGCGCCGCAGAGAGCGCCGTCAGGCGCTGCTGACGGTGGTGTTCACCATCATCTCCGTGATCTATCTGATGCCGGTGCTCCTGGTGCTCATCAACTCCCTGAAGGCCAACGCCTTTGTCAACACCGAGACCTTCAAGCTGCCCACGGCGGAATCCTTTGTGGGGCTGAAGAACTATGTCAAGGGCATGACCTTCGGCAACTTCGCCTTCTATAAGGTGGTATTCTACAGCTTCTTCATCACCATTACCTCTACAGCGCTGATCCTGCTGTGCACGTCCATGGCGGCGTGGTACATCTCCCGGGTGGGGAGCCTGGTCAGCAAGATCGTGTACTACCTGTGCGTATTCTCCATGGTGGTGCCCTTCCAGATGGTCATGTACACCCTGGCCCGGACGGCGGACCGGGTGCATCTGAACACCCCCTGGACCATCCCCGTGGTATATCTGGGCTTCGGTGCGGGCCTTGCCGTGTTTATGTTCACGGGCTTTGTCAAGAGCCTGCCGCTGGAGATCGAGGAGGCCGCCGCCATCGACGGCTGCGGCCCGGTGGGCACCTTCTTCCGGGTGGTGCTGCCTATGCTCAAGCCCACCATGATCTCCGTGGGCGTGCTGGAGATCATGTGGGTATGGAACGACTATCTGCTGCCCAGCCTGGTGCTGGACATCAACCAGTACCGCACCATCCCCATCCACATTCAGTACCTCAAGGGCAGCTATGGCACCGTGGACATGGGCGCCACCATGGCCCTGATCATGCTGAGCATCCTGCCGGTCATTATCTTCTATCTGTGCTGCCAGAAGCACATCATCAAGGGCGTGGCCGCCGGTGCGGTGAAGGGCTAAGGAGCATAGAGCCTCCGCTCGGAGGGCGGGGCTGATAAGAATTTCAAAGCATTTCTATAAGTAAGTGAGTGACTACCTATGAATCGAAGCAGCGGCATTCTGATGCCCATTTTCTCCCTGCCGTCCCCCTATGGCATCGGCACGCTGGGCAAAGCGGCGTATGACTTTGCGGACTTTCTGGCGGAGGCGGGCCAGCACTACTGGCAGATGCTGCCCCTTGGCCCCACCAGCTATGGGGACTCCCCCTATCAGAGCTTTTCCACCTTTGCCGGTAATCCCTATTTCATCGATCCGGACCTGCTGGTGGAGGACGGCCTCTTGACGAAGCGGGAGGTGAAGGCCTACCGCTGGGGGGATGATCCCCGCCATGTGGACTACGGCGCTGTGTACGCCAGCCGGCTGAAGCTGCTGTCCAAGGCCAAAAAACGGGGCTGGGAGCGTGACCGGGAGGAGGTCACGGCCTTTGTGACGGAGAACGCCCGGTGGTTGCCGGACTACGCCCTGTTCATGGCCTGCAAGCGCCATTTCGGGATGCGCTCCTGGACGGAGTGGGAGGATGAGGACATCCGCCTGCGCCGCTCTCCGGAAGTGCTGGAGCAGTACCGCACCCTGCTGCGGGAGGATGTGGAGCTGTTCACCTATATCCAGTATTTGTTCTTCCGGCAGTGGGAGGCCTTGCGGACCTATCTCCATGAGAGGGACATCCACGTTATCGGTGACCTGCCCATATACGTGGCCATGGACTCCGCCGACGTGTGGGCCGAGCCGGAGAATTTCCAGCTGGATGACCGGTGCGTTCCCACGGAGGTGTCCGGTGTGCCGCCAGACTACTTCAGCGCCGATGGCCAACTGTGGGGCAATCCCCTTTATCGCTGGGATCGGATGCAGGCCGATGGCTTCGGTTGGTGGATCCGCCGCATCGACGGCGCCGGGAAGCTGTATGACGTCATCCGCATCGACCACTTCCGGGGCTTCGAGAGCTACTGGGCAGTACCCTACGGCGAGACGACGGCCAAAAACGGCCGGTGGGTCAAGGGTCCCGGTATGGCGCTGGTGGGCGTGCTCACCGGCTGGTTCCCGCAGCTGGAGTTCATCGCAGAGGATCTGGGCTATCCAACCCCGGAGGTGGCACAGCTGCTGCGGGATTCCGGTCTGCCGGGCATGAAGGTGTTGGAATTCGCCTTCGATTCCCGTGATACCAGCAGCTATCTGCCCCATAGCTATGGGGAGAACTGCATCTGCTATACCGGCACCCATGACAACAGCCCGCTGGCTCTGTGGCGGCAGGAGGCAGACCCGGCGGATATCGCTTTTGCCAAGGAGTATCTGGGGCTTAACGACGAGGAGGGCTTCAACCGGGGCATCATCCGGGGCGGCATGAGCTCTGTGGCCAAGCTGTTTGTAGCTCAGATGCAGGACTATCTGGAGTTGGGGGCGGGACACCGAACCAATGAGCCGGGGACCCAGTCCGGCAACTGGCAGTGGCGGATGCTGCCGGGAGAGCTGACGCCGGAGCTGGCGCAGCGCATCCGGAAGCTGACCCGCATCTACGGCCGATTGGCCTGAGAGAATAGCGAGAGGGACTGAGCAAATGCCCAGTCCCTTTTTCTTTCCTGCGGAAGGAGAAGACTATGATCCGTGTGTATGAGACGGGACTGCGGCGGGAGGAGGTCACAGTGAACAAACCGAATCCTCAGGCTGTGGGCCTTTACCGGCATATGGGAGTTGAGGTTTATCGGAGGATCGATTGCGGCGAGGAGGGGCCCCTATCCACTGCTTTATAGGAAAACCGTCGGAACTGAAAACAGTGCATGACCCCGGCGGCCAATGGCCGCCGGGGTCATGGAGACTGTCGGAAAAACCCGGAGGTTTTTTCCGGCAAAAGGCTGCAGTCTGCTGTGCGCATAATTTGTGTGCCATAGGCGCACAAATTCCACGCTTGCAGCCTGAGAAGTATTTTCTCTCACGCACATGTCGCGAGAGAAAATGATTTTACTTCTTTGCCGCCTGCGGGCGGCAAACTCTGCGAGGCTTTTTTTGACACGCTGCATGACCCCGGTGGCCATTGGCTGCCGGGGTCATGCTATGGAAAGGAAGGGGATAGAATGATTTACCGCTGCACCCGGCCGGAGCCGTCGCCGCCGGCCAGTTTCTCCACCTCGGCCACGGTGACACGGTTGAAGTCACCCTCGATGGAGTGCTTCAGGGCCGAAGCCGCCACGGCGAACTCGATAGCGCTCTGGCTGTCCTTGCCGTTGAGCAGGGCGTAAATCAGGCCGCCGCCGAAGCTGTCGCCGCCGCCCACACGGTCCACGATATGCAGGTGGTACTCCTTGGAGAAGCAGTAATTCTCGCCGTCGTACAGCATACCGGCCCAGTCGTTGTCGCTGGCGGACAGGGAGGTGCGGAGGGTGATGGCCACCTTCTCGAAGCCGAACCGATCGGCCAGCTGCTTGGCCACGGACTTGTAGCCCTCCTTATTGAGCTTGCCGCCGTAGATGTCGGTGTTCTCCGCCTCGATGCCGAACACGTCCTTGGCGTCCTCCTCATTGGAGATGCAGACGTCCACGTACTGGCACAGCTCCGTCATGGCGGCACGGGCCTGCTCACGGGTCCAGAGCTTACCACGATAGTTCAGGTCGCAGGAGATCTTTACGCCGTGCTTCTTGGCGGCTACGCAGGCCTCCTTGCAGATCTCCACCAGATCGGAACCCAGCGCCGGAGTGATGCCAGTGAAGTGGAACCAGTCGGCGCCGTCAAAGATGGCATCCCAATCGAAATCGGAGGGCTGGGCCTCCTGAATGGCGGAGTGCGCCCGGTCGTAGATGCACACGCTGCCCCGCTGGGAGGCACCCTTTTCCAGATAGTAGATGCCGATGCGATCGCCGCCCCGGACGATGGAGCGGGTGTCCACGCCCAGCCCACGGAGGGCATTGACGGCGCCCTGTCCGATGGCGTGGGCGGGCAGCTTGGTGACGAAGGCGGCGTCCATGCCGTAGTTGGCCAGCGACACGGCTACATTGGCCTCGCCGCCGCCAAAGGTGGCCTGCAGCTGATCGTCCTGAAAGAAGCGATAGTAGCCGTTGGGAGCCAGACGCAGCATGATCTCACCGAAGGTGACGATACGTTTGCTCATAGTGATTCCTCCTTATCTGCGAACCAGATGAATGGCGAAGCCGCCGAATTCACCGTCGATATAAATGGCCTTGGTATTGCCCTTGGCATCCGTCTTGCGGGTCTCCGGCAGGCAGTGGACGCCGTACAGGCCCAGATGATACACCGCCCGGTCCACGTTGCTGGTGGCGATGGCGATGTGTCCGTGGGTGCCCCGGCCGGGGGTCTTGGTACACTCCACGGCGTGGAGGGCCTGTACAGAGGAGTTGCCCATCTGATAGGCGAAGCCGAACATATCGCACAGGGTACGGGCCAGCCGGTCGGCCTCGGCCTCGCTGCCGCAGTTGATGCCCACATGATCCAGAGAGAAACCCAGCATGGTGCGAACGGCCTCCCGGCTCAAGCGGGTGATCTCCGCCCAATTCTCCTGTTGGATGAGGTCCTTTTTCACCATCCAGGTGCCGCCGCAGGCCACGATCTGGTCAAAGACCAGATAATCTGCCAGATTCTTGGCATTGACGCCGCCGGTGGGCATCCATTTCAGGGTCTTGTAGGGGCCGGCCAGAGCCTTCAGCTTGGCCACGCCGCCGTTCTGCTCGGCGGGGAAGAACTTCACCACCTCCAGACCCAGCGCCATGGCCTGCTCCATCTCGCCGGGAGTGGCGGTGCCGGGGACCATGAGCGCACCCTTGGACAGACCGTAGCGCACCATGTCGGGGTTGAAGCCGGGACTGACGATGAACCTGGCACCGGCGTCCAGCGCACGATCCAGCTGGTCGTGGGTCAGCACCGTGCCGGCACCTACCAGCATTTCCGGGACCTCCCGGCTGATGGCACGGATAGCCGCCTCGCCGGCGGCGGTGCGGAAGGTGACCTCGGCCACCGGCAGCCCTCCGGCTGCCAGTGCTTTTGCCAACGGCACGGCCTTTTCGGCGTCGTCGATGGCGATGACCGGGACGATGCCGATATCAGAGATTTGTTTCAGAACAGGATGCATGGATAGACCCTCTTTTCTGTGTAGTAGTGGAAATGGTCAGATGCTGCGTGCTTACACGCAGACGGGAACAAAGGGAAAAACACCGCACCCGGCGTCAGCGCCGGATGTTGCCGGAACACGCTCAGATGCGGTGGTTCTTTCGGGTTTTGGAGGGGGTTACTTGCTGCCCTTCTCCAGCGCCTCCCACAAGCCGGATAGGTACACGGCGCCCAGCGCACGGTCGTAAAGACCATAACCGGCACGGCCCTGCTCATCCCAGATCATGCGGCCGTGGTCGGGGCGAATGTAGCCGTCGAAGCCCACGTCGTGATAGGCCTTCATGATCTCGTAGAGATCCAGACTGCCATCGCCGGAGAAGTGGGCGGCCTCCTCAAATTGGCCGGGGCCGGTGAACCGGATGTTGCGGACGTGGGCGAAGTGGATACGGCCCTGTGCGCCGAACTCCCGCACCATGGCGGGGATGTCGTTGCAGGGGTTGGAGCCCATGGAGCCGGAGCAAAGGGTCAGCCCATTATAGGGACTGTCCACCAGCGACAGGATGCGGCGGACATTCTCGGCGTTGGTACAGATGCGGGGTAGGCCGAAGATATCCCAAGGGGGATCGTCCGGATGGATGGCCAGCTTCACATCGTACTGCTCACAGACGGGGATCACCGCCTTCAGGAAGTACTGAAGGTTGCGGAACAGATCCTCGTGGGACACGGAGGCGTATTGGGCGAAGAGCTTTTTCAGCTCCGCCATACGCTCCGGCTCCCAGCCCGCCATCTCGAAGTCACCGGCACCCTGTTGGATGCGGTCGGCAAAGGCCTGCGGATCAGTGATGCAGTCGATAATGGACTGGTCATAGGCCAGAACGGCAGCACCGTCGAGCCGGGGCTTGGCCAGATCCGTGCGGGTCCAGTCGAACACCGGCATGAAGTTGTAGCAGATGACCTTGACCCCAGCCTGACCCAAACGGGCCACGGTCTGGCGGTAGTTGTCAATGTATTCGTCCCGACTGGGCAGGCCCAGCTTGATGTCCTCGTGGATATTGACGCTTTCGATGACCTCCAGCTCCAGACCGGCGTCGTTGACTTCTTGCTTCAGCGCCCGAATACGCTCCGTGGGCCACAGAGCCCCGGCGGGCATATCCATCAAGGAACTGACAACGCCGCTCATGTTGGGGATCTGCTTGATATAGCGCAGCGGTATGGGATCCATCTGACTGCCATACCAGCGAAATGTCATTTTCATGGCTGATCGCTCCTTACTCTCTCACTCAGCTGCCGGCGCAGGATATCACGCACCGCTCCCGGCCCTGCCAGCATGGCACGGAAATCGTCCTCCACCGTTTTGGCCAGCCCTGCCTCATACAGGTCCACACCGAAGATATCGGCGTTTTGCAGGATGGGACGCAGCTGATGGGTGAAGGTATCGGGCTTTCCGAGGGTTACGTCCGCCAGCAGCGGCTGCAGCTGGGGAAGCAGGGGATCCGGACTCACCGGCATCGTCTTACCGGCATCGTCTACTCCCAGCAGATAGCGGCACCAGCCGGCAAAGACCAGCGGGATATACCGCAGCTGCACCATGGGGAGGCTGCGTTCCCGGTAACGGCGCAAGGTGCCGCCGTAGCGCACTGGTAGCTTCTGAGAGGTATCGGTGGCGATGCGCTGGGGCGTGTCGGGAATGGCGGGGTTGGGGAAGCGCTCATGGAGCACCTGATGAATAAACTCCGTGGGCCGGAGGATGCCGGGATCCTCCACCACCGGGAGACTCTCGCCGGCGATACGTTCCACCAGCGTTACAAGGTCGGTATCTTGCATCTCGGCGGAAATGGTCTGATAATCCAAAAGGCAGCCAAACACCGCCAACGCCGTGTGCAGGGGGTTCAGACAGGTGCCGACCTTCATTTTCTCCGACTTCTCCACGGTGGCCCGATCGGTGAAGTAGACACCTGCCTGTTCCAGCGGAGGCCGACCGTTGGGGAAATGATCCTCCAACACCAGATACTCCGTCACCTCGGCATTGACGAAGGGGGCGGAGACGGTGCCGGTGGCGCTTTTGGTGATGGTCATGCCCGCCACGCCCAGAGCCGTCAGCTGGTCGGCCACCTTCTGGGAGGGGTGGGGGGTGATTTTATCGATCATGGACCAGGGGAAGCTGACGCTCTCCTCACAGGAGAGCCAGCGGAGGAAATCCTCCGGCACGAAGCCGCCCTTCTGCCAGCCCTCGGCAAGGGTCAGACAGCTGTCCCGGAGCTTTTTGCCGTTTTGGGCGCAGTTGTCCATGCTGACCACGGCAATGGGGCTTCCACCTGCCAGAAACCGCTGATACAGCAGGGAGACGGCGATGGACAGCGTGTGCCGGGGCCGGAATGGCCCCGCCGCCAGATCCTGCGCCACCACGGGCAGGAGCGTGCCGTCCATATCCCGGAGGGCATAGCCCTTCTCAGTGATGGTGAAGCTGACCATTTGCAGGGCGGGGTCCCGGAACATCCGGGTGAGGGTCTGCCAGTCGCCGTCCTGCCAGTCCGCCTTCAGACAGCCGGCCACGCTGCCGATGACCTCCCGGTCGCAGGAGCCGTCGGCGTGCATCCGCACCAGAAGGGAGAGGTTGTCGTAGGGGGTATAGCCCTCCGTGGCGGCGCTGAAATTATGGGACGCCGCCGCCACGATGCCGGTATCGGTGCAACCGGCGTTCAAAAGGGTCTGCTGGGCCGCCGCCAGAAAGGCACGGAAGATGTTGCCGGCGCCGAAGTGTATCCAAGTGGGATGGGCCAGCGTCCGCTCCTGCATGGCGGAGACGTCGTAGCGGGGCAGGGCGATGTGCGCCGCCTGCCAGCCGCTCTCGTCCCGCAGACCCTGAATGTTCAGATGAAGCATAGAATGCCGCCCTTCGTATCAGACTCTGGTATCCACCAGATGCTTGCCCAGCTTCTTTTCCAGCTTGCCCTGCAGCCAAGTCAGCATGGTGCTGAAGATCAGGTAAATCAGTGCGGCCTCGCAGTACAGCAGCATGGGCTCAAAGCGAACGGCAATGATGCTCTTGGAAGTCATGAGTATCTCCGGCACGGTGATGGATGCCACCAGAGAGGTATCCTTCAGCAAGCTGATGAAGGAGTTGCCCAGAGAGGGCACCGCCACCAACGCCGCCTGCGGGATAATGACCTCGGTCATGGTCTGGAGCTTGCTCATGCCCAGCGCCTTGCAGGCCTCGAACTGTCCCTTGGGAATGGAAGTCAGCGCAGCGCGAATCACCTCAGAGTTGTAAGCACCTTGGCTGACGACCAAGGCAATGATAGCGGAAGGAATAGGCTTGAGAACGATGCCGATAGACGGCAGTCCAAAGAATATTACGAAGATCTGTACCAGCAGAGGTGTGCCACGGATGACCCAGACGATGAACCATGCAATGCCCTTTAGGGGCGGCAACTTGGACATCCGCATCAGTGCAATGATGAAAGCCAGTACGAGGCCCAACGCAAAGGAAACCAGCATCAGCGGTACAGAAACCGTCAAGCCGGCCCGAAACATGGGCCAGAAGGACTCAAGAAATAGTTCCATAGGGGCTTCTCCTTTTTAAGAGGAGGGGACGCCGCCGGAGGCGGCGTCCCCTCAGTTTCTAAGCGTTGCTTACTTGTTGTACAGGCTGACGCTGTCGGCCACAGTCTGGCCGAAGTACTTGACGGTGAGGTTATACAGGGTCTTGTCCTGGATCATCTCGCTGATGATCTCGGAGACCTTATCGCACAGAGCCTGATCGTCCTTGCGGAACATGGCGGCGGACTCGATCATGTACTTCTGGTCATCGGCGGGCTGGAAAACAGCGGCGATCTTCACGTTGACGTCGGGACGGCTCTTCATGTACTCGTCCACGGCAGCCACGTTGTTGACGTGGCCATCCACACGCTTGGTGTTCAGCATATCCATAGCGCCGGTGAGGTCGGCGTCAGCGGTGGTGGCACCGTAGCTCTGGGCGATCTGACCAGCGGTGGAGGAGGGGGAGTTAGCGCAGACCTTGCCGTCCAGATCCTCGAAGGACTTGATCTCCTCGTTGTCACCGTTCACCACCAGGCAGAAGGGGTTCTCTGCATAGGAGGCAGACACGGCGTACTTCTCCTGACGCTCGGGCTTGGGGTTCACGCCGCAGATAACCACATCGTAGCGGGCGGCGTCCAGACCAGCCATAACGGGATCCCAGCTGTCGGAGATGTTGAACTCAGCGGTAACACCCAGACGCTTGGCAATCTCCTTGGCAACCTCTACCTCAAAGCCGGTGAGATCACCGGTTCCCTCATCGTTGTAGACGTAGGGGATCCAGTTGCCCTCGGCGCCGATGGACAGCTTGCCGGCGTCCAGCACACGCTGCAGGGAGTTGTCGGTGTTGTTGTCACCGTTGTTGTCGTCGGCCTTTTTGCCGCAGGCAGCCAGGGAGGCGATCATCATCAGAGCGAGGACCGCTGCAAGAATCTTTTTCACTTTCATTCGTTTCACCTTTTCCTCTTTTTTATTTATTTTTCAGCTGACGCTGAGAAATACGTTGGTTCAGTCCTCCAGAAAACGTTCCAATACCCGGAAGTTTCTGCGGTCTGCGCTGAAGGGGTCGGTAAAGTAGTGCTCGTCGGCCACCTCCTGCACCAGATAGCCGGTGAAGTGGTGGGCCTGCATGATCTGAAGCTGGCGGGACAGGGACGTGTTGCCGTCGCCCCATACGTTGTGGAGCCAAGGGTCGCCATCCAGAAAGTGCATATGGATCAGATCGCCGCCGAAGGCGGCGAACCAGTCCTCCAGCGTCTCACCGGCGGCGCCGGTGGCGATGTTGTCCACCATCATCTTCAGGTTGGGGTGGCCGATCTGCCGGTACATCTCACGGGCACGGGGCAGGTCGTAGACCAGATTGCTCTCGTCGTCCCGCAGGGATTCCATTACCAGAAGGATGCCTTCCGCTTCCGCCACACGGCACAGGCGGTACAGATGATCCCGACAGCGGTTCCACATGGTACTCTCGTCCTCGCCGGTGTAGCCCCAGCCGGAGTTCACCACCACCCGGTCGGCACCCAGTTGGGCGGCCAGACGAATGGCGTTGGAGAAGTAGCGGAAGGAGTATTCCAGCAGCTCCGGCTCCTGCGAGGCGTACTGATACTGGTAGGCGATGCTGGGGGCGGTGACGGACACCACCCGGACATCGTGATCCAGAAGCTTCTGTTTCAGAGCGGGGACGTCGCCGGTGCCCTCGTGGTCCAGCCAGAAGTGGGAGACGCCGCACCAGAGCTCGATCTGGCGGATACCCAGACGCTGCTGGCAGTCCAGAAAATAGTCCAGCGAGAAGCGGCGGTAGTGCTGGTTCATGTTCACCAGCTGACTGCGGCGGATGCCCATTACGCCAGCACCTCCTTCATGGCGGCCACGGCCTTTTCATCGGGGTAGGTGGGAGAGTCGATGTAGCGCTCACCGGGGAGATACAGGGAGAAATCGCCCTGATAGCCGCCCTCTGTCAGCTGGCAGAGGTAGCGGTCCACCGGCAGAACGCCGTCGCCCCACGCCCGCCAGCCGTGCCAGTTGCCGTCGCACAGCCGCACCAGACCGATGCGGCCGGGGAAGAGAGAGAGCCAATCGGCCACGGTATCGCCGTTGGCGCTCATGACGTTGGTATCCAGACACACGCCCAGCGCCGGGGAATCGACCCACGCCAGCATCTGGGAGAGCTGCCGGGCGGTGTTCAGCACCGGGGCCTCGGCAATGAGGGGCGTTTCAGCGCCCATCACCGGGGCCAGCAGCAGCGTCACGCCCTCCACCTGCGCCGTATGGCACAGGTGGGTCAGCATGGCGGCTGCGTGCTCCGCCAGTTCCTGCGGCGGGATGTCCCAGCAGGCCCCGGCGGCGCTCAGCACCAGCCGGTGACAGTTCAGCTCCGCCGCCAGACGGATGCAGCTGTCGTAGTAACCGATGGTGGCGTCCCGCTGCTCACCTGCCGGGGCGGTAAGAGAACAGCGATAGGGAGGCGGCGTTAGGACGCTGACCCGAAGGTCTGCCCCTTGCAGGGCGGCTCGCAGGGGGGCAACGTCGGCGTGGCCCCGGTAACCACAGAAAAAGTGCGGCACCTGCGGCACAAAGTCCAGCCGCTGGAGGCCCAGACGCTGCATGGACTCCAGAAAGACCGGCAGGGGGAAGCGGTTATATTGCCCATTGGAGCCTAAAAGCCGATCCATTTCTTACTTGATCTCGCCGGGATAACCGTTCTCGCACAGCTCAAACCACACATAGGCGAACTTCTCGCCGTCGGCGCACTCGCTGCCGTGGTGGGAGCCGTGAGGGGTGTAGGTGATGTCGCCGCCCTGCACGTGGATCTTTTCGTTTTCGGCGGTGTAGGTGAAGGATGCACCGGGCAGCATGATGTACCACTGCTCCAGCTCATTGTGGATGTGCTGGCCGATGTAGTTGGGGCCGGTGCCGAAGTTGGCACCCATGGACAGACGGCCCAGATTGCGGTGCTCCAGCAGCATCATCTGCTGAATGTCGGCGCCGGTGAAGTCCTCCTTGTAGTGCCATGCACCGGACACACCACGGAAGCGGGGCAGGCTCATGTGGGCTTCCTTCAGGCAGGTCTTGTCATAGTCGTTGAGCTCGGTGACAAAGTGGACGATCTCCATGGTCTCCTTGGCATCGGCGGCGCAGTGGAAGGTGACGCTCTCCTTGTCGAAGTCGGGGACAAAGACGGAAACCTCGGTGATGTTGAATACACGGCGGGGGGTGACGATGTAGCCCTTGCCGGCGGTGATGAGGAACACCTGATTGTGCTGCTCACGGGTATACAGCTCGGCGGAGAAGTCCGCACCGGGCTGCAGGGAGATGCGCTCCACGGTGGCATCCTTATAAGCGCCCTCCAGAATGCTCACACGGGAGACGCCGTTGACATAGTTGTGCTGGATATCAGCACCTCTCGAAATCTTGACCAGAGCCATGATAAATTCTCCTTTACAGTATGGAAATATCGGTATCTGCGCCTAAAAGAGGCGTGGAAAGCGTTTTTACTTGATCTCGCCGGGATAGCCCTCGATGCACATCTCGAACCAGATGTAGTCGCACTTCTTGCCGGCCTCCACACGGCTGCCGTGCCAGAAGCCGGTGGGGGTGTAGGACAGGTCGCCGCCGGTCATGTGGACCTCCTCACCGCCTGCGGTATAGATGAAGTCGGAGCCGGGCAGGGGGAAGTACCACTGGGCCAGCTCATTGTGGATGTGCTGACCGATCTCGATGGGGCCGTTGCCCTTGACGCAGCCCATGGACAGGCGGCCCAGATTGCGGTGCTCCAGCAGCATCATGGAGGTGGTGACGGAGTTGTCCTTAAAGTCCTCGTCATAGGTCCAGCCCTGAGAGATGGTGCGGAAGCGGGGCAGCACCATGCGGGACTCTACCAGACAGGTCTTGTCGTAGTCGTTGAGCTCAGTGACGATGTGCAGGAACTCCAGAGGCTCCTTGCTGTCGGCGGAGCAGGTGATGGTGAAGCGCTCGGTGTCGAACTCCGGGACGAATACGCCGGGCTCATTGATGTTCCAGGCCTGACGGGGCGTGGTGATATAGCCCTTGCCCTTGGTGAAGAAGAATAGCTGGTTGTGTTCGGTGACGGAGTAGACGTCGGGGGTGATGGAGTGGCCGGGCTGCAGGGCGCAATGGGCGAAGCAGGCCTGATCAAAGGCGTTCTCCAGCACGGGTACACGGGCGAAGCCGTCCTTGAAATCGTACTTGACGTCGCTGTACCGGGCTACCTGAATGAGAGACATAGTAGGTTCCTCCTGTTTGTTTAAGTCTGTTTTTATCAAAGCATCTTGCTGAGAAAATCCTGCAGACGCTTGTTCTTGGGATGTGCGAAGAATTCCTGAGGCTCGCTGTCCTCCACGATGACGCCGCCGTCGATGAAGATGACCCGGTCGGCTGCCTCACGGGCAAAGCCCATCTCGTGGGTTACCACCAGCATGGTCATACCTTCAGCGGCCAGCTTCTTCATAACGTCCAGCACCTCACCCACCATTTCGGGGTCCAGAGCGGAGGTGGGTTCGTCGAAGAGCATGACCTCCGGCTGCAGAGCCAGCGAGCGGGCGATGGCGATGCGCTGCTGCTGACCGCCGGAGAGCTGATTGGGATAAGCGTCACGCTTGTCTGCCAGTCCCACAGTCTGGAGCAGAGCCATGGCACGCTCCTCGGCGGTTTTCTTATTCACGCCCTGCACCTTCACAGGCGCCAGCATGATGTTGTCCAGCACGGTCTTGTGGGGGAAAAGGTTGAACTGCTGGAACACCATGCCCATACCCAGCAGGAGCTTGGTGCTCTCCTTGGGCGGAGCGGTGACCAGATCGGTGCCGTGATAGATGATGCTGCCGCCGGTGGGCTTTTCCAGCAGGTTCAGACACCGCAGGAAGGTGGACTTGCCGCAGCCGGAGGGGCCAACGATGGCCACCACCTCACCGGGCTGGATCTCAATATCTACGCCCTTGAGGACCTCGTTCTTGCCGAAGGTCTTTCGCAGGCCCTTAACGCTGATCATACTCATTTTTCATACCCCCGTAAGTGATGGTGCTGGAATCCGAAATAGGAAACGCTGTTGCGGTAGCAGATATCGGCCACCATCTCCTCCAGCAGGGGACGGTCGTCCGGGTATTGGCCCTCCTCCACCCAGCGGCCCAGCAGACCGCACAGGATGCGGCGGAAGTACTCGTGCCGGGTGTAGGAGAGGAAGCTGCGGGAGTCGGTGAGCATCCCCACGAAGTTCCCCAGCACGCCTCCGGCAGCCAGACCCTTCAGCTGGGCCTCCATGCCGTCCTTGCAGTCGTTGAACCACCAGGCAGAGCCGTGCTGCAGCTTACTGCGGACTCCCTCACCCTGATAGCAGCCCATAAGGGTCACCAGAGCGGTATTGTCGTTGGGATCCAGCGAGTAGAGGATGGTCTTGGGCAGGGCCTCCTCGGCCTCCAGCGTATCCAGCAGCCGGGCCAGATCCGGCAGGTTTACCGCCGGGCCGATGCTGTCATAGCCGGTATCGGGGCCCAGCTGGCGGAACATCCGGGTATTATTGTTGCGCTGGGCGGCGAAGTGCAGCTGCATGACCCAGCCCCGCCGGGCATAGCCACGTCCAAAGTACAGCAGCAACGCCGTCTTATACTGCCACAGCTCCTCCTCGGTGATGGGGAGGCCGGTCAGCCGCTTTTGCAGGATGGTATCCAGCGCTGCCGTGTCCGCCGGGCGGAACACGATGTTGTCCAGTCCGTGGTCGGCTACGGTGCAGCCGTGAGCGGCGAAGTAGTCCATCCGGTGTTCCAGTGCCGCCAGCAGGGTGTCCATGTTCTGGATCTCCGTCCCGGCAGACTGAGAGAGTTTAGCAATGTAATCGGCAAAGTCTGGCTTTTCCAGATTTACCGCCTTGTCCGGGCGGAAGGCCGGTAACACCACGGTCTCCAGCGTATCATCGGCGGCCAGCTGTTCGTGCCAGCAGAGGTCATCTGCCGGGTCGTCGGTGGTACACAGCAGAGTGACGTTGGACTTCTTCAGAATGTCCCGCACCCGCATCCCGTCGCCGATGACCTTCTGGCAGTGTTCCCACACCGCATCGGCGTTGCGGGAGGTGAGATAGCCGTCAAAGCCGAAGTAACGCTTTAGCTCCAGATGGCTCCAGTGGTAAATGGGGTTGCCCACAGCCCGCTCCAGTGTGGCGGCCCATGCCCGGAACTTCTCCTGATCCGGTGCATCGCCGGTGATGAGATGCTCCGGCACACCGCAGGCCCGCATCAGGCGCCATTTGTAGTGGTCGCCCTCCAGCCACAGCTGGGTGAGGTTGGCAAAGGAGCGGTTTTCTGCGATCTCCTTGGGGCTGACGTGGCAATGATAATCCATGATGGGCTGCTTCTCCGCCACACCGTGGTACAGCTCACGGGCCGTCTGGGTATCCAGCAGAAACTCCTCGTCCATAAAATGCTTCATTTTCAGTGACCTCCGTCCGAAGGACAGCGTGATCTTGCATCGCACTGACGTTATTTATATATCATCGATATATCTGTGATATATTTCTTGATTACGAGGATACCATAGTTTAGGAGGGGTGTCAAGTTGAAAATGCAGCCATTTGCCTAAAAAGCACCGATTTTTGCCGATTTTAATGTACAAATTTTACGAGTAAATCTTGTGCAAAGTGACAAAGAGGATTGACAAATGCAGGAAGGAATAGTAATATAAGGAGCGTCTGATATATTATATGATTTGAAATAATGGACTGGTGATATATTACACGCCAATCAGGGAGGTATCTATGCCACGCATTGCCACTGAAAAACAAAAATGTCTGTCCCGTGTCGCCTATGACCGCATCAAAGTCATGATCCTGCAAAAGGAGCTGATGCCGGGGCAGTTTATCAATGAGTCACAGCTGCAGGAAACACTGGAGCTGGGAAGGACACCGGTGCGGGAGGCCGTGCTGGCGCTGGCACAGGACCGGCTGGTGACCATCCATCCCCGCAAGGGCATCGAGGTCACACGCCCTACACCCAAGGACATCCACGATATCTTCGAGATTCGTGGGATCATGGAGCCTGCCATTCTGCGCCAGTGCTGCGGCATGGTGGATCCACAGTGGGCTGTGGATATGCGGGCGCTGCTGCAGGGTCATGCCGATGATACGGCCTCCAACGCCGGCGAGACGGCGGCACCGCTGATCGATTTGGATAACCGGTTTCATCTGGAGTTGGTGGACGTGTTTCACAATCAGTATGCTTCCAACCTCATGCGGAGTCTGGTAGACTTCCTGAACCTGATCCGGGTCACGGCGTGGAGCGCTGACCGCTATCAGACCAGTAACCGGGAGCATATCGACATTCTGGATGCCATTCTGGAGAAGGATGTAGATCGGGCCTGCCGTCTGATGGAGGAGCACATCCAGCTGTCGTATCAGGAGGCCATCCACACGATGATGCACGCCTCCTTCTGAGTAAAAGAAAAAAGAGGGGACAGCCCATTGGGCTGTCCCCTCTTTCGTTCTATGTTCTTTGGTAGGCTGTGTTTACAGGGTAACGCCGTCCTTCCAGATGGCCAGTTCCCGGTAGCCCAGATTTTCGGAGCAGGTGGCCAGACCGGAGGCTGTGGCCATCACCCGGTCCAGCAGAGTCTCTGCGGCATCATCCCAAGAGTCCCCCTGCACCAGCGTACCGGCGTTGAAGTCGATCCATCGGGGCTTGCGCTGGGCCAGGGCGGTGTTGGTGGAGATCTTCAGCGTGGGGACAGGCCCGGCAAAGGGCGTTCCCCGTCCAGTGGTGAAGAGCACCATGTGCGCTCCCGCCGCCGCCAGAGCGGTGGTGGATACCAGATCGTTACCGGGGGTCTGGAGTACGGTCAGGCCTCTGTTCTGTACCCGCTGACCGTAGGACAGTACCCCACAGATAGGAGAACTGCCGCCCTTCTGGACACAGCCCAGAGACTTCTCCTCCAGTGTGGTGATGCCGCCGGCCTTGTTGCCGGGGGAGGGATTTTCATACACCACCTGCCCGTGGCGGACGAAGTAGTCCTTGAAATCCGCCACCAATGCCGGCAGTTCCTTTTGTACTGTTTCGTCGGCACAGCGGCGGAACAGCACCCCCTCGGCGCCGAACATCTCCGGCACCTCCGCCAGCAGAGCCGTACCGCCCATGGCCACCAGTCGGTCGGCAATGCGGCCCACCAGCGGATTGGCGGTGATGCCCGACAGACCGTCGGAGCCGCCGCACTTGAGACCGACGACCAGTTCGCTGACGGGGATGCTGCACCGAACATCCTTAGCGGCGTGGTCAATGAGCTGGCGCAGCAGAACCTTGCCGGCCTCCAGTTCGTCCGGGACGGACTGGCACTCCAGAAACGCTATTCGCTCCGGGTCCCAGTCCCCCAGCAGCTTTTTCAGCTCCCCGATGTTGCTGTTTTCACAGCCCAGTCCCAGCACCAGTACACCGCCTGCATTGGGATGGCGGATCAGATCACACAGGATACGACGGGTATGCTCCTGATCGTCTCCCGTTTGGGAACAGCCATAGGGATGGGGCCAAGCGTAGACACCCGTCACGCTGCCTCGGATATCGCGGGAGACTATCCGTGCCAGCGTTTCAGCCACGCTGTTGACACAGCCCACGGTGGGGATGATCCAGATCTCATTGCGGATGCCCACACCTCCCTTGCGGCGAAAGCCCTGAAAGGTGCGGGAGGCAGGGGCCACTGATTGCGTCGGGACGGCGATGGACGCCGAGGTAACGGCCTCTCCGTCGAGGGAGGTGGCCAGATCGTGGCTGTGGACCCAGTCGCCCACATGGATGGCTTGGGTAGCGTGGCCAATGGGAAAGCCGTATTTCACTACGGCGGCCCCGGAGGGGATATCCATCAGCGCCAGCTTGTGACCTTGGGGGATATCCTCCCGCAGGGTTACGGTCCCGGCGGAGGTTTCCAATGTCTCTCCGGACTTCAAAGGCTCCAGCGCCACAGCTACGTTGTCGTCGGGATGGATTTGCAGAATATGACTCATAGCACCGCCTCCTTTCGGCAGGCATCCATGGCGGCGGCTATGCCGTCCCGGCGGATGCGCTCCAGATGAGCGGCTGCGGCGGCTGTAAAGCCGGGCAGTTGGTTCAGATCCTGCCCCCAGAAGTTCTCCTGTGCGGCCAACGCCGTTATCAGCATCTGCGACGTATCCTCTGCATGGGCGGCAAAGAACTCCAGCACGGCCGCCTCGTCCCGCACAGGGTATGTCTCGCCGCTGCGCTGACCTTGGGTATAGAAGGCACACAGGGCAGCGAAGGAGAAGGTCAGCCGCACCGGCAGCCGCCCCGTCTTTTCCAGATAGGCGGTGACACTGGGCAGCACCCGTGCCCGCCACTTGGAGACAGAGTTCAGGGCGATATCCAGCAGCCGGTGATCGATGTAGGGGTTGGCGAACCGCTCCTCCACCGCACGGGCAAAGGCTTCGCAGTCCTCACGGGGCAGGGATAGGGTGGGGATGATCTCCTGAAACAGCGCCCCCTCCAGATACGCCCGGACGGCCTCGTCCTCCATACACTCCCGGACGATGTCGTGGCCCGCCAGATAGGCCGCCAGCACCATGCTGGTGTGGGCGCCGTTCAGAATGCGGACCTTCTGCTCCTTATAAGGATGGTGGTCCGCCACGAACTTCACCGGCAGCCCCGCCTTTTGGGCGGGAAACTCCCGGCTCAGGGCCTCGTCGCCCTCGATGACCCACAGCCCGAAGGGCTCTGCGGTATCCAGCAGGGCATCCTCATAGCCGTTCTCGGCATTGAGCCGGGGAGCCTGAGCGGCAGGATAGCCGGTGACGATGCGATCCACCAGCGTATTGCAGAACCGGTTCTCCTCCCGCAGCCAGCGCAGGAAGTCCTCCTCCAGCGCCCAGTCGGCGGCGTGGCGCAGCACGGTGTCCCGCAGGACGGTGCCGTTGTTGGCAATGAGCTCACAGGGCAGGAGGATCAGCCCCGGCTTTCCGGCGTGCCAGCGCTGCCACAGCAGCCGGGTCAGCTTGGCGGGGAAGGAGGCGGGCGGGCAGTCGTCAAAGCGGCAGGTGGGGTCATAGACGATGCCTGCCTCCGTGGTGTTGGAGATCACAAACCGCAGTTCATCGCCGCACCCGAAGTCCAGCAGCTCCTGCCATTGAATGAACACGTCCAGTGCACGACTGACGCACCGGATGAGCCGCCGCTGGTTGACCACCTGACCGTTGAGCCTTCCCCGCAGATACAGCTGATACAGCCCGTCCTGCCGGTTGATGCGCCCCGTCTTGCCGGTGGAGGCCGGAGGGACGATTACCACGCTGCTGTCAAAGTCCGCCTTTTCGTTCATCTGATCGATGAAATCATCCACAAAGCCTCGCAGGAAGTTGCCGTCCCCAAATTGCAGGACACGCTCCGGCATTCGCCGGGACAGGGACGCCTCGGTGCCTAAGGTTCGATAGCTGAGCAGTTCCATAGCCCTACCTCCATGATATATCTGTAATATATCATACTCTGCGTTGCGTGGACTGTCAATGCTCATTTTCACCGCCATAGGCGATGGAGGGAACATTTTCCGGCCCATTGCCGTCCTATAAAAGGAAAGACCGGCGGCGCAAGGAGCCGCTTGGGCAAAACACAGTGAAATTAAAGGAGAAATGACATGAAAAAGATGGCACTGCTTTTAGCGGCGCTGTTGCTGCTGAGCAGCTTGGCGGGCTGCGGAAAAAGCAGCAAAGGCAAGGCGTCGGTGGAATCCGTATCCATGATCTGCGGCCTGAGCGGCGTGGGACAGGCGGATCGCTTCGCCGGAGTCGTCAGCGCTCAGGGCGAAACGAAGGTGGAGAAGGATGACAGCCGTCAGGTGGCTTCCGTTGCCGTAAAGACCGGAGACGAGGTGAAAAAAGGCCAGACCCTCTTTACCTACGACCAGACGCAGGCCCAGTTGGATCTGGAGAAGGCCCAGCTGGAGCTGGAACAGATGAAAAGTACCCTCAGCGCCAAGCAGGAGGAGAAAGCCCGTCTGGAACGGGACAAGAGCAACGTCTCGGCAGATCAGCAGCTGCAATACGATCTGGAGATCCGGGAGGCCACGGCGGCCATTCTGGAGCAGCAGTACAACATCACCCTGAAGGAGAAGGAGGTGCAGCGTCTCGGCAACAGCGTCGGCAGCGCCGACGTCACCTCTCCGGTAGACGGCCGGGTGCAGGCGGTGAACGAGAACGGAGGCACCGACAGCAACGGCAAAGCCCTACCCTTCATGACCATCGTGGAGACGGCAGGCTTCCGTGTGAAGGGCTACGTCAATGAGAACAATGCGTCGGCCCTGTCCAAGGGGGCGGAGGTGCTGGTCCGTTCCCGTGTGGGCAGTGACGTCTGGAAGGGCAGTATCAGTTCTATTGATTGGAAGAATCCCGCCACCGGTAGCAATCAAAACACCATGGACGGCGGCAGCGACGTGTCCACCGCCAGCAAGTACCCCTTCTATGTGACGCTGGACAGCAGCGATGGTCTGCTGATGGGCCAGCACGTTTACATCGAGCCGGATCACGGTCAGGGCCAGCGGCAGGAGGGTATCCACCTGCCCGCCTATTACATCAATGACGCCGACACCTCCCCGTGGGTGTGGGCGCAGGATAAGAACGGGAAGCTGGAAAAGCGCAGCCTGACCTTGGGTACCTATGAGGAGACGCTGGCCACCTATCCCGTGGAGAGCGGGCTGACGACGGAGGATTATATCGCCTACCCGGATGAGACACTGACGGTGGGAATGATCTGTGTTCCCTATGACCAGCGCACCTTTAAGCCGGACGATAGCAATGCATCGGGTGGCGGCGTTGAACAGCCGGAGGGTGGTGGCGGTGCCGTAACGGACGGTACTGCCAAAGACAACACCGTGACGGAGGGCTGAGCATGATCCTTGAAATGCGGAATATCTGCAAGGACTACCCCATGGGCAAGACCGTGACCCGTGTGCTGCGGGACGTGAGTCTGGATGTGGCCGAGGGAGAATACCTTGCCATCATGGGACCATCCGGCAGCGGCAAGACCACGCTGATGAACATCATCGGCTGTTTGGATGAGCCCACCAGCGGCAGCTATCTCCTGTGCGGGCAGGATATCACTGCCTGCACGGACCTACAGCTGGCGCAGGTGCGGAACCAGGAGCTGGGCTTCGTGTTCCAGTCCTTTCATCTGCTGCCCCGGCTGACGGCGCTGGATAACGTGGCCCTGCCGCTGCTGTACGGCGGGGTGAAGAAGGCGGAGCGCCGGGAGCGGGCCCGTGCGGCGCTGGAGATGGTGGGCCTCGGCGACCGGATCGACCATCGCCCGGACCAGCTGTCCGGCGGCCAGTGCCAGCGTGTGGCCATTGCACGGGCCATGGTGGGCGGCCCCAAGCTGCTGCTGGCGGACGAACCCACCGGCGCCTTGGATTCTGCCAGCGGCGCACAGGTCATGGAGCTGTTCCATCAGCTCCATGAAAACGGTGCCACTATTATCATGATTACCCACGATGCGCAGGTGGCGCAGCAGGCCCAGCGGATCATGACCATCCGGGATGGTGTCCTCAGCGGAGGTGACAACCATGAACAGTAAGCTCAAGCGGCCGCTGCTGGCGGCGGGTATCGTAGTGGGTGTGTGCGCTCTGGTGTGGGGTGGGCTGACGCTGCTTCGCAACGGCAGCCGCAGCGCCGTAAAGGTCTATCCCGTGACAGAAATCGGCATGACGGAGTATGGGGGTGACACCACGGAAACCAGCGGTACCGTTACCATGGATAAGCTCCAGAAGGTGTACCTCTCCAAGACCCAGAGCTCTGCGCAGGTCTATGTGACGGAGGGCCAGACGGTAAAGAAGGGAGACCGCCTGCTGAGCTACGACAGCACCCTGACGGAGCTGGACGTGGAGCGGGCCCGCATCGCTCTGGAGCGCCTGCGGCTGCAACAGGAGAACACCCGCAAGGAACTCCAGCAGCTTCAGCTGGCCGAGGACAAGGAGAAGCTCCAGCAGCAGGCGGATGCGCTGTCCGCCAAGATCGAGAAGAAGCTGGCGGATTCTACCGGCGAGATCATTCGCCGGGATTCCAAGCCCATCCAACCCGGCAAGCCCCTGCTGCGTGGCAGCGCCGCCGGTACGGCGGAGGATCCCCTCTACTGCGACTGGAACAGCGGTGATGCCCTGACGGAGCAGAACCTGTCGGTGCTGCTGCCGGAAGGGGAGAAGGAACTGTATGTGGTGCTGGTGACCCACCGGGGCGACGAGACACTGGGGGACATCATCGGCAGCTGGGGCCTGCACCTGATCCGTGGAGAGAACGGAGCCATCTCCGTGTCGCTGGCGGAGCTTCCGGCGGCGGAGGATATCTCCGTGGACGGCACCACCGACGAGATACGTCAGCTGCGCAAGGAGCTGCAGCGGGTGCAGGAGCTGTTGAGCCGATCCTATACCAAGGCGGAGCTGCTGCGGATGCAGAACGATAAACTCCGGGAGATTCAGGAGGCGGAGACCTCCATCAAAATGGCGGAGCTGGACCTGCGTAAAAAGCAGACGGAGGCATCCGACGGCAGCGTGTACAGCCAGCTGGATGGTGTGGTCAAAACCGTCCGTTCTCCGGGGGATGCCGCTGCCAACAACGAAGCGGTGGTGGAGGTTTCTGCCGGCGGCGGCTATTACGTCACCGGCACCGTCAGCGAGCTGCGGCTGGACACCGTGAAGGTGGGCCAGACGGTGAATATCAGCTCACGGATGACCGGGGCTGCCTGCACCGGCGAGGTGGTGGAGATCAGCACCTATCCCACCGACGGCGATTCCTATGGGGGTGATGGTAACCCCAATGTATCCTATTACCCCTTCAAGGTGTTCGTCAGCGAGGATCAGCAGCTGCAGGAGGGGGAGAGCGTCAGCATCAGCTATCAGGCGGTATCCGACAGCGACGGCAGCAGCCTGTATCTGGAGAATATGTACGTCCGCACGGAAAACGGCAAGAGCTACGTCATGGCCCGTGGGGAGAACGGCAAGCTGGAGCAGCGCTGGGTCCAGACCGGTAAGGTGGTGTGGGACAGCTACACCCAGATCCGTGGCGGCCTGACGCCGGAGGACTATGTGGCCTTCCCCTATGGCCGGGACGTGGTGTCCGGAGCCAAAACGGAGGAAGCCACCGTGGATGCCCTGTACAGCTGGTAAGGAGGCGGTAACTATGTTGGAAAATATCAATCTGGCGCTGCAAGGCGTGTGGAGCCATAAGCTGCGGTCGTTTCTGACCATGCTGGGCATCATCATCGGCATTGCCGCCATCATCACCATCGTCTCCACCATCCGTGGTACCAACGAGCAGATCAAGCAGAACCTCATCGGTGCCGGCAACGACATGGTGCAGGTGCAGCTGACGCAGGACGGCAGCACCGTGGACTTCTCCTACGGGGAGCTGCCGGAGGGCATCGCCGCCATCACGTCTGCCATGCGGGACGAGATGGATGCCCTGCCCGGCGTCTCCGCCGTGGCCATGTACCGCCAGCGCACGTGGGCCGACGGCATCTATGCCGGCAACCAGTCCTTCACCGGCACCCTCAACGGCGTGGACGACCACTATCTCTCCGTGGCGGGCTATCAGGTGAATTACGGTCGTGCCTTCCTGCCGGAGGATTTCTCCTCCCGCCGCAAGGTGGCCGTCATCGATACGACGGCGGCCCAGAGCCTGTTTCCCGGACAGAACCCCATCGGCGGTGTCATCGAGATGCAGGGCGAACCCTTCACCGTGGTGGGCGTGGTGAGCCAGAGGGTCACCTCCCAGCCGGTCATCAACAGTGTAGAGGATTATCAGATGTACGCCCGCACCACCTCCGGTACCGTTATGATCCCGGAGAGCTGCTGGCCCATCGCCTTCCGCTACGACGAGCCTATGAACGTGGCGGTGCGGGCCTCCTCCACCAACGATATGACCAAGGCCGGAAGCGGCGTGGCGGATTACCTGAACAGTCAGGTGGTCACCAACCGCCAGCTGACCTATCAGGCGCAGGATCTGCTGAAGCAGGCCTCCGAGCTGCAAAGCCTGTCGGAGACCACCAACCGCCAGCTGATCTGGATCGCCGCCATCTCACTGGTGGTGGGCGGCATCGGCGTCATGAACATCATGCTGGTTTCCGTCACCGAGCGCACCCGTGAGATCGGCCTGAAAATCGCCATCGGCGCCCGGAAGAGCCGCATCCTCTGGCAGTTTCTGACGGAGGCGGCGGTGCTTACCAGCTTGGGCGGCCTGCTGGGCGTCCTGTGCGGTATCGGTCTGGCGGAGATGCTGAGCCACGTCATGGGTACGGCAGTGGCCATCAGCGCCCCGGCCTGCATTGTGGCGGTGGCCTTCTCCATGGTCATCGGCATCGTGTTCGGTCTGGTACCTGCCGTCAAGGCCTCCCGCCTGAACCCCATCGAGGCCCTGCGCCGGGAGTAAGCACTGTCCCAAAGTCCCTCCGGCCTTCCCGGAGGGACTTTTTCTCTCCCGCAGGCGCTTTCCCTTGACACACGTCCCCCATCCCGTTACAATGGAGAAAAATACGCACTTTAAGGAGGAACTCCATCATGACCATTGGTCTGGTATACGCCATGCCCGGCGAAATAGAGACGCTGCTGACAGACGAGACCCGCACTCCCATCCGCACGGAGGCGGGCGTGTCCTTTTATCAGATCCGCCCCCATATCATCGCCTGCTGCTGCGGCGTCAGCAAGGTCAACGCCGCCATGGGCGCCCAGCTGCTCATCAGCCTCTACCACCCGGATCTGGTGCTGAACGCCGGTGTGGCCGGCTGCTTCGAGAATGTCCCCATCGGCACCATCGTTCTGGCGGAGGGCTTCGTGCAGCACGATGTGGACACCACCGCCATCGGCGATCCCGTGGGACTGGTGTCCACCGTCAACCAGATTCAGTTCCCCACGGCGGACCTGCCTGCCGCCAAGGCCGCCATGGATGCCACCGGAGTCCCCTATCGCACCGGCTGGGTGGCCACCGGCGACTGGTTCGCCACCGATACCCCCCGCTCCCACTGGATCGCCGATACCTTCCACCCGCTGCTGTGCGAGATGGAGGGCTGCGCCGTGGCGCAGGTGTGCCTGCGAAACGGGGTGAAGTTCATGGCCATCAAGTCCGTGTCGGACTGCCTGTTTGAGCACCACGACTTCGCTTTCAACTTCCCCGCCGCCATGAAGGATCTGAACCGTGTGGTCATGGCCTTCCTGACCCAACTGACAAAGGAATGAGAGGAGGGAGAAAATGGAGATGAATTATACGGAAGCACTGCTGCGAGCAATTATTGAACTGATTGGACAGTGCGATACGATAGAAGAACTTCGTGAAAGCGTGAAACGCATCATGCAGGACTAAGTCCAAGCACAGCGATTCTGCTCAAAAATCTGCAGCTCTGCACGAAACAGGCGGCATCTCACACATCCAAGTCAGAGCACACAGCTTACACTGTGTGCTCTGACTTTATCCTTATCGCCCCAGCAGATAGCCCCAACTGGCGGCCCCCAAGATACCGTCCACGCCGAGGCCGTGGTCGGCCTGCATCTTCCGCAGACCGGCCTCCATTTTGGCCCCGAACAGCTTGTCACTGACGGGGATGGCGTAGGGGTAGTACCCCTTGTCCTTCATCAGCAGCATGGCGCTCCGGACGTCACCGCCCTCCATGCCACGCTTCAGCATACGCAGCTCCACGGTCACCTGTTCCTCCTTCCTGATGGTCGGCGCAGGAGACGGCTTGGCCGTCCCCGGCGCCCGGTACGGGATACCGAAATACTCGCACAGTCCCCGGCAGGTAGCCTCTGCAATGGCCCCCAGATGGCTGTGGAACCACTGGGCGTCGGAGGCGTTGTCGTGGAACACGTGCTCCTCATAGAAGCTCACCGCCGCCGGAGCCCGCAGCTCATACCACACGCTGCTCTCCGACAGTCGGATGGGCTGGTCGTAGATTTTCCGGCGATACTTCAGGATACACGCCGCCAGCTTTCGCCCGCCGCCGGAGCCGGGATAGATCATAGGCCGGTAGCCCCGGACGCCGCCGTTGGCGGCGTTGGTGTGGCTGACGTAGTGGACGTCGGCACCCCACGCATCGGATTCCCGTACCGCCTGCAGCATCAGGGCGTCCCCGTCCTCACCGGACTTGGGCGTCCGTCGTGGCCCCCGCTTATACTGGATGCCGCAGGCTGCCAGATACGGCTCCAGCACATCCAGATAGAGGTTGTTGTGGGTGGTCTCGTCGCACCCCGCCACGGCGCAGGGATTCCAGTAGTGATACGCCGGGGACAGATACACCTTAGGCATCTCCGCCCGCCTCCTTGCCCAGCTGCTTGGCCGCCTGATGCAGTCCCGTGGCCGCCAGACCGCTGACGATGCCCACCGCCGCAGCGGTGATAGGGTCCCCCGCCGGATAGTCGGGGATGGGCAGCAGATAGAAGCTCACCAGCCCCAGCAGCCCGCCCAGCAGGCCGCAGAGAATGGGGATCCACTTGTTGTCCATCCGGCTGGCCCGCACGGCCATGCCCATGAGATAGGTGATGACGGTGATGGCCGCCACGCTGGCAATACCCAGATTTTCCATAAAAGCCCTCCTTATGATATAATGTCCCAGGTCTTGACCTCCTGATAGATACGATCGATGAAGGAATTGCCCCGCAGGGCCTTATAGGCCCGGTACTCCAGCAGAAAATTCTCATACTCATACTGCCGGATGGCGGAGTGCTCCCTATTCTTATAGTATGTATGCAGCATATTGCTCCGCAACAGGCATTTCTGCCCCTCCCGCAGGTGCTTCGTCCCCGTCAGCGCCTCCCGCACCGGCCGCAGCAGCAGGATCAGCGCCGCACCGATTCCGGTGACGCAGGAGGAGATGCCCGCCAGAACCGTCAGCAGCTCCATACCGCCGCCTCCTCTCGTATTGTCTCCATGTTCTCACACTCCCTTCTGCCTGTGGCGTCCCCGCTGGGAAAGTTGTACCGCCTGTTGCCCTCCACCGGACAACAGGGAAAAATTTCCGGGCTCCCCAACAAACAAAAAAGGAGCCGACTGCATAGCAGTCGGCTCCTTGCGTCAAACAAGCTTACTTGTTCTTGTTCTCCTCCACGATGGACAGGGTGTCCTGAGCGATCATCAGCTCCTCATTGGTGGGGATGACCATCACAGTGACAGGGGCGCCATCCTTGGAGATAATGCGCTCCTCACCACGGGTGTTGTTCTTCTCCTCGTCGCAGGTAATGCCCATGAACTCCAGACCCTCCAGAATGTGAGCACGGGTGGAGGGGGCATTCTCACCCACACCGGCGGTAAAGACCACCACGTCCACGCCGTTCATGGCGGCGGCGTACTCAGCGATCATCTTGTGTACACGGTACTCAAAGATCCGCAGGGCGATGGCGGAGCGGTGATGGCCCTTGGCGGCAGCAGCCTCCAGATCACGGAAGTCGGAGGACACACCGGACAGACCCATCATGCCGGAGCGCTTGTTCAGACCTTCCATCACAGAGGAGATGGAGCGGTCGTACTTGTTGGCCACATACTCGATAACGCCCACGTCCATGTCACCGGCACGGGTACCCATGGGCAGACCGGCCAGCGGCGTCAGACCCGTGGAGGTGTCCACGCACTTGCCGCCGTCCACAGCGGCCAGAGAGGAGCCGTTGCCCAGATGGCAGGACACGATCTTCAGATCCTTGGGATCCTTGCCCAGCAGCTCGGCGGCCCGCAGGGTCACATAGCGGTGGGAGGTGCCGTGGAAGCCGTAGCGGCGCAGCTTGTCGTTCTCATAGTACTTGTAGGGGATGCTGTACAGATAGGCGTGCTCCGGCATGGTCTGGTGGAAAGCGGTGTCGAACACAGCCACCTGCGGCACGTCGTCGCCCAGCACCTTGCGGCAGGCCTCGATGCCGATGATATTGGCAGGGTTGTGCAGGGGAGCCAGAGGCGTGCAGTCCTCCACGGCCTTCAGCACCTCATCGTTGATGAGCACGGAGGAGGCGAAGGTCTCGCCGCCGTGGACCACACGGTGACCCACCGCATCGATCTCCTTCATGGAGGAGATGACGCCGTTCTGGGGATCCACCAGAGCGTTCAGCACGGTCTGGATGGCCTCGGAGTGGGTGGGCATGGCCACATCGGCGGCCTTGATGGTCTCCTTGCCCTCCACCTGGGGCTTGTAGGTGAATTTGCCGTCCAGGCCGATGCGCTCGCACAGGCCCTTGGCAAAGACCTTGCCGGTTTCCGGATCCATGAGCTGATACTTCAGGGAAGAGCTCCCCGCATTGATGACAAGTACTTTCATGATGAAATTCTCCTTATCTTTTTGTTTCCGACCCCACATCATGGGGAGTATATCGTGATAATGATAGCATACCGCCCCAGCCTTTACAAGCGTTATTTTCTTCACAAGAGCCTCTCTGCCGCCGCCTCCCGCCGGAAAAAACTTCAAAAAAATCCGATTATCCCGTTGACAAAGGGCGTGAAACATGGTAACATATCAAAGCTGACGATTTTGCGGAGGACCCATGCGGGTGTAGCACAATGGCCAGGGCACCAGCCTTCCAAGCTGGGGATGCGGGTTCGATTCCCGTCACCCGCTCCACTGACTTTATTTGCGCCAGTAGCTCAGTTGGATAGAGCAACTGCCTTCTAAGCAGTAGGCCAGGGGTTCGAGTCCCTTCTGGCGCGCCACTCTTTTGCTGAAGGAGCATCGTCAGCATCCCTTGCGGTTCATATTTGGTGGGTGTAGCTCAGTTGGTTAGAGCACCGGATTGTGGTTCCGGGTGTCGAGGGTTCGAGTCCCTTTACCCACCCCACTGAATATCAGGGATTGGGAGAGATCCCAATCCCTGACCTTTTTTCACACAGGGGTGTAGCCAAGTGGTAAGGCAAGGGACTTTGACTCCCTCACTCGCTGGTTCGAGTCCAGCCATCCCTGCCAAAGTGTATCCGGAGGGTCGTACCGGCATGATCGGCTGCCTGCCCTCCTGCGAAAATAAACCGTCCGCTCCGTTAGCTCAGTCGGTAGAGCACCTGCCTTTTAAGCAGGGTGTCCGGGGTTCGAATCCCCGACGGGGCACCAAAAAGAGAAGCACCGCAAAGCGGTGCTTCTCTTTTTGGTGCCTGCCGGTTTTTGCTGTGCAAAAACCGGGGCCGCAAGCGGCCTTTGATTAAAATCGTGAGGGGGAAACCGCCCAAGGTTTCCCCCTCACACGCCCCTTTCCTTGCCTCATAGGGAAGCGATTCCCTCTAACACCACAAAGCTGGGCATTCCGCATGGTGCGTCTCTTTTTGGCATCTGGTGGATTCGAAACGAGTTCCGGCTTCGCACGGCCCAACGGGACGTCAAAGCCGGACGCAATATTCCACCCGCCCACCGGGGCAGCATCCCCCAATTTTTCTGTTGGAAAAATCGGCGCACCTGTGGTATAATATCCTGACATCATACAGCAAACGAAGATTTGCGGAGGGATCACCATGAAAAACATCATTCTTACCGGCGACCGTCCCACCGGCCGCCTGCATCTGGGCCACTATGTGGGCTCCCTGAAGCGCCGGGTGGAGCTTCAGAATTCCGGCCGCTTCGACGAGATCAACATCCTCATCGCTGACGATCAGGCCCTGACCGACAACGCCGACAACCCCGGCAAGATCCGGGAGAATATCATCAACGTCGTGCTGGACTACCTCTCCGTGGGCATCGACCCCACCAAGTCCACCATCTGCGTGCAGTCCACCCTCCCGGCGCTCCATGCCCTGACCTTTTACTATATGAATCTGGTCACCACGGCACGTCTCTCCCGCAACCCCACGGTGAAGTCCGAGATCCAGATGCGGGGCTTTGCCGACGAGGGCCTGCCGGTGGGCTTTTTCGCCTATCCCGTCTCTCAGGCCGCCGATATCACGGCCTTCCACGCCAACGTGGTGCCTGTGGGCGAGGATCAGCTTCCCATGCTGGAGCAGACCCGTGAGATCGTGGAGAAGTTCAACCGCATCTATGGCGAGACGCTGACCATGCCCACCGCCATGATCCCGGAAAACGAGATGCAGCGCCGTCTGCCGGGCGTGGACGGCAAGGCCAAAATGAGCAAATCCCTTGGCAACTGCATCTACCTGTCCGACAGTGCCGCCGTGGTGAAAAAACAGATCAACGGAAAGATGTTCACCGACCCCCTCCACCTCCAGATCAGCGATCCGGGCCACACCGAGGGCAACGTGGTGTTCACCTATCTGGATGCCTTCTGCACCGACGAGCATTTTGCGGAGTTCCTGCCGGACTACGCCAATCTGGAGGAGATGAAGGCCCACTACCGTCGGGGTGGCCTGGGGGACGGCACCTGCAAGAAATTCCTCTTCAACGTGCTGGAGGAGACGCTGGCCCCCATCCGGGAGGAGCGGGCCAGATGGGCGAAGGACATCGATACGGTGTACGATATCCTTGCCGCCGGCACCGTCAAGGCGGCGGAGACCACCAACGAGACGCTGGCGCAGGTCCGCAAGGCCATGCGGATCGACTACTTTACCGACCGCTCCATCGTGAAGGAGTGGGAGACCCTTCTCCGCAAGGCCAACCAGTGACCCGCAGAAAGGAACGACTTACCCCATGAAAAACAAAAGAGAGTGGGGCCGGGTGCTGAAATTCACACTGTTCTCCATCTCCGCCGGGGCCATCGAAATGGCCTCCTTTGCCCTGCTCAATGAGCTGCTGCACGGGAGCTACTGGCCCTGCTATCTCATCGCTCTGACCCTCTCGGTGTTGTGGAACTTCACCCTGAATCGAAAGTTCACCTTCCAGAGCGCCAACAACGTCCCACAGGCCATGGCGCTGGTGCTGCTGTACTACTGTGCCTTCACCCCCCTGTCCACCCTGCTGGGCAGCTATCTGGCGGATACCCTCCATTGGAACGAGTATCTGGTGACGTTTTTGAACATGGTGCTGAATCTGGTCACGGAATATGTCTATGACCGGCTGGTGGTGTACCGGGGCGCCGTGGACACCGCCCGCCGTCCGGAGGAACAGCCGGCGGAGGACTGCCAATAGAGCGCCCATAAGGAGGAGCCTGCTATGGAGTATTTGGGCATCCCGTTTTCCGTAAAAAATGTCCCCTGCCTGCAGCCGGACTTTCTGCCCTTTGCCCCGTGGCGGACGGCCTATCTGTCCCAGGCCCGCCAGCCCTTCCGCATCGCCGTGGAGGGGAACGGCACCGTGGTGTATGAGACACGCATCCGTGGCGGGAGCCCTGCCGATCTGCAATATCTGGAGCGCACCATCAAGCTGCTGCTGTGGAGCGTCGGAGGGTGGCGGGTGACGCTGCAGGGGGACGGAGTTCTGATCTCCCAGTTGGGGGAAATCTTCAGCCCCCACGGCTCCCGTGCCTTTGACGTGGCCATGATGGAGACGGTGTACGGCCGCCCATTTTGCGTGGAGGCGGCGGGGGAGCGCTTCCCGGAGCCCCGACCGGCGGCCCGCCCCATAGGCGGGCATCTGGAGGGCTGCCGCATCGGATTTGACGCCGGCGGCTCTGACCGCAAGGTCTCCGCCGTGGTGGATGGCCGCACCGTCTACTCCGAGGAGGTGGTCTGGCACCCCAAGACCGCCGCCGACCCCCAGTATCATCAGCGGGAGGTGCTCTGCGCCCTCCGCACGGCGGCGGCCCATCTGCCCCGTGTGGATGCCATCGGCGTCTCCACCGCCGGCATCGTCCGGGGAGATGAGCTGATGGTGTCGGCGCTGCTGGCTGCCGTCCCGCCGGAGCGCCAACAGGAGGGACGTACCCTCTACCGCAGAGCCGCAGCCGCCATGGGGAATGTCCCGCTGGCGGTGGCCAACGACGGCGATGTCACGGCGCTGGCGGGCTATATGAGTCTCGGCACCGGCCCCGTCATGGGCATCGCTATGGGGACCAGTCAGGCGGCGGGCTATGTGGATGCACAGGGCCGTGTCTCCGGCTGGCTCAATGAGCTGGCCTTTGCGCCGGTGGATTTGGCAGAGGCGGCCCCCAGAGACCCGTGGTCCGGTGATACCGGCGTAGGGGGGCAGTACTTTTCTCAGGACGCCGTGATCCGGCTGGCCGCTGCCGCAGGAGTTCCCACAGATGCGGCCCTGACCCCGGCTCAACAGCTGCGGCAGGTGCAGGAGCTGGCCCGGCAGGGCCATCCCGCTGCCCGGAGGATCTTCCGGGATATGGGGGTGTGCCTTGCCCATACGCTGGCCCTGTACGCTGAAATTTACCCGCTGCGCCATGTGATGGTGCTGGGCCGTGTGGCCTCCGGTATCGGCGGGGAGTGGATGACGGAGACCTGCCGCCGTGTGCTGGCGGAGGAGTACCCTCAGCTGCCGCTGGAGGTGCTGCTGCCGGACGATCGCTTCCGCCGCATCGGCCAGTCCGTAGCCGCCGCCAGTCTTCCGCAGGTGCGCCCGTAACGCTGCCATCCCCGAATCGGCAGATCTTTCCGAACGGTGTGTGCCGGTTGGAACACCTTGCTCAATGAGGTGTCCTGCCAAATGGTGTACCCTGCCGAGTAGAACACCCTGCCAGATGGGCCGCCTTACCAAATGCGGCACCGTGCCGGGTGAGGTGGCTTGCCAAATGACTTATCCTATAAACCGTGAATTTCCAATTTTTTGTTCTGCTCCCGTTGCCGGTCGGCAGACTATCGAATGAAAAAATATCAGAATGACCCTCCGGCTTTTGCCGGAGGGTCATTCCGCTGATCGTTCTTCTTGATGACAGGTGGAGTTACTTCGGGGCCGTAGCGCAGATCGCTCCAGACGGTCCGAAATGCCCCATGATCGGACATCCGGTTTTCCAGTGCCGTTTTTGCCGGGTATTGCAGAAATCTGTACGGATAGCTGTAATTGAACCGGCTATCCGGCACATTTCGGTATTCTGCGTGAGGAATTTCATCGGCGGCATAGACCACATAGCCCCGCCCGTGCTGCGCCGCAGTGGACAGAGAAAATGTCCCGAAAATGTCCCGCTGTCCATAGATGCCCTGATAGCCGTAGGGGGAGGTATCCGCCTCCAGAGAGTGGTAGGGCGCCCGGAAGGTCTCCCCGTCCCGATCGTACAGAACCCGGCCGGCGACCTCTCCGGCGGCGCTCCACAGCTCATCCGACTGGTATACCGGCAGAGCTGTATGGCGGCTGTCCCATGGAAGGGCGGGGCCGTGTTCCAGAGAAAGTGGTGGAAGATCATCCAGCCGGCAGGCTCTCCCGTCAGCTTTACCCCTACCCCGGTTATGCACAGCGGGTTGGAGCCGCTGCTCCGGCAAAAGCCTCCCTTCTGGTCGAACTCCTGAACGCTGACCACTACCTGTATGGCCCTGCGACAGGCCTCGATCTCCTCCCGCCGCAGGAGCCGGAAGCCCAGTAGCATCAGCACCAGCCCGATACCGGGCAAAAGGTAGTTCAGTCCCCAGAGATTCGTCCCCAGGGCGGTCAGGGCCGTGCCTGCCAGCACCCGGCCCATGGCCCGCTTTCACGGAGTGACCGCCACCTTATCCGGCAGGCGCTCCGGTACACTGGCCTGCAATGCGGCCTCGAAGGCCTTTTCGTTCAGAAAGCCCCAGTCCTCCTTAGGAACGCTCATCACCTCCCGGCAATTTCCGCAGCTGCCGTTTCAGCCGGTATAGCCGGCCCTCCACCGCCCGCTCCGTAAGCCCCAGCTCCAAGGCGATCTGGGCGGTGGAGGGCAGATAGTAGTATTTTCGGTAAAACAGAAGCCGCTCACCGGCGGATAGCTGCCCCAGCGCCGCTTACAGGGCGGTCTGCCGCTCCTGACGCAAAAGCGCTTCCTCCGGCGTCAGCTCCGGGGAGGGGGGATCCTCCGACAGGGCTTCGGCCCCGCCGTGCCGGGAGATCCGCCGGGCGTGATTCAGCGCCGTATGACGGGTGAGGGAGGTCAGCCAGCCATTCCAGCTTCCCCGCTCCTCCTGAAAGACATCGATTTTCTCCCAGACCCGCATGGTCACCTCGGAAAGACGCTCCTCCCGCTCCTGAGGGTCCCGCAGAATGGGAGCGATGACGTATCGCACAGCGGCCCATCGTGTACCAGCAGGGCGTGCAGCCCTTGCTCGTCCCCCTCACGCAGCAAGGCGATGCTCTTCCGCTCCTGCATACGGTCTCCCTCTCTTCGCTTCTACTGGATCATACACGGTATCCAGAAAAATCCTACGTTTTTTGCGGCAGCTGTCAAAAAAGGATGAACCACCGAGAACATGGTTCATCCTTTTTCATACATTATTCATCCGTTCTTGCGGTAGACCGTCCACTCCAGCAGCCGCACGGTGGTGTTGCCCACGTTGACATACTGCCGCTCCGCCTGCCCCGGCAGGGAGAGGCAGTCCCGGCTCTCCAGCCGGAACACTTCGCCGCCGCAGGTGACCTTCACCGTTCCGCTGAGCACCGTCAGGTACACATGAGAGCCGGGGACGTGGTCCGCCGCCTCATAGACACCGCTGATGAAAATATCCATCTGGCAGCTCTCGCTGCGGCTGTCGGTATCAAAGGGGAACAGGGGATAGCGGATGACTTTGCCGCCGTAGAGGCGCTGCCCGGCCACGTCTACCGCCCGGTACAGAGTGGCGGGAGCCTCCTCACGGTTTTCAATGAGCAGCTCCAGAGGGACGTGGAGTCCGGAGGCGATCTTGCCCAGCACCGCCAGCGTGGGGTTCACGCTGCCACGCTCTACCTGACCCCACATACTCACAGAGATGCCGGCCAGCTCCGCTGCCCGATCCATACTCAGTCGCTGGGACTTGCGGATGCGGTGAATATTTCCGGCCACAGCCTGATGCAGTTCCATACCGTTTCCTCCAATATTCTGCCTGTTTTCTCTATCATATTACTGAAATCGGGCAGATTTGTCAATACCTGACGGTGGAATATACAGATGATATTCGGCAGTATCCGCTTGGGAGAAGTCACTCTGCGTGCCGGTGGG
Source organism: Vescimonas coprocola (assembly GCF_018408575.1). Lineage (NCBI taxonomy): Bacteria > Bacillati > Bacillota > Clostridia > Eubacteriales > Oscillospiraceae > Vescimonas > Vescimonas coprocola. The sequence continues at coordinate 222,082 of NZ_AP023418.1, forward strand.
GCACGTTTCCTATGTAAAAAAGCATATTGAAAGAAAGTCACCCGCCGGAGGCACGAAAAGACTGCTGGGAAAAGTAGGCGCCGGAGGCAAAAGAGGAAAGAACTGCCGGAGAGTAGGGTGCCGACAACATACCATCGATGAACAAGGGCAAGTACGCCTGCCACCGATGGTAACAAAAGGGGAGGAGAACGGCACAGGCATTCTCCTCCCCTTGACCTATGAAAGCGTTATCTCTTCCAGCGCACACCACCGGGGATGTCCGTGATCTCCACGCCCATGGCCTTCAGATCGTCCCGGATGCGGTCCGCCTCGGTGAAGTCCTTGGCCTTCTTGGCGTCGTAGCGGGCCTGCAGCAGAGCCTCCACCTGAGCGTCCGTCTCGCCGCTCTCGCTGACGATCTGGAACCCGCCGGAGACCGGAGCGGTCTGCTTCTGCTCTGCCTTTTTCCGGGCGGCATTCTCCAGCAGATCCAGACTCAGCACCCGGTCGAAGTCCGCCAGCACATACCGCTTGGTGGCCCCGTTGGTCTTGGCCTTCAGCACGTCATACAGCACCGTCACCGCCATGGAGGTGTTCAGGTCGTTGTCCATGGCCGTGCGGAACTTCTGCTGCAAGGGCGCTGCCGCCGCCATATCCACCGCACCGTCCTCCTCCGGCAGGGCGGCGATCTTGGCGATGAGCTTGCCATAGGCCACGGCGGCGTTGTCCAGATTCTCCCAGCTGAACACCAAGCTCTTGCGGTAGTGGCTCTGAAGGCAGAAGAACCGGTATACCACCGGTGCATAGCCCTTCTCCTCCAGCAGGGACACCGTCAGGAACTCACCCTTGGACTTGCTCATCTTGCCGCTGCTGGTGTTGAGGTGGGCCACATGGCACCACTGGGGGCACCAAGGGTGGCCCAGATAGCTCTCCGACTGGGCGATCTCGTTGGTATGGTGGGGGAAGGCGTTGTCCACGCCGCCGCAGTGGAGATCCAGATACTCACCGTTGTACTTCATGGAGATGCCGGAGCACTCGATGTGCCAGCCGGGGTAGCCCACGCCCCACGGGGAATCCCACTTCAGGGCCTGATCCTCGAACTTGGACTTGGTGAACCACAGCACAAAGTCGTTCTTGTTGCGCTTGTTCACGTCCTCCTCCACGCCCTCCCGGACGCCTACGGCCAGATCCTCCTCGTTGTGGTCGTTGAACACATAGTACCGCTCCAGCTTGCTGGTGTCGAAGTACACGTTGCCGCCGGCCACATAGGCGTAGCCCTTCTCCAGCAGGCGGGAGATGATGCGGATGTAGTCATCAATGAGCCCCGTGGCGGGCTGCACCACGTCGGGGCGCTTGATGTTCAGCTTGCGGCAGTCCTCGAAGAAGGCGTCGGTGTAGAACTGGGCGATCTCCATGACGGTCTTGTGCTCCCGGCGGGCGCCCTTGAGCATCTTGTCCTCGCCCTCGTCGGCATCGGAGGTCAGGTGGCCCACGTCGGTGATGTTCATGACCCGGTTCACATCGTAGCCCACATAGCGCAGGTACTTCTCCAGCACATCCTCCATGATGTAGCTGCGGAGGTTGCCGATGTGGGCAAAGTGATACACCGTGGGGCCGCAGGTATACATCTCCACGTGGCCCGGCGTGTGGGTCCGGAACTCCTCCTTCTTATGGGTGGCAGAATTATACAGATACATAGTCAAGCTCCTTTTGGCTGCAAATTTTAGCTGCAAAATTCGGAAAGCTCCGTGCAGAACAGAAAACGCCTCCCATGCCCGCAGGCATGAGAGGCGAAGCGGCTGCTCCACGGTTCCACTCTCGTTTATCGCTCGATGGCCGGTGACGGCGGCCTGCCGGAGGGCGTCTGCATCCCCCGCACTCCCGGACGCACTTTCGGCCCTTGCTCCGCAGGACGGCTTGCAGCCGGTGGCCATCCCTCTCTGCCCGGAGCGCCGGGCGTACTCTTTCCGATCAACGTGCTATTTACGGTAACATGGTATCAGGATTTCCCGCCGGTGTCAAGTGCGGCTTTTCCCGGCGGGGTACGGTTGACGCCGGTCCGTCAGGCCCAGCAGATAGTCCGTGCTCACCTGATAGAGCTTGGCCAGCCGGATCAGAACATCGGTGGGGATATCCCGTTTCCCCGATTCATAATAGGAGTAGCACACTTGCGTGCATTGCAGATAGGCCGCCAGATCCTTCTGAAGCAGATCGGCGTCCTCCCGCAGGTCCCGGATCCTTCGATACATATTGCACCTCGCTTATGGGAGATACAAAGAAGTATATGTAAAACATTTTGTTTTATTGACAAAAATAACAAAATGTTATATAATGGCGACAACATGAGAAAGGAGAGACTCTATGAAAAGACTATTTGCAGCGCTTTTATCGCTGGTGCTGGCCCTCTTGCTGATGGGCTGCAGCAGCGCCCCGGCCAACGATCCCACACCGGGGCAGGCGGACGCTCCCGTGGAGGACAAGACCGACCTGCCTGCCGGGGAGCAGAGCAATGACAGCACCGGGGGCAAAGAGGACACCAATGCCGACGATACTGGCCGTGATGCACAGAATACCGGCGAGGGGCAAGTGGGCGATTACGCCGTGAAGATCACCGGAGTCCGCTTGGGCAAAGACTACGACGGGGCAGATGCCATCATTCTGGACTATGATTTCACCAACAACTCCGACGAGACCACGTCTGCCATGGAGAGCCTGTATTTTCAGCTGTTTCAGGACGGCGTTGAACTGGATTTCACCATCATAACGGGGGACGATAACTATGATTCAGACAGTTATATGAAGGATATCCGGCCCGGTGTGACCCTGTCGTGCCAGTGTGCATATGTGCTGGGCAACACCACCTCGCCGGTGGAGGTGGAGGTCAAGTCCATATCCGATTCTTTCAAGAGTAAGGTGCTCTACAATGTGGATCTGAGCGCACTGTCCTGACCTGCTTACAAAAGAACCAGAGGGGACGCAGCAACAGCTGCGTCCCCTCTGGTTTTTTGGATGAAACGGTTGGTGTTCCCGATTACTTCTTCTCCTGAAATACGTCCCAGTTTTTGGCGAAGTACTCCACGCCGGAGTAGACGGTGGTCACCAGAATGACACCCTGGCACACCAAATTCAGCCAGTGGGGGATGCCGAAAAGCATCAGGCAGATGCACACCATGGTGCTGGCAGTCTTGACCTTGCCGGACCAGCCTGCGGCGATGACCCGGCCCTTCTCCACGGCAATGAGCCGCATTCCGGACACGGCGAACTCCCGCAGCAGCACCACAGCCAGCACCCAGCCCACCATGTCGCCGGTCTCCACGAACCAGCACAGTGCCGCCATCACCAGACACTTATCCGCCAGCGGATCGGCAAACTTGCCAAAGTCCGACACCTGATTATAGTGTCGGGCCACATACCCGTCCAGCAGGTCCGTCAGGCAGGCCAGAATGTACACCCCCAGCGCCACATAGCGGCTGCCGGGGAAGCCCCAGTATGCGATCACAAGAAACAGCGGGATCATAAACACCCGTGCAAGGGTCAGCTTGTTGGCAGTGTTCATAGGCATAGCTTTATTCCTCCTCAGAAAGTTCCTCTACCGCTTCGCCGGTGAGGTCGCCGTCCATGGCGCCGGTGATACGCACCATGACAAAGTCTCCGGGCTCCACATCCCGCTCCGCCGTAAAGAAGATGCACCCGTCGATGCCGGGGCTCTCGGCGTAGCTGCGGCCCACATAGCTCATGGCCTGAACGTCATAGCCGTCGCACAGCACCTCCACGGTGTCGCCCATGCGGCTGTCGTTGAACTCGTCCATGACCTGTGTTTGAATCTCCATTACCAGCTCCGCCCGGCGCTGGGCCTCCTCGGTGTCCACCCGGTTCAGCATTCTGGCCGCCGGAGTTCCCTCCTCCGGAGAGTAGGGGAAGGCCCCCACCCGCTGGAGCTTCTGCTCGCCCAAAAAGTCGCACAGCTCCTCGAAGGCCGCCTCGTCCTCATAGGGCAGTCCCGTGATGAGGCTGGTCCGCAGCACCACGCCGGGGATGCGCTCCCGCACCCGGCGGAACAGCTCCTCCAGCCCGGCCTTGGTCTCCCGGCGGCGCATGGCCTTGAGAACGGTGTCGTTGCAGTGCTGGATAGGGATATCCAGATAGTTGCAGATCTTTGCCTCCCCGGCGATGGTGTCAATGAGCTGGTCGGAGAGATTGTCTGGGTAGAGATAGTGGAGCCGCACCCAGTGGAAGGGAAGCCTGCACAGCTCCCGCAGCAGCTCCGGAAGCCGCCGCTCTCCGTACAGATCCACGCCGTAGCGGGTGATATCCTGAGCGATGACGATGCACTCCTGCACCCCGTCCTCCGCCAGCGCACGGGCCTCCTCCAGAATGTCCTCCATCCGGCGGCTGCGGTAGTTTCCCCGCAGGGAGGGGATCACGCAGTAGGCGCAGCGGTTGCTGCACCCCTCAGCAATGCGGAGATAGGCGTACTGCCGGGGGGTGGACAACACACGGGGCAGCTCCTCCACGGGGCCGTTGATGTCGGCAAAATGGCGGCACTCCTGACCGTTCACCACCTGCTCCAGCGCCGTGACGATGTCACCGAAGCAGCCGGTCCCCATGATGCCGTCGATCTCCGGCAGCTCCTCCAGAATGTCCGCCTGATACCGCTGGCTGAGACAGCCCGTTACCAGAATTTTGCCCACCTCACCGGCGGCCTTCAGCTCCGCCGCCGCCAGAATGGTATCGATGGCCTCGCTCTTGGCGCTGTCGATGAAGCCGCAGGTGTTGATGACCACCACGTCGCTGCCGGAGCAATCCTCCTGCACGGTATGTCCGGCCTGCAGGCACAGGGCCATCATCTGCTCGGTGTTCACCCGGTTTTTGTCGCAGCCCAGGGATATAAATGATACGTTCATGCTGTGTTTCCTCTGATGTTTGGTATGTGGATTTGTGATCTTGCAAAGGAGCATTCAAGGAGATGCTCTCTGGATAGACGATAAAAATGTGATCTGCTCCCGCCGGAGGCAATAAGAAGAATGATCGGCAAAAATATGCCGCCGGAGGGGGTTTTGCATAGGAGCAATTTACCTTTGGGAAGGGATTCTTCCTATTCCTCCGCCATTTCCTCGCCTAGACGGTTCAGCACCGGACGGATATCCTGCCAGGAAAAGCCCCGCCGCTGGAGAGCGGCAGCCAGCTTGCGCTGCGTCTCTCGATCAAGGGGCTTCCCTTTACACTTGCTGCGGATAAAGCGCTCGATGGCCTCTTCGCCCTCCGGCAGCAGGGCCAGCGCATCGTCCCACAGCTCCTGCGGGATGCCCCGGCGCTGCAGCTCCTGCCGCACCCGGCCGGGGCCGTAGCCCATGGCGGCATAGTGCCGGGCAATGGCGGCGGCGTAGGCCGACTCGTCCACGGCCCCCAACTCCTCCAGCCACTGGGCTGTATCCTCCGCCAGCTCCCGGTCGCCGCCCTTGCGGGTCAGGTGCTCCATCACCTGCTTTTTCGACAGCATTCGGCTGCCGGTGAGTCGGGCGCCACGGGCCTTCATCTCCGACCGCTTGGCGGACTGCTCCACCTGCGCCAACAGCTGCTCCGGCAGCTCCAGACCGGGCCGCAGCCCGAAGACCAGCAGCTCCTGCTCCGTCACCCGCAGCAGGTCGCCCCCCTCCAGAAACACCAGTACCCGATCCTTCTTGCGGCGGGAGGGCTCGATGCGATCAATCCGCATCGTCGAAGTCGTCGGCGGATACATCCACCGCACGGCCTGCGGCCCGTGCCGCCACCTTGGACTGATTGCTCATCAGCTTGTGGAAGTCCCGGCGGATGTTGGCCTCCAGTGCATCGGCCTCGTCGGGATGATCCCGCAGATACTGCTTGGCGGCATCACGGCCTTGCCCCAGGCGCACCTCGCCCATGTTGAACCAGGAGCCGCTCTTCTGTACCAGATCCAGCTTCACGCCCAGATCCAGCATCTCGCCCAGCTTGCTGATGCCCTCGCCGTACATGATGTCGAACTCCGCTTCCCGGAAGGGGGGCGCCACCTTGTTCTTGACCACCTTGGCACGGGTGCGGTTGCCGATCATCTCGCCGCCGGACTTCAGCGTCTCGATGCGGCGTACATCGATGCGGACGGAGGCGTAGAACTTCAGCGCCCGACCGCCGGTGGTGACCTCCGGGTTGCCGTACATAACGCCCACCTTTTCCCGCAGCTGGTTGATGAAGATGACCACGGTATTGGTCTTGGCGATGATGCCCGTCAGCTTCCGCAGCGCCTGACTCATGAGCCGGGCATGGAGCCCCACGAAGCTGTCACCCATCTCACCCTCGATCTCGGCACGGGGGACCAGAGCGGCCACGGAGTCCACCACCACCACGTCGATGGCCCCGGAGCGCACCAGCGCCTCGGTGATCTCCAGCGCCTGCTCACCGGTGTCCGGCTGGGAGATGAGCATATCCTCGATCTTCACCCCCAGCGCACGGGCATAGGTGGGATCCAGAGCGTGCTCGGCATCCACGAAGGCCACCTCGCCGCCCATTTTCTGGGCCTGCGCCAGAACGTGCAGAGCCAGCGTGGTCTTACCGGAGGACTCAGGCCCATAGATCTCGATGATGCGGCCACGGGGTACGCCGCCGATGCCCAGCGCCAGATCCAGCGCCAGAGAGCCGGTGGGGATAGCCTCCACATTGGGCTGCACATTGTCGCCGTAGCGCATGATAGAGCCCTTGCCGTAGGTTTTTTCGATTTGCTGCATGGCGGTCTCCAGCGCCTTTTTCTTGTCGGAGACCACGGGAGCAGCTATCGAGCTGTCTTTCTTCGCTGCCATGTTTCTTCCTCCTGTATCAATGAAAATTTTCGTGGTAAATGGGCAGAGGCCCATCGATTTACAAAGTCGTTTCGCCGGTCATCAGGCGTCGGCATAGACCTCCCGATAGCGCAGGCCCGTCACCACACGGGGGATGCCCGCCGGATCCGGCAGGATCTCCAGCTCACCGAAGCCCTCGCCTCGCATGAGCCGCAGCACGTCGTCGGCCTGCCCGATGCCCACCTCGAAGGCCAGGCGGCTTCCGGTGTGCAGCACGTCCCGCCAGCGGCGGCAGACGCTGCGGTAGAAGTCCAGCCCGTCGGTCCCGCCGTCCAGCGCCAGATGGGGCTCATAGTCCCGGACGGAGACGTCCAGTCCGGCGATGTCCCCGGAGGGAATGTAGGGGGGGTTGCACACCAGACAGTCAAAATCCCCCAGCCGGGGAGGCGGATCGGACAGAGCGTCCATCTTTAAGGACACCACCTGTCCGCTGAGACTGTTGCGGCGGATATTCTGGCGGCAGATCCGCAAGGCCCCCTCGTCCAGCTCCCCCAGCACCACCCGTGCGCCGGGGACCTGACTGGCGATGGCCAGACCGATGCAGCCGGAGCCGGCACACAGATCCAGCACCCGGCACTCCGGCAGGGGCCGCAGCCACGCTACCACGTGGTCCACCAGCGTCTCCGTGTCCGGACGGGGGATCAGCACGCTTTCGGAGATGTCCAGCGGCAGCCCGTAGAACTCCCACTCCCCGATGAGGTAGGCCACCGGCTCCCCTGCCAGATGGCGGCGCACCAGATCCTTCGCCCGCTCCTCGATGGCCGGAGGGACATACAACTGCCCATCCTGCACCAGCTGGCTGCGGGTCTTGCCGGAGGCGAAGCACATCAGCTCACGGGCCTCCAGCGTGGCGGCCTCGATGCCCGCCCGGCGGAGAGTCTGCCGGATATCCATATACAAATTGTTGTAAGTAGTCGCCATAATACGCTCCGTTGTCATATTTTGGGCTTTTCAGGGGAGAACGGCCGGGAATTTCTCACCAGCGATCCTTGTTCTTCTCCTCCGGCAGCACCAGCTTCAAGGCCTCAATGGCCACCTCCAGCATGGAGTCGTCCGGCTCGTTGACGGTGAAATTCTGGAGCCACATACCGGGGGCAGACAGCACCCGTGTGAGGGCGTTGTCGTGCCGCCCCACCAGCCGGTTGAATTCATAGGTGATGCCCACCACCGGGATCAGCAGCAGCAGATGCATCCCGATACGGACCCAGATGTTCTGCCAGTTGACGTAGCTGAAAACGATGCTGCTGCACAGGATGGACACGATGATGACCACAAAGAGGAAGCTGGTGCCGCAGCGGGGATGATGCTTGGGCTGGATGCGGGCGTTTTCCACCGTCAGGGGCAGGCCCGCCTCATAGCAGAAAATGGTCTTGTGTTCGGCACCGTGGTAGCAGAATACCCGGCGCACATCCTTCTGCTTGGAGCAGAGGATCAGATAGGCCAGAAAGATAGCCACCTTGATGACGCCCTCAATGAGATTGTGGAGGGCGGCGTTCTGTGCGTGGAACAGCCCGGCCACGAAGGTGGGCAGCAGCATGAACAGCACCAGCGTCATACCCAGCGACAGCAGCACCGACACCCATACCAGCACGTTCTGGAGCTTTTCTGCCGGAACGTGCTTTTCCAGCCACAGGTCCAGCTTGGAGGGCTGGGCGGCCTCGTCGTCGGGGAAGTAGTCCGCCGAGAACATCAGGGCCTTGACGCCCCGGATCATGGAGTCCAGAAAGGTCACGGCCCCCCGCAGAATGGGAAGGCCCAGAATGGGGTATTTGTCCTTGATAAGTGTCAGCTCCTCCACCTTGGTCACAAGGCCCTCCGGGGAGCGCACCACAATGGCCTGCTTCTCCGGGCCACGCATGAGGATGCCCTCGATGAGGGCCTGTCCGCCGATGGAGGTGCGGAATGTACCGGGTTTGTGTTCCATAGACGATGTAAGTTCCTTTCCGTAAGTATAGCACTTGCTCGAATGAAATGCAACAACTGTTCTATTTCTATCGATGCTCCGTGTGGGGCGGAATGGGCAGGGTAATGGTCACCAGAGCGCCGCCGCCGTCGGCGTTGCCGATCTCGAAGGTGCCGCCGTGGCGGGTGATGATCTCATCGCACACCGCCAGACCGATGCCGCTGCCACGGGCCTTGGAGGAGCCCTTGTAGAATTTCTGCTTCACATAGGGCAGCTCCGCCGGGGGGATGCCGGGCCCGAAGTCCCGGATGCGGATGACATAGTTGTCCGCCTCCCGCCGCAGGGAGGCGATGATACGCTTGCCGGAGCCGCCGTGCTTGGCGGCGTTGTCCAGTACGTTGCACAGCACCTGCTTCAGCCGTTCCGGATCGCCGGGGATAGGATCGGTGTACAGTTCGCCGTCGTCGTCATACTCCAGACGGATGCCGTCCTGTCGGAACAGCTCCTGATAGGTGTAAACGGCGTCCTCGAACTCCGTCTGCAGGTCCACGTCCTCGATGCGGAGGGTAAAACGACCGTCCTGCATCTTGGAGAACTCCAGCAGTTCCTCCACCATGTTGGTGAGTCGGCGGGATTCCTTGAGGATAATGTGCAGGCCCCGGCGCAGCTGAGCGGGATCGTCGTCCTCCAGCAGTGTCTCGCTCCAACCATTGATGGCCGTCAGGGGGGTGCGGAGCTCGTGGGACACGGAGGAGATGAACTCCGTCTGGATTTTCTCACTCTGGCTGATTTTCAGGGACATATCGTTGATGTTGTCCACCAGCTCCCCCATCTCATCGGTGTAGGGGTTGGGCAGCTGGATGCCGTAGCTGCCGCCGGAGATGCGCTTGGCGGCGTCCGTCACCTCAGCCACCGGGGCCACCACGCTGTTGATGAACAGCAGACTGGAGATCAGCACCAGACAGATGACCCCGGCGATGATGGCGCTGATGATGAGGATGGTCAGAAGGATCTGATGGTCGATCTGCCGGGTGGCGGTGACGTAGCGCATAAAGGCCACCGTGGAGCCGTTGAACTTCAGGGGTGTAGTGACGGCCATCACCGACTCGCCGGTGACGGGGTCCTTACCGCTGAATACCTCGATGCTGCCGCTCTCCAGCGCCCGTGCGAGCTCCGGGGTCTGGGGAGCCGTGCCTGCGGCCACGCCCTGAGTGGAGTTATCCACCCGGCCGTAGAGATTCAGGAATTGCAGCTCGATGCGGGTGCTGTCGAAGCTGGCGGCGTACAGTGAGGCGTTGCGGTAGTACTCGCTGTAGCTGCTCATGCTGTAAGAGTTGAAGTAGTCGGCGCCGGCCTTGGCCTTGGCCTCCAGCGTGGAGCGGGCGGAGCCGTAGTAGTTGTTGGCCACGGTGGCCGAGGCCAGAATGGCCGCCAGCACCAGTATCAGGATCACAGGCCCCACGCTGTTGAGGATCCAGCGCTTTCGCAGGCCCTGTATTCGCAGACGCTCCTTCATGGACCGTCACCTCCTTGCTGCGGGGCCATCAGGCGTCCCACTTGTAGCCGTAGCCCCATACAGTGCTGATGAAAGTGGGGTTGGTGGCGTTGTCCTCGATCTTCAGCCGCAGGCGGCGGATGTTCACGTCCACGATCTTCAGCTCACCGAAGTAATCCCGGCCCCACACCAGATCCAGAATCTCCTCACGGGACAGGGCCTTGCCGGGATTCTCCATGAACATCCGCATGATGGAGTACTCCACCTGCGTCAGCTTCACGGGCTTGCCGTTCTTTTCCAGCGTGCGGTTGCGGGTGTTCAGCAGGAAGGGGGGCTGGCTGATCTCGCCGGAGTGCTCCTCCATGCTGCCGCCGCTGCGGCGCATGAGGGCGTCCACCCGTGCCGTCAGCTCGGCGGGGGAGAAGGGCTTAGTGACGTAGTCGTCGGCTCCGGTCATCAGGCCCGTGACCTTGTCCATCTCCTGTGAGCGGGCGGTGAGCATGATGATGCCGATGCGGGAGTTGGTGGCCCGGATGCGGCGGCATACCTCGAAGCCGTCGATGCCGGGGAGCATCACATCCAGCAGCGCCACACGGATATCGCTGTGCTGCTGCAGCATCTCCAGCGCCTCCTCGCCGGTGCCTGCCTCGATGACCTCATAACCGGCACGGCGCAGATTGATGACGATAAAGCTGCGGATGCTGGATTCATCCTCCAGAACCAGAACTTTTTTCATAAGCTACTCCTTCTATGTCGTTAGTTGGCGTCCCAAGAGTGGACGATCAGGTTGAAATTATGACGCAGCGCTTCCTCATCCAGCGAATAGATCTCACTGAGGGTCTCGGCGGCGTAAATGGTGCCGGTGCGGCGCCTGAGTACCACCCGATTGCCCCGGAGGGCCCGCCGCTCCCGGTTTTCGCCGGTAAGGGCGCAGATACTCAGGGCCTTCTCCCCCTGCACCGACAACGTTACCTGCGTCTCACCGATACCGGCGTCCGAGGCGAGAGCGGTGACATCGCCCGTCCAATCCTCCGGCAGGATAAAGTACCAGCCGCCGGACAGGCAGTGATAGGTGCGCTCCACGGTGGCAAGGCCGTCGGGCCGGTACTGCTCCCAAAAGACCATGCCGTCGGCCTGCTTGGTGTCGGAGACAGAGCTGTCGGGCCGGGGAAGCTCCGTGATGCCGTCGCCGTTGATGTCCTGCGGCGTCAGCTGACGATAGGGAGCCGTGGCGGTGGAGAGCCCCGTGCTGCGGTCCAGCGCAGCGTTGACGAGCCCGGCGTCTTCCTGCCAGACGAGGATATCCGTCACGGCGATGCCTTGGCTGTTGATGCCGGTGATGAACACCGCCGGGGTGTCCTGATCCAGCTTGCCGGTGACCACGCTGCCCTGATTCAGCTCCGCCATGGTGCTGGATAGGGTGCAGCGGTGGGAGACGGACAGCGCCCCCTCCTGCCAGCTGCAAAACTCCGCCACCGGCTGGTTGTCGCTGTTGGTTCGCAGCAGCAGAAGGCTGGGGATGCCGTCGCCGTTGAGCTCCTGAAAGGACAGGCGGGTGTAGTTGCTCTGCATCAGCTGCACCGGGCCGGGCCGCATATCGTAGACGGTGACGGTCTGGACGTCGGAGCTGATCTTCCATCCTACGATCAGCTCCTTCCGACCGTCGCCGGTGAGATCCTCATAGTAGATGGAGTCGATGGCGGTGCCGCTGCTCTCGATGATGGAGGCCAGCTCATAGCTGTCCTCACGGGAGTGGAACACGTAAATTTTCAGGGGCTTTTCACCGTTGCTGAGGCGGAAAAAGGCCAGCGCCTCGTCCCGCCCGTCGCCGTCGATGTCCACCATCTGGAGGGACTGGATGTTCCGCCCGGAGGTGGGAGCCATGTATTCATAGCCCTCCGACAGCAGCTGATCCAGCTGGCGGGAGAGGGTGGTGTATTCCGTGGGCAAGCGGGGCAGGGTGAACAGCTCCTCCACGGTGCTGTCCATCTGGCATCCGGCCAGCAGCAGGCAGGCCAGCAGCAACAGCCCCAACAGGGCCGGGCGTTTCAGATGTCGCATAGGTCCCCTCCTTATCAAACGACAATCATACTCTTATATCATAGCACAGTTCCTGTGAAAAGGGTAGTTTTTTTTGTTTTATCCGGGGAAAACTTCAAAAAGGCCGTTGACAACCGCCGCCGGGGGTGCTATATTCTGGGGTATAAAAAAGGCATAGACGAGGAAGCTGTCCGCAGAAGGTCACAGAGAGGGTCCCCCCGTGGTGCAAGGGATCTGACGGGAAGCGGAACGGTACCCCCTCCGAGCCGCTCGCCGAACGGAAACCAGTAGGCCGGGCCGGGTTCTCCCGTTACAGAGATCACGAGCGACGGAAAAATTTCCGTAAGCAGGGTGGAACCGTGGAGTAAAGCTATTTTACCTCACCCCTGAACCGTATCAGGGGCGGGGTTTTTTTGTTGCCCGCCCCGACCAAGTAAGGAGGAAGCTATCATGAGCGAAGAAAACAAGTACACGTTTGAAAACGAGGAGTATCGCAAGACCTATTGGCACACCTGCTCCCACGTGCTGGCTCAGGCTGTCAAGCGCCTGTGGCCGGAGGTGAAGCTGGCCATCGGCCCGTCCATCGACGGCGGTTTTTACTACGATCTGGACGCACCCTTTGCCTTCACACAGGAGAATCTGGCCCAGATCGAGGCGGAGATGCGGAAGATCTGCAAGGAGAAGCTGAAGCTGGAGCGCTTCGAACTGCCCCGTGAGGAGGCATTGAAGTTCATGGAGGAGCGGGAGGAGCCCTACAAGGTGGAGCTCATCAACGACCTGCCCGCCGACGCCCACATCTCCTTTTATAAGCAGGGCGAGTTCACTGATCTGTGCGCCGGCCCCCATCTGGATTCCACCGGCCGCATCAAGGGCAACGGCATCAAGCTGACGGCCTGCAACGCCGCCTATTGGCGGGGCGACAGCAGCCGCCAGACCCTCCAGCGTATCTACGGCGTGGCCTTCCCCAAGAAGGAGGAGCTGGACGCCTACCTGAAGGAGCGGGAGGAGGCTCTGAAGCGGGATCACAACAAGCTGGGCCGTGAGCTGGAGTACTTCACCACCGTGGACTGCATCGGTCAGGGCCTGCCCATCCTGCTGCCCAAGGGCGCACGGGTCATCCAGCAGCTGCAGCGCTGGGTGGAGGACACCGAGGAGAAGGCCGGCTACCTGCTGACCAAGACCCCCCTGATGGCCAAGCGGGACCTGTATAAAATTTCCGGCCACTGGGATCACTATCTGGACGGTATGTTCGTGCTGGGCGACCCCTATGACGAGACGAAGGAGTGCTTTGCCCTGCGGCCCATGACCTGCCCCTTCCAGTATCAGGTGTATCTGAACCGCCAGCGCTCCTACCGTGACCTGCCCATGCGGCTGGGCGAGACGTCCACCCTGTTCCGCAACGAGGATTCCGGCGAGATGCACGGCCTGATCCGTGTGCGCCAGTTCACCATCTCCGAGGGCCATCTGGTGCTGCGTCCCGATCAGCTGGAGGAGGAGTTCAAGGGCTGCTTGGCGCTGGCCAAGTACTGCCTCGGCACCGTGGGTCTGCTGGATAAGTGTACCTTCCGGTTCTCCCAGTGGGATCCCGCCAACCCCAACAACAAGTACGAGGGTACGGCGGAGCAGTGGGATCACGCCCAGAGCACCATGGAGAAGATTTTGAAGGATCTGGACGTTCACTACTCCATCGGCATCGACGAGGCCGCCTTCTATGGCCCCAAGCTGGATATCCAGTATAAGAACGTGTACGGCAAGGAGGATACGCTGGTCACCATCCAGATCGATATGCTGCTGGCCGAGCGCTTCGGGATGTACTACATCGACGAAAACGGCAATAAGGCCCTGCCGTATATCATCCACCGTACCTCTCTGGGCTGCTACGAGCGGACGCTGGCCTACCTCATCGAGGAGTATGCCGGTGCGCTGCCCACCTGGATGATGCCGGAGCAGGTGCGCCTGCTGCCCATCACCGACCGGGCCGCCGACTACTGCGCCCAGCAGGCCCAGCAGCTGCGGCAAGAGGGCTTCCGGGTGGAGGTGGACAGCCGCAACGAGAAGATCGGCAAGAAGATCCGTGAGGCCACACTGGAGAAGATCCCCTATATGCTGGTGGTGGGCGACCGGGATATGGAGGCGGGTACCGTCTCCGTCCGTACCCGTACCGGCGAGGATCTGGGTGCCATGACCGTGGCGGACTTCACCGCCATGCTCCACGAGGTGGTGGATCAGAAGCTGAAGAAGTAAGCCCCATCCGGGAATTTAGCGAAATGTGATAAAAAGAGCGGCGCGCCAGTGTGAAGCGCCCCCAAAGTTAGACAAAATAAGAATTAAGCGATCTGAACGGTCTGAATCCTGTACTGCACAGGGCTCAGGCCGTTTAGTTTTCATTTGATTCTGTGGTTATTGTATTACGCAAAGGGATGTTCGCAGGTAACGGCATCGTTCATCTGCGACAAATCTCTCCATTCGCATACCCTCCCGTTCCTTTCTGTAATCACAGCAGCAGGAGGAATAGCGGAAATCGAATGTGCGGATAGTAAAAAGCGCCGTCCCGGAATCGCTTCCAAGACGGCGCTTTTCTGCTGCGGATCAGAGCGAACACTTTACGGCGAAACCGCCGCTGAAGAAATAGGTGTTCGTCCAATCCCTGTTTGATGGAGCAGGGGCCTCCAAGGATGCCCCCCTCTGATGCTCCGGTTTCGCCTTCAAAGGCCATTTCGATAGGATAGGTGCTTGCTTGCCAGAGGCGATGCAATGGTGCGCAGAATGTGCCGGCTTACGATGTTTTTTTCTTCATCGTAGACACTTTCTGAAAATCTTGGGTCAACCCTTATCGGCGGACAGTGCCTTGTCGATCTGGGCTTGCAGTGCCTCCGCCTGCTTCGTTTCCGTAATAGCACCCACGATGGGGTCGCCCACGATATTGCCGTTGCGGTCGACCACATAGGTGGTGGGATAAGCAAAGATGTTGGCAGTAAACTTTCCCGCCTCACCATCTGAGTCAAAATACACATTCTGATAGGTGACGCCCTTCTTGGCCAGCACATCCTTCGCCTCAGAAATCGCAGCCTCGTCGCCGCCCAGCGTGAAGGTGTTGACACCGATGAGTGCGCCGCCCTTCTCTGCGAGTTCCTTATTCAGCGCATCCAGCTCGGCAAGCTCTCCCGCGCAGGGATTGCAGGTGGTGAACCAGAAGTTCACCACGGTGACGGCGTTCTTGGAGAACAGGTCATCGCTCTTGACGGTGTTGCCGTTGAGGTCCTTGCCCTCGAAAGCGGGGAACTTCTGCGTCTTGTCGCTGTCGCCGGGTGTCGTGGGGCTGTCGGCAGGGATGCTGTCACCGTTGCCCGGGGCCTTGGGAGCCGCATCGGGGAACTTGGCCTCAATGGCGGCCAGGGTGCGCTCGATCTCCCGGATCTTCTCGCCGCCCTGGCGCAGGAGCTTCAGCTCGTCGGCGGTAAACTTGTCCTTGGCGGATTCAATGGTGTCCAGCAGGAAATCACCGTAGTTCTTGCCGTCCTCCTGCGTGGTCATGCCCTTGTCGGCGGACAGGAACACCTTCTCCCAAAGGGACTGGTTTTCCATCAGAATGGCATTCTCCTGATCCATCAGGTCCTTGTACATAGCGGCCGCCTCCTGGGCGTTCTTGGGCTCGCCGTCGGGTTTTGTCATGTCGTCGCTGCCCTGTTTGCCGCAGGCGGCCAGGGACAGCACCAGCAGTGCTGCCAGCAGCAGTGTGATGATTTTCTTTACGTTCATTTTGTTTCCTCCGTTTTTAATTTATCTGCAGGTTTTACAGGTTCTTTTTTGCCGTCTCCAAAGCCGTAGCGGAAGCTGACGGCGTTGGTGGGACAGGCGCGGATGCACATCCCACAGCGGATGCACTCGGTATGGTTGGGCGTTTTTGTCACGTCCACATCCATTTTGCAGGCCTTGGCGCATTTCCCGCAGGAGACGCATTTGTTCCTATCCACCTTCATCTGGAAGAGGGACACCCGGTTGAACAGTGCGTAAAACGCTCCCAGCGGACAGAGCCACTTGCAGAAGGGACGGTAGAACAGTACGCTCAGCACGATCACCGACAGCAGGATGCTGAATTTCCATGTAAACAGCTTGCCCAGCGCCGACCGGATGCCGGAATTGGCAAGGGACAGCGGGATGGCTCCCTCCAGCACGCCTTGGGGGCAGAGGTATTTGCAGAAGAACGGGTCTCCCATGCCAACATCGTTCACCAGAAGCGCCGGCAGCAGGAAAACCATCACCAGCAGGACGGCATACTTGAGATAGGTCAGGGGCTTCAGCTTCTTCGTGGAGAGCTTTTTCGTGGGAATTTTATGCAGCAGTTCCTGAAACCACCCGAAGGGACACAGAAAACCGCAGATAAAGCGTCCCAGCAGGACTCCCAGCAAAATGAGAAAGCCTGTGATATAATAGGAAAAGCTGAACTTGGAAGAACCCACTACCGCCTGAAACGCCCCGATAGGACAAGCACCGGAGGCTGCCGGGCAGGAGTAGCAATTCAGCCCGGGTACACATACGGTTTTCCCTGCGCCTTGATACAGTTTGCCCTTGAGAAAGTTCGGCAGACGCAGGTTGGTCAATAAAGCTGCCCCCGCCTGTATCCAGCCACGGAAGCGGGACAGTACCTGAGATACGCCGCGTTTTTTCTTACCCAATGCCCACACACTCCAGACATAATTTGATCGCTTTGCTCAGTACCGTCGCCGCCTCGCCCCGCCAGACACCGAAGCACAGCATGGCGATACCCACAACCAGCAACATGGCCTGCGCCACCGCCTTTTTTACATGGCTCAAATTTATCACCCCTTCACTTTTTCTGCCGTCATCATAGCACAGGGGAGTTAAAGTCCCTGTTAAGAAGAAAAATTTAACACAAACCTTATCTGTTTTTGCTATAATTAAGAACAATGTGAACATGAAGAAATGTAAAAGGAGGGCTCTCATGCACCTTTTGGTTATTGAAGACGAACGCGCCTTGTGCGAAACCATCGTCCGCAGCCTGCGGCGGCTGGCCTACAGCGTGGACTACTGCTACGACGGGGAGAAGGCTCTGGAGCTTTTGGGCGTGGAGCGCTACGATCTGGTACTTCTTGATCTGAATCTGCCGAAAAAGGACGGCATGACGGTGCTGCGCACCCTGCGGCAGACCGACCGGGAGACAAAGGTGCTGATCCTCTCCGCCCGCAGCGAAGTGGAGGACAAGGTGCAGGGGCTGGATGCCGGGGCGAACGACTATCTGGCGAAGCCCTTCCACTTAGCTGAATTGGAGGCCCGCATCCGCAGCCTGACATTGCGGCAGTTCACCCAGCAGGATGTGCTGCTAAGCTGCGGAGGCCTGACCTTTGACACCCGCTCCCGTACTGCCACCGTCAACGGGCAGACACTGACGCTCACTCGGAAGGAAACGGGGATCCTGGAATACCTGATGGTGCATCAAGGAAGGCCGGTAAGTCAGGAGGAGCTGATGGATCACGTTTGGGACAATAGCGTGGACAGCTTCAGCAACTCCATTCGCGTCCACATCTCCGCCCTGCGCAAAAAGCTCCGCACCGTGCTGGGCTATGACCCCATCCGCAACCGCATCGGCGAGGGCTATCTGATGGGAGGCGAGGAGGCATGAAGCGGCTTTCCCTGCAGTGGCGCATCACGCTGATGTCCGTCCTGCTCATCGGCATCACCTGCGTGACCATGAATTTGCTGCTGTGTTCCTCCGGTGTGTACTATATGGACACCATTGCGGACAGTTTACAAGGCGGCGGCACGGCGATCCTGAATGATGGCGGAGCGGAGAGCTTTGACCCGCAGCTCATAGCGCCCAACGAGGAGTTGACCATCGTCGTCAATGGGGCGCAGGGGCGCTTCCGCACCACCAACTGGTACATCACAGCGGCGGTAACGCTGCTCAGCGGCATCCTCGCCTATTTTGTCAGCGGACGCGCCCTCAAGCCCCTTCGCAGCTTTGCCTCGCAGGTGGAGCAGGTGCAGCTGAACAATCTTGCCGATATGAGGATCGATGAAGATGCTATTTCGGAGTTCCGGCAGCTGAGCCGCTCGTTCAACCAGATGCTGGAGCGGCTGAACAACGCCTTTGCCGCCCAGCGGCAGTTCACCGGCAACGCCGCCCACGAGCTGCGCACGCCGCTGGCGCTGATGCAGGCGCAGCTGGAGCTGTTTTCCGCAGAGCATCCAGATGTGCGACCGGAGACGGCGGAGTTCCTCACGCTTTTGCGTGAGCAGACGGAACGGCTGATACAGATGACCAAGACGCTGCTGGAGATGAGCAATTTGCAGCAGGTGGCGCGGAACGAGCGGATCCAGCTCGCTCCCATGATCGAGGAGATCTTCACAGATCTTGCGCCGCTCTCAGATAAGCTGGGCGTCACGCTGACGGCGGAGGGCGACGGTATTATGACCGGCAGCGATGCACTGATCTACCGACTGATCTTCAACCTGACGGAGAATGCCGTCAAGTACAACCGACCCGGCGGTTCGGTGTGGGTCCGCGTCACGCAGAAGACGGAAAAGCTCCTGATCTGTGTTTCCGACACCGGCTACGGCATTCCGGAGGAGTATCGGCGGAGCATCTTCCAGCCCTTCTTCCGGGTGGATAAGTCCCGCAGCCGGGAGTACGGCGGCGTAGGGTTGGGGCTTTCGCTGGTGTGGGAGATCACCGATCTCCACGGCGGCTGCGTCCGGGTAGAGGAGAGCTCAGATAAGGGAACCACCATTGCGGTGGAGCTGCCGACAGGGACGGAAACTGAGCCCTCCGGTGCGGATATATCATAATGATCCGTGGCTGTTTCATGGCGATCGTTTTCGACCTGCAACATTATCGCAGCAGTTCTCGATCAGCGCCCTGCCGTGAACGATCACGGGAATGGCTCTGTCGTGCCGCGCTTCTTATGGCCTATAGCTTTTCGTTCACCGACAGTTTTGCGTACAATCAATCTGCCACCTTTCTCAATATCCTCAAGGTCAAGCCCCCATATAGCAGAATCAGCATTCGCAGCGTTTACTTTTTGCTTGGTTTCTGCATAAGAAGAGATGCTTCCGAGCCGTGCCCAACACCAATTTTCCGGTATCTCAAAGGGCAGTTCATCGTCAATACAGCGCTCCACACCGTAAATACAGCTCCGGCTTTACGAGCTCACTTGAGATAAAAACATCGTCGCCTTTAAAATAGAACTGCTCTCCACCGATGTTTCCGCCACGCAGTACCCTTATCATTTTGTCCGCCTTTATAGCGAGGGTATCCTTTTTGTACGCAAGCCCAGGCATATTTGAGAAAAGGTCGCCTACCCGGCACCACTCCCATGACGAAGGTATCTCAAAAGACGCTAAATCCGCCAGCGACCGCACTTCATCGCCGATTTTCTCATAAGGAGTATTGTCAGAACTCGGCTGTTTAACGAATACCTCGGTAGTTTAACGAATACCTCGGTAGTTTAACGAATACTCCAGCAGTTCAACGATTACCCCAGCTGTTTAACGATTACAACGACAAAAAAGCCACAAAACCCATGTAAAGCACAAAACCCCGCTGCAGAATCGCTCTGCGGCGGGGTTCGTTTATGCTCAAAAACGGCAAAAGTCTTGATTTCAAGCGGTTTTCGGGCATAGAAAAAGTCCACCGTAATTCTATCAAAATTACGGTGGACTTATGGTGGAGCTGAGGGGAGTCGAACCCCTGTCCGAAAGCGCTTTAACAAGACCTTCTCCGGGCGCAGGACAGATTCAGGATTCCCGCCCCGTGCAGGCACTGCCCAGACTGCACGGCTTGGTAGAGTCATGATGCATGGGCGGGGCAACTCTTACCCGCCGCACGTCCGCCACATCAACGACGCCTTCCCCGGCCTGTGGCCTCTCCGGTTCAGACGGCTGCCCTTAGTTAGGCAGCGACAGCAATACGATTGTTGTCAGTTAATTTTTAAGTTGCCCGTTTTATGGCGGTCAGGCGCCGCCGCCCGCTTATCCAGCCTCCACACCCCCGTCGAAACCGGTGCAGCCCCGTATCGAAGTATGGGAAAAGACTGTATATTTCTACCGTTCCGGGTGAGGTCGCCCCCACCCGGACGGTTATTTCCTTAGCTGTGGAAGGGGTCCGGCAGCTTCTCCGGCTCCGGGTACTCCACACCTTGGGTATCCACGGTGACGGACTTCATCACCTGCGGCTTCTTGGGCTTGTTGGTCAGCATATTCCGGGGCTGGGAGGCGATCTCGTCCACCACGTCCATACCGTCGATGACCATGCCGAAGGCGGCGTACTGTCCATCCAGATGGGGGGAGTCCTTGTGCATGATGAAGAACTGGCTGCCGGCAGAGTCCATATCCTGCGCACGGGCCATGCTCAGCACACCACGGGTGTGGCGCAGGTCGTTGCGGATGCCGTTGGCCTCGAACTCGCCCTTGATGCAGTAGCCGGGGCCGCCCATGCCGGTGCCGTCGGGGCAGCCGCCCTGGATCATGAAGCCGTAGATGCAGCGGTGGAAGATCAGGCCGTTATAAAAACCGGCGTTGGCGAGGGAGATGAAATTCCGCACGCTCTGAGGAGCGATGTCGGGGTACAGCTCCGCCACGATCTTCTTGCCGTTTTCCATTTCGATGGTCACAATAGGGTTGCTCATATCCATTCTCCTTTTTATCAGGCGTCAGCGGTTCTTTTCCCGCATGGCACGGTCCATCTCCCGTTTGGCGTCCCGTTTGGCGATGGCGTCCCGCTTGTCGTAGTTTTTCTTACCCTTGCACAGCCCCAGCTCCACCTTTACCCGACTGTCCTTGAAATACAGGCTCAGAGGGATCAGGGCATACCCGTCCTGCTTTTGCAGATCGTGGAGCTTGCGGATCTCCCGCTTGTGCATCAGCAGCCGCTTGGGCCGATCCGGATCCTTGTTGAAGATGTTGCCCTGCTCATAGGGGGAGATGTGCATACTCAGGGCGAACAGCTCACCATCCTTGGCCACGCAGTAGGAATCCTTCAGATTCACCCGCCCGCCCCGGATGGACTTGACCTCCGTTCCGGCCAGCTCGATGCCCGCCTCATAGCGCTCCTCCACGAAGTAGTCGTGGTACGCCTTGCGGTTCTGTGCGGCGATCTTAATGCCACGCTTTTCCATGGGAAGCGCTCCTTTCCTGAAGTGTGGCATATAGTATACCACGTTCCACCGCTGATTACAAGCCCGAAATATGCGCCACACTGCTGATAGAGAAGCCCTCTTGGCACACAGCCTCTGCCGTGGTATACTGCAGAAAGAATGCAAGGAGGATATCACTATGAACCTGACCGAACAGCTGCTCTCCCGCCGGGAGATCTACCATGGCCGCATCATCGACGTGCAGGTGGATACCGTGTCCCTGCCCAATGGCAATACCTCCACACGGGAGGTGGTACGCCACCCCGGCGGCGTGGGGATCTTGGCGCTGGATGACGAGGACTGCGCCGTGCTGGTGGAGCAGTACCGCTATGTGTTTGGCCGGACGCTGCTGGAGATCCCCGCCGGAAAGCGGGAGCCCGGCGAGGACCCGCTGACTACGGCCCGGCGGGAACTGCGGGAGGAGACCGGCGCCGAGGCCACTCGCTGGCAGCCGCTGGGGGCCGTTCTGCCTTCTCCCGGCTGCTACGGCGAGGTGCTGCACCTGTATCTGGCCCGTGACCTGACCTTTGGGGCAACGCACCCCGATGCCGACGAATTTTTGCAGGTGCGGCGCCTCCCCTTCGATACGCTGCTGGCACGGTGCCTCTCCGGCGAGATCGAGGACGGCAAGACCGTGGCCGCCGTGCTGAAAGCGAAGCTGCTGGGACTGTAAGCACCACCGGAAAAGAACAGAGCAAAGACCCGGTATCGACAGGATACCGGGTCTTTGCCCCTTGCCCTTTCGGGCAGAGAGAGGGGTAAAAAAGAGTAAAAGGAAAAAGAAGATAGCAAAGGAAGAGCCTCAGTCGGCAAACAGCGGTGTGGAGAGATAACGGTCGCCGGTATCCGGCAGCAGCACCACGATGGTCTTGCCCTCGCTGCTGGGCCGCTTGGCGATCTCAATGGCGGCCCACAGCGCAGCACCGGAGGAGATGCCCACCAGCACGCCTTCGCTGCGACCCATCTCCTTACCCAGCGCAAAGGCATCATCGTTCTCCACAGGGATGATCTCGTCATAGACCCTGGTATCCAGCACCTGCGGCACGAAGCCTGCGCCGATGCCCTGGATCTTGTGGGCGCCGGCCACGCCAGTGGAGAGAACGGCGGAGCTCTTGGGCTCCACGGCTACCACCTTCACCTCCGGGTTCCGGGACTTCAGATACTGCCCCACACCGGTGATGGTGCCGCCGGTGCCGACACCGGCCACGAAGTAGTCCACCTTGCCGTCGGTATCCTCATAGATCTCCGGGCCGGTGGTCTCGAAGTGCGCCTTGGGATTGGCGGCATTGACAAATTGACCGGGGACAAAGCCGCCGGGGATCTCACGGGCCAGCTCCTCCGCCTTGGCAATGGCGCCGCTCATGCCCTTGGAGCCCTCCGTCAGCACCAGCTCGGCGCCGTAGGCCCTCATCAGCTGGCGGCGCTCCACGCTCATGGTCTCCGGCATGACGATGATGACCCGATAGCCACGGGCGGCGGCCACGGAGGCCAGACCGATGCCGGTATTACCGGAAGTAGGCTCGATGATAACGCTGCCGGGCTTCAGCAGGCCCTTCGCCTCTGCGTCATCGATCATGGCACGGGCGATACGATCCTTCACGGAGCCGGCGGGGTTGAGATACTCCAGCTTGCCCAGCAGCCGGGCCTTCAGACCGTACTTCTTCTCCAGATGGGTCAGCTCCAGCAGGGGAGTGTGGCCGATGAGCTGATCGGCAGAGGGATAAATGCGGGACATAACAGCGCTTCCTTTCCATGCGGCAAGGGCCGATGATCGTTTTTAATAATACTACTAATTCGGTAGGTTGGTAGTACTATACCACCGGCGGAAGAAGATGTCAAGGGACTCCGGAAAAAATATTTGCTTCCGGCGCTGCTGTTTTCAAAATATGCAAGATTTCTCCCACCACAGTGTGTATAATCATAGAAAAACCAACAACAAAAGGAGCGAATACCATGGATATTCAGGAACTACGCCGGGAGGCGCAGACCATGCAGCCTCAGCTGACGGCGGATCGTCGCCGCCTGCACCAGAATCCGGAGGCAGGCGCCGTTCTGCCGGAGACAGTGGCCTATGTCAAGGGGCGGCTGACGGAGATGGGATACCATCCGCAGGAGTTGGGCGGCGGCCTGACCGCCACCGTCACCGGAACTGACACCGGACGCTGCATCCTGCTGCGGGCGGACATGGATGCCCTCCGGGGACAGGAGCAGTCGGGCCTGTCCTTCCGGTCGGAAAACGGCTGTATGCACGCCTGCGGCCACGATATGCACACTGCCATGCTGCTGGGTGCGGCCCAACTGCTGATGCAGCACCGGCAGGAGCTCTCCGGCACGGTGAAGCTGGTGTTCCAGCCGGACGAGGAGGGCTTCACCGGTGCCAAGTCCATGCTGGCGGCGGGAGTCCTGCAAGCTCCGGCCCCCAGCGAGGCGCTGGCCCTCCACGTTCACTCCGGCACCCCCTCCGGAACGGTGCTGTGCGGCAGCGGGACCTTCATGGCGGGCTGTACCCTGTTCCGTATCACGGTGCGGGGAAAGGGCTGCCACGGGGCCATGCCGGAGACGGGCGTGGACCCCATCGGCATCGCCGCCCAGATCTGGCTGGCCCTGCAGGAGATCACCGGCCGGGAGCTTCCCGCCAAGACCCCGGCAGTGGTGACGGTGGGTCGGTTTCAGGCGGGACAGGCTCCCAACATCATCCCCGATGAGGCGGTGCTGGAGGGGACGGTCCGTACCTTTGACCGGGCGGTGACGGCCCGGATCATGGAGCGCATCCGCCAACTGTCGGAGGGCATCGCCTCTGCCTTCCGGGGCAGCGCGCAGATGGAGGAGCTGGCCTCGGCCCCGCCGCTGCAAAACGATCCGGCCCTGACGGAGGATATGGCGGCGCTGGCGGAGACACTGCTGGGCCGGGAGAAGGTCTACCGGCTGAAGGAGGGGGGTATGGGTTCCGAGGACTTCGCCTCCTACACCTATGAATTGCCCTGCGCCTACCTGCTGCTGGGGGCGGGGGTACCTCAGGAGGACCCCCGCTACGGCCAGCCCATGCACAATCCGAAGGTGGTGTTCAACGAGGACGTCCTGCCCCTGGGCGCAGCGCTGCTGACTGCCGGGGCCATGCACCGTCTGGAGCGGTAAGGCCACCATCGATGAGCGGGAGCAAACAAGGCTTTGTCAGGCAAAATCCGCCCATCCTGCAAGCTTCTTGGCCATCGATGGTACACCTAATTATATATGTCGAGATATAGTCAGGAAGAATGACCCGCGGGATGGGGCTGCTGTTTATTTGGATGATCTATTACAAGACCCCCGGACAGAAGGAGTGAAAATTCCTCCCGTCCGGGGGCCTTGTGCTGACTTTCAATATTTTATGTGCATTGTTTTGCCTCCGGCGGGTGACTTTCTTTCTGTAGCTTTTTTGTATAAGGAACGTGTCTCCGACGGCCTACTTTTCCAGCTGGTGGGAAAAGTAGGCCGCCGGAGGCACGTTCTCACCGAAGTTACCCGTCGGAGACAACAAGAGCGAGACGTATCATGACAGCTGAAGGCTATCACCATAGAGATAGCCTGTCATTTCCCAGCGATAGACCCACACGCCCCTTCACCTGAGTGGGAGCGGCAGCGGGTCTGTTGCAGAGTCAATTCCCTTTACAGCCCATAGCGAACGCAACTCTTGAGAGCAAAGGAAGTTTTGAAACCATCGGTTTCAAACGGCTCTTTTGCCCACTTTTCCAGCTGGTGGGAAAAGTGGGCCGCCGGAGGCAAAAAAGAGTAACCGGGAAAAGTTACCCGCCGGAGGCTCATTCCATCGAAAGCACCCCCGGCGGCAATCAAAACATCCCCTCACGCAAGCAGGATCCGGTCATTATCTAGCGCATGGCCTGCGCCGCTGCGGAAGCGCTCCAGCAGGTCATTGACCGTGAGCCCCTCCCGCTCTGCCCCGGAGACATCCAGTACAATGGAGCCCTCCGCCATCATCAGGGTGCGGTTGCCCAGAGACAGGGCCTGCGCCATGTTGTGGGTCACCATCAGACAGGTGATGCGGTGCTCCGCCACGATGCGCCGGGTCAGCTCCAGCACCTTGTCCGCCGTGGCGGGGTCCAGTGCCGCCGTGTGCTCGTCCAGCAGCAGCAGCTTCGGCGGCACCATGGTGGCCATCAGCAGCGTCAGCGCCTGCCGCTGACCGCCGGACAGCAGCCCCACCGGCTGGTGCATCCGATCCTCCAGTCCCATGTCCAGCTGGGCCAGCTGGCTGCGGAACCGCTCCCGGTCCTTGGCTGTGATGCGGCGGAAGGGACTTCCGTGAGAGGCCCGCAGATAGGCCAGCGCCAGATTCTCCTCGATGGTCATGTGAGGGGCGGTCCCCCGCATGGGGTCCTGAAACAGCCGCCCAATGACCCGGCTGCGCCGGTGCTCCGGCTGGAAGGTCAGATCCGTACCGTCCAGCAGGATGCGTCCTTCGTCGGTGTAAAAGCTCCCGGCGATGGCTCCAAACAGGGTGGACTTCCCGGCGCCGTTGGAGCCTACGATGGTGGCGAACTCCCCATCCTCCAGATGCAGGGAGAGCTGCCGCAGAGCCTGCCGGGCATTGGGCGTGCCGGGGTGGAAGGTCTTGGAAATGGCAGTGATGTCCAGCATATCAGGCGGCCTCCTTTCGGCTGTGCTTCTGCTTCTGAAAAGCGGCCCAGCGCCGCAGACCGGGGGCGGCAATGGCCAGCGCCACGATGACGGCGGTGAGCAGCTTCAGGCACTCCACCGGCACCACCTTGGTGTAAAACACCACGGCGTAGATAAAGCGATAGACCACGGAACCCACCAGCGCCGCCAGAATACCCTTATACACCGTGCGGCGGCCCAGCACGGTCTCGCCGATGATGAGACACGCAAGCCCGATGACCACGATGCCGGTGCCGGAGTTGATGTCCACGGTTTTCTGATACTGTCCCACCATGGCGCCGGACAGAGCCGTCAGCGCATTGGACAGGCACAGCCCCACGGTGACGGTAAAGGTGGGATCCAGCGACGAGGCCCGGACCATATCGGGATTGTCGCCGGTGGCTCGGATGGAAAGTCCCAGCCGGGTCCCCAGAAACAGCGCCAGCAGACCGGCGCACAGGAGCGTCACTGCTGCGGCCAGCACCAGCTCATACCAGTTACCGCCCAACCCGGTGGAGCGCAGCAGGGTAAATACGGTGTCGCTGCCCAGCAGGCTCTCGTTGGAGCGCCAGCCCATGGCCATGAGGTTGATGGTGTAAAGCCCCGTATTGGTGACGATGCCCGCCAGAATGGAGGGAACCGACAGCCGGGTCTGGAGGAAGGCGGTGATGAACCCGGCGCACGCCCCCGCCAGCATGGCCGCCGGAACGGCCAGCAGGGGATGCCCGGCGGCGGTAAGGGTCACGGACACGGCGGCCCCCAGCACGAAGCAGCCGTCGGTGGTGAGATCGGCAATGTCCAGCACCCGGAAGCTGAGGAACAGCGCCAGCGCCACCGGCGCATAGAGAAAGCCCAGCTCCAGTGCAGTTTGTACGACAAGCAGCATGATTCGGCTCCTTTCGGAAAGTCAGTCGGAAAGCATTAGTCCTTGGTGGTGGTGACCTCCACCAGCTGGGCCATCTGGGCAAACACGGAGTAGTCGGCCTTCAGCACGGCGGCGGTGTCGGTGTTGACGGTGATGATGCCGCCGTCCATCCGGTAGTAGTCCTCCATCCCGTCCATGCCCTGCGTCATGGCCTGATAGGCCAGCGTGGCGGTGCGTGCGCCCAACTCGGTGTAGTTGACGCCGCAGGTGGCGAAGGCACCGTTGCGGACAAAGGAGTCAGCCCCGGTATAGTGGGGGATACCGGCCTTGGCCAGATCGTCTGCGATGGCCAGCTCGGCGGCCATGATAACATTGTCGGTGGGGGTGAACACGGCGTCCACCTTGGCGGAGATCAGGGCGGCGGCAGCGGCCACTACCTCATCGTTGGTGTTGGCAGTCTGCTCCACACAGGTAATGCCGTGCTGCTCCAGATACGCCTTGGCCT
The DNA here is from genome assembly GCF_018408575.1 of Vescimonas coprocola. NCBI lineage: Bacteria > Bacillati > Bacillota > Clostridia > Eubacteriales > Oscillospiraceae > Vescimonas > Vescimonas coprocola. The sequence continues at coordinate 249,525 of NZ_AP023418.1, forward strand.
CGGCAATGGGCTTGGTGGAGTTTGGCTCGGACAGGGAGTACAGCAGCCCCACCTTGGAGACGCCGGGATCCTGCGCCAGCATCATGTCCAGAATGTACTCGGTATTCAGCGCATCGCTGGTGCCGGTAACATAGTCGATGCCGGTGAGCTTGGCGGTATCGGGATCGGAGATGGCGGCATACACCACCGGCGTCCGGCTGTCCTCAGCCGCCACGGCGGACACCTGAGCGGCGGTGGTGGCGATGGGAATAATGGCGTCCACCTGATCGGCCACGGCCTGATCCGCCAGCTGCTTCAGCACCGACTGATCCCCCTGCCCGGAGGTGATGGTATAGTGGATGGAGACGTTCTGCTCCTGAGCGATGGCATCCAGCCGGGCGGCAATGGCATCGGCGATCTCATCCAGCGAGGCATGATCCATCTGCTTGATGATGGCCACGGTATAGCCGTCCTTATCCGCATCCTTACCGCCGTCAGAGGGCTTGGCGCCGCAGGCGGCCAGACTCAGCACCACCAGCACGGACAGTACCAGCGCCGTCAGGGACTTCATCAGATTCTTCTTTTTCATACGGGTATCCTCCTAAAAATGATCTCAGGCGGCAGATGATCCCGTGGCCGTGCCGGGGCCTGCGGAAAATAAAAAAACGGCCTTCGTCCCACATGGGACAAAAGCCATTGCTTCTGCGATACCACCCAAATTGACGCCCAGCGGCGTCCGCTCGCTTCTGCGTACCATCATACGCACCCCGGTGGGTAACGGGTGGGGCTCCCGTCGGTCCCTACTTGGCCTGCGCCGTTCGGTCCGCCCTCAAAAGTCCATTCACCGGCCGCTCACCGCCCCGATCCCACCATCCGGGGCTCTCTGAAGGAATTGCCGCACCGACTACTTCTCTTTCTCACAGGTTTGTGCTGTGTACTTGTTGTGGAGTATTATATGCGTCCGGCACACACTTGTCAAGCCCCGGCAGAAAATTTTTCTGGCAACCGCCGACGGGACATGGTATAATGGGGACACTATCTGAAGAAAGGCAGGAATGGATATGAATTTTGCGGAGCTGTCGGCGCAGCGGTACTCCCTGCGTAAGTTCAGTGACCGGCCGGTGGAGGATGCCCTGCTGCAGCAGGTGCTGGAGGCGGGACGCAACGCTCCCACCGCCCATAACAACCAGCCCCAGCGCATCTTCGTGCTGCAAAGCCCGGAGGCCATGGCGAAGGCGGACGCCTGCATGGGCTGCCACTTCCATCCGCCGGTGCTGCTGGCGGTGGCTTATGACCCGGCGGAGGCATGGAACCGGGAGGATGACGGGAAGAACCACGGCGAGATCGACGCCACCATCGCCGTGACCCAGATGATGCTGCAGGCGGCGGATCTGGGCCTCGGCACCACCTACGTGGGGATGTTCGACCCGGAGAAGCTGACGGCGGCCTTCCCGGAGATGGCGGGTCTTGTCCCCATCGCCATGCTGCCGCTGGGCTATCCCGCCGAGGGAGCCCATCCCGCCCGGCTGCACACGGAACGCAAGCCCATGGAGCAGCTGGTGAAATACCTGTAAAAAATATCCGCTTCCACTACACCGGAAGCGGATATTTTTTAACTCTGTGCCTGCTCCAGCAGCTGAGCGGCGACGGAGCCGGCCACGTCGGAGCCGCTGCCGCCGTGCTCCACCACCACCACGAAAGCCAGCGGCAGGGTGTTGTCGTCCACGAAGCCCACGAACCACGCATGAGGAGCACCGTCGCTGACCTCCGCCGTGCCGGACTTGGCGCAGACCGCCAGATCCCCGAACCGGGACTGCCCGTAGGTCTCCTGTACGTTGTGGGCCATCATGTCCCGCAGGGTCTGGCGGGTCTCGGCGGTGAACACGGCGGCCCGCTTTTCCTTGGCGGGAATGGCGGCGGGCAGCCCCAGTACGCCGGTCTCCCGGTACAGGAGCCGGGGCGTGGCGGCCCTGTCGTCAGAGGCAATGGAGCCCATCAGTGCCAGCATGGCGCAGGGGTTCACCATGTCCTCATACTGTCCCACGCCGGACCAGCCCAGATCGCCGCCGCTCCCGGCGGTGAACAGCCCGGAGACCGTGGGGATGCCGCTGACGGAGAAGCCCTCCAGCAGCCCCGCCTGCCGGGCGTAGTCCTGCAAAACGTCGGCCCCCAGCTCCACCGCCAGCTGGGCATACACCCCGTTGCAGGAGCGGGCGAAGGCGTCGGAGAGATCCATCTCCCCGTGGGCGTAGGGGCAGGTGATGACCTGATCCCCGATGGTAACGCTGCCGTCGCAGGTGAAGGTGCGCTCCTCCACGCCGGGCAGCTGCTCCAGCGCCGCAGCGGTGGTGACCACCTTGAACACGGAGCCGGGGGTGTACAGACCGGACAGAAGCCGGTTCAGATACACGCCCTCATAGTCGCTGTCGTCGTCGCTGATCTCCGGCGGGTCGGCGGGGTCGAAGGAGGGGTTGGAGACCATGCAGAGGATATCGCCGGTCTGATAGTTGTACACGGCGGCCACCCCCTTGCGGCCGTCCAGCGCCTCCCACGCTGTTCGGCTGAGGTCGGCATCTATGGTGAGATACACCTTGTGACCGCCGGATAGGGTGCCGGTGAGGGGGTCAAAGCCGATGAGCCGGGACTGGAACGCCTCCAGCGCCGAGGTGGAGATGTTCCCCAGCTGATCTCCCACGGCGTGGAGGGTGGCCTGCCGCAGGGCGCTGTCCTCGTGATAGACGCCGGAGGGGCCGTCATAGAGGACGGTGCCGTTGCGGTCCAGCACCTGACCGGTGCGGACCACGCCGTCGGTGTAGGCATGACCGTTGGCGGAGAAGGAGGCCCACGCCTCCCCCCGGAAGGTGTAGCGCAGGCAGAACAGCGCCAGCCCCAGCCCCAGCAGTACGATCAGCAGCAGGAGCAGGACGGAGCGGAATTTCACTTGCTTCATCGGGCATCCTCCTTTCCGAAGATGTCGTCCGTGGCGACTCCCAGTTCATCCAGAAAACCGGTGGCCTGCGGCGGCTTGACGGCGGGAGCCGGAGCCTTGGGGGCCGCCTTGACGGATACGGGCGGCGGCGCTGCCGCCTGCAAATAGGCCAGCAGCCCCCAGCAGGACAGCATACTGGAGCCGCCCATGGAGACGAAGGGGAAGGTGACGCCGGTCAGGGGCAGCAGGTCCACGGAACCCAGCACGTTGAGGGTGGTCTGGAACACCAGCATGGCGGCGGTGGCGCAGGCGGCGATGGCGTAAAAGCTGGAGCGGGAGCGCCCGGCGGCCCGCAGGGCGTAAATGCCCAGCAGGATCACGGCGGCTGCAGCACACAGGGCCAGCAGCAGGCCGAACTCCTCGGATACCACGCCGAACACCAGATCCGTGTTGGCGGCGCCCACATATTTCAGCCACGCCTCCTCCGGCCCTGCGCCGAAGAGACCGCCGGAGGCCACGGCGGACATGGTGCGGGTCTGCTGATAGCCCTCCTCTTGGGCATACTCCCAAGCGTGCCGCCACACGGCGAATCGGGCCAGTACATAGGGCTTGAAGCGCAGGACGATGCCCCCGGCAAAGCCTGCGGCGGCGGTGATCATCACGATGGAGGGCAGGTCGCCGGTGCGGAGAAAGGCAATGCACAGAAATGCCACGAAGAAGATCAGCGCCGTGCCGAAGTCGCTCATCAGGGCCAGACACCCCACGCAGTAGGCGGAGAAGAGAATGGTGAAAATGAGGTTCCGCTTGGCAAACAGGCGGTCTAACGTGGCGGCCCCCGCCAGAATGAATACGATCTTCACCAGCTCCGAGGGCTGGAAGGTAATAGGGCCTATGGCAATCCAGTTCTTGGCGCCGAAGATGCGCTGCCCAAACAGTACGTTGAAGGCCAACAGCGCTGATGCGGCGGCTACCAGCGGCCACCGGAGCTTCAACGCCAGCGGCAGGCTCTGCAAGACCCGATCCATCAGCAGATATATCCCCATACCCAGCACCACGGCGGCCAGTTGTTTATATAAGGAGTGGGAGTCGTAGGCGGCGGTGACGGCGAAGCCTACGGTGGTCAGCAGCAGTGCCAGAACCTCCAGCCCACGGGAGCCGGTGCGGCGCAGGGAGCAAAAGACCCACGACAGCAGCACCAGCCCACCGAAGCCGATGCACACCGGCAGTGTGGCTTCGGCCGTCAGACCGGGAAGGAATTGCAGGAACATCAGCACCTGAAACAGGGTCAGCAGCCATAGCGTCCCGGGGGAGGCGGCGGTGCGGACCGGCCGACGGGCCTGCTTCTGGTCGGGGAAGAAGTAGATATCCACCCCGCCCATGGAGAGGGCGTCGCCGGGATTCAGGGCGGTGGGGCGCTCCACCACCGTGCCGTTGAGCAGCGTGCCGCCGGTGCGGATGGGGTAGATGCGCCAGATGCCCTCGCTGTCCCGGCACAGGGCGGCGTGGCTGCGGGAGACGGATGGGAAATTGATGCGAATATCCGCCTGTCTGGCCCGGCCGATCATGTTCTCCCAGTGATACAGCGGATAGCGTGCGCCGTTGGAGAGGCTGAGAAAGCCCCAGCTCTCCTGTTTCCCTCCGGAGAGTAAGGTGCGCCCGCAGCGGATCAAAAGCAGGACCGCCACGGCGGACAGAGCGATGCGTCCGACCCAGAGAAGCCATGGCAGCACGCCGGTGAAAAAATCGTTCATAGGAAACCTCACATTATTGTAATGGGGGATGTAAAAACAGGAGAGGGAGCGAATGGAGATCGAGGAAGAGATGCAAACAAAGCAGCGGGTAAGCTACATGGAATAAGGATATCATAGAGATATCATGATAGGGCATCGTGGATCCGCAGGAGGATGAATCGGTCAAAACGAAATAGATATCGTGTCCACCTATGGCGTACACTCCGGCTGAAAACGCTGGTGAGAGAAACTTCTGCGGAGCGGAGGGAATCGGACAGAAACAGAACGCTTTTGGACTGTCCACCCCATGCCGAACCCTGTCCAACATTCGTCCAATATAGGAATAGTGTATCATAAATGTCAAGGGAAGGAAAAGTGTACGATGGCAGGGAAGATATAAGCCCAGATTTTGACAGGGATTACAAAGCGTTGAAAAAAGTTGAAAATAAGGAAAAAAGTCGTTGACAAGGAGAGGGGAGTGTGGTAAAGTAAACAAGCTGTTCGCCGGGAGGTGAGCGGCGGGGGACCGAAGCGAAAAAGTTCGAAAAGAGCCGAAAAAAGTTCTTGACAAACGTCCTCGTGAGTGGTATCCTAAATAAGCTGTCCGCAAGGGCGGCAACCATAAAGGCTTTCGATAAAAAGTTAAAAACCTTGAAAAAAGTTCTTGACAATGCAAAGCGTTTGTGGTAAAATAATGAATGTTCCGCAGAAGCGGGCGTGTATCTTGTAAATTAAACAATGAACGAACAAAAGCACCAGACGGGAGCACATGAAAATGTGCGACGAAACTTGGTGGAGCAGGGTTAAGTCAATTACCTGCGAAGCTAAGTATAAAAAGTTTTTGAAGCTATGACAAATAGCTCTGTAACGAGATTAGCTCAGCGGAGACGCTGTGTTGATACGATTTATAGAGAGTTTGATCCTGGCTCAGGACGAACGCTGGCGGCGTGCTTAACACATGCAAGTCGAACGAGAATCTACGGATCGAGGATTCGTCCAAGTGAAGTAGAGGACAGTGGCGGACGGGTGAGTAACGCGTGAGGAACCTGCCTTTCAGAGGGGGACAACAGTTGGAAACGACTGCTAATACCGCATGACACATTGGGGTCGCATGGCCTTGATGTCAAAGATTTATCGCTGAAAGATGGCCTCGCGTCTGATTAGCTAGTTGGTGAGGTAACGGCCCACCAAGGCGACGATCAGTAGCCGGACTGAGAGGTTGACCGGCCACATTGGGACTGAGATACGGCCCAGACTCCTACGGGAGGCAGCAGTGGGGAATATTGGGCAATGGGCGCAAGCCTGACCCAGCAACGCCGCGTGAAGGAAGAAGGCTTTCGGGTTGTAAACTTCTTTTGTCAGGGACGAGTAGAAGACGGTACCTGACGAATAAGCCACGGCTAACTACGTGCCAGCAGCCGCGGTAATACGTAGGTGGCAAGCGTTGTCCGGATTTACTGGGTGTAAAGGGCGTGTAGCCGGGAAGGCAAGTCAGATGTGAAATCCACGGGCTCAACTCGTGAACTGCATTTGAAACTGTTTTTCTTGAGTATCGGAGAGGCAATCGGAATTCCTAGTGTAGCGGTGAAATGCGTAGATATTAGGAGGAACACCAGTGGCGAAGGCGGATTGCTGGACGACAACTGACGGTGAGGCGCGAAAGCGTGGGGAGCAAACAGGATTAGATACCCTGGTAGTCCACGCTGTAAACGATGAATACTAGGTGTGCGGGGACTGACCCCCTGCGTGCCGCAGTTAACACAATAAGTATTCCACCTGGGGAGTACGATCGCAAGGTTGAAACTCAAAGGAATTGACGGGGGCCCGCACAAGCGGTGGATTATGTGGTTTAATTCGAAGCAACGCGAAGAACCTTACCAGGGCTTGACATCCTACTAACGAGATAGAGATATGTTAGGTGCCCTTCGGGGAAAGTAGAGACAGGTGGTGCATGGTTGTCGTCAGCTCGTGTCGTGAGATGTTGGGTTAAGTCCCGCAACGAGCGCAACCCCTATTGTTAGTTGCTACGCAAGAGCACTCTAGCGAGACTGCCGTTGACAAAACGGAGGAAGGTGGGGACGACGTCAAATCATCATGCCCCTTATGTCCTGGGCTACACACGTAATACAATGGCGGTCAACAGAGGGATGCGAAACCGCAAGGTGGAGCGAACCCCTAAAAGCCGTCCCAGTTCAGATTGTGGGCTGCAACCCGCCCACATGAAGTCGGAATCGCTAGTAATCGCAGATCAGCATGCTGCGGTGAATACGTTCCCGGGCCTTGTACACACCGCCCGTCACACCATGAGAGTCGGGAACACCCGAAGCCTGTAGCCTAACCATTCGGAGGGCGCAGTCGAAGGTGGGTTCGATAATTGGGGTGAAGTCGTAACAAGGTAGCCGTTCGAGAACGAGCGGCTGGATCACCTCCTTTCTAAGGAGACCTCAGCGAGCCTACGGGCTTGGCTGTAACATCCTGGTCAGCCGAATGGGACTGAGTTTGTTCATTGTTTAATTTAGAGGGTATACGCCGGCAGGCGGAACGACAGATAGCACGGGGATATAGCTCAGCTGGGAGAGCGCCTGCCTTGCAAGCAGGAGGTCGCCGGTTCGATCCCGACTATCTCCACCAAGAGAATACCTTCGCATGGGCCCGTAGCTCAGCTGGCTAGAGCGTACGACTGATAATCGTAAGGTCGGTGGTTCGAGCCCACTCGGGCCCACCAGAGTTCCATTTTGCGGATGGATCTTAAGACCCAAGGGATTGGATCTTAAGATCTGGCTTCAAAAGAGGCTGGAGCTTGCATCTTGAAAACTGAACAAAGAAGAAAGTGATGAAAGCAAGGCAACAGAGAGGTCTTTCAAGGAAACTTGAAAGAAAAGTTGTGAATTTTAATTGTGGAACACTTCTGTGAAAGAAGAGGGTAACAATTACAATTTTGCTAGATCTGTGATTGCCTGCATAATTCAACTATAGAGAACCAAAATATCTCTAATAGGTCAAGCTATAAAGAGCGCAAGGGGAATGCCTTGGCATCAGGAGCCGACGAAGGACGTGACAAGCTGCGATAAGCTTCGGGGAGGAGCAAATATCCTGTGATCCGGAGATTTCCGAATGGGGGAAACCCACTGGAGCAATACTCCAGTAACGTGCATTGAACAAAATAGGTGTACGTGGGGAACCGCCTGAACTGAAACATCTAAGTAGGGCGAGGAAAAGACATCAACCGAGATTCCGTAAGTAGTGGCGAGCGAACACGGAGGAGGCCAAACCGGAGGATTTATTCTCCGGGGTTAGGACTTGCATCACGATCAGAAGAATCTAACAGAACGGCATGGGAAGGCCGGCCACAGAGGGTGAGAGCCCCGTACGTGAAAGAGGAAGCTGACAGCGAGTATCCAGAGTACCGCGGGACACGTGAAACCCCGCGGGAAAACGGGTGGACCACCATCCAAGCCTAAATACTACCTGATGACCGATAGAGGAGCAGTACCGTGAGGGAAAGGTGAAAAGGACCCCGGGAGGGGAGTGAAAGAGAACCTGAAACCTTGTGCTTACAAGCACTCAAAGCACGTTAAAGTGTGATGAGGTACTTTTTGTAGAACGGTCCGGCGAGTTATAGTAACGAGCAAGCTTAAGGTATTCAGTACCGGAGGCGAAGCGAGAGCGAGTCTGAATAGGGCGCATAAAGTTCGTTGCCATAGACCCGAAACCGGGTGACCTAACCATGAGCAGGCTGAAGTGAGAGTAAAATCTCATGGAGGGCCGAACGCACGTTCGTTGCAATGACCGGCGATGACTTGTGGTTAGCGGAGAAATTCCAATCGAACTCGGAGATAGCTGGTTCTCCCCGAAATAGCTTTAGGGCTAGCGTTATCTTAGATTACCGGAGGTAAAGCACTGAATGGGCTAGGGGGCGATAAGCTTACTGAACCCTATCAAACTCTGAATGCCGGATAATTGATGGATAGCAGTCAGACAGTGTGAGATAAGTTTCATTGTCAAAAGGGAAACAGCCCAGACCCACAGCTAAGGTCCCAAATGTATGCTAAGTGGAAAACGATGTGGAGTTGCGAAAACAACCAGGATGTTGGCTTAGAAGCAGCCACTCATTAAAAGAGTGCGTAATAGCTCACTGGTCGAGTGACTCTGCGCGGAAAATGTAACGGGGCTAAGTATACAACCGAAGCTTGGGATTGTCTAAAGACAGTGGTAGGGGAGCGTCGTGTATGGGGGTGAAGTCGCATCGGAAGGAGCGGTGGACTGTACACGAGTGAGAATGCCGGAATGAGTAGCGAGAATTATGTGGGAATCATAATGGCCGAAAATCTAAGGTTTCTTGGGGAAGGTTCGTCCGCCCAAGGTAAGCCGGGAGCTAAGGCGAGGCCGCAAGGCGTAGTCGATGCACATACGGTAGAAATTCCGTAGCCACCGAACCTTAAACCGGAAGGACACTTTCAGATAGCAGAACCCAGCCGTTGGTAGAGCTGGGCGAAAGGGACTGAAATATAGTAGGGAAGTCTGCGATGCTGAGAGGCGAGAAAAGCTCCGGTGTATGCTAAGGTGCCCGTACCGCAAACCGACACAGGTAGATGAGGAGAGAATCCTAAGGCCAACGGGAGAAGGGTTGTTAAGGAACTCGGCAAATTGACCCCGTAACTTCGGAAGAAGGGGAGCCCCGAAAGGGGCCGCAGTGAATAGGCCCAAGCAACTGTTTACCAAAAACACAGGTTTATGCTAAATCGAAAGATGACGTATATGAGCTGACGCCTGCCCGGTGCCGGAAGGTTAAGAGGAGATGTCAACCTTAAGGTGAAGCATTGAATTGAAGCCCCGGTAAACGGCGGCCGTAACTATAACGGTCCTAAGGTAGCGAAATTCCTTGTCAGGTAAGTTCTGACCCGCACGAATGGCGTAATGATTTGGGCACTGTCTCAACAGCCCGCCCGGCGAAATTGTAGTACTGGTGAAGATGCCAGTTACCCGCAACTAGACGGAAAGACCCCATGGAGCTTTACTGCAGTTTAATACTGGGAATCGGTAATGCATGTACAGGATAGGTGGGAGACTTGGAAGCATAGTCGTCAGGCTATGTGGAGTCACCGGTGGGATACCACTCTTGTATTGCTGGTTTCCTAACCTGCGGCCGTGAATCCGGTCGGGGGACACTGTTAGACGGGCAGTTTGACTGGGGCGGTCGCCTCCAAAAGAGTAACGGAGGCGCTCAAAGGTTCGTTCAGCACGGACGGAAATCGTGCATTGAGTGTAAACGCATAAACGAGCCTAACTGCGAGACCGACGGGTCGAGCAGTAACGAAAGTTGGAGTTAGTGATCCGGTGGTATGTGAGTGGAAATGCCATCGCTCAACGGATAAAAGCTACCCTGGGGATAACAGGCTGATCTCCCCCAAGCGTCCACAGCGACGGGGAGGTTTGGCACCTCGATGTCGGCTCGTCGCATCCTGGGGCTGTATTCGGTCCCAAGGGTTTGGCTGTTCGCCAATTAAAGCGGCACGCGAGCTGGGTTCAGAACGTCGTGAGACAGTTCGGTCCCTATCTGTTGCGGGCGTAAGAGATTTGAAGGGAGCTGTCCTTAGTACGAGAGGACCGGGATGGACGTACCTCTGGTGCACCAGTTGTCCTGCCAAGGGCATAGCTGGGTAGCTATGTACGGACGAGATAAACGCTGAAAGCATCTAAGCGTGAAACTCTCCCTAAGATGAGATCTCTCATCCTTTATGGAGTAAGGGCCCAGAAAGACGATCTGGTTGATAGGCCGGAGGTGGAAGTGCAGTAATGTATGCAGCTGACCGGTACTAATAGCCCGAGGGCTTGACCTACGATTTATGCAGGCAATGGCCTTCCTTCCATCCTCTTCTTTGTTCGGTTTTGAAGGTGTAAGCTTTCATAGTTGGTGCTGATTAGGGCGAGGGTCCACCCGTTCCCATCCCGAACACGGAAGTTAAGCTCGCTTCTGCCCACAATACTTGGCTGGAGACGGCCCGGGAAGATAGGTGGCGCCAACACAAGAGGAGATATCCGAAAGGATATCTCCTCTTTTTATGCTTGCGAAGGCATAGGGCTTCGAGGTAAGCAACATAATGCGGTTTTCAGAGGGAGTGTGCCGAATACGTCCCTTTCTTGCACATATCCGGTAAAAGTAGAGGGATGGATTTATCAATGATGACGAAATTTGACGAATGGTACTTGCGTTTTGGTGGAAACGGTGTTATGATGCAACTATCAAGTGTGCGGCGAAAAGCCCATGGGCTTTTATCGTTTCAAAGAAACGATAAGGAGGGTTCAAGGAAAATACGGATTTCCGAAAAATGCGTCTGTTATTGCGAAGCCAGTGCTCACACGGGCTGTGGCGATCCGTATTCCCTTTGTGGCAGTTTCCGCAAAAGCCCAACGGCCAAGACCCGCACATGCAAAAAAATTAGGGGGAAGATACTATGACAAACCGCAAGAGTACCAAACGGGCCTTGCTGGGCAGCGTCATGGCCATGGTTCTGTGCCTGGCCATGTTGGTAGGCGCTACCTTCGCATAGTTCACCGACACCGCAAGCACCAACGTCAACAAAATTCAGGCCGGTAAGCTGGATGTGGCGCTGGAAATGAAGGATGCCGCTGGCCAGTGGGTCTCCGCCGAGGGCAAGACACTGAACTGGGTCAAGGCTGCTGCGGGCGAGCAGGTTCTGTGGGAGCCGGGCTGCACCTATACCCTGCCGGAGCTGCGTGTGGTGAACAACGGCAATCTGGCCCTGAAGTACAAGCTGGTCATCAGCGGTATTCGGGGCGATGCCGAGCTGAACAACGTCATCGACTGGGCCGTGACGTTGGACGGTGCGGCCTACGCCTTGGGCGAGGAGCACCATCTGGCCGCCAAGAACGGTGAGACCGTGGATGCCGATGTGCTGACCATCTCCGGCAAGATGCAGGAGAGCGCCGGCAACGACTACATGAATAAGTCTATTGACGGCATCGCCATCACTGTGGTGGCTGCGCAGGACACCGTGGAGAGCGACAGCTTCAACAATACCTATGATGCCAACGCCCAGTATCCGGCGATGCCCTATGTGACCTCTCACGAGGCCCTGAACACCAATCTGACGCTGGCGGATATCCCCACCAACGAGGCTACCGGCAAGCATGATCCGGTGGAAGTCGCGCTGGGCAACACGGATGCCGGCGATATCGCTTACAGCGAGCATAGTTCCGGCTACACCGGCAAGGGTGTGATGCTGGGCAGCACCAAGCTGAACAGCTATGCTGCGGCCCCGGCAAAGGCTGGCGAATACACCTTTGTGTTCAAAAACGGCACCATCAACAGCGCCGCCACGGGCTATTCCTCCATCGACAATTTGAAGGATACTTCCGTCTATATGCTGGTTCCCGGCAACAGCGATGTGGTGTTCGAGAACATGACCTTCAACGGCGTGGTGAGCTTCGATATCCAGATGTACACCTCTCCGTGGAGCTATCTGCACTCCATCACCTTCAAGAACTGCACCTTCAACGGTATCGTCGTGGGCTCCTGCCCGGCGGAGAAGGCAATCTTTGACGGCTGCACCTTCAACAACTACACCAATGCGATCTATGCCAATAACTCCAACCCCATCTGGTGGCGTGCAGGCACCGGCTACTGGGGTACCGGCGCAGATGAGAGTGTCCACTCCCTGAAGGAGTTTACCTTCGTGAACAACAAAGTCACCAGCACCCGTCCGGTAAAGATCGAACGCATCGGCTGGAACTGCACGGCCGGGATCACGATTCTGGACAACACCTTTGACATCAGCAAGCAGGCCGGAGATTCCGAGACCAAGAATATGGCCATCAACATCGGTCAGAGGGATAATACCAGCAAGTTTATCCTGACGGATGACGGCAACACCATCTCCGCCGGCACGGCGTCTCTGTATACGGCGGCGCTGGGCAGCGGATCCAACCAGTATGTGGCGGTTTACGGCAGCAAGGTGCTGGACCGGAACGGAAATGATAAGGTCATCACGGCCATGGTCTGGAAGACCACCACCGGCGAAACCTTTGACATGAAGACCATCGACTGATCTGGTGGGGAAGAAAGAATAGCAAAGGGGGAGAACCGCCTTACGGCGGTTCTCCCCCCTTTGACGCAGGTCCTGCCGCTCTTTGCGTAGACAGTTGTATCCGAAAATGGATACGGAAGCGGGAGACGGAAGTGTCGATGAAGCGGCACGTCATTTGAGAGGAAAGATGACCGACGGCCATGGAAAATGATGCCGGAGGAAGTCAGAGCTTTTTTCATGTGCTGATATTCCTGTGAAACTTTGTTACTTCTGCCGAAATTTTTCTTCGGAAATCTGCTATTTACCAAAAAAACCGGGGTGAAGGTACAAATTCTGCAAAATGACAAAAAAAGTTGATGTTTGTGTTGAAATGCAGACGGAACTGTGGTAGAATCATAGAAACATCGGTGTTCACAGAAAGGCAATAAATGTACGCCTACTGTGTGTACCATGATCTCAGCGGCTGCCGGAGGCGGCCCTCGGAAGGAGCAGGCATGGCTGACAAGAAGAAAAAACAGGCTGGCCGCCGTGCCTATCTCAACGATTTTCATCGGGATCTTACCGGGGCCTATATCTATGACGGCAGCCATTTCCACTTTGCCGGGGACGGCTGGAAGCAGGTGCTCCTGCGGCTGTGGGCGCTGGGGATCGTGCTGGTGGTGCTGGTGCTGGCGGGAGGCTTCTCCGGCGAGGCCATGTCCCACTGTGTGTTCCAGATCCTGCCCTATCTCGTGGAGGTGGGAGCCGTGGGCAGCGTCGTCTGGGCGCTGGTGCGGCTGACGTCCGGCGGCGAGACGCTGCGGGCCTACGTCTACAAGGCCACCGTTCAGGCGCTGCCGGGACGGGCCGTGCTGGTGATGTGCGCCGCCGGGGCCGGAATACTGGGAACGGCGCTGTGCATGATCGTCCACGGGACGGCGGGACGGCTGGCGGGGCTGCTGCTGTGCCTTCTGCTGAAGGCGGCGCTTCTGGCCGTGGCATGGCTGCTGCGGCGCTATGTGCAGACCCTGCCGTGGGAAGGGCCGCCGAAGGAAACAGCGGACTGATGCTTCATGTGTGAACGTCGGATAGCGATATCCGTTTTGTTCAAATATATTTAAGGAGGATCCCAATGAAAAAAGTAACTCGTATCCTTGCTCTTGCGCTTTCCGTTGTGATGTGCCTGAGCTTGGTCGTCGGATGCGGCAAGAAAGATGGCGGCAATTCCGGCGCAAAAGACACGCTGGTCGTGGGTTATTCCCCGTTCAGCAGCAAGTTCTCCCCCTTCTTCTCAGAGACTGCTTACGATCAGGATGTTTACATCATGACCGCACTCCCCCTGCTCACTAGCGACCGTACTGGCGCTATCGTTGAGAAGGGCATCAAGGGCGAGACCCGCAGCTACAATGGCACCGACTATACTTACTATGGTCCTGCCGACATGACCGTCAGCGAGAACCCCGACGGCACCGTGTACTATGATTTCACCCTGCGTGACGATCTGAAGTTCTCCGATGGCGAGCCCATCACCATCGACGACGTCATCTTCTCCATGTACGTTCTGTGCGACCCCACTTATGACGGTGGTGCCACCCTGTACGCTCAGCCCATTCAGGGTATGGCCGAGTACCGTTCCGGTATGTCCACCATGTCCAAGTATCTGGGCGAGCTGGGTGAGGGCAGCACTGATTTCTCCGTGGTTGACGAGGCCACTCAGAAGGCTTTCTGGGATGCCGTCAACGACGGCGGTGTGAAGTTCGCTCAGGAGATCGTGGACTACATGGTCGCTAACGCCGGCGTTGCCGAGGGCGATGTCAAGGCCGCTGCTGCCGGCTGGGGCTTCGATGGCCTGGCTGACGATGCTACCGCTAAGGATCTCTTCCTGGCCATTGCTGCCAAGTATGACTGGAACTTCTCCGCCATGGAGGCTGAGACTGCCGGTTCCGCTCTGTCCGATCTGCTGCCTGCGGATGTGTACGCCGCCTCCACCAAGGCTGTCACCTTCGGTGAGTCCGCTGCCAGCATCACCGGTATCCAGAAGACCGGCGATTACAGCATGCGTGTTGTGCTCAGCGAGGTCTCCGCTACCGCCGTGTATCAGCTGGGCGTTATGATCGCTCCTATGCACTACTATGGTGAGAAGGACAAGTACGATTACGCCAACAACAAGTTCGGCTTCGACAAGGGCGATCTGTCCCATGTCCGTTCCGTCACCACCCAGCCCATGGGCGCTGGCCCCTACAAGTTCGTTAAGTTCGAGAACGGTACTGTGAACTTCGAGGCCAACGATTCCTACTATCTGGGCGCTCCCAAGATCAAGTACGTCAACTTCCTGGAGTCTCAGGAGACCGATAAGCTCAACGGCGTCGTCACCGGCACCATTGATATCGCCGATCCTTCCTTCAGCGCCGACACCGTGAACGCTATCCAGCAGCAGAACAGCAACGGCGAGCTGAACGGCGACAAGATCACCGTCAACACCGTGGATAACCTGGGCTACGGCTACATGGGCATCTCCTCTGTGGCCGTGAACGTGGGCGGCGATCCCGGTTCCAAGGCCTCCAAGGACCTGCGTAAGGGTCTGGCCACTGTGTTTGCCGCTTACCGTGAGCTGAGCGTCGAGTCCTACTATGGCGAGCGTGCCAGCGTGATCAACTACCCCATCTCCAACACCTCCTGGGCTGCTCCTCAGGCAACTGACGCCGGCTATCAGGTGGCCTTCTCCGTGGATGTCGATGGCAAGCCCATCTACACCTCCGGCATGAGCGCCGATGACAAGTATGCCGCCGCTAAGACCGCTGCTCTGGGCTTCTTCCAGGCCGCCGGCTATACCGTCGAGAACGGCAAGATCACTGCCGCTCCTGAGGGTGCCAAGATGCAGTATGAGGTTCAGATCCCTGCCGACGGTACCGGCAACCACCCCTCCTTCATGATGGTCACCGAGGCTAAGAAGGCCCTGGCTGAGATCGGTATGGATATCGTGGTCACCGACCTGTCCGATTCTACCGCTCTGTGGGATGGCATCCGGGCCCGTCAGGTAGATATGTGGTGTGCCGCTTGGAACGCCACTGTGGATCCTGATATGTATCAGATCTACTACGCCGACGTTGCCGACTTCAACGGCGACATGGGCAATGGCTACAACCCCATGGGTGGTCCCGATCAGGGTAACTCCAGCTACATGTACTGCGTCGCTGACGAGGAGCTGGATAACATGATCCTGGAGGCTCGTAAGTCTCTGGATCAGTCCTATCGTAAGACCCTGTACAAGGCTTGCCTGGACACCATCGTTGACTGGGCTACCGAGGTGCCTGTCTATCAGCGTCAGAACGCTATCATCTTCAGCACCGAGCGTGTCAACATCGACACTGTGACTCCCGATATCACCACCTTCTATGGCTGGATGAGCGAGATTCAGAACATGGAGCTGAAGTAAGCAATTTGCTTATAATGGCATCCGGTCAGTCCTGCTGACTGACTGAGCAGACCCGGCGAACCGGTGGCCACTGCGGTCACCGGTTCGCCCCGGCTGCATATCGGGAAGCGACTTTCAAAAAATATGCAGGTCGCTGCCTGATGTGCAGTGGGCTTTGCGGCATGGCGTCTGAGCGGCGCCGGCCCGTTGTATCATCAGAACGGAGGTTGAATTTGTGCGAAAATATGTTTTGAAAAGAATACTGATTTCCATTGTGATCCTGTTCTTTGTTTCGTTCATCATCTATGGCTTGATGCGCTGTCTCCCGACGTCCTATATCGAGAGAATGGCACAGCAGAAGGCTATGGCGCCCGGCTCCAAGGGCTATGAGGAGTGGCTGGCCCAGCTGGAAGAGATGTATCATATGAACGGCGGGATCATTTCCGGCTTTTTTGCGTGGATGGGCGAGATGTTCACTGGCAACTTCGGTGACAGCTGGCTGTACACGGTGCCGGTGCTCCAGAAGTTTAACGAAACGGTGTGGCTGTCCTTCATCATGGGCGGTATCGCCTTCATTCTGGAGATCATCATTGCCATCCCCTTGGGCGTGCTGGCTGCCACCAAGCAGTACAGCAGGACGGACTATGCCATCTCTGTTTTTGCGTTGGCCGGTATCTCCCTGCCTACGTTCTTCTTTGCATCCCTGCTGAAGCTGGTCTTTTCCGTGAAGCTGGGCTGGTTCGACCTGTACGGTCTCATCGGCCGTAACTATCAGCAGCTGTCTGCAGCCGGTCAGTTCTGGGACAAGGCACATCACCTGGTGCTGCCCATCGTGACGCTGGTGGTCATCAGCGTCGGTTCCCTGATGCGCTACACCCGCACCAATATGCTGGAGGTGCTGAACGCCGATTACATCCGTACCGCACGGGCCAAGGGCCTGTCCGAGCGGAAGGTCATCTATCACCACGCCTTCCGCAACACGCTGATCCCGCTGGTCACCATCATCGGCGGCAGTCTGCCGGGTCTGTTTTCCGGCGCTCTGATTACCGAGACCCTGTTCGGCATCCCCGGCATCGGCATGACCTCGTATAATGCCATGGTGGGCGGCGATATCCCGTTCTCCATGTTCTATCTGACGTTTTTGGCGATTCTGACCCTGCTGGGCAACCTGATCTCCGACGTCCTGTATGCGGTGGTCGATCCCCGTGTACGTATCGCTTAAGAAAGGAGGAAATAAACGATGGCAGATCATAACGAGAATCTGAAGGATACTTTGAATGAAGAGATCGAGCACGCCGACCAGAAGCCGGCGGAGGAGCACTATTCTCTGAACGACGACCGCCGTGTGAAGGTGCTGTCCCCCGGTATGCTGGTGGCCAAGCGCTTCTTCCGGAACCGCCTGGCGGTGACCGGTATGGCGATCCTCGTGTTCATGTTTGTTTTCTCCTTTATCGGCGGACTGATCTCCCCCTATGAGCAGGATAAGTTCTTCTACGCCGATAAGACCATCCGCCGGGAGTTTGCGGCGGTCATCAAGAATACGGAGTTCCGCTATTCTTCGGCGGACGATTCCGTGTTCGGCCTGCCTGCTCAGGCGCAGGCTATGCTGGCCATCCAACAGCAGAAGGACGGCTTTACCTACCGTGACAACAGATTCACCCTGACCAAGGAGGCGGAGGACTTTTACAGCGTCTCCGTAAATGGTCAGGTGGTGGGTCTTGCCTACAAGAGCGTGGTGAGTCCCTCCGCTTCGGACGCCACCCTGTCCTTCGAGTTCACCTATCAGGCCCTGAAGGCCTATCTCACCGACGGTGCGGATACCTTCACGGCGAACGGCAAGACCTACACCGTGGATGAAAGCGGCAGCGTCATGGACGGCACCACCGAGGTGGCCTATGTCAGCCCCTACGTGGTGCAGGCTCTGATGCCAGACGTGTTCCTGTCCCGTGACTTCAAGGATAAGCTCATCGACACCATCAACGCCGGCGGCGAAAAGTTCACCTACACCGACGAGTCCCTCATCGTGGATGAGGAACCCGCCACCGATGAGGAGGACGGTACCAACAGCGCCATCACCCCCGACGACAGTCAGATGCCTGATGACACGCCCCAGAGCGCTACGGCGGAGTATGATATCTCCTTCGACGCTGCCACCAACAGCTGGTCCGTTCTGCAGGAGCAGACCAGCCGCCAGTACGATAAGTATTCCGCTCCCAGCAAGGAGCACCTGATGGGTACCGACGGCTACGGCATGGATATGCTGACCCGACTGATGTACGGCGGCCGTGTGTCTCTGATGATCGGTTTCATCGTGATCATCATTGAGACGGTCATCGGCGTCATCTTCGGCGGCATTGCCGGTTACTTCGGCGGCTGGGTGGATAACCTCATCATGCGTGTGGTGGATATTTTCTACTGCATCCCCTCCATGCCCATCATCATCATTCTGGGCGCCGCCATGGACGCTCAGCGTGTGGATGGCTGGCTGCGAATGATATACCTGATGCTGATCCTGGGCTTCCTGGGCTGGGCCGGTATCGCCCGTCTGGTCCGTGGCCAGATCCTGTCCCTGCGTGAGCAGGAGTTCATGACGGCCACCGAGGCCTGTGGCATCAGCGTCTCCCGCCGGATCTTCAAGCACCTGATCCCCAACGTCATTCCTCAGCTGATCGTCAACTGCACCATGAGCTTGGGCTCCGTGATCATCACCGAGGCCACCCTGTCCTTCCTTGGCTTGGGCGTGAAGTTCCCCTTCGCTTCCTGGGGCAACATCATCAGCGACGTGAATAACACCCACGTGCTGACCAACTACTGGTGGGTGTGGATCCCCGCCGGTCTGCTGCTTCTGCTGACGGTTCTGGCCTTCAATCTGGCCGGCGACGGTCTGCGGGATGCGTTCGACCCGAAGATGAAGCGCTGAGAAAGGAGGAGCCTGTATGTCTAAGAAGAATGAGACCGGCTATCTGTCCGCTAAGGAATCCCGGCGCATCTCCCGTGAGAATCGCCGCATCACAGATCAGCTGGAAAAGCGCCATAAGCGCAAGAATGTGCCGGAGTCCGAGTATCTGACTCAGATGAAGGATCCCAACAACGCACTGGAGATCGAGAATCTGCATACCTACTTCTTCTCGGATGTGGGTACCGTCCGTGCTGTGGACGGCGTCTCCTTCGACGTCCCCATCGGCAAGACCGTGGGCGTGGTGGGCGAGTCCGGCTGCGGTAAGTCCGTTACCAGCCTCTCCATCATGCAGCTGCTGCAGCGGCCGCAGGGCCAGATCGTGGACGGCGAAATTCGTCTGAACCTCGGCAACGGCAAGTGCTACGACATCACCAAGACCCCCACGGAGCGGATGCAGAATCTGCGGGGCAACTATATGTCCATGATCTTTCAGGAGCCCATGACCAGCCTGAACCCGGTGTTCCGCATCGGCGCTCAGCTGGACGAGGTCATTGCCCTCCACGACGGCGAGGGTAAGAGCAAGGAGGAGATCAAGGAACGCTCCATCCACCTGCTGGAGATGGCCGGTATCGCCAACTGCGAGGGCGTGTACAATATGTTCCCCCACGAGCTGTCCGGCGGTATGCGCCAGCGTGTCATGATCGCCATGGCCCTGTCCTGCAACCCCAAGCTGATCATCGCTGATGAGCCGACCACGGCTCTGGACGTGACCATTCAGGCCCAGATCCTGGATCTGCTGCGGAACCTGAAGAACAAGATCAATTCCTCCATCATGCTCATCACCCACGACTTGGGTGTTATCGCAGAGATGGCGGACTACGTGGTGGTCATGTACGCCGGTCGTGTGGTGGAGAAGGGTACGGTGGAGGAGATCTTCGCCAATCCCGCCCACCCCTACACCATCGGCCTGATGGCCTCCAAGCCCGTGGTGGGCAAGAAGGTGGATAAGCTGTACTCCATCCCCGGCAAGGTGCCTAACCCCATCAATATGCCGGACTACTGCTACTTCAAGGATCGCTGCGAGATGCAGGTGGAGAAGTGCAGCGGCGAGTATCCCCACATGATCCAGCTCTCCCCCACGCATATGGTCAGCTGCTATCGTTACTTTGACGGAAAGGTGGGTGAATAACCATGGCACACGAGAAGAAAGCCGTTGAAACGCCGGTGGAGTATGATCCCCAGTACATTCTGCAGGTCAAGGATCTGAAGAAGCACTTCCCCATCAAGGGCGGTATGATCAGCAAGACCGTAGGCCATGTGAAGGCCGTGGACGGCGTCACCTTTAACCTCAAGCGCGGCACTACCATGGGTCTGGTGGGCGAGTCCGGCTGTGGCAAGACCACCACCGGCCGCACCATCCTGCGTCTGGCCGGCGAAAAGACCGGCGGTCAGGTGCTGTTTAACGGCAAGGATGTGTACGCCCTCTCCGACAAGGAAATGCGGGATATGCGCACGAAGATGCAGATCATCTTCCAGGATCCCTTCTCCTCTCTGCAGCCCCGTATGCCCGTGGGCGAGATCATCGGCGAGGCAGTGCGTGAGCACGGTCTGGTGAGCAAGGAGGAGTTCGATGATTACATCGATCAGGTCATGGATAACTGTGGCCTGCAGCCCTTCCACAAGGACCGCTATCCTCACGAGTTTTCCGGCGGCCAGCGGCAGCGTATCTGCATTGCCCGTGCGCTGGCCCTGAACCCGGAGTTCATCGTCTGCGACGAGCCTGTGTCGGCTCTGGACGTGTCCATTCAGGCTCAGATCATCAACCTGCTGAAGAATCTACAGGAAAAGTACAACCTGACGTATCTCTTCATCTCCCACGATCTGTCCGTGGTGGAGTACATCTCCGACACGGTGGGTGTCATGTATCTGGGCAATCTGGTGGAGTACGGCGCTACGGAGGACATCTTCCGCAACCCGCTGCACCCCTACACCAAGGCCCTGTTCTCTGCCATCCCGGTGCCGGATCCCACGGTAAAGATGGATCGTATCGTGCTGGAGGGCTCCATTCCCTCCCCGGCGAATCCGCCGGCTGGATGCAAGTTCCATACCCGCTGCGCCAACTGCATGGAGAAGTGCAAGACCGAGGTGCCTCAGCAGCGTGAGATCGAGCCGGGCCACTATGTGGTCTGCCATCTGTACGACGAGGCATGAGCGACCAGCACAAGGAGTGGGAGGACGACGGCCGCACGGTAGCGGATATGTCCGGTTTGGACCGACCGCCCCTGTTCGGTCATAAAGAGGGGACCTCCCGGAAGAAGCAACAGGAGCCGTCCGACGGCGACTATGTGCCGCCCTTGTCCAGAGGCGACCGATGGGCGTTCCTGCTGGGCACCATGAAGGCGTCCCTGCTGATCGCACTGGCGTTTCTGGGCGGCCTCGGCCTGTGTATCTGGCTGTTGACGCTGCTTCTGCACTGAACCACACCGTCCGAAAGGGTGTGCTGCTTCCGGCAGCGCACCCTTTTTCCATACCATACGCTGTGGCTGCTCTCCGGGAGAGCAGCCACCCATGATGAGAAAGGAAGAATAAGATGATCTCTGCAATGCTGCAATACATCCAGCGCAGCCCCGACTGCTTCCACGCCGTGGAGGAGCTGCGCCAGCGTCTGCTGCGGGAGGGCTACACGGAGCTGCGGCCCGGCCGGTGGCAGCTGACGGCAGGAGGGAAGTACTTCACCACCAAGAACGGTTCCTCTCTGATGGCTTTCCGCATCCCACAGGAGGCCCCCGCCGGCTTCCTGCTGACCGCCAGCCATTCCGACTCTCCCTGCTTCCGTCTGCGGGATCATGCGGAGCTGACAGGGGAATATATCCGCCTGTCCGCCGAGCGCTATGGCGGCATGATCAATGACAGTTGGCTGGATCGGCCCCTCAGTGTGGCGGGTCGGGTACTGGTCCGCCGGGAGGGCGGACTGGAGGCCCGTCTGGTGGATCTGAAGCGGGATGTGGCCCTGATCCCCCGTGTGGCCATCCACCTGAACCGGGAGACCAACAATGGAGTCAAGTACGACCCGGCCCGTGATCTGGTGGCCCTGTACGCTGCCGGAACCGGCAGCGGCAGCTTCTATCGGGAGGTGGCCAGAACGGCGGACTGCGCCCCGGAGGACGTGGTAGCCGGGGATCTGGTGCTGTACAACAACCAGCCGGGGACCGTCTGGGGGCCGGAGGGCGAGTTCGTGTCGGCCCCCCGGCTGGACGATCTGGCCTGTGTGTTTGCCTGCACCGAGGGCTTTCTGACGGCGCAGGAGCGGGACATGGTGCCGGTGCTGTGCGTGTTTGACAACGAGGAGATCGGCTCCGAGACCAAGCAGGGGGCGGCCTCCGTATTCCTGCCGGAGACGCTGGCGGCCATCTCGGAGGCGCTGGGCCTCTCCGCCGCCGACCACCGGGCGCTGCTGGCGGACAGCATGATGCTCTCCTGCGACAATGGCCATGCCCGCCATCCCAACCACCCGGAGCTGGCGGACACCAACGAGGCCCCGGTGCCCAACGGAGGCGTGGTGGTGAAGCACTCCCCCCGCTACGCCACGGACGGCGTGTCCGCCGCCGTGTTTACGGAGCTCTGCCGCCGGACAGAGGTGCCGGTGCAGCACTACGCCAACCGCCCCGATCAGATGGGCGGGGCCACGCTGGGGAACATCGCCGACACCAAGCTGCCCATCCCCACGGTGGACATCGGCATGGCCCAGCTGGCCATGCACTCCTGCTTCGAGACCATGGGCAGCCGGGACGTGGAGACCTTTGTCCGGGCCGTGCGGGCCTGCTATGAGAGCAGCCTGCGCTTCACGCCGGAGGGCGTGGCGCTGCGGTAACGGGGCAGGGAAGCCCACACACCCCATGAGAAAACCATAAAACCCACAGGGCGGCGTAGAAAAACTCTGCGCCGCCCTGTCGTTTATGGGAAATTTTGCAGGTTTTCATGGTAAAACATTCCTGTTATATGGATATTGCTACCGAGCAGTAGATGGGAAAGCATTCGTTTGCACATCGTCAGGTCTTAGAAGATGTGTATGCGGGTGCTGTTTTTTTGGAGGCCGACCTTATGTGGAGAAAGCTGCTGCAATATTTTTCCAGAGCCGAGAGGCTCCTGTGGGGCCTGTCGGTGGTGTTCATCGTCGGATCCTTCTGCGTCTTTGACCGGGAGAATTATCTGACGCTGGCCGCCTCGCTGATAGGCGTCACGTCGCTTATCTTCAACGCCAAGGGAAACCCCATCGGACAGGTGCTGATGGTGCTCTTTAGCCTGCTGTACGGATTCATCTCCTATACATTTGCCTACTACGGCGAGATGATCACCTATCTGGGCATGACCATGCCGATGGCGGTGCAGCCAACAAAAACCGGCAGACGCCATGCGTCTGCCGGTTTTTTCCTAAAGCTATATCCTGAAAAAGCTGCCCATCAGGGCGTGACGGCGCAGGTGTGTCCCAGCGCCTCATAGCTGTCGCCGCAGACCTGCCACGAGCCGTCCGTCTGCCGCCGGAGGGTCAGGGTATGATCCACGGAGGTCCGTGTGGCGGCGATGACGCCCTGCCGCAGGTGATCCACCCGTAGGATCTCCCGAAAGGTCACCTGCACCGTCTCGCCGCTCTGCTGCATGGGGGCAAAGTAGGCGGGGCGGCACTGTACATCGTAAATGACGGCGTACTCGTCCACGGCGGCCTCCGCCAGAGCCTGTGCATCCTCCCGCAGGGGAGCGGTGCAGCACGCCGGGGCGGCGGGGGTTCGCCCGGCCATGACGGCGGCCCGCAGGTCCAGATAATTCTGGATGCCGGCGAGGATGTCCTCCGACGGGAGGGAGGCGGTGCCGCAGCCGCTGAGATAGCCGCACAGATCGGACTCCTCGCAGTCGTCGCCCACCACCTGCCAGCCTTGGGCGGTACGGTTCAGGGTCAGATGGTGCAGAGAGCCGTAGCCGAAGGTATCGCCGGTGGTCTGGGTGAGGTCGCTGGAATAATTGGCCTCCACCCGGAGAGAGGCCCACACCTCCACCGCATCCTCACTGCGGTAAATAGGGTTCATGGGATACACCTGTACCCGCTGCTCCCCCCAGATATAGCTGGACCACAGGAAGCCACGGGTCAGTGCCTCCTGACGCAGGGTGTCCGTGGTATAGGGCTCCTCCGGCAGAGGATCATCGGGTCGGGCCAGAGCGGTGCAAAGCATGGTGGTATAGGAGAGGATGGCCTGCTGCTGTTCCTCCGTCAGGGTCTCCGCCTCCCCGGCCAGCTCACAGGTAATGACCGGCTGGAAGGGCGCACGGCGCAGGGCCTCGTCCTCCGCCGTGGGGGCCTGAGGTGTGGAGGGGCCAGAGGGAGCGGCAGGGGATGTACCGCAGCCGCTGAGAGCCGTTATCAGCAGCAGTAGGACGCACAGAAGAAGCGACAGGCGGCGGAACAAACGGTTCATGGGATACCTCCTTTTTTACACCAGATGACGACAAATTATGATTATAATGTATAATATAGAGCGCAATATGTCAAGAAAAAACAGAGAGTTTCACAAAAAGTGGGCGCTGCATAGCAGCGCCCATCGGCAGAGAAAGCTTTGGCAGCCTCACGCCTCCCGGCGAAAGACATGGATATCGAAGCTGATGGTGACCGCCAGCTCCTCCAGCGCCGCCAGACGCTGACAGCCGGACTTGGGAGTTTTCCAGTAGTAGGGGGTCATCTGGAACAGGGCGTGGAGGTCCTCCTGCCCCAGCACCCGGATGCGGTCCTCCACATGGCGGATCTCGGCGTAGGCGAAGCCTTCGTAGGGAGTCTCCTTCACCTCGTTGGGATAGGGGTGGTCATAGAGCACCTGCTTCAGCTCCCACAGGTGCTTTTCCGACGGCACCACATAGAGAAACGTGCCGCCGGGCCGGAGCGCCCGCCGAAATTCCTCCAGCGCCAGCGGAGAGAAGCAGTTGAGCAGCAGATCGATGGATCGGTCCGCCACCGGCAGGTGATAGGAGGAGGCTACGGCGAACTCCACATCCTTTTCCCGCTTGGCGGCCCGGCGGAGGATGGCCTTGGAGATGTCCGTCCCCGCCATGCACGGCATCCTTCCGGCATCCCGCAGCGCCCGGTAGACGGCGCTGGCGTAGTATCCCTCGCCACAGCCGGTGTCCAGCACCGCCGGATGCTCCGGGGCATAGTCCAGCGCCAGACGGCACAGGGCATCCCGCAGGGCGGCGTAGTAGTCCTTGCTGAGAAAGGCACTGCGGGCGGCGGCCATGCCCTTGTCGTCACCGGGCATTTTGGAATGCTTGCGGTTGGCGGGCAGCAGATGGGTGTAGCCCTCACGGGCCACGTCATAGCTGTGGCCCGCCGGACAGCGGTAGCGCCCCGGCTCCCGCTCCAACGCCGCCCCGCAGATGGGGCAGACGAACAGGCTCATTGCCCACGCTCCTTTCGGACGGTGACGTCGTGGATCCACTGTCCCGTGCGGATACGCAGGGCGCACAGCGGCACCTTCAGCAGGCTCTCCGACTGGATGGCGGCGGCGATCCACCAGTAGTCCGCCTTCAGCACCAGCGCCAGCAGCGCCGTCAGGGGCAGGGCCATGCACCACTGGGGCCCCACGTCCAGCAGGGTGGACCAGAACACGTCGCCGCCCGCCCGCAGCACGCCGGTGACGGCGGAGATGGAGTAGGCGTGGAGGGGGATGGACAGAAAGCCCGTCACCGCCAGCGCCGTGGCGATGGCGGCGGATTCTCCATAGAGCTTGAACAGCGGGAACACCACCGGCACGAACAGCGTCGGCACCAGCAGCAGAGACAGGGCCGTCAGCCCCGCACCCACCAGCGCCGTGAACACCAACAGTGTCCGGCTCAGGTCCATGACCTCCTGATGGCTGCGGCCCTCACCGATGGATTTGCCGATTATCACGGCGGTGGCGGCACCCAGACCGAAGCACACCACCAGGAACAGGCGGTTGAGGTTGCCCATCACGGCGTTGGCTGCCAGCATCTCTACGGAGTTGTCGGTGTAGCCCAAGATCACCGTCAGCATACTGTTGCCGAGGCCCCATGCCGTCTCATTGAGGACCACAGGGGAGGAGTACTTCACGAACCGCCGGAGCATCTCCCAGCCGGGGCGGAAGAAGGCCCGCCACTGGATGGGCAGGAGCCTGCTGCGGACGGCACAGAAGCTGCACACGGCGAACTCTGTGATGCGGGCCAACAGGGTGGCCACGGCGGCACCCTGAATGCCCAGCGCAGGCAGGCCGCACTTGCCGAAGATCAGCAGGTAGTTCAGCCCCGTGTTCAGCACCGTGGACATGGCAAACAGCTTCATGCCGAAGCCGGCGTCCTCGGCGCTGCGCCGGGCGCTGACATACAGGGACGAGAGCATATTGAACACATAGGAGATGCCGATGAGCTTCAGATACGGCGCACCCAGCACCGACAACTCATGGTTATTGGACAGCAGATCCATGATCTCCACCGGCCACAGGTACAGCACCGCCGCCAGCACCACCGTCAGGCCGGTACCCAGCATGGCCGCCACGCCGATGGCACGGCTGATGTGCTCCATATCCCGCTTGCCCCAGTACTGGCTCACCAAAATGCTCAGGCCGCTCTGCACGCCGAACACGATGGAGATCAGCAGGAACACCGGCACGTTGGCGGTGGTGACGGCGGCCATCTGGGTGTTGCCCAGCCAGCTGACCATCAGCGTGTCCATCAGGCCCAGTGTAAAGGTGATAAGGTTTTGCAGGGCGATGGGGCCGGTCAGACCCCACAGATACCGGTAAAAGCCCGGTTCACGTTTCAGACATTGCAGCATGGTTAACCTCACAGCATGGAAAATCTCGTATTTTTGTGGCGCAGCAGCGCCTCGTACAGGGCGTCGATGTCGCCCTCCGTGGTTTCCGGCCCGAAGCTGAGCCGCAGCACCCCGGCGGCGGTCCTTTTATCCAGCCCCAGAGCGGCATAGCCCCGGCTGGCCTTGCCCCGGTGACAGGCGGAGCCTGCGGACAGGCAGATGCCCTGACTGCCCAGATCGTTGATGACGTTGGCACTGGGATAGCCCACCAGAGATACCGCCAGAATGTGGGGGGCCTCGCCGCCGCCCACCGGCACCACGCCGGGGATGCTCAGCAGCCGCTCCCGGCAGTAGGCCTTGATGCGGGCCATGTGGGCAAGCTTTTCCTCCAGCCCCTCCTGCCGCAGCGCCACGGCCTTGGCAAAGCCCGCTATCTGAGCGGTGGCCTCCGTGCCGGAGCGCAGCCCCTCCTCCTGCCCGCCGCCGGCCAGCAGGGGCCGCAGGTTCCGCAGGTCCGGACGGACGTACAGAGCGCCGATGCCCTTGGGGCCGCCGATCTTGTGGGCGGACAGGCTCATCAGATCCACGCCCCACCCCGCCGGAGCGCAGGGAACCTTCAGAAAGCCCTGCACGGCGTCGCAGTGGAGGAGCGCACGGCTCCCCCGCTCCTTCAGCAGCCGGGCGATATCCGCCACAGGGAAGAGACACCCCGTCTCGTTGTTCACCAGCATCACGGACACCAGTACCGTGTCCTCCCGCAGGGCCTCCGCCACCTGCCCGGCGGAGATATGCCCCGTGCGGTCGGGCTTGAGGTAGGTGACCTCATACCCCTCCTGTTCCAGCTGGCGGCAGGGCTCCAGCACGGCGCTGTGCTCCACAGCAGTGGTGATGATGTGCCGCCCCGTGTGGCGGCCCTGCCATGCGGCGGCCCGGATGGCCCAGTTGTCCGACTCCGTGCCGCAGGAGGTGAAGTGCAGGGCCGATGGCTGGCACCCCAGCGCCCCGGCGATGGTGCGGCGTGCCTCCTCCACCAGCTCCTTGGCCTCCCGGCCCAGAGGATACTGGGCGGAGGGATTGCCGAACTGATGGCGCAGCACATCGTACATGGTATCCGCCACAGCCTCCGGCAGGGGCGTGGTGGCGGCGTGGTCCAGATAGATCATAGCGCAGACCTCCCGTTTTTTCAGAAAAACCGGCGCCGGACAGGGGGGAGGGGCAAAGACCCTCTTGCCACCGGCGGCCGGATACCGTATAATGTAGACAAATTCTTATTATATCGGAGAAAACCGCAAAGTGCAAGGAGAATCCCCATGCGAGTTGCTATTTACACCCTCGGCTGCAAGGTCAACCAATACGAGACGCAGGCCATGGAGCAGGAGCTTCAGCGGCGTGGCCACACGCTGGTGGACTTTGAGTCCCCGGCGGACGCCTACATCATCAACACCTGCTCCGTCACCGCCGTCAGCGATAAAAAATCCCGGCAGATGATCCGCAGGGCCAAGAGCCGCAATCCCCAGGCCGTGGTGGCTGCCTGCGGCTGCTATGTGCAGACCCACACCCCGGAGGCTCAGGAGCTGGGCATCGACCTCATCGGCGGCACCGGCGACCGGATGGAGTTTCTGACCCTGCTGGAGCAGGCGGCGGAGGACCACCGCAGCCGTGTGGCGGTGGATGAGGCCCTGCGCCGCCGCACCTTCGAGGTGCTGCCTGCCGGAGGCATGGCGGCCCGGACACGGGCCATGCTGAAGGTGGAGGACGGCTGCGTCAACTTCTGCACCTACTGCATCATCCCCTACGCACGGGGGCCGGTGCGGTCCCTACCGCTGGAGGAGGCGGTGCGCCAGACGGAGCAGCTGCGGCGGGAGGGCTACCGGGAGGTGGTCTTTACCGGCATTGAGATCTCCTCCTGGGGACAGGATTTCAAGGACGGCCGCAGCCTCATCGACCTGCTGGAGGCGGTGTCGCAGGCGGCGGGAGAGATGCGCCTGCGGCTGGGCAGTCTGGAGCCCCGCACCGTGACGGAGGATTTCTGCCGCCGGGCCGCCCGGCTCCCCAACCTCTGCCCCCAGTTCCACCTGTCCATGCAGTCCGGCTGTGACGCCACCCTGCGGCGCATGAACCGCCGGTACGACACCGCCCGGTTCCTCCGGTCCGTGACTCTGCTGCGGCAGTACTTTCCCCGGCCCGCCATCACCACGGACCTGATCTGCGGCTTCCCCGGCGAGACGGAGGAGGAGTTCTCCCAGACGCTGGCTTTCCTGCGCCGCTGCGACTTTGCCCAGATGCACATCTTCCCCTACTCCATCCGCCCCGGCACCAAGGCGGCGGAGATGGAGCAGGTCCCCGGCCCGGTGAAGGAGGAGCGTGCCGCCCGTGCGTCGGCGGTGGCGGCGGAGCTGCACCGTGCCTATCTGCAGGGCTGCGTGGGCCAGACTTATCCCGTGCTCTTCGAGCAGCGCAAGGACGGCTGCGCCGCCGGCCATGCCCCCAACTATATGCCGGTGGAGGTGCAGACACAGGAGGATTACCATAACACCGTTCGTCATGTGAAGATCACAGGCGTAGTAAACGATATCCTGATGGGAGAGGTGACATAACATGGAACACTTTTTTGCCTATACGTCCCGGATGCGGTTCATCTCCCGCTGGGCGCTGATGCGTAACAGTCAGCCGGAGAACATTCAGGAGCACAGCCATCAGGTGGCAGTGCTGGCCCATGCGCTGGCGGTGATCCGCAACCGCTGCTTCGGTGGCCGGGTGGACCCCGGCACGGTGGCGGTGGCGGCCCTGTACCACGACGCCAGCGAGATCCTCACCGGGGATCTGCCTACCCCCATCAAGTACTACAATCCCGCCATCCGGGATGCCTATAAGCAGGTGGAGCACATCGCCTGCGGCAAGCTGGTGGGGATGCTGCCGCCGGAGCTGCAGCCGGACTTTGCCGAGGCCCTGACCCCCACAGACCCGGAGGTGGAGGAACTGGTGAAGGCGGCGGACAAGCTGTCTGCCCACATCAAATGTCTGGAGGAGCTGAAGGCCGGGAATCTGGAGTTCCGCCGGGCGGCGGAGCAGACGGAGCAGGCGCTGGATGATTTTCATCTGCCGGAGCTGACCTATTTCCGGGAGCATTTCCTCCCCAGCTTCCGGCTGACGCTGGATGAGATGGAGTAAAATAAAGCGCAGGAGAGACGGCTCGTCTCCCCTGCGCTTGATTCATTATGAAGCTTGCGCCTTGCGTTCTGTGCATGGCGGCAGGCTTTTCGCAGCTGTGTCCTCCGACCACCCCGCGGCGATCTTCTGCCGTGGCACGGCATCACCCATGCTGCGGCACAGACCATGATATCCCGCCGAAGCAGGCACCATACATACAGACCTTCCCTGCAAAAAGAAAAGCAGGCGGAAAGCCACGCTTCCCGCCTGTCAAGGACACACGATCATTATTTGCCAGCGGCCACGGACTTGACCTGCTTGACCTCACGGCCATTGTAGGTACCGCACTCCGGGCACATTCTGTGAGGCAGATGCAGCGCACCGCACTTGGTGCAGGCCACCAGACCGGGAGTCGCCAGCTTCCACACGGAGCTGCGTCTCTTGTTGCGTCTTTGCTTGGATACTTTTCCCTTGGGTACTGCCATGTTGACACCTCCTTGGTCTTAACTGCCTGAGCAGTAATTGATAGTATAGAGAGCGCTTTACTCCTTCTCCTGCAGGAGACTGGCCAGCTTGGCAAGCCTCGGATCCACCTGCTTTTTACAGCGGCAGGGCTCCCGGTTGAGGTTCACGCCGCAGCCGGGGCAAAGACCCTTACAGTCCTCGGAGCAAAGAGTTTTCGTGTCCATGTCGAGAATGAACGCATCTCTGGCCAATTCCGCCAGATCCACCTCGTCGTGCTCCAGCAGGATGATCTCGTCGCTGTCCTCCTCCTGCTTCTCCTCGGCCAAAACGCACGAGTAAGAAACGGACTTGGGCGCATCGAACTCCTCCATGCACCGGTCACACACGCAGTGCAGCGTCGTATGCATCTCCAGCTGGCACAGCAGAACCCCGGCCTGATTCCGAATACGGCCTTCCACAGTGACCGGACGGATAATGGGCGCAGCGCCGCCGAAATCCAGCTGAGACAGATCCATCTCAAACCGGACCTCCTGACTGGCGTCGGGGGTATGCAGCAGTCGGTTTACATTCAATCGCATAGTACACCTCTTAATGACACGAATAGTATTATAGAGGATTGCACCCGGCTTGTCAAACATTTTCTGCGAAATATTTTGACAATTTCCGAAAATCAGGTACAATAGCCTTAAACAGCATCCATCAAAGGAGGAAACACGCCATGCGGGAGCTGACCATCGGGAAAAATGACGCCGGACAGCGGGTGGATCGCTTCGTCTCCAAGGCCCTGCCGCTGCTGCCGCCGGCCCTGCTGCAAAAGTACATCCGCCTCAAGCGCATCAAGGTCAACGGAGGCCGGGCCCAGCGGGATCAGCGCCTGCAGGAGGGGGACGTGCTGCAACTATACATCAACGACGAGTTCTTCGACAAGCCCAGGGAGGATAATCTGTTCCTCACCCTGTTCCGCCCCAGCCTGGATATCGTCTACGAGGACGAGAATCTGATGCTGCTGAACAAGCGCCCCGGTCTGGTGGTCCACGCCGACGAGACGGAGAAGGTCAACACCCTCATCAACCACATTCAGGCATACCTCTACCAGAAGCGGGAGTGGAATCCCCGGTGGGAGAACGCCTTCACCCCGGCGCTGTGCAACCGCATCGACCGCAACACCGGCGGCATCGTCATCGCCGCCAAAAACGCCGAGACCCTGCGGATCATCAACCAGAAGATCCGGGATCGGGAGATCGACAAACGCTACCTCTGCATCACCGTGGGTGCGCCACGGCCCCCGCAGGGGGAGGTATCCTGCTTCCTGCTGAAGGACGAAAAGAAAAAGCAGGTGGCCGTATACCACAGGCCCGTTCCCGGCGGCAAGACCGCCGTTACCCGCTACCGGACGCTGGAGACCCGTGGGGAGCTGTCCCTGCTGGAGGTGGAGCTGCTGACGGGCCGCACCCACCAGATCCGTGCCACCATGGCGGACTTGGGCTGCCCCCTGCTGGGGGACGGCAAGTACGGCGACGGGTCGGTGAACCGCCGCTACGGCGAGACCCGGCAGGCTCTGTATTCCTACCGCCTGACCTTCGACTTCCCCACGGACGCCGGCCTGCTGAATTACCTCCGGGGCCGCAGCTTTCAGGTGGAGAGCGTCCCCTTCCGGGAGAAATACTTCGGCTGATCGCCGCCCCGGCTGCCCGGTGCAGCCGGGGCTTTCTTCTGCCATTCCCCGGAAATCTCCGGCAAAAACGAGTAAAATTCTCCACCGTGCAGAATTTTCCTTAAACAGGGGAAAATATTCATTGACATTTCTTCGCTTTTTATATATAGTGAATCTGCCAAATTTCAACGAGAGATATCAGGCCTGTCCGCAAGGCCTCCCTTTGAACAGAGAAAAGAGGTAGATATTATTTAACGAACGGGGGAGGATAAATGTCCAAAGAGTTGATTCGCCTGCGGGACCTCTGCATGGCGTTTGACGACGAGCTGGTTCTCGATCACATCAATCTGTATATCAACGATTCCGAATTCCTCACACTGCTTGGCCCCAGCGGCTGTGGCAAGACCACGACGCTGCGGATCATTGGCGGCTTCACGACGCCCACGTCGGGAGACGTCACCTTTGACGGTGTGAGGATCAATGACGTTCCGCCGCATAAGCGGCAGATCAACACTGTCTTTCAGAAGTATGCCCTGTTTCCCCATCTGGATGTCTTTGAAAACATCGCCTTTGGCTTGCGGATCGCCAAGGTGCCTGCCGACGAGATCGAGCAGCGGGTGACAGAGATGCTGGGCGTGGTGAGCCTGAAGGGCTTTGAGCACCGGAGGATCCATCAGCTCTCCGGCGGCCAGCAGCAGCGTGTGGCCATTGCCCGTGCGCTGGTGAACCGGCCCAAGGTGCTGCTGTTGGACGAGCCGCTGGGTGCCTTGGACCTGCGCCTGCGGAAGGATATGCAGATCGAGCTGAAACGGATCCAGCAGCAGATGGGCATTACCTTTGTATACGTTACCCACGATCAGGAGGAGGCCCTGACCATGTCCGACACCGTGGTGGTGATGGACAAGGGCCGTATCCAGCAGATCGGCACCCCGGAGGATATCTACAACGAGCCGAAGAACGCCTTCGTGGCGGACTTCATCGGTGAGAGCAATATTTTGAACGGCGTCATGGTCCGGGACAATGTGGTGAAGATGTACGGTCGGGAGTTTCCCTGCGTGGACGGCGGCTTCGCACCCAACGAGCCGGTGGACGTGGTCATCCGTCCGGAGGATATTGACATCGTCCCCGTGGAGCAGGGACAGCTGGTAGGTACCGTCACCAGCGTCACCTTCAAGGGGATGCAGTACGATATCATTGTGGACTTCCGGGGCTTCAAGTGGCTCATTCAGACCACGGATCACTCCCCGGAGGGCGCCCGCATCGGCGTGAAGATCGATCCCGACGGCTTCCACATTATGAAAAAGAGCGAATACTCCGGCCAGTTCGGAGATTACAGCTCCTACTCCGAGGAGTATGAGGAGCTGGCGGACGCCTCTCTGGAGACGGACGAGGAGGAGAGCGGGGATGAAGAATAAGCTCTCCCGGTTCGCCGTACCCTACGAGGTATGGATGGCGATCTTCGTGGTGGCCCCCATTGTCATTATGGTGGTCTACGCCTTTTCTTCCGCCGACGGCGGCTTTACTCTGGATAACTTCGTGCAGATGGGGGGCTATACGGAGGTGTTCCTCCGGTCCTTCAAGCTGGCCATCATTGCCACGATGATCTGTCTGATCATCGGCTACCCGGTGTCCTATCTCATGAGCCGGGAGGGGGCCTCCTTTCAGCGGACGGCCATGGTGCTCATTATGCTGCCCATGTGGATGAACTTCCTGCTGCGGACCTATTCGTGGATGACCATTCTGGAAAACAACGGTCTTTTGAACCAGCTGTTCCAGAAGATCGGCCTTATCAGCCTCTATAATCACATCTTCGGCACCAACTTGGAGTATTTCCCCATGATGAATACCCAGGGGGCTGTGGTGCTGGGCATGGTGTATAACTACCTGCCCTTTATGATCCTGCCCATCTATTCCGTCATCATCAAGCTGGACCACTCCCTGCTGGAGGCCGCCCGTGATCTGGGGGCCGGCAGTATGACGGTGTTCCGCCGGGTGATCCTGCCCCTGTCCCTGCCGGGCGTGGTGTCGGGCATCACCATGGTGTTCGTGCCGTCGGTGTCCACCTTCGCCATCAGCCGGATGCTGGGCGGCGGCACGGAGCTGCTGCTGGGCGACCTCATTGAGCGGCAGTTTCTGGGGGGTGCCTACAACCCCCAGCTGGGCGCCGCCATTTCGCTGGTGATGATGATTATCGTGCTGGTATGTATGCTGGTGATGAATCGCTTCGGTGAGGGCGAGGAACAGGCGGTGAAGCTATGAGCCGCACCCAGAATCGCTTTGGCGACCGGCTGCTGATGGCGCTGGTGTTCCTGTTTCTCTATGCACCCATCATCATCCTGATCGTCTTTTCCTTCGATGCCGGTACCAGCTCCAGCGTGTGGAAGGGCTTCTCCCTGAAATGGTACGAGTCCCTTCTCTCCAACCGGCTCATTATGAACAGCGTCTATACCACGCTGCTGGTGTCGCTGCTGTCCACCATCGTGGCGTCCATCGCCGGCACCTTCGCCGCCATCGGCCTGTACGCCATGAGCCGCCGCCGTCGTGCGGCGGTGAACGCCGTCAACAACATCCCCATGATGAATGCGGATATCGTCACCGGCGTCAGCCTGTGCCTGCTGTTCGTGGTGTTCTTCAACGGCTGGGGCGCTTTCGCCGGGTGGATGAATTCGTGGCAGTCTTTGGTGGTGCTGCCGGAGCGCCTGACCATGGGCTTCGGCACACTGCTGATCGCCCATATCTGCTTCAACATCCCCTATGTGATCCTGTCCGTGGGACCCAAGCTGCGCCAGATGGACCGCAACCTCATCGATGCGGCGCAGGATCTGGGCTGCACGTGGATGCAGGCCTTCTGGCGTGTGGTGATCCCGGAGATCAAGCCCGGTATCGTCTCCGGCGCTCTGACGGCCTTCACCATGTCTGTGGATGACTTCATCATCAGCTACTTCACCGCCGGTACCAGCTCCTCCACGCTGGCCATGACCATCTATGGCATGACCAAAAAGCGGGTCAGCCCGGAGATCAACGCCATCTCCACCCTGCTGTTCGTGACGGTGCTGGTGCTGCTGGCCGTCGTGAACCTGCGGGAGAGCCGTGCCGACCACCGCCTGAAGGCGGAGCACCACACCGCCCCAGCGGCCCATCACCCCAACCGCAGCAAGCTCCATAAGACCCTGCGCCGTGTGGGGGCGGGACTGGCAGCCTGCGTGCTGGTGGTGACGCTGATCGTCACCGGCCGCTCCGCCCGGTCCGACCGGGTGGTGAACGTGTGCTCCTGGGGCGAGTATATCGACGAGAGCCTCATCACCCAGTTTGAGGAGGAGACCGGCATCCGGGTCAACTACCAGACGGCGGAGAGCAACGAGGCTCTGTACTCCCTCATCAAAATGGGAGGCGCCGACTTCGATGTCATCGTCCCCTCGGACTATATGATCGCCCGGCTCATTGACGAGGATATGCTGGCGGAGTTGGATTACAGCCACATCCCCAACTTTGACCTCATTGCCGATACCTATAAGAACCTCAGCTACGACCCGGAGAACAAGTACACCGTCCCCTATACATGGGGTACACTGGGCATCATCTACAACACCACCATGGTCTCTCAGCCTATCACCAGCTGGAGCGCCATGTTCGACCCCCAGTACGCCGGACAGGTGCTGATGATCAACAACTCCCGTGACGCTCTGGCGGCGGCCCTGCTGTATCTGGGATACAGCATCAATACCACCGACGAGAACCAGCTGGAGGAGGCCTTTGCCCTGCTGAAGCAGGCCAAGGACAGCGGCGTGTATCAGGCTTTCGTCATGGATGAGGTGTTCCAGAAAATGGAGGGCGGCAACGCTGCTGTGGCCATGTACTATGCCGGCGATTACCTGACCATGCTGGAGAATAACGAGGACCTGGCCTTCGTTGTCCCGGAGGAGGGCAGCAACTGGTTTGTGGATGCCATGTGCATCCTGAAGAGCAGCCAGCATATGTCCGAGGCGGAGGAGTGGATCAACTTCATCGCATCTACAAAGGCCAATCTGGCCAACATGGACTACATCTGGTACGCCTCCCCCAACGGCGAGGCGCTGGAGGAGTACCCGGCCTACTATGAGGAGGTCAACGAGGAGCCGCTGGACCCGGAGATCTACGAGATCATGGCCCCCTCGGAGGAGGTGCTCCGTCGCTGTGAGATCTATGAGAATCTCCCCGCTGAGACCCTGCGCCTGTACGATCGCCTCTGGACCCGTCTGGGCGTGTAGGGGAAGCTGCCAATGTAAAATATCGGTTCAGACGGATTGACGTAAAATCGGATCAGACCCCCGGCCGGATGGATGTCCGGCCGGGGGTTCTTGCCATTTATGACGGAGGGCATCCAATTTGGCAAAAACGCTTGTCAGTCCGGGAAAAATCCGGTATAATAATGCGTCAGGAAAGCGTCAGATATCTGTCCACTGGGCAGAGAAATGTCAAGCTGACGGAAGAATTACAGAACGGAGTGGAAAAATATGAAAGCCATCGTGACCGTGGTAGGAAGAGATCAGGTGGGCATCATTGCCGGTGTGTGCGGCACACTGGCCCAGCATGGGGTCAACGTGCTGGAGATCAGCCAGACCATCATGGAGGGGTGCTTTACCATGATGATGGTGGTGGATCTGGCAGGGTGCCAGGGTTCCTTCGAGCAGCTGCGGACCGACATCACCGCCTACAGCGAGGCCCGTGACCTGTCTCTGCGTATCCAGCGGGAGGACATCTTCGACGCAATGCACAAGCTGTAAGAGGGGGAGCCATGCTGAGTATACATCACATTTTTGATACCATCGACATGATCGATAAGCGCCATCTGGATATCCGCACCATCACCATGGGTATCTCCCTGCTGGACTGCGTCAGTGAGGATCCCAAGCGCTGCTGCGAGAAAATCTATGACAAGATCTGCCGCCGGGCGCAGCATCTGGTGCGGACGGGCGAGGAGATTCAGGGGGAGTTCGGTATCCCCATCGTCAACAAGCGCATCTCCGTGACCCCCATGGCGCTGGTGGCCGGCGGCTGCGACACGGAGGACTACGTTCCCTTTGCCCACGCTATGGACCGGGCTGCCAAGACCTGCGGCGTGGACTTCATCGGCGGCTACTCGGCGCTGGTGCAGAAGGGCTTTGCCCACGGCGACGAGCTGCTGCTGCGGGCCATTCCGCAGGCGCTGGCGGAGACGGATATCGTCTGCTCCAGTGTCAACGTGGGCTCCACCAAGGCGGGCATCAACATGGACGCCGTGGCCCGCATGGGGCGCATCATTAAGGAGACGGCCCATCTGACCCGTGACACCGACGGGCTGGGCTGCGCCAAGCTGGTGGTGTTCTGCAACGCCGTGGAGGATAACCCCTTTATGGCAGGGGCTTTCCACGGCGTAGGTGAGGCCGACAGCGTCATCAATGTGGGCGTCTCCGGCCCCGGCGTGGTACACCACGCCTTGCGGTCCTGCAAGGACCAGCCCTTTGACGTGGTGGCGGAGACCATCAAAAAGACGGCTTTCCAGATCACCCGTGTGGGCCAGATGGTGGCCACCGAGGCCTCCCGGCGGCTGGATACTCCCTTCGGCATCGTAGACCTGTCTCTGGCGCCCACTCCTGCCATCGGAGACAGCGTGGCCCGGATCCTGGAGGAGATGGGGCTGTCCGTCTGCGGAACCCACGGCACCACGGCGGCGCTGGCGCTGCTGAACGACGCCGTGAAGAAGGGCGGTGTCATGGCATCCTCCCATGTGGGCGGGCTGTCCGGCGCCTTTATCCCGGTGTCGGAGGACGAGGGCATGATCGCCGCCGCCCTGGACGGTACCCTGACGCTGGATAAGCTGGAGGCCATGACCTGCGTATGCTCCGTGGGGCTGGATATGATCGCCGTGCCCGGCAGCACCACTGCCGAGACCATCTCCGCCATCATCGCTGACGAGGCGGCGGTGGGCATGGTCAACAGCAAGACCACCGCTGTCCGTATCATCCCCGTGGAGGGGAAGGATGTGGGTGACATGGTGGAACTGGGCGGCCTGTTGGGTTCTGCGCCGGTGATGCCGGTCCATGAAGCCGCCAGCACAGATTTCATCGCCCGTGGCGGCCGCATCCCCGCTCCGCTGCAGAGCCTGAAGAACTGAGAAGCAGCAGATTGCCGTGAAAAAGGAGCTTTGCGTGCGCCACCATGTGGCGCTGTCGGTAGTCGAAATCATAAGAAAATGTAAAAAAGCCAGTCAGAGATTTGTGACGGGCGGATAACGAAGTTTTTATGCAGGATACGGTGCAGTCTCTGAAAAGGGGCTGCACCGTGTTCTGCTCTATGCAGAAAATTTGAACTGCTGCGGGTTTTGGCGGGTCTCCTGTACACGGTCAAACAGTTCCTCGGAGATGATCGGCTCCTGCATATTCGGAATGATTTGCTGCTCCTCTACGGGGTTGTAGATCTTCTTGTGAACCTTGAAGCTGACTGTTGTGCTTTTGAAGTTTACCGCGCACCCGGTGTACTGCCTATTTTCAAGAATGTGCTTTACAGCTTCGTCTGCCCATAGATATGGATTTGCCGGAATTGGGTTGCGGGTGGCCCTGCCTGCGCTGGCATAATATGCCGTAGGGGTGAGAATTTACAAGCCGTTCATAGGTGGACAACCACCCGTGAACGGCTTGTATGGAAACTAAACCCATAAGGGATCCAAGCAAATTCATCTTGCCCTGCGAAGCTCTGTCGAATGCAGATGATCTGAGAATACGAACATGGCTCACACGTGGTTTTCGACTCCGAATATCAGTCCGTATCTATATGAGGACGGAAAATGCAGTGGCTTTTGAAAAGAAGATTGCTTTTTTCTGCCCCAAGTGCTATAATCGGTATATACCGAAAACGAAGGGGGCGTATCCATGCCAAGACCGCCACGGTGCCGCCGGATTTGTGGCGCACCACAAGTCGATACCTTCTGCCCCAACGGATGCGGGGATGCCGAGCCGATCCTGCTGACGCTGGACGAGTACGAGGCCATTCGGCTGGTTGACTTGGAGCAGCAAACCCACGAGCAATGTGCCGCACAAATGGACATTTCCCGCTCTACCGTGCAGGAGATTTACGAAAGCGCACGGCGCAAGATCGCAGCGTGTCTTGTCCACGGGAAACCGCTGCACATCACCGGGGGAAACTACCGTATCTGCGGAGGACAGGAGGCAGCCCACTGCGGCCGCTGCTGCCGGATGCAGAGAGCCAACACGGAAAAATTCAACAAAAAATGCAAAGGAGATTCCATTATGAAAATTGCAGTCACCTATGAAAACGGTCAAATCTTTCAGCATTTCGGCCATACCGAACAGTTCAAGCTTTATGAAGCTGCAGACGGTAAAGTCACGCATGCGGAGGTCGTTGATACCAACGGCAGCGGTCACGGCGCACTGGCAGGCTTCCTGATGCAGCACGGTGTAGACACTTTGATCTGCGGAGGCATCGGCGGCGGTGCGCAGGCAGCTCTGGCCGAGGCGGGCATTAAGCTCTACGGCGGTGTCAGCGGGGACGCTGACGCAGCGGTGAGCGCATTGCTCAGCGGAAATCTGGGCTACGATCCCAATGTTCACTGTGACCACCATGACCATGCGCACGGCGAAGCTGGTCACACCTGCGGTGACCACGGCTGCGGTAAGCATAGCTGTCATTGATATGAAGCGCACACTGGCTTTGAAGTGTGATCAGGTCATCTTGGACGAGCGCTTCATTCGATCCGGCAACGTGCAGCGGCTCTGCGCCAAGCTGCAAAGGCTCAAAACCGATGGACGGCAAGGTCTTCAAGGGCAGCGTCGGGCATCAGGAGCTTGCGGCGTGGGTTGAAGGACTTGGACTTTAAGGGGCAGACAAATTGGGATTTTTGGAGGAGAACTTTTGACATGCATATTATTCAAATAGCAAATGATGAGGATAAAAAGAGAATAACCAGAAATATATTGGAAGAACTGCCTGAATGGTTTGGAATCCCTGAGGCACGAGAAGAATATATCCGCGACAGTGCGGGAAGAACTTTCTTTTGTGCTGAAGAAAATGAAAAAGCCGTGGGATTTTTGTATCTCAAGCAGACGGGGAAAGATACGGTTGAGCTTGCGGTTATGGGCGTACTGAAAGAATACCATCGCAAAGGAATCGGAAAAGCGCTATTTAAGTGTGCAAAGGATAGCTTGAAGGAAAGCGGCTATTCATTTATTCAGGTAAAAACTGTTGAAATGGGGAAATACGAAGAATATGATCAAACAAATCAGTTCTACATTTCTCTGGGCTTTAAGGAGTTGGAAGTGTTCCCTACGTTATGGGATGAGTGGAATCCCTGCCAAATCTATGTGATGGGAATATGATAACTTCCAGTTTGCCGAACATAAGATGATGATCGCATGAAGATCCTATATGAACTCTCGTGGCTATGGGAAACGCTGGGCATTGCGCTTGTGGCTGCGGCTGTCTGCATGGCTTGCGGTGCGCTGATTGGCAGGGCAGCAAAGCATTGGTACGATACCTGTGGGTGTATATATCGCAAAATTAGGTGCGAGGTGAAGTCCGGAAAAAACTCCGTTTGCGTCGATGGAACAGCTCGTTTCGGCGCTTGCACGATTGGAACTGGATGATGACCTGTATGATGAATGGGAGGGCGAATCCATCCATTTCTTTGATAATATCTGCGATTACGGCGAAGCTCCCGGCAGGTATGATCGGATCGGTGCAGCTGGCTGGGTAGAGATTCTGGAAAATCTCGATAGTCATTTTGTGACTGCAGACGAATGACCTTCTTCAACGCCGCCTGCCGGGATGCTTCCGGTATCGGAGTGTGTTTCCTCAGTCCAGGATTCTTCCGTCGGTGGAGATGGTCACCACCTGCCACGGAATAAATTTTCCGCTCTGCTGCAATGCTGTCTTTGCGGTGTGTTCCAGCCCGCCGCAGCAGGGGACCTCCATCCGCACGATGGTCACGCTCTGGATGTCGTTGCTGCGGATGATCTCCGTCAGCTTCTCGGCGTAATCCACGCCGTCCAGCTTCGGGCAGCCCACCAGCGTGATATGCCCCTTGATGAACCGCTCATGGAAGGCGGCGTAGGCGTAGGCCGTGCAGTCGGCGGCAATGAGCAGCTTGGCCCCGTCAAAATACGGCGCCCGCACCGGGACCAGCTTGATCTGCACCGGCCACTGGGACAGCCGGCTGACCGGTTCGGCGCAGACGGTCTCCGCCTGCCGGGTCTCCGTGTGCCGGATGCTTCTGGACTGGCTCCCCGGACATCCGCAGGGCAGGGGAGTACCCTCCTTCCGCATCTTTTCCTGCATCTTCTTCTGCTTATTGGCCAGCACCGCCTGCTCGTCATAGGCGGCTGCCTCCTGCTCCACAAAGGAGATGGCCCCGGTGGGACAGGCAGGCAGACAGTCCCCCAGTCCGTCGCAGTAGTCGTCCCGCATCAGTTGGGCCTTGCCCTCTACCATGGCGATGGCCCCCTCATGACAGGCCTCGGCGCAGGCGCCGCAGCCGTTGCATTTCTCCTGGTCGATTTCAATGATCCTTCTTTTCATGATCATGCCTCCTTGTTTTTTTGACCTGATTATAGTAGAATAAAATCAACAAGTCGGTTGAATTTTCAACGAAAGAGGATTTTTTATGAAAGAATTTTTCCCGGTGCTCCGTTCTTCTCAGCTTTTCTCCGGTGTCTCGGAGGAGGAACTCACCGCCATGCTCACCTGTCTGGGAGCAGAAAAGCGGAGCTTTCCCAAGGAGGCCTTTCTGCTGCGCTCCGGAGACACGGCGGAGTCCATCGGTCTGGTGCTGTCCGGCAGCGTGCTGGTCATTCAGGAGGATATCTGGGGCAACCGCAATATCCTCTCCAAGGCGGGGCCGGGCCAGACCTTCGCTGCCGCCTATGCCTGCGCTCCCGGCTCGGTGCTGAACGTCAGCGTGGTGGCGGAGACGCCCGTCACGGTGCTGCTCATGAACGTCAAGCGCATCCTGAACGTCTGCCCCTCCGCCTGCACCCACCACAGCCGGATCATCCGCAACCTGCTGGGGGAGCTGGCGGAAAAGAACCTGCGCTTTGGCGAAAAGCTCACCCACATGGGCCAGCGCACCACACGGGCCAAGCTCATGTCCTACTTCTCCGCCGAGGCCCAGCGGCTGGGAACGTATGAGTTTGATGTCCCCTTCTCCCGTCAGCAGCTGGCGGATTATCTGGCGGTGGAGCGCAGCGGCCTGTCGCTGGAGCTGGGGAAAATGAAAAAGGACGGCCTTCTGGATTTCCATAAAAGCCATTTCGTCCTGAAGGTATAGTTTTTTACCGGGGCTTCCCCACAAGAGTATGTCTCTTTTCCCGCATGGATATGCTGAAGACCCCCAGCGGAGGCTCTGCCTCCGCTGGGGGTCACATTTTCCGATTGCAGCAGCCCATCATGGGGAGCTTACGCATCCAGCTCCTCCAGTGCAGCACGAATGCGGGCGTACTCCTGCCGGACGGGGATCAGCAGCTCACGGGCCTGCTGGGGGATGGTGTCTGCGCCCCGCAGCGCCTCCGTCAGCGGGGAACAGGCAGCAGCCAATTTGGTCAGACTCAGATTCAGGGCAATGCCCTTCAGGGTGTGTACGGCCCGGAAGGCATCGTTGGTCCGCCCGTCGGCCATGGCCTTCTCCAGCAGCATCATGCTGCCGTCACGGGGCAGCATCCGCAGGAATTTCCCCACGAACATCTCGTTTTGCAGGCGCTCCATGGCGTCCTCATAGTTGCCGTCCACGGCCACGTAAAATTCATTCAGCTTCATTGGCATCCTCCTCATAGACCACCACGCAGTCCTTCTTGATTTTGGCTTCATAAAGGGCGGTATCCGCCTGTAAGATCAGGTCCCGCACCCGCCCCTGCCCGTGGACGCCGCCCACGCTGATGGTCAGGTGCAGCTCGGGAAATTCCGGCAGCTTCAGCTCCCGCACGGCGCAGCACAGAACCTCCAGCTTCTGGTGCAGCACGGCACGGGGCAGACTCTGAAACAGCAGAAAAAATTCGTCGCCGCCGTAGCGGACCAGTGCATCGCTGCTCCGCAGCAGGGAGCGCATCGTCTGGGCCACGCGATACAGGGCGGCATCTCCGGCGGCGTG
Source organism: Vescimonas coprocola (assembly GCF_018408575.1). Lineage (NCBI taxonomy): Bacteria > Bacillati > Bacillota > Clostridia > Eubacteriales > Oscillospiraceae > Vescimonas > Vescimonas coprocola. The sequence continues at coordinate 292,696 of NZ_AP023418.1, forward strand.
GCCGAAGCGGTCATTGACCTGCTTGAAGTTGTCCACGTCGATCATAGCCACAGCATATTCGCCGCTGAGCTCCCGCAGCTGCTCGTCATAGTAGCGCCGATTAAAGACTTGGGTAGCCGAGTCCATGTATACCTGCCGGTTCCGCATCAGCAGTTGGTTCAACAGGTGCTCCTCCTGTCCGCCGGGGCCATTGTCCAGCCGGATGGGATTTATGCACTCCAGTGAATACGGGGTCCCGTCCACCTCGATGCAGACGGCGATGATGTAGTACATATCCTTGCCGATGGACTCCACCTTGTTTTGTATCTGCCGGGTACGCACGGCATCCTGCGAGATACACCGCTCACAGCGTTGCTTTTTGCACCACATGGCATAGCAGTAGTCGTTCTCCCGGACGCTGGGTCCGTCCGGCCCCGGTGTCACCTGCATACAGATGCCGGGATCCACCAGCCGCACCGTCTCGAACAGTGGCTGATAGGTGTGGAACAGATGGGACAGCTGATGGTGAGTGATGCGGATCACGCCGTTGCTGGCCGATATCGGCAGGGAATGCTGCGGCAGGGCCTGAGGCGTTTCGGCGTGCTGTATCTCCGCCCGCAGCTGCTCGATGCACTGGCTGCGGTCCTCAATGTCGGTGACTTTCCCCAGCAGAGCGGCGCAGCGCCTCTGCTTCCGGGCAGACCACGTGATCTGCACCGATAGCTGACACCGGCGCAGTCGCCCCCGCAGCCGCAATTTCGTGGTCAGATCCAGCCGTGTCTCCTCCAGCGTCAGGCCCTCCAACTGCCGTTTAAGGCCCTCTGTCAGCTCCTTGCCCAGATACATCTGTAACGTCGGGCTTTGCAGCGGCTCCAGCATCACCGACGGCAAACCCGTCTGCTCCGCCAGTCCACGGGACAGGTGCAGGGAGGAGGGCTGGGCAGTATAGTCGAACCACAGCTCATCGCTGAGGGAGGTAAAGAAGTCCTGCTTGGCGTAGGCATCCTCCAGCTGCTGGGTCATCCGTGCAGCGGCCAGATCCTGTCCTTTATACAGCTCCTCCACCACCCGCCGCAGGGGCGCCACCGTCTGCCCGGCGTCCTTCATGCCCTGCTTGGCCGTGTCGGACACGTCGTCCAGACAGCGCAGCAGCAGGGGATTGTAGCTGCCGCACTCGCCGTTGTGGATCATTTCAACGGCCTTCTCGTGGGAAAAAGCCTGCTTGTAGCTGCGCTTGCTGGTCAGGGCATCATAGGCGTCCGCCAGCGACACCACCTGTGCGGCGATGGGGATGTGATCCCCGGCCAGTCCGTCGGGATACCCCTCGCCGTTCCAGCGCTCATGGTGCCACCGGCAGATCTCAATGGCGTACTTCACCAGCTTCTCGTTGCGGTGCATGGGCAGCTCCGACAGGATCTGCGCCCCCAGCTTGGTGTGGGTCTTGATGATGGCGAACTCCTCGTCCGTCAGCTTGCCGGGCTTTTGCAGGATATCCTCCGGCACCAGCAGCTTCCCGATATCGTGCAGACCCGACGCTGTGCAGATGAGGTTCACATCCTCCGGGGTCAGGGAGTATTGCGCCGTCACCGCCATCAGCCGCCGCAGCAGAAGCCCTGTCAGGTACTCCACGCCGGACATATGGCCGCCGCCCTCGCCGTTGCGGTATTCCACGGCGAAGTTCAGGATGGACAGCATCACCTCGCTGCTCTTCTCCTGCTGGTAGACCTGGCTGGTGAGGATGTCCATCATCTCCTGCCTCCGGGTGTGGAGCAGGATGGTGTTGATGATGCGCTGCCGCACCACCGTGGCGGAGAAGGGGCGGTTGATGTAGTCCACCGCCCCCAGCTCAAAGGCCCGGTCGATGTAGCCGCTGCCCGTCTCGGCGGAGATCATCACCGTCGGCACATCCTCCAGCCACTGGCGCTGCTTCATCTCCTCCAGCACCTGAAAACCGTCCATCTCCGGCATAACGATGTCCAGCAGCAGGGCCGACAGGTCCTTGCGATAGATCTGCAATGCGGCGAGAGCCTCCTTGCCGTCGGAGACCTCCATGATCTCGAAATCCTGCTCCAGCATATTGGCCAGAATGGCCCGGTTCATCTCCGAATCGTCTGCGATCAGCAGCTTTTTTCGTTCCATAGTATCCTCCTGCGGGTCCGCCGCCCCAAGGGACGGGTATCCGTAAAATATTCAGCTCATTATACACCGCAATGTCTGGAAAAGGCAATGGTTTCTTCCAGAAAATAACAGGGAAAAACGAAAAAGGACAAAAGCTTCCGGTTTCCCGCCTGAGGAAAACGCCAAGGGGAAGCCAACGGTCAGAAAGCGGGCCGCCGTCCCTCTGGACGGCGGCCCGCTTTCTGACCGTTTATCTGACGAAAAGAGCTTGTGCGGCAGATGTTTTTACTTACCCCACCAGCTTGAACAGCAGCACCACGGCTCCCAGCACCACCAGCACCACGCCGGTGGCCCGGTTCAGGGTCTTGGGCGCAGCCTTGTTGGCGAACACGGCGGCGATGCGGGCCCACAGCAGGGTAAACACCACGCACAGCGCAAATACCGTCCAGTCCGGCGCTCCGCCGATGACGAAGTGGGACACGGCACCGGTGAGAGCGGTGAAGGCCATAATAAACACGCTGGTGCCAACGGCGGTCTTCAGCTCATACCCCAGCACGGAGGTGAGGATCAGCAGCATCATCATGCCCCCGCCGGCCCCGACGAAGCCGCAGATGAAGCCGACGATCACGCCGCACACCACCGACTGCACCGCCCGCTTCTTGGCGCTGACGCTCTGCATGGCCTCCTTGGTGGTCATCACCGGCCGGACGATGAACTTCACACCCAGCAGGAAGGTCATTACCACGGAAAAGCTCCCCATGGTGGCCGAGGGGACGATACTGGCGATGTAGCTGCCCACCACGGTAAAGGCCAGCACGCTGGCCATCATAATAAGCCCATTGCGAATGTCCAGATTCTTGTTCTTCCCGTAGGTATAGGCAGATACGGCACTGGCCAGCACGTCCGAGGACAGGGCGATGCCCACCGCCAGATACGGGTCCATGCCCAGAAAGGTGATGAGCATGGGACTGATGACGGCGGCGGCGCTCATCCCGGCGAAGCCGGTGCCAAGGCCGGCCCCCATCCCGGCGAAAAAGCAGACGAGAACAGTAATAAGAATGTGCATGGAAACCTCCCAAATTGCGAAACATACAAGCGATACGCCCCATTGTAAAGCACTCCCCGGCAAAGTCAACGGGGAAGATTTTCCGGCGTATTAGAAAATAGACAAAACCAGCCTCCGTGAAGAATTACTCCCCGGCGGTTCCGCCGGGGAGAAGCACGTCAAACCTTGTAAATGGTGTCCTGCTTGCCGAAGGCGTTCAGGGCCTGCACCACGGTGCTCTCGGACTCCTGCGTGTAGGGCGGCAGCACCAGCATGGGCTGGTGGAAGGTCAGTACGATGACCTCCTGGCTGATGATGCAGCAGTCCCACTGCTCCCATGTGAACTGCTCGGTGTGGTCGGAGGCGTTCCACTCCCGGATACCGGAGGCGGTGAAGGTGACGGTGCCGTCGGGACGGTTGTCCTTCCGGAACTGCGTCCAGGACTTGCGATAGCCCATGCGGCCCGCTTGATAGGTCCAGAAGGTCACCAGTGACATCACCAGACACAGGAAGAACAGCACCTTCAGCTTGGCATGCAAGGCCCAGACCAGCACAGCGGCCAGCGCCGTCAGCACCGCAAAGGCGATGCACTGGAACAGCAGGCGGCGGCAGGTCTCCGTGAAGGGCTTGACCTTGACGGTCCCGCCCCGCTTCAGGACGCTGCGGCGGCCCGCCAGCCCCTGAGCCACGTCAAACAGCCTTGCTGGATCCTCCGGCAGGTGATAGTGCAGCTCAAAAAACTGGGACATGGCGCTTAACCCTGCTGCAATGCCTGCTCCAGCGCTGTGGCCAACTGATCGGGACAGGAGGTGGGCTTGAAGCCGCACTGGATGCCCCTCATCCGGCGGATGGCCTCCTGAGCGTCCATGCCCACCACCAGACGGCTGATGCCCTGCAGGTTGCCGTTGCAGCCGCCCTCTACCCGGACGGCCTGAATGGTGTGGTCGTCGTTCAGCTCCACCGTCATCTTCCGGGAACAGACGCCCTTGGGGATATACGTATAGGTCATAGTGAAAAACTCCTTTGTGAATTGGTATCTGAACATCTTATTTTAGCAGAATTCGCAGAAAACTGCAAGCCCTCTCAGCTGTTGCGGGAACATTTTTCGGCGTCGATGGCCAACACCACCATCAGGGCGCACAGCCCATCCCGCCCGTCGGCCACGTCGATGACATAGGTATCCGTCCAGTGGAGCAGCTCCTTGGAGATGGCGGCCACCTGCCGCTGCCCGTCTGTGATCGCATACTCCCAGCCCATGAAGTCCCCCTCCACCTGCCAGCCGTTGAAGTCCAGCGTAAACAGTGGGCGCACGATGGTGAACTCCTTGCAGATGGTGCCGATGCAGGCGTCTCCCAGATACAGGTCGAACTTCGGCAGGAACGTCAGTACCCGCTGCTTCACCGTGGCGATGTGCCGCCCGTCTGCGTCCAGAATGTGCAGACAGTGACCCCAGGCCAGCTGCCCCTCCACCGTATACACCACATCGCCGGTGTCGTAGTCATAGATATCGTAGCTGTCAAACCACGAGAACAAGCGCTGCTTAAAATAGAGCTTCATATGTCGCACCTCCTTATATGACCTCAGTATACTGCAGTACCACCTGAAACACAAGGGTGTATAGCCCGCTCTCCATCGGCGCAGACTAAGGCGGAAGAAAAGGAGGCGCAGCCATGAACACAGAACCCACCAAGCCCGCACAGGAGGAAGAGGAGGACAGCCGGGTCCGCCAGATCGTGGACCTTGGCTCCTCCGTGGTGACCAACGACCACGGCACCGTCCACTGCCTCACCATCATCGGCCAGATCGAGGGACACGGGCAGGCCCCCTCCGGAACAAAGACCACCAAATATGAACACGTCCTGCCTCTGCTGGCCTCCATCGAGGAGTCTCAGGAGGTGGACGGCCTGTTGGTGCTGCTGCACACCATGGGCGGCGACGTGGAGGCGGGGCTGGCCATCGCAGAGATGATCGCCGGCATGACCAAGCCCACGGTGACGCTGGTATTGGGCGGCGGCCACTCCATCGGCATCCCGCTGGCGGTGGCCGGCAAGGTGACGCTGATGGCCCCCTCGGCCTCCATGACCATCCACCCCATCCGGATGTCCGGTTTGATGATCGCCGCTCCTCAGACCTACCACTATTTCGAGCGCCTGCAGGACCGTATCACCCGCTTTGTGGCGGCTCACTCCCATATCACCGAGGAGCGCTTCCGCCAGCTGATGCTCTCCAGCGGCGATATGGCCAACGACGTGGGCAGCATCGTCTACGGGGAGGAGGCCGTGGCCGAGGGCCTTATGGACCGGGTGGGGACTCTCTCCGATGCGCTGAACGCCCTGTACCGGCAGATGGAGCAGTGACCCCGCAAGCGCTGCACCATGCAGCTGCCCGCAGCCCCAGCCGCCGCAGCCACAGGCCGCAGCGGCCCGCAGCGCCTGCGACCTTTGACACCTGTACGCCGTTTCGCCCCAACACAAAAAAGGCGGGGCCGGACAACTTGTCCGGCCCCGCCTTTTGCTGCGTATTCGTGTGCGCTTATTTCTTCTCGCCGTGCCGCACGGCGTGGGCGCAGATGGCGGCAAAGGTCTCGTCGCTGATGTCGTGCTCGATCTTGCAGGCGTCCTCCTCCGCCACCTTGGGGTCCACCCCCAGAGTGATGAGGAAGCGGGTCAGAGTGTGGTGCCGGTCCAGCATACTGGCGGCAATGGCCATGCCGGAGTCCGTCAGGGTGATGAACCCCTCCCGGTCCATGGTGATATAGCCGTTTTCCCGCAGCCGCTTGGTGGCGTAGCTGACACTGGGCTTGGTGACACCCAAATGCTCCGCCACATCGATGGAACGGATATAGCCGTGCTCCTGCTGCATCATCAGCATGGCCTCCAGATAGTCCTGAGAGGATTTCTGTATCTTCATGGCAAACTGCACCAACCTTTTTCGGGTATTTCTTATAGGTTAACACAGACTAACCAAAAATGCAAGGAGAGAAAAAAATTTTCCAAATCCCCTTGACAAAGTTGGTTAGAGCGGTTAAACTTAGTCGATGGTTAGGGTAACTTAACTTTAATTTTGGCACAGAGGTTAGCGGGTGCTAACCGTTTGGTTGGGAGGAATGATGTGATGATGCCTTTGGCACTGGCCAACCCCGGCGAGGAGAATCTCATTCGGAAGGTGGGCGGAAGCCCGGAAGTAAAGAAGCATCTGGAGGATCTGGGCTTTGTAGCCGGCGGTACGGCTACGGTAGTGGCTACGCTGGGCGGCAATATCATCGTGAAGATCAAGGAATCCCGTATCGCCATCAGTGAAGAGATGGCACGGAAGATCATGATTTGACAAAAAAGGAGAGAAAAGTATGAAAACACTGCGTGAGGTCAAGATCGGCGAGACCGTCAAGGTGGTAAAGCTCCACGGCGAGGGCCCTGTCAAGCGCCGCATCATGGACATGGGCATCACCCGCGGCACCGAGGTATTCGTCCGCAAGGTAGCCCCTCTGGGCGATCCCATGGAGGTCACCGTCCGTGGCTATGAGCTGAGCCTGCGAAAGGCCGACACCGAGATGATCGAGGTCGAGTAAGTGTCCCGTTGCGGATGGAGCGAACCCGGCCTTCATAGGCCCTGATTTTTGTTAGTGATAAGTTAGAGAAATCAAACCAAAAGGAGCAAGCATCAATGGAGAAGCAGATCAAAATTGCCCTGGCGGGCAACCCGAACTGCGGTAAGACCACGCTGTTCAATGCGTTGACGGGCTCGAACCAGTTTGTTGGTAACTGGCCCGGTGTTACCGTGGAGAAGAAGGAAGGCAAGCTGAAGAAGCACGAGGATGTGGTCATCATGGACCTGCCCGGCATCTACTCCCTGTCTCCCTACACGCTGGAGGAGGTGGTGGCTCGTAACTACCTGATCGGTGAGCGGCCCGACGCCATCCTCAACATCATCGACGGCACCAATCTGGAGCGTAACCTCTACCTGACCACCCAGCTTACCGAGCTGGGCATCCCCGTGGTCATCGCCATCAACATGATGGATGTGGTCCGCAAGAACGGCGACCAGATCAACACCGGGGAGCTGTCCCGTGAGCTGGGCTGCCCGGTGGTGGAGATCTCCGCCCTGAAGGGTACCGGTGTCATGGAGGCCGCCGAGGCCGCCGTGGAGGCTGCCAAGAACGGCAAGACCATCCCCATGCACACCTTCTCCGGCCCCGTGGAGCATACCATTGCCCACATCGAGGAGGCCGCCGTACATACCATGCCCGAGGAGCAGCAGCGCTGGTACGCCATCAAGATCTTCGAGCGTGACGACAAGGTGCTGGAAAAGCTCAGCATCCCCGCCGACGTGATGCAGCACATCGAGACGGACATTCAGGCCGCCGAGAAGGAGCTGGATGACGATGCCGAGAGCATCATCACCAACGAGCGCTATGTCTACATCGCCGAGATCATCAAGGGCTGCTACAAGCAGAAGCGCAAGGGTCAGCTCTCCGCCTCCGATAAGATCGACCAGATCGTCACCAACCGCTGGCTGGGCCTGCCCATCTTCGCTCTGGTGATGTTCCTGGTGTACTGGATCGCCATGGTGGCCGTGGGCGCCCCCGCTACCGACTGGGCCAACGACGGCCTGTTCGGCGACGGCTGGCACCTGCTGGGTATCGGCTCCAAGGCCTATAACGAGGTCAACGACGAGTACACCGCATCCCTGCAGGCTGTGGAGGCCTTTCTGGGCATCGAGATCGATCCCGAGGCCGATGACTTTGATCCCTCTGCCGTCGTTGCTCAGATGAACGCCTTCACCGCCAACAGCAACACCACCGCTACCGTGGACGTGGAGGATGAGGAGACGCTGGCCATCAACACCATGACCGCCTACTACGACGCCATCCCTGAGGGTGCCGACAAGGACAGCACCGTGGGTGTCACCTATGTGGACGCCGTGGCCTACCTCAACAAGAACGGCTTTGACGCCCCCGATCCCGCCGACTACGGCGTGTGGGTTCCCGGCGTGCCTGTTCTGGTGGAGAGCGGTCTGGAGTCTGCCGGCGCAGCCGATTGGCTCAGCGGCCTGATCCTTGACGGTATCGTGGCCGGTGTCGGCGCCGTGCTGGGCTTCGTGCCTCAGATGCTGGTGCTGTTCCTGATGCTGGCTTTTCTGGAGGCCTGCGGCTATATGGCCCGTATCGCCTTCGTTCTGGACCGTGTGTTCCGCAAGTTCGGCCTGTCCGGTAAGTCCTTCATCCCCATGCTCATCGGCGTGGGCTGCGGCGTACCCGGCATCATGGCCTCCCGTACCATCGAAAATGAGCGTGACCGCCGCATGACCATCATGACCACCACGTTCATCCCCTGCGGCGCCAAGGTCCCCTTCATCGCCATGATCGCCGGCGCCATCTTCGGCGGCAGCGCATGGGTTTCCACCTCCGCTTACTTCATCGGCATGGCCGCCATCATCGTCTCCGGCATTATGCTGAAAAAGACCAAGATGTTCGCCGGCGACCCCGCTCCCTTTGTCATGGAGCTGCCTGCCTACCACTGGCCCACTCTGGGCAACGTTCTGCGCTCCATGTGGGAGCGTGGCTGGTCCTTCATCAAGAAGGCCGGTACCATCATTCTGCTGTCCACCATTTTCGTGTGGTTCACCACATACTTCGGCTGGGTGGACGGCACCTTCCGTATGCTGGATGAGTCCGAGATCGACTCCTCCATTCTGGCTGCCATCGGCGGCGCCATCTGCTGGATCTTCAAGCCCCTGGGCTGGGGCAACTGGCAGGCGACCGTGGCCTCCATCACCGGTCTGGTGGCTAAGGAGAACATCGTGGGTACGCTGGGTATCCTGTATGGCGGCGGCGACGGCACCGTGTACCAGAACATCGCTCAGGCCTTCACCGGCATCACCGGTTACAGCTTCCTGGTGTTCAACCTCCTGTGCGCCCCCTGCTTCGCCGCCATCGGCGCCATCAAGCGTGAGATGAACAACCACAAGTGGACTTGGTTCGCCATCGGCTATCAGTGCGGCTTCGCCTATCTCGTCGGCCTGATGATCAACCAGTTCGGCAACGCCTTCACCGGCAGCCTGAACATCATCGGCCTGATCGCTGCTCTGGCTGCGCTGGCCATGATCGTCTATATGCTGGTGCGCCCCTACAAGGAGGCCACCAAGCTCAGCGCCAAGGTGTAAGCAGCCGATCCATCTTTTCACATCGGTACGCAAGGCCAGCGGTTCCGTCTCCTTCGGGAGACGGGACCCACGCCGCCCCTTCGGACCCATGTCTGAAGATGCTGCAAGTATCTTGAATTTTCCAAGTATGTCAGAAAAGGAGTGAGTTTCCATGCTGCAATGGATCAACGAGAATGTAGGCACCATTTTGATTTGTATAGGACTCATCGTCATCGTAGCGTTGATCGTCCGGAGCCTGATCCGGCAGAAAAAACAGGGGAAGTCCTCCTGCGGGGCCGGATGCGCCCACTGCGCCATGCACGGCCAGTGCCATAAGGACTGACGGGCGCAGAAAATGCCATAAGGGAAGGGACACGGAAGCACCCCGTGTCCCTTCCCTTATGCGCTCTCCTGTATGCTGCGGGCGTCCCTCTCGGCGCAAGACAATGGAGTGGGGCAGGAGAGGGCCTTTCCCACGGGAGAGACCCTCTGCTGATTCTAACAAGGGCGGATCACAGTCTGTAAACGGCGCATCACGGCCCGCAGGTGGCAGATAAAAGGCGGGACCCGTAAGGGTCCCGCCTTTTCGCTTATGCGCTTATGCCTTGCGGCGGGTGGTCATGCGTCGGAAGATTTTCCCTTATCCCCGGCGCTTCTTGCCAACCAGCAGGGCCGCACCGGCCATGGCCGTGATCCCCATCAGGGAGACCCACAGCACCAGACGGCTCTCGTCGCCGGTGGCGGGCTTGGTGGGATCGGTGGGCTGGCCGGGTTTACCGGGCTGATCGGGCTTGCCGGGCTCCACGGGATTCAGCTCAGCGCCGCAGGTATCACACTTGCCGTCCTTGTCCGCATCCGTATGACCGGTGGCGGGGAGCACACGGGTCTCCGTCTCGCCGCAGGGGCAGGTGCGGGTCTCCACGCCGTCCCCGGTGCAGGTGGCGGGAGTGGTGACCTCCCACTCACCGAACTGGTGGGTGTGGGCGGTGCAGATGATGTCGGCACGGTTGCTGATGCGGATACGGGGCGCCATAGCGGTGCCGTCAGCCAGCACGAAGGTGTTGTCGTAGGAGGCCAGACCCGTGGCGGAGATCTCGCAGCCCGGTGCCAGGTTCTTCACCTCGTCGTTGGGGCAGATGTAACCGTCGATGAACACACGGGACACCACACCGGCGCTGTCACGAACCAGAATGGTCTGCACCAGACCGTTGGCCATCTCGATGCCCACCACATAGCCCTTCAGGGTGATGAGCTGGCCCAGCACGGAGCCGTCGTTGACCTGGGTGGAGGTGACCTCTCTGGGGGTCACGGCCTCACCCTCGCCCAGCTTGACGATGTCGGTGACGGCCAGCTGGTGCTCACCCTGATAGGAGCTGGTGGTGCCGGACACACGCACCCGGTCGCCGATCTTGAAGCCGCCGGCCACAGGGAAGCAGTTGATGCCGCCGGTCTCGTCCTGCACATAGATGCAGTCGAAGAAGGCCGTCTCCTTGTCGTAGCCGGAGGCGTTGGAGGTGACCACACCCTCAATGGTGTACTTGTAGCCATCCTCGGTCTGGGCCTGCACCTCGGCGATGGGCGTGATCTGCACGGGGTTGATGAGCTGCAGCAGATTCTCGCAGATCTTGTAGTTGGAGTAGTTCTTCTCGGAGCCGTTGTCGCTGATGCTGGCCTGCACCTCAAAGTTGGACATGAAGGCCGCACCGGAGACCACCACCATGCCACGGCCCTCCAGCTGCTCGGTAGCCATGACCATCAGGCGGCTGTCGTTTTCGGCAAAGGCATACTTGGGCGTACCGGCGCCGCCCAGACCGTCCTGATCCACGTCCACAGAGTAGGTGGTGGCATGGCCATACACCACGGGGGACACGGTGGCGGGCAGAACGGAGGTGGCGTTGCCGCTTGCGTCCACGGCATAGATGGAAGCGCCGCCGTAGTGGCTGAAGCGCTCGGTGTAGAGCTTGTCATAGGGATGGTCGGGATCGACCTCCACGCCGTCCATCAGGGGGTTGTCCATGTTGTAGGAGCTGAAGTACAGCCGCCACTTATCCACGCCGTCGGCGGCGCTGCGAACGTCGTCATAGGTGGCGTCGTCGCTGATGCGGAGGCTGGAGCCCAGGGCCGCCAGCACCTCATTCTGGGTGGCTGCCATGTGCTTGATGGCGGGGTTGCTCTGAATGACGTCGTAGTTCTCGTAGTTGTCGGACCAGCCCGCCAGAATGACGGTGCCTCCGGCTGCGTTGAAGGCGTCGATGGCCGCCAGCTCGTCAGCGCTGTACGTCTTGGGATCGGCCTGAGCGGCCTCCAGACGGCGGCTGGGAGCGGTGAGGATCAGAGCCTTGAACTTGGGATTGCTGCAGGCGGCAATAAGCTCCTCGCTGGAGTTCAGCTGCACGGTCCGGACGCTGTATTCAGCGGCCAGATTGCTGAAGTTGCCCATGGAATCCTTATAGTTGCCCGCCACATACTCGTTGTAGTGGGAAGCGTCGATGCCGATGTACACCAGCGCATCCGCATTGAGCACATCCAGATCGATGGTCTTGGTGAAGGTGTACTCCTTGCCGTTCTGCTCCACCACGGCGGTGACCTGAACGGTGAACACACGGGCGGCGGTGGGGGTGTAGTGGAAGGAGACATCCAGCGTGCTGCTCTTGCCCAGCGTGTAGCCCTTGTCGCCCTCGCCCTTATCCACGCCGATGACGGTGCCGCCGATGGTGTAGGTCAGGGACTTGATGGTGGCGTCGGTGTCCTCGCTGTTGAAGAGGGTGGTGGTCAGGGTCAGCTCCTCGTCGGTGACGGGAGTGGCGGTGCCGCAGACCATGTTGGAGATGCCCAGCTTCAGGCTCTCACCCACCCACACGGGGGAGGTGACCGCCAGATCGCCGTCACCCTCGGTGACACGGATGAAATAGTAGCTGTAATCCGGATCCAGCGTCACGGACAGGCTGCCCTGATTCAGCTCGGCGGGGTCGGACCAGGTGTGGACCACCTTGCCGGAGTTGACCACCACCTCCACCTTGGAGATGGAGTCGCTCTTGTCGGGATCGTTGACGGTGACCCCCAGATTCAGCTTCTCGGGGACCTCGGTGATGCTGGAGCCCATCATCTGACCGTTGACGGTGTAGCCCAGCTCCAGGTTCTTATCCTCGGTGGCGTACATCCGCAGGGCCCGGATGGCCTCGTAGATGCCATCTTCGGTGAAGTTGTCGGTGAGGATAACGTCACGGGCGTCGTTGGCATTGCCCCAGCGGCCCTTGTGGTTGTCCTGGTTGTTGGTGGGAGCCAGATGCCAGCCCTTATCCAGCGCCATGATGTACTGCTCATAGCTGGGATAGTAGCCGCCGGCGCCGATCTGGCCCTCGCCGTTACCCACCTCCACCATATACATACGGCTGTCAATGACGGGATCCCAGTAGGAGAAGTCACTGAAGTTGCCGAAGGTGGTGCCGGGATGGTTGAACTGGCTGATGGAGTCCACGCCCTCGGCCTGACTCAGCAGAGCGTAGTAGGCCTTCATACCGGCGTCGTCGGTCTTGTTGTTGAGGGTGGTGTTGTTGCGGGAGACCACGCCGGGGGTGTTGAAGGTGTTGATGTGGCCGGGGCCGCCGGACCATGTCATCTCGAAGCCGCCCAGCGCCACGATGGAACCGGCGTTCTCGGCGTTGAAGGCGTCGATGGTGCTCTTATAGGTGCTCCAGCTGTGGTTGGCGTCGGAATCCTTCACCAGAGAGGTGTCATACAGAGCGCCCTCCACGTTGGCATTGGTCTTGGAGTCGAAGTAGTTGGAGTGGTCGGTGAAGGCTACGAACTGCACGTTGGCGCTGGCGGGGATGCTCTTGATGTAGTCCAGCGCAGAGGTCAGCGTACCGGAGCCGTCGGAATACTGGGTGTGGCTGTGGAGCTGACCGAAGTACAGCTGATACTGGGTCTTGCCTACGGTGAAGAACCAGTTGAAGCTGGCCTCCTTGCCGTCGGCACGCTTGGCGGTGACCACCACCTCCGTGCGGCCGTCGGTGAGGTCGGCAGCGGGCGTGTAAGTGACACGGCCGCCTTCATACACGGCGTCCGCGGTCTTGCCGTTCACCGTCATGGTGATGGTGGGCTCCGTCCCGGCATTGGCCAGCGCCACGGAGATGGCGGGCCGCTTGTCGCTGCCGGTCTGAGCGCCCCGCATGGGCGTGGGATCGGAGAACACCGGCTCGTCCTTCACGGGGATCTCCACCGTGCGGGTGATGGCCTTGCCCTGATTGTCCACGCCGCTGATGGTTACGGTGAGCTTGTCGCCCGTCACCTTCTCCACGGGGATGGTGACGGTGTAAACACCCTCCTCCTCGGTGACAGTCAGGGCCTCGCCCGCCAGCGTGGCGGTCATGTCGCCCTTGACACCGAAGGGAGCATCCACGGTGAAGCTAAAGGTGTAGGCCTGCCCCACATAGGCGTCATACAGGTGGTCGATGACCACGGCGGGCATATTCACGATGCCGCCGGTCAGCTCCGTCCCCTCCGCCACGGGATAGAAGGAGAAGGAGTAGATGGTGTAGTCCAGATCACCGGTGGAGCTGTACATACTGTACACCTTGAAGCTGTCGCTGTAATACTCCAGCCACTGGCTGTATTTGCCGTTATACTTGGCGGTGCGGCTCTCCATTTCGTAGCCGCCCACGTTGCCGGAGCACTCCCGGACCAGCCAGTCGGCGTCCTCACTGGCGGTGAGGGAATAGAAGGCGTTGTTGCCGGTGCCGTTGGCACACAGATAGCCGTAGGTGTCGTTGCGGAAGCGATAGTACTCGCCGCTCTTTTCCACGGTAAAGACCACGGCGCCGTTGGAGCAGACAGCCTTGCCGTTGGCAATGGTGGCGGCCGCCTTGTTGATGGCGGGGCTGTCGGTGTTGTCATTTTGCTCCGCCAGAACCGCCTCAGCGTTCTGGTTGTAGATGACCACCTGATCGCCGGCCTGAGGCAGCTGGCCGGTGGTGGGAGGCGTCACGTTGGTGACGTAGTCGCTGCTGGCGCCGTTGCGGAGCTGATAGGTGCCGTTGTAGGCGGAGCAGCAGGCGTACAGGGCCGTGACATCGGCCTCAGTAGTATTGGCAGGCAGCGGCACACCCTTGAAGAGCTTGGTGCTGCCGGTGGCGTCGGTGACGGGGGTGCTGCCGGAAGCGTTGTAGGTACCCAGTGTCACGTCCTTGATGTAGACGTACTCACTGAGATAGTCGGCGCCCATCTGGGAGACGGTGATCTCCTGTGCGGGGATGGCCTCCACGCCGGCCTTTACCACCTCCATGGCAGGGGACTGCATCTGAGGCACGCCGCCGTAGAGGCTAACGGTGCCGGTGACCTTCACCACGTCGCCTACCTTATAGTTGGCGTGGTTGGCGTAATCATAGACCTGGAAGCCGTAGATCTCACCGCCGATGACGTCCTCCAGAATGATGGAACTGATGCTGGCAGCGCCGTTATAGGCGTTGCCGTAGTGATACACCACCTGACCCACCACGGAGACATTTTCGGTCTTGGTGGTGATGGCCCCGGCCTCCTTGACGGTGAGCGTCCCGTCGGGGATCATGTCGTCCGTGATGGGGTCATTGACGGAACCGGCGGCCCGGATCTCGTCGGCAACGGTATTCCGCAGCTGCAGGGTACCGTTGTTGGTGCCCACGGCGGCGGTAACATCTACCTTGTCGCCCACGGCAAAGGCCCAGCTGTCGCCGTTCTTGGGCAGAACTGCCTTATAGAGCTGGATGGTCTTGCCGTCGGCATCCTTGAAGGTGACGTTGGGGTTGGCGTACTGACCGTTGTTGTCATAGATCTCAGTGATCTCCAGCCCCTTCAGCTGCACATAGGTACACACATCGTCGGCGGTCAGGGCGGCGATGGTGGTGGGTTTGGCGTTCAGGGTCAGGCCGCTGGACTTGACGAAGGTGCCGCTGCCCAGCTGCGCCATGCCCCTGAACTCGGCCCGCTTGCCGGTACCGATGATGGTGTCGCCCAGAGCGATCTCATCGGTCTTGGCGGCCAGCCGCAGACAGATAGCACCGGTGGCGTCCTGCAGATAGTAGTTCTGGCCGTCCACCAGTGTCACAACGCCCTTGACGGTGAACTCGGTGTCGGTGGCGCCCTCCAGCGCCGTGCGGATGGGTACGGTGGCGGGCTCCTCCGGATCAGGCTCCGGGGTGGCGTCCACGTACTGCTTCTCCTGCGCCAGCTTGTAGAAGGTCATGCCGAAGTCCGATTCCTTCAGCCGGTCAGTGCTGGTGCAGTAGGCGGAGAACTCGGTGAACTTGGCGAAGTATTCCAGGTAGACCTTGCCGTACTGCCCGGTGACGCCGCTGCCGGAGAGGTAGTAGGAGGCGTTCTCGGCATTGCAGGTCTCCACATCCCAGCGAGTGGTGCCCTTGGCGTCCATGTTGAGATGGAACTTGCCATTATTTTCACCCAGCGTCAGCGTCTTGTCGTTCTGGGTGAAGGTATAGGTGCCGTCATCGTTGGCGGTGACATCCCATACCAGCGCATCCATGGCGTTGGCAGTCAGCACATCCTTTTCCACCGTGGCGGCCACGGGGGTCAGGTAGTAATTGCTCATCACGGTGGAGCTGACGGCAAAGCCGTTGCCGGCGTTGAAAATGACCACCTTGTCGCCGCCGGTGAGGGCAGCGGTCTTGACGTACTTGTCCACCAGACGATAGGCCTTGTAGGTGAACACGACCTCCTGACTGTCGGTCATGCCGTCCTTCACAGCCTTGACGGTGATGGTGCAGGAGGCGGTGATGGTCACGGGGCCGGTGTAGTCCTGATAGGCGCCGTCATCCACCTTGTACCGCAGGGTGGCATCCGCCGTCTTGCAGGCAAAGGCCACGGTGTCGCCCACCTTCACATCGCCGGAGGCGGTACCGGTGGGGGCAGCTACCTGCTCCAGCCCGCCACCCAGCTTATAGAGGGTGAAGTGGCAGGGGTAGCCGCCGGGAGACTTCGTAATGGTTTCATTTTTGTAAGCACGGAACTTGTTCTGGGCGCTGGCGTTGCTGGCCAGCTTGACCGTGTCATCGCCCTGTCCGGCGAAGGTAAAGGTCCCGTCGGTGGCATCGAAATCCACGGCCCACCGGTAGCTGCCGCTTTTAATGCCATTGTTGTTGCCGCCTTTGGGAGCAATGGGCTTGCCGTTGGCGTCGCTGAGAATGGTACCATTCTTGTCCACGGTCAGCGTCCAGACGCCGCCCGTGGGATCAACGACCTGATCGTTGGCAGCTGTCACGGCCACTGCCGTGACCCATGTGCTGTCCAGCACACCGGGGGCGTAACCGTTGTTGGCTACCATCACATACTCGCCGGTGACCAGTTCATCGGCGGACGTGACCTTGGTGTAGGTCTTTGTCGCTGATTCGTCTGCCAGAACTGCTGTGGGCAGCAGCGAGAGCAGCATCATCAGCGACAGCAGCACGGACATGATCCGACTGCTGAGTCCTCTCTTCTTCAATGAGATCCCTCCTGTTCAATATTACACGTTTACACGGCGGCCTGCTTCTGTCCTTCCGTCCCCCCGGAGATAGTACAAAGCCGCCTGACCCGCATCCGGCGGGCAGACGACCTTCCACAAGCTATCCTGTTTTTGGCACGGAGGCAGCGTCAAGGGCTCCGATCAGCTGAAACAGGCAGACTGTGGGGGATACCGTTGAGCAAAGACAAACCTTTCGTGTATCGTGCTGCCGGTCAAAACCGTGTACGCCGCTTTTGGCCGTACATACCGCCTTTGACCGATGGTAACAGTCTATCATAAAGCTGCCCAAATGGCTACCCCTTTTTCAATGATTTTGTCAGAAACGTGCAATAAGTTTGTATAATATCTGCAAAGTCTATTGACAGATGTAGCTGACTAGTGAACACTATTGACATCAGGGGCGGAAGTTGCTATGCTGTAACCAAATATCATTGACGGAGGAAACGCCCATGAAGCGGAAGAAGGGGAATGCGGACCGGCTGACAGCCGGGGCCTGGTGGAGCAGGAACCGGTGGAGCTGCGTCATTCTGGCGGCGGCGCTGGTGCTGTTCATCGTCGTGCGGATGGCGGCTGTGACCTTTGAGCAGCCCCAGCCCCGAGGGGATGAATATGCCGAGTACGAGACCGGCGTCGTCACGGATATCCTGTCGGACAATACCGAGGCAGATACCGTGGCCGACGGCGGCTATCGGGGGGAGCAGCTGCTGCTGGCACAGGTGCGCTCCGGCCAGTACAAGGGCGAGACCATGCAGGTGTATAACTATGTGGGGCCGCTGTACGGCCAGCCCCTGAAGGTGGGGCAGCGGGCGGTGCTGCTGATCTCCACTTATAGAGACGGGAGCCACACCGCCACGGTGTACGAGTATGACCGGGCGGTGGGTCTGGCGGTGACCGTGGGCCTGTTCCTGCTGGCAACAGTGGCTGTTGGCGGCAAGGTGGGAGCCAAGTCTCTGGTGGCGCTGGCGGTGACGCTGGTGTGCCTGTTCTGGATCCTGATCCCCCTGCTGATGAAGGGAGCGTCCACGCTGCTGACGGTGTTTCTGGTGTGCGCCTACATCACCGTGGTGACGATGGTGATCTTGGGCGGCGTGTGCCGCAAGACGGTGTGTGCTGCGCTGGGTACGGTGGCCGGTACGGCGCTGGCGCTGCTGTTCGGCCTGCTGTCTCAGAGCCTTCTGCGGATCGACGGCCTGCGGCTGACGGATGTGGAACCGCTGCTGCAGCTGCGGCAGACGGGTACGCCCTTGGGCCTGCGGGGCCTGCTGGTGGCGGGGGTAGTCATCAGTGCGCTGGGCGCCGTGATGGACGTGGCCATGAGCATCTCCTCTGCGCTGACGGAGGTACATACCGTGGCCCCGGACCGGGACGGCCGGGCTCTGTTCCGCTCCGGTATGAATATCGGCCGGGATATGGTAGGTACCATGACCAACACCCTGATCCTGGCATTTTTGGGCAGCGGCCTGTCCTTCATCATCTATCTGTATTCGCTGGGGCTGGATCCCCGGCAACTCATCAGCTCCCCCTATATGGCCACGGAGGTCATCAGCGGCATCGCCAGCAGCATCGGCGTCATTCTGGCGGTCCCCCTGACGGCGCTCATCACCTCGTTCATTTTGGTGAAGGATAAAAAACCGAAGGCCCCCTGCGGATCGAAACCGGAGGATAAGAAGCTTCCCAAAGAGGTTCAATAAGGGAGGCACCACCGGCGACTGGACAAAAAGGTGTCCAATGCTGGACAAAAGCTGGACAAAAACCGGGACGCTCCAAGGTCAGAAAATGGGGCAGTAACTGGACAAAACCGGCGGATGCAGACCGAAAAAACGACAGCGCAAAAACCCAAAGGGATAAAAGCAGCCCCCTCTGAAATCCAAGAACGGAACACCGGCAGAGAAAAAACTTCCAAGCTCCGGACTGCTATCGATTCCGAAAAAGAGAAAATACCGGCATATGATCGGCACCGAAAAGAAGCAGGAGCCGAGATGATAGCAGCGCCGGGAAAAGGCGGGATTCATGCCGATGACAGAGTCGGAAACGGGGGAATATCGGGCCAATCAAAGAAGCCGGAGAAGTGCAAAAGCCGGTCCGGCAGCAGTGCCGAAAGCGCAGGTACCGGAACGATAGCAGAGCCGTGAGAGCGAAAATACGGAGCAATGCCAACGCTGAAAATACGAATACCGGCAGAATAGAAAAACAGCAAAAAAAGGCGGGGAAGGCAAAATTGCCTTCCCCGCCTGCTTGCCGCCGGATGCGGCTGTACAGGAGGAGAGCTCACCTGCTTGCGGCGCAGGGAGGGATGACCTATACACCTCCCAGTATATACGAGATCCGGAGAAATAGCAATGATTTTTCGGAAAAATTTTCCTGCTGGGAGCATGAATTTTTTGAATATTTCGCATGGAGAAAATACTGGGGCGCAGAAGGGTCACAGAGCCGCTCCGGATTTTTCGATTCTGGCAGCGTGGCGGCATCAGGGAAAAGCGGCAGCAAAAATCGAATCGTATCAGAAGATGAAACGGTATCGAGAAAATCAGGAAGCAGCGGGAAATCAGGCGGCGGCGGAGAAGCCGGGTGGATTCGGAAAAGCAAAAGGCGGAGGGGGACCCTACTGGGTCCCCCCTCCGCCTTTACAGACTGGGTCCCCCCTCCGCCTTTACAGAAAGAGAGATGCGCTATTTCAAGGAGCCTTGCCGCCAAGGGGCTACGCCGCCAAGGGGCTACGCCGCCAAGAGGCTGTGCCGCCAAGGGCTTTTATCGCCTAAGAGGAGCGCTGCGAAAGGGGGGAATCAGGCCCGGTGCCTCTTGCCGAGAACCAGAACGGCTCCGGCCAGAGCGGCCACGGTCATGAGGCTCAGCCACAGGCCCATGGCGGCTCCGTCAGCGGTGTTGGGGCTGTCGGTGGCCTCATTGCCGGTATTGCCGCCGCTGTTGGCGTTGGGATCGGCGGCGCCGCAGACGGTACACTTGCCGTCCTTGTAGCTGTGGCCGGCGGCGGGGATGACCTCGCCGGTCTCGCCGGTCTCGCCGCAGACGGTGCAGACCTTATCGCCGGTGTAGCCGGGCTCGGTGCAGGTGGCGTCCTTGGCGTTTTTCACCACGGTGCTGTGACCGGTGGCGGGCAGCGTCTCGGTGGACAGTACCTCATCGCAGTCATCGCAGACGACGGTGACAGAGCCGTCCTCGGTACAGGTGGCAGGGGTCTCGGTGCGGGTGGTGTGGTCGTGATCGCAGGTGACCTCCACGGCGATGGGGGTGTAGTCACCGGTGTTCAGCTGCTGCGGCGGGGGGAGGGGGTCCTCCTGATACTGGCCCACGGCGGAAATGATGTCCCGCAGCCGCTGCTGGGGTGTGTGGCCTGTATATTTATAAGCTTTTTCGCCGCCGGGGCGAACATAATCCCAGACCAGAAACCATGCCAGACAGGTGTTGCTGCCGGAGAGAGGAGTGAACAGGAATTGCAGCGTCTCCTCGTCCTCTGACAGGTGCTCCAGCAGGTACTCCTCTGCGGCGGCGATATGGCGCACCTGCGGCACCAGCTCCCGCTCCGGGATGCCGTAGGTGTCGCAGATGCGGACGGCCTCTGTGACGGCGGTGCAGTATTTTTCCTCCGTGGGGGTGTAGTGGCGCTCCAAGGCCACCAAGGCCTCTACGCCGTATGCATTGGCCTCCTGATAGATGAAACCCATAAAATCCTCCAGAAAATTTGATGGAGATAGAAACGTTTTAATTATTCTGCAATGTATTGTACCCCACTTCTGGCGCTGCGGCAAGCATAGGGACTTCCTCTGAGGGCATAGGCTGGCAGAAGAGGAGGGATCTGTATGCTGTCTGCGGCGTTGCTGCTGCTGTCCAACAGCCTGTTTTTGTCCCTGCGTCTGACGGGGAATCCCGGTTCGTTCCCCCGGCCGCTGCCGCCGGAGGAGGAGCGGGCGTGTCTGGAGCGGTGGGCGCAGGGGGATCTGGAGGCTCGGAACCGGCTGGTGGAGCACAATCTCCGGCTGGTGGCCCACATCATCAAGAAATACTATACACAGGCGGACAATCAGGAGGATCTGATCTCCATCGGCACCATTGGACTCATCAAGGCCGTCAACACCTTCCGGGCAGACCGGGGCATCAAGCTGGCTACTTATGCGTCGAGGTGCATTGAAAATGAGATCCTTATGTACTTCCGCTCCCAGCGGAAGCTGCAGGGGGAGGTGTCCCTGTCCGACGCCATCGACACGGATAAGGAGGGGGGCTCGCTGTATCTGCTGGACGTGGTGGGGACCGACGACACCATGCTGTCGGACCTGCAGGACCGGGAGGAGCAGCTATTGCTGCGGCGCTTGGTGCGGGACTGCCTGACGGAGCGGGAGGCGGACATCATCCGGAGGCGGTACGGGCTGGAGGGGCATCCGCCCCAGACCCAGCGGCAGGTGGCGGCGGTATACGGCATCAGCCGAAGCTATGTCTCCCGCATCGAGAAGCGGGCGCTGGAGAAACTGGAAAAGGAGCTGCGAAAGGGGTAGGAGGATAGCGAAAGGGCTTGTCTTTGGGGCGGGAACATGGTAAGATGATAAAAAACACCTATGCGGCAGCCTGTGGAAATGAGCGGAGACAACATGAGAAAGTTTTTCAGAGGAATATGCGGCGTACTGGCGACGCTTTTGACCCTGTGCATCCTATTGATGGCGGCGGGGCTCATGGGGGTGCGGGCCTTCGGCATCACGCCTTATGTGGTACCGGCGGACATGGAGGGGCTTCCGTGGTCCGCCGGGGCGCTGCTGTACGTGCGGCAGGAGCAGCCGGAGACGCTGCAGCTTGGGGACACCATCGCCTACGTCACGGACAGTGACCTATCGCTGGAGGGGGGCGTCATCGGTTCCGTGGACACAGAGCGGCGCTTCTTCTATGTGGAGGGAGCCCCGGTCTACTGGGACAATGTGCTGGGGCAGCCCCTGTGGGGCATCGATGGTCTGGGCTATGTGTCCGGCTATATCAGCCGGCCGCCGGGACTGTATCTGGTGCTGGGGGCTGCTGTGGTGCTGGCGTTGCTGTGCATCTTCCCCCTGCGACGCCGAAAGGGAGAGAAAACGGAAGAATCCCCCACCGGGAGATGCATGGCGACGAATGTGGGAGAGAAAGCTCCCACCGAATCGGTGCAGGCTGCGGCGATGGAGGAGGAAGTCCCCACCTTGACGGAAAAGCCTGCGTCTGCGGAGGTATCTGAGCCTGTGAAGGTGCCTAAGCCTGCGGTAGAGATACCGAAACCTGAGCCTGCGGCGGAGGTACAGCGGCCTGCAGAGACCGGGCGGCGGCAGACCTCCGGCAAGCGGGACGAGGCGGTGGCCCGTCACGGCGGCAAGCGCCTTCAGCGCTGATGGAATCGAGCAAAAAGAAGGACCCAAAGGCAAAGCCTTTGGGGCCTTCTTTTTAGAATGGAGCGTTATGAAAGTGTATCGGACGGGGTCTCGCCGGGGCGGTCAGTCAGCACCAGCTGCACCTGACGCCGCCGCAGGAATACCGTCAGCCAGCAAACCGCCATGACGATCAAGCCGCAGATGGTCATGCAGAGCCGATAGTCCAGCACCTCGCCCAAAGCACCGATGGCCAGCGACAGCACCGCTCCCGCCGCTGTGCAGAGCATGGACTCATAGGCATTGAGCCGAGCCCGCAGCCGGTCGGGGATGTAGCGCTGCACCGCCGCCTGCCGGATGGTGGCACTCTGGATGCCCAGAAAGCCGCAGACGGCTCGGTTCACCAGCATCAGGGGATACGGCAGCCACAGAAGGCAGGTGTCCATCAGTTCGTAGGTCTGATACACCCCGAACAGGAAGCCGAATCGCTTTCGCTCCGGCAGGGAGTAGCGGTAGCGGACGGCGCCGCCGATGGTGCGCCCGGCAAACTCCGCCACGGAGAAGAAGGAGTACATGGCGGTGGTGAAGCCCGGCGCTGTGCGAAAGAAGGCGATGAGCAGGGGAGAATAGCCCATGGCCATGCCGTTGGTGACGGCCATGTACTCATAGAGGCCGTGGAGGCCGTGCTCCTGCCGAAGATAGGCGGCGGCCTCCCGGATGTCCCGCCACCAGGTTTTCAGGGACAGCAGCGGCTCTTGATCCCGGCGGCTCTCCTGCACATGGATGCGGTTTTCGATGAGGGCGGCCAGCACCGACAGTGCGCCTTGGATCAGCAGCAGCCGTCCCACGCCTAAGGTGTCGTACAGCAGCGCCGCCAGCGGCATCATGAGGACCTTCAGAATGGGATAGAGCATGGCGGAGACGGTGTAGGCCCGCTCCTCCTGCCCCTCCGGCAGCAGCAGGGGGTAGAAGCTGTTGTAGGCCAGCTCATCGAAGGCTGCAAGGCACGATACCAGCAGGGAAAAGGCCAGATAGGCGGTGTAGGAGAAGGCACTGCGCAGCAGGAACAGTCCCGCCCCGGCGTAGCACAAGCCGTTGAGCAGGTCGCCCCACACCAGAAAGGGCTTGCGGGGCAGGCGGTCCATCATGGGGGCGACGACCAGCGGCAGCAGCACCATGGGGATCAGCTGAATGGCCACCACCAGCGCCGAGGCCAGAGTGCTGCCTGTCTCGTCAAAGACCAGAAAGGACAGGGCGAATTGACTGATGATGCCGCCGGCAGCGCCCAGCGTCGTGGCGGCGGTGATGCGGGTAAAATTCCGTGTCCAGAGAGTTTGTTTCATAGCGTTCACCTCACTGCTATGATTATCCCACAGCTGCTTACAAAAGAAAAGGGGGCCATCGTGGGAAAGTTATTCCCGTGATGACCCTCTTAATGGGGCAAAAATGCTATTTTGCAGGAAACTCCTCCAACAGGCGGCAGGCTTGACGGTACTGACGGTTGGCCTTGTACCACGCCAGCACCCACGGCAGGTGGAAACGGGTGAAGCCCATAGGATATGTGTCTCGCAGACGCTGGAAGCAGTCCAGAAGTTGGGTGCCGTAGGTATCGTCGTGGAGGTAGTCCGGGTGCTCCAGCCGATAGCGCACCAGCGCCAGCATCCGCTGCTCCATTTCGCCGGAGGCCATAGGCTCCGCCTGCTGGACGGCGGTCAGCGCCTGCTCCCGATGGCCCAACTGCTCGTGGCAGATGGCCAGTTTGTGCAGGTCCAGAAAGCCGGGGCGGGGGAGGGAGGCAAAGTAGGGCAGGGCCTTTTCCGGTTGACCCAGTTCCAGTTGAGTGGAGGCAACATTGTAGCGGAGGGCAGACAAGCTGCCGGTATCCCTCAGGGCTTCTGCCAGACGCTCCGCTACAGAGTAGTGGGTCAGCATCTCCTCCATGCGGCCCAGATCCGAGTAGCAGTTGCCCATCCACAGGCGGCAGGACAGCATCAGGTGGGGGTAGCCGGCGTCCGATGCCGAGCGGTAGGCGTCCCGCAGCACCTCGATGGCGGCGGTGTATTCGCCCTCGGCGTAGAGGAACTCTCCGTAGTGGGCAGCCAGCAGCGGCAGCGGCTCCAGCCGCACCGCTTCCTCCCACCGGCCTTGCAGGCCTCGCTGTAAGGCCAGCTGCCGGGTGGAGAGAAAGGGCTCCCACTCCACCGGCAGAGGGCGCATCTCGTCGGCGTAAAAGGCATCCAGCAGCAGGGCGTCCGCTGCCAGCGGACTGAATGCAAGAATCTCCCGCCGGGGCTGCACCAGCTGTTCATAGAGAGAATCGAAATTCGGGCTGCCGGAGAGCAGGGCCTTCCAGCAGGGCGCTAAGCCCTCCGGCTCCGGAGTCCAGACAAGACCCAGCCGGTGCAGCAGCAGCTCCGTCACCTCCGGGGAGGGGGCGGCCTTGCCCTGCTCGATTTTGGACAGATAGGAGGGGGCGCAGATGCCACGGCACAGACCCTCCTGACTCCAGTCCCGCTGAAGGCGGGCCTGCCGGATCAGCAGTCCGGCGATGTCGCCGCCCCTCATCCGATGAGGTCCCGCACGATGGCGCCGGCCAGCAGGATACCGGCGGTGGAGGGGACCCATGGCACACTGGCCGGGACGCTGCGGCGGCCGGGGGAGGGGGCCTCCAGCTGGGCAGTGGCGGCAGGCTGCTCCGGGCTGAACACCACCTTCAGGTGGCGGATGCCACGGCTGCGCAGTTCCTTCCGCATGACACGGGCCAGCGGGCAGCCGCTGGTCTGGGAGATGTCCGTCACCCGCAGCAGGGTGGGGTCCAGCTTGTTGCCGGTCCCCAGCGCCGACAGGATGGGGATGCTTCGGGCCATGGCCTGCTGGATCAGATCCAGCTTGCAGGTCACCAGATCGATGCAGTCGGCAATGTAGTCATATTGGGCGGAGAAGAAATTCTCCCGATGGGCGGCGTCGTAGGTGGCGCAGATGGGGTGGATGACGGCGCTGGGGGAGATGTCCCGGCAACGGCGGGCGGTGACCTCCGCCTTGGACTGGCCCACGGTGGAGTGGAGGGCGCAGAGCTGGCGGTTGATGTTGGTGACACTGACGGTGTCCTGATCCACCAGCGTCAGCTCACCTACGCCGGAGCGGGCCAGGATCTCGGCGGCATAGCTGCCCACGCCGCCCAGACCGAACACGGCCACATGGGCGCTTTGCAGGCGCTCCAGCGCCGGCTGGCCCAGCACCATCTCGGTGCGCAAAAACTGTTCGTGCATAAATAGGCTCCTTTGCTTCAAAGCAGTATCAAAAAAGACCGGCCGAGGCCGGTCTTTTTTGGAAATTCATCAGGCGAGGTACTTCATACCGGAGGTCTCGGTGGCGGTGATATCCTTCACGAGAGCGTTGTTCCACTGGGTGTAGTCGGCGTTCTTCATGGCGTTGCGGACCTGCACCTGCCAATAGGGGGCGTCGGTACCCACAAAGTATATGACATGGTAGCCGGTGTAGCTGCCCTCGTTGTAGACGATGCCGGTGTCGCCGGGCTGACGGGACTCGTCGAAGCACCAGTCATTGAACTCGGTGACCATCTGGCCCTTATACACCTCGGTATACAGGCCGCCGTTGGTGTTGGAGCCGGTGTCGGAGGACAGCTCATTGGCCAGCTCGGCAAAGCTATCCTCGGTTTTGGCACCGTCTTCCCACTTCTTCAGAGCGGCCTCGGCGGCCTCCTTCTGCTCGGCCTTGCGGGCGTCCAGCTTCTCCTGATAGTCGTCAGCCTTGCTGTCCAGATCGGAGGTATCCACCTTGAACAGAATGTGGCGCACGTCCACGGTGTTGTAGTCGTTGCGGCCACGGCTGTGGAACAGGACCACATAGTAGTTGTCGCCGCTCTCGATGAGGGTCAGATCACCCTCCTGACGCTCCTCGTTGAACACCCACTCGGTGACGGCGTCGCCGCTGTAGGTACCGGTGGGACGGTCGGTGTAGGTGCCGTTATCGTAGTTGTCGGCGGCCTTCTCCATCAGAAGACCGTTGCGGACAGCCTCCAGAGCGGCGTTGGCATTGGCGGAGGCAGCCTCCTTGGCGGCGGCGTTCTCCTCGTCGGTGGGCTTCACGGTGTTGCCGTCGGCATCCTTGGTGGAGTCGGCAGTACCCTTGAAGTAGATGTACTCGTAGTCGGCCACGTCGAAGTTGTTCTTGTGCTCGTTATAGTAGGTCTCCACTTCCTCGTCGGTGTAGGTGAGGCTGTCGATGTAGTCCTGCTGATAGTGGGAGGCCAGAAGGGTGTCCTTCAGAATGCTCTTGAAGGTGGACATGGTCATGTTGTTGCCGTACATCAGCTTCAGGTAAGCGCTGGTGGAGTAGCCGGCCTTCTTAGCATAGGTGGAGAAGGTCTCCACGGTGCTGTCCACTTCCTTCTGCATATCGTCGTTGAAGGTCATGCCCTTCTCGGCGGCGCCCTTCTTCAGCATGGTCAGCTGAATGAGACTCTTCTTGGCGGCGTCACGGAAGTAGGCGTCCCAGGTCATGTCCTCGCTGACACGCAACATCATCTTGGCGGTGTCGTTCAGGCTCTGCTGAGACAGGGAGGTATTCTTGTCAATGCCGTAGAGACTGGCATACTTGGAGTTGACGATACTGTTATAGGCATTGTGATAGTAGTAGCTGACCTCGGCGGCGGAATAGGACTCGCCCTCCACCGTGACGGCAGTGGTGCCGCGCTGGATGATGTTGGAGTTCCACACCACCAGGCCAATGGCGACCACCACAAAGGCGATGGCGATGATGGCATAGAGCCGGTTGGAACGGCGCTCCTTGGCCTGCTCCTGAGCTTGACGGGCAGTCTTGGGGTCTGCGACGCCGCTGGCGGCGACCTCCTGCCGGTTCTTCTTTTCTCTTGATGCGCTCATAGTTGTTTCATCCTCTCAAAATAGGGGTCATTACGACCCGACTTCGTAAAGTTAATTGTGATTATACAGGAAATCTGTCTGCTGTGCAAGGGGGAAACGGAAATTATCCGGCCATAGGCCGAAAAAGCGGTCAGCTCCGGAGGCATTCCGGAGCTGACCGGGCTTTTACCAGTTGTCCCGCCGGGCGTGGGGGCCAAGTTATAACCTGCACCGTTTCAGCAGGTGGGTTGTCTCCAGCGTGCTTCACCGCTTCCAACTTCCAGCCGCAGACGGCAGCCGGGAGGCCTGCGATCCACATACTGATCCGACATCCCCTATAACAAAATGTGAGGATAAAAAAGACCCGTCACATCCCTGCGGGACCATCGCCTTCCGGCGACAACCCTATTATAACAGACCCGGTGGGAAAATAAAAGGGGGTTTTGCAGAAATGGTCAGGAATTTTATTCCTCGTCGGCCAGCAGCTGTTCCATGAACAGATCATAGATCTTCTCCAGCTCCGCTTCGTCATCCAGCGTGCTGAGCAGCTCCTCGCCGTTTTCCGTGACGGATTTCAGGATCACCAGACCATAGTCCTCGGATTCCTCGTCCGCCTCGTCCTCCACGGCGGGGAAGAAGGCCATATAGGTCTGCCCCTCGTGCTCCAGTGCGTCCACATACTCCAGCTCGATATCGTTGCCGTCCTCGTCAGTGAGGGTGATAAAGCTGGGGCCAAACTCATCGCTCATGAGAAAATACCTCCTGCATAGGTTGATGTCCCCCTACTATAACGGATTTCCACAGAAATTGCAAGAGGGCGGCGCTGCCGATTTCCGCACAAAAATTGGAAAAGCAGCACAAAACGGAACCTATGTGCCGGGTCAAAGGATACGATGATTGCGTTTTTTACGCAAAAAGGTATTTTTATCGGTTGACAGGTGTGGTAAAATAACTCTTATATTGGTTTAATATGTGCTTTTTGCCGCAGCCGGGACCTTCCGGAGCAGAGCGGCAGGGAGAAGCCGTATAAAAAGCCTGAGGCCGCCCGGCGGCCGGAACAACGAAACAGAAAGTGAGGTGCGCTGTCCATGAAAGAACACTCCAACGACCGTGATAAGGCAGAGCAGAGCGCCCATCAGAGGAAAAACCGAGGGAAGGGACGGGCCAAGAGGGTCTGGGGCGTCATCGGCACCATCGTGCTGGTGGGCGTGCTGACCATGGCCATTTTTGTGGGGATCTTCATGACCTACATCAATAAGTCCCTGAAGGGCCACGTAGAGGCGGATATGTCCGAATATGACCGGAAGGTATCCACGGAGCTGTACCGTCTGGGGACGGACGGCGAGACATGGGAGATGTATCAGACGCTGTTCAGCGATGAAAACCGCATCTGGGTGGATATCGGGGACATCCCCAAGTATTTGCAGGAGGCCACCATCGCCATCGAGGACAAGCGCTTCGAGACCCACCACGGGGTGGACTGGAGGGGGACCCTGCGGGCCATCACCAGGACCCTGACCGGCAGCGGCGCACAGGGCGGCTCCACCATCACCCAGCAGCTGCTGAAAAACGTCACCGGCGACAATCAGGTGACGGTGAAGCGGAAGATCACGGAGATCTACCGGGCGCTGGCGCTGGAGAAGGATTACTCCAAGTCCCAGATCCTGGAGATGTATCTCAACACCATCTATCTGGGAGAGCAGTGCTACGGCGTGCAGACGGCTGCCCGGATGTACTTCCACAAGGATGTGAAGGACCTGACGCTGGCGGAGTGTGCCTGTCTCATCGGCATCACCAACAATCCCTCCATGTATGATCCTCTGCTCAGCGACTGGGCCCGTGAGAACAACCGGGAGCGGCAGCTGACCATCCTGGACGAGATGCTCGGTCAGGAGAAGATCGATCAGGCCACCTACGATGCCGCCGTGGCGGAGGAGGTCCAGTTCAGCGACGGGTATACGAATCTCGGCAATTTCACCGAGCCTACGGAGGATCAGGAGACCCCGGAGAAGCCCACCGTGCAGTCCACCGCCAACAACTCCTATTATACGGATCAGGTCATCTCCGATGTGGCGGCGGCGCTGGTGGAGAAGCTGGGGCTGGAGGACGATGCACCCGACGAGAACGGCAACGTCCGTACGGCACAGGAGAAGGCCGTCAGCAAGATTTACAGCAGCGGCTATAAGATCTATACGCTGCAGGACAGCAAGCTCCAGTCCATTGCGGAGAGCGTTTTTGAAAACAGCGATCTGGTGGAGTATACTGATGACTACGGCAAGCCCTTGCAGGCGGCTATCACGCTGGTGGACAATTCCACCGGCAACGTGGTGGCTATGGTGGGCGGTCTGGGCGCCAAGACGGTGGACCGTGGCTGGAACTGGGCCACGGAGCCCCGGCAGTGCGGTTCTGCTACCAAGCCCATCTCCGACTATGCCCCGGCGCTGGATGACGGTACCATCACCGCTGCCTCCGCCATCGACGACTATCCTGTCCGGGATTTGAGTGGCTACGGCGCATGGCCCAAGAACTCCCATTCCGGTTTCTACGGCCTGACCACCGTATGGACGGCGCTGGTGGAGTCTCTGAATACCTGCGCCGTGCGGGTCAATGAGAGCTACGGCTCGGCGGCCTCCTATAATTATATGGTGGAGAAGCTGGGCTTCACCACCCTGACCCAGCGGGACAGCCAGCAGTCCGGTAACATGGGCCTGGGCGGTTACGATGTGGGTGTCACCACGGAGGAGATGGCTGCGGCCTATGCCGCCATCGCCAACGACGGCGTATACACCAAGCCCCGGACATGGCTGCGGGTGGAGGACTCCGAGGGGAATGTCGTCATGGAGAACGAGACCTCCGCCCACAGCGCCATGAAGGAGACTACCGCCTATCTGCTGCGGGATATACTGGAGAGCGTTATCACCAGCGGTACCGGTACGGAGGCATATTTCTCCGGCATGACCATCGCCGGTAAGACCGGTACCACGGATGACAACCGGGACCGTTATTTCGTGGGCTTCAGCCCCTACTACTGCGCTGCGGTATGGACGGGCTATGAGTCCAACGATGAGCTGTCCTACGGTATGGGCAACGGCTCGGCGCAGCTGTGGAAGCAGGTGATGCGGGAGATCCATGGTGATCTGGAGGACAAGGCCTTCGACAGCTGCACCGGCCTGACGCAGGTGACGGTGTGCTCCGACAGCGGCCTGCTGGCCACGGATGCCTGCACCAAGGACCTGCGGGGCAACCGTGTCCGCACCGTGACGGTGGCGGCGGATACGGCTCCCACGGCGACCTGTAACGTTCACAAGATGGTGGATTATTGCACCGAGGGGAAGCATATTGCCACCCAGTACTGCCCCAAGGACAAGGTGAAGCAGGTGGCGGTGCTGGACTGGAACCGGGCGCTGTTCAACGATATCAAGGCCAGGGACCATGAGTACCTGTTGAAGGTGCTGGACGGCTCCGCTACGCCCAACGATCCCAAGGATGATATCTGCCCGGCGCACCAGAAGGCCATCACACCGGTGACACCTACCGACCCCACCAAACCGACAACCCCCACCAAACCGACGACCCCCACGGATCCGACAGATCCCACCACGCCGGATACCGGCGGCGCTGAGGACTCCGGCGGCGTTGGGGACTCCGGCGGCGTTAGAGGCGGCGGCAGCTGGTGGAAACGACCGTAAGTAGAGAAACGAAAATGCAGCCTGTGAGCGGTGCTCACAGGCTGCATTCTTGCGAGGCGGTGAAAAAGAAGGGGTATGGCTCTGCCGTACCCCTTCTTTTCTTGCATAATAGGGAGATCAGAAGCTGCGGATGATATCCACGATCTCGGTGCCGATGCGCTTCTGAGCCTCCACGGTGGCAGCGCCGATGTGGGGCGTGCAGGACACCATGGGATGGCTGTACAGAGCGGCGTTGGCAGTGGGCTCGTCGGCGTAGACGTCCAGACCGGCGGCCCGAACCTTGCCGGACTCCAGAGCGGCCAGCAGGGCGTCCTCGTCCACGTTGGCACCACGGGAGGTGTTGATGATGACCACGCCGTCCTTCATCTTGGCGATGGTATCGGCGTTGATGAGGGGAGCGCCGGGTGCAGCGGGAGCGTGGAGAGAGATGAAGTCAGACTGAGCCAGCAGCTCCTCCAGCGTCACATAGGGGATGCCGAATTTGGCCTCCACCTCCGGACGGCGGGTGGTGCTGTAAGCGGCGACGTTCATGCCGATGGCCTTGGCCATGACGCCCAGATGCTGGCCGATGCGGCCGAAGCCGATGATGCCCAGAGCCTTGCCCTGCAGCTCGATGCCCTTGCCGTAGGCCTTCTTCTCCCACTTGCCCTCACGCATGGTATGACCGGCGATGGAGATATAGCGGGTGCAGGCGAACATATGGCCCATGGCCAGCTCCGCCACGGACTGGGAGGAAGCACCGGGGGTGTTGCGGACGGCAATGCCGTTCTCCTCGGCGTACTTGACGTCGATGTTGTCCACGCCCACGCCGCCGCGGATGATGAGCTTCAGCTTGCCGCCCTTGGCCTCGTCGATATGATTGGCACGGACCTTGGTCTTGGAGCGGACCACCACGGCGTCAAAGTCCCGCAGGGCGGCGCCCAGCTGATCCGGCTCATAGAACTGCTCCACCACCTCGTGGCCCAGCTCACGCAGCTGCGCCATGGCGGCCTTGTCCATACCGTCTGTAATAAGAATACGCATAGTAATATTCTCCTTCGATGATACGTTTTATTGTCGGAATGTGGCGATTTGTCCGGTTTTCCGGACCTGCGTCCCGAGAGACAGACGTTACGCCTGATGCTCAGCCTCGAACTTGGTGAGGAACTCCACCAGAGCCTCCACACCCTCCTTGGGCATGGCGTTATAGATGGAGGCCCGGAGACCGCCCACAGACTTGTGGCCCTTCAGGTTGTCGAAGCCGGCCTCCTTGGAGGCGGCCACCACAGCGGCATCCAGATCCTTGTCGCCGGTGACGAAGGGGACGTTCATGAGGCTGCGATCCTGAGGCACCACGGCGCCCTTGAAGAGCTTGGAGGAATCCAGGAAGTCATACAGCACCTTGGCCTTTTCGATGTTGCGCTTCTCCATCTCCTCCAGACCGCCCATGTTCAGCAGGTACTTGAATACCTTGCCGCAGCAGTAGATGGCCCAGCAGTTGGGGGTGTTGTACATGGAGCCGTTGTCGGCATGGGTCTTGTACATCAGGTAGATGGGGGTCTTGGGGTCCAGATCGTCACGGATCAGATCCTCACGGATGATGACCACGGCCATGCCGGCGGGGCCCACGTTCTTCTGCACACCGGCCCAGATCAGGCCGTAGTCGGAGACGTTGCAGGGGCGGGAGAGGAACATGGAGGACTGGTCGGACACCAGCACATGGCCCTTGGTGTTGGGCAGCTTGTTCCAGGTGGTGCCGTTGATGGTCTCGTTTTCGCAGATGTAGACATAGTCGCAGTCGTCGGGGATGTCCAGATCGCTGCAATCGGGGATATAGGAGAAGTTCTTATCCTTGGAGGAGGCGATGACGTCCACCTCGCCGAACTTCTTGGCCTCGGCAATGGCCTTCTTGGACCATGCGCCGGTCTCCACATAGCAGGCCTTACCGTTCTTCATGAGGTTCATGGCCACCATGGCGAACTGTACAGTGCCGCCGCCCTGAATGAACAGGACCTTGTAGTTGTCGGGGATGTGCATCAGCTTGCGCAGGTCGGCCTCGGCCTCGTCGGCGATCTGCTGGAACACCTTGGAGCGGTGGCTCATCTCCATGACGCACATACCGCTGCCGCGGTAGTTCATCATCTCGTCCCGGATCTCCTCCAGCACGGGCTCCGGCATCATAGCGGGACCGGCGGAGAAATTGAATGTACGACCGTATTTCATCTTGTGGTTCCTCCTTTTTCCATTCAAGCGTTGTTTTCCTTGTTTTTGCCAGTTACCCATATTATAGTGCATCCCGTCGTGAGAATCAACAGGGAAAAATAAAAAATGTGAGATGGGCTGAAAGATTTTCAGCTTGACAAAAATTTCGTAGGGCGGCAGCGGCGGCGATTGACAGGCGCCGCAGGAAATGATATAACAGACAGGATATAAAGATACTGTAAAAAAGCGGAGGGACGGGACATGGAACGGCTGAAGGAGCGGGTGGCCCACATCGGACAATATGCGGTGACGCTGCTGAAATGGATGGTGTTGGGCGGTGTCATCGGACTGGTGGGCGGGATCATTGGCTCCCTGTTCCACATCGGCGTGGACACCGCCACACAGGTGCGTCTGGCCCATTCGTGGGTGCTGTACCTGATGCCGGTGGGGGGCCTTGCCATCGTGGGGCTGTATCGGCTCACCAAAACGGAGGGAAAGGGTACCAACGACGTCATCGCCTCCGTCCACTTCGGGGAACAGGTGCCGGGGCTGCTGGTGCCGGTGATCTTCGTGTCCACGGTCATCACCCACCTGTGCGGCGGCAGCGCCGGCCGTGAGGGCGCTGCCCTGCAGATCGGCGGCGGCATCGGTTATCAGGCGGGGCGGCTGCTGCGTCTGGGGGAGAAGGATCT
The DNA here is from genome assembly GCF_018408575.1 of Vescimonas coprocola. Classification (NCBI taxonomy): domain Bacteria; kingdom Bacillati; phylum Bacillota; class Clostridia; order Eubacteriales; family Oscillospiraceae; genus Vescimonas; species Vescimonas coprocola. The sequence goes on from NZ_AP023418.1 coordinate 326,255, forward strand.
GCCGCTGGCTACCCTGTGCGGCATGAGCGGCGTGTTCGCCGCCCTGTTCGGCACACCCCTGACGGCCACGGTGTTTGCGCTGGAGGTCATCAGCGTGGGCGTTCTGTACTATGCCGGACTGGTGCCGTGCCTGACGGCGGCCTTGACGGGCTATCTGGTGTCGGTGCTCATGGGGGTGCCGCCCACCCGGTTCACGGTGACGGTTCCGGGGCTGGAGGTGCGGACCATGCTGCTGGTGATGGTGCTGGCGCTGCTGTGCGCCGTGGTCAGCATCCTGTTCTGCCGGGGGCTCCACGGAGTGGAGCGTCTGCTGAAGCGGACGCTGAAAAACCCCTACCTGCGGGTGGCGGTGGGAGCGGCGGTGCTCATCGGCTTGACGCTGCTTACCAATGGAGACTACAACGGCGCAGGCATGGAGGTCATCGGTCGGGCCATCGCCGGACAGGCGGATCCGTGGGCATGGGTGTGGAAGCTGCTCTTCACCGCCATCACCATCGGGTGCGGCTTCAAGGGCGGCGAGGTGGTACCCTCCTTCTTCGTGGGAGCCGCCTTCGGCTGCGTGGCGGCGGGCTGGCTGGGCCTTCCGGCGGGCTTCGGGGCCGCTATGGGGCTGGTGTCGGTGTTCTGCGGGGCGGTGAACTGCCCGCTGGCCTCCATCATCCTCAGTGTGGAGCTGTTCGGCTCCGGCGATCTGCTGTATTTCGCCATGGCCTGCTCCATCAGCTATCTGATCTCCGGCTACTGTGGGCTGTACAGCAGCCAGACCATCCTCTACTCCAAGCTGCGGGCGGAGTTCATCAACGTCCGAACCCACGAGTAAAGGTACATAAGAATACGCCTGCCGGGGCATACTGAGAGAAAATCAGTGCTTCGGGAGGCGTGTTTTTTATGGAGGATATCCTGCAGCAGGGGGGACAGATCGCCCTGACGGCGCTGGGGTCGCTGGCGGCCCTGTTTTTGCTGACCAAGCTCTCCGGCAACAAGCAGGTGTCCCAGATGAACCTGTTTGACTATGTGATGGGCATTACCATCGGCTCCATCGCCGCCGAAATGGCCTCGGAGCTGGAGTCGCCTCTGCGGCCCCTTTGGGCCATGGTGGTGTATGGGCTGACGGCGTGGGGCATCGCCCTGCTGACCAACAGATCCATCCGGGTACGGCGGTTCATCACCGGCAAGCCGCTGATCCTTATGGACAGCGGCGTCATCTACCGGAAAAACCTGCGGCGAGCCCGGATGGATCTCAACGAATTTCTCATGTACTGCCGGGTATCGGGGTATTTTGACCTCAACCAGATCCAGACCGCCATTTTAGAGCACAACGGCACGGTGACGTTCCTGCCGGCGGCCATGCAGCGGCCGGTGACGCCGGCGGACCTGTCCATGCAGCCCCGGCAGGAGCTGCTCCAGACCCCGGTGGTGCAAGACGGCCGGGTGCTGCCGGAGAATTTGCAGAAGGCGGGAAGGGACGGCGTGTGGCTGGAGCGGAAGCTGCGGGAGAAGGGATATCACGGCCCGGAGGAGGTGCTGCTGGCTATGGCGGCCGGCGGCGATCAGCTGGCGGTATATCCCATGGAGACCAAGAAGGAAGCCAGAGAAATGCCGTAAAACAGCAGGATATTGCGTATCATACGCAATATCCTGCTGTTTTTATCGAAGCTGCCCGGCCAGATGGCCGCTGGACCATGCCCATTGCAGATTGTAGCCGCCGCAGTCGCCGTCCACATCCAGCACCTCACCGCAGGCGTACAGGCCTGGGACCAGACGGCTTTGGAGGGTGTGGGGATCGAACTCGTCGGTACGGAGCCCTCCGGCAGTGACCTGTGCCTGATCGAAGCCGCAGGTGCCGGTGACGGGCAGGTCAAAATGCTTGCAGCTGTGGGCCAGCGCCGCCAGTGCCTCCTCCGGGGCGTCTGCCAGGGGGAGGGAGGGGGAGAGCCCGGCGTACTTGGCCGCCATCTGGCTCAGACGGCTGTGGAGGGCGCCGGTGAAGGCCTGTCCGCAGGTGAGCTCCCGATTGCGGAGCGCCAGCGCCTGCCGGCGGCGGAGCCATGCGGCGGTGTCCGCTTCTGACTGTTCCGGCCACAGATCCAGCGACAGGGTCACGTCCTCACCAATGGCATAGCGGGAGATCTCGAAGATGGCGGGGCCGCTGACGCCGTACTCGGTGAAGAGAATTTCTCCGTGGTTCTCCGCCAGCACCTCCCGGCCCCGCCGCAGAGTAATGCGGGCGGTGGTTTTCACGCCCTTCAGGGAGCGGGGATAGGTGGGATCGGTCTTGAGCTGCACCAGCGCCGGGGTCAGAGCCGTGCGGTGGTGGCCCAGCCCCTTGGCCAGCCGATAGCCGTCCAGCACGCCGCCCACCTTGCTGCCGGCAGCGCCGCCTGCGGCCAGAATGACGCAGTCCATGTCCCGGAGGATCTCACCGCTCTCCAGTGTCACGGCAAAGCCCTGTCCCCGGCGCTTCAGGGACGTGACGGGGTCGCCGGTCCGCAGGGTCAGCCGATCCGGCTGTCCCTCCAGCGCCAGACGCAGCACATCCAGCACGGAATTGGCGGTGTTGGAGCGGGGATATAGCTTGCCGTCGGGCTCCTCCACCGTGACAAGGCCCAGCTGGTGGAAAAAGCGCAGTGTTTCCGCCACCGGGAAGGCCTCCAGCGCAGGGCGGCAGAAGTCCGAGTCGGCTCCGTGGTAGTGAGCCGGGGAGGCATGGCGGTTGGAGAGGTTGCACCGCCCGTTGCCGGTGGACAGCAGCTTGCGGCCTACCCGGCCCTGCCGCTCCAGCAGCGTCACCCGGTTCCGGGGGTCGGAGAGGGCCGTCAGCGCCGCCATCAGGCCGGAGGCCCCGCCGCCGATGATGCAGACCTCACTCATGGCGCTGTGCCTCCAGCCGCTTGCGGGTGAGATAGCCCTCCAGCATCAGGGACGCCGCCACGGCGTCCACCACCTTTTTGCGCTTTTTGGCGTTCTTTCCATTGTTAAATAGGATGTTGTGGGCATCCACCGTGGTGCGCCGCTCGTCCCACAGGGTCACGGGGAGGCCCGCTGCCTGCCGCAGTGTCTCAGCAAAGGCGGCGGCCTTCTCGGCACGGGGACCCACGGTGCCGTCCATGTTCTTGGGATAGCCCAGCACCAGCTCCGTGACCCCATGCTCCGGGATCAGCCGGAGGATCTCCTGTACCACCACCTCCGCCTTGCGGCTGTCGATGACGGTGGTGAAGCCTGCCAGCGTGCCGGTGGCGTCGGAGATGGCGATGCCGGTGTGGGCGTCGCCGTAATCAATGGCCATGATCTTCATTCTCGCATACCTCGCAGGGTGAATTTTTCTCTATCATACACAACTTTTCCCTCCGGCGCAACCGGTGGCAGAGAAAAAACCGGAGAAGGGGGAGAAAAGCGCCGTTTTCATGAAAAATCTTCTCCTTTTCGTGAAAAAACGCCTTGACGGAGGGACTTGCCTGTGTTAGAATAGTCCTTACCTGTGGACATGGGCTTTCTTTTCATGCGTTTTTTCGCTTCTGACGCAGAAAAGAGGCTGCGCCCTTCAGGGAGGCAAGCGGCGGTCCGGCGGGGCCGGAGCCGTCAATCTAATAAGGAGGTGCCGTTAGATGCGAGTGAAGATCACTTTGAGATGCAATGAGTGCAAGCAGAGAAACTACAACACGATGAAGAACAAGAAGAACAACCCTGACCGTCTTGAAATGAACAAGTATTGCCCCTTCTGCAGAAAGCATACGGTCCATACCGAAACCAAGTAATTGGAAGGAGAAACAGCGATGGCAGAGGAAAAGAAAGTCAAGAAGGATCACGGCAAGTGGTTCCGTGAAATGAGAAGCGAACTGATGAAGGTGGTATGGCCCAGCGCCAAGACCACGGCCAAGAACACCGGCACTGTGCTGCTGTGCTCTCTGGGTGTGGGCGCCTGCATCTGGATCTTTGACGGCGTGGCTGTGCTGGCTGTCAAGACGCTGATCGGCCTGTTTACGCACTAAGGAGCGGAGCATGGCTGATAACGCAAAATGGTATGTCATCCACACCTATTCCGGCTATGAAAATGCGGTGAAGGCGGCCATTGAAAAGTCCGTGGTGAACCGCAATATGTCCGACATGGTCCTGAAGATGGAGATCCCTATGGAGACCGTCACCGAGGTCACTGAGTCGGGTGTCATGAAGGAAGTGGAGCGCAAGGTGTTCCCCGGTTACGTCCTCATTAAGATGATCTTGACAGATGACACCTGGCATCTGATCCGCAACATCCGTGGCGTCACCGGCTTCGTAGGAGAGGCCAACAAGGCCATCCCCCTGACGGAGGAGGAGGTCGCTGCACTGGGTGTGGAAAAGCACGAGATCGTGGTGCTGTACAACGTGGGCGATACCGTGAAGATCACGGACGGCCCTCTGGCCAGCTTCATGGGTACCGTGGAGGAGATCGACGCCGACAAGAACAAGGTCCGTGTGGTGGTCTCCATGTTCGGGAGAGAGACTCCCGTAGAGCTGGAGCTCGATCAGGTCGAGGTCGTCCAGCCCTGAGTGCGTCGGACGCACACAGGCCGGAGCATCCCCTCCGGCGCAAGTGGGAGAGACGCTGTGCGTCTCGCCAAGAGCAGGTCCGGTATTTGACCGGCTGCTACCACATTTTTATGAAGGAGGTGCCTCTTTATGGCACAGAAAGTCGTTGGTTATGTAAAACTGCAGATCCCTGCAGGCAAGGCAACCCCCGCACCCCCCGTTGGCCCCGCTCTGGGTCAGCACGGCGTGAACATCGCCGCTTTCACCAAGGAGTTCAACGAGCGCACCAAGAATGACATGGGTCTCATCATCCCCGTGGTCATCACCGTGTACGCCGATCGCTCTTTCACCTTCATCACCAAGACCCCCCCGGCTGCGGTGCTGATCAAGAAGGAGTGCAACATCGAGTCCGGCTCCGGTGTGCCTAACAAGACCAAGGTGGCCACCATCTCCAAGGCCTCCATTCAGAAGATCGCTGAGCTGAAGATGCGTGATCTGAACGCTGCTTCTCTGGAAGCTGCCATGAGCATGATCGCCGGCACCGCCCGTTCTATGGGCGTCGTCGTGGGCGAATAAGGAGGGTGTAAGAGATGTTTAGAGGTAAGAAGTATAAAGACAGTGCAAAGCAGATCGACCGTGGGACCCTGTACGATCCCAAGGAGGGTCTGGAGCTGGTATGCAAGACCGCTTCCGCCAAGTTCGACGAGACCGTCGAGCTGCACGTGAAGCTGGGCGTTGACTCCCGTCACGCCGATCAGCAGGTCCGTGGCGCCATCGTGCTGCCCAACGGTACCGGCAAGACCGCCCGTGTGCTGGTGTTCGCCAAGGGCGACAAGGCCGACGCTGCCCGTGAGGCCGGCGCCGATTTCGTGGGCGATATGGACATGGTGGAGAAGATCCAGAAGGAGAACTGGTTCGACTTCGACGTGGTGGTCGCTTCCCCCGACATGATGGGTGTTGTGGGCCGTCTGGGTAAGCTGCTGGGCCCCAAGGGCCTGATGCCCTCCCCCAAGGCCGGCACCGTCACTCCCGACGTGGCCAAGGCCGTGAAGGAGGTCAAGGCCGGTAAGGTGGAGTATCGTCTGGACAAGACCAACATCATCCACTGCCCCATCGGCAAGGTGTCCTTCGGCGCTGACAAGCTGTATGAGAACTATTCTGCTCTCATCGGCGCCATCATCAAGGCCAAGCCCGCCGCTGCCAAGGGCCAGTATATCAAGTCCTGCGTGGCTGCCGCCACCATGGGCCCCGGCGTGAAGATGAACGCCAACAAGCAGATCTGACGCTGCACCGGGCCGATTCGACCCGAAACGCTTCAATATCTTCGGTAGGGTGCTTGACAAAGCGCCCGGCCGCTGGTATAATATTTGATGCGTTCCAAAGACAGCAGGTGGCGCAAGCCGTAAGTCCTGCCGAGGATGGCAAATCGATTTTGATTGCTTACACCGTCCTTGTGTCCTTGGATACAGGGACGGTTTCCTTTTTTTGAACGCACCGACAATTTTTCCGGAGGTGAAATCAAAGAATGCCCAACGCAAAAGTTCTGTCTGAGAAGCAGGCCGTCGTGGCGGCGCTGACCGAGAAGCTGCAGAACGCAGCTGCCGGTGTCATCGTTGATTACAAGGGCATCACGGTGGCAGAGGATACCACTCTGCGTACCCAGTGCCGTGAGAACAACATTGACTACGCTGTCGTCAAGAACACCCTGCTGCGCTTTGCTTTCAACAATGTGGGCCTGAACGAGCTGGACGATCAGCTCAACGGCGCCACGTCTCTGGCCGTGTGCATGGATGACCCCGTCGCTCCGGCCCGTGTGATCGCAGAGTTCGCAAAGAAACTCAACGGCAAGTTCGAGATCAAGGGCGGCTTCATGGACGGCAAGGTCGTCTCCCTGGAGACCGTCAATGCTCTGGCTGCCATCCCCGCTCTGCCCGTGCTGCAGGCTCAGGTTCTGGGTACCATGCTGGCTCCCATTTCCGCTCTGGCCTGCGTGCTGAAGCAAATTGCAGAGAAGCAGGGCGCTCCCGCTGAGGAAGCCGCTGCCGAGTAATGAGACGTTTCGTCTCGACCCCTATCTAAAAAACATCTTACAATTAGGAGGCTTATCAAAATGTCCGAGAAAGTTACTGCTATGATCGAAGAAATCAAGGGCCTGACCGTTCTGGAGCTCAGCGAGCTGGTTCACGCTCTGGAGGAGGAGTTCGGCGTTTCCGCCGCTGCCATGGCTGCTCCTGCTGCTGGTGCTGCTGCTCCCGCTGCTGAGGAGAAGACCGACTTCGACGTCGTTCTGACTGGCTTCGATGCCGCTCAGAAGATCAAGGTTATCAAGGTCATCCGTGAGGTCATGGGTCTGGGTCTGGCCGAGGCCAAGGCTGCCGTCGAGGGCGCTCCCACCACCATGAAGGAGGGTCTGTCCAAGGAGGATGCCGAGGCTCTGAAGAAGCAGGTCGAGGAAGTCGGCGGCAAGGTCGAGCTGAAGTAAGTAATTCTTCATATGGAAAAGAGCGTTCCGCAGGGAACGCTCTTTTTTTGTCGCCTCGCTCCGGTTTGGCCTGAGCTGCACGGAGCATCGGCCCGACGTTCCACAGATGAAATTTTTTCCACACTGACCATCCAACGCTCCGCCACATTGGGGCGTGTTTTCATGTGGAGAGATGACTGACATCGGGGAATAAAAGGAGCCTGCATGGAGTTTTTCACGATTTTTTTGACGCTGCGGGGGAGTATTATGCGCTGGTACCGGTGGCCTGCGCCGAGCTGGTGGCGGCTGGAACTGAAAAAGGACGAGAGCAAGCGCATGGACATTGACGATTTTCTTGAAACGGTGCGGCGGTACACAGACGCAGCCACCATTACAAGGCGGATGGTTGCAGAGCTGATCGACCACATTGAGGTGTACCACGCTGAAAAGCAGGACGGCGTTACCAATCAGCGTGTCGTGATCTACTACAACTGCATCGGTGCCTTTGATGTGCCGGATCGCCGGAAGATCCCGGAGGCCGACATTATCATGGAAAAAAGAAAAGGCGTAGCACTCAGCTACGCCCCGGAACGCCTTGCAGTATGAACTTTGTGGGAAATAAAAAAGCAGAGTGTCCATTACAGGATACTCAGATCCTATAAGGACACTCTGCATGGTCGGAGTGGGGGGACTTGAACCCCCGGCCTCTTGGTCCCGAACCAAGCGCGCTACCAGCTGCGCTACACCCCGTCAGCCTAACTATTATACGGTGCAGAAACGTTTCTGTCAAGAGGGAAATTTCCCTCCGCCCCGGAGGTTCTGCCCTGCCCGAAGGGCGCATACACTGAACGCAAAAGGAGGGGATGGCATGACCGAGACAAAGCACCGCCGGCCCGCCCGCCGCACACTGGCACACGGGCAGCCTCTGCGCCGCCCGATGGCCCGCCGCACGCCGCAGCGCAGGCCCACCGCAGGCCAGAGGCCCCGCCCCGCCGTGGGCCGCCTGTGGCAACTGGTGGTGTGCGGAGCGCTGCTGCTGGGGGTGGTGGCCATAAAGCTGACGGCCCCGGACACGCTGGAGCCTTACCGTCAGAGACTCTTGATGCTGATGGGCGGCGACACAGATTTTACGGCGGCCTTTTCGGCCGTAGGTCACGCCTTTGACGGCTCTCTGACCGGAGCACTGGACGACGCCTACACGGCGGTGTTCGGCCCCCGGCAGGCGCAGCCCACCGCAGCCACCTACACGGCGGAGAACACCCCAGAGGACGTGTGCCTGACCCAGCAGGTGCTGGGCTTTGCCTACGCCGCCCCGGTGCAGGGGACCGTCACCGACGGCTTCGGATGGCGGGAGAACGCCTTCCACTACGGCACGGACATCGCCGCCGACGCCGGGACCGTCATCTCCAGCTTCGCTGACGGCACCGTCACGGCGGTGGGGGACAGCAGCCAACTGGGCAACTATGTGACCGTGTCCCACGCCGGGGCCTTTACCACCCTGTATGCCCATTGCAGCCGCATTACTGCCTCCTCCGGCCAGCAGGTGGCGCTGGGCGATCCCATTGCCGAGGTGGGGGAGACCGGCAACGCCACTGGCCCGCACCTCCACTTCGCACTCCAGAAGGACACCGTCTATCTGGATCCCGCCTACTATGGCATTGGCTGAGCGCCTGCGGATCTCGCCGGGGGTGCCGCTGCTGCTGGCGGCCTTCGTGTGGCTGGCCTCCCCACTGCTGCTGGGGGCTATCCTGTCGGCGGCGGTGTGCCATGAGCTGGGCCACTGGCTGGTGCTGCGAAGGGTAGGAGGCCGGATCCAAAGACTGCATATCACCGTGTTCGGCGCCGAGATGCAGGTGGATGACCGCCGCATCTCCTACGGCGGCGAGCTGCTGACCGCCGCCGCAGGCCCGGTGAGCAATCTGCTGCTGGCGGCGGCCATGGGCCTTCTGGGCCGGTGGTGGGAGCCGCTGTATCTCTTTGCCGGGGCGCAGCTGGTACTGGGGGCCTTCAACCTGCTGCCTGCCCTGCCGCTGGATGGCGGCCGTATCCTGTGGCTGGCGCTGGCGTGGCTGACGGAGCCCTATACCGCCCAGCGGGTGCTGTCGGCGGTGAGCCTTGCGGTGTCGCTGGCGCTGCTGCTGGGTGGCGGATGGTTCATCTGGCGGCAGGGCGGCAGCCCCTTTTTGCTGGTGGGGGCCGTGGGGCTGACCGGATGGAATCTGCGGGAAATAAAGCTTGCCAAAGGGGGATAAAACGGGTAAAATAAGATGTTAAACCAAAGAATACAGGAGATATACTGTGGATAAACGATTGGAACGTATTCTGCCACGAGTGCAGAAGCCTGCCCGTTATGTGGGCGGGGAATATAATGCTGTGAAAAAGGACCCGGCGCAGGTGGACACCCGCATCGCCTTCTGCTTCCCGGACACCTACGAGATCGGAATGTCCAATCTGGGGATGCGGATCCTCTACGGCGTCATGAACAACATGGACGGTGTATGGTGCCAGCGGGTCTTTGCCCCTTGGGGGGACATGGAGGAGGAGATGCGCCGGGCCGGGATGCCCCTGTTTGCCCTGGAGTCCGGGGAGCCTATCACGGACTTTGATATCGTGGCCTTTTCCGTGGGCTATGAGATGGCCTTTCCTGCCATTCTGAATATGCTGGATCTGGCGGGCATCCCCATCCATAGCGCAGAGCGCACCGGTCTGACGCCGCTGGTCATCGCCGGCGGCACCGCCATGTATAATGCCGAGCCCATTGCCGACTTCATCGATCTGGTGAGTCTGGGGGAGGGAGAGGACATCACCGTGGAGTTGGTGGAGCTGCACCGCAAGGCCCGCCGGGAGGGCTGGAGCAAGACGCAGTTTCTCCGTGCGGCGGCCCAGCTGCCGGGCATCTACGTCCCCAGTCTGTACGAGGTGACGTATCATGACGACGGCACCGTGGCGGAGATCACGCCGCTGGAGGGCGCTCCGACGGTGGTCACCAAGCGTATCGTCCACGATATGGACAAGGCCTTTTTCCCCACTCAGACCATCGTCCCCTCCACGGAGATCGTGCAGGATCGGGTGATGCTGGAGCTGTTCCGGGGCTGCATCCGGGGCTGCCGGTTCTGTCAGGCGGGGTATGTGTACCGTCCGGTCCGCAACCGCAGCGAGGCCCTGTGCGCCCAGTACGCCGTGGAGAGCTGCGACGGCTCCGGGTATCAGGAGGTGACGCTGTCCAGCCTCTCCACCAGCGACTACCCGCCCCTGACCCAGCTGTGCGACCAGCTGGAGGATTTCTGTCAGCAGCGCCATGTGAATCTGTCCCTGCCCAGTCTGCGGGCGGACAACTTCTCCATGAACCTGATGGAGCGGCTGGCCAAGGGCCGCAAGAGCGGCCTGACCTTCGCCCCGGAGGCCGGTACCCAGCGGCTGCGGGATGTCATCAACAAAAATGTCACCCAGGAGGATCTGCTTCAGTCCTGCCGCACGGCCTTTGCCGGGGGCTATAACGCCGTGAAGCTGTACTTCATGCTGGGCTTGCCCACGGAGACCGATGAGGACGTGCTGGGCATTGCCGATCTGGCGGCCCGTGTCATGCATACATGGCGGGAGAGCGCCAGCAATAAAAACCGGGGCGTCCGCATCACCGTCTCCACATCGTGGTTCGTTCCCAAGCCCCATACGGCCTTTCAGTGGGAGCCGCAGATCTCCAAGGAGGAGTATGAGCGGCGGGTGGCCTTGCTGCGGGAGGCCATCAAGACCAAAACCGTCACCTATAACTGGCACGACTCCGACACCAGCTTTCTGGAGGCTGTGCTGGCCCGTGGCGACCGCCGGATGTGCAAGGTGTTGGAGACGGCGTGGCGCAAGGGCTCCAAGCTGGATGCATGGGAGGAGTATTTCTCGCTGGACCGCTGGCTGGAGGCCTTTGAGGAGTGCGGGCTGGATCCCCACTTCTACGCCAACCGTACCCGTTCACTGGATGAAAAGATGCCCTGGGACATGATCTCCAGCGGCGTTACCACGGCATACCTCCGCCGGGAGCGGGAGCGTGCCTTTGCCGGGGTCACCACCCCAGACTGCCGCACCCACTGCAACGGCTGCGGCGCCAATCGACTGGTAGGAGGGAAGTGCGATGTCTAAGCTGCGGCTTCTGTTTGTGAAAGAGGGAACGGCGGCCTATATCTCCCATCTGGATCTGCTGCGGACGGTGCAGCGGGCCTTTCCCCGGACGGAGCTGGAGATCAAGCACTCTCAGGGCTTCCATCCCCATCCCATCATCTCCATTGTGCTGCCCCTGCCGGTGGCCCAGTCCAGCGACTGCGAGCTGCTGGACTTCGAGGTGACGCAGGATACCGACGGCAGCGGCATTGCCGAAAAGCTCAACGAGGGCCTGCCGGAGGGGCTGCGGGTGCTGGATTGCTACGAGGCCAAGCGTCCGGTGCGGGAGCTGGCGTATCTGCGGGCGGACATGGAGATGGAGTATGACCACGGTGTACCGGAGGGCGCCGCAGAGGCGCTTATGGAGCTGTTTCACCGCCCGGAGCTGCTGATCGAAAAGCGCACCAAGCGCAAGCAGCTGGCGGAGGTGGATATCGCCCCCATGATCCGGAGCATCGCCTTTGCGGAGGAGAAGGATCTTCTCCGGGCGGCGGTAACGGTCCGGGCGCAGAACCCCGGCCTGAACCCCCAGCTGCTGGAAAAGGCTATCGCCCGCTACCGGCCGGATCTGTCCCCGGACTTTGTTCGGGTCCGCCGCCGGGAGCTGCTGGACGAGGCAGGGGAAATTTTCCGGTAGAAAAACCGTACCACCCGGAGGGATGCTTTTTCCCTCCGGGCGTGATTTTGCCCGTAAAAATGGACGGATTGCGGACACATTGTGGACGCATAAGTGGACGTTTTGATGGACAGCTCCGGTACTTTTTGGTACAATGGGGACAGAGAAACAAAAGAGGATGCCCTGATGAAGCGACGGCCCTTGATTTTGCTGACCCTGACGACATTGGCCACCATGGTGTTCTGTCTCCTGTGGCAAGGAGCACGGCGGGACCATTCAGACCTTGTGACGCTGGCCCGCTCCGGAGCGGCGGAGACCTGTACCCGCTTTTCGGACTATCAGGTCCACGGGGATGATGGCGATTACTGGGGCGGCGTGGCTGCTTTCCGAACCTTCCAGCAGGCCTGCGCCCTTTTGCCGGAGCAGGGGAGCGATGCCGTATGCAGCGCCGTTTACGGGCAGCTGCTGCACCCGGATGGAGCCAAGGCCCATCTGCCGGAGATCATCGCCGTCATGGAACCTCTGGCCCAAGACCCCACGGACGCATCCGCCCGGCTGCGGCTGTATGAGCTGCGGGACCTTTTGCAGAAGGGCGAGTGATTTTCAGCCGTATCATGCTGGCGTACACCGTATCATGCTGGCGTACACCGTATCATGCTGGCGTACATGGATGAACAAGGGGAAATGGGCTTGTTGGAGCCTATTTCGATACTTTTTTTGTCAAAACAGGAAATAATGCTTGCATTTGGCGGACATCTGTGATATTCTATCATGGCATGAAAAGGGCGGTCCTCTGTCGCCGGTGTCCCGAAAAAGGTGGGACGCCACGGAAATGACGGCATGAACGCCTATAATTTAGGAGGAAAAATCCATGGATCTCATCAAAGCACTGAATGAAAAGCAGCTGCAGAACGACGTGCCTCAGGTGGAAGTGGGCGATACTGTCCGTGTCCACGTGAAGGTCAAGGAAGGCGCCCGCGAGCGTGTTCAGGTGTTCGAGGGTACCGTCATCGCCAAGAAGCACGGCGGCATCGAGGAGACCTTCACCGTCCGTCGTATCTCCTACGGCGTAGGCGTGGAGAAGGTGTTCCCCGTTCACTCTCCCTCTATCGTGAAGGTGGAGACTGTGCGCCACGGCTATGTCCGTCGTGCCAAGCTCTACTACCTGCGTGACCGTGTCGGCAAGGCCGCCAAGGTTCGGGAGAAGCTGTAAGCCATTTTGTGATCCAAGGCCGGGGCATCCCGGCGTGAAAAAGAGACGCACCTGCGGGTGCGTCTCTTTTTTATGCAGTTACGTTTTTGCGCCGACGCACTTCTATGCCGTCATACTTTTATGCAGTACGCCTCTGTACCGCTTATGCGGCCACTCTTTTGTGCAGTCCTTTCATGCAGTCGTGCTTTTGCGCTGTCATGCTTTTCTATGCGGACGAAGCCTTTACACGGTCACGCTTTTACGCAGCTGAACCCTTTACGCAGGCACATTTTATGCGGCTGCGCTATTTATGCGGACATGCTTTTACGCTGTACTGGATGGAAATGGTTCTCAGGGGAACGGACCTGAGGGCGGAGGTTGGGAGCCTTGGGGATGGCCCTGCCCCTGTGCGGCGCTATGGGTCAGTCGTCCCAGCCAGCACGATCCTCCCCCGGTAGGCCGAAGGAGATGGAACCCCGGCCGTATTTTCCACGGATGGCGTCCATGGTGCGCTCCAGCTTCTCCTGCTTTTCCTGCTGCCGGGAAACCACCGGGGCCTCCAACAGATCCAGCTGCTGGAAGGAGTCGGCGCTGTCGGTGATATACAGGGCGGTGACGGTGAGCATCCGTACCGGCTCCGGGGCCTTCCACAGCCGCTGGGTCAGTTCCATGGCCGACTGCCAGATGTCCTTCATCAGGTGGGTGGGGGCCGGAAGCCGCATCTGCCGGGACACGGTGCGGAACTGGGCGTTTCGCAGGGACACGGACACGCCGCCGCAGTACAGCCCCTGCTGCCGCAGCCGCATGGCCACACTGTCGGACAGCACCGCCAGACCACGCTGTACTTCCTCCCAGCGGGTGAGATTTTTGGGGAAGGTGGTGCCGTTTCCCACGGATTTCACCGGCTCCTGCTGGCCCGCCGGGCGGACGGGGCTGCCGTCCAGTCCGTTGGCGTACTCATGGAGCTGAAGACCCAGCTTTCCCAGCAGCGTCTCCAGCATCTGGGGGGAGCAGGCCGCCAGCTGGCCGATGGTCTCCACGCCGTACTGGTGCAGCACCCGTCCGGCGGCTCGGCCCACGAACAGCAGGTCCCCCACCGGCAGGGGCCAGACGATATCCTGCCAGTTTTCCCGGCTGATGACGGTGGTGGCATCGGGCTTTTTATAGTCACTGCCCAGCTTGGCGAACACCTTGTTGAAGGACACGCCCACGGAGATGGTCAGCCCCAGCTCCTGCCGCAGCCGCCGGCGCAGGGCGTCGGCAATGGTCTTGGGGTCGCCGCCGAAGAGGTGCATACTGCCGGTGATGTCCAGCCAGCTCTCGTCGATGCCGAAGGGCTCCACCAGATCGGTATACTGCTCATAGATGGCGTTGACCCGCCGGGAGTACTCCCGGTACAGGCCGTGGTGGGGCGGCAGCAGCACCAGACCGGGACACTTCTTCTTGGCCTGCCAGATGGTCTCCGCCGTCTGGATGCCCAGCCGCTTGGCAGGCTCGTTCTTGGCCAGAATGATGCCATGGCGGGAGGCGGGGTCGCCGCAGACAGCGGTGGGAATGTCCCGCAGATCGGGGTGGCTCAGCAGCTCCACCGAGGCAAAAAAGCAGTTCAGATCACAGTGCAAGATCACCCGGTCGCCCATGCGGCACACCTCCTTAGACTCAATCGTTTGTTCTATTATATCATGGCTTGCACCGTCACACAAGAGAAAAACGCAGTCCCCTGAGAGAACGGAGGACTGCGTTTCGGGCTTACGGATGTTATTTGTGCAGCAGGGGGGACAGGGGCTTGTAGATGAGGAGGCAGATGCCCACATTCAGCAGCCCCTTGCACAGGGTAAAGGGAACGTTGAACACCACCAGGCAGTTCAGCAGCGCATTGCCGGTAGGGACGTGGGCGATGGAGCCCATGATGGCCTCATACATCCCGACGATGCCCGCCATGGGCAGACCGTAGAGGACCTCGTAGGCCGGGTAGACCACAAAATAGTTGGAGGGCAGGCTCACCAGCGCCATCAGCACGGCGCCCAGCAGGGAGCCCCACAGGGCCGATTTGCGGCTCTTATGCCGCCGGTACACAAGGCCCGCCACCAGCACGAACACGCTGCCCAGCAGGAAGTTGCTGAGCTCGCCTACGCCGGCGCTGGAGCCGAAGGGCAGGTGCAGCAGATTCTTCACCAACTGGATCACCACGCCGTACACAGGTCCCAGCGAGAAGGTACCCAGCAGGGCAGGCAGATCCGATAGGTCCAGCTTCACGAAGGAGGGGATCAGGGGGATGGAGAACTCGATGAACTGGAGGACAAAGGCCACGGCGCACAGCATGGCGGCCACGGCGATGTGATGGGTCTTTTGCTTTTGAGTCATAAAAAAATACTCCCTTTTGATGTAGTAAACCCCCGGAAAGGCTTGCCTTCCAAGGTGTACGCATCAAAAAAGAGCATCACGAAAATGCCATACACGCCTTCTCTCATCCAGACTATACTGTCGGTACCGGGATCGCACCGGTTCATGCAGCTTGCACCGCTTGCGGACTATACCGCCGGTGGGGAATCACACCCCGCCTCGAAGACAGCTATTCGGTTGTTTCCGAAGGATAGTATACGACATCCTGCGGCAAAAAGCAACCCCCTGATTTGCAAATTAGACAAACAGAAAATATTTATCGTAAATCAATAAAAAATAGTTGACAAACAGAAATGATGCTGCTATGATAGGTACAACAACGAAAGGAGTGAGCCTCATGAAGACCAAAACCATGACGAACCTGCTGCGACTGGTGCTGATAGCGGCAGCGGCGCTGTGCGGTGTATTTTTCTTCTTGTGTCTGCCTTCTTATGGGCAGGAGATCGTGCAGGCGGATCCGGAGTTTGCGTGGGCCTACTGGCCGTGCCTGGTGTGGGCGTGGCTGTTTGCGCTGCCCATCTTCGGGGCGATGATTCCCGGATGGCGCATCTTCGGCAGCATCAGCGCCCCCGGCGGAGCTTTTACCCGGAAGAATTCCCGTGATATGCAGAGGATCTCTGTGCTGGCTTTTGCTGATGCGCTGGTCTTTCCGGCGGGGATGCTTACCATAGGCATTATGGGGGCGGGCAGCGCCCCGCTGACCATTGTGATTACGCCCATGGTGGTGTTCTGCTGTGCGGCGGTGGGGGTCGTGTGCTATGTGCTCAGCCGTCTCATCGGGGACGCCGCCGCTCTCCGTGAGGAGAACGACATGACCATTTAAGGAGGGCGGAGCATGATCGTATTCAACATTGATGTGATGCTGGCCCGGCGGAAAATGAGTCTGACGGAGCTGTCGGAGCGGGTGGGCATCACCATGGCCAATCTCTCCATTCTGAAAACCGGCAAGGCCAAGGCGGTGCGGGTGGAGACGCTGAACAAGCTCTGCCACGCTTTGGACTGTCAGCCCGGCGATCTGTTGGAGTACCGGCCGGACGAGGAAGCCTGAAGAAAGTAAAAAGGGACAGGCGCTGCTGTGCAGCGCCTGTCCCTTTTTTGGCGGAATGAGGATCATTTTCCCAACAAATGCTGCTCCACGCCGCCATAGAGATATTGGTAATTCCTGTGCATCATATTCTTGAAGAACGGCACCAGCAGCACCAGATCCGCCGCCAGCCACGCCAGAGGATCGGCGGCGCACAGGGCGTAGAAGGCCAGTTCAGGGGACTGGGCGCTGACCACGCCGCCGGACAGCAGGGCCGGGAGGGTCAGGCAGATGGCCACACGGGCGATCAGCTCGGATGCTCCGGCCCACAGCACGAAGGGGGCTCGCTGGATACCCTGCACGCAGTTGCGGACCACGAACAGGAAGCACAGCAGCAGGTACATGGAGAAGTCCACATACAGGAAGTGGTTGCCGAAGCGGATGGTGTCGGCGGTGACCTTGTCGGCGCTGAGGAAGATGTGGAGATATGCGCCGTCGATGGTCAGGAGCAGACCCAGCCCTACGGAGCAGACGCCGATGATGGCGGCCATGACCAGACCCTGCAGGATGCCCTTGCGGATGCGGTGGGTGTACCCGGCACCAAGATTCTGGGCGGTGAAGCTGGTCATGGCGGCGCCAAGGCCGTTCACCGGGGTCATGATGAGGCTATTGAGCTTGTTGGCGGCGCCGAAGCCGTTCTGGGCGGCGTGGGACACCATCTGGCCGTCGATCATATCGAACTTCACCACCACGCTCTGCATGACGATGATGCCGATGGCCAGCACGGAGAACTGGAGGCCCAGCGGCACGCCCTGAACAATATGACGCTTCAGGTCCAGTCCGGTGATGTGCCAGTCCTCCTTGTGGAGCCGCAGGTCCGGATACTTGGAAAAGGCATAGGCGAAGCAGGCCACGGTGCTGATGAGCTGGGCGGTGACGGTGGCTCCGGCGGCTCCGGCCACGCCCCAGCGCAGTACCAGAATGAACAGCAGATCCAGCGCCACATTCAGCACCGTGGAGCCCAGCAGGAACAGCAGCGGCGTTACGGAGTCGCCCATGCTCCGCAGGAAGGAACAGATGAAGTTATAAAACAGCTGGGCGCCGATGCCGGCAAAGATGATGCCGCAGTAGGTGTAGGCGGCCCGGTATACCTCCGGGTTCTCCGGCGTCACGTTGATCCAGGCCAGCATGGGGTTCAGCAGCACCAGCGCCAGAGCCGTCAGCAGCACCGTCAGCCCCGCCGACAGCACCAGCTGGGCGGCCATGGAGCGGCGCACACCGGCCTGATCCCGGCAGCCCACGCAGCAGGAGGTGATGACGCAGAACCCGGCGCTGACGCCGAAGGCGAATTGCAGGAAGATGAACACCAGCGAGGTGGTGTCGTTGACGCCGGCCACCTCCTGCGCCGTCAGGGTCTGGCCCACGATGGCGGCGTCGCTGATGGTATACACCTGCTGCAGCAGGTACGACAGGATCACCGGCAGGGAGAACTGCAAAATGGTGCGCCAGCAGGTGCCGTGGGTCAGGTCCACCGGGTGGAACAGGTCGCGAAGGGCCTGAAAAGGTTTTCTATTCTGAGATTTTTCCATAGTTTACGCTCTTTTCTCTCGCTTTTTCTACGACGGCAAATTATAGCCTGTTGGGCGGCGGAAGTCAAGTGGAGAAGGGACTGCAAACTTCACAAACTTCGTCATTTTAACCTAAAAAGAGGTATACAAATTGATGGAATGCACAAATAAGACGGGCGGCATACTTGGGTCGGGACGAGCATATAGTGGAGCATCACAGAGGAAAGGGCGTGGAGCGTGTGGACGAGGCATACGCCATCCGGCGGTATCAGCAGGCGGCGGCTCTGCTGCCGCTGCGATGGCAGCGGCTGTGCCGTCAGGTGCCGGAGGAGCAGCAGGCGGAGGCGGAGGAGCTGCGGCTGCGAGCCGGGCAGACGTTGACGCTGCTGCTGCGGGGAGGGGAGGTGCCGGCGGCACGGGAGCGGCCCTACCCGGTGGTGACTCAAACGGAGCTGGAGCAGCTGTGCGACGGGGTGACGGACTACTCCCGGTATGCGGCGGCGGATACCCTGAGCCGGGGGTATCTCACGGCACGGGGCGGCTTCCGCATCGGCGTGTGCGGTACGGCGGTGCTGCGGGACGGGGTCAACACCAATCTGCGGGATATCTCCTCCGTCACCATCCGTATCGCACGGGAGCAGCCGGGGCTTTCGACGGAGGTGCTGCCCCAGCTGTTCCGGGAGGGCAGCTTTTGCAGCACCCTCCTGCTGGCCCCACCGGGACTGGGCAAGACCACCCTGCTGCGGGATCTGATCCGGGGACTGTCCGACGGTGCAGAGGGCGTCCCACCTCATCGGGTGGCGGTGGTGGACGAGCGGGGGGAAATCGCCGTCATGTTTCAGGGCATCCCCCAGATGGCGCTGGGCAGCCACACCGATGTGCTGGACGCCTGTCCCAAGGCGCTGGGCATCCCCATTCTGCTGCGGTCGGCCAACCCGCAGGTCATAGCCGTGGACGAGATCACTGTTCGGGAGGATCTGATGGCCATGTCCGCTGCCGCCAACTGCGGGGTGCGGTTTCTGGCCACCATCCATGCTGCTGACCGGCGGGAGCTGGGGCGAAGACCGCTGTTTTCCCATCTGCTGAAGGAGAAGGTCTTTGAAAAGCTGGTGACCATCCGGCGGGAGGAGGGGCAGCGGCGGTATCTGGTGGAGGAGCTGTGGTAAGGGACGTGCTGGGGAGCCTTCTGCTGCTGGGAGGCGCCCTGTGGCTGTGGCTGGGACTGGTACAGGCCCAGCGGCGGCAGCTGCGGCTGCTGGAGGAGCTGGCGGCGTCGCTGGAGCAGATGGCCTCCGCCATTCGCTTCCGGCGGGAGACGCTGCTGCGGCTGCTGGCGGCTCAGCGGCAGCGCCCATTGGCGGGACCGTACTATGGAGCGGTGCTGGCGGCGCTGGAGGAGGGCATCTCTCTTCCGGCGGCATGGCGGCAGGGCTTTGCGGCTCTCTCCGGGGAGGGTGGTCGTATCCTGCGGCGGCTGGAGCCGGAGGGGGACGAGCAGAGGATATTGGGTGAGCTGACATGGGCCGCCGGGGAGCTGACGGAACTGCGGAGAGGACTGGAGCAGGAGAGCCGCCAGCGGGAAAAGCTCTGGTTTGCGGGGCTGTTTTCCGGGGCGGGCCTGCTGCTGATCCTGCTGATTTGAGGACGAGCAATGGATGTGGACCTGATTTTCAAGATCGCAGCGGTGGGGATCCTGGTGGCGGTGCTGAACCTGCTGTTGGTACGTAGCGGCCGGGAGGAGCAGGCTATGATGACCACGCTGGCCGGTCTGGTGGTGGTACTGATGATGCTGGTGCAGCAGATCAGCGACCTGTTCCAGCTGGTCAAGACGCTGTTTGGGTTATAAGAGATGGAGGCTGTATGGCAGATCGTGGCGTTGGGACTGCTGGGCGCCGTGCTGGCCGCTTTGCTGAAAAAGCATACGCCGGAGCTGGCGCTGCTGCTGGCCGTGGCGGTATGCGGGGCGGCGGCGCTGGCAGCCGTCCGTGGTGTGCGGGAGGTATGGGCCTTTCTGGAGGACCTGCTGGCGGCGGTGGAGATCTCCTCCACGCTGTTTCTCCCCCTGCTGAAAACGGCGGGCATCGCCGTGGTGACCCGCATCGGCGCAGATCTGTGCCGGGATGCCGGGGAGAGCGCTGTGGCCTCGGCGGTGGAGATGGCCGGGGCCATGGGGGCGCTGCTGGCGGTGCTGCCCCTGATGCAGGCAGCGTGGGAGGTGCTGCGGTCGCTGCTGTAAGGGCGGTGTGGCTGGCGTGCCTGCTGCTTCTGGCGATGGTGCCTGCGTGGGCGGCGGACCTGCCGCAGGAAGTGACGGACGCCGCTCCCCCGGCGGCGGAGGAGCTGGAGGGAAAGGACTTCTCCGGCGGCATCGCCGCTCTGCTGGAGCAGGGGACGACTCTTCTGGGGGAGGCTCTGCGGGAGAACCTGCGGGGAGCGGTGCTGATCTTAGGGGTGGTGCTGCTGTGCGGGGCGGCGGATGCCGTGCTTCGCACCCCGGAGAGCCCCATGCGCCGTTTTTTGCCCATGGCCGGGGCGGCGGCCATTGCGGTGCTGTCGCTGGGCAGCATGAAGAGCCTGCTGGGGCTGGGGACCCAGACCATCGAGGAATTGGACGTGTTCTCCAAGGCGCTGCTGCCGACGCTGGCCGCCGCTGTGGCCGCCGGAGGGGGCGCCGTTACCGCCGGAACGGGACAGGTCATCGCCGTGTGCTTTGCCGATGCCCTCATTACCCTCATCCGGGGACTACTGCTGCCTATGACGTACTTTTTGGCGGCGGCGGCCACGGCGGATGCCATGCTGCCCCGGCACGGGCTGGGGACCGTCGCCAAGGCGGCCAGCCGGGTGGTGACGTGGCTTTTGACGGGCTCACTGGTGCTGTTTACCGGCTACCTGACCCTGTCCGGGGCCGTCAGTACCTCGGCGGACGCACTGACGGTGCAGGTGACCCGCTCCGCCGTAGGGGCCATGCCGGTGGTGGGACGCATCCTCTCCGATGCGGCGGGCAGTGTGCTGGCCGGGGCGGGCGTGGTGAAAAACGCCATCGGCGTATTTGGTCTGCTGGGGGTGCTGGCGGCGTGTCTGGGACCCTTTGTACGCTTGGGGGTGCAGTATCTTTTGTACAAGCTGACGGCGTTTCTGGCGGGGATGACCGCCGCTCCGGAGCTGGCGAAGCTCATCGATGCGCTGGGTGGCGTGTTCGGCCTGATGCTGGGTATGACCGGCAGCTGCGCCCTGCTGCTGCTCATCTCCATCTCCTCGGCCATTCTGGTGGTGACGCCATGATGGAAACGCTGCGAGGGTGGCTGCTGGGCCTGACCGCTGCGGCGCTGGCGGTGTCGCTGCTGACGGCGATGCTGCCCAAGGGGGAGACCATCCGCCGCATCGCCGGGCTGGCGGGAGGACTGATCCTGCTGCTGGCGGTGGTGCAGCCGCTGCTGCGGGTGCGGTGGGAGGAGTTGACGTGGCGGTACGAGACGTATCAGCGGGAGATGGACCGGCAGACGGAGGCGTATCAGGCGGCCTACGCCGACAGTCTGTCCGGGGACATAGCCGACCGCACCGCCGCATATATATCGGAAAAAGCGGCGTCGCTGGGCATCGACTGCCGGGTGCAGGTGGAGGTTCGCACGGAGGACGGCCTGCCCCTGCCCTATGGGGCGTCGCTGGACGTGGAAAGGGATCAGGTGCTGTCGGACTACATGGCGCAGGAGCTGGGTATCCCGGTCTCCCGCCAGAGCTGGCAGCCGGAGGAGTGAGGGATGGACAGGGAAAAGCTGAGGGATATCTTCCGGAAATACCGGGCCGTGGGGCTGGTGCTGCTGGCGGGTCTTTTGCTGCTGCTTCTGCCCACGGGCAAGAGCAGCGGACAGGAGCGGCAGACGAGCGACGATACCCAGCTCTACTCGCTGGAGGAGACGGAGCAGCGCATGGCCCAGCTGCTGGGTAAAATGAGCGGCGTGGGCCGGGTGCAGGTGATGCTGACCTTAAAGACCGGCCCCACCCTCCAGCTGGCCCAGGACATGGATCTGGAGCAGGAGGAGGGCAGCCTGCGGCAGCGGAGCCAGCCGGTGACGGTGAACCGGGGCAGCGGCTGGCAGGAGGCGCTGGTGACCCGGCAGGACTACCCGGTGTATCAGGGAGCGGTGGTGGTGTGTCAGGGGGCCGGCAGCAGTGCCGTGCGTCTGGCGGTGACGGAGGCCGTGGCGGCGCTGACGGCGCTGTCCACGGAGAAGATCACAGTGGTGCAATGGGAACAATAACAGGAGGGACGGACATGAAAACGGTGTGGAAACGGCGAGGTGTGGCGGCGGCGGTGCTGCTGCTGGTGTGCGGTGCGGTGTACATGAACTGGCGGTACAGCGACAGCGTCAAGGACAACAAGGTGCTGGGCCAGTCGGAGTTGGTCAACGCCAATGAGGAGACGGCAGGGGATCCGGCCCCGGCGGAGGACGATTATTTCGCCACGGCACGGCTCAGCCGCAAGCAGGCACGGGACAACGCCATCCATATGCTGCAGGAGGCGGAGAGCGACGAAAACGCCGAGGAGAGTGTTCTCAACGAGGCATCCCAGACCTTGCAGGTGCTGGCGTCGTACACGGTGGCCGAGTCCCAGATCGAGAGTCTGGTGACGGCCAAGGGCTACGCCGACTGCGTGGTGTTCATAGGGGAGGACAGCGTCAGCGTGGTGGTGGCGGCTCCGGAGACGGGACTGAACACGGCGGACGTGGCTCGCATCAAGGACATTGTGGTCAACGAGACGGACTACACCCCGGAGCAGATCAAGATCATGGAGGCAAATTAGTGGTTGTATTTTCCCGCTGCCGATGGTATAATACCAATGATTCGAATATACCAAAAGAACGGGAGTAAGATTGCTATGGCTGAAAATAAAGAGTATATCACCCGTCAGGAGAGCATGGGTACCATCCAGATCTCCGAGGATGTGGTGGCGTCCATCTCCAGCTCTGTGGCGCTGGAGACGGAGGGCGTGGGCGGCCTGCTCAACGCCAATATGGCGGATCTGGTGGGCGGCAAGAAGATGACCGCCAAGGGCGTCCGGGTGGAGATGGCCGAGGACGGCGTGGTGGTGAACCTGTTTCTCATGATCCGCTACGGTTTTGCCATCGCTGAGGTGGCTCAGAAGGTCCAGAACGCCGTCTATTCGGCGCTGGAGGGCATGACCGGCTTCCCGGTGAAGGCGGTCAACGTCCATGTGGGCGGCATCAGCTTCGACTGAGCAGACATAGGATACGAGAGAAAAGGACGAAACGGGTATGACACGCAACACGGCACGGGAGATCGCCGCCCATCTGGCGTATGAATGGAATTTTACGGACCTCCCGGTGGGGGAGTTTCTGGACCGGCGGCTGGCGCCGGAGTGCTTTGCGGAGCTGGCGCCGGAGTGCGGGCTGTACGCCGATGCCCCCAACGCCAAGCAGGCACAGTATATCCGCCGTCTGGTGGCGGGCGTGGCGGACCATGCGGCGGAGCTGGACGACTACATCGCCCGTTACGCACAGGGCTGGCGCTTCGAACGCATCCCTCTGATGGCCTCTGCCGTCATGCGGGTGGCCATGTATGAGATCCTGTATATGCCGGATATTCCCCACGGTGTGGCCATCAGTCAGGCGGTGCAGATCGCCGGTAAGTATGAGTCCGCCGAGGTGGTGAAATTCATCAACGGCATTCTGGCCAGCTTCCTGCGGGAAGAGGTCAAGGACTGACACATCACAGGCAGAGCAGGTGCGCTTGCTCTGCCTGCACTGCATTTTCAGGAAGGAGGAAGCGATGGAAGGCCAGATCTATACCGTATCGGAGGTCAACGGCTTCATCAAAAACGTCATTGACGGTATCCCCCAGCTCTCCGGCATCTACATCCGGGGGGAGCTGTCCAACTATAAGATATACCCCTCCGGGCATCACTACTTCACCCTGAAGGACGGGGAGGGCGCTCTGCGGTGTGTCATGTTCAAGGGCAGCGCCATGAAGCTGCGGTTCCGGCCGGAGAACGGGATGCAGGTCATCGCCTATGGGCGCATCAGCGTGTTCCCACGGGACGGGGCCTATCAGCTCTACTGCTCCCAGCTGTCGCCGGACGGCGTGGGGGATCTGTATGTGGCCTTTGAACAGCTGAAGGACAAGCTGTACCGGGAGGGACTGTTCGACGAGGGACACAAGAAGCCTCTGCCCCGATATCCCCAGCGCATCGCCATCGTCACCAGCTCCGCCGGGGCGGCGATCCACGACATGATCCGCATCCTGCGGCGGCGCTACCCCATTGCCAGGGTGCTGCTGCTGCCGGTGCGGGTACAGGGCGTGGAGGCTCCGCCGGAGATCGTAGGGGCCATCCGCTACGCCAACCGCTGGAAGCTGGCGGACGTGCTCATCACCGGCCGGGGCGGCGGCTCCATGGAGGACCTGTGGGCCTTCAACGACGAGCGGGTGGCACGGGCCATCTACGCATCAGAGATCCCGGTGATCTCCGCCGTAGGACATGAGCCGGATGTGACCATTGCCGACTTCGTGGCGGACCGCCGTGCCTCCACCCCCAGTAATGCCGCCGAGATCGCCGTGCCGGACATGGCGGAGCTGCTGCAGCGGCTGGACAGCTTCCGCAGCCGTATGGCGCAGGGGACGCTGAACGGGCTGGAGCGGCAGGAGCGGCGGCTGATGGCACTGGCGGAGAAGCGGGTGCTGACGGACCCGCTGGCCTTTGTGCAGGATAAGCGGCTCCAGCTGGACTATGTGCAGCAGAAGCTGCTGACGGCGGCCAATGCCCAGTGGCAGGAGGAGCAGCGGCGCTTTGCGGCACTGGCGGCCAAGCTGGATGCCCTGAGTCCCCTGAAGGTGCTGGGCCGGGGCTACGCCATGGCCCGGACGGAGGACGGCGCAGTGCTGCGGACGGCGGCGCAGGTGCAGTCCGGGGATACCATTCATTTGCGGCTGGCGCAGGGCGGCCTGCGCTGCACGGTAACGGAAAAGGAGGAAGCGTGATGGCAGACAAGACCTTTGAAGAGAATATGACCCGGCTGGAGGAGATCGTCACCCGGCTGGAAAAGGGGGACGTGCCTCTGAGCCAGTCCCTGTCCCTGTTCGAGGAGGGGACCCGGCTGGCGGCAGCCTGCCGCACGGAGCTGGATCAGGCGGAGCAGCAGGTGGTGCGGCTGATGAAGGGCCCCGACGGCGCTCCGGTGGAAACGGAATTTGCAAGCGAGGAATGACCATGGATTTTTACACCCGATATGCCGCCTATCAGGCGGCCATTGAACAGTATCTGGAGGGACTTTTCTCCACGGATAAGCCCTATGGAAGATTGCAGGAGGCCATGCGGTACAGCCTTCTGGGCGGCGGCAAGCGCATCCGCCCGGTGCTGACGCTGGAGCTGGCCCGTTTGGGTGGGATAGACTGGCATCTGGCTCTGCCCTATGCCTGTGCGCTGGAGCTGGTCCACACCTACTCCCTCATTCACGACGACCTGCCCTGTATGGATGACGACGACCTGCGGCGGGGAAAGCCTACCTGCCATAAGGCCTACGGCGAGACGCTGGCGGTGCTGGCGGGGGATGCCCTCCAGCCGGAGGCCTTTCGGCTTATTGCCGAGGCCCCCTGTATGTCGGCAGAGAGCCGAGTGGAGGCCATCCGGGTGCTGTCCCACGCCGCCGGCGCCGACGGTATGGTGGCCGGTCAGGTGATCGATACCCTGTGCGGTGTATCCACCCAACAGGAGCTGACGGGGATGTACCGGCTGAAAACCGGGGTCATGATCTCGGCGGCGGCGGAATTGGGCTGCGTGGCGTCGGGGATGCCGGCGACCATGCGGCAGCAGGCCATCGCCTTTGCCGACAAGCTGGGCTTGGCCTTCCAGATCCGGGACGATATGCTGGATGTGGTGGGCGACGAGGCCGTGTTCGGCAAGCCCATCGGCTCCGATCGAGAGGAGGGGAAGGTCACCTTCGTGGACGTGCTGGGGCTGGAGGGCTGCCGCACGGCCGTGGAGGAGTGTACCCGCCGGGCCGAGGAGGCCATCTTCCCGTGGCCGGATCACGACTTCCTACTGACGCTGGCTCACTCGCTGGAGGAGAGAAAGAAGTAAGGGATCGATAAAAAGGATCGGTAAATAAAATACCCCGCCAGTCAGGCGGGGTATTTTGCTGCCGATGGGAGGAGCGGAAACTCATGGCGGCGGCTCCCGTGGCGCAGAAGTACCGCACCACCAGCGCAAGGGCCGCCTTCCCCGGCGGCCACGGCAAATGTCCGGCCCTCCGCCGCCCCGGCCAGCAGGGCGCTCAGCAGGGCGGAGATGGCGGACATCATGGCGATGTTGGCCGCCAGCGCACACCATAGAGCGACGGGATTCGCAAATAAAATCTCCTTTGGGGTGAAGGAGGTCGGGATACGGGGCGTTTGGCGGAGGGGGTTGACAGCGGCGAGAGGGTGTGGTACATTCGAAACAAATGTTCTGGACGAAAGGGACGGATGCAGGCAGGGGGCGGAGAGATGTATTTCGGCTATGGTGAGACGGAGCTTCAGTATCTGCGGAGCAGAGACAAGCGGATAGGGGAGGTCATCGACCGGGTGGGGATGATCCGGCGGGAGGTGGACCCGGATCTATTCGCCGCCGTGGTACACCACATCGTGGGGCAGCAGATCTCCACCAAGGCGCAGGCCACCGTCTGGCGGCGGATGCAGGAGGCGCTGGGGACCGTGGACGCCGGGAGCGTACTGGCGGCGGGACCGGAGGGCTTGCAGGCGCTGGGCATCAGCGGGCGCAAGGCGGCCTACATCACGGACTTTGCCCTCCGGGTTCAGAGCGGAGCCTTCGACCCGGAGACGGTACGGGAGAGCAGCGATGCGGAGGCCATCCGGCAGCTGTGTACCCTGAAGGGCGTGGGGGTGTGGACGGCGGAGATGATCCTGCTGTTCTGCCTGCAAAGACCGGATATTTTCAGCTATGACGATCTGGCCATCCAGCGGGGACTGCGGATGGTGTATCACCACCGGCAGGTGGGCCGGGAGCTGTTTGAGAAGTATCGGCGGCGGTACAGCCCCTATGGCAGCGTGGCCAGTCTCTATTTGTGGGCGGTGGCCGGAGGTGCTGTGCCGGAGCTGCGGGACTATGCGCCGCAGGGAAAGAAAGGGGCGAAGTGATATGACAGCGTGGCAGAGCTATGCTTCCCCGGTGGGGGAACTGCTGCTGGCGGCGGACGAGGAGGGCCTGACGGGCCTGTGGTTGGCGGGGGAGAAGTATTTCCCGGGCGTACCGGAGGACGCTCCGCAGGAGACGCCGGTGCTGGAGGAGACCAAGCGGTGGCTGGATATCTATTTTGCGGGCAGGGAGCCGGACTTCCTGCCGCCGCTTCATCTGGCAGGCTCCCCCTTCCGGCAGGAGGTGTGGGCGCTGCTGCGACAGATCCCCTACGGCGAGACCACCACCTATAGGGCGCTGGCGGAGGCCGTGGCCCGGAAGCGGGGGCTGCGGCGGATGTCGGCCCAAGCGGTGGGTGGCGCTGTGGGACACAACCCCATCTCCATCATCGTCCCCTGTCATCGGGTGGTGGGCAGCGACGGCAGTCTCACCGGCTATGCCGGGGGACTGGAGCGCAAGGTGCAGCTGCTGAGGCTGGAGGGTGTGGACATGAGCCGCCTGTATGTCCCCAAGAAGGGGACGGCCCTGTAAGGAGGAGCGATATGGAGATCAAGAAGCTGGATCCCGCCCAGTGGCGGGGGGTATGGCTTCACGGCATGGTATCAGACCAGAGGCTGCTGGGATATCGTCCCGGTGGAGGAGGGCTTTCGGATAGAGTACCATTCCTTCGGAAAGGTGGAGGAGCGGTCCTTCAAAGACACCCTGTTCGGGGAGTGGCTGGAGGCTCCGGTGGTGTACGGCGCTTTTCAGGATGGGGAGCTGCTGGGCATTGCGGAGGGCTCTCCGGAGTCGTGGAACCACCGATGGCGCATCAGCAATCTGTGCATTTTTCAGGAGAAGCACCGGCGCTGCGGCGTGGCCACCGCTCTGATGGAGAAGATGCTGGAGGAGGCGGCCCCCATGCGGATGGCGGTGCTGGAGACACAGACCTGCAACGAGCGGGCCATTGCCTTTTATCGGAAGTGCGGGTTTCAGGTCATCGGCTTCGACCTGTACGCCTACTCCAACCACGACCCGGAGGCCCACGAGGTGCGGCTGGAGATGGGAAAGAAGCTCACATGAAAAAGAGATGCCGTATGCCACTGGCATACGGCGTCTCTTCTTCATGTATGGGGGATCACAGGGCGGCGAAGATGCGGCTGCCGGTCTTTTTCACCCAAAGGGACAGCACGGCGGAGAGGATCAGCACCAGCGCCGTGACGACGGAGAGATAGAGCAGCGGGTCCAAGCTGCCGATGCCTGTCAGCAGATAGAGGGCGCCGGGGATCATGGCCACGGCCCAACCGCTGAAGAGGGAGAGGGCCACGCAGGCACTCTGCTTGATGGGAACCACCTCGTTGGTCCAGCTGAGGTTGGGCATTTTCAAGCCCAGGAACAGGCCCAGCAGAGCCATCAGCAGGGCATAGGACAGGGCGGTGACGGCGATGAACAGCAGCTCCAGAGGGGAACCGGGGTACACCGCCAGCAAGCACACAAGGCACAGCAGCATAGGCGGTATAGTAATCAGCAGCTGGAGCCGCAGCTTGGCCCGCAGCACCTGCCACGGGGATACCGGCAGAGACTGGGCCAGCCAGAGCTGCTTGCCCTCCAGCGAGACGGAGGGGGCGGTGGTGTCGTTCATGGCACTGAGCAGGCACAGGACGAAGGCCAGCAGCACCGGCATGGCACCGGATCTTTCAGGGAAGGACTGCGACACCAGCTCCAGCAGCTCCCGGCCCTGCCACAGGAGGAAGCCGGAGGCCAGCACCAGAAACAGTGTGCCGAAGCCGCAGTTGAGCATATAGTTGGCGCTGGAGGTGAAGCGGCGCAGCTCCCGGTCCAGCAGGGCGGAGGAAATGCTCCGGCACCGGACGGCCTTGGCCCGGTAGACCTTGCGGCCCACATGGCCGGAGGCCGTGGCGATGGAGAGGAAGCTGCGGGAGAGCAGCAGCCACGTCAGGCCGAACAGCACGGCGATGGCTGCCGTCAGAAGCAGCATGGACAGGGGATCGCCGGCTCCCGCCTGACCGAAGAGGTACACGGGGTAGGCGGAGGAGCGGACCTTATCGCCGTAGAGGGCGATGTTCTGCAGCAGCTCCGTTAGCAGGGAGTTGGCTTTGAAGGAGAAGAAGTAGTAGTACAGGCCGAAGAATACCAGAGACAGCACCACGGTGACGAAGCTTTTATTCTTCAGCTTCAGGCTGACCTTGGCCACCACCCAGCCCAGCAGACAGGAGATGGCCATGACGAACAGGGAGATCAGCAGCAGGAACAGAACGCCCGCCAGCAGGTGCAGCGGGGCGGCGGATACCGTCGCCCAATAGACGATGATGGCCGGCAACACCACCACGCCGGAGTACATGAGGCCCATGAGGTACACCCCCAGCAGCCGGGCGGCGATGAGGGTATTCACCGGAATGGGAAGGGAGAGCAGCTGGTCATTGTCCTTGGGCAGGTAGAGGCTGGAATAGGTGGTGAACACGCTGCCGAAGGCACCCAGCAGGATGGCCATAAGGCCCATGATGGCGAAATAGAACCAGCTCATGCCGGCCTTCGCCATATCCTGACACATGGCGAGGGACAGAAGGGTGAACATCCCGCCGATGATACCCACCATGATGAAAACGAAGAAGATGATGTAGCCCACGGTGGCCGCCTTGGAGCGGGCCCGGTTCTTCTTGGCATCGTAGAGGTAGGCACGGAAGATCTCCGTCAGCTGCTTTTTGACAAGGAGCTTCAGCATGACTCGCCCTCCAGCTCCAGAAAGACCTCCTCCAGAGAGTCGTCGCCCTTGACCTCCTCCATGGTGCCGGAGCGGATCAGCTTGCCGCCACGGATGATGGCTACCTTGTCGCAGAGCTTTTCCGCTACCTCCAGCACATGGGTGGAGAAGAAGATGGCGCCGCCTGCGTCGCAGAACTCCCGCATCATGCCCTTGAGCAGATGGGAGGCCTTGGGGTCCAGACCCACAAAGGGCTCATCCATGATGATGAGACGGGGCTGGTGGAGCCATGCGGAGATGATGGCCAGCTTCTGCTTCATGCCGTGGGAGTAGGCGGCGATGGGTTGGGCCAGATCGTCCGTCAGCTCGAAGCGGGCGGCGTAGTCGTGGATGCGCTGCCCGCGCACCTCCGAGCTGACGCCGAAGATGTCAGCGATGAAGTTGAGATACCGGATGCCGGTCATGTAGTCGTACAGGTCGGGATTATCGGGGATATAAGCCAGCTCCCGCTTGCAGGCGATGGGGTCGGTGCGGATGGACTTGCCGCCGATGGTGATCTCCCCGGCGTCAAATTGCAGGATGCCCACCACGGAGCGGAGGGTGGTGGTCTTACCGGCACCGTTGTGGCCGATGAAGCCGTAGATCTCGCCGGGGGCAATGTGCAGGGACAGGTCGTCCACGGCTTTCTTTTCACCATAGACCTTGGTCAGATGTTGAATGTTCAGCATAATAATGATCCTCATAGTCCGTAGAGTTGGATAGGGATGATGGATACTATAACTGACATGGCGGAAAATGTCAATATGTGGTGGCGGAAGTGGGAAAAAGGGACGCCCGGAGGATATCCTCCGGGCGTCCCTTTTTTACTTGCGGAGGGGCATCAGTCGATGTCCAGATAATTCTTCACCAGAGCCTGCAGCAGCTCGTCCCGATCCACCTTGCAGATGAGGGTGCGGGCGGAGTTGTGGTTGGTGATGTAGGTGGGGTCCTCGGACAGGATGTAGCCCACGATCTGGTTGATGGGGTCGTAGCCCTTCTCCTTCAGCGCCTCGTAAACGGTGGTCAAAACGTGATGAATTTGCACGGATTTGTCCTGTGCGGCGTTGAATTTGCGGGTGAAATCTTCCATAGGGACATACCTCCTTCCGTACTCTGTTACTCATTATACGGCTTTTTTCCCGTTCTGTAAAGAGGGAAAGCGGCAAATGACGGTTCTTTTATTTTCCCCGCAGCTCGGCCCCCACGTGCTTTGCCAGCCGCTTCACGGCGGAGGCGGCGCAGGCCTCGATCTCCTGAGAGGTCAGGGTCTTTTCCGCAGAACCGATGGTCAGACGCAGGGTCACGGACTTCTTGCCCTCCGGCACCTGCTTGCCCCGGTACTCGTCCACAAAGGATACGCCGTGGAGCAGCTCGTGGCGCTTTTCCAGAATAGCGTCCCGCATAGCATCCCACCGGGTCTCGCCGTCCACCAGCACCGACACGTCGTAGTCCGTCATGGGGTACTCCGGCAGGTGGGTGAAGGTGTTGGTGCGGGAGCGGAAGGGGATCAATGCGTCCATATCCAGCTCCAGCAGCATCACCGCCAGATTCTTGATGCCGCACTCCATGGATACCTTTTTGCTCAGCAGGGCCAGATCACCGATGTGCTCCTCGCCCAGATACAGGTTCAGCCACACCACGGTGTCGGCCCACACGGGCTTTTCCACCTGACGGAGGGTATAGGCCTCCATATGGGTGTAGCGGGGCATGGCCTCCACCACGCCCTTGGCCCGGCGGAACAGGGTGGTGATGTCCTTGTCGCTGCCCACGAAGGCGGCGCCCAGATGCTTGCGCTGGGAGGGCAGCTTCTCCCGTTCATCGTAGGGAGCGGTGTAGTTCTCGTCCCGGAATACCTGCGCCGTTTCAAAGAGGGAGAAGTCGGTGAAGTAGCGCTCGTTCTTCACCACTGCCTTGCAGAGATTGGGCAGCAGGGAGGAGCGGATCATCTTCTCCGTGGGGGAGGGAGGCGTGGACAGGGACAGGATGCCGGTGGTATCCTGCAGGATGGCGTTTACATACTGCTCGTCCATCCACGGGTAGGTGAAAATTTCCTGCAGCCCGCAGCGGATGGCCAGATACTCCTTGATGCGCCGCTCCAGATCCTTATCCAGCTGGTTGATGGCCCCGTCGAAGGAGGTGGTGATGGGGGCGGCCTCGAAGTTCTCGTAGCCGTACATCCGGGCTACCTCCTCCATAATGTCCGCCTGAATAGACACGTCGCCGGTGGAGCGCCAGGAGGGAACGGTGACGTGCATGGTGTCGCCGCTGAAGGAGGTGGTAAAGCCCAGCAGGCCCAGCTTATGGGATACATCCTCCTGCGTCAGGGGCTTGCCCAGACGGCGTTCCAGCCAGCTGAGAGCCACGTCCAGCTCCTTGCAGGCCATGGGGGCGGGGTAGTGGTCCACAAGGCCCGTGAACTCCACCTCCGGATACAGCTGGCGGAACAGCTCCGCTGCCAGCTCCAGTGCCTGATCGCAGCGCTGAGGGTCGATGGCCTTTTCATAGCGGGAGGAGGCCTCGGTGCGGTTGTCGTAACGCAGGGCCGTCCGGCGAACGCCGGCGGCGTTGAAGTTGGCTACCTCCAGAATGACCTTGTGGGTGGTGGGCAGGACGGAGTCCTTGGCACCGCCCATGACACCCGCCAGCGCCACCACACCGGCATCGTCGGCAATGACCAGATCGTCGGTGGAAAGGGAGAGATCCTTGCCGTTGAGCAGCAGCAGCTTTTCGCCCTCCTTGGCCCGGCGGACGATGATATGGCCCTGAATGTTATCAGAGTCGAAGGCGTGGGTGGGCTGGCCGGTGGCCAGCATCACATAGTTGGTGATATCCACCAGCGCATTGATGGGCCGCATCCCCGCACGCCACAGGCGGCTCTGCATCCAGAAGGGGGAGGGCTTGACGCACACGCCGGTCAGCTCAGCCCCGATGTACCGGGGGCAGCGCTCCGGGTCCTCCACCGTCACCGTCAGGTCGCCGGCAGGCAGATCACGGGGGAAGGGCCGGAACCGGGACAGGGGCAGCCCGTACAGGGCGGCGATCTCACGGGCCAGACCGTAGTGGCCCCACAGGTCGGGGCGGTTGGTCATAGACTTGTTGTCGATCTCCAGAATGATGTCGTGAAGGTCCAGCGCATCGGCAATGGAGGTGCCGGCGGCTATGTCAAAGGCGCTGAGGTCCAGAATGTGGGCCTCCTCATCGGTGGGGAACAGATCCCCCAGCCCGATCTCGGAGGCGGCGCAGATCATACCGTAGCTCTTGACGCCCCGCAGCTTGGACTCCTTAATTTCCACCGGCTCACCCTCGCCGTGCCAGCGGCACAGGGCGCCGGGGCAGGCCACGGCCACCCGCATCCCGGCGGTGAGGTTGGTGCCGCCGCAGACGATCTCCCGGATATCGCCGCCACCGATATCCGTCCGGCAGATCCGCAGCTTGTCGGCGTTGGGATGGGGGCAAACCTCCGTCACTACGCCCACCAGCATATGCTCGAAGCGCTTGGCCAGGTCCTCGGCCCCCTCCACCTCCACGGTGGACATGGTCAGGTCATAGGCCAGACGGGTCAGGTCCATATCCTCCGGGAGCTTTACATAATCCTTGATCCAATTCAGTGAAACTTTCATGTGTCGTATCCTCCCTTAATGGAACTGACGCAGGAACCGGAGATCGGCGCTGTGGAACAGGCGGACGTCGTCCACGCCGTAGCGCATCATCACCAGCCGGTCCAGACCGATGTTGACATAGAAGCCGGTGTATTCATCCGGATCCAGCCCTGCCGCACGCAGGACATTGGGGTGGGGCGTGCCGCCGGGCATGATCTCGATCCAGCCCACGTGCTTGCACACGCTGCAGCCCTTGCCGCCGCAGACCAGACAGCCCATGTCGATCTCGAAGCCGGGCTCCACGAAGGGGAAGAAGCCCGCACGCATCCGCACCGGGACATCCCGGCCGAACACCTTGGAGAGGATGCTCTTGATCATCACCTTGCCGGAGGCGAAGGTGAAGTCCTTGTCCACGATGAGGGCCTCATACTGGAAGAAGGCACGCTCGTGGCGGGCATCGGTGGTCTCGTTGCGGTACACCCGGCCGGGGTACACGAAGCGGTAGGGGGGCTTGTGGGTCTGCATATACCGCACGGAGCCGCCGGTGAGGTGGGGACGCAGGCAGAGCTTATCCCAGCACTCGCCCTTGTCGTGGCCCTCCAGCCAGTAGGTGTCCATGCTCTCACGGGCGGGGTGGTTGGGGGGGAAGTTCAGGTTGTCGAAGCCGTACAGCTCACTGGTAATGTCGGACTCCTCAAAGATCTCGAAGCCCATAGAGCGGAAGGCGTCGTTGAGGTCGTAGCACATCTGGGTGATGGGGTGCAGACCGCCGGACGGGGGCAGGATGCCGGGGACGGAGATATCGAAGTCCGGCGATACCTCGGAGGCCTTCAGCTTCAGCTCCTCCCGCCGCTGATCCAGCAGCGCCGTCAGCTGGGCCTTGGCCTGATTCACCGCCTTGCCCATCTCCGGCCGCAGGGCGGCGTCCAGCTTGGGAAGCTCCTTCAGCAGTCCCGTCAGGCTGCCCTGCTTGCCCAGCAGCAGGGCCTTGACCTCCTGCAGCTCCGCTTCACTGCGGACGGCATCGATGCGGTCCTTGCCCTCCTGCAGCAGTTGTGTCAGTTTTTCTTTCATCGGTAATGATTCCTCCTTGTATTATGGGGTGGAAGTTTTTAGAGTTTCCCTGCAAAAACTGTGCTGCAGGGGATGCTGCGGGCCGCTTCTCGAAAAGCTCCGGCCACAGCCCTTTGCGGATTTGTATCGGTAATAGCACAAGGTTGTAATGCGGAGTGGTCTGCCTAGAAAAGCTTCCGCATAAATCTGCAAATGCGCTGCCATAGGGAGGGATGGGAGCATTCGGATGCGCCGCCGTCCGGTGCGGCCTTGATTGCGTGCGGCTCGCTGTCTGCCTGACACGGCTGGCTTTCTCCACCGGATGCGCTGCCAGCCGGTGTGGCTGCGGGTAAGCGCCTCTTGTAGCCTGTCCGACATATCTGATCTGCTCTGCTCGTTCTCAGAGCAAGTGGATACCGATTCTCCGGCAATTCCCTGCCGAGATCCCAACTTAGGGACAGGCCAAAGGCAAAATGCGCCGAGCCATCCGGCGTAGAGCAATAAACAGTTCTTTGGCCTTCCCCGTTGCCGTCGAGATCATATTCTTCCGACCAAGTCTCGATGATCTCTTCCGTAATTTTTTCTTTTTTCAGTACCCTGGTTGCGCTGAGATATAGTCCGCCTGTTTTTATGATGCAGGATGACAGCTCCTCCGGGCAGTAACCAGTATTAAAAATATATACTTCGTACTGCCAATTGGCATCATGGCTATTTCCGTCTGATTCTCTGAGAAGGCCGTCAATGCGATATCTGCTTGCCAAGTAAGTCAATACTGCCTCTCGGTAATACTCTACATCAATGGTATCTCCCGACACGTTCCGTATCACCACATAATGCGTTCTGTCAACGGTATACTCCGTTACTGGACTAACAGGCTGCGGGACTTCTACACCCAATAGCCGATAGGCTTCGTCGGTAGCATATACCACAAAATCTTTCTCATATTCTTCAATGATGAATTCCTTTAACAAGTTTTTGTCCATGAGATTCCTCCTTGTTAACTATTAAAAGTGGGATTCGTTCGGGGGAAAAATAAATGCCTTTCATCCCAAAACTAAGGGACGAAAGGCATAGAACTTCCGTGGTACCACCCAGCTTCGCAGCAGCAGCTGCGCACTCGTTTCCCCATAACGGAGGATGACCCGTCCGTGCATTTCCTCACGGCTGCTCCCGGGCGAACACCACAGCGCCTGACGAACCGGCTTCCAGCCGATGGCCGGTCCTCTCTTGGAAAGGCGTTTCCTGCGGAACTTCCCATTCAACGCATTTACCTACCATACTTATACCACAGCCGGGAGAAACTTGCAAGGGGGAATTTGTCCGCCGCCGGGAGAAAACGGCGAAAAACCGGAGGAGGAACGGCTGTCCCTCCTCCGACGGGGTCGTTATGGCGCTCAGCCCCAGAGGGCCTTCATCAGCTCCGGGTAGGCATCGTCACAGATGTTGATGCACCGGGAGACATACTCCAGACAGATATCCCCCACATCGTGGCTGCGGAAGGCCACGTCCGCCTCCGCCTGCACGGTGTGGTCATTGGTATCAATGACGAACTTCACGAAGCGGAACCTGGCGTTCTGCTGATTGATGGCAGCCAGCATGGTGGGCAGCTTGCTCTCCGGGAATTTCACCAGATCGAACATCCGGATGGCCACCGACTTGCAGTCCTCGTCGAAGAAAAATTGCAGCGTCAGGGTGGAGATGTTCTCGCAGGTGTAGCGCAGCACGACAACGTCCTTGCCGGAGTCGGTGGTACCCTTGTACTCATATTTGATGCCCTTGTTGTCCATAGCGTCGGTGAACTGTCTGGTGGAAGAAAGCATAGGTCGTACCTCCTGAAGATTTCGTTTATCCAAGTATAGGGGATACGGCGGCGGATGTCAATACGGCCCCGGCCAAAATGGGGAGGGGGTGTGTTTTTCGGGGAAAATGTGGTATACTCTCCCCAGAATTTACAATGCGGGAGGGCGGATCATGGAGCAGGAGAGAAAAGTCGAGCCCATCGGCCGGGAGCTTGTGAGGCGGCTGCTGCCTCGCCGGGACCCGGAGGGCCACAAGGGTACCTTCGGTAAGGTGCTGTGTCTGTGCGGCAGCGTGGGCTATACCGGAGCGCCGGTATTTGCCAGCCGTGGGGCGGTGCGTTCCGGGGCGGGACTGGTGTTTCTGGGGGTGCCGGAGAGTATCTGGCCGGTGGCGGCGGTGAAAAGCGACGAGGCCATGCCCTTTCCCCTGCCGGAGGCGGAGGGAAGGCTGTCCCTGCTGGCGGAGGAGACTATCCGGCGGCGTGCGGCGGGCTGCGACGCCGTGCTGCTGGGCTGCGGTCTGGGCCGGGGCCGGCAGACGGATGCGCTGGTGCGGCGGCTGATGGATCTGCCCCAGCCGCTGGTGCTGGATGCCGACGGCATAAATGCGCTGGCGGGGCATATGGATGAATGGGAGCGACGGCGTGGCCGGGTGACGGTGCTGACGCCCCATGAGGGAGAGTTCCTCCGGGTGGGCGGCGACCTGTCCCAAGGACGGACTGCGGCGGCGGAGGACTTTGCCCGCCGGTCCGGGGCCGTGGTGGTGCTGAAGGGGCCGGGGACCGTGGTGGCCGGGCCGGACGGCCGGTGCCGGGTGAACACCACCGGCAACTGCGGCATGGCCAAGGGCGGCAGCGGTGATGTGCTGTCCGGGGTGGTGCTGGCTCTGCTGGGACTGGGCATGGACGCCTTCGATGCCTGCTGCTGCGCCGTATGGCTCCACGGCCGGGCCGGGGATCTGGCGGCGCAGGAGAAGGGACAGTGGGGCATGACACCCACGGATCTTCTGGAGCGTCTGCCGCAGGCCCTGCGGGAAGTGACGGAATAGAGAGACGGCGGGAAACGGAGAGCCTTCCGGAAGGGAGGAGACGTTGAAACGAGGAATGTATCTGGCGGCGGCGCTGTGCCTGCTGCTGTGCGGCTGCGGGAAGAAGGATGCGGCTGAGGCGCAGGCGGTGCAGCAGCGGTATGCGGCTCTGACGGGGGCTGTGGCGGAGGCGGAGATCGTGAGCCATCCGGAGGGGGGAGACTCGCAGCTTTACGGTGCGCTGCACCTGTGACCGGACAAAAGACACGGCCACCACCACGGTGATGGCCCCGGAGGAGCTGGCGGGGCTGTCCGCCACCGTCACCGGGGAGAAGCTGCTGATCCAGTATGACGGTCCGGCGCTGGCGGCAGGAGTGGGGGACACCGTGTCCCCGGCCAACTGCATCCCCTATCTGCTGCGGGCGCTGGCGGAGGGGTATGTGCTGGAGGTGGGGGAGGAGACGCTGGAGGATATCCCCTGCCTGCGGCTGGCGCTGGACACCACAGATGCCGACGGCGAGAAGGTGGTGTGTACCGTGTGGCTGGCAGAGGAGGATCCGGTGTATGCAGAGCTTTCAAGGGAAGGGAAGCTGTTGCTGTCGGTGCGCTTCACGGCGTTTCAGCAGACCAAAAGCGACGGTGGAGAATAAAGGCAAGCCCTGACCGTCCTGTGAGCCTATCAAAAAAGTGAGAGCCTTTCGTCAACGGGGCGGAAGGGTGTGTGCGGGAAACCCGGAAGGGTGTCCTGCACGATGATGATCCCCATTTTTCAGAACTTTTTGAAGTTCTGAAAAATGCCTCAGCGTGTCGAAAAGACTGTTTCGACACGCTGACAGGCCGGAAGTACTTGACTTCCGGCCTGTTTCTTACATTTATTTCTTCCGCACGGCATAGATGACCACCAGTAGACCCACTGTGGCGCAGATGGTGCAGAACAGCAGCATCCCATTTACGCCGGTTCGATCCAGCAGCTGGCCGCTGACGAAGTTGCCGAAGGCGGAGCCAACGCCGGTAGTGGCCATGCCCATGAGGGACTGGCCCTTCACCTGATTGGCCGGGTCGATGTGTTCGGCCACATAGTATACCGTGGCGGGGATGAAAATGCCGTACTCGAAGAAGTCCAGCGCCGCCGCCAGATACAGCACCGGCACCGACCGGGCTGCCCAGAACAGCCCGGCCCGGATGACGAAGAAGACGGCGCAGAAGATCAGCAGCCACACCAGCGGTACCTTACGCCGCATCCGGCTGAACAGACCCATGGCGGGCAGCTCCAGAAACGCCGCTACCGCCAGCGCCGAGCCCATCATGCTCTCACTGCCGCCCACCTTGCCCACGATATGGATCATGTAGGTACAGGTGGCGCTGTGGCAGGCCATCAGCAGCGCACAGCCCACCAGCAGCCATGTGTAGGCGGGGTAACGCCGCAGCACCTGTCCCACGGACAGCACCGGGCCGCTTCCTGCGGTGGCCTCCATCGTGCGGGAGGCCCGGAAGCGCCATGTCAGCAGCAGGAGCAGCAGCATTTCCCCGGCAAATACCGGCAGCACCGCCGTGGGGGCGTACCGCTCCACCACCACGCCCAGCACCAGCACCGATGCGGCGTAGCAGGCGGAGCCGAGACCCCGGCTCAGACCGTAGTTCAGGGCCACGCCATGCTGCTGCAGCTCCATGGCCATGGCACTGTGGAAGGGGGCCGTGGCCGTCAGAGAGATGCCCACCAGCACATACAGGACCGCCGTCACCGCCATGCTCCCGGCGGAGCACCACAGTCCCACGGCGCACAGCAGCAGAAGTCCCGTCAGGGCCATGGCCAGACGGCGGCTGGTGAAGCGTCGGTCCCGGTCCGCCAGCGACGCCAGCACCGGCTGCACCGCCAAGGGCATCAGCAGCGCCAGCGCAGACACCGTACCGATCTGGCTGTTGCTGAAGCCGCGGTATAGAAGCAGCACCGACAAAAAGGCCCAGATGGCGGCAAAGCCTGCCCAGTAAAGGCTCTGGATCCCGGCGTAGCACAGGTTCAGCTTTCGCAGCTGTCCGCTCTCCATGAACATCCCTCCCTATGGTTCAAAAGTGTAGTATCAAAAGCGGGCCCTGTCAAGAAGCGATTTTTCTTGACATTTTTTGTCCTGTTATTATACTTAAATGCAATCGATTCCATTGTCCGGGAGGAACACGCCATGTCTGTCATTATCCGGGACGCCTGTATCTCCGATGCGCCCCGTCTGCTGGAAATTTACGACTACTACGTTCAGCATACCGCCATCAGCTTCGAATATACCACCCCCACGCAGGAGGAGTTTTGCCGGCGGATGCGGCACATCATGAGCCGCTACCCCTATCTGGTGGCGGAGGTGGACGGCACGGTGCAGGGCTACGCCTACGCCGGGGCTTTTGTGGGTCGGGCCGCTTATGACTGGAGCTGTGAGCTGACCATCTATCTGGCCCGCGACGCCCGGAAAATGGGGTTGGGGCGGCAGCTGTATACGGCGCTGGAACAGCGGTTGGCGCAGATGGGGGTGCTGAACCTCTACGCCTGCATCGGCTGGCCGGAGGCGGAGGACGAGTATCTCACCCGCAACAGCGCCCAGTTCCATGAGCATCTGGGCTTCACGCTGGCCGGGACCTTCCGCCGCTGCGGCTATAAGTTCGGCCGCTGGTACGACATGGTCTGGATGGAGAAGCTCCTTGCGCCCCACCGGCCCCAGCAACCGCCCATTATTCCCTATCCGGACCTGCCCCACGGCGAAAACGTGTGAGGGAGAGAAATAAAAAACCTGCGGTACCGTGTACCGCAGGTTTTTGTTGATTTTTTCGGTTTTCCGCAGGGAAAACGGGACAGAGAGCTTACTCCACCGTGACGCTCTTGGCCAGATTCCGGGGCTTGTCGATGTCGCAGCCACGCTCCAGCGCAATGTAGTAGCTCAGCAGCTGCAGCGGCACCACGCCCAGCTGGGGCAGCAGCATCTCCTCGGTGTCGGGAATGGTCATCAGCATGGGGACACGCTTGCCCATCTCCCCGGCATGGCTCTCGGTGGTCAGGGCCAGTACCTGTGCGCCACGGGCCTGCACCTCCACCACGTTGCTCATGGCCTTGTCAAACAGCGGGGTATATGTCCCCAGCGCAATGACCAGCGTGCCATCCTCAATGAGAGAGATGGTGCCATGCTTCAGCTCGCCGGAGGCGTAGGCCTCGGAGTGGATATAGCTGATCTCCTTGAGCTTCAGGCTCCCCTCCAGCGACAGGGCGTAGTCCAGATTCCGACCGATGAAGAACACATCCTCCCGGCCGGCGCAGCGCTTGGCGATGTCGTGGATGTGCTCCGCCTGCTCCAGAATACGCTCCATCTGCTCCGGCAGCTTTTCGATGCCTCGAACCATGGCGCTGTACACCTCGTGATCCAGCGTCCCCATGACCTGACTGAAATACAGTCCCAGCAGATTCAGCACCGCCATCTGGGTGCTGTATGCCTTGGTAGTGGCCACGGCGATCTCCGGCCCGGCCCACGTATAGAGTACCGTATGGGACTCCCGTGCGATAGAGGAGCCTACCACGTTAACGATGCTCAGGATGTGGGCGCCCCGGCGCTTGGCCTCCCGCAGGGCCGCCATGGTGTCCAGCGTCTCGCCGGACTGGCTGATGACGATGACCAGATCGCCCTTGCCCACGATGGGATCGCTGTACCGGAACTCGGAGGCCAGACACACCTCCACGCTGCGCCGCAGCATCCGCTCCAGATTGTACTTGCCCACCATCCCCACGTGGTACGACGATCCGCAGGCCACAATGAAGATCTTGTTGATGTCCCGGATCTGCTGATCCGTCATGTTCAGGTCCCGCAGCACCACCTGACCACCTTGGATGCGGGCGGCAGTGGCCTCCCGGATGGCACGGGGCTGCTCGTGGATCTCCTTGAGCATGAAGTGCTCGTACCCGCCCTTCTCGGCGGCGGCCACGTCCCAGTCCACATGGCGATGTTCCTTCTCGATGGGCCGCATCTGGCTGTCGTATACCCGGATGCCCTTAGCACTGAGAATGGCCAGCTCGCCATCGTCCAGATAGGCGATGTCCCGTGTGTGGCGGATGATAGCCGTCACGTCGGAGGCGATCATGTTCTCCCCCTCACCGAAGCCCAGCAGCAGCGGCGCATCCTTCCGGGCGCACAGCAGACGGTCCGGGTAGTCGGCGCAGATGATGCCCAGAGCATAGGCCCCGTCCACGGCGTGGAGCATCCGGATCATGGCCTCAAAGATGTCGCCGCAGTCGGCATAGTAGTAGTCCAGCAGCTGGGCCACCACCTCCGTATCCGTCTCGGATCGGAAGCCGTACCCCTTGTGGAGCAGCTGCTCCTTCAGCTCGGCGTAGTTTTCGATAATGCCGTTGTGTACCACGGCGATGCGGCCACTCTGGCTCACATGGGGGTGGGCGTTGATGTCGTTGGGCTCCCCGTGGGTGGCCCAGCGGGTGTGACCGATGCCCAGATGGCCCGGCAGATCCGCCCCGTCGTGGGTCAGATCGCTGAGCACCTGCAAGCGCCCACGGGATTTCTTGACCCGCAGCTGCCCATCGCCGCACACGGCGATGCCCGCCGAGTCGTAGCCCCGGTACTCCAGACGGCGCAGACCGTCCAACAGGATGGGAGCCGCTTCCTGCTGGCCCACGTATCCTACAATTCCGCACATATCTTAAAATTCCTCCTGAAATCGCTTGATTCATCGGCCCATACGGATACGCAGTCCATCCGCATGAGCCACTCCGGTCACAGCCTCTCTGTTTTGCGGTCACCCGCATATTTACCGGCTGCGTCACGCACCCGAAGCGGCACGGGAGAGCTTCCGCCGAAACGCTCGATCCTCTCTCCTCCTCGTTGTCCTGCCGGAGGGCAGGCACTGGCGCTTGTGATGGGATATCCCCATGGCCTCCTTTCTCTGCTGCGTCTTTATAAAAACAGCCCTGGCTGCTTCTATCGTGGATAATTTTCCCTCCTGCGGCAAATACTGCCGGAAAAGGAGGGCGCTTATTCATGGCAACGGCATTTTTCCGCACCGTCATTCTTTATCTCCTGCTGATTGCAGGACTTCGCATCACCGGCAAGCGTCAGATCGGAGAACTGGAGCCCATCGAGCTGGTGCTGACCATGCTTCTCAGCGATCTGGCTTCCGTCCCCATGCAGGATTTCGGCATCCCTCTGGTTAACGGCATCGTCCCCATCGTCACGCTGCTGTCGCTGTCCATGCTCCTCAGCTATGGAAGTCTCCGCAGCGTCCGCTTCCGCACGCTTCTGTGCGGGGAGCCGACCCTGATCATCCGCAGCGGCCACATCCTGCAGGATGCCATGCGCCGCAACCGCCTGACGGTGGATGAACTGCTGGAGGCTCTGCGGGGGCAGGGCATCTCCGATCTGCAGGAGGTGAAGTACGCTGTGCTGGAGACCAGCGGTCAGCTGTCCGTCCTGCCACGGGCGGACTGCCAGCCGGTGACGCCACGGCAGCTGTCTCTCCAGCCGGAGGACCCACAGACCCTGCCCACCGTGGTCATCAGCGACGGCCGCCTGCTGCGCCGCAGCATGGAGCGGCTGGGGCTGGACGATGGGTGGCTTCAGGCCCGGCTTCGGGACGCCGGGGTCC
This sequence comes from Vescimonas coprocola, assembly GCF_018408575.1. NCBI lineage: Bacteria > Bacillati > Bacillota > Clostridia > Eubacteriales > Oscillospiraceae > Vescimonas > Vescimonas coprocola. The sequence goes on from NZ_AP023418.1 coordinate 369,162, forward strand.
GGTCACCCCGTGAGGTGTTCCTGCTGTCGGTGGATGAGGCGGGCAGCGTGGTATGCCTGCCCAAGGAGGGGAAGGCATGAGACGTGCGCTGATCCTGCCGACGGTGACGATCCTTCTGCTGCTGGGACTGTGCATCGCCAACGGGCTTTTGTTGCGGCAGCACACGGACCGGTGGTCCGGCATGGCTGCCGAGACCGCCCGATACGCCCGGTCGGAGCGCTGGCCGGAGGCCCGCCGGGAACTGGACGCTCTGGCGGCAGACTGGGACGAAGCCCAGATCTATCTGCATATCGTGGTACACCACAGCACCTTAGGCGAGGTGCAGACGCTGCTGACCCGCTGCAGTACCCTGTGCGATACCGGGGACTCACAGGCCCTGCTGCCGGAGCTGGCAGAGCTGCAATGTCAGCTGGATGCGCTGGATGCGCTGGAGCGCATCAGCATTCGGAATATCCTGTGATCATTTTTCGCTGAGGAGCTTGTTCAGCTCACTCATGAAGGTGTTGATGTCCTTGAACTGACGATACACCGAGGCAAAGCGCACATAGGCCACCTCGTCGGCCTTTTTCAGTTTCTCCATGACCTTCTCGCCGATGATCTCGGTGCTGACCTCCCGCTCCAGAGAGTTCTGCACCTCCTGCTCGATCTCGCTGGCCATGCGTTCCATGTCCGCCACCGGCACCGGCCGCTTCTCGCAGGAGCGCTGGATGCCCCGAAGGATCTTGCTGCGGTCAAAGCTCTGGCGGCTGCCGTCCTTCTTGATGACCACCATGGGCAGGCTCTCCACCGTCTCGTAGGTGGTGAAACGCTTCTCGCAGGACAGGCACTCCCGCCTGCGGCGAATGCTGCTGCCCTCGTCGGCGGGCCGTGAATCCACGACCTTACTCTCCCGGAATCCGCAATAGGGACATCTCATATGCTTCCGCCTCCCGTTTTTCGGCGGATAGTCCGCCAGTTTGGGAGTAGTATACCACATTCCTACAAGATATGGTAGCATAAATGTAAATTTTTTTATGTCTCCCGGTCCTCCAGTGCAAAAATGGCCCACTCCCGGCCCCGGAGGGTTCGGACACTGGCCAGACAGAACAGCCCCGTCAGCGGGAAGGGGCCGTCCTCCCGGAAGGGCAGGGCCAGATACCGCCGCCGCCCGACCCGGCGGCACAGAGCGCCCTCCGGCAGTGCCAGTCCGGGAAACTCTCCGGCCCATACGGGACGCCAATCCTCCGGGGTGGATACCGGCTCCGCTGCTCCGCCCAGCAGCGCTCCCAGCCCCTCCGTCAGCTGCCGGGAGAATCGCCGCTGGAGGATACCCTGCCCGCCCTCGGCGCAGCCCAGCAGCAGCCGGTTCTGACGGCCCACAGCGTAGAGCCGCCACAGGCCCTCCGTCAGCCGGTATTCTGCCCGGAAGCAGGTGTCTGCTCCCTCCGGCGCCGCCGTCAGGCGGCCCACCTCCTGTGCGCCCCAGCGCAGGGTGGTTCGATTTTCCATGGTGACCTCCTTTCAGTGGAGCATTTTGCATAAGGAACGTGCCTCCGGCGGCCCACTTTTCCCAGCAGCTGGAAAAGTAGGCAAAAGAGCCGCCAGACACCGATGGTTTCTGGACTTCCTTTGCCTTCAAGAGTTTCATTCGATAGGGGACGTAAGGGGAATTGACTCAGCAACAGACCCGCTGCCGCTCCCACTCTGATGACGGGACCTGTGCGTCTACCGCTAAGAAATGCGGATTCCCACGACCAGTTTGCGGACTGGTTTCGGAATGACAGGATGAGAGGTATTTTCCGGCGGGCGAAAGCTGATCTCCCCCACAACAAATAAAAAGGGAGGGCCAGCGCATTCTATGCACTGGCCCTCCCTTTTATGCTCCGTCCGGTATGTAGCGTCATACCAGACGGCTGTTGGACAGTCCGAAGCTCACGGCAATGGCGGCGTCTACCCGCTGCATCACCGTTCCGTCCACCTTACCCATCCGCTCCCGCAGCCGCCGCTTATCCAGCGTACGGATCTGCTCCAACAGGATCACCGAATCCTTGGGCAGGCCGCAGCACTGGGCCGCCACCTCGATATGGGTGGGCAGCTTGGCCTTCCCCGTCTGGGAGGTGATGGCCGCTGCGATGACGGTGGGGCTGTGGCGGTTGCCGGTGTCGTTCTGCACGATGAGCACCGGACGCACGCCGCCCTGCTCACTGCCCACCACAGGGCTGAGATCGGCATAGTAGATCTCTCCACGTCTGACATTGGTATCCACAAAGTCCACACTCCGCCGGAAGAAGTACCCGCCGCAGCGGGTCAACTTCATTCTCCCACGCAGCCGCCGGATTTATACGCCGCCGGGGAAAATCCCTGACCGGCGCTGCCCCCGCATCATCCTATGCCTGAGCTGTGCCGGCGGTTCCCACCTTGGCGGAGCGGCGGAGCAGACGCATCAGCAGCGAGACGCAGCACTCCACCACGGCGGCCAGCAGCAGGGAGACGAGGATGGTGCCGCCCACCGTCAGGGGGAAGTAGTTCAGCTGATCCGTCACCGAGGGGACGGCAGATTTCAGCATGGTGTACAGGTAGTTGTCCGGTATCCACGACACCAGATACGCACCGAGGGTCAGCTTGGAGAGATAGCCGGTAAAACGTGCAATGGAAGTAGGGGGGGTGGAATATCGGATGGAGTTCAGCAGAAGAAATACCAGCACCGTGTCCACCACGTTTTGCAGGCTCCCCCAGTCGCACCAGCTGCCCCAGACGAAGGGGATGCCCTGATTGCGCCAGACGTTGTAGCCGCCGAAGCACAGCACTGCCAGCAGCAGAAGGGCCGCCAGCCGCCCGGTCCGCAGGCGCTTGATGTCCACATGGGCCCGGAGATAGCCCCCTAAAAAGTAATAGGTGATGGGATAGAGCCGCTGCCACCAGTCCGGCACCAGCTGGTCATAGGAGGTGCTGAGCCACGGATGCAGCAGGGTCTCGGCACTATGCAGATTGTAGATATTGACCATACCGGGCAGCACGGTCAGTACCAGCAGCACCGCCAGCAGGGCCCGCCGGGCGGCGGGGGTGGCGAGACTCTGCCACAGGGCGTTGAGAAACGGCGTCAGAAGCAGCAGCCCGAAGTACATATTCATGTACCACGAATACTGCTGGAAGCTCAGCAGATTCTTCACGGCGCTGCGGATGGTCTGCTCCTCTCCCAGCCATAGCACCCGATACAGCAGGATGACCCCGGTGGAGAGGGCGTAGGTGAGGAAAATGGGGAGAAGCTTTTTGTAATACCCCAGCAGACCGGAGCGGGTCAGCGGGATGTGCTTTCCCGCAGAGAGGTAGCCGGAGAGCAGCATATACAGGGGGACGCAGACCATAAAGGCGGTACGCATGACGGTCATCAGCGCCATGCGGGGGCCGACGATGGCCGTGTCATAGTAGGTGGAATTCAGAAAGAAATGGACAGACGGGACGGCCAGAAAGGCCAGGATTCTGGTCAGATCCAGGCCAATATCCCGCTGTGTGCCGTTAGCAGCAGACATGATGTTCTCCTTACGGTTGAAAATGTGAGATTCCGGGTGAAGGATCTATCGGATGGGGGAGAAGGGCTGGCTGATCTCCACGCTGCCCAAGGAGGAGGCTACCTCGCCGTCCAGCAGAAGCTGTATCTGCCGGACACCACGGGCAGAGCACAGGGAATTCACCAAGCCCTGCACCATGCGCTGCTGCTCCGTCTCGTCCTCCGGCATCAGGTACTGATCCCCCTTGGGGAGGTTCAGGTAGCAGATGCCGCCCTCGGTGCGTACCGTCAGCACCGCAAAGCCGGTGGGCAGCAGGGGAGACAGGCTCTCACTCTCCGGCCCGGCCTTCAGGGCCGACAGGATCACCTCCGCCTGACTTTCGCCCTCGTAGACCGTCAGCAGGCGCTCCTCCGCCATCAGCTCTCCAGTCTCCCGATCCGGGAAGTAGAGCCGCAGGGAGAGGTTCTGCACCACGTCATCCTGACTGGTCATCAGCACGTCCCCGGCCAGAAAGATGTTGCTGTCCCGGTAGACAAGCTCCGTGCCGTTGACGGTGATGCGGACGGAGTAGATGCCCACGATCTGGGACAGAGACAGAGTTACGCAGTAGTCGGCAATGGTGAGTTCCATGCCGGACAGCTGGCCGTAGGCGCTGGAGAAATCCACCCACGCAGCGCCGGCGGAGACCTGACAAGCCAGTAGCCGGGTGCTGGCAGGGATGGGACTTTCCAGACTGCTGTCGGCGCTGTCCTCCAGCAGAAGGGATACCACCCGGCGCACCTGCTGCTCGGCGGGGAGAGTGCTGTTGGCGGCCCAATCGACACTGCGGCTGACGATGGCATCGCCGCCGGGGGAGCCGCCGGAGGGGGCGGGATAATACAGCAGTAGGTGAGGACCGTCAGAGGAGGAGCCGCCGCAGCCGGTAAGGGCCAGCAGCGCAAAAAATGTCAGCAGGGCTGCAAGAAGCCGCTTCATGTGCTCCCTCCTTCCTCTGTGACCTGGGGCAGACGGACGGTGAAGAGGGTACCCTGTCCCGCGGGGCGGTGGGCCACGGACACCGTGCCGCCCCGGCGGCACACCGTATCGCTGACGATGCTCAGGCCCAGACCGGTGCCGCCCACCTCACGGGAGCGGGCCTTGTCCACCCGGTAAAAGCGCTCGAAAATGTGGGGCATATCCTCGTCGGAGATCCCGACGCCGTTGTCCTCCACCTGGATCACCACGTCTCCGCCCTCCACCGTCAGAGCGGTGTGGACGAAGCCCATGTGGCCGGAATATTTGATGCCGTTTTCCATAAGGTTATATAGAATTTGGTGCAGATCGTCCTCGGTGGCCAGCACCACGGCGGACTCGTCCGCCTCGTAGGAGAGAGTGGTTTCCTGCTCCCGTGCCACCACCGCCAGCATCCGTACCACCCGGCGCAGCACCGGGGCCACCGCCACCGGCGCAGGCTCGGCGGCGGCTCCGCTGTCCAGCCGGGTCAGGCGCAGCAGATCCTCGGTGATACGGGTCAGACGCTGAGCCTCCTCGCCGATGTCCGCCACAAATTCCCGTGTGGTCTCAGCGTTCATGTCGTCGGTCTGAAGAATGGAGTCCGTCAGCAGGCGGATACCCGCCAGCGGCGTTTTCAGCTCGTGGCTGGCATCGGAGACAAACTGGCGGCGGGCGCTCTCCGTGCGCTGGAGACGGTCGGTGAGGCTGTTGAACTCCGCTGCCAGCTGGGCGATCTCGTCGGAGCCAGTCACCTTGGCCCGGTGACTGTAAGCACCCTCCCGCACCTGACGGATGGCCTGCAGCAAATCGCTGATACGTCGGGTGAACATCCGGGAGAGCAGAGCGCTGAGGAACAGCACAAACAGGGCCACCAGAAGGGAGATGCGCATGATATTGGTCTGGAAGCTCCGCAGCAGCTCCGCCTGTACGGTGTCGTACTCGTAGGCGTAGACCGCTCCCACGATCTGGTTGTGGTACACCACCGGGGAGGCACCCCGGCTCAGGAATGCCTCGCCGTCGTAGCGGCAGTAAAAGGTGTCGTTGCCCCGCAGGGCCTGTGCGATCTCCGTATAAAAGGCGTAGAGTCCACGGGCGTTGTCCCCCTCACGGGTGTCATAGAGGATGCGCCCGGCGGTATCCGTGACCAGCACACGGGAGACGCCGGTCTCCTCCACGGCGGACATAGCCTGGGCCACATTGTCCTCCGTCAGGTCGGCCAGACCTGACAGGGCCGCCTCGGCGATCTTGACGCTGCCGACCATGGCGGTTTGCTTGGTGCGGAATACCAGATTCTGGGACACCAGAAGGGGGTAGGTATTCAGCAGCAGCAGCACCGCCAGAATTACCAGAATATAGCTCAGGCCGAACTTAAATTGTAGGCTGATCTTCCCCGGCAAAATAGTAACCCACTCCCCACTTGGTGATGATATAGGCGGGCTCCGCCGGAACACGCTCCAGCTTCTCCCGCAGGCGGCGGATGTGGACATCCACCGTGCGATAGTCCCCGGCGTAGGAGTAGCCCCACACCAGATCCATCAGGCTCTCTCGGCTGTATACCCGCCGGGGATTTTTCATCAGCAGTTCCACCAGATCGTACTCCTTGGCGGTGAGGTCGATGGCCTTGCCGTCCCGGATGGCTACCCGCTGGCGGGTGTCCAGCGTCAGGTCACCCACTGTCAGCAGCTCCGGATCCGGCTGGGCTGCCGGACGGCTCTGGCCGGAGGAGCGCCGCAGCAGCGCCCGGATGCGGGCCTTCAGCTCCAGAATGTTGAAGGGCTTGGTGACATAGTCGTCGGCTCCGCAGGCAAAGCCCATGATCTTGTCGGCGTCCTCGCTGCGGGCGGTGAGCATGATGATGGGAACGTCGGAAAATTCCCGTATCTTCATGCAGGCCTCGCTGCCGGAGAGGCCGGGCATCATCAGGTCCAGAATGATGAGGTCCAGCGTCTCCTGACGGGCCAGCTCCACGGCGGTTGCGCCGTCGTAGGCGGTGAGGACCTGATAGCCCTCGTTCTCCAGATTGAATTTGATGCCCTTGACCAAGAGCTTTTCGTCGTCTACTACCAGTATTTTCATGTATCGTCCTCCACGGTGATCTGCTGCCGGATGGTTTCAAAAATGCCCTCGCCGATGCCGTTGACATCCATGATGGACTCGATATCGGCAAAGGGGCCGTGCTCCTCCCGATAGGCCACGATGCGCTGGGCCAGTGTGGGCCCGATGCCGTCCAGTGCTTCCAGTTGGGCGGCGTCGGCGGTGTTGATGTTCACCTTGCCGGGGACGGCGGGAGGATCGGGAGCCTCCGGCTCCTGCGCTGTATACTGGGGCGTGACGGTGTAGTCCCCGCCGCCGGCGCTGCGGTGGTCGGTGAAATACAGCAGCGCCAGACACAGAAGGAAGATGGCCGTCAGAAGCAGCAGATATTTTTCTGTTTTTGTGATCTTTCCCATTTTTCCGCAGTTGACTCCCGGTCGATTTTTGTTATAATAAGAGGAAAGCGACCCTGCGGCCGGGAGGGGGGCTGCCCCGCTGACGGCCGCTGATACCGGCGGAGAGCATGAGGGCCGGCTCCTGCTTACGGATGGTAGATAGGTTCATTATAGCATAGATGGAGAAAAATTACTATGAAAATTCGCCGTATTCTATCTGTTTTTTTGCTGACCGTGCTGATGGTCAGTCTGATGCTGACCCCGCAGGCCTACGCCCTGCCTGCGCTGGAGATCAAGGCCAAGGCGGCCGTACTGGTGGACGCCGATGAGGGGCGGATCATCTTTGGGCAGAATGAGCAGGAGAGGGAATACCCCGCCAGCATCACCAAGGTGATGACGGCCCTGCTGACGCTGGAGGCCGTGGACGCCGGGAAACTGTCTCTGGACCAGCCCATCACCGCATCGGCGGTGGTGAACGATCAGGACCCGGAGGGCAGCTCCGCCGGCATCGAGGAGGGCGAGGTGCTGACGGTGGAACAGCTGCTGTACTGCCTGCTGCTGGTGTCCGCCAACGAGGCGGCGGACATTCTGGCGGAGACGGTATCCGGCTCCCGTGAGGCCTTTGTGGAGCTGATGAACCAGCGGGCGCAGGAGCTGGGCTGCACCGGCACCCACTTTGCCAACACCAACGGCCTGCACGATGTGAACCACTATACCACCGCCTACGATATCTATCTGTTCTTCCGGGAGGCCATGAAGCATGAGACCTTCATGACCATCACCGGCTCCGTGGCCTATGAGGTGCCGGCCACCAACAAGTCCGAGGCACGGGAGCTGCACACCACCAACTCGCTGCTCTCCAACTGGCGTATTCTGGATTATCTCTATGACGGGGTGGACTGCGGCAAGACCGGCTCCACGCCGGAGGCGGGGTACTGTCTGGTGTCCAGCTGCCTGCGGGACGGCAAGCGGCTGGTGGCGGTGGTGCTGGGCGCCGAGGGCGAGGGGACTCATATCGAGAGCTTTTCCGAGAGCGCACGGCTCTATGACTACGGCTATGACAACTTCAGCAAGCAGCTGGTGGTCTCCACGGAGGGCGTGTTCCGCCAGCCGGTGGCCCTGTCCAAGGAGACGGACTGCGTGATGCTCTATCCGGCGGAGAACGCCGAGGCGTTCCTGCCCTCCGACGTGACGAAGGATCAGCTGGAGCAGACGGTGACGCTGAAAAATGAGGTGGCGGATGCTCCCATCACCCGGGGGCAGGAGATGGGGACCCTGACCATCTCCTACAACGGGCAGGTGTGCGTCACGGTGCCGCTGCTGGCGCAGGCGGACGTCAGCGCCTCCCGGTTTTTGGTGGCCAAGGCGGCGGTGGAGGAGTTCCTCTCCCGCACCATTGTGAAGGTGGCGCTGGTGGTACTGGTGCTGCTGGTGATCCTGCTGGTGCTTTGGGCGAAGGTGTTCCGCCGCAACCGGCGCTACGGCAGCCGCAGCGGCAGACGGTATCGGAGCAGCTCCTACCGGGGCGGCAGAAGAGGACGCTGAAAAACGATAGACGGGCGGGTCTGCCCTAAGGGCAGGCCCGCTTTTTATGGGCGGAGGTGTATGGTATGGCGGAGGAGCTGCGGATCCTCTATGAGGATCCCTATCTGGTGGTGTGCGTGAAGCCGGTGGGGGTGCTGTCGGAAGACAGCGAGAGCGGGCGATCCCTGCCACGGATGCTGGCGGAGCACTACCGGCAGGCGGGAAAGCCCGACTATATCGCCACGGTGCATCGGCTGGACAAGATCGTGGGCGGGGTGATGGTATTGTCCCGGCGACGGGAGGTCACGGGCAGGCTGACGGCGGCCATAGCCGCTCATGAGATCACCAAGGAGTATCTGGCGGTGCTGCGGGGGCATCCCCGGGAGCCGGCCGCCACGCTGACGGATCTGCTGTTCCGGGACGCCTCCCACAATAAGAGCTATGTGGTGAAGCGGATGCGTAAGGGCGTCCGGGAGGCCCGGCTCTCCTATGAGGAGGTGGGGCGCACGGAGGAACTGTCGCTGGTGCGGGTGCAGCTCTATACGGGGCGCACCCATCAGATCCGGGTGCAGTTTGCCTCTCGTGGGCTGCCGCTGCTGGGGGATATCCGCTACGGCAGCAAGGCTCCCGGCTGCACGGCGGCGCTGTGGTCGTATCATCTGGGCTTCCGGCATCCCGTCACCGGGAAGCCGGTGGATGTGACGTGTCCGCCGCCGAAGGCGTATCCGTGGGACCTGTTTGACGGGGTAAAATGACAGAGAGCACCGGCGGTCTGTGGGGCCGTCGGTGCTTTTGCGTGGTTGCCAATCGGAGACGGATGTGGTAGAATCCGGGGAGAAGAATCGCTGCGAGAGGGGGAGCGCCATGCAGGAGCTGATAAGCGCACTGACGGCCCATGAGGAGGAATGCTCACGGGAGTTTGAGGCAGATCTGTCCGCCTTCTGCACCCGGCATATGGACGCCCAGCTGGTGCAGCAGCTGCGGCAGCTGGTGGCGGAGGGGGAGGAGGATCTGGCCTACCGGGCCTTCTATGCCCTGACCATCATCTACCGCAATCGGAAGGACTATCAGCAGCTACAGGCGCTGTTCGAGGAGAATCCACGCTTTGCGGGACACCCCTCCTATCACCATCTGCTGATTTTGTTCCAGCTGGAGGCGGAGACCTTCTTCGATGCGCTGGAGCTGCTGGAGCTGGCCCGTGAGGACGCACGGCAGCACCGGGACAATGCAGGGTATCTGCATCTGTTCGCCCATCTGTTCGTCTACACCTGCGAAAAGAGCCGGGGAGAGATGCGGGAACAGGTACGCAGAGAGTACTACGACGACGTGGAGCAGGCGGTGGAGGATGCCATCCGGCTGGACCCGGCCTATGCCAAGTTCTACTGCACCAAGGCCCGTGTGGTGGCCCAGCGGGGGCGTTACGGTGAGGCGTACAGCCTTATCAACAAGGCCGTTGCCACGGAGAGCTCCGCCCGGAAGGACTACGCCCTGCGGCTGCTGGACTATCGCCACTGCGAGACGGTGATCCTGCTGCAGGAGCAGCGGGAGTACTTTCAGGGAGAGATGGAGAAGCTGCGCAGATCTGTGCCGTCTTTGCCTAAGCCCAAGACCTTTGTGCCGGGGCGGGGGCCGAAGGCCTATGAGGGTGCAGAGCCTTACTGCTTCGTCAGCTATGCCCACATCAACAGCGACCGGGTGTACCCCATAGTGGAGCAGCTGATGCAGCGGGGCATCCGACTGTGGTACGACGACGGCATCGAGGCCGGCAGCGATTTTCGGGAGTTCATCGCAGAGAAGATACGGGATTCGTGGCAGGTGCTGCTGTTTGCCTCCCATGAGTCCATCCAGCCGGGCTTTGTCCGCAATGAGATCAACTACGCTCTGCACTGCGGCAAGCCTATCCTGCGGGTGAATCTGGACGATGTGGAGCTGACGCCGGGCATGGAGCTGAGCTTGGGCGGGATGCAGTATGTGGACGCCACGGAGCCGGGCGGCGACTATCTGGAGCGCATTGTCCGGACGCTGCTGGCGGAACGGAAGGAGAAGGCATGAACATCACACAGCAGCTCTGCTGTGCCGGTGCAGCGGAGAATCAGGACTATATCCGGCTGGGAGAGGACATCGCCATGGTGGTGGACGGCTCCACACCGCTGGTGAAGGATCCCCGTGTGCCGGAGGTGCGGGAGTATGTCCGCCTGTTGGCGGACGCCGTGGCCGGTGCAGAGGGGGAGGATCTGCCCAACATGGTGGCAGCGGGCATCGAGACCCTGCGGCGGCGCTACGGCGTCCCGCCGGAGACGGAGGGCGTCTCGGCGGCGCTGGCGATCCTCCGGGAGACGGGGGAGCAGGTGGAGGTATTCGTGCTGGGGGACTGCGCCGCCGGGGTACGCTTCCGGGACGGGCGTGGGCCGGAGTTGGTGTCCCAGGAGGCGGTGAGCCGTCTGGACGGCGCTGTGGTGGCGGAGATGTGCCGTCTGCACCGGGAGCGAGGTATCGACGTCATCGAGGCACGGCAGCTGCCGGAGGTGCGAGAGATGCTGCTGCGGCACCGGCGGATGATGAACCGGCCGGGAGGATACTGGATCGCAGGCTTCGCACCGGAGGCGGCCCGGCACGGCACTCATCGGGTGTACCGGAGGGAAGAACTCTCCCGAGTGGTGCTGTTCTCCGACGGCTTTTCCGGCCAGAGGGAGGCTCTGCTGGGAGCGGAGGAGCCGTGCTTGCAGGAGCTGTATCGGCAGCTGCGGCAGCGGGAGGCGGCGGACAGCCGCTGCAACCGCTATCCCCGGCTGAAGCCCGGCGACGATGTCAGCGGCATCGTGGCGGTGTTTTGATGGGCCGGGAGCTTTGAACTGAAAAAATGAGAAAAGGCAGCGGGCTTTTGCCCACTGCCTTTGTGTGTGGAGTACCATCGATGGATCAGGGCAAACACGCCTGCCGGCGATGGTACTGCGGATACATGAAAGACAGCCCTCCGGCTTTCGCCGGAGGGCTGATCTTATGGCAGATGATACTGCGGAGACTTAGAGGTCAGCCCTCGTACTTCTCCTTGCGGCTGCGCAGGACCAGTACGGCGGCGCCGGCCAGAGCCATCACAGCGGACATGGTCCACATGGTCATGGTGCTGTTGTCGCCGGTGTTGACGCCGGGCTGCTTATCGCCGCAGCGAGTGCAGGTGCCGTCCTTGTAGTCGTGGCCCAGAGCCTTGATGACCTCGCCCTTAGCCAAGACCTTACCGCAGGCGGCGCAGACCGTATCACCGGTGTAGCCGTCCTCGGTGCAGGTGGCGGGCTTGGCGTTCACGACCTTGGTGTCCTGATGGAGGTCAGCGGTGAGCGCCTCGGTGACGTCCACAGTCTGATCGTTGATCTCCGTCTGGTGGACGGTGACGGCGGTGGAGGTATCCACGGCGGTGGGATCACTGACGGTGAAGGTCAGGGTCGCCGCAGCGGTACCGGCCTTCAGACCGTCCACATCCACATAGCCCAGCGTGACCTTGCCGTCGGCATCCTTGTGAGAGGAGTACTGAGAGGCGAAGGTGACGTCGGCCAGAGTCAGGACGCTGGCGTCATAGTCCACGGTGAAGAGGCCGTTGGTGGTGATATCGTCGTTCTTGGGAACCACGGTGACGGTGACGGTCTTTTCATCCTCGGAGACAGTGATGGAGGAAACGGGGGTCGTGGTCTCGGCATCGGCGGGCTTGACGGCGCCGGTACCCGCGTCGTTGGCAGTGTTCAGGCTGCCGGTGACGGAGGCGGGAGTCAGAGCCTTGGCCTGCGTCTCCGCCATAGCGGAGGCGGCATCCAGAGTCACATCGCCCAGAGCACTCTTCACGGTGACAGCGTTGTTGCCGGCCTCGCCGGAGGCGGCGGGAACGGCGGAGTACAGAGTGGCAGGCCACACCTCGCTGCCCACGTCGCCCAGCAGGCTGGCATCCCAGTAATGGGTGTCGCCGTCGTCGTCGGTGGAATAGGCCAGACGATAGATGTCGTTGGTCTCGCCGTTGAAGTAGGACAGATACAGCACGTCGCCGCTCTCCTCCTCGGCATAGACCAGAGAGGACATGGAGGAATCGTTCTGGTCGAGGCCGGGATAGCTCAGATCAGGCAGAGTGGTCTTTTCCACATCGTCCAGAGTGTACAGCTCGACCGTATTGTTGTAGTAGACATATCCCAGCGTCCAGATGTTGCCGGCATCGTCCAGTGCGACAAACACATCTGCGGGGCAAAGGGTGCTGCCGACTCTCACATCATAATAGCCCATGTTGGCAATGGCGGTGAAGAAGTTGGCGTCCTGCGTGGCCAGTGTCTGCTGGAAGCTGTAAGCGCCGGCATCCAGTTCATCGGGATGCTGCAGAGTGGATACATAGTAGCCGTAGATCCAAACCATGTTGCTGCCGTTCTGTTCCCCGGAGTACAGGTAGCTGTGAGCGATATCGAACAGGGGGAGATTGCTGCCGTTGCCGCCGTCGATACCATTCCAAGTGTGCAGGTTCTTGCCGGTGGCCAGATCTACCTCGTGCATATTGTAGCTATCGCCATCCAACAGCAGCAGGGTGTTGTTGTCAGCATCCAGAGTGGTGGCACCCACGGAACCGGCTTCCAGCTCGGGGCCGGCGGTCCAAGTGGCATCGTTGCCCAGATCCCAGGTGAAGAGTTCAGCCTTGCCCTTGGCATCCTGCAGAGCGCCGTTCAGGGTGACCTCCACCGCCTTGACTGTGACCACGCAGGTGGCGCTGACGGAGGGATCCTTCACGGAGGTGGCAGTGATGTTGGCAGTACCCTTGCCCACAGCGGTGACGAGACCATTGTCGCTGACGGTGGCCACGTCGGTGTTGTCGGAGGACCAGGTCACGGTGTCGGGCTGTACGCCGAAGGGCTCCACGCTGGCGGTGAGCTTGGCGACGTTGCCCTTGAAGAGGGTCAGGGCCTCGGTGTTGAGCTTCACGGTGACATCACCGGCCAACTCATCGGGGTTCAGGTTCAGCTTGTAGGTGACGTAGTTCTCGGCGTAGTCGTACACCTGCAGCAGCAGATGGGTAGCCGTAGAATCGCCCAGAGACAGGGTGAAGTTCTGGCTGGCACCCTTGGCAGCGCCCTCGGGAGAACCGGCCGCTTTGCTGACGACGCTGCCCTTGTCGTAGTCCAGCAGGGCCACGGCGGACATATACTGGTCGTCGCCGGCGGTGAAGGTCAGGACCTTGTTGCCCTCGGCGTCGGTACCCAGATTCACGTTGGAGACGGTGGGAGCCGTCTTATCCACGACCATGCCATAGTGCATGGTAGCGCCGTCGGACAGAGCATCCCAATCCACGGTGGCGTTGCCGTCCTTGTCGTAGCTGGCGTAGTACTCAGGGGCCAGAGTCAGGTCCACATTCAGGTAGGTGCCGTCAGCTGCGTTGGGGGTATCGCCCATGTTCAGGGTGTACCGGGTGCTGATCCAAGTGGCGTCGCTGCTGGAGTAGAAGGCGGAGGAGACCTCTCCCAGATCGCTGCTGGAGAGAACCTTGCCGTTGCCGTCGGTGATGGTCAGGCGGGAAGCAGCGGCGTTGCGGATGGCGGTGAAGGTCATCTTGTAGAAGTTGTTGATCTCCGGATTGATGGCATCACGGGCGGCATCATAGAACTCGTCCAGACCGAAGGGGTTGCCGCCGAAGTAGTAGCCTTTCGTTTCGCCCACGGCCTTGATGGTCAGGGCCTGATTGTTTACGGAATCGTCACCGTTATAGACATACATATAGGGGGCGCGGGTCTCCAAACCATTGGCATAGGCGATATAGCTGCCGATATCGAACATGGAGGAGTCGGTCCAGCTGCCATAGTAGCCCAACACGGGGATGGAGTGGCTGTCGCCCTGCTCACCCTCGGCGGTGGCGGCCTCGTTGGCGAACACATAGCCCTCCACATAGGTGCCGGTGTTGCCGCTGGCCTTATCGTAGGCATCCAGACCCAGCAGAGTCACATCGGCGGTGACGTGCAGGCTGCCGCCGGCGGGGATCACCACGGGAGCAGTACCCAATTCCTTGAAGAACAGGTAAGCATCGTAGGTGTCGATGCCGTTGTCGTTGTCGAAGTCAGCGGCGTCCTTATGCGCAATGTCGGCACGCACGCCGGTGACATAGTCCAGCAGAGCCTGACCGTCATCGGCATCGACCTTACCGTCGCCGTTAAAGTCACAATCTTTCAGTGTATCGTTCAGGAAAGCAGCGTATTCGCCGTCCACGGTCCACTTGACGTTGGAGGCCACGGGAGTGGTCCGGGTGTACTCGAAGTTCACACCATCGGAGGACATCAGACTCTGCGTGAAGAAGTCGGCGCTCAGGTCGAAGTAAGCAGCCTCGTCCTCCAGATTGTGGATGGTGAAGCCGAAGGAGTACTTGCCGGTGCGGGCGGGATCGTCGCCCAGCTCTACCTTGACCTTGCCGTCTGCAGCGCCGGCGTTGGCGCCCTCATCCATCAGGATGTAGGTGCCGGAGGTAACGGCATTGGCCACGTTGGCCAGACCGGCACCCTGACGCAGCACGGGATAGTAGCCGTCGCCGTCCTTACCGTAATCCTCCACCATGGGCTCGGCGGTGGACATCAGCAGGGACTGAGCCAGCTGACGGGCGGTGAGGCCGGTCTGCTCGGTGAGATCATTCTCACGGATGTACTGAGCCACCAGAGCGGCCATACCGGTGATCTGAGGAGCGGCCATGGAGGTGCCGGACATATTTTGATAGGTACCGCCGTCCTTCAGGGAGTAGATGTTGCCGCCAGGGGCGGTGATCTCGGGCTTCATCTCCAGAGAACCGGGAACGCCCCAGCTGGAGAAGCTGCTCATGGTGTAGTAGTCGGCGGAGGCGTGGTTGACAGCGGCGGAAGCACCCACGGTCATGGTGCCGGTGTAGTACACAAGACCGGAATCGGTGGTGTGCTTCTCGGAGCTGGCCTTGATGTACTCGCCGTCGGCCTGCAGTATGGAGACATAGGGGGCCGTGTAGTTATAGCCATCGGTAACCATGCTGATGGTGCCGGGCTCGTTGTTGGCCACGATCAGGGCAATGGCACCGTTGGAGATGGCGTTGTTGCCCTTATCGGTGAAGGCGATGGAGCCACGGTTGCAGATGGCGATCTTACCGGTGAGGATATCCTTTACGGCGGCAAAATCCTCGGCATTACCGGCGGTGTCCACATACACGAACTGCTGCTCACCGGCCAGAGTCGTCAGAGCCTGGATGGGAGCGCTGGTGCTGTCGGTGTAGAAGAGCTTCTTGCCGGCCACTTCCACGTAATCACCGGTGCCGCCCACGTTATCTACGGAGGCAACGCCCAGAGAGTTGGTGTAGGAGCCGGGGGAGCCGGTGGTGGTCCAGCTGTTGCTCTCGACATAGGGATACTGGTAGGCAGTGTTCTCGAACCAGTTGCCGGAGTTACCGGCGGAGATGGACACCACGGTGCCGCTATTGGTGATGTTCTCCATGATGGCCTGATAAGCGGCATAGGAGTTGCGGGAGGTACCGGGGTTGCTGCTGCCCAGAGACAGGTTCACGGAATCAGCGCCCAGCAGGATGGCGTCCTCGATGGCGACCATATAGTCGGAGTCACGAGCGCCGCCGTTGGTGCCGAATACCTTCATAACGAACACCTGAGCATCCGGAGCCACGCCCTGCGTCAGAGCGGTATCCAGAGCGGGGGAGAAGGAGCCGTCCTCGTTCTTGATATAGCGGTTGCCGGCGGCAATGCCGGTGACGTGGGAGCCGTGGTCACCCTGCTTGTCGTTGGCGTGGGTGATATCCAGATCGTCATCCACGTAGTTGAAGCCGTAGGGGATCTTGGCGTTGACGTACAGCTGATCAGCGGTGACGCCGGGCATCTTCTTGGAGGCGTTCAGCTGCTCCAGAACGGTATCCGTCAGATCAGCAGCGGTCATCAGCGTGGCGCCGCTGTCCTTCACGGCATAGGTGAAGGCATCGGGATCCAGAGAGGGATGGTCGGTGTCAGCACCGGTATCGATGATGGCCACCTTGGAGCCGGCGCCGGTATAACCGTCCGCCCAAGCCACATGGGAGCCGATCATGCTGCCGGAGGTAGCCATGTTGGGATCGGTGGTCTCATTGTCCTTCACCACGCAGGGCTCGTAGCGGGTCTCAATGAGCACGGCCTCGACGCCGGAGATCTTTTCGATCTTTTCGATCTGGCCGTATTCCACATTGGCGGAGATGATGTTGGCCGCCAGAGTCAGGTTCCAGACCACGTCCAGAGCCTCACCGCCCAGAGCCTTTTTGGAGATGGTCTTAGCCATCTTCTCCTGCTTGGTCTCCAGCTTCTGGCGGTACTTCATGGCCGCAGAATTGGTAGCGATATCCTCGCTGGAGTAACCCTTCGCCAGCGTGGAGGCATCTTTCAGAACGATGGAGACACGGACTACGTCGGTGTCTGCATATTCCGGAGTGTCTTGCGCCACCTTCTCAGCGTTGTTCTTGTCCAAACGCAGATCGGTGGAACGGTTGTCGATCTTCTCCCAGGTGAGGCCGTTGCCGGTACCGCTGGAAGGCGTCTTGGCGGCGGCCCAGGTGGGCGTGACCAGACTCAGGCTCAGAACCAGAGCCAGCAGCACGGACAATGCCCGCTTCATGGGCTTGGCGTGTTTCATAAGCGCACTCTCTCTTTCTCCGGCATCAGCCGGTTAGAATTGACCATACGGTGTGCCGGAAGCGGCTGCCCTGCTGCATACCGAGCAAGTATGGTTTTACCAATCATAGCACGATTTGGAAGAGATTGCAATTCTTGAGAAATATATTCTGGCGAAATTTTCGTTGAAAATTTTCTCTTATGCAGGCATATTTTTGCCGAATTTAACAGTTTTTTCAAAAATGGAATACCGAATCGATTCGCCGAATGACTTACTGCGCAAAGAGGAATGTGCGTGACAGGAGGACAAAGATGAGAAATGTCCGGGAAATGGGCTATATAAAGGGTTAGCGAGGGCTAACCAAGGGCGTATGGAGGCGGGGGCGTCTGCCGGAGACGGACAGGGGTAGTAAAAGCTCCAGCCGACTTGGCAGAAATACCGTTGATGTCCTTTCCGCTTGCCGGAAATTGAAGGGCTATAACTGCGATGTGAATTTTCAAGTCAAAGCCGAAAGAACATTTTGATTTTTCTCATTAGGGGGTGCAAGGGCGGCTTGAGGAAAGAAGTTCTCCGAATAAAGAAAAATCCAGACCGGCCGGGCTTTTGCACCCCCTTGTCTGGATTTTTCCCGTATCACGGCGTTTTTTTAATAGGAAAATAAAAAAGGTACGGTAGCCCATTGTATCATGGACTACCGCACTTCGTGGCAAATGACTCTAATTTTGATAGAAACCCGTTAAGGGGATGCAATTACGGTTTGGAGGGGGGTGCATTTTTGATTTTAGGGGGGGTGCAGTTCTTTGCCAAAGGAAGAGGAGCGCCTTCATGAAATAATGTGTTAAGGGAAAATAATTTTTTGTTAAAATGCATATGTTTTCCCCGCACCTCTTGCAAACCAGAAAAAATGCGGTATAATATGACCAGAAGAACCAAAATGGTCATTTGGATGGTGAACGAGCTTGGCTTTTACCGACTATGAAACAGAACAACTTCACAAGGCGCTGCTGAAGGAAACAAGACGCTGCGCCGTCACGCTGGGGATGAAGAAAACCTCAGTGGATCAACTGACAAAGGCGATCGGCATCGCAAAAGGCTCGTTCTATAAATTCTACGAATCCAAGGAGATGGCCTTCTTCGCGGTTCTGGAAAGTATCCACTCCGAGCTTTACGGGGTGGCTGACCATGCACTGAGCGAAGCAAACGGCTTGCCGCCGTCGGAGCGTGCGGCAGAGGCGGTTCTTGCCGTCTGCCGGAGGCTGTCCGATACCGGCGACATGGTTTTCATTGAAAACGATGCGAAGCTGCTTTTGCAGAGACTGCCGGAGGATGTCAAAAACGTGCATTACCACGATGACGAGACGCACATCCGTCAGCTTCTGGAAAAATATGACCTTGTGCCGAGTCGCGGCATCTCTTTGGCTGCTGCGACGGTGCGGGGACTGATCCTCACCATTTCTCACAAGGAGCAGATCGGGGAGCTATACCCACAGGTGCTGGAAACGCTGGTGTACGGCGCTTGCAGGGAGTTATTTAAATAAGCGGAAGGCCGCAGAAATGCGGCTTTTCCAAGGCGCAACGGTTAGCGCCATCTAACCGCCCGGATGCACACGTCGGTTAGGTTAATCTAACATTGAAAGGAATGATAGCGATGCAGGAACACAAGGATTTCTGGGACAAAAATGCCGGTCGGTACGACCACTTTATGCGAAAGGATGGGGCGGCGTATGACGAGATGTATGAGCTGATCCGGCCAGTCGTGCGGCACAAGACGGTGCTGGAGCTCGCTGCCGGCACGGGATTGATCGCAAAACACATCGTAAACGCGGCGGCACATATCGAGGCGACGGACGCCTCCGCAGAGATGATCGCCGAGGCAAAGCGAGATAATCGCTCGGCAAAGCTGCACTTTTCGGTGCAGGATATGTTCCGCCTGCCGTATGCGGAGGAGTCCTTTGATGTGGTGATCGTGTCCAACGCACTGCATATCGTGCCGCAGCCGGAGAAAGCCCTGCAAGAAATCAAGCGGGTTCTGAAGGATGACGGCGTGTTGATTGCGCCGACCTTTACCCACGCAGGGAACTCGTTTACCGGCAAGGTCAGGGCATTTTTTATGAAGCTGGCAGGTTTCCCTCTCCACAGCAGGTGGACGAGCGAGGAATACCTGCGCTTCCTACGGCAAAACGGCTGGGCGGTGCGGAAAAGCGCTGTTCTGAAGGCATCCTTCCCGCTGACCTATGCAGAATGTGTGAAATCGGAGGTGTGATAAGATGTCATTTTTTGAGAACACCAGAAAGCCTGTGGGGCTTGGCGGGAAAATCATGGTCGCCATGATGAACGTCGGGCACAGCGCCGTGGCCCGGTGGGGGCTTCAATTTCTGAATGCTGCGCCGGACGCCAAGGTGCTGGACTGCGGCTGCGGCGGAGGGGCGAACATCAAGAGACTTCTGAAAAAATGCCCGGAGGGTAGGGTTCCATCTCATAGGGAAACGAATTGAACCCCCGGGGGGCACTACCGGTACGGAACAAACAAAATAGCCGCAAGACATCAAAATGATGTCTTGCGGCTATTGTTTTTATAGGTTATCCAATATCGTTTTTAGCGCATATGGTTTCGCATATTTCAAATGCGCGTCGCTTACGAAGATAGTGTTTTCTTCTACAGGCTTAGTCCACATGGCAGGGTAAACCACTACTTTCTTTTTGCTGTAGCGGCCTTCTGCCCTAACAGGATCATGCTTGACATCGATATGGACACCGGAAATCTGTAGTATCTGCTCCAACGATTGAAGTAAATACTGTTGATTTTTATCGGGGAGTGCAGATGCCCTAATGCCTGTTTCACCCCAGTTCAACAAATCAAGCGCAGCCTTGCGGTCAAGAACACTATGGATATACTGATTGCGATAATGCTTCAAGCATTTATGGCATGCACTATCGCAAGAACAACCGGCAAGCAACTCTCTCGTCTTGGTAAGCAGTTTCTGAATGGAGGACTCAATGCTGACGGCATAACCAGCACCACTCGAAAGACTGTCATATAAGTAGACATCGACGAAGTCACCGTTTTGATTGTGTCTAACACGATAGCCAGTGACAAGCTCAGTAAATTCGATATCCAGTTCTTGACATGCAGCTAAACGCAGCGCTTCCGCAAGAGACTGACCTGCCCGATTAAGCCAGGAGTTCCGTTGAGGATTTATATCAATCAACTGCCTGTCCAAGGCGAATTCTAACACAAGCATATCAGTAACGAAGTCATAGCCAAGATTCACATTATCGGTATCTGTATGCCTGCAGCGTGTTTTATTGAATTTGGAGCGATAGGGGCGAAGAATATCTTTTAGCACAACTGGGTCACCGCCAGGCATTGCCGCCCCGCAATCACAACAGATAGTAAATCCCTTGCCACCAACACCTTTATTGAGCATGATAATTCGCTGATTTGGCCGAACTGCCATGCGAATATTAGCACAGTCATCAACATCTATAACATCGTCAGCATCAGGCAAAGTGGAGTATAAGGGCTGCTGAGTTGCCGTATATTCTTCGTTCAACTGCGCCGTTTCAATCGATGTAGCATTTCTCGGCGCAAATCCCCACGGGCGTAACATTGGCAGCATATTCGTCAAAACCGAATTACCGCAGAAGGGACAGGCTTCGTGATTATCCTCTTCCAAGCCAAACCATCCACACTGCCCACATGTACGGATTGTTTTTCGATAGCTTGCATCGTTAATGAAGGATCTTGCGGGAGATGCAGCTGTTCGCTCGCTCCGCTCTCCACCAGGATAATATAGACCACCGATCTGGTAGGTCGTTTTATCAACAACAATGGCTCTTCCGGGGGCATATTCACCGATAGCAACATCCAAACCTCGTTCAACTTGGTATTTTACTTTCCCCCCCATATCGGAGATATAGGTGCTAACGACATTTTTGGGGAAAGAATAGGTTGGAATGATGCCTTCTTCATAGAGCGCATCCAGTAGCGTTTTCTTTCCGGAGTCACTGTTATCATCTGTTTCGAACAGTTCGGGATGATTGTCTCGTTTCTGTTTCAAAGCAAACAGAGATTTTTCGAGATCGCCTTTGTAGCTGTACAATGCGCCTTGGGAATTTGCAGGAACAAGAATGTCATTTTCACTGATTTTGAAGGTCGTCAGAAAACCGCTAAAAGGCTGTAGGTGGTCGTCCAAAAACTCAATAGCAGAAATTGCATCCAGACTATTGGCTTTTGTTCTCAGATAGGATTGAAGTGCGACCATACCAAGATGACGCTGGACGATCTTCTCGCTGCCGATATCAATCCAAGGTCTCCTGGGATCACCTCTAAACATTGGCACAGGATTAGAGAAGTATAGAGAATCATGCGGTCCATCTTCACAGAACGTAACGATTGTAGACAGACTTGAACCACGACGACCGGCACGACCGGCACGCTGCTGATAATTCTCTCGCATAGGGGGAATATTTCGTAGTCCAACAGCGACCAGTGAGCCAATATCGATACCCACTTCCATTGTAGTAGTACTGCTCAGAATATCAACTGGTGCCTCACCATCTTGTAGGAAATCTTGGAAACGGAGTTCATACTGTTCTGTTTTGGACCAAAGCTCATCCCGCTGATCTTTGTGGGACAGCTGTGCGGTATGTTCTTCCGTATCAATTACACGGATAGTCTCACCCCGGAGCGCTTCATCAATAGGTGCGCGCCAGAAATCCAGTGCATCAATTTCTTCCGCTGTCATGGGATGGATTTTTTCACACTGGCAACTTGGACATTTTCCTCTCAGCAAATACGGAGTGAGCTCCGAACAGCGCTCACACCGGAACCAGGTATGCTCTAAATCGAAACGCGGTTTTACACGGGACAGATCGATATAATACTTTCCATTAGAAGACTGCCCTTCGTCCATGAATTTTTCCCGCAAAATCCGACTCCATTTTGCTGCGATAGGATCATTATCGCCCCATCCCATTATTCCTCGTATATCGGTAGAGAACTTTTTATCCTTATCAATACCATATCCTACATAGTTCGGGCGTACTTTTTCGCGGATTACATCAGGGATCGTATGGCCAAGGACCACAGAGGAATCACAGGTGGAAAGAATCCATGCATTGAACAGTTCCATAAATTCTTCCTCAGTAACTTCATTGCCTGCCTCCTCCAATGCGTCAATCGCATCCCATTTTGCCGCATCTGTAGGCTCTATCCAGCTGAGTGCAGAGTCAATCAGCGTATTATATCCGCCGCAATAGAAACGAAAGAGTTGCTCTTTCATTTGTGCCGGCGCATTATCAATGGTGAAGCGAGGGGTGTATTGCTGGTTCCGTTTCTTTGCGCGAGTGTAATTCTTCAATGCTTGCGTGCCGTGCTCAATCAGTCTTGCTCGTTGCTTTTCGGTTTCACTGTCATGGAAAATCTGAACATGATGCTCCACGGCTACCATGGCAAAGTAGTCATAAAAATAATTCATGGACTGTTCCACAACTTCTTGTTCCATTCGATCGATGGCAAGCGCAGCAAGCTGTCTGGCGGCTGTCATATCAGAAGCATCCGACATATCTCTTGCCAGCTTCGCTGCCCGCTGCCGACTATCCGAGAACAGCAGGACCTTTCGCCCTTCATTAGGCAGCCGATTCGGATCTCCTGTTTTTCCGGGAACCGCAGGCTGCGCCTGGAACTGTGCCTTGATCAAATTGAAGAAGGACTGATTGCCTCTTGTACTGAAAGAGGTAAGCTGCATTTTGGACAACTCATGACGGCAATGGGGACAAGTGGCAAATGTCAGAATATCAGGACGAGCCTTTGCGGTAAAACTGCTATAATACAGTTTTCTGATGCCCGGCTTTCCTTCCAAGGAATCATCCAAAAAATCAATAAAACCGCTATACACATCCAAATAACAAGGCAAAATTTTATTCTGTCCCTGTCTTTCCGGCAGCCGATAGTCGGCAGACGGAATAAAGAGGTGTATTTCCTTGACCTCATCTTCATTCATCATACCAGGTTGATGCCAAAGATAAGTGCGTTTTCTGGCTTCAAAATCCTGTTTTAGGACAAAGCCTCTGAAGAAAATACTACCGCAGCGGCGATCATTGTACAGCTCATAAACTGTGCTTCCACATTCCTTACAGGTCAAATTGCCATCCGCAAAATAGACTTCCCCCAATGTTAAACCATTTTCTGTGCGGGAATGAGAACACTTGGGATTTGTGCAAGCATAAACACCTTTGATTCCTCGGAAGAGCATGTGCATTCTCGCCGGAAATAGCACGCTGCCACTTTCGCTTCGTGCCAAGGGTGCAATTGCAAGCATGACACTGACAGCTTGAAGGGCGTCTTCCAGATTATTGTCTGGGAAAATGGATTCTGCCAGTTCTTGTAGAGAGGCCGCTGTACCACGGCAACGTTTGAACATTTCGCAGAAAGGCACATAGTCAATCAGGTGGTCATATAGCCACTGATATGCGTCTTCGGAGGAGCTAAATGGTGCAGCACTATTTGCGATGCCTGTCCAAAAGCGATTGAGTGCCATGAGCCTCTTCGGGTTATCACCCTCAAATTCATCGGGAAGCGATTCGTTGAATTTGCTGAAAGGGATAGTGAACGCACTTCCGCTTCCAATTTCCTCTTGTTCACCAGTGAGATAACAGAACGGATGCATGTCGTCAGATGCAGTCAATTCATTTGCAAATGTCCTGACGGCCTTCCGGTCATTCTCGTTATTGTTGGGCATACTTGCGGTAGTCAATATAAATTGAACTCTACTGCGATTAATGCCCAAACGGTGGAATAAACGCCGTATGAGCAATGATACCTCGCCGCCTGCAGAACCACGATACATATGCGCTTCATCAATGACAAATAGAAGCTTATTATTCGGATCTGCATTTAGCCATGCCTGAGTATCTGACCATATTTTATGCTCTCTTGGCCGAAGAAGCATATATTCAAGCATGGAGTAGTTTGTAATCAAAATATCGGGGCAGAATTGCTGCATTTCAAAACGAGTTACCAGTTCTGCATCCTCATCGTTCGGAATATGTTTTCCGTTATAGAGTTTTTCAAGGAATTCATCAAAATTTTCTTTGGCCGGTAGTTTTCCGTCCTTAATGAGTTTCTCTAAAAAAGCTTTTTCTTCATCGTTTTCAGGATTGACCATACGGGAATATGTTGCCGCAAGTGAACGGTCCTCACTACGTCGGGGCTCCTTACCTGCATAAGGAGTTCTTCCGGTATACATGCCGAATTGAGGGCGGCGGGAATTATTTCCACATGCGGTGCGGAATATATTTATAAATCGGTGGTCTGGATCACCAATCAAACGGCGCAAACGACTAATCTGGTCAGAAACCAGGGCGTTCATAGGATACATGATAATCGTTCGGACGCCACGCATAGCCCAGCTATCCGGGCTATTTCTTGCTTCTGAAGCAAGTTTTGCCATCAAGGGCCACATAAAACATTCCGTCTTACCAGAGCCTGTACCTGTTGACACAAACAGATCCTGACCCTCAAATGCCGCTTCCAAAGCGGAAATTTGGTGACAAAAAGGTGATGGGTATACGCCAAGATTGGCATCTGATAGCGCCTTAAAATAGTCTTTCAGCCAATCAGGTAACTTGGGAGATGACTGGATTCCGTTTGTCGTACTTTTGTAAGCAGGTGATGATTCAACATACGGTTTTTGATAAAGAACACCTTCTTGATTCAGCTTATTTTGTGCAGCGGACAGCAAGATAGGCGACTTCCCAAAATATTGCGACTTTATATAGTTTTCCAGAGCTTCACGCAGTTGCAAGTGAACTCCGTTTGCACCATTGGACATAATCATTCCTCCACAAAGCAGTAACCCATTGATTCCAACTCATGTTTGAACATAGGATAGATTTGCCTTGCCATCATTCTTGTAAAGACTTGGGGCGTTTTTGATGTAAAATCATATCGCACAGGCCAGCTATAGAGTTTGAAGAAGTTTTCTTCCGAAGGTGGCAGACGATAGCCAAGTTTGATTTCTATCAGACTTCCCTTTGCCTTCGTTTTGATTTCTGGAAGTGTTCCATGTTTTTTTAGAAGTGATATTGCAATCCTTCTATATTCGCCGTGGTTGCTTGGAACATTCGAAAAATAGTCCCGCATTCTCCATTCTGGAATCGGTGTATTCAGAAATACCCCATTACTATATCGATAAAATACAAAAATTTTATTTGGCTCACCATATCTTGCAAGGGATATATGGTCATTTTTTTCGGGAATCTGTTGCCAATACCCCCATTTAAATGGAGGATCAAGCCGCAGAAACTCTGAGTTATCTGGCCATTCTATTTGTTTCCATTCGCAATGCGCCAACAGTTCTTCGAGATAGCTTTCAAACGACTGCTCCTGTAGACCAA
Source organism: Vescimonas coprocola (assembly GCF_018408575.1). NCBI lineage: Bacteria > Bacillati > Bacillota > Clostridia > Eubacteriales > Oscillospiraceae > Vescimonas > Vescimonas coprocola. The sequence goes on from NZ_AP023418.1 coordinate 394,609, forward strand.
ACATTGATGATATTGTCCTGTCGGAAGTTGAAGTTTGAACGGAATAGAAACCCAATCCGCTCATAAATAACTTCAAGTCAGGTGAAATACCTCTGTGAAGAACAAGATCCCCATTTCCTCCAGTTGCAAGAGCGGCTGGGGATATTTGATAAGCGGAATGATAAAAGAACCCATTTCGCAGATAGATAGAGTATATTTCCTCAATCAAATCCGTCTTGTCATGCGGGAGGAGAAATCCAATCTTCGGATAAATGCCCTCATAAGCATCAAAAATCTGGTCAATTCTGCTTTTGAAATGCTGAATAGAAACTGAACCTCCATCCTCGGTGTGATCCCAAAGCGAAGCGAGAGCCATTTGCCCAGCAACACTATAAACGACCCGACAAACCCATTCGTTGTCATCTGACTGCGGAATATTTAATTGTCTTCCAATTGAAACAATTAGGTCGTTTATCATATCGTTCACTCTTCCTCAATATATCTTGCAACTTCAGCTTTTACCGAACTGGAGATCCCGCTCTCGCCTTCAATAACATCCTTTAAGACATCCAATCTCCCGGTAAGTACGCAGAGAGGAAGCACACCAAAGAGCAGTTCCAAGTCCTTATCTTTTGCGGGATTCTCCAAAATGCATTTTGCATCGGACAGGACACGGGTTAACTGGCCCAATAGGAGTTTGCTAAGGCCCAAACGCTTAAATGCAGATATCCGGAGAGACTGTTTTTCCTCAGAAACATATGGTTGGAACTTCTCAGTGCGTTTACTTGGCCATGTCTCGAGAGCAGGTAAACTTCCTATAAAACATTCACTCAGGACGGGGAGCATGTAATTATAAAGGCCTTTCGGCTCAATAAGCATATCCTCGACATATGGATGGGTCCAGATTATCTGCTTTTTGAGTCTTGTAAACTTCTGCGGTAATGCATCCGTCCACCCTTTTCCGAACATATTTTGAACCGACACAATAGAATCGTCAGCCTCGCTGATTCTTTCCACTATAGAAAGGTCACATTCATCTCCTAAAGTCAATTGTCCTGCTCCGTTTGCGTACATCGAAATAGACAGCACCTCAGCAATATCCTGTCCCCCAGGGCCTGCAATCAAAGTTGGCACATTGTTGATATGGGTTGCATACAGAAAAGCAGTGAGCATTGAGCAGAAGTCTGGTTCAATGCCCAACGCACATGACAAATTCTGATAGATTGCATCATATTCATTGCGCCAGCTTTCTGCGAGTTCAATATCCTCATCAGAATATTGGCCACTGGTACCGCTGTATTGCCATGAGGCAGGGGGATTCCCATACGGCAAGGTTGCATTTGACTGAGGCAGAAAAACAGAAATATCAGCAATGAATCCTGCCATATCTTTTTGCGCGTCAGCAATTTTCTGGCGCACTGCGACCAGCGTTTCTTTTCCAATCGATTCATATTGCGCTATCTCTGCAAGTAACTGATCCAGTTCACCTTGTTTTGTAGCAATTTCTGCAAGTATTTTACTGTGCTGCTTTTTTGCAATGGATATTGTTTCTTCCATTTCTGAAACTTCTGCCTCAGCTTTGGCAATTTCAGCAGCATGAGAATTATGCCATTCCACGGATACGGCTTTTTCGCATAATTCTCTTAATTCATCGTGATTCTTTGCAATTTCAGCCAACACATTAACATCGATATCGCCGACCTTAATCAGTACATCTGCTCGATTAACAAAATCATCAACTGCCTGTTTTGCTTGGTCCAGAGTACAATTTAGTTTTTGAACAATCGCGTCGTACAAAGATTCACCGCAAATCTTCTCAAGAAGAAGTTTGCAATGTTTCCATTCAGCCTTGGTGGCACCAATACACTCCTTAAACAAAGGCCATGTGGTGCGTTCAAGAATGAGCGTGCGAATAACCTCGTTTGTATTTCCTATTGAAACGTATCCAGAAGGCTCTCCCGCCTGAAGTGTTTTTAGAAATCTTAGGTTACGATCATCCCAATTATAGATATCCCCGGAGGAAATTGTGTAGCTTGGCAGGGAATAGACAGTTTCCGAAAGTTTTGCACATCGATCCGAAATGTTGAACTCATTTGCACGACACAGTACGCCTGCGAACTGCCCCCATTTAGGTTCATAGCAAAAAAGTGTATCGCAAAAGTAAGCTTGTGTACGAGCAGTTCCATTCTGAAGTTGTTCAACCACTTCGTCTAAAGACTTTGCCATAAGAACTACTACACGTACCGGCGAGTAGTCTTTGACATAGTGCGACTGGACATAGTCAATTGTTGGGTTATCCCTATTAGGAATTGCTGTCCACTCCCAAATACCGACCGTTCCAAGCGCAGTAGGCCCATCGTTGCGGTACAGTCTATCTCTGTTTTCAAAATAGTTATCCGTCCGTTCTGACTTGAATGGTGTATGTAAAATATCATCTTCCACATCTGCTAAACGGTTCAGCCATATACGCCCTTCGTAATCTACAGTAATGTAGCACAGTGATGTGAAGGAAACTTCATTGTCAATCATCATTATCCCTCCCAGGATTATTTTGAATGGTTTTCCTGAGCAAATTTAAAGCTGTACGTGAAATTTCGCCTCGCCGCAAAGCCATGCAGAGCCATTTTTGCGTTTGGGGATATTTCGAGAATTTACTGACAAAACTTCCAACTGCATGCGTTACAGGAATCATCGGGCCAGAGCAAGAACTCAATTTTTTGACAAGTACAGCATCCAGCAACATAACATCCATGTTGACGGTTTCCTGCTCAAAACGAATGGAGCGAATGTAGTCGCAGCCTTGATAAAAATGTATCTCTGTGCCAAATGATAGTTCGTCGATTGTTAAATGCTCCTCGCCAGAAAGCTTGTAGATATATTCGGTCTTACCGTTTCTTTGAACCACAGCCTTCCCATCATACGGGCAAGAAACTGATATGCACTTTAATTTAGGAAGTTTTGCATAGCTCTCTTCATTTAGCGTGTTGCCAGAATGGTCAGATATGATTATTGCTGGTAACGGCGCCTTTTTGCGCAGGGGTTGCTTTACCAAATAGGAGAAGCCCAATGCTCCCGATTTTCCGAGTGAAATTAACTGTTCTCTTTCTCGAGTGTAGAGCTTATACAGTTTTCCATCCTGAATACCCAGCACATTCGCTGTTGCGGGATATGATTTCAGTTCGGCATCATCACCACATAAATAGAAGTAGAACTCAGGTGAGTTGTGGTATATAAAATACGGATCATTGATGTATGCCGGCCATATAGGATAGAATTTCGTCGGTTTTTCGGTCAGGAAAATCGCGTATTTTAGGAAAAACTTCGCAGAGTAAGCTGAAAACTTCTTGATACGAATCTTGTACAGATACCAAGTAGTGAAAGGACTCGCTTGATTTCTTGCTACTTCTGTTGCCTCAATATCTGTATGGTAGGAATACAGTGGACATCGTTGTAATAAATAATAGGAATTCCCGGAATAAGCTTTTCCTCCGGATTGGAGAATCTGCCCAGTTCGGCCATCAAAGAAAGATCCTGTCGTATTAATTCCTGTTATTTTGTTAGACCAGAAGCGTTTTAGCTCTGTGTTAGCATTTACATACTCGACCCCGTAAATCTGGCTCGGAATAGAGCCGACGCTTAAGTATGTTGTTCCAATCCGCTCAATTCGCTCAAACGAGTACTCATAAACTTGGTGTGAATCTCCGGCTATCTTAATTTTGTCGCAGTGTGCCTTGTTGTCTGGAGGGTAGAAGAACCCTAATTGTAGAGAAAATATCGATCCTGTTACAACAAGACGCAAAGGCATTATATGGCTGTTAAGTGCTCGTAGCGATCGACCGTAGTTTGGATCAAAAGAGGCTTGGCGTTCGTCGCATTCTTTATTGGGAGAGGCCGGATCATGACGGAAGTGTTGAACATTCATACCAGGGGCGGTAAGTAAAACATTTTGTGCGCATAATTCACATACAAAATGGCCGCTTCGTGCTGACGCACCATAAGGGTACATTTCGCATGCTTCTTCGACCGTGACACGACGATATCCAGTTTTAGAATCCCATACACATACATGCGTTAACGGCATATTTAGTCACCCGTACTCCCTTTATGGTTCTGTACTCTCCACAGGAGTGTCATCTTTGATAAAATCCATCATTTCTCCCGCATTGCAATCCATAACAGTGGCAATTTTAAGGAGGATAGATAGATTCACTTCTTGATTTTTTCGGAGCTTAGTAAATGTAGCAGAAGAAAGTCCTGCACGCTTGCGTAGCTCAGCTTTGCTCATCTCTCGTTCAGCGCAAAGGACCCATAATTTTTTGTAAGTTACTTTCATGGTTTCACCCCGAATAAGAAGGATTTATAAAATTATACTACTACGAACCACATCTGTTTTCAACATATTTCGCTTTTTCGCGAGTTGTTTCGATTGCATGAATTAAAGTTATCGCGAATCTAAACGCTTTTTTCTTTACGAGTGATTTTTTAAATATTTTGTTGGCTATTCTCCTCGTTCTGTGGTATGGTGTGTTGCTACCAGGAGGTGCAACACATGAAAACATTACTCAAGGACCTGTACGATTGCTTCTATACTCCGCCAGAGCTCCCAGCACAGAAGAAGGAAATCGAGGAATGCCATCAGGCACTCATTGAAGTGTTGGAAAAGCCGGAACGGCGGCTGGTGCTGCAGATCATCGACGCCAAAGACCGCATTGTGGAGGACACATCCATCGACAGCTTTATCTCTGGATTTGAGCTGGCGTGGCGGCTCTCTATGGAACTGAATCAACATGAAAAAGAGCGCTCAGTCTCTCGCTGTACGGCGAAAAGATTGGGCGCTCTTTCCATGTCCAGAAAGGAAGAAGCAAAATGAAGAAGCTAATCACTACTGTAGCCGCATCCGCCGCCTGTCTGGCCCTGTGTGCCGCCGTGTGGCTGCAGAACGAGCCAGCCGTGGAAACATCTGCGTCGCCTACTTCGCCCGCCGTAATCGCCGCACAGCCCGAAGTTCCGGAGTTGCCAGAAATTGGAGAAATCATAATGCCAGAGGAAGAAAAGTCGGATGTAACGCAACCGGAGCCAGTCAAAGAAGCTGCCACTGCACTGGGGTCATCGCCTATTCAAGCGACTCCGTCGGGTGAAGTACAGGCTTCCCCTGAACAGAATGCCACACCACCGCAAGAACCGGGGTCTGCCTCGGCATCATCTGACAGCTCTCCGTACAACATGGTCTATGTGCCGGGCTTCGGCTGGATAGAAAGTCAAGGCCCCAACCATGTTGAATACGCCGAGGACATGTACGAGAACAGCAATAAAATCGGCATCATGGGATAAACGAAAAGCAGTACGGTATCAGGCCAAGCCTGGTGCCGTACCGCTCATTCTGTTTCCTTCTCCAATGTGTCACTGAAAATCTTATGGACACGGATCAGCGAAACGACCTCGCAGATAAACCGCTCCATCAGTGCCTTTTCGTCCAACCATGTCCTCTGTGGCGTTGTGTACTGCCCAGAATTCGCTTCGGCTTCCGCCTTGGCCGCACGGATCGCTCTCTGTGCGGAAAGCCACTGTCCGTATGTGCCAGAATACAGATTTTTCCTCAGCTTCTGAAGAGCAGTCTTATACGCCTTCTCCGCTCCGCTGGGGCCATTGTAGTTGAGATAGATCGCCAGCTCCTGAAAGGTCATGCCGACCTCGTCCGGCTGACCGATGCCGAGGTAGCTTCGCACCAGATTCAGCTCTCTGGGCGTCAGCACCTCCTCCATCCGCTGCATCAGCAGCGTCCGACGCATGAGGCGGTCATAGGCAACAGCGGGATTGCCGCCGCAGCTGACGGAGAACACATCGTCACCTAACTGCTGGACGCAAAACAGCGTCCGGTATTCTTTTATCAACGCCTCGGCTGCCTTGGAGGATACCTTCAACTTTTCGCATACCGCCTTGGTCAATTCTGTCTCTGAGGCATCCTGTGCCTCGACGCAGAGGTATGCCACCCTGCGCAGTTGGCTGCCGCGGCTGGCTGGGACGGACAGCGGGAAGGCATGCCGCGCGGCGTAGTCAGACAGCGTTGCTTCTATCGCGGGCGTCGCATAGGTCAGCAGCTTCGTTCCGTAGGCGGGATCAAAGCGCCTCGCCGCGTCCAGCAGTGCCAGCGCCGCCTCCTGCTTCAAATCCTCCATCTCACACAACGGTGTGTACGCCCACGCCAGGTCGGTGAGGTAGCCCTCGTTCTGTGCGACGAGCCGCTCCGCAGCGTTTTTGTCTCCGGCTTGCATTCGCAACGCCAGCTCTTCATTGCAGGGGCCGTCCCCGGCAACGATGTACATATTTTTCGTCACAGGAATGGCCCCCCTTCCTCATTTCAGCCGATTCTCTGCCTCCGCGTAAATGTGTTCCAATTCCATGTCGTGCGCATATCCGTCAGCGGCATAGTCGTTGTCCATCAGCGCCTTGTCCCGGTAGCTCCCCGCCAGATACAGTGCCTCCCGCCGCAGGTCATCGGAGATCTTCCCTCTCTGGTGATGCTTGCGGATGGTGTCGGTGCGGGTATTGAACAGGCGGTAGACCGGGTGCTGTTTGTTCTGCTCCTTCTGGTGCATCATCGCGCCATACTGCCGGCAGGTATAGCGGCTGTCCTGCGGGGCGACGCCGTCGCAGTATTTAGGGATGTGGCCGTTAGTGGTCAGAAAGTATCTCCCGCAGCCTTGGCACTGGCTGGGCGCGTGGCCGTGGTGCAATCCGTTCATCAGGTCATAGGTGTAGAAATCGGTCAGGCGCGGAAAAATCACCCGTTCCACAAACACCATTTCTTTTTCGTTTTTAGGACTGCGGGCAAACACATAGGAGGAGGACAGCTCCGGGTAGACCGTGAACGGCTCCATATCCAAGCTCTGTAAACTCCGCATCTCATCCCAAAACTGCTCGCTGTTGAAGCAGTCATGCGCGGCCACGGCGAAATGTGTTTCGTTCCGTTTTTTCAGACGCCGCAGATAATCCAGCTCAAAGAACCGCCCCGCTGCATAGAAGTGGTACATGGCGATAGGGATGCGTATAATCCCGACGCAGAATCTCAGAAACTCTGTCTGGAGCTCTGAATTGGGCGTCCGTATTTGCAGGAGGTTTCTTTCGTCAAACAGGATATTGATCCGGCTCATTTCCTTCTCATAGTCATTGTAGCAAAAGGGCGGATACTTCCAAAGCAGTTCAGTCAGATACAGTATCCGTTCCCGCAGCTGCGGGAATACCGCCGCAGCGTCCTCATCGCTGCCCTGTACCACCACAGGGAACAGGAAGGTTGGTGCGCCGCCGGCCTGTATCAGCTCCGGCAGTTCTTCTTCGGGAATGTTCAGAATGGACATCGCCATGAATCCCGCCGGAAACTCCTGCTCCTGATAAAAGATCTTGTCATTCCAGACATCCATTGTGAACTGCGTGAAATCGTTGTTCTGCTGTACTCCCAGCGGCATAGCATCGCCCCCTGTCCCATATCCGTTTTACAGCTGTCCCGCGATATTCTCATTCTATCAAAAAAGACAGAATAATCAAGTGAAAGGGTTAGAGCCTCGACTGCAGCGAGGTCTCTGCCCTTATTCTTTTATCTGGAGGAACAAAAATTGAAAAAAGAAAACCGATTACTGACCATCGACGGTGAAACGCTGATGAGTCAGCCGCTCACACCGCTGAACTTCGTGGTGGACACGCTGCTCTCTCAGGGTCTGCACATCCTCGCGGGCTCACCCAAGGTGGGAAAGTCATGGCTGGCGCTGTGGCTGGCCGTCACGGTGGCGAAGGGCGATCCCGTCTGGGGCATGGGCGTGAAACAGGGCACCACGCTCTACCTCTGCCTGGAGGACTCCACCCTCCGCATCCAGAACCGTCTGTTCGAGATCACAGAGGACGCCCCCGCCAACGTCCACTTCTCCACCAACAGCGATACCCTTGGCAAGGGTCTGGAGGAACAGCTCCGCGCGTTCCTCTCAGAGCACCCCGACACGGTGCTGGTTATCATCGATACGCTGCAAATGATCCGCGGCGCCGGTTATGACAACACCTACGCAAATGACTACCGTGACCTCTCTGCTCTGAAGCAGATTGCGGATGCCCACGGCATCGCCATTTTGCTGATCCATCATCTGCGCAAGGAGAGCGCTGACGATGTGTTCAATCGCATCTCCGGCACCACCGCCATCAGCGGTGCGGTGGATTCCAGCTTCACGCTGGTGGAGGAACGGCGGGGCAGCGGCAGAGCGAAGCTCTCCTGTATTGGCCGTGACATTGAATACCGGGAGCTGACACTGGAGCGCAACGGTGAAAATGTATGGGAGCTGGTGTCGGACAGCCGGACACAGCCAGAACTGCTGGGCGACCGCATCATTTATCTTCTCTCTGAACTAATGCGTGAGCGAACCAAATTTATCGGCACTCCCACAGAGCTGTCTGAACGAATCGACCCTGTGGGGGTGGAGCGCATGTCACCCAAGAAAGTATCCCGACAGATCCTGCAAAACCTTGACGCACTAAGGAAAATCGGCATTTCCGCCGTGGTGCGCCGCAGCAACGGCAAGCGGCTCATCGAGCTGCGCCGTGCCGAAAGTGACGATACACAGGATACCCAAGTTGTTGACCCTATCGACCCTGCCGATGTCTCAGGCGGTGAGAACGCCCCGTGTTTCGCCCTGTAAGCCGCTGTGTGCGCGGTTCGGGGCTGGGGTGGTGTGTGTATCCGCTGAGGGGATATTCAGCCCGCACAGGGCGAGCACTGCGGCGGCATAAAAACGGCGAATACGCCGCCGTGACCCGTGGGCGTCCAGCGTTTCAACGGCATGAAGCGCACGCCGAGGGTAGTGATACCACCCCCATGCAGGAACGCCGAAAAAGTGCTGTGTGCAGGAGAAATAATCCCTTAAAAACCGGATGAAGAAACATTTCATTTCTCTGCCGCAGATGGGAAATTTCTCTGCTTAAGCCGTTATTTCCAATAGGCGCAGGGAGTTTCCTTTTACAGGAGTCTTATCACCTCCGTTGGAGGTGGCCAGCATCGCATTTGTCTGGTCTGCGGCGAAGCCGCTGCCCTGCCAAATGCTCTGGGCGGGGCGTGGCCCCACACCCCATTTTCGGGCAGAAGCCCACACCCACTTGAAGCCCCCCCCAGCTCTCCGAGGGGACGAAAGAAATCATTTCAGAAAGGTCATTGATTATGAAAAAAGATATCAAATTCAGTACGCGCATGGCGTCCGCCGACCGCGAGAAGATCAAGGCGCTGGCAGCGAAGGCCCATATGTCCATGAGCGACTACGTCACCGCCTGCTGTCTCGGCAAGCGGATCATTGTCATCGACGGGCAGAAAGAACTGCTCCGCCAGCTCAAGGGCATCGGCAGCAACATCAACCGCCTTACCGTCCTCGCCAACATGGGCAAGGTGCAGGTCATCGGCCTCGACAAGGCCGCGCAGGAACTGTCCGAGGTCAGCGCCGCTCTGCGGTCAGTCTTGGAAGGTCGGTGAGCCGTATGGCCATCGTACATTTCGTGAACTACAAGCGGGGCACGCAATCCCACGCCGCCATGCGCAGCGTGATGCTCTACATCATGCAGGAGAAGAAAACCGCATGGGAGGACGGGCCGCTCATCAGCGGCATCAACTGTCAGCCCCAAAGCGTCTATGACGACTTCCTGAATACCAAGCTGCTCTACCACAAGGACGGCGGCGTGATGTTCTACCACATGGTGCAGTGCTTTCCGAAGGGCGCGGCGGTCGATCCCCGGCAGGCCCACGAAGCCGCGCGGCGGCTGGCGGAATACTTCGACGGCTGCGAGGTGTTGGTCTGCACCCACGTAGACCGGGAGCACATCCATTCTCACTTTCTCATCAACTCGGTCAACTTTGATACCGGACGGAAACTGCATATCGCAAAGGAGCAGCTCCAGGAACTGCGGCATCGCAACGACATGGTCTGCAGGGAGTTTTCACTTCCTGTGTTTCAACCAAGGGAACAAAAGCAGAAAACAAAGACTATGACCATCGGTGAGTATCACACAGCAGCCCGTGGTCAGAGCAAAAAGCTGCAGCTCATGAATATCATCAACGATTGTATGCGCCATGCGTTCACCCGTGAGAAATTCATTGCGCTGATGGAGAGCGAGGGCTACAAGGTTCGCTGGGAAAAGTCCCGAAAGAACATCACCTATACCACGCCGAGCGGCTGGCAATGTCGTGACCGGCTGTTGTTCGGTGACAAATATCTAAAGGAGAACATGGAATATGAATTCAGGATCAGAGAAGAAATTATCTATGGACGAGCTGTTGGAGAAGAACCGTCCTGCACAGACAGCGCAGACCACATCAGCGCTGACAGTACAGAGCACGCCGCAACCCCTGGCACAGGAGCAGACACCTACTTCCGAAGTGCATCCCACGAAAGAAGACTGGGGGGGATCTGCAGAGCGACCTCTACACGCTGGGTTACCACGCCGAGAGACAGACCGGCTATCTGAAGAAGGCCAGCGAACTGCAGGAGCAGTTCCCGACCCGGACACAGGTGGACGAGCTGCTGAAAGTGCTGAAGCATCTGGAGCAGATGGCCGAACAGGCTGGGAAGCCGAAAGAGAAGCGTTCTTCTCTGCCCAATATCAAACTACCCAGGCTGCATCTGCCGCACCTGGATGGTCCGACATGGATAGTCCTGCTGATGGCGCTGGCGGCGTTGTTTCTGCTGTGGTGGGCCTGGGCTGGAGACTGGAACAATCTCAGTCTGCTGAGCCTGTGACGGACAGCACCACCATGCATTATCACGCAGACAGAAAAACGCTGCGCAAAGAAAAGGAAAAGAAGATTGCCCTCGGTCAGAAAGAGGACGATCACGAAGAAGAACGGAGTTGGCAGCAGACCATGTGACGGTCTGCTATTTTTGTTGCCCGAATTGGTTTTGGGGGAAAGGAATGCTATGAAAAGTGAATTCGAAGTGTATATGGAGACAGGTATTCTGGGTGGTTATATTCCGGAGCGAGCAATCGGCTACCGGGATGACAATACAATCACGCCGATCTACCGGGATACATCCTATCACGAAACGGAACGTGGTATGGAGCTGCGTCGGGAGATGATCGTGGGCGGACGAAAATTCTTTGTCCGTTCCATCTTCTCTACCGCAGAGAAAGCGAAAACACCTACGGAGCAGATGCTCCAAATCATCGACAGTGATTTGGGAAAAGGTTCGATTTGAGGATAGACATTGGGCAGGAGATACGGTATGTTAGTTGTTGCCGTATCGGCTTGCCCGGAAAGGAGTAGCAATGGCAAGCAACGAAAAATATACCATCCTCTATGGCCGGCTGAGTCAGGAGGATACGCAGAAAACAAATAAGACGGATGACTCGAACAGTATCCAGAATCAAGAGTTACTATGTAGAGGGTGGTTTCTCCCACCTAATACATATGACTGCGGCTCATTTGTGGTGAATGGAACAGCAGTTGTAGGAAAGGAGACAAAAAACTTATAACCGCTGCAAATCAACACAAAAAGGAGCTGAACTTTATGAAATCTCTATTTGAGGAAATGGGCGGCACTTACCGTCAGGAGGGTGATTATCTTATCCCGAACCTTGCGCTGCCGGACGAACCAGAATACCAGATCGGCAAGTACGGGCGTATGCGCCGCAACTATCTGAAAGAACATCGTCCGGTTCTCTATGCAAGCCTGCTCACAAGCGGAACGCTGCATCGGCACCTTGCCGAGATCGACCAAGCCTGCAACGAGCGTATGGCAATCATCGTTTCCGATATGGCAAGGCAGGAAGATGTGACCGAAGCGCTCAAAGCCGCCGACCAAATGGAATGGGTGCGCCGCATGAACAGCATCCGCAGCCGTGCTGAGGAAATTGTTCTGACTGAACTTGTATATAACTGATGAACGCCCGTTATTGGCTGCATGGCCGATAACGGGCGTTCTCTTATTCTTTGGGCAATACGAACCTATATTTGCCCTTGCCTTGACCGGCAACAGGTTCTATTAGTCCTGCGCTTTTGAGCTTATCTATCAATGCACCTGCCGGTGAGGAGGGTTACACCCGCGAGATTCATAATATCCGCTCGTGCAAATGCAGCGTCAAAACCAAATTTATGATACAGCTTTAGCATTGTTTCCTTGGTGCTTGCTTTCGCTTTCAGCCCTAAAAGGAATGTTTCAAACAGCTGGTTTTTCTCAGAAACAACTGCTTTCTGCTCATCAAACAACTGGTTTTCATCCGAAATACTCGTTTTATCAATGGATTGCCCATAATTCAGGTTGTACAGCGTCACTTGGAATGAGGTAACATCCGAGTAGAATTTAGGCTCCAACTCAGCACGGTAGTTGTGGGCGGCATGATAGGATTCCGTGATCTTCTTAAAACCACTGCCCTGCCGCTCCATATAGCCCAATCTGCCGAAAATATCTGCAAGGACGGGATTGCGTCGTGTGGAGGAAATGCTGGACAGGTCTCGTTCCTGTATTCGCGTACCGTCGGGCATACCACCGGGAGAATAAATGGTAAGGCGGTCATCGTAAATATCAATGTGTACCTCGCTGCCCAATATCAGATAGTCGCGGTGGATCAGCGCATTGACAAGCGCCTCAAAAACGCTTCGTTCGCAGTAGTCGGGCATCTCAACACGAGAATCGGCAGTTTTCTTCCAGCGCGTTTTCATATTCCGCTTGACAAAGCTGACACCCTCATTGAGCAGGATGATCAGGCTACCGGAGAATTCTGCGCTGTCAAGTGCATCCACCATGCCGCCGCTTTTATCAAGGCCGTTCCAGCGTGTGCAGAACAGGCGGGAATGCCGGATGGGAGAATCATCTGCAAGCAAAGCGCCCGCATTGGTCAGCTTGCCGTGTTCGTCCCGCATATCGAAGGAATCGAACAGCTTTTCTTCCATGCTGTTGCCCGTCCAAGCCTTATACCGTTCGCGCAGCTTGGAAAAAGCGTAATCCTTGAAATCATACTCGGAAACCAGTTCGTCATAAGTGCGGTGCATTCCCTTGAGAATCAGTTGGTTCAGCGCATAGGACGGGGCGATCACGCTTTCATTGCCGATGCGGATATACGCCTCCATAATGCCGTCCGCTTTGTAGTAATACGGTGTGGAGCGCCCTGCTGACACAGACAGCACAAGAATGTCCTTGCCGTCCTCCCGCTCCGGTGCGAGGACAAAACTCGGATAAGGCGTGATACGCTCTTTGATCAACCGGCTGATTGCCTCTGCATCGGTCTGTGCATCGTCTAAGCCGACAGCATTTCTGTCATTATCAATACCAAAAAACAGCGTACCGCCAATTCCGTTTGCAAACGCACTGACGCTTTTGAGCCAGCTTTTCGGCTTCTTTACCTCCAGCGCGACCTTGAAATCACATTCGGTCGCTTCTGCGATCCAGCGGTCAATCATCATTCTCACCGTCCTGCCCCTTATTTTTTTCTCTGCTCTTATAGACATTATACTGATTCTTGCAGCGGGGGCTGCAAAATGCGGAATTGGAGCGACTGCTCAGAAACACCTTCTGGCAGTGCTTGCACAGCCGCAGGGGCTTCTCTCCATCCACCAGCAGGAAGCTGAACATCATCTGGATGCCCAGCAGCAGGGAGTGAAAATCCCAATAGATGGTCGGCTTGTCCAACAGCTCAATATGATAGCTGGGCGCAATGCCGCCGAAGGCAGCCATGGCCTTGCGGTAGAGATTTCTTGTATCCTCGTCAATGCTGTCGTAGTCATTGTAGTACAAAATAGAGGTAGTCAGAGTGAAAGCCCAGTCCTTGAACTGCTGCGCCACCCAGTCATAGGCTTCAGCATACTCCCGCTGGAAGCTCATGTTCTTTGCCATCGGCTCATCCATGAAGGTCATGGTCAGGGCAATCATCATATTATCCCCGGAAACATTCCAACTGGATTCCACGCCTTTTTTCACTACATCCAATTTGTCAAAGGGATAGAACAGGGCAAGGTAGTCCTCTGTTGCCATGCTTTCTTCCTTGATGAAATGGTTTTTCGGCAGATACACCTTCTCATAGTCCATAAAGGACGGCGTGGTGGGCAGCGCCGTCATCAGACCCAGCAAACCGTAATGGGTCACAAACTCCAGAATAGCCTTCTGCACCTCGTCCTCCGGACTGCGGTTCATCATCAGCATTCCCACATTCAGCGCATCCAGCACGATTCCCGGCGCTTCCTTCAAGGGATTATAGATGTCGGGTTTGGCATTCTTCCCCGGCGTGATATACCGCTTTCCGTCTGCGGCAGTTTTCAGTTCATAGCGGTCATACCGCACCCAATGGGAACGGGACTGCTCAAAGAGATTCTTCATGGTACTGTTCCTCTCTGCTCGTAATCCAACTATATATTAACCATATTACTATTGTATCAACCGTCCTTGGCTTCGTCAAGGGCGGCTTTTTTCTTTCTCGGAGGTGTTTTATTCTCCGGGCGGATTACGGCATCTTTGCCCATGGTTTGCAGCAGTGCTTCATATTCCTCCACGAACTCGCGCTCTCGCAGGGTAATGCTGTAGTCCTTTTCCAGCTTTTCGCTCAGATGCTCATACATCCGCCTTTGCAGCTTTTTCTGAATGGTCATCCGCAGCTTACGGATGTTCCGGTCGGATTGCCCACGGATGGCAGCAAGCCTTGTGGTGCTGTATTGCTTGACGAACAGGTAGTACAGTACCTCCTTCTGTTCATCGCTGAGGGTGAAGAAGAGTTTGGAGAGAAAACGGTTTGCTGTCAGCTGGTGCAGCTCGTAGGGACAGGAGAAGATGATGTCAAGAAAATTTCCCTGACAAAGCTGGCGAAACCTTGGCAAATTCATCCACATCGGGGCGATCTTCGGATCAGGCACGGCCTGAAACTCCAACGGCACATCCCCGCGCAGATTTTCGTGGTCACGCTCCCGGCGTTCCCGATTTCTGTCCAGCTTGTTCCACTCGTCCACAACACTCAGAAAATCCGATTCCGTCCGGGCTGCTTCCTCCAGCCGCCGCAGAGCCTCTGCGCGAATTTCCCGTTTGAGCCGTTTTTCGCTGGTGGGCGCGGCTTCTTCCTCCTCGTCCTCCTGCTCGGCGTTGTAGTCTCTGGGGTGCTCGTCTTGCTCCAGCTCGCTCTCCATCTCCAGTGTGCGTTCTTCTGCAAGTGCTTCCTCCAGCGTCTCGTCCTCCGGCGCACCGTCAGACGAATCCTCCCAATCGGCGAAGCTATCCTCATCCATTTCAAGGTCGGCTTCCTCTATTTGCTCCTCGGTATCTTCTTCCTCATCGGAAAAATCATCATCCCACAGCAGTTCATCCTCCCATGATTCCACGACAGCTTCACCTCCTCGAAAAAATATTTTTCTTTTTCTCAAAAAACAGTTCCGATTTACACCCCGTATTTCTCCTATTAGTAGAGGAAGTAATCTTAACGCAAGTTACACAGGTTACTCTCCGAGCCATCAACGAAGAAAAGGAGGATATGGGGCATGGAAAACCAACAGAAAGACACGGTTGGCTTACAGTCAACGGAACCGGATTTATTATATCAAAAACCAGCAAATTACGCAAGGAGGAAGCCTATGGAGCAAACGCAACAGGAACAGTTCATCATTCGGCGCATCGGCGGCACCACCTATAAGGTAAGGGTCGCATTCAGCGAAACAGCAGCGGAGACTATGGAGGAAAAGATTCTGCGGATGATCCGCAATGAGGGGGTTACAAATGACGGTACTTGTGGTATAATGGAAGCACCACAAATGAGCCGTCAGTCTGAAAGGAGCGCCGAATGCGCATGAAACAGACTGAGGAAAAGATCACCGCTCTGTATGAGCGGCTGAGCCGTGACGATGACAATGCTGGTGATAGCAACTCCATCGTGAATCAGAAAAAAATACCTCGAAAGCTATGCCCAGCAGAGAGGCTACGCCAACTGCCGCCACTATACCGATGACGGATGGAGCGGCGGTAATTTTGACCGTCCCGCATGGAAACGGCTGGTGGCGGACATCGAGGCCGGAAAGGTTGCCCATGTCATTGTCAAGGATATGAGCCGGGCCGGTCGTGATTACCTGCAAACCGGCTTTTACACGGAGGTATTCTTCCGGCAGCACGGCGTCCACTTTGTGGCGATTGCCAACGGCGTGGACAGCGACGATCAGAACAGCAACGAATTTGCGCCCTTCCTCAACATCATGAACGAATGGTATCTTCGTGACCTGAGCCGCAAGCAGAAAACCGCCATTCGGGTCAAAGGGGAATCCGGCAAGCCCACCACCAACTGCGCCATCTATGGCTACAAGAAAGACCCGGAGAACAAGTATCACTGGCTGATCGACGAGGAAGCTGCCGCCGTGGTGCGGCGTATCTTCCAGCTGACCATCGAGGGCAAAGGCCCTTACGATATTGCCCGCATTCTGTTCGATGACAAGATCGACACGCCTGCGGTCTACTTTGGCAAGCAGAATAAAGGCGTCTGGAAAAGCAAGGAGGAGTTCCCCAACCCCTATAACTGGAGCGGCTACATCGTTGGGCAGATTTTGTCCAAGCCGGAGTATATGGGGCATACGGTGAATTTCCGTTCCCACAAGCAGTCCTATAAGGATAAAAATGCCGTAATGAATCCCAAAGAGGATTGGCTGATTTTCGAGAACACCCATGAAGCCATCGTGGATGCAGAAACATGGGAGCTGGCGCAGAAGCTGCGGAAAACGCCACGGCGGCATGACACGCTGGGTGAGGCCAATCCGCTGACGGGACTTGTGTTCTGTGCGGACTGCGGCGCAAAGATGATGAATCATCGTTCACGGGGCGGTACGGAGAACAATCCCTATCCGTCGGATTTTTACGATTGCTCCACCTATACGCTGGCACATCAGAAACGCACCCACGCTTGCAGCGGACACTATATCCGCAGCAAGGTGTTGCGGGAGCTGATTCTGGAAACCATCCGGGCTGCCAGCACCTTCGCCATCTCTGACCGAGATGCTTTTCTGGAGAAGGTGCGCTCTGCCTCCCAGCTGCGGCAGGCGGAAGCGGCCAAGGATGCCAAGCGGAAGCTGAGCAAGGACAAGAAACGCATTGCCGAGCTGGACACCATCATCAAAAAACTCTATGAATCCTTTGCCGTCGGGCGCATCACTGATGAGCGCTTTGACAGTCTGCTGGCAGAATATGAGGCGGAGCAGAAAGCGCTGACAGCGTCCGTCTCCGAAATGGAAACGCAGATGTCCGCCTTTGCCGAGGACACCGACCGAGCCAAGCAGTTTCTGGAGCTGGCAAAGAAGTACACGGACTTCTCCGAGCTGACCACGCCCATGATCAACGAGTTTATTGAGAAAATCATCGTCCACGCCCCGGAAAAAATTGACGGCGACCGGGTGCAGGAAGTGGAGATCCATCTGCGGTTCATCGGGCGGTTTGAGCTGCCTGTCACGGAGCTGAGCGAAGAAGAAATCAAGCGGCAGGAGTTCTTGAAGAAGGAGCGCATCCGCAGCCGGGAGCGCTATCAGAAGCTGAAATCCGGGGAACGCATCGTGGGTGTCCCGGTTACGCTGACCTGCAAATGCTGCGGGCAGGAGTTTGCATCCAAGCGGACAAATACCCTGTTCTGCGGCCCCAACTGCCGGGCGAAATTCTACCGGCAGGAGGCGGCGGAGAGCCGCAGCCGAGAGTGTACCTGTGAGAACTGCGGCAAGGAGTTTATCACAACAAGGTCAGATGTGAAATATTGCAGTGACGATTGTCGGTATGCAGCACAGATCAAGCGGCAGGTCGCACGGAAGAAAGCCTTGCGAGAGGCGAAGCTCGAACCAGCAGTGCCGGAGAAAGAAACGAAAACAGCATAAGAAGAGACGCAGACGGCGGCTTGCCCCAGATCGGGCAGGCCGCCTTTTTGTGCAGAAAAGGAGGAACAATGAATCTTTTTGAAATTGTCAAATATGGCGTAAGCTGCCGGGATGCAGCAGAGCGGTACGGCGTGGAGGTCAACCATTACGGCATGGCGCTCTGCCTGTTCCACAACGACCGGCACCCCGGCCTGTATGTGGCGGATGATCACTATTATTGCTTTGCCTGCGGGAAGCACGGGGATGTGATCGACTTTGTGGGCAAGCTGTTTCAGCTTTCGCCCTATGATGCGGCGCGGAAGCTGATGGCAGATTTTCATCTCAGCCCGGACAAGCCGCCCAGCGCAGCAGCACTCCACGCAAAGCATATCCAAACAGAAGCACAGCAGCTCATGGAAAACGAGCGGCTGTGCTTTTCTGTTCTGTCCGATTACGCCCGTGTCCTGCGGGACTGGAAGGTGCGGTATGCGCCGCAGTTACCAGCAGAAGCACCGGATGAACGATTTATAGAAGCCTGCCACAACCTCGACCAGACAGAATACTATCTGGACATTCTGTGCGCCGGGGATTCCCACGAATGCGCCGAGGTGGTGCGGCAGCAGATGTCGGATGGAAAGCTGGAAGAGCTGCGGCAAAGATTAGAGGAAATTCACAAGGAGGACGAAAATGACAACAACACCGCAGACGTGGCCTGACTGGTACGACAGCAAACACATCAATGAGGTGCTGTTCTGCCAGCAGTTTTTGGAGAAACACCCCATGAAATGTGTGCGTGGGCGGCTTTTCACCGCGGACGGACTGATCGAGGATGAGGGGCAGATCGGCAATCTCATTCTGAAGGAAATCTCCGGCTGTCTGACCTCCGGCTTGTCCAAAGTCGTGGCAAATCTGCTTGCCAGCATCAAACTGCAAGCCTATTCGCCGCCGCTGCCCATTGAGACGGACCGCATCCACGTTGCCAACGGGACGTATTTTATGGACGGCAGCTTCATCGCCGACAAGAGCTACTGCAACAACCGATTGACCGTCTCTTATAATTCCAATGCATCTGCACCGAAACGCTGGCTGCAATTCCTGTCCGAGCTGCTGCAACCGGAGGACATTCCCACCTTGCAGGAATTTCTCGGCTACTGCCTGCTGCCCACCACCAAGGGGCAGAAAATGCTCATGTTGATCGGCAAGGGCGGCGAGGGCAAAAGCCGCATTGGTCTTGTCATGCGCTCGCTGCTGGGGGACAGCATGAATACCACCAGCATCCAAAAGGTGGAGAGCAACCGGTTCAGCCGTGCAGACTTGGAAAACAAGCTCCTGATGGTGGACGACGATATGGACATGAGCGCCCTGCCAAAGACCAACTACATCAAATCCATCGTGACCTCCGAGTGCAAAATGGACATGGAGCGTAAGGGTGTTCAGAGCTACCAAAGCCAGCTCTATGTGCGTTTTCTTTGCTTCGGCAACGGTGCGCTCACCGCCCTGCACGACAAATCCGACGGTTTCTTTCGCCGCCAGATCGTGCTGACCACCAAAGACCGGCCCGCAGGCAGAGCAGACGATCCGTTTCTGGTGGACAAGCTGCTGCGGGAAAAGGAGGGCATCTTCCTCTGGTGTCTGGAGGGCCTGCATCGGTTGATTGGGAACAACTATCAGTTCAGCATTTCCGGCAAGGCCAGAGAGAATATGGAGACGGTCAAGCGCAGCAGCAACAATGTGATCGAGTTTCTGCAATCTGAGGGCTATATCCGCTTCAAGGCCGACAGTGAAGCCAGCTCCAAGGCACTGTATGAGGCGTATCAGCGCTGGTGCGAGGACAATGCGCAAAAGCCCATGTCTGCAAATCGTCTCAGCTCGGAACTGGCGCAGAACGAGCGCCTTTACAATGTAGAGGCCACCAACAATGTCCATGTCGGTGGCAAGCGGGTGCGCGGTTTTATGGGCATTGAAGTGGTCAACCCACTGCCGTATTAAAAATGAGAACCGGACTTCAAAATTGCCGTACACGCCGTACACTCTGTACGGCATTTTTCAACTTCATCCGCAAAATACGGGTTTGCTTGTGCCTTTGGTGAAGCAATTCACGGCATCGTGTAAAATCTGCCGCTGAATCGGCGTTCGGTACACAAAACCGGCGTACAGCAGCGTACACAAGCCGTCTATGCCGTACCGAGCCGTACACGGACAGCCTATTTTAACGGCTTCAAAATCAATGCTTGTGAAATCCGTAAAGATTTTTGTCGTAGGTCGAACGCACTGCACCATCAGGTGATTTACCGAAGCGTGAATCCGCTGCCCCGGACTGCGGCATATCCTGCCGTTCTGTATGTTCCCATGCCGAACGATGAAGCCGATAGGGTGCTGCTACGAACAGGGCATCACGGGCAGAAATCTGAGCGAATTTGCAGCACAGCGGATTTTTCACCGACAAGCACGCTGGCATCACCGATACGAAAACCGATTATACGAAATTATGGAGGTAAAACCAAATGAAATCCAATCTGAGAAATGAGATCAAATCGTACATCGTCCGTCAGGGAATGACCATGCAGGAGGTGGTCGATCTGCTGCGGGACGAACACGGTTGGTCTGACAGCGTTTCCAACCTGTCCAATAAGCTCCAGCGGGAATCCCTGCGCTATGTCGAGGCCGTCCAGCTTGCCGATGCGCTGGGGTACGAGATCGTCTGGCAGAAACGAAGATAAGGGGGAGTCTTCACATGACAGATGCAGAGAAAAAATTGATTCAGGCGCAGCACCGTTTGGAGGAAGCGCAGGCACGGAATCGGGTCAAGGAGCGCAAAGCCAGAACGCGCAGACTCATTCAGGAGGGTGCAATTCTGGAAAAGGTGCTGCCGGAGGTGCGGACGATGGAGCTGCCTGCGCTGGAGGGGTATCTTTCACGGAAGCTGGGAAAAGAAATCTAAATTTCAGATGGGAGGTCTCCGGGAAACCGGGGGCCTTCCTCTTTTTTCTCCCGAAGGGCGCACTTACTCACCACCCCGAAGGGGCGGTGGTATTTCCTGCGGAAATCGTGCGCTCTGCGAGGCGAATGCGGCTGCTGCGGCAGCCTCCAGACAATGCCACAGCACCTGCAAGTGCTGCTGTCATCGTCTGCGCAGGTCGCAGTTGTTTCCGTTTTGGAAACAGTCTGCTCCCTGCCCGCACAAACCTGCCACCGGCAGCTTTGTTTGCGGTTATGACCCGAAGCTCAGCTTCGGGTCATTTTCTCTTTTGCGAAAGAGAAACAGAAAAAGAAAGAATGAGGTGAAGAAGATATGGCGATTTATCATTTGGAAGCGAAGGTGGTCGGCCGGGGCGCAGGGCGCTCTGCCGTGGCCGCCTCCGCTTATTTAAGCTGTTCCCGCCTGTATAATGATTACGATGGGATACAGCATGACTACACAAAAAAGCAGGGACTTGTCTGGCAGGAAGTGTTTCTGCCGGAATATGCCCCGCAGGAATGGCAAGATCGGGAAAAGCTCTGGAACGCCGTGGAGGAAGTCGAGACGGCCAAGGACAGCAGACTTGCCCGTGAGTTCGTCGTGGCGCTGCCCATTGAACTGAGCCGTGAGCAGCAGATCGAACTGCTGCAAGACTTTATCCGGGAGCAGTTTGTGTCCGATGGAATGTGCGCCGATGCTGCTATCCACGACACCGATGGTCACAATCCCCATGCCCACATTCTGCTGACGGTGCGCCCACTGGACGAACGGGGCAAGTGGCAGTACAAAACCGAGAAGGAATACCTCTGCATGAGAAACGGCGAGGAACGAGGTTTTACCGCCGCCGAATTCAAGTCGGCGCAGAACGATGGCTGGGAGAAGCAATATCCCTACAAGGTCGGCAAAAAGAAGGTGTACATGACACCATCTGCTGCTGAGGCGCAGGAGCTTATCCGTGCAGACAAGCATCCCAAAAGCACCCCCTACGGCAGACAGAATCCCATCTCCGAACGCTGGAACAGCGAGGAACAGCTTGTATCATGGCGGGTGGCATGGGCTGATGTGACCAACCGTTATCTGGAAAGTGCTGGACGGGAAGAACGCATTGACCATCGCAGCAACGCTGCACGGGGGCTGGATGAGATCCCCACCATCCATGAGGGCGTGACAGCGCAGGCATTAGAGCGCAAAGGAATCGTCTCTGACCGCTGCGAGCTGAACCGGCAGATCAGGGCAGACAATGCGCTGCTGCGGGAGCTGAAAGCCGAAATCAAGAAGCTAGCCGCACTGGTCGCTCGTACTGTCCCCGCCATTGCGGAAGGGCTGGAAAAGCTACGCAGCCGTGTGCTGATCTTCTGTTATCAGCTCTCGCATATTCGCAGCGGCAAATCGCATATTCAAAAATCTCTCGCCGTATGGAAGCCGGAGCTGGAGCGTTACACCGGTCTGGTGCAGCAAATCAAGAAAAAGAGCAAGGAGCGCAAAGCGCTGGTTGCTGAGAAAAAGGAATTGCCAATATACCATGTGAAACGCCACAAAACGCTGGCTGTCTGCATTACCGAGCTGACAGAAGATTTGGAAGAACTCCGTTCCGAAAAGGCACTCCTTTTGCAAAGATTTGAGTATGCGGAGGATGCAGGCGCTGAGGCGTTCCGCAAGGATATTGCCACCATGGAGGCCGGTCTAAAAAAGCTGGAGGCGCAGGAGCAGAAATACTCTGCCGAGTTGGATAAGGCTTTGGATGAATACGCTGAACTGAAAGCGCAGGCTGCGGATTTTGACCCGGTAGAGCTGTACAAAGCACGGCAGGTCATTCGCCCTGCGCTGGAAAAGGCAGTCAAAAAAGCAATTAGAGGACACCATGCAGGAGAAGCCATCTCTTATTGTGCTGCTCAGCGCCAAGCAGGAAGCATCGCGTCTGCTTGGAGAGGACACAGAAGAACGGCAAGTGCGACAGCTCATTATGCGGCGGCAGAAAGAACAGAGAACAGTTCCGCAAAATCAGTCCAAGAAAAAAGAGCATTGGGAGAGATAACGTCAGGCGGCGGCATCGTAGCAGTCGCCGCCCATATTATTCGATCTCCTGCTCCAACTCGGTAAACAGATTTGACGCAAAAAACTCCTGAATCGTGATACCCAAGCCATCGCATAGCTTTTTGATGGTTGAAATCGTTGCACTGTTGTTGCGTCCTCTGACAATATTATTGACAGTCGATTGCGTGACACCGCTCATGTTGCACAGTTTGTTGATGGAAATATCCCGCTCCCGACATAACTCTATAATTCTCTCTTTAACAGCTTCTCCAATATTCATAGTACTTTCTCCTTTTATAGAGAAAGCATATCCGAATGCACTTGAAAAGATTAACCCTTTTGAGTTATAATTATCTCAAAAGGGTTAATCGGGAAATTTTGGCGGCTGGCTTACAATCTATTCATTCAATGGATTGGAGGTCGGATTATGAACTATGGCTATGCGAGGGTCTCGTCAAAGGAGCAAAACGAGCAGCGTCAAATGATTGCGCTGACGGCGTTTGGGATCGCCAAAAAGAATATTTACATGGACAAGCAGTCCGGAAAAGACTTTGACCGTCCCCGATACAAGCGTCTCGTAAAAAAGCTGCACCCCGGCGATCTGCTGGTCATTCAGAGTATTGACCGGTTGGGCCGCAACTATGGGGAGATTCTGGAGCAGTGGCGAGTCATCACCAAGGAAAAGCGGGTGGACATCGTTGTTCTGGACATGCCTCTGCTGGATACGCGGGCCCGGGGCCAAGACTTGACGGGTACCTTCATCGCCGACTTGGTGCTGCAAATTCTATCCTATGTGGCGCAGACAGAGCGGGAGATGATCCGCAAGCGGCAGGCAGAGGGAATTGCAGCAGCCAAGGCCCGGGGCGTGAAGTTCGGGCGGAGGCCGCTGCCCTTGCCAGAGTCATATGAAGATGTGCGTCAAAAATGGGAAAGCGGCCAGCTCTCAGCCAGAGCCGCCGCCATCGCATTGGGCGTGTCGCACAGTACATTCTTAAAATGGACACGATACAAGTAGGGATTGGATGGAAAAGTACAAATGGTCTTCCAATGGCAGGTTCATAGGTATAATCCGCCTTTCTGCGAAAGGCACCGACGGGGTTATGAAACCGAGGGGTGCTTAAGAATCGAGTTCAAGCCTCATAAGAACAAGCGTTTGCCAGCCGCTTCTTGCACGGAAACCTCTTGGATTGCGACCATATTCCTGAAATCCGACCGATTCATACAGCCGGACAGCAGATGCGTTCTCTGCTACGACCTCCAGCTCTATTTGCAGGTATCCCGCTTGCTTCGCGCATTCGATGCACGCAAGCGTAAGAGCCTTCCCGATGCCGCGCCCCCAGTAGGCTTTTTCAATGGCGATGCCGAAGTCCGCACGATGGCGAATCTTTTCCTTGTCATCAATCGGATCAATGCCCGCTGTTCCGGCAATCCTGGCGTCAACGAACGCCGCAATTTCGATGGCATTTTTGCTTTCGCTGCGCGCCTTCAAAAATTTTGCTTCCTCTTGGACGGTGAACGAATTTTCCTCCGGATAGGTCAGAAAATAGTCCGTTTCTGCATGCGTGAGATCAAAAGTGCGGAGCACTTCGGCGGCATCAGCTTCACCCGCTCCGCGAAGAAGGCATTTCGCGCCGTCCTTTAAGATAATTTCTTTTTCGTATTGCAATGGTTATTGCCTCCTGCTATCTTTTTCGACGGCATCGCATGCTTGCATTTCGCTACAATCAGTTTTACAAGCCCGCCAGCGCCAGGAATTTTTTATCCGACTGAATACTCTGTGTCAGAAACTGACCGTCCCGGAACAGGGCATAGGTCGTGACCGGTGCGGGTACATTCTGTGCAGATTCTTTGTCAGTGATATGGATGGCCTTGAACGGGATACCATGTTCCTTCGCCACCTCCTGCACCCTTGGTACCCAATAATAGGTGTAGGGACACTGATCGGTGTAATACAGAACAAAACCGTTATCTTCAATCGCCGGATGCTTCGCGCATTCCCGGAACTTCGGCATCTGTGCAGTCGGTTCAATGGAAAGGTACATGAGATTGATCCCGCAGTCGGATATGTCTGCCACACGGAACCCTTTGTAGGCAAGGAATTTCGGGTCAGCAAGAAATTCCCGCTTCCTGCCCTCCGCGCACAGAATGCAAATACCTTTCTTCCCCTGCGCCTTGGCATCACGGATGCACGCCTCCAGCAGATCATTTGAGTATCCGTGTCCCTTCATGGAACCGGATACCCAGAGACAGTCAATGTAGAGATAGCCGTCTGCCTCAATAGGCACCCATGCGTTTTCAGCCGGAATGTATTCGATAAAGCATTTACCGCGTTCTTCGCTGCGATAGAAAACAAGTCCATCATCAAAGCGCTGCCGCAGCCATTCTTTTTTTGCGACGCTCTGCTTACCGGACATGGCGCAGCAGATATGTTCCTTGTCAATATTTTCTTTTGTGATCCGAATATAGTTCATCGGTTATTCCTCCAATGCCGTTGTTCTTTCGTTTTGGCGATGGCAATTCATCGAACATTGCCTCAAAGAGCTCTGTAAGAAACACTTTGCTATCAACTTCATCCACCAGCAGCATTTCTTTCGCTCCCTCATACGGGAGCTCACAGATTGCCGCAGGCATAAGTTCCAGAGCGGATCTTGTTTTCTTTACAAGCAGTCGATCATCATAGATTCCACCGACGATTTTACCTCGGTAATAGAGGATAAATTCTCCCATCATAGGACGGTAAGAAATATCGTCCAGATCGGATAGCTGTTCCAGAATGAAATGAAGATACTCTTTACCGGATGCCATTTTTTCCTCCTGTTCAGAACAGTTGCCCCGTCAGCTTCCGCTTTTCCTTCTTCGGAAAAGTCGCTTCAAATCGTTCAAAGCCCTCCGGGTCTTTCTCACAGACAAAATATCCCACTGGGTCTTTGTAGGTGCCGGAGATACCGTCCAAAAAACCGGGCGTCAGCTCCTTGATGAGAAAATAATCCGCTTCAGGGTCGTCGGCATAGCGGATACCCTTTATTTTGGCAGGCACAAAGCCGGACTTGCCGTAAAAGTCAATATTGCCGGTGATGGCAAGTGCTCCTGCACCCATTTCCTTGGCTTTTTCCATGGAATAGTCCAGCAGCTTCTTTCCGTAGCCCTGCCGCTTGTATGCGGGCGCAATGCCGATGGGGCCGAAGGTCATGATCGGCACCTTTCTTCCGTCATCGCAGTCGATTTCCGACCACACGTAGATGACCTGCCCGATCAGCTCGCCGTCCAGCTCCATGACGAAGTCCAGCTCCGGCACAAATGCCGGGTCATCCCGATAGCAGTGCAGCACATAGTACTCCATGCAGCCGGGGCGGTAGACATTCCAAAAGGCCTCGCGGGTCAGGTTTTCAACATTGCGATAGTCATCTTTGGTTTCCAAACGAATGGTGATCTTCTTTTCTGACATGGCGTTTCTCCTTATCTCTTGTCAATAATTTTGTCGATCAGCCCGTAAGCAAGGGCTTCCTGCGCCGACATGTAGTTGTCGCGCTCCGTATCGGCGGCAACCTGTGCAAAGGTTTTTCCCGTATTCTCGGAAAGAATGCGGGTCAGCCGCTGTTTGGTTTTCTGCATTTGTTCGGTCACGATCTGAATATCCGTGACCGGGCCGTGTACGCCGTTCCCAGCGATCAGCGGCTGGTGGATCATGTTTTCCGCATTCGGCAGTGCGATCCGCTTGCCCTTTGCGCCGCCTGCTAACAGGAAAGCGCCGAAGCTCGCGGCCAGACCGATGCAGATGGTGGACACGTCGCACTTGAGATACTGCATGGTGTCGTAAATCGCAAACCCGGCCGTGACCGAGCCTCCGGGGCTGTTGATGTAGAACTGAATATCCTTGTCTGGGTCTTGTGCTTCCAGAAACAGCATCTGCTCGACGATGGAACTGGCGGATGCGTCCGTTACTTCCTCACCGAGAAAAACAATTCGGTCGGAGAGGAGCCGGGAAAAAATGTCGTAGCTACGTTCGCCGCGACTGGTTTGTTCGATCACATAGGGAATGATGCTCATATATGTTTACTCCTTGATTTCTTTTGGTTTCATACAAAACAGGTGAATGCCAAGCGCCGCATTGAAGCCTGTTGCAGCAAACACGCTGAAACGCTCGACCACGCCGAAATACTCGGCAGGGACGATTTTCATACCCATTGCGCCCACAAGCATCATGGCCAATGCGACAGCGGCGCAGACACCATAAGAACGACAGTTTTTGCTCTTGGCTCCTGCGACGATGATCATGGTCAGTGATACGATGGACAGCAGCACCACCAAAGCGGTTGTGACCATGTGCATCACATCCTGAAAGGCCCCGGCATAGCCGCTGCTACTGAGCGGGAACATCCGATACCCGACCGCCGAGATCCACTCCATGATGGCGAACAGATAAATGCCCGAACGGAGCAGCTTGGTTTTCTGTCCTTGGATGCCGATACAGACGACGGTCGCGCAAACGACCTCGCACGCATTGTAAAGGGCGCTCAGCTGATTCCAGAGTGCCAGCGATGGCGCATTGGCGGCACTCAGGTCGCTGACAGCCTGTGCCATCCAGTTATAGCCGGGATAGGTCAGCGGCGCAAACACGACCGCCGCCGTGTACGAAAGAAAGCTGACAACGCCCAGCAGCCCTAATTTTTGAGTCAAAGATCGCTTCATTTTATCGCTCCCTGTGCTTATCAAGTTTGGCTTTCCCAAAAGCACCGATAGGGCTGAAAGCCTGCTGCCGCATAGAATTTCTGCGCCGACTCATTGAATGTCCAGACATCCAGTGTCACCTGATCAAAATCTCGATGTTTTGCTTGCGCTTTGCAAATGTCAGCAAAAGGATTGAATCGACACGGTGAGATGTGCCGCATGGGCAGCGCAAAGATCACAAGCCCGATCCACGAAAAGGATACCTTCAGATTCATAAAGCAACACCGGCTTTCACAGCAAATTCAGGCAGCTTTGCGGGCTTTCCATAAATGGCAATCAGCGCGCGGAACTCCCGGCGGAACGCCTCACGCAGCTCTGTCTCCGTCAGGTGCAGATGATCCGTATTGGCGAGAATCGCCAGTCCGTAGGTAAAGTAGATCATATCCTGATGAAAGCGGCGTGCGACGTCCTCCGCATATCCGAATTCATCGACGATCACGCCGATGACCTCCTGCATCAGAACATCGCTTTGATATGCCCCTGGCTGTTCGCCCTCCAGATAGAGCCAGCGGAACAGCTGCTTTTCCTCGGCAGCGAATTTGACGAAGCCCATGCCGTAGCTGCTGTAGCGGCTGTCGCTCCCCTCGTGGGCGCACAGAGAATCCCGCACGCGCTGTGTGTGCAGTTCGATCGCACGCTGCGTCAGCGCGGCCTTCAGTTCGTCCATGTTCTTGAATGAAAAGTAGATCGGCTGCGTGGAGCAGCCCAGTTTTTTGGCGACGCTGCGGGCGTTGATGGCAGAAAAACCGTCGTCACGCAATACCTCCACCGCAGCGTCGATGATCTGTTCCTTTGAAACTTTTCTGACTGCCGGCATAAGCACCATCCTTGTATAATAACACTGCGTTATATATAACGCAGTGTTATTATATCTTGTGGGACGTGATTTGTCAAGCAGCATGTTATTCTCCTGTTTCAATGGAGAAAACCCGGAAGTTCCACCCGGCATAGCTTGACACCGCCGCGGTAAAATGCTATAGTAACGACGGTCATCCCATGATCATAGAACATTCATTGTCCTATAAAGAATGCAGCACATGGGAGTTCAACACAAGGGAGGAATGTATAACATGAAACGAGTGATCGCACTGCTACTGACGCTGGTCATGCTGCTGGGCCTGGTGCCCACGGCTCTGGCCGCCGAAGCCGCCGCCCCCGACGGGACCGTGGTGAAGGCGGAGGAGGTCAGCGGCACCCCCCGGCTGGACGCCATGGCGGAGAACGGCTCTGCGGCGGAAACCACCCAGCCCACCGGGCATCAGCCCGATGATATGGTGACCATCCTCGTGGAGCTGGAGCGCGCTCCCGTGCTGGAGGGCTTTGCCGCGAAGAAAACGGCTTCCACCAGCTCTGCCGGTGCGGAGATCGCCGCCTATCTTGCCGGCGGCCGCGCGGAGAAACAGGATGCCGCCATTCGCCGGGATCAGAAAAAGGTCTTTGCCGAGATCCAGGCGGCCCAGCCCGCCGCTCTCCAGGCGGAGGGCACCTGCACTGCCTGTGCCCCTGAGCTGATGGAGCAGTGGACGGTGCTCTTTAACGGCATGGCCGTCCGCGCCCCCTATGGCATGCTGGATACCATCCGCAATCTGAAGGGTGTGAAGTCCGCCCATGTGCAGCATGTTTACAGTCAGCCCACCTCTCCGGCCACCAATGCCGGTGTGGCAGGCTACAGCTATGACATGGTCCACCTGCAGGAGGTCTGGAACAAGGGCTACACCGGCAAGGGAATGCTGGTGGCCGTGGTGGATTCCGGCCTGGACATGGAGTATTCCAGCTGGTGGAGCGATGAGGAGGGCGCCAACGTCACCGGTCTGCGCCGGGTCCACGAGGCCTTCCGGGACGACTCCTTCTACTCCCAGCTCAGCAACAGCGACCTGCGCTATACCAAGGAGTCCCTGCTGGCCTTCCTGAACGGCCGCCAGCTCAATGCCAATAGGCTGAGCCCCGCCTCCAACGAGGCCATGTACAAGACCCGCAAGGTCCCCTTCGCCTTTGACTACGCCGGAGACGCCGACCCCTATACCGGCGAGATCATCAGCGGCGACGTCAACGTCCGCAACAGCGGCAGCAACCACGGCACCCACGTCTCCGGCACCGTGGCGGGCTTTGTCCAGAGCCAGGAGGGCGAGGTCCTCTTTTCCGGCGTAGCCCCCGATGCCCAGCTGATGATGATGAAGGTCTTTGCCGACGGCGGCAACTCCGGCGCCACGGAAAGCGCCATTCTCAACGCCCTGGAGGACGCCATGACCCTGGGCGCCGACGCCGTGAACCTGTCTCTGGGCTCCGACAACGGCTTTGCCTATGACGACACCGCCATCCACGGCGTTTATGCCCGGCTGGAGCAGGCCGGCGTCATCCTGATGACCGCCGCCGGCAACAGCGAAAACTCCCCCGCCCAGGGCAATGAGCGGGGCGGCCTGAACCTGGCGGAGGACCCGGATATCTCCATGATGTCCTCTCCCGCCGTCTACCCCTCCAACCTGGCGGTGGCCTCCATCAACAGCACCATCAACATGCAGAGTGTGCTGAGCTGGACCGACGCCCAGGGCCAGAGCCATACCGTGCCCTTCTCCGACCCCAACGAAGTGGCCATGAAGGGGAAGTTCCCCGAGAGCCAGAGCTTCGTTGTGTATGACGCGGGCTACGGCACCTACATGGACTACTACAACGCCGGATTCAGCAACGGCTACAACGGCGGCAAGACGGGTATTGCCCTGGTCAAGCGCGGCAGCGCAGACGGCAGCACCCTCTCCTTCGCCGACAAGATCAACAATGCCAGCAGCTTCTCCGGCACCAACTACATGGGCGAGAGCTACGGCGTGCTGGCTGTGCTGGTTTATGACAGCGACCCCGCCGCCACCACGCTTATCAACATGAACACGGACAACACCTCGCTGACCTCCGCCTTTATTTCCGGCGTGGACGGCGCGGCCATGATCGATGCGCTGAACGCCGGGCAGGAGGTCCGCATCACCGTTCACCAGCAGGACCAGCTGTCCGACTGGGAGGAGGGCGGCCAGATGTCCTCCTTCACCTCCTGGGGCAGCGGCTCCGGACTGGAGCTGAAGCCCGAGATCACCGCCCCCGGCGGCAACATCTGGTCCACCGTGATGGACAGCAGCTATGTGGAGGGCGCCGGGAAGTACGATGACTATACCGGGTCCTACAGTCTGATGAGCGGCACCTCCATGGCGACGCCCCATATGGCGGGCCTGGCCGCGCTGGTGGAGCAGTATGTCAAGTCCCAGCATCCCCAGCAGGACGCCGCCGCCAGCGCCGACCTGACCAACCATCTGCTGGTGAGCACCGCCGTGCCCCAGCAGGAGAACGGCGTATACGTCTCTCCCCGCCGCCAGGGCGCCGGCCTTGTGAACGCAGCCGCGGCCATTTCCACCCCTGCCTACATCGATGTGGACGGCAAGCTGGTGGGCAAGCTGGAGCTGGGCGACGATCCCGGCTGGAGCGGCAGCTATGATCTGGACTTCCGGGTGGAGAACCTGGGCAGCGACGCCCTGAGCTACAGCATGAAGGCCGTGCTTCTGCGGCCGGATACCGCAGAGCAGGACGGCAAGACCATGGTCCTTGCCAGCGATGTGCTGATCCGTGAGGTGGATCTGGGCAGCGTCAGCGTGCCCGCCGGCGGCACACAGGTCAGCCGGACCGTTTCCCTCACCGCTTCCGACATCGCCGCCATCCGCGACCTGTTCCCCAACGGCAGCTATGTGGAGGGCTTTGTGATCCTCACCGCCGCCGACGGCTCCGCGCCTCAGATCGGCATGCCCCTGCTGGCCTTCCTGGGCGACTGGACCTCTGCCCCCATCCTGGACCGCGCCAACTGGTTCGACGAGCCCCAGGACGGCGAAAACGTGATGAACAACGACTGTACCCTGGGCGTCAACGTGGTGGGCAGTACCATCCGCAGCGCCGGGGAAGTGGTGAACTTCCTGAACCTGGGCCAGAACATCTTTGATACCGACATTGCCGCCGAGAGCAAGCAGACAGTTTTCCACCAGGAGAACTTTGCCATCTCCCCGGACGGCAGCGGCTATTTCGACGCCATTGACGACCTTGAGCTCTATCAGCTGCGGGATGCCAAGCTCTTTGTCACCGAGGTCCGGAACAAGAACACCAACGAGCTCTATTTCCGCACCTTCAACACCTATGTGCCCCGCAGCGTCTATCAGGCCGGCTACGGCGTGGTCCTGCCCATGTCCCTTTACTACTTCACGGATGCCTGGGATGGAACGGACCTGAACGGCGACGTCCTGCCCAACGGCACCCAGTGCGTTTACACCATTACCGCCTATGGCGAGGGTGACTACGGCGACACCGTGGACAATGAGGAGCTGGGCCGCCCGGTGACGGACTTCGAGTCCTTCGTGGACGGCAAGGAGCCCACCTTCAACGGCCACAAAATGGACAAGACCGGCGACGTGCTCTCCTTCGACGTGCTGGTGGACACCCAGGCCCCCAAGCTGGAGAACAACGCCGTGACCTTCTATCAGAAGGATGGCCGCACCTATATGCAGGGCACCGTCTATGACGAGGACGGCT
Organism: Vescimonas coprocola; assembly: GCF_018408575.1. Classification (NCBI taxonomy): domain Bacteria; kingdom Bacillati; phylum Bacillota; class Clostridia; order Eubacteriales; family Oscillospiraceae; genus Vescimonas; species Vescimonas coprocola. The sequence goes on from NZ_AP023418.1 coordinate 426,675, forward strand.
CCCTGGCCTCCGTGGCGGTCCACGCCCAGGTGAGCCGGACCTATACCGACTCCACCGGCCGGGAAATCACCGAGTACAACATCGATCTGCTGAATCCCCTGTATTCCCAGAGCATTTATGACGCCGATACCCACACCTTCACCTTCACCGCAGATGTGACGGAGTATCGCGGCAGCTACAACTGGACCGGCAACGTGTATCTCTCCTGCGGCGACTATGCGGCCAATGACCGCACCTATGCCATCAAGGTGGACGCCTCCCAGGGCCTGACCCTGTCCCAGACATCCGCCCGCCTGCACCCCGGCCAGAGCTTTGACCTCAGCGTGAACAACAACACCGGCTCCACGGCGCCCATCACCCGCACCTCCAGCAACCCCGAGGTGGCCACGGTGGATGAGTTCGGTCATGTGGTGGCTGTGGCTCCCGGCCAGGCCATCATCACCGTGTCCAACGGCACCTACTCCGCCCTGTGCGTCATAGCGGTGGAGGCATCCTCCACGGAGGTGAAGGACTTCAAGCTGTCCATGGACCACTTCTCCGGCCTGAAGCCCAACGGCGCCATCACCGTCCGGGTGGTGGACCTGCAGCCCGCCGATGTGGAGATCTATCAGAATCAGTGGCTGGTATATGAGGACGACGAGGACTGGGCGGGCCTGGTCAGCGTCTCCCAGAACAGCAGCGACGCGCTGGAGGGCCTTATCGACCTGAACTATCAGGCCTCCGCGGACAAGATCCCCTCCGGAACCGGCCATCTGGACGTCACCATCAACGGTGTTACCCGGACCATGACCTTTGACTGGGAGGACGTCTATCAGACCTCCGACCAGGAGGACCTGCAGTCCGACGCCTACTACAACGAGCAGACCTATTACGTCACCGCCGGTGAGACCGCCAGCCTCATCGCCCGGTACCGCCAGACCCACTCCTTCTCCGATGTGAAGCTGTACACGGCCCAGGGGTATGTTTCCGGCGGCAGCGACAATCCCACCACCGCCGCCACCGGCCTGGTGCTGGACGGCCCGGACTTTGTCCTCTCCGGCAGCGAGCCCTGGCGCGGCAGATTGGTGAACACCGAGGGCTATGCCCTGCCGGAGTCCATCCATGTGGTTTACCGCTATGATTACGGCTATGAGTATGAGCTGACGGAAAACGCCATGTACAATGGCTATACCTATGACCGTACCACCGGCGATATCGTCGTGTCCGCCCCCTACGGCTCCTCCACCACGGTGGTGATCCGGGCAGACGGCACGGAGAAGGCCGGTAATCCGGCGGGTGCCCTCTCCGGCGTCACCTATGACCGTCCCGACAGCACCTACGGTCCCTTCAACTGGACGGTGACGGAGGGCGGCGGCAAGCTGGAGACCGCCGAGGACGTCAACGTTAACGGCACCCGCAAGAACGTTGCCTATTACACCCCCTCGGAGCCCGGCGTCAGCTATCTGACCGCCACCACCAAGGACGGGCAGTATCATGTGAACTTCGCCGTGGTCTGCCTGCCGGTGCAGGCCAATACCCTGCGCCTGGATGATACCCGGGCCACCCTGCATCCCCTGGAGACTCTGGCGCTGAACGCGACGCTGACTCCTACCCCCACCCGGGCGGAGGACGCCGCGCTGACCTGGACCTCCTTCAACCCCGAGGTAGCCACCGTGGATGAAAACGGCGTTGTCACCGCCCACAAGCCCGGCTACGCTTACATCAAGGTGTCCACCGATATCAACACCAGCGTCACCGCCTACTGCGTGGTGGAGGTATTGCCTGGTCAGGGCTATACCGTGACTCTGGACGCCAACGGCGGCATGGTGAAGCCCGACTCCGTCAGCGTCCAGTACGGCATAGCTGTGGGCCAGCTGCCTGTGCCCGTCCGTGAGGGCTATACCTTCGACGGCTGGTATGACGAAAACGGTGCGCAGTACACCGAGGACACCATATATGCCATCGCCGGAGACGCCACCCTCACTGCCCGCTGGACCGCCAATATCTACGAGATCACCCTGGACGCCAACGGCGGCGTCACCGACGTGGCCCTGGTCCAGGTGACCTTCGGCCAGGCCGTGGGCGCCCTGCCCACACCTACCCGGGAGGGCTATGTGTTCCTGGGCTGGTTCGACGAGGTGGGCAGCCGCTATGATGCTTCCACCGTCTACAGCACAGCCGATGGTGTGACCCTCACCGCCCGCTGGGGTCAGGAGGACAGCACCTTCACCATTACCCTGAACGCCAATGGCGGCAAGGTGGAGCCCTCTGCTCTGGCGGTGGTATACGGTCAGGCTGTGGGCACCCTGCCCGTACCCACCCGGGAGGGCTATACCTTCGGCGGCTGGTACGACAAGGACGGCAACCGCTACGACGCCTCCAGCGTGTACAGCGTCAAGGGTGACACGACCCTGACGGCCCGCTGGATCGAAAACAGTGTCCAGACCGGCGACGGGTTCCCCATCTTCCTGCTGAGCGGCGCGATGATGGCGGCTGCCGCAGGCGCTGTGATGCTCCTGCTGAAGCGGCGGAAGCTCATGGGCGAATAAACAGACCGGAAGTGCTTCTGCACAGGCTGTTATAAAAGGCTCTCCGGCACATGTGCGCCGGAGAGCCGGGAAACGAAACAAGCCAAGGCCGGCAGGTCAATGACCTGCCGGCCTTGGCTTGTCAAAAATCCTTAATGGGACATTCTCCGCTGGGGAGCGGCTCCATCAAAGCGCTGCGGACACGGGCGGAGTGAATCCGCCCTGCGGCAAGGTTTTGCTGGGCAAAACGCTTGGGACGCGGCTGCGCCGCGGGGGAAAAGCAGCAGGGGAGCCGACTCAGGAACCGGCAGCTTACCGTTCCTCTCGGAAGTAGCTGAGGCCCAGACTTGCAGGCGGCTGCTTTTCCATGTTGTTGCGCAGGCTGGAGATCACCAGCACCACCACGGTGACCACATACGGCAGCATCTTGTACAGCTCCTTCACGGCCATCTGGCTGCCGGTGGGGATGTACAGATACAGGATGTACAGGCCGCCGAACAGGATGGAGGCCAGGACACTGACATTGGGACGCCAGATGGTGAAGATCACCAGGGCGATGGCCAGCCAGCCGCGGTCGCCGAAGGCGTTGTTGGACCACACGCCGCTGGCGTAGTCCATCACGTAGTACAGGCCGCCGAGACCGGCGATCATGCTGCCCACGCAGGTGGCCAGGTACTTATACCGGGTGACGTTGATGCCGGCGGCGTCGGCGGTGGAGGCGCTTTCACCCACGGAGCGCAGGTGCAGGCCGGGGCGGGTGTGCTTCAGGAAATAGGAGGACAGCAGGGCCAGGATAATGGCCAGATACGCCAGGAAGCCATAGGACAGGAAGATCTGGCCGAACCAGCCCAGACTCTTGGCAAAGGGCAGGGACTTGGCAAAATAGCCGCTGGTGGCGGACAGGGCAATGGAGGGGACCTCACTGCCGGTGAGCTTGATCAGGGAGCCGCCGAAGAAGTTGCCGATGCCCACGCCGAAGGTGGTCATGGTCAGACCGGTAACGTTCTGGTTGGCCCGCAGGGTCACCGTCAGGAAGCAGTACAGCAGGCCCATCAGCAGAGAGCCCAGCAGGGAGCACAGCATGGGGATCAGAATGGCCAGAAAGCCGCTCATCTGGTCGGCGGGCACGGCCTGCTCATAGAAGAACGCGCCGATGACGCCGCAGATACCGCCCACATACATGATGCCGGGGATACCCAGGTTCAGATTGCCGGACTTCTCGGTGAGGATCTCGCCGGTGCTGCCGTACAGCAGGGGGATACCCTGCATGACCGCGCGGGGGATGAAGGATACAATATCAAAATTCATTTTCTCACGCCTCCTTCTTTCCGGAAGAACGGAACTGGACCTTGTAGTTGATGAAGAACTCGCAGCCGATGATGAAGAACAGGATGATGCCCGTCAGGATATCGGAGAAGGAGCGGTTCAGGCCGAAGGCCGTGGAGATCTCGCTGGCGCCGCGGCTGAGGACCACCAGCAGCAGGGACACGAAGATCATGATAATGGGGTTGAATTTCGCCATCCAGGACACCATAACGGCGGTGAAGCCGCGGCCGTCCACGATGGTGGTGGTCATGGTGTGGTCGGTGCTGGAGGTCAGCAGCAGACCGATGAGGCCGCACAGTGCGCCGGACAGGGCCATGGTCCGGATAATGACCCGGTCCACCTTGATACCGGCATAGCTGGCGGTGCGGCGGCTCTCGCCCACCACGGCGATCTCATAGCCCTGCTTGCTGTAGTTCAGATAAATGTACATCAGACCCGTCATCACGGCTACCACCAGAATGGCCAGCAGATACTTCTGGTTGCCGATGGTGGGCAGCCAGCCGGCCTGGGAGTCCTGGTTGATGATGCCGATCATACTGAATCATGGTGCTCATGCCTGATCATCTCCCTTCATTAAAATATAGACATACCACAGCAGCATTGCTGCCGCACATACACCTATGAGTGCAATTAGCATTTGCATAAGATTCATCCTCCTTTTTTTGCTGTCCCCAATATCATAAAACCTTTCCTCTAAAAATGGCATTAGTCATCTTTTGTGCGTTTAAAGATGAAATAAAGATTACAACCAACCCAAAAGCCATGCCATAGGAAAGGCGATAACGATCGTACTGATACAGACACACGCCAAAACCAGTAAGGGCATTCCAACAAAGATGGAGATGAAGCCAAGTAGCGGATGATGCCAAATAAAGCGCTCCGCTTTTTGCGTCAAATCTCTGTTCAAATCTTCTCGCCGCATTTGTAATGCTCATAATTGTTCACCTCATTTCTTTCTTGCAAGGCCATAATACCGCTTAAAGTATTAAGTGGGGAAAAGGGTCCTGCAATCGAAACTAAGACTGTATAAGTCTTTAAGAAAAAAGAGTCAGACCCGGAAGAGGACTGACTCATTCATATAATGATTTTGAAATTGTATTTTCGAGAAGAGAATACCCTTGACAAATCTCGTCTCAAAAACTTCTGCTCGAGAAGTATGCAGCTGAGAAAGGATTCACCAACACCCTCTTCCTGTATGACGACGGTTACTCTGGAACGAACTTCAATCGCCCAGGCTGGCAGCAGGTCATGGAACTGATGGAAAACGGTCAGGTGGAAACACTCATCGTCAAGGATTATTGTGCGATAATAGGACTAAATCAGAAAGACCTTGAAAATCAAGGCATTCTGGCTTAGTCCCTTCTTTTTTTGACCGAAAACAAAGGACTTTCACAATAATCAAGCAAGCCGGAGGGTGCTGCTGCACACTTCCGGCAGAAGGAGGATATAGTGGGTGCTATCAAAGTCTTCTTGAAGGAGGTTCTGCTTCCAATCGCGCTTGCGTTCTGCCTCGCGTCATTTCTCAAGCCGATCTATATGCCTGACGGCGTATGTGACTACTTCCTTATGTGGATCTGCGTCGGCTTGCCATTCGGCATCCGGAGGATGTGCCTCTGGCTCGTTCCCAGCGGCTACGGTATCTCCGGCTCAGTCGGCATCTTCGCATTGAACTTAATCATAGGCGGTCTTATCGGAGGACTTGCCTTCTTCATCGGGCTGCTGCTCGGTGTCATTCATACCATCCGAGAAATCATCTGAACTACATCGTAAACGAAGAGGGTTTGTTTCTTCTCCAATTTGGAGTAAGAAGCAAACCCTCTTTTTTTGTTGCCCAAAAGCCGCAATATTTGCTGGCGATGCGGCGAAAGAAAGGAGTTTTTAAGCATGAAACGCATGACAGCCGGTGATCTGCAAGCACTGGAATTGCTGATGCAGACCACACCCGGCTTTGAGCATTATGACAGCGGTGTGGATGGCATTCTCCCTGAGTGCCGAAGCTGCCGCTTTCATCGTCCCTTCTGGAAATATCAGTCCTGCGTGTTTGCGGAGTGTCCCTACTGCTGCAATCCCGTTTCAACCCTCAAAAATCAAAGTGGCACATCTGATGCCGGAAAGGAAGCCAGTCATGGATAACAAAATCGAAATCTTCAAGAATGAACAGTTTGGTGAGGTAAGAACGATCCTCGAAGGAGAAAAAGTTCTGTTCTGTGCAGCAGATGTTGCAAAGGCACTCGGTTACACCAACCCGAACAAGGCGGTCAACGACCATTGCAGGGCTATAACGAAACGTTCTACCCCTATCAGCGGGAAAGTTCAGAGTATCAACTTCATCCCGGAAGGAGACGTTTATCGGCTAATTATTCGCAGCAAACTTCCTGCGGCTGAAAAGTTTGAACTGTGGGTATTTGATGAGGTCATTCCTACCATTCGCAAGACCGGCGGCTACATGACGGACTCCCTTCTGGAACGCATTCAGAAGGAACCTGCGGTCATTGTGGAGTTTGCTCAGGCGTTGATTCTGGAAAAGAATCGTGTGAAGGCTCTTGAGTGTGAGCTGAACACGGCGAAGCCCAAAGCCGATTACTACGACGCCTTCATCAATCCGGATGACTGCACCAATATCCGAACGACGGCGAAGGAACTGAAAATCCCGGAGCGCAAGTTCGTCCAGTTCCTTCTCAGAGAGAAGTACCTGTTCCGATCTCCCTCCGGTCAGCTTCTTCCCTACAACAAGGACAGCAACGCCGGACTGTTCATCGTCCGCGATTTTGTGACGTACTGCTACACCGGTTCTCAGACCTACTTCACGCCGAAGGGCAAGGAGGTCATCCGAATGAAGTTCCAGAAAAAGTGTGCCGAAGAGCTGCTTCCCAAGATGGCAAGGTGATTTTCGTGGCAGTCTATCGCGTAAACAAGAATCGTGGCTATACGGTCATGGCGAACTTCCACCTTCGAGACAAGAGCCTGTCACTCAAGGCAGTCGGTCTTCTCTCAAAGATGCTCTCGTTCAATGATGGCTGGAAGTTCTCAACCAAGGGACTTTCTGCAATCTGCAAGGAAGGTCCGGATGCCATTCTCTCCGCGCTCCGTGAGCTTGAAAAGCACGGCTACCTTGTCCGGCACCGGCAGAGAGACGGTAAAGGCAGGATGAGCAGCACAATCTTTGAGATATACGAAGAGCCGCAGGAGTCAACGCCAGAACGGGAAATGCCACACACGGGAAATCCATGTGTGGAGAAGCCAGATGTGGATAATCCACACGGGGATAAGTCCGCACAAATAAATACTGATCAAGTAATTACCCAAGAAAGAAATACTCTCTCAAAGAACTATCAATCCATCAATCTTGATGGGATGGACAGGATGGATGAGCGAAGCGAGTATGAAGAGATTATCAAAGAGAATCTTGATTACGACATTCTCTGTCAGGATCCGAAGTTCGATAAAGACCGCTTCCGGGAGATCATGGACATCATGCTGGATGCCGTCTGTTCCACTGCGCCGACCATCCGCATCAATGGCGAGGATATGCCGCAGCAAGTGGTTAAGTCCCGCTTTCTCAAGCTGAATAGCAGCCACATAGAGTACGTTCTGGAAGCAATGAACAAGAACCCGTCAGACATCCGTAATATCCGGGCGTACCTGTTGACCGCTCTGTATAACGCCTCTCTGACGATAGACAATTACTACTCCGCCCTCGTCAACCATGATTTCTACGGGCAGGACAGATCGGCAGGGTCAAAGAAGCCGAAGACCTACGATTATAGCCTTTGTGAAGACACTCTTTAATGAATACCATCGTGAGCAATGCTCGGAAAGGAGGACAGTGTAAATGAAAATCATCTATCGCCGGATTGTGCCGCCTTAGCTTCGGCATCAGTCCCCATAATCATTCCAACGAAAGGAGGTAAACGCCGCAATGCAGGATGAAGTCAACACCAAAGTTGTTGCAATCATGATCAAGGGCGGCAAAATCTCAGCCGAGGTGCTGAAAAAGGCACTGGACAAGTTCGTGCAGGAGATTGAGAAGGCGCAGAAGCAGATGCAGCAGCCCAAAACCTATCGCGGCAAACAGTCCATCAAGCATCTGATGAGCCAGAACGCCGCCATCTCCAACATCGAAGTAACGGACGGCAACATCAAGTCCTTTGAGCGGACTGCCAGCAAATACGGTTTGGACTTTGCGCTCAAGAAGGATGTTTCCGTAGAGCCGCCCAGCTATCTTGTCTTCTTCAAGGGACGGGACGTTGATGTCATGACCGCCGCCTTCAAAGAGTTCTCCGCCAAGACGGTCAAGCAGAAGGAACAGCCGTCCATCCGGCACAAGCTGGATCAGGAGAAAGCCCAAAGCAAGGCGCAGCATAAGGAGAAAGTCAAGGTCAAGACCAAGGATCGGGGTGTGGAGCTGTGAACAAACCCGATGTGAAGAAGCTCATTCTTCTGAACCTTCCGTATGCCTTTGCCTTCTACTTTGCGGATAAGATCGCCGCTGTGTTCCGTCTCGCCCCCGGCACGGAGTTCATCGACAAGCTGACAAACGGCTTTGCCGTGTTCGGCACTGCCTTTGCAAATCCGCTGCCCAGCTTTCATCCCGTCGATCTGCTCGTTGGTCTGTCGGCTGGCGTGTTGCTCAAGCTGGCGGTCTACGTCAAGGGCAAAAACCGCAAGAAGTTCCGGCAGGGCGAAGAATACGGATCTGCACGATGGGGCAAGCCAGAGGACATCAAGCCGTACATGGACCCGGAGTTCTCGAACAACGTCATCTTGACGCAGACGGAGTTCCTGACCATGAACAGCCGCCCGAAGCAGCCGAAATACGCCCGCAACAAAAACATCCTCGTCATCGGCGGTTCCGGCTCAGGCAAGACGCGCTTTTTCGTCAAACCTAACCTGATGCAGATGCACAGCAGCTACGTTGTGACTGACCCGAAGGGTACGGTGCTGGTGGAGTGCGGCAAAATGCTTGAAAAGGGCGGCTACGTCATCAAGTCGCTGAACACCATCAATTTCCGGAAATCCATGCACTACAACCCTTTTAGCTACATCCGCAGCGAGAAGGACATCCTCAAGTTGGTCAATACGATCATCGTCAACACGAAGGGAGATGGCGATAAGTCCGGCGAAGATTTCTGGGTCAAGGCGGAAAAGCTCTACTACACAGCCCTCATCGGCTACATCTGGTACGAGGCACCCGACCACGAGAAAAACTTTACTACCCTACTCGAAATGATCAATGCCTCAGAAGCCAGAGAGGACGATGAGACCTTCAAGAACCCAGTGGATGTCATGTTCGATGAGCTGGAAGCCCGCGACCCTGACCACTTTGCGGTCAAGCAATACCGCAAATACAAGCTGGCGGCTGGCAAAACCGCGAAGTCGATCTTGATTTCCTGCGGTGCAAGGCTTGCGCCCTTCGACATTGCAGAGCTGCGGGAGCTGATGAGCTACGACGAGATGGAGCTGGACACCATCGGAGACCGGAAGACGGCGCTGTTCGTCATCATTTCCGATACCGATGATACATTCAATTTTGTCGTGGCAATCATGTATTCCCAGCTCTTCAACCTTTTGTGCGACAAAGCAGATGACGTTTACAACGGACGACTTCCCGTCCATGTGCGATGTCTGCTGGATGAATTTGCGAACATCGGTCAAATCCCGAAGTTTGATAAGCTCATCGCCACCATCCGTAGCCGGGAAATTTCGGCGTCAATCATCTTGCAGTCCCAGTCTCAGCTCAAGACCATCTACAAGGACGCGGCGGACACCATCACGGGCAACTGTGACTGCACACTTTTCCTCGGTGGAAAAGAAAAATCGACCCTCAAGGAAATCAGCGAGGTGCTGGGCAAGGAGACAATCGACCTTTACAACACCTCAGAAACCCGTTCCAACAACAACTCCTATGGCTTGAACTATCAGAAAACCGGCAAGGAACTGATGTCTCAGGATGAGATCGCCGTCATGGACGGAGCTAAGTGTATTTTGCAGCTTCGAGGCGTGAGACCTTTTCTCAGTAACAAATACGACATTACGAAGCATCCAAAGTACCGGCAGCTCTCCGACTATAACAAGCGGAACGCCTTTGACATCGAGAAGTACCGGCAGCACAAGCTGGTAGTCAAGCCCGATGACACATTCGACCTCTATGATATGGGCGAGGTCGAAGCGGATTAAAGCCCCGTCGCTGCACTGCGCAGTGGGTAAAGCCTGATGGCTCATCCCAAAGCAGAACAGCGACGGGGCTTCTTTTTTTATGCCCATTTTCAAAAATACACACTCAACTTTCATCGATTCAAGGAGGAAAATCTATGGCTTTTATCAATCAGGCTGTCACGGTTCTTCAGACGCTCGTTATCGCCCTCGGCGCAGGTCTCGCAGTGTGGGGTGTTGTCAACCTCATGGAAGGCTACGGCAACGACAACCCCGGCGCTAAGTCTCAGGGCATCAAGCAGCTCATGGCTGGCGGCGGTGTGGTGCTGATCGGCACGACCCTTATCCCCCTGCTCTCCGGTTTGTTCGGCTAATCCACGGCAAGCCCAGCTTAACCGAAGGGTGGTGAAATATTGGGCAGCATTTTAGAAAAGATCGAACAGGCTCTCAAGGATATGCTGATCGGATGGATCGAGAGCAACCTGACCAATATGTTCACCGATGTCAACGAGAAGGTAGGAACGATTGCCGCCGAGGTCGGTCAAACTCCGTCCGGCTGGAACGGCGGCGTGTACCAGATGATCCGGGGACTATCCGAAAACGTGATAGTCCCCATCGCTGGTATCATCATCACCTTTGTTTTGTGCTACGAGCTGATTTCCATGATCACCGAGAAAAACAACCTTCACGACATGGACACTTGGATGTTCTTCAAGTGGTTTTTCAAGGCGGCTGTGGCGATCTATCTCGTGACGCACACCTTTGACATCGTGATGGCAGTATTCGACATCGGGCAGAACGTAGTTTCCGGTGCAGCAGGAGTAATCCACGGCAACACCAGCATTGACATTGACGCGACGATTGCGCAGATGCGTACCGGCATGGAGAACATGGGCGTCGGAGAACTGCTCGGTCTGTCAATAGAAACGCTTCTGATCAGCTTGTGCCTCAAAATCATGGCGATCCTCATTACGGTCATTCTCTACGGGCGCATGATTGAGATTTACTGCACCGTGAGCATTGCGCCTATTCCCATCGCAACCATGAGCAACCGCGAATGGGGCAGCATCGGCACAAACTATCTGAAAGGCTTGTTCGCTCTGGCATTTCAGGGCTTCCTCATCATGGTCTGCGTCGGCATCTATGCGGTGCTGATCAACGGCATGATCATCGCAGACAACATTCATTCGGCTCTGTTCTCTGTGGCAGCGTACACGGTTATTCTGTGCTTCTCGCTGTTCAAGACCGGAAGCCTCGCAAAATCCATTTTCCATGCGCACTAAGGAGGTCGGCAGCATGAAGAAGTACAGCATCATCTACGCCGATCCCCCTTGGGCGTATCGGACTTACTCCAAGAAGGGACAGGGACGGTCGGCAGAAAGCCACTACCCGACAATGTGCATTGAGGACATCAAGGCACTTCCGGTCGGTGAGCTTGCCGCGAAGGACTGCGCCCTGTTTCTCTGGATCACGTTCCCGTGCCTCTGTGAAGCACTCGAAGTGCTGACGGCATGGGGCTTTTCTTATAAGACCGTGGCTTTTGTATGGGTGAAGCAAAACCGCAGGAACGATGACCTCTTTACCGGCATGGGGTACTGGACAAGGGCAAACGCCGAAATCTGCATCCTTGCTACAAAGGGACACCCGAAGCGAGTTGACGCCGGTGTGCGTCAGGTCATCCTCAGCCACATCGAAGAGCATTCCAAAAAGCCGGATGAAGCGCGGGAGCGCATTGTTCGGCTCATGGGAGACCTTCCCCGCGTAGAGCTTTTTGCCCGTCAGTCTCCCGAAGGCTGGGATGTTTGGGGCAACGAGGTCGAATGCACGGCGCATCTTCCTATGGAGGAAGCACCATGCTGCGGCTAAAACCCATCTCTCTTCGTGACGCCAACGAGTATGTCCGGCAGCATCACCGGCATCACAAGCCGGTTGCCGGTCACAAGTTTTCCATCGGCTGTGAAGCAGACGGTGAGCTGGTCGGCGTAATCATCGCCGGGCGTCCTGTCAGCCGGTATCTGGATGACGGCTTCACGTTGGAGGTCACAAGGCTATGCACCAATGGCGCAAAGAACGCTTGCAGCTTTCTCTACGGCGCGGCGGCAAGAGCTGCTGCGGCTATGGGCTATAAGCGCATCATCACCTACACGCTGGAAAGTGAAAACGGTGCAAGCCTTCGGGCTTCCGGCTGGATCTGTCAAGGCAAAGCGGGTGGGCTTCGTTGGACGGGCAAGCGTCAGCCGAAGGAGGATCAATATCCCGCACAAATGAAGCTGCGCTATGAAAAGCAGCTCGGAAAGGAGGAAACAGTCAATGGCATTTGTTCCGGTCCCGAAGGATCTTAACCGCGTCAAAACGAAGGTCATGTTCAACCTGACTAAGCGGCAGCTCGTTTGTTTTTCCATCGCTGCGGCAGTCGGCGTCCCGATCTTCTTTCTGGCGAAGGCGCATCTCGACTTATCTACGGCGGCAATGCTGATGGTGGTCATCATGCTCCCGTTCATCTTCTTCGCGCTTTATGAGAAGGACGGTCAGCCCGCCGAGAAGTATCTGTACCACATCGTACAGTCCATGTTTATCCGGGACAAGGTGCGTCCCTATCGCACAAACAATCTCTACGCTGAAATTCAGCAGAAAATCAAAGAACAGGAGGAATTGCAGCTTGAACAACAGCACAGCAAAGGCAAAGCCTAAGATGACCGTCAAAAACGGCGTCGTTTACGGCGACGCCCTTTCCGCTCAGGAAAAGAAGCGGATCGTCGTGCAGAAGAAAAAGGACAGGAAGGCAAAGAAAGTCCGCAAGTCCGCCCAGCAGACCATCCCCTATGTGGAGATGTGCCGTGACGGTATTTGCAAGGTGAACAGCCGCCTCTACACGAAGTCCATCGCCTTTGAGGACATCAACTACCAGCTTGCGCAGAACGAGGACAAAACTGCCATCTTTGAGAACTGGTGCGACTTTCTGAACTACTTCGACAGCTCGATCTTCGTCCAGCTCTCCTTCATCAATCAGAAGGCAAGTCTCAATGAGTTCCGCAAGCGCATCAACATTCCGGCACAGGAGGACGCCTTCAACGACATCCGCTCCGAGTATTCCGGTATGCTGCAAAGCCAGCTCACCAAGGGCAACAACGGATTGGTCAAGAGGAAGTACATCACCTTCGGCATTGAGGCGGACTCCCTCCGCACGGCAAAGCCGAAGCTCGAACGCATTGAAACCGACATTCTCAATAACTTCAAAACTCTCGGCGTGAGAACCGAGCCGCTGTCCGGCTACGAACGGCTGAAAGTGCTTCATGATGTGTTCAATATGGACAGCAATGAGCCGTTCCGCTTTTCCTTCGATATGGTTGCCCGGACAGGACTTTCCAGCAAGGACTTCATCGCTCCCACTTCCTTTGACTTCCGTGAAGGCAAGTGCTTCAAGATGGGCAAAACCATCGGCGCGGTGAGCTTCCTGCAAATCCTCGCGCCGGAACTCAATGACCGTATGCTTGCCGACTTCCTTGAGATGGACAGCAACATCACGGTCAATTTTCATATCCGGACGATTGACCAGGCGAAGGCGATCAAGAGCATCAAGTCGAAGATCACCGACCTCGACAAGATGAAGATTGAAGAGCAGAAAAAGGCAGTCCGCTCCGGCTACGATATGGACATCATCCCGTCCGATCTCGCCACCTTTGGCGGTGAGGCGAAGCGTCTGTTGCAGGATCTCCAGACCCGCAATGAGAGACTGTTTCTTGTGACCATCCTCATCATGAATACGGCAACCAATCGCCAGAAGCTCGAAAATGCGGTGTTCCAGACCGCCGCCATTGCCCAAAAGTATAACTGTGCGCTCAAGCGTCTTGACTTTCAGCAGGAGGAAGGGCTGATGTCCTCTCTGCCTATCGGCATCAATCAGGTGGAGATCGAACGCGGACTGACCACTTCCAGCACGGCGGTTTTCGTGCCATTCACCACGCAGGAGCTTTTTCAGGGCGGCGAAGCTCTCTACTACGGGCTGAACGCGCTGTCCAACAACATGATCATGGTTGACCGCAAGCAGCTCAAAAACCCCAACGGGCTGATCTTGGGTACACCCGGTTCCGGTAAGTCCTTCTCCGCCAAGCGCGAAATGACGAACGCCTTCCTCATCACGGAGGATGACATCATCGTCTGCGACCCCGAAGCCGAGTATTTTCCCCTCGTGCAGAAGCTCGGCGGTCAGGTCATCCGCATTTCGCCGGTCAGCACGGATTACATCAATCCGCTGGACATCAACACGAACTACTCCGAAGAGGAAAACCCGCTGACGCTGAAATCCGACTTCATCCTCTCCATGTGTGAGCTGATTGTTGGCGGCAAGGACGGCTTGCAGCCGGTTGAGAAGACCATCATTGACCGCAGTGTTCGCATGGTCTATCAGGAGTTTCTTGCAGACCCCAAACCGGAGAAAATGCCGATCCTTGAAGACCTCTACAACATTCTGAGAAATCAGAAGGAGCCGGAGGCACAGCGCATCGCAACTGCCCTTGAAATCTATGTTCACGGCTCTCTGAACGTCTTCAATCACAGAACGAATGTGGATGTCAACAACCGCTTCGTCTGCTATGACATCCGCGAACTCGGCAAGCAGCTCAAAAAGCTCGGTATGCTGATCGTGCAGGATCAGGTGTGGAACAGAGTTACCATCAACCGCGCCCAGCACAAGGCAACGCGCTACTACATGGACGAGTTCCACCTTTTGCTGAAAGAGGAACAGACCGCCGCGTACAGCGTGGAAATCTGGAAGCGTTTCAGAAAATGGGGCGGCATCCCGACCGGAATCACGCAGAATGTCAAGGATCTTCTTGCCTCCCGCGAGGTGGAGAACATTTTTGAAAACTCGGATTTTGTCTACCTTCTGAATCAGGCGTCCGGCGACCGGCAGATTCTCTCGAAGGCGCTGAACATCTCGCCCAGCCAGCAGAACTACATCACCAATTCCAATGCCGGTGAGGGGCTGATCTTCTACGGCTCGACCATCGTTCCCTTCAAGGACGATTTCCCGAAGGACACCCAGCTCTACCGCATCATGACCACCCGTTTAGAAGAAACCGTACAGAACTAAGGAGGATTTTTGAACATGAACAACAAGATGATTACCATTCCCTACGCGGACGCTATCGAATACGGAGAGAACACCTCCGCGCTGTTTAAGGCTCTGTGGGAGCTGACCGATCTGATCCGACTGGAAAGCGACCTCAAGAAGCATCACCGCGCCTACCTCCATGTGAGGGAGGACATCGACGAAAAGGTCAAGGAGGCGCGTCAGATTATGACCAAGGTATCTGTGGATATGATCGGTTTCTACTTCAAGGTTGATGTTCCCAAGTGCAGCAACAGCGATGAGAATACCCCTTTCGCTGACGCGGCGGATGATGAAACCGTATCTATCCCCAAGGACAAGTATGAGCTGATGATCGACGATCTGCTCACGATGTCCGAAATCATTCAGTGCGTCGCAGATATGCGCACGCAGGATATGAAGGCAATCCGCGAGTTCGGCAAGTTCGTCCCCGCCTTTGCCGCCTTTGAGAAGAACCGCCTGAGCCTCTATCGTGAGGCGGCGAAGGAAGCCGAGGAAATCTTCGACCGTTGGGCAGACGAGATTGACGATCTCGACGAGGACTTCATGGAAGATGAGGACTATGAGCCGGACGAGTATTACTCCGACTGATGCCCATTGAAATGTTATCGGGTTTCACAGCCAACATTTCAATGGAAACACAAATCCAACAGAACAGGAGGTACACCACCATACAACTTGACATCATTCATACCGGCGATTGCCTTGAAATCCTGAAAACTCTGCCCGATGACAGCGTTCATTGCTGTGTGACGTCCCCTCCGTATTACGCGCTCCGCGATTACGGCATGGATGCTCAGATCGGCAGAGAGACAACGCCGAAGGAATATATCTCGCGCCTGACGGAAGTGTTTACCGAAGTCAGGCGCGTTTTGCGCCCGGATGGAACGCTCTGGCTGAACATTTCGGACACCTACGCCGGAAAAGGAAATCAGGGCGATTTTGTTGACCCGAAGAACCCCAACGGCAGAACCGGTCAGGCTGTGGCTCTCAATAACAAGGTTGAGGGCTGCAAGCCGAAAGACATGATCGGCATTCCGTGGATGTTGGCTTTTGCTCTCCGCGATACCGGATGGTATCTGCGCAACGACATCATCTGGATGAAGGATAACCCCATGCCGGAGAGCGTGAAAGACCGCCTATCCCGCTGCTATGAGCATATTTTCCTGTTCTCCAAGTCGAGGAAGTATTTCTTCGACTACAAGGCAATCTCCGAGCCGATTGCCACTGCAACGGCAGAACGCCTCAAGCGCGGCATGAAGGGCGGTAACAAATACGGAAAGCCCGTTCCCGGTCAGCCTCAGCCGCAGTCCATCAACCGCCCCCGTGAGCATGGCGAGATCAAGGATTGTGACATCAATCCGCTTCGCAACAAACGCGATGTCTGGAAGATCAACACCGTTCCCTTCAAGGGCGGTCACTATGCCGCCTACCCTCCGAAGCTGGTTGAAACCTGTCTTCTCGCCGGTTGTCCCGAAGGCGGCATTGTGCTTGATCCCTTCATGGGAAGCGGCACAACGGGAATGGTTGCTGCGCAGATGGGGCGTCATTTCGTGGGCATCGAGCTGAACCCTGAATACACCGAGCTTGCCTACAAGCGGATTGGAGGTGAAATCTGATGGCGAAGGAACCGGAACTCAAAGCCCGTGACAAGGTGGTCGTGCGGATGACGCGGGAAGGCGCGGTTGAGGAAAACCTGACGGCTGGCACCGAGCAGCGTGTGTCAAAGCGGCTGGAAGATGCGGAGCTGGTGAAGCCCGTTGAGACAGTCGAGCCTTCCGAAGCTCTTTCCCCAGAGGAACAGAAAAAGGTGCAGATGCGCCGTCAGCAGCGTCAGTTTCAGGCGGAACACGCCGAGGATAACGACACACAGCCGCCCTCGGAAACGTCCGTCACAGAAGAGAAAAGGGCAGAAAATCCACCCCAGAATGCACCCGAACCGCTGCCCGTGTCAGAGACTCCGTTCAAGCCTCCTGCTTTGGAGCAGCACGGCGTTTCTTCTCATACCGGCACGGTGATTGCCGAAACGGTTGTTACGCACAAGCTGAGCAAGACCTCGGCAGTGGAGGCAGTGGATGCGGATGCCGTTCTCTCCCAAGCGGCAGAGACTTCCTCCGCAAAGCCGGTCTCGGATGATGCCGTCCCGCCCACGAAGCGGATACAGAAGCTCGAAAGGAAGTCCGAGAAGGCGCATGAACGTCTGGATGCCGCCCGTGAAAAGCTGCCCACGCACAAGGTTCTCAAGAAGGAGCGCGTTTTTGATGAAGAGACCGGCAAGGGCAAAACCCGCCTTCATTTTGAGGATGAGCTGAAAAACCCAAAGGGCAAAGGCAAGCTGCAATTTGAAGCGGATAAAACCGTCCGCAAGGTCGGTGACACCCTCGCTTCCGGCATTCACGGCAAAATCCATGAGGTCGAACAGGAAAACACGGCGGTTGAGGCGGCGCATAAAACGGAGATCGCCGCTGAGACTGCCGCTCGGCATTTCCGTCATCATCGGGAAAGCAGCGTCAACAAGCCCTACGAGAAGGTCTCCAAGCTGGAACACAAGGCGGATGCTGCGGATGCGAAGCTCCAATATGAGAGAAATCAGCAGGAGCATCCTGAGATGAAGAAGCAGAACATGAACAAGCACTACCAGAAGCAGAGCATCAAGAAGGAATATGCCGCCGCTCGAAATGCCGGGTCTCAGACTGCCGGGACTGCCACAAAGAATACCGGCAAGAAGCTCGGTGAAAAGGTGTCCGACAAGATCAAGGAGTTCTTTGAGAAGAACAAGAAGGTCTTCATCTGGATCGGCGTCGGAATTGCCCTTCTCGTTTTGCTCGGTGCCGGAATCAGCTCGTGTTCGATGCTCTCCTCTACCGGCTCGTCGGTTATTGCATCCTCTTATCTCAGCGAGGACGACGCGATGCTTGGCGCGGAGGCGCAGTATTGCCGGATGGAGCAAGAGCTGCAAAGCTATCTGGATAACTATGAAAGCACCCATGACTATGACGAGTATCACTTTGATCTGGATGATATTGAGCATGACCCCTATGTGCTGATCTCCATCCTCTCGGCTCTCCATGAGGGCGAGTTCACGCTGGATGAGGTGCAGGGTACGCTCCAAATGCTGTTTGAAAAGCAGTACATCCTCACCGAAGAGGTTATCGTCGAAACCAGATACCGCACGGAAACCAACACATGGACGGACGCAGACGGCAACACGCACACGGAAACCTATCGCGTCCCGTATGACTACTACATCTGCAACGTGAAGCTCGAAAACTTCAATCTCTCCCACGTCCCGGTCTACATCATGTCTCAGGAACAGCTCTCCATGTACGCAACGTATATGTCGGTGCTGGGCAACCGCGAGGATCTGTTCGGTGACTCTCCCTATGTGGACAAGTACATCACCAATCCTCCCGCCGACTACGATGTCAACCCGGAATACCTGAACGACGAGAAGTTTGCAACGCTGATTACCGAGGCGGAAAAGTATCTCGGCTATCCGTATGTGTGGGGCGGCTCCAATCCCGACACGTCCTTTGACTGCTCCGGCTTCGTCAGCTACGTTCTCACGAACAGCGGACTTGTAAATACCGGACGGCTTGGCGCACAGGGCCTTTACAACATCAGTACGCCGGTTTCAAAGGCGAATGCACAGCCCGGTGATCTTATCTTTTTCGTCGGAACGTATGACACCCCCGGCGTGTCTCACGTCGGCATTTATGTTGGTGATGGGGTCATGATCCACTGCGGCGATCCCATTCAGTACACATCCATCAACTCTTCCTACTGGCAGCAGCATTTCTACGCCTTCGGAAGACCCGCCTATTAAAAGAAAGGAGTTTTTTCATGAATCCCAAGTACCAGAAAGTCCTCTCCGACATTGAGAAGGCTGAAAAGAAGAAGTCCGAAATCGAAGGACAGCTCAAGGAGCTGTACGACAAGAAGACAGAGCTGGAAAACCTTGAAATCATCAATACCGTGCGCTCTATGGTGATGGACAAGGATCAGATCATGGCGTTCCTGTCTTCCATGAAGGGCGGTACCAAGCCCGCTGAAAATACGGAGGTAATCGACAATGCGTAAGAAGTTTCGTTTTCTGACCGTCCTTGCGGTCTGCGTCATGGTTCTGTCCTGCTTCTCGGTGACGGCGTTTGCCTATGCCGATGACACCGAGCAGAACCTTCCCGTTACGGAGGCAACACAGCCGGAACAGCAGCCTGAAACTACACCCGCGCCGGAAAAGCCGAAGGGTGAGCCGATTGACGATGAGGGCAACGCCTACACCCGCGACTTGCTCTATGACAGGGCAACCAACAAGCAGTTCATCACAGTCCAGACGAAAAACGGCAACACCTTTTTCATTGTCATCGACTACGATGCGCCCATCAACGAGGATGAGGAACAGTATCAGACGTACTTCCTGAACAAGGTCGATGAGAGCGATCTGCTTGCGCTGCTGGACGAAGATACTGCGGCTGCGCTGACCACCTGTAACTGCAAGGAAAAGTGCGCTGCCGGTCAGGTCAACACAGACTGCCCGGTCTGCAAGACCAATATGAGCGAATGCACCGGCACAGCCCCCGTTACACCTGAGCCGGATAAGGATGCAGAAACCGATGTCCCCGCCCCTAAACCCGAAAAGAAATCCAACATCGGCATGATCCTCGTCATCTTTGCCCTTGCCGGTGCTGCGGGTGCAGCTTATTACTACATCAAGTTCGTCAAGGGCAGAAAGCCCAAGGATGAAGACATGGACTTCTTCGACGATGAAGGCTACGAGGAAGAGCCGTACATCAACGAGGATGAAGAGCCGCAGATTGCGGAGGATGCCGAAACGGATGGTGATGAAGATTGATCTTAGTCATTGCTGAAAAGCCCAGTGTTGCCCAGTCCATCGCAAAGGTGTTGGGCGCGACGTCCCGCAAGGACGGCTACATGGAGGGCGGCAATTACATCGTTTCGTGGTGCTTCGGTCATCTGGTGGAGCTGGCAGACGCCAGCTCCTACGATGAGCGGTATGCCAAGTGGCGGTACGACGATCTGCCCATTGTTCCGGAAAACTGGATGTATGAGGTCACGAAGGACAAAGCCCAGCAGTTCAAGGTGCTGTCTTCTCTCATGAAGGACAAGCGCGTCACCGAGCTGGTCTGTGCAACCGATGCAGGACGCGAGGGTGAGCTGATCTTTCGGCTGGTCTACAACAAAGCCGGATGCACCAAGCCCTTCAAGCGTCTGTGGATCAGCTCATTGGAGGACTCCGCCATCCGCGAAGGCTTCAACCATCTCCGGGACGGCAAGGAATATGACCGTCTCTATGAAGCGGCACTTAGCCGCTCGAAGGCAGACTGGATTGTCGGTATCAACGGCACCCGCCTTTTCACCACGCTCTATCACAAGAAGCTGGTGGTCGGGCGCGTCCAGACGCCGACTCTTGCAATGCTGGTGGAGCGTGACGGGAAAATCTCCACGTTCCAGAAGGAGAAGTATTTCAACGTCCACGTCGGCAAGGGCGATCTGACCGCCGATCTGGAAAAGGTCAAAACCGAAGAGGAAGCAAAAAGAATTGCGGCGGCTTGCGAGAAAAAGCAAGCCGTCGTTTCTTCTCTCAAGCGGGAGACGAAAACCGTCAATCCTCCGAAGCTCTATGATCTGACCACCTTGCAGCGCGAGGCAAACCGATACTACAGCTTCACCGCCCAGCAGACGCTTGATCTCGTTCAGACGCTCTACGAAAAGAAGCTCCTGACCTATCCGCGCACGGACAGCCAGTTTATCACGGACGATATGGAGGACACTGCCCGTCAGGTGATCTCCATCGTCTGCCGCCAGCTTCCGCTTTTCTCCGGCGTTTCGGTCACTCCGGACATTTCTCGCGTAACCGACAACAGCAAGGTCACAGATCACCATGCCATTCTCCCGACCGTTCAGCTCGAAAAGCAGGATGTTTCCGCGCTGCCTCAGTCGGAGCAGAAAATCCTCAATCTTGTCGGAATGCGCCTTCTGTGTGCGACCGGCGAGAAGCACACCTACGCGGAAACGCAGATCACGCTCTCCTGCGAGGGCTATACGTTCAAAACCAAGGGCAAGACCGTCGTTCAAAACGGATGGAAAGCCATCGAAGAGCTGTTCAAGGCTTCCCTCAAGGCGAAGGAAAAGGACGATCCCATGAAGTCCCTGCCCGAAGTCCATGAGGGTGATGTTCTGGATAGTGTCTCTGCCAGTATCACGGAACACTTCACGACGCCTCCGAAGCAGTACACGGAAGATACACTCCTGTCTGCGATGGAGACTGCCGGAAACGATCAGTTTGACGATGACACCGAGAAGAAAGGTCTTGGAACACCCGCGACACGCGCCGGTATCATTGAAAAGCTGGTGAAATCCGGCTTTGCAGAGCGCAAGGGTAAGTCTCTCATTCCCACGAAGGACGGCTGCAACCTCGTCTGCGTCCTGCCGGAACAGATTACGTCTCCCAAAATGACGGCGGAATGGGAAAATACGCTCATGGAGATTGAGCGCGGCAAGGCAGATGCGGACGCCTTCCTCAAAGGCATTGTCCAGATGACCGGGGATCTCGTGAAAGCCTACCCGTTTCTCTCCGATGCCGAAGCCCAGCGTTTCGGCACGGGCAAGGAGGAAATCGGCAAATGTCCTCGTTGTGGATCTCCGGTCTATGTCGGCAAGGGCAATTTCTACTGCTCGAATAAGGAATGCTCCTTCTGCCTGTGGGAAGACAACAAGTTCTTTTCCAGCAAGAAAAAGAAGCTGACCAAGAGGATTGCAAAGGAGCTGCTGGATAAGGGCTGGTGCCGCGTGACCGGGCTTTACACGCCGAAGAAGCCTCAGCTCTATGATGCGGTGATCCGTCTGGATGACAGCGGCGGCAAATACGTCAGCTTCAAGATGGAGTTTGACCGATGAACCGTCCGAAGTATGTTGCCTCTTGCAGCGGAGGCAAAGACAGCGTGGCGACGCTCCTGCTGGCTGCACAGTACAATGAGCCGCTGGACGAGGCGGTTTTCAGTGAGGTCATGTTTGATCAGGACACAAGCGGCGAAGTCCCGGAACACCGGGACTTCATCTATGACCGGCTCAAGCCCTTCTGTGAAAAGGAACTGGGCATCAAGTTCACCATTCTCCATGCAGACAAGACCTACGATGACGTATTCCATCATGTCATCACCCGTGGACCGCATAAGGGCGAGGTTCGCGGCTTCGCATGGGCTGGTATGTGTGCAGTCAATCGGGACTGCAAAATCCCGCCCGTTCGCAAGTACAATGCCGCGCTTTCTCCGGACACCGTGAGCTATGTCGGCATCGCGGAGGATGAGCCAAAACGCCTTGCGCGTCTGGACGGAGTGAAGAAGGTCAGTCTGCTTGCCAAGTACGGCATGAGCGAGGCGGACGCCTACAAGCTCTGTCAGGAACACGGGCTGCTTTCCCCGATCTACGCTCACTGCCGAAGAAACGGCTGCTGGTTCTGTCCCAATGCAAGCGACGAAGAGCTGTTGCACATGATTACAAAACACCCGGAGCTGTTTGACAGACTGATTGAATGGGAGAAGGAGGATAACATCTTTCATCGTCGGCTGACGCGCAGAGAAACCCCGTCAGAGGTAAAGGCTCGTTTACTGAGCAAATCCCAGACGGGGTTTGCTTCTCCCCGAAACAAATCCGAAATGGAGGTTTGAAATGGCTGAAAACAAAAATGCACAGCAAGTCCGCGAAATCACGGACAAGCTGGAACAGGGCATCAAGGAGCTGTTTGAATCCGAGCGGTTCAAGGAATACCTCCGCACGATGTCCAAGTTCTACAACTATTCCTTCAACAACACGCTGCTCATTGCGATGCAGAAGCCGGAGGCAACCTACGTTGCCGGTTATACCTCGTGGCAGCGCAACTTTGATCGTCAGGTCATGAAGGGCGAAAAGGGCATCAAGATTCTTGCACCCGCACCGTACAAGGCGCAGGAAGAGCGTGAGAAGATTGACCCCGTGACGCAAAAGCCGGTGATCGGCGCAGACGGAAATGCTGTCACGGAAACGGTCGAGGTTCTGCGTCCTGCCTTCAAGGTGGTAAGTGTCTTCGATGTTTCTCAGACGGATGGCAAGGAGCTTCCGGACATCATCGTTGATGAGCTGAAAGGCACCGTCGAGAACTACGAGGCGTTCTTCGATGCGCTCAAGCAGGAGTCTCCCGTCCCCATTTCCTTTGAGGATATTCCGGGTGGCGCGAAGGGATTCTTCTCTCCGGTTGAAAGCCGCATTGCCATTCAGGAAGGCATGAGTGAAATCCAGACGGTCAAAACCGCCATTCATGAGATCGCTCACGCAAAGCTCCACGCTTTCAAGCCGGACGAGAAAACCGCCCCCGAAGACAAGAAGGATCGTCACACCAAGGAGGTTGAGGCAGAAAGCGTAGCCTACACTGTCTGTCAGCGGTACGGCATTGAAACCTCGGACTACTCCTTCGGTTATATCGCCGGTTGGTCTTCCGGCAAGGAAACCAAGGAGCTGAAAAGCTCTCTGGACACCATCCGCAAGACAGCGGCTGAAATGATTGAGGGAATTGACGCCAAGCTCAAGGTGCTGCTGGCAGAAAAAGCGCAGTCCGCAGAGAAGGAAAGCGAAATGCCCGCAGAGCCGATGTCGGAAGTCCCCATTTACCGCGAGACGGCAAATTACGCCTATGAAGCCGGTGAGCTGGAGTCATATCGTGCTTCTCTCGCTGCAAACGTGGAATGCCGCAGTGCGATTGAAGCGGCGATCAGCACCAACTACGGAGATAACCGGCTGGATGCGGATGATGCCGTGAAAAGCGTCCTTGAGCAATTCTCTCCGGAGCGCGTCCGGTACGTCCTCGCAAACACCATTCAGCAGAAAGACTTCGACGGGCGCATTCCGCAGTCTCTCAAGGAGTGGGCAAAGAGCGTTGAAGTCTGCCCTGAGAATGCCTCTCGCTTCCTTGTGGATAAACCCAATCCCGGACTGACCGCCCTTTTCGTCGATGCGTTCCGTCAGCAGACTGAACCTAAGAAGGAAGTCACTTCTGAGAAAACAGAGGAAAGAGACCCGGAGGTCGTTGCATGGGAGAACGATGAGATTGCCTCTATTGAGGTAAAAACCGTGGAGGTCAAGTCTCCCTTTGCGCCCTTGCCGGAGGAAGCAGCAAAAGCGCCGAAGGCACACCGCCTGACTGCCGAAGAGAAGGAGATCAAAGCCGCCGTCATGGACACGCTCAAGGGGCAGATCGCCTATAACAACGACGGAATGCGGGCGTCCTATCGCGCCTCCAACCACTCCTTCAATCTGCTGGCACGGAACAGCGTCAGGATCGAGGGCAACACAGTCACGCAGAACGGTGAGCCGCTGTTCAAAATCCATCGCCGTCATGCAGCGCGGAAAACACAGGGCTGCTATCGTGAGCTGATGCCGACGCTGGAATACGTCAAGCAGGAGCAGAAGCAGGAAAAGCCCTCCATCCGCGATCAGCTCAGGACTGCCGCAAAACAGCAGCCGGAGAAGAAGTCTCCGGTCAAATCCAAAACGCACGACATGGAGTTGTGAGAAAGGAGACGCATGAAGAAATACACAGACGTTGACGTCGTTGCGGAGCTGCAGAAGCTCGTGGACAGTCATGTAGACAGCTACAAGGAAGACTTCGACATCGACAAGCGTATCATCAGCCGCGCTGCCAAAAGCCGGAATCCCGAAGACAAAACGCTGATGTGGTTCTGCCGTCCGCATGGAACGCACTGTCTCAACGAAAATCAGGTCTTTATTCAGGGGACGCGGGATCACAACACCTTCCGCTTTTACGCGGAGCAGACCTACGACGAGTGCATTGCCCGCGTCATTGTCCCAAAAGCTATTAAGCGCGGCAAGGTATTCGGAGATGTCTTTGAGATCAACTACCGGGAACAGGCGGCAAATGTGGCGCAGAACTCGGTTACGCCGGATCATGACCGGCTGACCTTCGCAGACGGCTTTGTGCTGGACGCACCCTGCCGCAGCAGCTTCGATGAGGCAATGGCTCTGGTTGGTGAGCATGGTGGCGTACAAGCCCACCGGACGCTCCCGAAGGACGCAGATGCTCTGGTGGAAGTGCTGTCTAAGCAGAAAAGCCGCCGTGACAGACTGCCAGAGGCAGAGAGGACAGAGGTGCTTTCGCCGCTCCCCATCGCAGAACTCCGCAAATATGAGGCAGTCAAAAAGATTCATCCGGACGCGCTGGTCTGCTTTGCTCAGAACGGCTATTTTGAGCTGTACGGCAAGGACGCGGAAAAAGCCGCACCCTTGCTCGGCACGAAGCTCCTTGAGAAGAAGGTGCGCGGCAAGCCCTCCATGCCGGTGACCGGCTTCCGTGAAGCTGCGTGGGTAGCAGCATCAAAGAAGCTCTGGCAGTCCGGCGCGGATGTCTTTCTCAGCAAGGACGGCGAGACCTTCAAGGAACTCAAAGCCGCAGATTACATTCCTGTCGGCGCGACGCTGAATATGGACGGCATCAAGTGCAGGATTGACGCGGTTGATTTTGCCGCTGATGAAGTCCGGTTGACCAACATCGAGAACAAGAACCGCCCCATCCGCTTTTCGGAAAGCATCAAGTATGTCCGCTCGTATGTGGAAGATACCGGTATTGCCGTCTATGACACCGTTCCGAAGAAGCCCGCTGCCCGTGAATCCATCCGCGACAAGCTGAAATCCGCGCAGAAAGCCCAGCCGTCCCACACACCGAAGCCGCAGAAAAACAAAGGAAAGGATATGGAAATCTGATATGAAGAATTTTACCGTGGAAGAAATCAACCTGATGTGCTGCTTCAACACGTCCAGCCGGAAGCGGCTGATCGACGATATGAAGGGCGTCACCCTGAACGACATGGACGGCGAGATCGCAGAGCTGATGTACAAAACCGTCCAGAAGCTCGAAGCCATGACCGACGCGGAGTTTGAGGAACTGTATATCATGCCGGACGGCATGGTAGATGACTGAAAGGAGGATGCCTATGCCCGTATTAGACGGTGATTTTGAAGCCTTCGTCACGAACCTTGGCAAGTACAACGAGGGTATGCTGGTCGGTGAGTGGGTGAAGCTGCCCACAACCGAGGAAGAGATGCAGAAGGTCTTTGAGCGCATCGGAATCGGCAAGCAGGATGATTTCGGTCAGCCCTACGAAGAGTGGTTTATCACCGACTACGAATGCCCGATCTATGGCGTTCAGAAGATGCTTGGCGAGTACGAGAGCCTTGATAAGCTCAACTACCTTGCCGCTTTGATTGACGAGCTTTCCCTGAGCGATCAGGAAAAACTCGTTGCCGTTATGGAGGCTGGCTGCGATGAGGTCAGCGATATTGACGATCTCATCAACCTGACGTTCAATCTGGACTGCTACGACATCATGCCCGGTATCAACGACGAATCCGATCTCGGCTACTATTACGCCCACGAAGCCGGTATCTACTCTGAAAAGGATCTCGGTCCTCTGGCAAATTACATTGACTATGAACGCTATGGGCGCGACATTGCGATGGATGAGCAGGGACGCTTCACCGATGAGGGCTATGTCCGCGTTGCAAGCGAACGCTGGGACAGGCAGTTTAACGGGGAGCTTGATGATATTCCCGATGAATACCGGATCACCGGCTCAGGGGAAGCCGTCGAGCGTGACGGCACCATCGCCGTTCTTATCGTCGAGCCGGGAAAGGAGCCTTATGTGAAGGAGATTGACTCCGGTCTGGAGTCCTTGCAGCATGAGGTCGGCGGCTGCATCGAGGCGATTTATCCCTATGAAGACCCGGTTGCCTTAGTCTGCAACGAGGAAGGCAAGCTGGAAGGTCTGCCTCTGAACCGCGCTCTGCGGGATGAGGACGGTGACATCTACGACGTTGTTGCCGGAACATTCATGGTAGTTGCCTTGACGGATGACAGCTTCGGCTCTCTGACCGTAGAGCAGATGCAGAAGTTCTCTGACCACTTCAAAGTGCCGGAGCAGTTTGTTAAGTTGGGCGATAAGATTGTTGCGATTCCCATGATCTCGAAGGAACAGCAGAAGCAGGAGAGCATCGAGCAGAAGGACTTTGAGATGAACGCCGATACCTCCGGTCTGACGGTTGCCGGTCACATCGGGACATGGCACACCATTGATCAGCACGAGGTCGGCGGTCACAGCTTTTATTTGATGGAGCATGACACCTACGGCGATGAAGCGGCTTGCATCATCGTCGATGAGCGCGGCAAGCTCGTTCTTGATGATGTCTACAACGGCTTTGACGATGACACGCTCCGCCTTCTCGACCTTGAGGTCAAGGAAGTGCCGGAAATGCCGGATCCCACTCTCTCCATTCAGGATATGAAGGACTATGGCTACGCATGGGCTGGCGTTCTTCCCGCTGGGCAGGAGGCGGCAGAGAAGGCTTTGGAGAAGGGCTGCGAGGTTTACCGCCTCTATTCCGATAACACCGAGGGCTTGTGCGTAGATGCCAAGGAGATTGCCGATCATGCAGCAAAGGGCGGAATGCTCGGTATCAGCAAGGAAAGCTGGATGGCGGCTCTTGAGAAGGAAAACTACCTCAAGGCGGCGGAGATGTCGATGGAGGATGACTACGGCATGATTGATGGGATCATCAACAACGGTCCGAAGGAGGACAAGACCGCAGAGGTCAAAGCCCCCGAAAGGGGCGAAAAGTCCTCCATCATGGACAGGCTCAAGTCTGCAAAGGCTGAAAAGCAGAAGGAATGCTGCCCTCCCAAAAAGCACAAAGGAGAGATTGAACTGTGAGCAGAAGTCAGAAATGGCGGCAGGAGTGGTCGTTCTTCATCGGGGACAGCGGACGCCGGAAGTATAACCGCTTCTGCGTCCGCTGCGTCCATAGCTGCAAGCAGAGCTTCCGTGCGGATCTCATCGCCTGTCCGCACTTCTCCCGCAAGGCATCGAGGTGTAGACAGTTAGGGGTCGAAAAAGCCTGTGATTGCAAGCCTCAGAGCGGCGCAAACTGACCAACCTAAGTGATTGTATTCCCTGCGCGGTTTCTTCTTTAGCGCAGAAATAAGTGTCGATTTCGGCACTTGTTTGAATGCCCGGAAAACGAACCAAGAGCCTCTGTCGATGCCCGGTTTGGGTGTCGGCAGAGGCTCTTTTTTTATGACATATTCAAAATAGCGGATAGCAGCTCTTGAACCTGTTGCCGGTATTCCGGCTTTATGTCCGAAATACGTCTGGCAAGCGCAAGGGCTTCCGCTTCTGGATCGTCAGTCCCAAAAATAATTCGGTCTGCGCTGACGCCGAGCAAACGGCAAAGACGCTGCAAGGCTTCAAGAGAGATACCGGATGCACCACGCTCAATGGCACTCAGGTGATTCGGCGTCATGCCAAGCATTTCTGAGAGCGTGTCCTGCGTATAGCCCGCCTGTTCTCTTGCCATTTGAATATTGCCGCCGATTTCAATATTGATGTCCTTCTTCTCTCGCATAGCCTCACCACCTTTGCATTTAGTGTACCTAACGGCGGTGTCATTATCCACGGTATGCCGTCGTTGATTTTACTAACGACAATGCGTTGACTGTCCGTGATGAGGGTGATAAAATGGAGTTACCTACCAAAAGAGTGAAAGAAGGGATGTCATGTCGCGCATTATTGAGTTTAGAAAGTCTGCTCAAAAAGCTGAAAGGCAATCCGCTCAAGGTAAGACTTGTGCGTTTACCGGTCATAGACCGCAGAGTCTTCCGTTCGGCTTTGATGAATCCGATAAGCGTTGTACTTCTTTGAAGTCTGTTATGCGGGATCAGATTGTAGCACTCATCGAGAACGAGGGTGTCACGCATTTTATTACCGGCATGGCTCTTGGTGTTGATATGTATGCTGCGGAAATTGTACTTGATTTGAAATCAAAATACCCTCACATTACTCTGGAAAGCGCAATCCCTTGTGAGACACAAGCGATCAAATGGTCTGTGGCTTCACGGGAACGGTATTATAATATCGCTGCAAAGTGTGACAAGGAGACCATGCTGCAAGGGGAGTACACGCCGGACTGCATGGACAAGAGAAATCGGTACATGGTCGATCACGCCGATTATATTCTCGCAGTATGGAATGGATGCCCCAGCGGTACCGGGAATACCGTGAGATATGCCCACAAAAAAGGCAAGACCATCATCGTCATCAATCCGGCTTCCCTTGATGTCACGCGGGAATAAGGCAAAAAAATCCCTTCTGAATCAAGCGTTGTGAAAACCGTGAAGTATTTCCCGATAGCGAATACGCATTGCACTGCTCAGTGATTATTGGAAACGTGTACAGCGTATGCTGCCCAGTTAACATCTCCACGGAAAACATCGAATTTTCACGGCTTCGCAAAAACGGAAAGTGTCACCTTATGGACAGTCCATTGCCGAGGGAAAAATAAATCGCTGGAAACGGGAACGCCCCCGGCACTGTGCGTCTGGCACAGTGTCGGGGGCGTTTTTCCGTGTCTTAGTTATGAGCCAGTTCATTTAGGAGCAGCTTTCGATAGTCCACATCCAAGACGCAGCGATGGAAGTCCATCAGACGGTGTTCGTCGAACAGCTTTTCACAGAGCTTGGTCAGCGGATGATTCATCAGCTTTGCAGAAATGCCAGTCTCGTTGAAAAACCTTGCCCATGTGAAGACCTCTTCTAAATCCTCCTGCCCAAGCGTGGCAGGAATGATGGCGTTGCTGAGACGGACAATGGGGCTGTCCGCAAATCGCTCTGCGACTTCCTCCGGTGTGCATTCATAGCGGTCACAGTCAAAGGAAAGCGCATCCTCAATTTTAAGATAATTTTCGGTTTCATCCCGCGTCAAGGTTATGGTGTAGTCTCCCATACCGGACGGCACATCAATATTCTCCATGACATCAAGCTCGTAACGGGATCCGCCGATGATCGCTTCAAAGGAGAAGGACTGACAGATTACTGCTGGGTTCTTGTCTATCTTGTCCTCATTCAGAAAGGACAGCGGATTGTACTCTGTTAGTTCCCAGTTGATTTTTCCTCTCTCTGTTTGCTCGGCAATCTGCTGGATTAGATGTTGTTCTTCTTCGTGCAGATTTTCATTGTACATCATGATACACCTCCATTTTCTGATTCTCGTTTTTTGGGGGTTGCTTTATGTTTCCGAAGAGACTGCCGTTTGTATCATCATTCCTTGGCTGAGGGCAGACCTTCGTAAAATTTCCTCAGTTCGTCCAGACTGCTTGTACGATTCTTGATAGGCAGGGAGTCCCATGTGATGTCATGATAGCGTTCCGGCGGCTCGTCCCGCAGTCTTCGGTCGATAATGCAGACAATGCCGGTGTCTGTGAAATTGCGGATCAATCGCCCGATGCCCTGCTTGAGCTTGATAATCATTTCGGGAACGCGGACATCCATCAGAGCGTCCTTTGCGACGGAACACTTATACTCGATAATTGGATCGGGGACAGGGAACGGAAGCCGGAAAATGATGACATTGGAAAGGCTTTTTCCTTCAATGCTGATACCTTCCCAATATGCACCCGTCCCCAGAAGCACGGAGTTCGTATCTTCCTTAAACTCAAGCAGCACCTTGTCCTGCGACGATCCCGGCTGCTGCATCAGGATTTTGTACGGAAGATTTTTCTTACTGAGAATGGAGTAGACCTCTTCCATGTCGGTCTTTGCCGTAAACAGCACGAGTGCCTTTCCATTGGAAATGTTCAGGATCTCAAGCAGCCGCTCCACGCCCTTTTCAATGAAGGCTTCATGTTCTCTGGTCGGGTGCGGGAGATCGTCGCAATAGTAGATCATGGCGTGTTCATCGTATGGATATGGGGAAGGCTTTGGCTCGGATAAGCAGCCGCGATCACCAGCGGGAAAGCCGGTATTGCTGATAAAGTAAGAATACTGTTCTTCCAGAGACCCGCTCGTGGCGTTCGTCAGCGTGGCAGAGGTCAAGATGGTTCTTTCATCACCATTGAAGTATAGGCGGCTCACAATTTCTTTTGTGTTTTTAGGGCAATAGACGAGTTCCGTGTTGCTGCCGTGCTGCTCAATCCAGATCAGCATATCATCTATCTGGTCAAGAAGCTCTGAAAGGGACTCGCTGACGGCATCCAGATCATCAGAGGCAGCAAAGGAACGGTTGTTTCTGAAATCCATGCTGGAATAAATCTGAATGCTGGACGAAAGGTTGTGTATGGCGGCGTTCATCTCGGTAAGCAGTTCAATCGCACTGCCATTGTTGTCGAAGAAAAAGCGGTCAGCGTAGCGCATATCCTGTTCTGCCTCGTTGATCTGCTTTTGGACTTGTGCTTTCAGGCAGTTATAGAAGGCGATGATTGCGCTCTCTGCCTCTCGCTTTTCACCTGACACACTGCTCTGGTCAAAGGATCGCAGCTCATAGAATGCGCTCTTAATCATTCCAAAGAGCATACCTTGCCCGAAACGCTCCGTTGTGGCACTCCGCACCTTATCATCCAAGTTGTGTGCTTCATCCACGACAAGCAGATCAGCGGCGGCGTTAATCAGCCCTTCCTGACCGCGCCGGAGTTTCATGAGATGCTGGGTTAAAAAATCCTGATTGCACAGTACCACTCCATCCGTAAACTTTAATGCTGCGCGGACTTTGTAATACTTGCACTTCTTTTCACAGGAGCCACAATTCTTCATGCTGAACCGCTGCACGTTTACCTTGTCCCAGACTCCTTGCGGCAAAACCTCCGGGAAATCCTTGCGTTCCTCATACCCTTGCTTGATTCCTTCTTTGATCGCGTCCGGTGGGTCTGCTTTCGGGTCACACATATACTCATCTGCGCGTTTGTTGCAGAGATAATGGGTCTGTCCTTTTGCGAGGATAACATCTCTGTTCAGCCCAAGAAGGGGCATTACCGCGTGGACATCGCGCCAGAGCTGTTCTTGAAGCGCAATGGTCGAGGTTGCGATGATAACCGGCTTGTTCATGCGTTTGCTGTACAGCAGCACCGGCACAAGATAACCAAAGGACTTTCCAATGCCCACGCCAGCTTCAATCGCAAAATGCTGATCGTTTATGAGGGCGTCCACAATCTCAAAGGACATATCCTGCTGCCCCTCACGCATTTCCAATCCATGCTGCGGGGCTTCATCCCAAAAGAAGGTGCTGACTTGCTCACTCATGGAGTACAGCTCTGCTTTTCTGCGCTTTTTCCGTTCCTCCGATGTATTGAATCCAAAATAGAATCTGTTGTCCATCCACATTCCTCCCGGAATAGAAACCAAGGCTATCCGCGTTTCAGTTCAATGCTGACGTTTCCGTTCTCGTCGATGGTCAGCGTCATGTGCCTGATGTGCTTCTCATAGAACTGCCGCCGCTCTGCGGGAGACATTTCGATCCTCGTGTTTCGCAGAGCAGCGTCAAACATATCGTTGACGTTCAGGTGAACGGAGTTGTCAATCCAGCGGTACATCTCCTTGAATAGTGCGTTTTTCTTGATGTCCTCGCTGTTGCCGGAGTAGAAGTCATCCAGATAGCAGTAGAATATCCCGGATTCTGCAAGTGCCGCCTTCATATCCGGTCCGCATTTTTCCCGCTCGATCATGACAAGAAATCTGGCGTCCGGCAAGGAAGAAATCAGCCCCCAGTAGTCGGAATCACTTGAGACGATGACGAAGGAATCCACTTGCTTCTGGTAGTGTTCCTGACAGGCTCTTGCGGTGAGTTTGATGTCTACCAGTGACTTGTTCTGCTTGATCCGCTCAATCATGATATGTTCAACGGGGATGCGGGTGTAGTTTTCGAGAATGCGCCATGCCGTAGCAGTATGCACGTCATCAAAGAGAATAATCGCCGTAATTTTCTGCATGACTTCATAATCAAGATTTTTGAGCGTGGCACATAGCTTGTACGGGTCAGAGTTTTCGCAGTCCACTACCAATACGGTCTTCTCGCTGTCATCTATGAAGTCGTAGATATTGTTTTTTACAAAAGCCCCTGCATCAGAGACTTTACTGTATTCTGTGAAGGCGTCGCAATGCCATTGATAAAGCAGGGTAGCAAACTTCTTATCATTATAGAGGACATTACCCTCGTCCATCGGTACCCAGTTGATATACATTTGATAGGGGTAGTAGGAGAGACTTGCGTAATAGATGTCCGCAGCATCTTTCGTTCCGTCCTCTGTCAAACCGTTTGGCATGATGAACAACTCTTTTATGTATGCCCAGTTAATCCAGATTGGAAAGAGGCTTTTGCAGTTGTTAATGCGGTCTGAAATCAGCCGGTTGATCTCTATAATATGGTGGCAGAGCTTTGTGCTCGACTTTTTGATAAAGCTGATTCCGTCATTTGAAAGCTGCTGCATACTGGATGTTGGAAGGATCTCAGGCATCGAAAGAAGCCCACGGTATTCCATCCGCATGATGTCATTTATTTTCCGGTAATTGCGCTCAATGGCGGTGCGGATGATACATAGATTACGAATGATACGGGCATTTTTATCCTGTTCAAGCCGGTTGTATATCTCTATCTTCGGCGGCTCGTGTTCATTTTGAAAAATGCGGAGCGGGACGCCGATCAGGTATGCTACCTTTGACACAAGCTCATAGGTGCTGTCTTTGTAGGCAATCTGCTCTCCGGCATATTCGACGCCATTCAACATGACTGAATTGCCCATGATCTACTCCTTTCTCGTAGGGGAGTTACGCGGTCATTACATTGTCCGTCCACATCTCACACTGGCTCATGACAGTCTGGACAGCATCATCCATACCCTCTGGCGGATATTTGTGTTTTTTCAGCAACCTTTTGACCAAGCGGCGCATTCCAGCTCTTGCGCTCTCTTTCTTTTGCCAGTCTATTGTCTGGTTTTTGCGAAGCAAATCTGTCAGTTCTTTCGTGATAGCAATAAGCTCGTCATGCTCGTAAAAGTCCTTGATTGCTTGCGGCTTCGTGAGAGCATCATAGAAAGCAAGTTCGTCCGCTGTCAATCCGAGTTTTTCACCCTCGGCGGCAGCAGCGGCAATGTCTTTCGCCAGCTTGAGTAATTCTTGAATGACTTCCTCGTTGGTCAGCATTCCGTTCAAATAGCGGTTCATTGCGCTCTGAATGATTTCGGAGAACTTCTCGGATTTGACAATGTTTGTACGACGATAAACAGATACTTGTTCAGCAATCAGCTTTTTCAGAAGTTCGACTGCCAGATTCTTCTCCTTCATGTTTGCCACTTCTTCAAGGAACTTCGGATCGAACAACGAAAACTCAGTCTGGACATCGGAGAAGAGGTTGATAACGCCTTCGCTCTTGATGCTGTGCTTCAAAAGCTCGTTAATGCGCTCATTTACTTCCGGAAGCGTAAACTTCTTTCCGGTACCGCCTGAAACCAAGCGCACGGTCATTGTTCTTACGGACTCGAAGAAAGCCGCCTCCATGCGAGTTTGCTCGTCTACCAAGCTGCTGCACAGCGAAAGTGCCTGCTTGAGAAGTAGCGCTTCTTTGATAAACACATTCTGTGTCTTCTCATTGTCGGGAAGATCGTACTCTGCAACACTCTTGCCGAGTATGAAGTTCACGCCGCCGCTGATAAGCTTTGCACGGTCGAGGTCGCTTCCGGTCATGAATTTCTCATAACTGAATCCGTGGAACAAATCTCTACAAATAGAGAGCTTTTCAAGGAACTTCGGATATGCAGCCTTGCTTACATCTGTATCACCATAGTTCTTCTTGTCTCTGGCAGTATAGTCGTTCATTGCCTGTTTCAGTGCAGCCGCAATACCGACGTAATCAACAACCAAACCGCCTTCTTTATCTTTGAAGACACGATTGACGCGGGCGATAGCTTGCATCAGGTTGTGTCCAGCCATTGGCTTATAGACATACATCGTAGCAAGGGAGGGAACATCAAAGCCGGTCAGCCACATATCCACGACGATAGCGATTTTCAGCGGAGAGTTATTGTCTTTGAATTTCCGCGCCATATCGTCCTTATGCGCTTTATTGCCGATAATCTCACGCCATTCTTCTGGATCATTATTGCCTTGCGTCATGACCACTGCAATCTTTTCCGTCCACGCCGGGCGTAGCTCAAGAATGCGCTTATAAATCTTCATTGCTATGGGACGCGAATAAGCAACGATCATCGCCTTGCCGGTCAGGATATTCTCGCGGTAATTCTCGTAATGATCAAGAATGTCATTTACCAAGGAGTTGATCGTCTGGTCGGCACCGAGGATTGCTTCCATCTGACCAAGTTCCTTTTTGCTCTTTTCAATGACATACGGATCGGCGTTGTCAGCCATAATGTCATACTCATTATCGATCAGATGGAGGGTGTTCTCGTCGAGTTTCAGGTGAATAACGCGGCTTTCGTAATAGACGGGTCTTGTAGCTCCGTCTTCAACTGCCTGTGTCATATCATAGATGTCGATGTAATCACCGAAGACCTCTCGTGTACTGCGGTCTTTTGTGGAGATCGGTGTTCCGGTGAATCCAATGTAGGTCGCATTAGGAAGCGTGTCTCTTATAATGCGGGCAGTGCCGATAACGGTTTTCGCCTCGACTTCGCCGTTGTCCTTCTGCTTGACCACAACCTTCTCATTGAGACCATATTGCCCGCGATGCGCTTCATCAGCCATCACGATAATGTTCCGGCGTTCCGAAAGAGCTTCGTTGCCTTCTTCAAACTTCTGCATGGTCGTGAAGATTATGCCGTTTGCCTGTCTGTTTGCAAGCAGTTCTTTCAGATTCTTGCGGCTCTCAGCGTGCTGCGGCGTTTGCCGGAGGAAGTCCTTGCAGCGGGCGAATTGTCCGTAAAGCTGGTCGTCCAGATCGTTACGGTCGGTAATGACAACGATAGTGGGGCTTTCTAACGCTTCTTGCAGATAATGAGCATAGAAGACCATAGACAACGATTTTCCGCTGCCCTGTGTATGCCAGAAGACGCCACCCTTACCGTCCGTCACGGTTGCGTGTTTTGTAGACTCAATCGCTTTTTTGACTGCGAAATACTGATGATACCCGGCGAGTATCTTGAAAGTATTCTGTCCATCCACATTAAAGCAGATGAAGTTTTTCACGATGTCAATGAAGCGGGTCTTCTCAAACAGTCCTACAAAGAATGTGTCAAATGATGCGTGTTGCGTATTCTCATAGCTGCCGTCTGTTGTTTTCCACTCCATAAATCGGTCTTCGCCGGACGTGATTGTACCAGCCTTTGAAGTGGTCAAGTCGCTCATGACACATACCGCATTATAAATGAACATAGAGGGAATCTCATACATATAGTTCCGGAGCTGGCGGTATGCTGCGGAAGCATCGGTTTCTTCGCGGGACGGAGACTTCAACTCCACAATGACGAGTGGGAGACCATTGACAAAGAGAATCACATCTGGTCTTTTTTCGGAGTTCTCAATGAAAGTCCATTGATTCGCAACTGTGAACTCGTTACTGGCAGGATTTTTGAAGTCTACAAGGTAAACAAGGGTAGAGCGTTCTTCACCCTTGTCATAGTATTTTACCGGGACTCCGTTTTGGAGGTAGTCCATAAAGACCATGTTCTTCTGCAAAAGCGTTCCGGTTTCAAAGTTCTTGAGCTTATAGATTGCCTCCGTCAGAGCATCCATTGGCAAGTTTTTGTTGATTCGCTGCAAAGAGGGCAGCAGGACATCCTCATAAAGCGGAGAGTGATAATCGCGCTCCACATCTGGTCCATAGACATAGGTATATCCAAGATCCTCATTGAGAAGCTGCAAGACGGCATTCTCATAATTTGATTCGGTAAAATAGCCCGACATTTGTACTCAACTCCCTCTATATAATATCCGCATAGATGCGGTTTTCAGCTTTTGTGAAGATTACCTCAGCAGGAAATAAATCTTCTCCTGTATTTGCCATTGAAACCAGCGTCATTGCCCATTCGTTCATCTGTACAGGCAGCCTATAACATAGATTTTCAGGTGATGCCTCAACAGTGA
Organism: Vescimonas coprocola; assembly: GCF_018408575.1. Lineage (NCBI taxonomy): Bacteria > Bacillati > Bacillota > Clostridia > Eubacteriales > Oscillospiraceae > Vescimonas > Vescimonas coprocola. The sequence continues at coordinate 463,690 of NZ_AP023418.1, forward strand.
CTAATGGGATGCCGCCCTTTGCAATACCGACAGAAAGAACTACAAAGGCGTTTTTTCCTTTGGTGAGTTCCAGAATGGGTTGTCTGTCTACATCGTGATAAACTTTTGCGCCGCGTCGATTCCTAAAAAAATCCTTTTCTTGATCTTTCACCGGCTCAACAGGCAGCTTGTTTTTCATCTGCTCAAAATGGGTTTCAAGTCTTTGGCAGATGCAGCTATTACAATACTCCGGTTGCATATCAAAGTCTTGTTCGATGTCTTTAGCTGAATTGAAAAGATTCATGAAATCCAGCAGTCCCAAAAAGCTTACAAGGTCATCTGAATAATTACCGGCATAGACCTTATACCAATCATTGTTGATCTCGAACACGATATGATAAAGCTGCTTGTATAGCTGTAACTGCCCATCGGTTAGTCTGAACCATTCTTTGCTAAGAAGAGTCTTCGCAATGCGGGGACTGTCCTGCGTCGGTGTCAAGGAATGGTATAGCGATTTCATCAGTTTGCCGATAATTCCTACCAGCATATCAGCCATTCTAATTCCAAAGTGGTCTATCGAGTCTGCCTCTTCGCAATTCTTCAAACTGGCTTCTTTCGCGGCAATGAGAGTTTTGCTTTCGGCTCCTGCTTCACCTTCCTTGTCAAGCAAGACTGAATAATCAAGAATGCCCTTGCTGCTCAGGAAATTTCCAAACCCGACGAACTGCGAATGGTAGTCCCAAGCGAGGGACTGCGGAACATCGACGTTATTCAGTACATAAAGGACGGCTTCAAATGCCGTGTTTTCCTGCGCCTTCAATTCGCGGTTTTTTTTGTTGCGCCTAATCCGGTTCGTCAAGAATGTCATTAACGCAGCTACAAACTCTGCTGGGCTTTTATACAGGCTTTCAATTACCTCTCTGGGTCGGTATGTAACTATCGCTTTGACTATTGAGTAGCGTGCAGCGTCCATATCAAAGAAGACGCTATTGCGATAGCCTTTGAAAATCTGGGTGATAACGTATTCGATTTTGCTTGCACAGAACAGATAGATATAGCTGTTCTCATCAAAGATGGAGAAGAAAGCTCCAAGCAGCTTTACATTTGCTTCGTTGAGAGAGGCAAATCCATGAACTAACTGCTTCGGCTTTATCGTTCCGCTTTTCAGCTCTCCTTTTTTCTTCCTATCAGCGTATTTTTCTTCAAAAGCATGATAACGCTGTTCAAAAGCTGTTTCGTGATCGCTGCGCCACCCGATAATAGCTGCCAGAAAACCATCATAATATGTCTCACCAGTAACGGTTGAGAGATTGATGACCCTGCTATGCTCAGACTCATCGTAGTAAAAGCAGTATTTCATCTCATCCCTCCTAACGTAAACGATAATTTAGAGCAGCAAGCGCAAGCAATATATCATGAGCGTTTTGAGACTGTTTCGCCTAATGATTTGCCTTCCGACTGGCGTATTGTAACTCTTGGAGAGGTTGCGACGATCTCAAATAAGAGTTTCAACCCACTGAAAGAGCCTGAGATACTGCTTGAGCATTATAGCATTCCAGCTTTTGATGAGGCGAGGTTTCCGGTCTTTGAGCTATCCACATCCATCAAGAGCAATAAATTCATCATTGATGCCTCGTGCTTCATGATCTCAAAACTCAACCCAACAACGAAGCGTGTTTGGAAGCCGTATTGTCTGACCGGGAATGCAGTATGCTCTACGGAGTTCATCGTCTATAAAGCAAAGGATCAATCTATTACGGATTTCCTGTACTCAGTCATAGACAGCGGCTCCTTTTCCGACTTTATGTGTAGTCATGTTACTGGCTCAACGGGCAGTAGACAAAGAACAACACCGTCGGACACGCTCTCTTATGAGTTAATTCTTCCTTCGGAGGACGAGCTGGCAGAGTTTCAGTCTCTCGTTTCACCGATGTACGCTCAAATGCGGATTAACGCCATTGAAAACGACAAGCTCAAACGACTTCGGGATAGTCTTTTACCCAAGCTGATGTCCGGCGAGATTGATGTCTCTTCTGTTCATCTCTAAGCCTCTAAATTATCGTTTATCCTTTCGTTGTTTTCAATTTTGGTATCAAGGCTATCCAGCACAGCAGCAATTCGGTTTTGGTAGCTGACATCTAAGGGAATGCGTACCTTAACAGCCCTCATCGTTTTTCCTGATACTTCCTTAAAGGTGGTTCCGCTTCCCATCGCTTCGATAGCGTCCTTGTTGTACTTCAAAAGGTAGTAAACAAATAGCGGATCAGCTTTTTCATTTACGACAATACTCTTGAATCCCTGATTGGTACAAACACTTTGAGAAGCGATTGCGACGTAACCAATGGGAGCGCGTGATGTGAAGAGAACAGCATCTTTCGGCATCATTTGTGCAGAACATGACGCAAGTCCCTTTTCGGTTATATTTCTTTCCCCGCTGGTTATGTATCTTCCTTTGAAAGAAGATAGGTCTTTGGGCGTTATCCACGGAATACTGCCTCCGTAGTAGTCTTCACATTTTGTAGATGGGGTTGCCCCACCAACTATTTCTCCTAATTTATCAAGAGTACACTCAATCCATTCTGTCATGCGGTACACCATCCTATCCGATGTATTTTCTATGTGCCAGCTTCACATTCTGTTGTTTCACCATTGCATAGTGCATGGTGGTGTCGATTTTCTGATGCCCTAAGAGCTGCTGGACTTGCTCTATGGGCATTCCTTTGTCTATGGCAGTTGTAGCCAGTGTACGCCTGAACTTGTGAGGGTGAACCTTCGGGATATTCAGACGCTTTCCCAGCTCCCGAAGGCGTGTCTCCACTCCGCCAATCATCAATCGGTCAAAGGGAGCTTTCAGGGAAACAAACAAAGCTGGGTTTTCATCTGTTCGCCCCTCAAGATAGTTTTGAAGGTGGATCTTCGTCCTTGCATCGAAGTAGACCAATCGTTCTTTATTGCCCTTGCCGATAACCACGCATTCGCGTTCGTTGAAGTTGATGTCTTCGCGGTTTAGCGTGACCAGTTCTCCAACACGCATTCCGGACGAAGCCAGAAGATCAACCATAGCCAAATCACGCGCCGTTGTACAGTTGTCGCGCATCAGCTCCAACGCTTCATCGGTGTAGGTGTCCTTAACAACCTTTGCGGTTTTCACCTTATGAATCCGTCGCACCGGACTTTTCACGATGAAGTCCTCATCCTCAAGCCAAGAGAAGAAACTGGACAGGATCCGGCGGATGTTGTCTATGGTCACTTTACTCGACCTTCGCTGAACCTGATAGTTGGTTAGATAGCGGCGCAAATCATCTGTGGTGACCTGTTGCACAGCCTTTCCGACTCCGGCAATCAGAGATTCAATCGTCTTCCGGTAGTAGCTCAGGGTTTTCTCTGAGCAGCCTTCGATCCGTTTTGCCGTGATAAATGCTTCGACTGCATCTGTTTCTTCTGCTGGAATTGAGCCACTATCATAGGTGATCGTTGCCCCTTCCAATGTCTCAGCCATTGCATCCCGAAGGTGCATGAGCTGTTCGTTATTGAGATATGGCAGCATTTTTCGCTGTATCTCCGTGATGAGTTGTTCTGTCATTGTCGTGTCTCCTTTCGAGGTAAGAGAACGACATTCAGTGGCAGTCCCTTTTGTAAAACTCTCGCCACTGGTGAGAGTTATTCAGACGGTAAACGATAATTTAGCGGCTTAGAGCTGGATGTCAGAAACATCAATCTCGCCGGACATGAGTTTCGGCAATAGCGCGTCACGCACTTCGGCAAGTTTGGTATTCTCGTCTTCGTTTGCCCAGATTTGCTCAAAAAGTGGAGTGACAGTTTCCGTAAAAGAGTCCATTGTGTTTTTGTCAGGAATGATGATCTCAGTTTTGCGGAAATCAGGAACCGTTAATTGTTGCTGAGTTGTACCAGTTCCGGTTATGTGAAGCTGGCGTAAATATAAATACAGATATTTCGCGCTAAGCACCTTTGTGTCAGGAATCAGCGTTACCAAACGAACAATCGGAACATAGGGGGTATGTCTCAAGCATACATAACCAATCGTACCTCTGGCAGAAACCGTAACACTTTCAACTTTGATCTTCGGATCGTTGGTGTAACCGTACAAGCCGTAGTCATTTATACCATTCGAGTAAATGGGATATGGACACAAAGGTGTTTTAACCGGAGAAGATTCCTTCGGTTTATCGCCGCCAGCGCCCATTTCAGTAGCATCGCCAAGCGTGCTTATAGTCCAATTAGGCGGCATTGTCCCGTCAAACGGTGTGAGGTCTACGAACAATGCTTTGAAAAGTGTTGCTGCTTGCTGATGTAAATTATCGTTTAGCTGTTCGTTTACAATCAACTTCCTATCAATAGATTCAAGTGTGCCTACGATGGCGTTCTGCTCATCAAATGAAACGGGGTAGTTGATCATAATTTCATCTAACAGGCGGTCACGGTTTAGTTCAGTTTGTCCCGTAGAGCCTTCATCCAACTGCAAGACTTCCCATTGGTGCGCTTTAAGAGCATAACCAAGGAACTTCTGCGTTACCTTTCCGTTTGAACGGATAAGGATCATGTGTCCGTCTATTGTAGTTGCGGATGGAACATCTTCAATTTGCGCAATTCTCCCAGCAGTTCCCGCGCCTGTCGAATTGATCAGAATATCATCAGGTTTGACATATCGTTCAGGAGGGACTTTCTTTTTCAGGGTATCATGCAACCTTGAATCTCCATAGCTTATTCGGAAATTCCGATTGCACTTTTGATTGAGAACTCTAATGGTTGTCTCGGATGCTTCTTCTGCATACGAAGGAGCAATTCCTTTGGAAATATACCCAACCAGCTCTCTTAACGGTACCTCATGCCACTCAGATGTCATATCCAATCGCCCCCAGTCGTTCTTTGATCTGAGCTTCAAGTTCATGAGACTTAGTGAAAAGCTCAGACAGTTCAGAAGTCAGGCGTCCCATTTTCTCTTCAAACGGCTCACCGTCATCTTCCTGTTCCTCAATGCCAACATAGCGTCCCGGAGTGAGAATGTAATCCTGCTTTGCAATGTCCTGCGTAGTAACAACCGCACAGAAGCCCTTTTCATCTTCAAGTGTTCCTTCAACAAAGGCGTTGTAGGTGTCAGCGATTTTCTTGATGTCTTCATCCGTCAGCTCACGCAGCTTCCGCGTAACCATAGTGCCGAGCTTCCGTGCGTCGATGAATAGCGTCTTGCCCTTCTGCTTCTTGTTCTTTGCAAGGAACCAAAGTGATACCGGAATCTGCGTCGTGTAGAATAACTGCGTCGGCATTGCGACGATACAGTCTACAAGGTCAGCGTTAATAATGTTTTTGCGGATTTCGCCTTCACCGCCGGACTGCGAGGAAAGCGAACCATTTGCAAGCACCATACCGATACGTCCATTCGGGGCGAGATGCCAGATCATGTGCTGCAACCATGCAAAGTTGGCGTTGCCAGCAGGAGGCGTACCATACTGCCAACGGACATCATCAACGAGTTTATCTGCACCCCAGCCGGAGAGATTGAAGGGCGGATTTGCCATAATGAAGTCTGCCTTGAGCTGAGGGTGGCAATCGTTAAAGAACGTGTCCGCATTAAACTTGCCGAGGTCGGCTTCAATACCGCGAATGGCAAGATTCATCTGCGCCATCTTCCATGTGGTCGGGTTGGAGTCCTGACCAAAAACGGAAATCTTGTTGATGTTGCCGCCGTGATTCTCGATGAACTTTGCGGACTGAACAAACATACCGCCAGAGCCGCAGCACGGGTCATAAACACGTCCATTAAACGGCTGCAACACCTCAACAAGGGTACGCACAACACAAGAGGGAGTATAGAACTCACCAGCAAGTTTGCCTTCTTGCTCGGCAAACTTGGAGAGGCAATATTCGTATGTGCGACCAAGAATGTCCTTGCTGTTTCCATGCTCGATCATCTGAATATTGGTGAAGAGATCAACCACTTCACCAAGACGCCGCTTGTCCAGCTCTGGACGGGCGAAGTTCTTAGGAAGAATATCTTTGAGACGCTTGTTTTCTTTCTCAATACTGCGCATTGCATCATCAATCACCGTGCCAATTTCCGGCGTGTGAGCGGCAGCAGCAATCGCGCTCCATCGTGCATTCTCAGGGACAAAGAAGATGTTTTCGGCAGTGTATTCGTCCTGGTCTTCTTCAAATCCATCGCCTTCTTCAACCAGTTCCTTGTACTTTGCCTCGAAGCGATCAGAAATGTATTTCAAGAAAATCAATCCGAGGACGACGGACTTGTATTCGGATGCGTCGATGTTTCCGCGCAGAACGCAAGCCGCGTCCCAGATTTGTTTTTCAAAGCCGATATTGCTTGTGTTATTCTCAGCCATTTCAGCAACCTCCAAAGTTATAGTTTCACACTTACTATTCTACAAAAAGAGCTGTACGAAAAACCGGACTCAGTTCTTGTCCGTTCGCACAGCCTCACATATATCTCCGATGTCACAGTTCAAGTAATCACAAATGCGCAGCAAAATAGAGAGGGACACTTCTTCCCCCTTATTCAGTTTTGTCCATGTTCCGGCAGACAGCCCTACCTCATGTCGTAGAGAAGCCCTCTTTATGTCGCGTTCCAGAAGAAGCATCCATAGTTTCTTATAGCTTATGCGCACGGCAACCATCCTTTCGCTTGCTTGCATTCAACATCGTTTCTAATATTATACCGGATTTCATTCTCAAAAGCAATCCGTTGATGCAGAAATTAAAGAAAAAGTTTCAACTTCTCGAACCTTCTCTCAAGGATGCAGGGCATCTCCGGTCAACAGAAGATGCCCTGCTTTTGAAGAGATTATTCGCGCTGTGTGCTGCGCAGATGATCACGGTCATGGTCAACAGAAGGAGCGAGAAACGTATCAACATTAGACTTGATCGTCTCTATTTGCTTTACTTCTTTTTTGAGCTTCGCACGTTCATCATAGAGCCGCTGCTGCTCTTCAAGAAGTCGCTGCTGTTCCGCTTGCAGTGTCTTCATGCTCGGCAGTTTTTCATCGCCCTGCATGGCAAGTAATGTGCTTCTCGCTGCCTCAAAGATCACAAGCTCGGCTTCGTGCTTTGCTTTGAAACCCGGCTTGTCTTTTGCCTTCTGGAAGGCGTCATATACAGGCTTGAGCCGCTGGTAGTTGGAGATGTTTTTGATAAGCGGCTGGATTTCCCGCAGACGTGCTTCAACGCCTTTCAGTTCCTTGCCGGTACGGTCATAGGAGCTGTGAACATCCTCGACCTTCTTCTCAAGATCGGCGTATTGGAGCAAGTTGTTTTCCGTGAGATAGTTGAGTGTCCGTGCCGCTTCCTTGAGGATCGTGAGCTTGGCTTTATACTCATAGCCCTTGCTGTCGATAAGTCTGATCCGCTCCTGAATATCTCCGATGAGAGAGATGCCCTTCGGCACAGTCTGCCTCCGGTTTCTGCGCGGCGTCCGTCCGGCAATCCGCTCCTTGATGCGTTCCTCGGTGTAGTTCTCTCCGATGGTTTTAGACCGGGTAAACCGCTCCTGTCCTTCAGCGCGAAAGGAGATATATTTGCCGGTCTTGATTTCATAACCAGCTTCCTGCATGAGCCGCAGAAAATCATCGTAATCCTTCGCTGTAATGACAAGCCGGTCGATGGTCTGCTTGAGTTTCTGCTTCCAGCTCGTGCCGCGTTTGGCTTCGGTGTACTCCTTGTAGCCCATGCCTTTGTTCTGAGAGGGAGGGATAACAGAGAGACCGTTTTCCTTACAGAGCCGGTCGCTGACCTCGCGCATATCATAGTAAATCCGCTTGTAGCTCTTGTATGCGTGGTAGTCCACAAAGTCAACCGCATTGAAAATCAGATGGTTATGAACATGGTCTTTGTCAATGTGAGTGGTCAGCACATACTCATATTTTCCTCCGAGGATTTCGTCTGCAAACTGCTTGCCGATCTCGTGGGCAAGCTCCGGTGTGACCTCTCCAATTTCAAAGGACTGGATCACATGACGAGCTATGATCCTGACCGGATTCATCCCTTTTTGCTCGGCTATTTTCCGCGTCCACTCAAATTCCCGCGCTGCGGTCTCGCTGGCACAGCCGTAGGACGAGACCAGCAGCTTCTCATCGGTCTTTTCGGGATTCAGAATGTACGCGATTGCCTTGCTCAAAGTTCCTCGGATTGCTTTGATTTTAGTAACTGCCATACCGCGTCCATCTTTTCTTTCAGCTCGTCAATATCGTCCTGATAGAATCGTCCCGTCGAGTTGATCCTGCGGCAGACGGTATTGATGTTCACGCCGATCTTGTTGATTTCGGCGGCGAGCTTTTTCTGCTCTGTGTAGTCCACAACGATGATGTAGCCGTCGATCAGCATCTTCCTTGCATACGCACCGAAGTTCTCCGTGCCGATCATCTCCATCTTCTTTGCAATCGTCCGTTCTTCCTGTGGTGTCAGCCAAATCTTCTTCTGAATGTCTCGTGTTCTTCGTACCATGCTGCGCCCTCCGTCGTAAAGATTAGAAGGGTTTGGGACTATCCCAACAAGCAAAAATCTGATGTTAAGGGCAGGATCTCCTTAATTGATTTTTCTCCGGTGGGTACTCACCGGATTTGCTTGCTAATCTCCCAAAATCGTATTCCCCGAAGATTCCTCCGTGAAATGTCCCTTCACTTTACAACGGACACAAAAAGGGCGTTTGTTGAGTACCGGATTTCAAAAAAGTCAAAAAATCATTGGATTTCCCATGTGAAAGCCACTGTGTCTGTCACATCAATATCAACCGGCTCAATCTCAGGTGCGGCGCACTTGCTCATCGCCATGAGAGGCTGAATGCAGTCTTCGACCTCGTAGCTCGTTCTGGAATACACATTGAGTTCGCCCCAGTTGTAGTCGATGTTGAGCAACTGCCCAAGCGTACTGTTTGATGCTTTGCAAAGAATCTCCGCCTTTGCTCTGGCGTTCTCCGTCGCATTGATCAGCAGCTCTTCGCTGACTCTTGCCGGGTTTTTCACGGTGAACGCAATGCTGAGTTCTGGTTGCGCCCCACAATCCGCAATCGCAGAAATGACCTTTGCAAGCTGCTTGCTGTCAAAGTCAAAGGCAAGTTTCAAGCGATAGCTGCAAGCATATCCGGCAAACTCCCGCTTGTAATTTCCTTGCCGATCCTTGACATTCTCGTACCTTGTCTGGACATCAAAGCTCGTGGTTTTCAGGTCTTCCTTGCGAAACCCAACGCGGACTGCGGCACCTTGCAGTCTTTCGATTCTCTCGGCAGCTTCCGACATTGCGCGGTCATAGGTTTCAGATAAGACTTCAATGTTCAGGGATAGGATGATGTAATCCGGTCTTGCGGAGACATTGCCTGTCCCTTTTACGGTGATTATTCTCATTACTTTCTCCCGTCCTTTCTGGAATTGTAGTCCTCATCAATACGTTTTTTCCAATTCGTACCCAGCGGTGCGCTGCATCGGACAGCGGAAACCGCTTCGCTCAGAACTTCATAGTTGAGTTGCGTTCCCTCGCGGTCAGAGTGGTAATTGACCGCTCGATCTGCTCCAATTCCAAAATGCTTTGCCGTCTCAACTGCATCAATGTTTGCACCGAGGAAAAGAAACTCCCAGCCGTACTTTCCCTTCTGTCGCTCAATCATCTTCTTGACCTTCTCGCTGTCATAACGGCGGCTTGCATTCTCCATGCCATCCGTTGTGATGACGAACAGTGTGTGTTCAGGGACATCCTCTTTTCTTGCGTACTTATGGACATTCCCAATGTGATGAATCGCTCCGCCGATAGCATCCAGAAGCGCGGTGCAGCCGCGAACGGAATAGTCTCTGTCGGTCATCGGATCCACCTTCTGAACCGGCACACGGTCATGGATAACCTCGCTCACGTTGTCAAAGAGAACGGTAGAGATCAATGCCTCGCCATTCTCTTTTTTCTGCTTTTCAATCATGGAGTTGAATCCTCCGATGGTGTCTGTTTCCAGTCCGCTCATAGAGCCGCTGCGATCAAGGATGAATACGATCTCCGTCAAGTTCTTTCTCATGTTTTGTACCTCCGTATATAAAAATATGACTGCTTGGTGTCTCACCTTACAGTCATATTGTACTTCGGTATTCACTTCATTTGGTCGCATGGCAAGCGACATTATTCTAAAGAAAAGAACAGCTCTCCGTCAATGCTTAGGATGTCATCCATCGGAATCTTCGTGCCGTCCTGCATGGTAATCAGGCGCTCAAAGTCATTAACCTTTATGACTGCGCCGGTTGCAGTTACATACGCACCGCCAGCTTTGCGCTCATCAGGTTTGAAGTAGGTTATTTCAACCTCCGGCTCTTCATCAAGGGCATCCATGAGAAGCTGATACCTCATGTTCAAAGCGGTCAAGGCTCCCTCATCAAGCTCAATCCTTTCGTCGGTCAGACGTCCGGTTTCCTTGATTGCAGAATCATAGCCGGTGAGGGCGGCAAAGGGCGCAAACTGCGCTGCACGATCTGACATCGGCATTTGTGGTCGCGTTTTGGAAACGTGGTGAGGAAGTCCCATGATCTCGTCGTATTTTCCGTTCACGCCTTATGCCCTCCAATCTGCGCATTGCGGTCTTTCGCGGTTGCACCTTCTTCAAGATTCATTGCCTTGAGGATGGCGTTCTTTCCATACTTCTTCTTGATGGCAAGCGTGGCGGCTTGTATCTTCCGCTCACGCTCCAAAGCGGCATCTTCGGCTTTCTGTTTTTCCTCTTCGGCGGCATAGTCGGTAAAGAGGTCAAGCTGGACAGCACCGTCATTTTTCTTCGGCGCGTCCGCTTCCGGCAGGACATGATTTGCTACAACATACATACGGCGGACAAGCAGATTCTTGTCCACGATCCGGTCAAACAGTTCTGACACAGCACACATTATTTTGCGGGTAGATGATGTGTGACCGTCGAGGTTGATAGACCCGTGCGCCTGTTTGGGAATCTCCCGACCGTAGAGGTCTTTCTCCACCGCACCGTGATACTTTGCCCGTCGTGCCGGATCGGTCAGGTTCTCAATGTCGTAGCCAACCGTGAGAACCATCTGATCGGTGACAAGTCCCTTGTCCACCAAGTCCAGCACAAGCAAGTCTGTCATTTCCCGGACAACCAGCCTTGCTTTCTCCGGCTCGTATGGGCAGTGCAATACCTGACCGGAGCTGAGGCTGTTGGAGCTGGGACGGTACGCCTTGATTGCTTTAATGGTCGTAGGCTCCCAGCCCCACGCATGGTCAATGAGTAGTTCCGCATTCTTGCCGAACAGCTTATAAAGCAAGTCCTCGTTCCGCTCTGAACAAAGGGCAACATCGCCCATGGTGAACATCCCGTTCTGCTCAAGTTTCTTGGCAATGCCCCGACCCACGCGCCAGAAGTCCGTGAGGGGCTGATGAGACCAAAGCTCACGCCGGAACTTCGTCTCATCCAGCTCTGCAATGCGGACGCCGTTTTTGTCGGCGGGGATGTGCTTCGCCACAATATCCATTGCCACTTTGCAGAGGAAAAGATTCGTGCCGATTCCTGCGGTTGCTGTGATGCCGGTTGTTTCAAGCACATCGAGGATGATCTTCATGGCGAGATCATGGGCGGAGAGTTTGTAGGTGTTCAGGTAGTCCGTCACGTCCATGAACACCTCGTCGATGGAGTAGACCACAATATCTTCCGGGGCAATATACTTGAGATAAACCTGATAGATGCGGGTGCTGTATTCCATGTAGTACGCCATCCGAGGCGGCGCGATGATGAAGTCAATCGCCAGAGAAGGGTCTGCTTGCAGCTCCGAGAAGAAGTGTGATGTACCGTCCAGCCTGTGTCCCGGCGCATCGTGCTGCCGTCCGGCATTTGCTTCCTTCACACGCTGCTTGACTTCAAACAGCCGCCCGCGTCCGGAGATACCGTAGCTCTTGAGGGAGGGCGTGACGGCAAGGCAGATGGTCTTATCGGTACGGCTTTCATCCGCAACAACAAGGTTTGTGTCCAGAGGATCTAAGCCGCGCTCCCGGCACTCCACGGAGGCGTAGAAGGATTTCAGGTCGATTGCGATGTAAGTGTGTTGTTTCACCTTCTTTGCCTCCGCTTTCTTCTTAGATCAGCCCTAATGACATTTCATTGGAGCTTTTAATGTTGAATACGATACGCCATTCAATATCACCCTCCACCGGTTCAAAGTGTAGAGAGGAACAAACTGCATGAAGTTTTTCTTTTGAGCTGTCTCCACACACGATTGCGATTGGACCGTCCGCTCCGCCGATAATGCCGATACAAGCAATATCGTTTCGTGCCTCTGGTGCATAGCGGTCAGAGCATGGCGCAATTTCCAAAGGCTTGTCCCCCTCAGCGCAATCACAGATCGTAACATCGCTGTCAGGTTCAGGAGAAAGTGTATAGCTCATAGCAGTAAAATGCGTAGGATAAAACCAGCGGTCAGAACCGTAACGCTTTTCGGAAATTGTCTGCTGCTCTAATTCCTGTACAGTCAATGTGTATTTTTTTCCACTGACCGGATGGAGGAAAGAAAACGAATCACCGGGAGCGTGTGCCTTGAAATGTGGTCCCGGGACACGACACGACTGCTGCTCCATTGTAAGGGAGAGGGCTTTTATTTCAGGACGGCGTTTGCTTGTCCACGGAAAAGTTGCCCGAAAAATCATCCATCCATAGGATGTATCCAAATCATAGTGTTCCAATGCCCACTTTGCTTCCGCTTCATTGATCACCCCGTCTGGCAAACATGGATTAAAGACCACGGAACAGCCGTGGGAGGTCAGCATTGTTTTCCCGTTCAATTCCAAACGAGGAATAAAGTCAAGGCAAAGTGGATTGTCTAAATCTATCTGCATTTGCTGCTCCTGCGTGAAGTATTCGCAGGAGTCGTTTTCGGGGTGTAAATCCCATTTAGTTATGAACTTGCGAATGTCTTCTTCCGGGGTACGCATACAAAAGTCCATGACGAGTCCCTTGCTGCAAGAATACGCCGCAGGAATAACCCAATGATGCCTCGCCCAGTCAAATTGCTTATTCAACCGGATTTCCGTTCCGGCATGGTCTTTTCCCGAATGTCCCCAGAAGTTTCCCTCAAAGTAGACCTTCCACTCAGGCATGGTCGGTTCTGCTTCTGGGTTCATATCAACATCATAATAGTCCTCGGTGTACTTGATCTTACTATAATCAAAAGATGCTTGCAGCTTTTTGATGTATACCCACGGCTGTTCCATAGGCGTCAATTTCATTTTCTCAGCAAGCTCTGATAGCGTTCTTTGCTGATCCTGCGTTGGAGGGTTGTCCTGCAAAAAGGCTTCAAACTGGGCTTTATCCCACATCCACGCCTGTTCCAGCGCTGCCGAATCACTGCAAGCAAGGAGCAACCTCAGAAAGTCTTCAAAATCGTTTGCCAGCGGATGAACAAAATCCGGAGCCGAGTTCATGGGACTGACGGAAAATACCATACCGCCAAAGTCTCGAACAAAGCAGAAGTGGATGCCGTCCACACCCGCCCAGCCAAAAATAGATGCACCTTTTGGCGTGCAAAAGTATGGGTTGTTATCTTCACGACGCTCCACCCCTACGGGCGAAAGGTCAATACCACTTCGCAAAAATTTCTGAAACACTTTATCCATAGACCTTATGCTCCTATTAAACTTTGGTCGAAGGCAAACAGAGCCTCGTTGATCTCAAAGACATTATAGTTCCCATGCTCCACGAAATACTCCACGATGATGTCAAACTTGTTGGAGTGGGAGAGCGCAAAGCCAGCCTTCATGAGCATATCCTTCATTTCAACAAGCGGCAGCTCAAGGGCAATGGCAAACGCAATGACCGTGGGCTTGGAAGGCTTATAAGACTTGTCCGAGCGGATCTTCGAGAAGAGCTTCCGGTCAATATTCGCCTTCTTATAGCACTGCGCGTCCGTCATGCCGCGCTCATCAATCTTTCGCAGAAGCATCTCGGAAAAACTCTCGTCGATCTGTCCCAGCGCGTCATCAAGGGTTGCCGCCTTTTTGGGGGCAGCCGCCGCAGAGACGGGAGGCATGAGCTGTTCGATTGCCTCTTCACAAACGGATGCCTCGCAAGGCATGGGTTCTTCCATCCGGAAGGCACTCATTCTGCGCAGCCGCTCGGAACGACTATCTGTATGTTCGTCCACATAGCGGTCATCTATGTATGAAGCAATGTCGGCAAACAGCTTGCCGCTGATCTGATAGGCTTTGCGGTCGAAAATGACGATGTACACCGTCATTTCGTTTTCAAGAAGGAAACTGCTAATGGTGTCAATCGCCACTTTGAGAGCCTGATCCTTCGGATAGCCAAAGATGCCAGAGGAAATCAGCGGGAACGCAACCGACTCGCATCCGTATTTCTTCGCCAGCATAAGCGAAGTCTGATAGCAGGAGATCAGCAGTTCGCGCTCACCATGCCGCCCGTCATACCAGCGCGGACCGACAGCATGAATGACATATTTGCAGGGCAGCTTGTAGCCCTTCGTGATTTTTGCGCTCCCGGTTTTGCAGCCGTGGAGCGTTTCACATTCCGCCAGCAGTTCCGGTCCTGCAGCACGATGAATGCAGCCGTCCACACCGCCGCCACCCAGCAGCGACTCGTTGGCAGCGTTGACGATGGCGTCCACCTTCATTTTTGTGATGTCATTCCTGACAATTTGAAGCGGCATTATTCTATCCTCCGTCCTATCAAAGCGGCATCGGTGTCCGGGCGATCAGAATGACCGCCAGAATCGCGCCCACAAATGCCGCTACCCCTACGACTGCCAACACCTTTTTGTCGAGCTTCTTCTTCGCTGCCTTGCCAATCAGAGCAGTGCAAGCCATGCAGACAGCCGCAGCAACAAGCGCAATGCCCAGCGTTTCCCATAGCCAAGAAAGTTCATGTAGGATTTTCATGCGTTCATCATCTCCTGTTCGTTAAACTGGAAGTTGTTTATCCAAAATGAAATGGAATAACCATATCAAGTAAAACTGCAAGAACTATACTAATCGTTCCCATTAGCGCAGAACTCCTCAATGTGTCTCTCCTCAAAACAATAAGTCCAATAATAAAGACTATCACTTCCAAAACAGATTTTGCATTAAAATACCAGCATCCATATACAAAGCACATATTGAACAATACTGCCAAAATCAGCGCTGATAGTATAAATGCCAGTTTGCTTTTCCCCTTTGCATACCAACAGACAAAAGCCAATAATGGAGAAACAGCTGTAAATCCAAACCAAATCATCGCATAACTTCTTGGGAAAAATCCTGCAATATAGTTTGAATACAAATAGTAGCTTGCAACCATACCAACAAAGAATACAAAAACATTGATGCTTGCTCTTATTGCAGAATTGCTATAAATAGAAATACACAGTGCAATCAATATCCAGATTGCAAAACGCCCAAGAAAATTACCAATATCTAAGACTCCATTTATTGCCATAAGCACACCTGGAAGTTCAGTTTGACGAAAATCCAGATATTTTGAGAAAGTTCCCAAAGCTATTCCGAGAAACAATATCGCTATGGTATTTATAAGTTTTCTATTATTGGATATTGGATTTTCTGCATTCCTTATATCATTCAAAAAATTTATCATAATTACCCTCACAAATTCCGATTTGTCTGCCCCTTAAAGTCCAAGTCCTTCAACCCACGCCGCAAGCTCCTGATGCCCGACGCAGCCCTTGAAAACCTTGCCGTCCATCAGCTTTGCGCCTTTGCAGCTCGGCGCAAGGCGTTCGTTCGTCTTGCCAATGTCGCTTCCTCCGGAGGTTGCAAACGGGATGATCGTCTTGCCGGTCATATCATAGCTCTCAAGGAACGTATTGATAATCGTCGGCGCAACGTACCACCAGATCGGGAAGCCCACAAAAATTGCGTCGTAGTCCTTCATGTTGTCCCGCTTTATGGCAATCTCTGGACGGGAAGCAGGATCGTTCATCTCAATCGTGCTGCGGGCTTTCTTGTCCATCCAGTTCAGATCGGCTTCCGTATAAGGCACCTTCGGCTCAATCTCAAAGATGTCCGCGCCGATTGCCTCTGCCAGCGTCTCGGCAACCTTTGCGGTCACGCCGGACGCAGAAAAATACGCTACAAGTTTCTTGCTCATGGTGTTTTATCCTTTCAATATCTTCGTAATCTGCTGTGCGGACGCATCCGGCAGGATAGAGGAAAGATGCTGCATCATGCGCTCTTTGGATTCCTGCGGGTCTCGCTGATAGGCAGATGTGATAAGGTCGTACCCGAAAAGTTCTTCCGGGGTTGCATACTCCGCGACACCCCATCCATAAGGTTTTCCGTATCTGTCCTGCATATAGACGAAATCTGCGATGCAGACATAGCTCTGCATTTGCAGCCGCGTGATGCACGTCTCAAAACCGGTGTTGCCGCCCTTGCGGTAGTTCAGAGCCTCTTTCAGCCGTTTGGAAAGCATCCTGCCTTCACCGGCTATGGCTTCATAAAGCTCCTTGTCCTTGTAGGACGCCAAGCCGTCATCCCAACGGGCGTCAAAGTCATAGCCGTCACGCCGGAAGTTCGCAAAGTCCGGAATCCACTCCCGACTCACAAATCCAGCCTTCTTGTTGAAAAGTTTGCCGTAAAGACATTTGCCGCTCCGCGCAGCCGGTCCTTTCCATTCCCACGGACCATCTACATCATCCGCAAACCATAACTCAGGTGGGCAAAGTTCCTCGATGGAGAAGCCGTGAATCTCGTTCCGAAAGAAGGGCAGAAAGCCGTATTGTTCGACGGCGGCAATCAAACCATCTGCACTATGTAGTTGTCTGGCATATCTCTTTGACATTACTCCGCCTCTTCAATCACGCCATAATCAATCAGGATGTTCTTCTCCGCATACTGCGGGTAAACAACACCCATCATCTCATACTGATAACGTCTTACGCGGCGATGCTCCTGAATTGGTTCCGGTGCATACGCAGCGGTTTCACAGTGCGCATACTCCGGCATTTCCGCAAGATCATCCCGAACATCACGGATAAGCGCTTCTGCCACATCATCAATGTTCTTGCCGGTCTCCACGGCAACCAGTTCGTGCTTCCGGACTGCCTTGTCCAGATTACCGGGGGAGCGAAACAGCTTATATTTCATATCGTTGCCCGTCCTTTCTCTCTTTCGGTCTGCCTATTCTTCCTGAAATCTGTTCTTTAGGGACGCAATCATCGCTTGTGCGGCAATGCTCAGATACAAAACTCCAATTTCATAGATAAAGTCGCGGTCGATCACGATAAAGTATTCTCTAACGTGTGTAAAAACCAGTTCCAGCAAGTCCCTGTACAGCGGATCATCAAAGGGCTTGAACCGCGTAAACTTGCTTTTGGCAGCGTCCCATGTCATAGACGCTTCGCCCTCAGCACTGGTCATTGCCTCACAGAGAATCATGCTGACGCCCATTTTTCCGTTGCCGGTCAGGAGTTCTCCTTCGTAATAGCTGAGTAGGTCTTTCTTGCGTCGAAGCGGAACTACATCGCAGTTGTCATCCAGCTCAAATGCAATCAGCTCCGCAATCAGTTCCCGCCAGACCGCATAACCGGCGTTAATGGTTCCGTCCTCTTTGCGGCTGATGGTATCGTCCATGCAGTATCGCTCAAAGAAATTATCTCCGTCAATCTCGTTGCGGGTGCAGAAGATATGCGCCAGCTCATGCAGAAGAATGTGCTTCAACTCTGCCGGATGACGCGCTATGTCTGTGCGCAGAAGGATTCCGTCCGCGCCATCTCCTGTGCCGACGAATGCAGAGGCGTGAAAGTCAAAATAGCCGTCCTCTGTATATCGGTCTTCCAGCCGGTCAGGGAAATACTGCTTGCAGAACTGCTCAAAGACTTCCTGCTGGTTTTCCGTCTGAAAGCAGCGCAGTACAAGGTTGTCCTCACTGAACTCTGCCCCCAAGCGTTCGTTAAAGATGGAAGCGGCATAGAAAAGGGCTTCTTTATAGTCGTCGTTGTTCATCTAATTACTATCCTTCATCCTCATTCACCCCTCCGGTCTGACATTTTTCAGGAAGTCAGAGTGCGGTACATAAGGCAAGTTGAGCTGCCAGCCCATGCGGTTCAGTTCGTTGAGCTTGATCAGCATCAGGTTGATGTTTGTTCCCATTGCAGCCGAGAGCTGCACCACATCGTAGTCCTGCTTCATCAGGTCAATCAGCTCATCATCGTCAATGATCAGGTGTGAGGCAAACGCATTCGCCTCATATTCGTGTTTTGTGC
The DNA here is from genome assembly GCF_018408575.1 of Vescimonas coprocola. Lineage (NCBI taxonomy): Bacteria > Bacillati > Bacillota > Clostridia > Eubacteriales > Oscillospiraceae > Vescimonas > Vescimonas coprocola. The sequence continues at coordinate 481,875 of NZ_AP023418.1, forward strand.
GCATATCGAACAGCACGAACTCCGGGAGCGGTTCGTTTCCTTTGGCAAGATCACGGTGAAAGGTATCATGCCCGATCTCGTGACCGCAAACCATTTGCATGATCAGATACTCCATGTTGGAGTTCAGAAGAATATGCCGCTCTTTATGGCGGTAGGTGTACATTCCGAGCAGATCGTTCAGATTGTCAAGAAAATGGAGATGAATGCCCAGCTCACGGGCAATCTTCAAGGTATCTCTTGTTCCACAGCTTTTGACAATGCTGTTCGCCTTTTTGTATATTTCCTCGGAGCGAATTATCACGGGACCTTCACCCCTTTCATGTTGAAAACAGTCAAAGTAAATCCGTCAAGAAACCGAGACGCAGACAGTTATTCCTCTGCGTCCGTACCGGTCTTCTTGTATTTCTTCGGCGTGTATTTCTCAACATTCCGGGCTTTGGATTCCCAATATATATCCTGCAACGCCTTCATCACCGCATCCTTGTCCTGCTCAGACAGCGTACCGCCCGCAAACAAGCCGGACATCCCTTCAATCAGGTCCTTTGCCTGTTTCATGCCACGGGAGCCGTACTGCTCGGATGCCTGAACCACAAACTCTTCGTCCTCGGTCAGCAGATAGTTCACATCCACCTTGAAGTATTCCGCGATTTTTCTGTAAGCGTCCTTGGTACGGGGGAAGGAAATGCCGTTCTCGTACCGGGTAATCATACGCCTGTTGATCCCCAGTGCATCGGCTACTTCCTGCTGGGTCAGCTTCCGCTTCTCCCGTTCAGCCTTGAATTTCTCTCCAAACGTCATTTTGGTAATCACTCCTGTTCACAAAAAGTTTGCGACATCAAATTGCGCAAGTCTATTGACAAAGGCACTTGAAGTGCGTATAATAATGACTGAGCAATCCAACTACTCATAGTATATCCTGAATTGCTCATCCTGTCAAGGGGCATGAGTAGTTGTACACGAAAAAGTTACATCTTTTGAGCAGTTCAAATGGACAGGCATTTATGCTGCCGAAGATCATCCATACCGGCATACACCGGTATGAGGGAACAGGAGTGAGAAAAACGGAAATGGCTACACAGTACAGAAAAGCATACGTCCCGGTTACGCTGGATGTGGACAAGGAGGGGGCAATCCTTCCTCGCCTTATCTGGTGGGACAACGGTGTAATCTTTCAAATCGACCAGATTCTATACAAATGCCGCGCCACATCCAAAAAGGTTTGGGGCGGAGGCATCCGTTACACAGTTCAGATTCGCGGAAAGGAGTCATTTCTTTTCCACGAAGGAGACAAGTGGTTCGTCGAAGCAAAGGAGGACAACTGCTCATGATTTTATCCCAGCGCCAACTTGAAGAAATTGCAGCCTCAACAACGAAGGACTTCAACCGGTTCTTTTTCGGGGATGAGGCGGACAAGCCCGACCGATCAGCTTTGCCAACACCCATTGATCAGTTTGCAAAGAACTATCTCGGTCTTCGCGTATCATTCGCCCGTCTCTCGCCGGACGGAAGCATCTGCGGTGTCACTGCCTATGCCGACACTGAGTACAAGATCACGGAACTTGGTATTACGCGCACACTGGCTTTGAAGCGTAATCAGGTCATCTTGGACGAGAGCTTCATTCGATCCGGAAATGTGCAGCGGCTCTGCGCCAAGCGCAGATTTACCCTTGCCCACGAGTGCGCCCATCAGATTCTCTTCCAACTGGAATCGGAAGAGGTAAAGGCGTCCTGCGAAATGAAATATTCCGCACGGACAGCCTATACGCCGCGAGAGCTGAAAACCCGCGAGGACTGGAACGAGTGGCAAGCAAATGTCTTGGGCGCGGCGATCCTGCTTCCTCAAAAAGAGGTTGACCTGGCAATGCGTCGGTTTGCAGAAACGCCGCTGATCAATTACGAGGGGAGGTATTCGTATGGTGATCACTTAACGCTGCGCCTTTTCTGCCGGTTGTTCGGTGTCTCCAAGACAACGGCGTCTATCCGCCTTCGTCAGCTCGGCTACATGGTAGATCGTCCATTCAGTGAGTATGTTGACCCATTGGAGGTGTGGTAATGAAGAGAGCATCCATTAGGGTTCAGGAACCGACGCCGGAGCTGATCGAAAAAATCCGCAGGGCAAGAGTTGCCATTTCCCAGCAGAAGCCCCGATACCTGAAATGTCCCTATTGTCAGCATAATGCCATTGCTGTCTACGAGGACACGAGGGGTCATGTAGAATCCAAGTGCAAGAAATGCGGGCGGATCACAGTCTTTGATGTGCTGAATATGAGAAGACTGCGACCGCGTACCAAGTAAGAACCGGAGGACAAGCCTCTGTTCTAAAATAAAATATATGTCATAGCTGAGCTGTGGAGCCGCCTGATAGGTGAAGTCATCCTAATGCCGCATGAGACAGAGTTTAATTGCTCTGTTTTATCGGCATGGGATTCAAACCTCACCGTCATGCGGCTCTTTTTCTGTCTTCACCCTTCCCGCTGCTCCCGCGCAGCGGAAAGGATGAACAATGAAAATCCCTAAAACCCCTATCGCGTTCGATTACGACCTCTGGACTACGGAGGACGGCAAGTGCATGGTGCGCGTGAAACGAACCGGCGAAGTTTCCGAGGTTGACCGCAAGGTTATGAGAATCCTTCGCGCAGAGGAAAAGCGGATCAGACGCTCGTATGGCTCTGACAACACCTCTGAGGATGAGGACGGCGCAGAGAAAATTTCTGATACCGTGCTGTCCCTTGACGCTATGCCGGAGGACGATGTGAAGTCCGCTGCATGGCTGGCAGACTCCCGCGACTGCATGGAGGAACTGATCACCGCTCTCAAAGAGAAGGAGCTTCTTTCCATTCTGACCGGGAAGCAGCGCGAATTGTATCTTGCGATGACCCGTGAAGGACTGACTCTTCGAGAGTTTGCCCGAAGGAAAGGCATCGGCATCAGAGCTGCATTTGACCTCAAAGCAGCGGTGCAGAAAAAATTTCAAAGAATTTTTTGAGCGGTACTCAACAAACGGCAAAAAGATGTCCGTTGTAAAGTGAAAGGGTCAATCAGACCACTTCACTGCTCCTTGAAAACTGAATAGTTCAGTGCTGCGGATCTTTCCGCTTCTGCGAAGCAACACAGCTTCCGACGCCAAGACCTCCCGAAAGGGAGTGAGCGACCTCCGGAGAGCTATAACAGTCGTGTGGTGCGGCTGCTTGCGACGATGCAGATGCCGGGTATAATGATACTTCCGTCTTTTCTTTGAATGGGCGGCTCGGAGCGATCCTCGGAGGGGTGAGAGTCCCATGATACCGATTGACCATTGGTAGTCCGCAGCATTCCCGGAACTGCAAAGTTCTTCTGGCAGGGGCGCGAGCTGCAAATATGCCGGACAATGAAACAAACCCAAAAGAAACTTACTATATAGTTTCAGGATGAAAACTATGTGGCAGAGTGTCTTCACAAGATGCTCTGCCATATCCTTTTGTCCTGAATATTTCCACGAAACAGGAGGTGCTTAGAATATGATGGGCATTGAAACAATGAAAAGCGTCAGCCCGAAAACGGTTGACCGAAGCACACTCGTTCAGAGAAGCAGCATCCGGCTTGATCCTGCGGCACCGCGCGAGGACAGGCTGAGGGAGTTCATCAAGCAGATCAGAAATCCCTACTGTTATCTGGACGGGAAAACTGTGGTGAAGATCAGCTTCGCCGCGACGGACACGACAATGGAAGATTGTCTGGAACACTATCTGAGAGGTCTTTGATTTATGAACAGTCTGAATCTTTTCACCCGGTTCTATGGACAAGCGATTGAGCCTGTGGTATAATGAAATCGGTCAAAAAAAGAAGAATACGGATTAAGCCGCTTGCCTAGATGGTCATGTGGCGTTTTCGTGTTCCTCTCATAAGAGTTGAAGCAAGCCTTCGTCTTTCTGATTTGATGTACCACACCAAACAGAAAAACGGAGGTTATTTTTATGCCAGACAAGGTTTACCGCACGGCGATCTACTGCCGCCTGTCCCGTGAGGATGGAGACAAAGTAGAAAGCAACTCCATCGCCAGCCAGAGAGCCATCTGCGAGGACTACATTGCAAGGCACGATGATTTAGAGCTTGTCTGTGAGCCGTTTGTGGATGACGGTTACAGCGGCGTTTCCTTCAATCGTCCTCAGTTCAAAAAGCTGGAAGAGGCAATCCGCAAGGGTGCGCTTGACTGCATCGTGGTCAAGGATCTCAGCCGCTTCTCAAGAAACTACATCGACGGCGGACGCTACATTGAAAAGATTTTCCCGCAGCTCGGCATTCGCTTCATCGCAATCAATGATGCGTATGACAGTCTGACCGGTGATCCGCAGTCCGACTCCTTTGTTATCCCGTTCAAAAACCTGATTAACGATTCTTACTGCAAGGACATCTCCATGAAAATCCGAAGCAGTCTGGAAGTCAAGCAGAAGAGCGGTGAGTTCGTCGGCTCGTTCGCGCCTTACGGCTACATGAAATCGCTGGAGAACAAAAACCAGCTCATCGTGGATGAAGCGGTCAGCGAATATGTGCAGATGATCTTTTCCATGTACAAGGACGGCTTCTCCATCGGACGTATTGCAAAGCGTCTGAACCAGATGGGCGTCCTGTCCCCAATGGAATACAAGCATTCCGCCGGTGTGAAGTTTGATACCGTCTTCAAAACCAGCGATACCGCAAAATGGACATACAAAGCCGTCCAGCGTATTCTCACCAACGAGGTTTATATCGGCGTTCTGGCGCAAGGCAAGCGCGGCACTCCCAACTACAAAGTCCGCGTTGTGAAAAGCAAGGATGAATCCGAGTGGGTCAAGGTAGAAAATGCGCATGAAGCTCTTGTGTCCTACGAGGACTTCATGGCAGTCAAGGTCATGATGCAGCGGGATATGCGCTGTTCGCCCGATCAGGACGAAGCGCATCTGTTTTCCGGCTTCCTGTTCTGCGGAGACTGTCAGCAGCCAATGATCCGCAAGACCGTCCCGTCGAAGACGAAAAAGTATATCTACTACGTCTGCTCCACCAATAAGCACAGCCGGACGTGCAGCCCGCACAGCATCGCCGCAAAAGAGGTTGAAGAGAAGGTCTTCCGTGCTATTCATGACCAGATCGAGCTTGTCATCAATCTGGAACACGCGCTTGGAATGATTGAACGGCTTCCGTCTCAGAGCCGTAAGGCTTTCAATTACGAAGCCCAGATTGCAAAAATCGAGGAAGAGATTGAGCGGTATCAAAAGCTCAAGCTGGGTCTTTACGAGAACTTCATCGGCGGCGTCATTGATAAATCGGAATACTTCGAGTTCCGCAGTAGCTACACCAAAATCATTGAGGACAAACAGGAGGCACTTCTGCGGGTCAAAAAAGAAATGAAGCAGACGGTGACAACTGGCACGACCGAACGGAACTGGGTAACGCTTTTCAAGCAGTATGAAAACGTCGAAGAGCTGAACCGCCGTGTGCTGATGTCCCTTGTTGACCGCATTCTGATTCACGAAAACCATGCAATCGAAATCGTCTTCAAATACAGGGACGAATACCAGCAGACGCTTGAATACGTTCTCGGCTATGCCGATGAACTGGATATTGCCGTATAAAGGAGGGATGAGCAAATGGCAAGAAAAAGCAGAAAGCAAATTGCAGTCGAAGAGCCGGTTGTTGAATCTGTCTCTTCCGAGGTCTTCTCAACAGCCATCTATGCCCGTCTTTCCGTTGAAAACAGCGGCAAGTCCGAAAAGGTGGATGTCATCGCAAATCAGATTGAGATTTGCAAGTCCTACATTGCAGAGCGTCCCTACCTGAATCTGATAGATACCTATGTGGACAACGGACGAACGGGTACGGTTTTTGACAGACCGGAGTTCAACCGTCTGATGAACGACATCCGCACCGGCAGGATCAAGTGCCTTGTGGTTCGTGATCTCAGCCGGTTCGGGCGAGACTACATCGAGGCAGGAACCTATCTGGAACGGGTCTTTCCGCAGATCGGGCTTCGGTTTATCGCCATCAAGGAAAACTACGATAACTTTGATGCGGACGGCTCCGGCGAAAGCCTCATCATCCCTCTGCAAAACATGATCAACACCCTCTACTCGAAGGACATCTCCCGCAAGGTTTCTACTGCGCTCAAGGCACAGATGGAAAGTGGAGAGTTCAAGAAGCGCAATCTCCCGTATGGTTATCGCTGGGATGAAGAACACAGCAATATGGTCTTCGATGAGGAAACCGCACCGATTGTCCGGAAGATTTTCCAATGGAAGATTGAAGGGCTGTCCCTTCCTGCGATTGCAGATCGGCTTGATGCAATGAACGCGCCCAATCCGGAGTTTCAGAAGTATCAGGTTGGCGTCCGCACAGGCAATGCTACGGCGAAAAAGATTTGGAACAAGTCTTCACTCACTACCATTCTGGATAATCCCCACTACGTCGGAGATACCGTTCTCGGACGGACGCTGAACGCTATCTACAAGGGCGTCAAAAATCAGCATATCGACCGCGAGGAATGGATTGTTTTTCCCAATACTCACGAAGCGATTATCTCCCGTGAGGACTTCCAGAAGGTACGAGAAATGCGGAACGCTGCTGCAAGGACAAGGGTTGAGAAGATGGAGCGCACGGAAGAAATCCGCGCTACGTTGATCAATCTCTTTGAAGACAAAATCGTCTGCGCAGACTGCGGCAGGAAGCTCTATTTCCATCGCAAGCGCGTTGACAAGCGCAAGGACGGCGCATGGTACGCCTTCTATGAGTGCAGTTCATCCGTCAAGCGCGGCAATCTCTGTACGCCACACTATACGCGGCAGGACAAGCTCGAAGCCGATGTGCTTGCGGCGATCCAGCTTCAAGTCAAGGCGGCTCTCAATTACGACAAGCTGCTTGCCAAGCTGAGAAACAGCGAAGGCGAACGCAGCATCCGCGATCAGCAGAATGCGCTCATCACAAGCCTGAATCTGAAACTCAGCGGCATCTCCAAGAAGCGTACTCGGCTCTATGAGGACTTCACGGAAGGCATTCTCGATGAAGAGGAATACGCCTTTGCCAAGAAAGCCTACGATGAGCAGTATGTCGATCTTTCACGGCGGTTGGATGAAGCGGTTCAGCGGAAGGTAAAGTTTGCCGAGGCAATGTCCGAGGACAACAAGTGGCTAACGCTGATGAAATCCGTCAGCGGTGCAACGATGCTCTCTCAGGAGTTGGTTGACGAGTCCGTAGAGCTTGTGAAAGTCCATGAGGACGGCTCAATCGAGCTGGTCATGAAATACGGCGATATTTACGCTCTGACCGTTCAGAGTATCAAGGAAGTACAGGAGGCGATGTAAATGAGCAAGGAATACAACATCGGCATCTACATCCGCCTCTCAATGGCTGATGAAGATACCGGCTATGGCAGCAAGGCGGAAAGTGACAGCATCGGCAACCAACGTATGCTCATCAATCGCTTTCTTGACAATCATCCGGAGCTGTCTCACTGTCAGCGGTCTGAGTTTGCGGATGACGGTTATACCGGCACGAACTTTCACCGTCCTCAGTTCACGCAGATGATGGAGAAGGTCAAGCGCGGCGAGATTAACCTGATCTGCGTCAAAGACTTTTCCCGCTTTTCTCGTGACTACATTGAAACGGGAAACTATCTGGAATGCACTTTTCCATTCATGGGCGTCCGCTTTATTTCCATCAACGACGGCTATGACAGTGACGATTACAAAGGCACAACGGGCGGTCTGGAAGTGGTTATGCGCAGCATCATCTACGCCGCATACAGCAAAGACCTTTCCGTAAAGACCACATCGGCAAAAATCCAGATGATGAAGCAGGGCAAGTATGTCGGTGGCTACGCCCCATACGGCTACGTCCTGCATCCCACCATTCGGAACAAACTTGCCGTAGACCCGGAGGCGGCTGATGTGATCCGTCGTATTTTCCGCGAGGCGCTGGAAGGCAGCAACACCTCTCAGATCGCCCGCAGCCTGAATGATGACGGCATCCCGACGCCGGGGCAATACTTCAAGAGCAAGCATCCCGACAAGAAGAAGTTCAGTAACATGAGCGAGAAAATCAGTTGGGAAACCGTGATGGTCTATAACATCCTCAAAAACCTTGTTTACACCGGAACACTGGTCAGCCGCAAAATGAAGTCCTGCGGTGTCGGCTCAAAAAAGCGTGTTGTCAATGAGCCGATTATCGTAGAAGGAACGCATGAAGCTATTATCAGCAAGGAAGACTTTGAGCTTGCTCAGAAGGTCATTCGAGGCGGAGGACGGAATCCCACGCGCAAGCAGCATGACTATCCGCTCAAGGGACTCGTCCGCTGCGGTAACTGTAAACGTGCTATGACACGCCGAAAGAACAAGGCTGGCATTCGATACTTCCAGTGCATTCACTCGGTCAACAACGGAAACACAGACTGTCCGGTTGGCAGGAGCTTTCCGGAAATGGATATTGAGAAGGTCGTCTTCCATGCCCTTACTCAGTTTCTTGCTTTGGCACAGAAGGAAGCAATACAGAACCGCGAAGTCGGTGATCTGCGGAAATCTGCCATCAAGGAATGTGCTGATAAAATCCGCACTCTGCAAAAGCAGAACGAGCAGAACAAGGCGTCCAAGCTGAGGCTCTACGAGAAGTATGCAGCCGGAAGCATCACGAAGGAGGCGTACATTCAGCAGAAGGCGGCAGCGGATGTGAAGATTGCTGAAAACGATGGAGCAATCCAGCGCAGTCACGAGCGGATGAAGGAGCTTGACTCCGAGACCGCCTGTTCAGATGAAAAGCTGGATGCGGTCTGCGAACAGTACGCCGACTGCAAAGCTCTGACCTATGAGCTGACCCACGCATTCATTTCTGCGGTCTACATTTACGATCTTGACAACATAGAAATCGTCTGGAAGTTCAAGGACTTCCTCACTACATCAGAAGGAGAAGCCAAATGAAAGTATTTCTTTATATCCGCGTTGCCTGTGCGGATCAGCTTGCGGCAGCAGACCAGCGGGAAGAGCTGGAACGCTATGCGAAGGACAAAGGCTATGAGGTGGCTGCTGCTGTGGCGGCAGACGGCATCTCCGGCGTCCATACGGAAGGTATCATGAACTTCCTGCTGAACGAAGCCAAGCGTCAGGACATCGGTACGATCCTCACCCGCGACACCTCGCGAATCAGCCGGGACACTTCCTCTTTCATGAGGTTTGAGCGAAAGTTCCGGGAGAACGGCATCCGGTTCGAGTATCTGTCCAAGCCTGACAACGAGCTTCCGGTCACTCCGATGTTGGAGGCATTTGCGGCGGCGTATAAGAAGCGTCGCACAAAGAACGGCACAAGAGCGTAGAGAAAACGCAAGCCGTTCACGGGTGGTTGTCCACCTATGAACGGCTTGTAAATTCTCAAAATTTTTTTAGTCCCTACTTGACACAAGAAGACATGTCCCGATTGGGCCGTGAATACCTTCAGGTGGGTCAGTACACGGAACTCATCTTCCCAAGTTATGGTGTGCGCTTTATCGCCGTCAACGACGGCGTGGACAGCCTGTGCGAGTCCACCAACGACTTCACGCCCTTCCGGAATCTGATGAACGAGTTCTATGCCAAGGACTGCAGCAAAAAGGGACGCTCCGTGGTTCGTCTCAAGGCTGAGACTGGTGCCAGAGTCTCCTCCCGTCCCCGCTATGGGTATATGAAAGACCCGGCAGATCCCAAACGGCACATGGTGCCTGATCCTGAGACTGCTCCGGTGGTGCGTTACATCTTTGACCTCTGCGTTTCCGGAAAGGGTCCTGCCCAGATCGCAAAGCAGCTCAAGAAAGACAAAATTCCCACGCCTGGGTATTCCTACTACCAGAAGCATGGGGTGGAACTGACCGGAGTGGACATCACCCAGCCGTACAACTGGTCCACCAACACCGTCGCTGGCATTCTGGAGGATGAGACTTACCTGGGGCACACCATCAACCTGAAATCCACCACCCTGTCCTTCAAGAACAAGAAGCGCATTGAGCGTCCAGAGTCTGAGCAGCTCCGCTTTGAGAATACGCATGAGGCGCTTATTTCGCGACAGACCTGGGAGATCGTACAGGATATCCGCAAGCATAAGCGGCGCAGAGCCAACATGGCCGAGCAGAATATCTTCTCCGGGCTGGTCTATTGCCTGGACTGCGGCGGCACCATGGTACTGCACCGGGCGCACACCATGGATGCGGTGAAAAACAACTTCATGTGCTCCACCTATAAGAAAAAAGGTAAGGAGGTCTGCTCCGGTCATTACATCCGGGAACAGGAGCTCAGTGCCATCCTGCTGGATGATATCCGCCGTGTTACGCACTTCGCTCGTCAGAATGAGCTGCGGTTTGCGGAGCATATCCGCAAGAAGCAGGGCAAGGAGGCGCAGCAGGAGATTGCAGTGCTCCGGAAGAAGATCGACACCATGCAGAAGCGCCAGGCTGAGCTGACAAAGCTGTTCAAACGGCTCTACGAGGACAGCGTCCTTGGCCGTATCCCGGATGAGCAATACCGCATCCTCTCTCAGGAGTACACCACCGAGCAGAAAGAGATTCAAGAGCAGCTCCCCGCCATGGAAGTAAGGCTTCAGGAGCTGAAAGACTCCAGCACCAATATTGCCCGGTTCATTGAGAACGCCAAGCGGTACAAGGAGATCCCGGAGCTGACCGCTGAGATCTTGCGCATCTTCATCAAGCGAGTGGAGGTCGGAGAGCGTGCGGAGAAATACTCCCGCACAGCACCGCAGGAGGTGCGTATCTATTACCGCGACATTGGTCTGGTGGATGAACTGCCTCAGAGTATGACAGATTCCATGGCAGAAGAAATTCCAAACGAGGTTGCATGAGCAGAAAAGGGAGGCTGTGCCGAAACACAGCCTCCCTCCACAGGAACAAATATTAAGTTATGTGGGTAGGTTCATAAATTGTCCCTATGGAACGCCGGAGTATTGTCAAGGGCATTGACTATTCCCCCGTCAGTGTGGAGAAATCCCAAAAGGTCAACGAGGCCGCCATCGCAGAGGGACGCTGCGCCGTCCTGCAAGGCAGCGTGGCGGATATGATCTTTGCAGGCGACTGGTTCGATGCGGTAACGGCCTTTGAAACCGTCTATTTCTGGCCCGATCTGCCGCAGTGCTTCCGGGAGGTTTACCGGGTGCTGAAGCCCGGCGGGACATTACTCATCTGCAACGAGAGCAATGGCGATACGGACAAGGACGAAAAGTGGACGGCGATCATCGGCGGCATGACCATCTATAAGGACACCGAGCTGAAGGCGTATCTGGAGCAGGCGGGTTTTCACGGGGTGCAGATACACAAAAAGAAAAGCTGGCTCTGCATTACGGCGTGGAAATGAGGGGGCTAAATCATGAGCATTTTTGCATCCATCCTGCGCACGGCGTATAAGCTCTCCGGCGCGAAAAAGGCGTTCGCCTTGCCGGAGGATGCACTGCGAAAGGAAATTGAAAAGCAGAACCGGCATCGTGGCGTTTTTACGCCCACCGACCACAAAGCACATTATGAGACGATCACAGTGGGCGGCTTTCCCTGCCTGATCGTGCGAGAAAACTCGAAGCCGTCCGAGCGCGCGATTCTCTATTTCTTCGGCGGCGGTATGGTGATCGGTCCCGATAAGGGCGACCTGCCTGTGATGCGTAAGCTGTGCTGCGAGACAGGCTGTGACGTGTGGTTCCCGTTTTATCCGCTGTGTATGCTGCCGACAAAGAAAAAACCCTGGATGAGGGGGAGCAGCAATACGCCGTCACCGGAATTGGCTGCAGGGCGGAGTCTGCCGCAGGGGAGATGGCTGCCGTGCAGAGGCGCTTCGGCAAAGCCGGCGGCAATGTGGCCTACCACGCTTACCAGTCCTTCAAGACCGGTGAGGTCACGGCGGAGGAATGCCATCGCATCGGCGTGGAGACGGCGCGGCAGCTTTGGGGGAACGACCGGCAGGTGCTTGTTGCCACCCACTTCAACACCGGCACTTATCACAACCACTTTGTTGTGAATCCGGTGAATATGTGGACGGGCAAAAAGCTGGAGGCAAAATACGAGGTCTACTACAAGCTGCGGGATATGTCCGACCGTATCTGCAAGGAGCATGGCCTGTCGGTGGTGAAAAATCCCCAGCGGCACAAAACAGCGCGGTCGGTCTACTTCGCCGAAAAGAACGGCGAGCCCACCCGCTACAACCTCATGCGGCGGGCACTGGACGAGGCGCTGACGATATCGAGCAGCTGGACGGAGCTGAGTGCCGTGCTGCGGAAGAAGGGCTATGTGTTCGTGTGCGATCCCTACCGCAGGTACGCCACCATCCGTTCTTTAAGCGCTAAAAAGTGTATGCGCACCTTCCGGCTGGGAGCCGAATATGACAAGGAGGCGCTGCAGGACAGGCTGCTGGAGAACCAGTGGGACATCCGTGTGACCCGGCGCTATTTTGAATTCATGAGGCCCTACACACGGGAATATGCCAGGAAAAATCCGCCGACGGAAAAATATTACCGGCAGCGGGATTTCTATCTGCATTTGCCCCGTGTCACCGGGTATTTGAGCTTCTTCCGCTGTGTGGCAATCGTGCTGGGCGTTGCGCCGCTGTACGAAAAGGAGTATCGGCAGCCCCTGTCGGCAGAGTGCCGGGAGGCTTGCCGCAAGCTAGATCGCTTCACCGCTGAGATAACGCTGGTGTGTCGGGAGCATTTGGACACGCCGGAGGATGTGCAGAGGTTTCTTGCACGAATGGACAAGGAGATGGATGCAATAACCGCTGCACGCAGCAAAATCCGCAATAAGCAGCGAGGCTGCGCCGATCCTGCGGAGAGGGTCGAGCTGAAAAAGTCCTGCGCCGCCTGCACCGCAGAGCTTTCCCGGCTTCGGAAGCAAAAGCAAACCGCCTATAACATGATTGAGGATAACCCAAAGCTGAAAGCCCTCTTGGCGTGTGAATTGGACGCGTGGATGGAAAACGACCCCTACCTCTCCCTGCGGGAGAAGCAGGTGCTGCGAAATCAGCGACCGTCCCAAGAGGACAAGACGATTATACGATGAAAGGAAGAATTCGATGAAGAACGACCGATCGATTGATTTGGGGCTGACCGGGTATGAGGAGCTTTTTATGAGCACGGAGGAACGGCTCGATGCGAAAAAGCCAAAGGTAGAGGCAATCCCGCTGGCTGACCTCACACCCTTTCAAAATCACCCCTTCCAGGTGAAGGAGGACGAGGAAATGGCGCAGCTCATGCGGAGCATTGCCGATGCCGGCGTACTCTCTCCGGCGGGAGGCAGTATTTTATGGGATCAGAATGCGACCTTCATAAACAGGGCAACGCAGCACAGGATAACAGCCAGCGGAACATAAAGGTACCGGCCGATGCCATACCACAGGCGGCCGTGGGTCTTCCCGCTGCCGGTATTGATGGCCGAAAGCAGCTCGTCCTTTTTCATTACATAGAACCAGGAAACAGCGCCCAGCGTAGCGCCGATGGGGATGATATAGATGGAAACAAGATCCATCCACGGCCCCCATTGGGAGATGGTCTCCATACCGATGCCGAAGCCAAGGCACAGTACGGCCAGGATGATGAGGGTAGCGGTGCGGCTCAGCCGGGGGAACCGGTTCTGGAGCGATTCCGCCACGGCCTCGAACATGTTTTGCAGCGAGCTGACCCCGGCAAAGATCATGGCGATATACAGGATAACGGCAAACAGCTGACCTAGGGGAATATCCTGCAAAATGGTGGGCAGCGTGACAAACAGCAGGCTGGGTCCCGCGCCTACATCCAGCCCGTAGGAAAAGCAGGCCGGGATGATGACCAGCGCGGCCACCACCGCAGCGATGGTATCAAACAGGGCGGTATGCTGTGCCACTCCCACCACATCCTCCTGCGGAGAGAGATAAGCCCCGTAGACGATCATGCCGCTGCCGGTGACCGAAAGCGAGAAAAACGCCTGCCCCATGGCCCAGATCCAGATCATGGGGTCTGTCAGGGCCTCCCACCGCGGAGTAAACATAAACCGATATCCCTCCGCAGCGCCGGGCAGGAAAAATACCCGTACCGCCAGCACCAGGAAGATGAGGAAAAACAGCGGCATCATGATCTTATTGGTCTTTTCTATGCTGTGGGCCCCCAGAAACAGCGTAAGCAGGGTGCCCACCACTACGATGATGTGATAAGGCACCACCGAATAGGGCTGCGCCGAAAAAGAGGCAAACCAGGCGGCGGTATCGGCGGTCATCAGGGTGCCGGTCAGGGAATCCACCAGCGCTTTCAGCACATAGGTAACAATAACGGCATACCCGATAGCGATGCACAGGGAGCCCACCAGCGGCAGCCAGCCCAGCACACCGCCCACCTTCCCGGCTGTTTCTCCACGGGTGGCCCAGGCATTGCGGTAGGCCCCCAGGGTGCCGGTGGCCGCCCGCCGCCCCATGGCGAATTCCGCCGGAAGGCCGACATAGCTGAAGATAAAGACAAACAGCAGGTAGATCAGCAGGAAAGCCCCGCCGCCATTACTGCCCAGTTTGTTTGGGAAACCCCATACATTGGCCATTCCTACCGCCGAACCGACCGAGGCCAGAATGAAGCCCCACCGGCTGGCAAAGCTCCGTGTGCTTTTTTGATGTTTCATTTCATTTTCTCCGTTTCCATAAAACAAGCCGTGCCTTGCGGCCGGCTTGCTGCTCCCTGCTATTTTAGCGCTTTATATCGAAAGAGTCAACACAGCCCCGCCCGGTATTCCAAATATCCGCAAAAATATGCTTGACAAATTAAGGAGGACAACACCATGCAGGAATTGCAGATCGGCAGAGTTTACCGCCACTTTAAGGGCGATTATTACCTGGTGGAGGGCCTGGCGCACGATTCGGAAAGCGGCGTGCCCTGTGTCATCTACCGCAAGCTGTACGGGGATGGCGGCCTGTGGGTCCGCCCGCTGGAGATGTTCCTTAGCCGGGTAGACCGGGAAAAATACCCGGAGGTCCGCCAGGAATACCGCTTCCAGCTGCAGGAGATCGCCAGTGTGGCGCATCACGGGGAGTGAGGCTGTCCCATGGAGTGTGAAAAGATTCACTGGGTGCTGTGCCCGGCCTGCTGGGGCAAAACCCGCACCTAGATCCGGGAGGATACCATACCGGAAAATTTCCCGCTGTTCTGCCCCAAGTGTAAACAGACCTTCCTGGTGGCAGCCCACAGTGGAAAAATAGAATACAGAGCAATCATGCCAGACGCAGAGACGCAGAGCCGAACTTGATTCCATTCCAGGTTTGCTCTGCGTTTTTGCGTCGAAGGAAAGGAGACAGAACCCCTATGAAAGAAATTACCGTACGCCTGCTGCTGGCTGCGGCAGTGCTTATGCATGATATCCCGGCACGGAGGCGCTGCTGTGGCTGGAGATTATCCGCAGCTTGGTGGAAAAGACTACCTTTTCCTCTTACACGCAGATGGTAAAGGGGAAGATTGCGCCGTATTTCCGAAACACCGGACTGACGCTGGACGGAATCCAAGCCAAGCACATTCAGAGCTTTTATCTGCATGAGCTGAAAACCGTGTCGTCCGGTACGGTGATCCACTATCACGCCAATATCCACAAGGCACTGAAATACGCCGTCAAAATGGACCTGATTCCCTTCAACCCCGCCGACAAGGTGGAGCGCCCCAAGAAGCAGCGGTACATTGCAGACTATTACCGGCAGGAGGAGCTGGAGAGGCTGCTGGAAGCGTCCAAGGATCATCCGTACTCCCTGCTGATTCAGATGACCGCCTTTTACGGCCTGCGCCGCAGCGAGGCGCTGGGGCTGAAATGGGACGCCATCGACTTTGAGCGGGACACCATCACCATTAAGCACATTGTAACCAACGCAAAGATAGACGGCAAATGTGAAATCGTCTGCGCCGACCGTGCCAAGACGAAATCCAGCCTGCGCTCCCTGCCGCTGGTCAGCAACATCCGGGAAAAGCTGCTGGCGCTGAGGGAGCAGCAAAAGGAGAATCGGCGCGTATGCGGAAATTGCTACAGCAAAAAGTATGACGGCTATGTTTTTGTGGATGCCATGGGCAATATCTTCAACCCCAGAAGCGTTACCGCCAATTTCAGCAAGCTGCTGGAGCAGAACGGCCTGCGGCACATTCGCTTTCACGACCTCAGACACAGCTGCGCCTCACTGCTTTTGGCGAACGATGTGCCTCTGAAGCAAATTCAGGAGTGGCTGGGCCACAGCGATATTGGCACGACGGCGAATATTTACAGCCATTTGGATTACAAGTCCAAGATCACCTCGGCAAATGTAATGGACAATCTCCTGACTCTGCCGGACACAAGGCAGACCGGCTGGCACACCTGAGCTCTTGCCGAAAATCATGTACGCCGATGTGACCTTGAGAGAAAAGAAAAGCCCAGTCATATGGGCAAAAGCCTTGATATGACTGGGTTTTTGGCGGAGAGTTAGGGATTCGAACCCTAGGTTCCTTTTGGGAACACGACATTTCGAGTGTCGCACCTTCGACCTCTCGGACAACTCTCCGTATATCTCAAGTGTAATCCCTGCTCCGGAAGAATGCAAGAAAAACACGCAAGAACAATATGAAATTGTGAAATCCGAACCCGCACAAAGCCCTGTACGGTGGACATTTTCAGCGGACGAAACGGCCGGAGCTTCCAAAAATTTCGAGTGCGGACCCTTCAACCGCTTGGGTACATCTCCGTATATTTCCGTCTGCTTTTAACTCGCAAAATCTTTTGGAGAGAAAAGCAGGAGAGAAAACATAAAAGTATTCGATTTGAAATTTTGAAAACCGGGAATTAACAGGGGTTTTCGAGGGGACGAAAAGGACAGACCCGCTGGGAATTTCGAGCCGTTCTCGTTATGACCACTTCGATGCCGCTGCGTATGAAAGCTTCGACCTAACTATCATACCACAAATTTTCCCGCCGTGCAACAGGTATTGCCGCATATTTTTCTCCGCCGCCGCATGAGATGATAGGGAGGAGGGAATCGCTATGAAACCGAAGATCTATCTCTATGGGACAAGCGGCCAATACGGCAACTATCTGGCAGCACTGACGGAGCCGGGAGCGGAGCCGGTGCTGAGCCGGGACCTGTTCCGGGCTTGCGGCTGCGACGGGCTGCTGTTGCCCGGCGGCGGGGACATCGGGGTCACGCTGGAGGCCACGGACAGCTTTCTTATCCGGTCCTTTGCCGACAGCGGCCGCCCCATTCTGGGCATCTGCCGGGGGATGCAGGCACTGAACGTCTTTTTCGGCGGCACGCTCCACGCCCGCATCCCCGGACATCAGCAGGCGCAGGGGGATCTGATCCACCCCACGCGGGCCAGAGGACTGCTTTCGCAGCTGCTGGGGCCGGCCCCGCTGGTAAACAGCAACCACCATCAGGCGGTGCGGGTGCTGGGGGAGGAACTGTGCCTTTTGCAACAGGCGGCCGACGGCACCATCGAGGGCTTCTGCCATGAGACGCTGCCCATTTTGGGCGTGCAATGGCACCCGGAGCGCCAGAGCGGCGCCCGCCTGCGGGCGGATGCGGTGGATGCCGGGCCGCTGCTGCGGTATTTTGTGGGCCAATGCAGTTGCAAATCTGCGTCAGGACTGGTACACTGTGGGAAAAGGGGGGAGGCTGATGAAAGCCATCACACGGGAACTGAATCTGGAGCTGGGACGGCCCACGGCGGATGAAGCCCTACGACGGCTGGAGGCAGAGCTGGAAGCGGCCCGCCATATGAACACGCCGCTGCTGAAGCTGATCCACGGGTACGGCTCCTCTGGCAAGGGCGGGCGCATCCGTACGGCCAGCCGAAAGTATCTGCTGGCCCAGCAGGAGAAGGGGCGCATCGCCGCTGTGGTGCCGGGGGAACGGTTTACCATCTTCGATGAGACCACCCGCCGGGCCTTGCAGCAGTATCCCCATCTGCGGCAGGACCGGGATCTGGAGCGGGAGAACATGGGCGTGACCTTCGTGTTTATGCGCCGCTTCTGAGGAAAAAACGCTATACCACATATATTTAATACGGAGGAATGGATCATGGAACGTACCTATGCAGAATACGCCGCCCGGCAGGCCATGGAGCTGCTGGCCATCGATAGCCCCACGGGCTTCACGGCCCGTGCGGCAGATTGGGTGCAGCGGGCCTTTGAAGAGCTGGGCTATACCGCCCGGCGCACCGCCAAGGGCGGCGTGCTGGTGGATCTGGGCGGCCGGGGCGAGGGCCTGCTGCTGGAGGCTCACGCCGACACGCTGGGCGGCATGGTGGCGGAGGTGAAGAATAGTGGCCGCCTGCGCCTGACGCCCTTGGGCGGGATGCGGGCGGAAAACGGCGAGGCGGAGAATGTCCGGGTCTATACCCGTGGCGGGCGGGTGCTGGAGGGAACCTTCCAGCTGTGCAACGCCTCCATCCACGTCAACGGCCAGTACGGCGACACCAAGCGCACCTTCGACAGCTGCGAGGTGGTGCTGGACGAGGACGTGAAGTCCGCCGAGGAGACCCGCACGCTGGGGGTCGAGGTGGGGGATGTGGTGTGCTTCGAGCCCCGCACCCGCCTCACCGCCTCCGGCTATATCAAGAGCCGCTTTCTGGACGACAAGCTGTCGGTGGGCATCCTGCTGGGTCTGGCCAAGTACCTTAAGGATACAGGCACGGTCCCCCAGCGCCATGTGTACCTCCATGTGACGGTGTACGAGGAGGTGGGCCACGGCGGCGCCGCCAACGTCCCGCAGGGAGTGACGGAGGCCATCAGCGTGGATATGGGCTGCGTGGGCGAGGGGCTGCAATGCACCGAGCGGCAGGTATCCATCTGCGCCAAGGACTCCGGCGGCCCGTACAGCTATGAGGTGGTGGGCAAGCTCATTGATGCCGCCCGCCGCACCGGGGCGGACTATGCGGTGGACGTGTACCCCTACTACGGCTCCGATGTGGAGGCGACCCTGTCGGCAGGCCACGACCTGCGCCACGGGCTCATCGGCGCCGGGGTCTACGCCAGCCACGGCTATGAGCGCAGCCATGTGGACGGCGTGTGGAACACCCTGAAGGTGCTGGCGGGCTATCTGGAGGCGGACGGTGTCCGGTAACGCCTTCCCGCCCCGGCCCCACCTTACCACCCCACGCCTGACGCTGAATGCCCTGACCCCGGCAGACTGCGGAGACTATGCCGCCCTGTGCCGGGATACCCGGCGCAACCGCTGGTGGGGCTACGACTACCGGGAGGAGCAGCCCCATCCCCCGGAGGAGTGGTTCCTGCAGGCGTCGGAGGAGGACTACGCCGCCGGGCGGGAGCTGGGCCTTGCGGTGCGGCTCCGGGGCCGGTGCATCGGGGAGGTGGTGTTCACCCACTTCGACGGCCGCGGCACGGCGGAGCTGGGCTGCCGCATCGCTGCCGCCTATGCCGGCCACGGCTACGGCACCGAGGCATTTGCCGCCGCTCTGGCGTGGGGCCTGAAGGGCTGGGATCTGCGGCGGGTGACGGCCAAATGCTTCCGGGAGAATCATCCCTCCCGGCATATGCTGGCCGCCTGTATGGACCCCGCCGGTGAGGACGAGACGTACCTCTATTTTGAGAAATGTATACAAAATGAGAATGATATGCATATGGATATTCTATCAGAATGAAAAAATATATAATTAGATAAAAGTGTTGACAAATATAGACGAGATGTGATATGCTCCGAGTACACCAATAAAACTATGGGGGCATCTACCGTTGTGAACCTGTGAGAGTAAGGAGAAACCTATGACAAACAAAAGCGCACTTGGTTTGGGCCTCATTATAACTGCTGTCTATACATTGGGACTGGGAGCGGACCTCATAATTTATATCGGGTATGCATTTGTACTGATAGGACTGCTTATCCTGCTGTTGGAGGCCATTAAAGAGTAACAGCATTACATGAAGACGGATCGGAGAACGCTCACCTCGTGAGGTGGGCGCTCTCCTTTTGCATATTCCCCGGCAGAAATTCCCATACTACCTCCAAACGCAAGGCGGAGGAGACGGCATGAAACGGGTGAAGGATGCATTTGACGAAAGGGCGGCGGCGCTGGACGGCCTGCTGGGGGTGGGGCGCAGCTTCGACATGATCGGGCGGACCCTGCGGATCGGCGGCCGCCGAGCCAGGCTATGGGTGGTCAACGGCTACGCCGACGACACGGTGCTGGAGCGGGCTATCTCCGCATGGCTGCCCATCCCGTCGCTGGAGGACGTAGGGACATTGCAGGCCTTTGCCGACCGCTACGTCAGCGTCTGCGACGCAACGGTGGAGACGGACCGGCTGAAGGCGGTGACGTCGGTATTCGCCGGCAAGACCCTGCTCATCATCGACGGCTTTTCCGGCGGCGTGGTGCTGGATGCCAAGCAGTTCCCCCTGCGCTCCGTGGAGGAGCCGGATACCAGCAAGGTGCTGCGGGGCAGCCACGACGGCTTCGGGGAGAGCGTCATGAAGAACGCCGCCCTGCTGCGCCGCCGCATCCGGGACTCGCAGCTGACGCTGGAGTCTTTGCAGGTGGGGACCCGCTCCCGGACGGACGTGGTGCTGTGTTACATGGAAAACCGGGTGGACCGGAAGCTGCTGGATCAGCTGCGAAAAAAGCTGGAGGCCATGGATGTGGGCTCCACCGCCATGAGCCAGGAGAGCGTGGCGGAGGCCATCGCCCCACCCCAATGGTGGAATCCCTTCCCCAAGACCCGCTATACCGAGCGGCCGGACGTGGCGGCGGCCTCGGTGCTGGAGGGGGATATTCTGCTGATGATCGACAACACCCCGGCGGTGATGCTGCTGCCGTGCAGTCTGTTCCGGTTTCTGGAGGAGGTCAACGACTACTATTTCCCGCCGCTGGTGGGGACGTATCTGCGGATCGTCCGGGTCATCGTGCTGCTTCTTACACTATTCGTGACGCCGCTGTGGTATCTGCTGGTGAAGTCGCCGGATACCCTTCGCCAGAGCCTGCACTTTCTCCTGATCGAGGACGAGTACTATGTGCCGCTGATCCTGCAGCTGCTGCTGGTGGAGTTCATTATCGACGTGCTGAAGCTGGCCTCCCTCAACACCCCGGATGTGCTCAGCAACTCCTTCAGTATGCTGGGTGCGCTGATCTTAGGGGACTTTGCGGTGCAGGCCCGATGGCTGGTACCGGAGGTGCTGGTATATATGGCCTTCGTGGCCATCGCCAACTACGCCCAGCACAGCTATGAGATGGGCTACGCCGTGAAGCTGTGCCGCATGGTCCTGCTGCTGCTCATCTGGCTGTTTGACTGGTGGGGATTCATCGGCGGTATTCTGGGGATTCTGGCCCTCATCGCCAGTACCCGTCCCCTCATCGGAAAAGGGTACCTCTATCCCCTGATCCCCTTCAACGGCAAGGACCTGTGGGCCCTGCTGCATCACCGCCCCATTGACCGGAATAACAGCTGAGGGTTGCAAAATTTCCAAAAACAAGGCCGTCCCACTTGTCAGCGGGGCGGCTTTGTGCTATTCTTAGCATGGTTTTTTGTATAAAGACGCATTTCTGCGGAGAGAGGAGAGAAGATCGTGGCGCAGCTGCGGGAGAAGCGCCTGTTCCTGCTGGATATGGACGGCACCATCTATCTGGATGAGCAGCTCTTCGACGGCGTGCCGGAGTTTCTGCGATACGTCCGGCGCATAGGGGGACGGTATCTGTTCCTCACCAACAACTCCTCCCGTGGCGTGGAGGGGTACATAGAAAAGATGCACCGGCTGGGTATTGACACCTGCCGGGAGGATTATCTGACCTCCGTGGACGCTACTATCCGCTATCTGCGGGTGAGTCTGCCGGGAAAGACCTGCTATGTGGCGGGAACTGTGTCCTTTATGGACCAGCTGGCGCAGACGGGCATCCCTGTGACCCGTGACCGGGAGCAGGCGGAGGTGCTGCTGTGCGGCTTCGACACGGAGCTGACCTTTCAGAAGCTGGAGGACGCCTGCATCCTGCTGAACCGGGGCGTCCCCTTCATCGCCACCAATCCGGACTGGGTCTGCCCTACATGGTACGGCTCCGTGCCGGACTGCGGCAGTGTGTGCCGGATGCTCACCACCGCCACCGGGCGGGAGCCCACCTTCATCGGCAAGCCCCAGCCGGAGATGGCGAGGCTGGCCATGGAGCGGACGGGCTTTTCCACGGAGCAGACGGTGCTGCTGGGGGACCGGCTCTATACCGACATCGCCTGCGGCGTTAACGCAGGCATTGATACCGTGTTCGTCCTGTCTGGCGAAGGCACGCAGGCGGATATCGCCGCCTATCAGATCCACCCCACCTGGGTGTATCCCGACATCGGTACCCTGTACCGGGAACTGGAGGAGACTGTATGAAACTCAACTACAAGCGGATCATTCTGGTGGGCTTTGCCTTCTTCCTGATCCAGGCCTTCTGGCAGGCGTATGACAATACCATCCCCATGATCCTCACCAACAAGTTCGGCATGAGTCAGGCATGGTCCGGCGCCATTATGGCGCTGGATAACGTGCTGGCCCTGTTCATGCTGCCGCTGTTCGGCGCCATCTCCGACAAGCACCACAGCAAGTGGGGCCGCCGGACGCCCTTCATCGTGGTGGGTACCCTCATTGCCGCCGTGATGCTCATTGCCCTGTCTTTCGTGGATAACGCCCAGCTGCACCACATCTCCGATGTGGCCGCCATCGATGACCCGGCGGCGCTGGAGACCATCTACGACCGGGAGGCGGATGAGACGCTGCTGACCCCCGGCGGCCAGAAGTTCGTGCTCAGCCGCCAGTTCACCAAGGAGGAGTTCACCCAGATCCGCAGCCAGATCACTGTGGACGGTGCCGCCGTCACCAACCCCGACTACACCAACTACGTGATGCCGGCCCGGCAGGCCTGCGCTTGGGACGCCACCGCCAAAAGCCCAGTGACGCTGGTGTTTTTTATCGCTCTGCTGCTGGTGATCCTGGTGTCCATGGCGGTGTTCCGCTCCCCGGCGGTGGCGCTGATGCCGGATGTGACCTTAAAGCCCCTGCGTTCCAAGGCCAATGCCGTCATCAACCTCATGGGCTCCGCCGGCGGGATCCTGGTGCTGGTGCTGGGCATGGTGTTCGCCACCTCTGCCGTTCGCAACTCCCTGATGAGTTATACCGGCTACTTCGCCGTCATTGCCGCCATCATGCTGGCGGCGCTGGTGGTGTTCATGCTGACGGTGCGGGAGAATGAGTGGGCCGCCGAGATGCAGCAGCAGTCGGTGGAGCTGGGGCTGGAGGATAAGGAGGAGGCCGCCACCGGCGAACGGAAGCTGTCGGTGGACGAGGTGAAGTCCCTGATCTTCCTGCTGCTGTCCATCGTGCTGTGGTTCTTCGGCTACAACGCCGTGACCAGCAAATACTCCGTCTACGCCAGCAATATCCTCCACAAGGATTATAACCTGACCCTGATCATCGCTCAGGCGGCGGCTATCATCTCCTACCTGCCGGTGGGCTTCATCGCCTCCAAGGTGGGCCGGAAAAAGACCATTCTGGCGGGCGTCGTCATGCTGACCGCTGCCTTTACCACTGCCTCCTTCATGAGCGCCGAGAGTCCCACCATGCTCATGAACGCCATGTTCGCTCTGGCGGGTATCGCATGGGCCACCATCAACGTCAACTCCTTTCCCATGGTGGTGGAGATGTGCTCCGGCGGCAACGTGGGTAAGTACACCGGCTTTTACTACACCGCCTCCATGGCGGCGCAGGTGGCCACGCCCATGCTCTCCGGCCTGCTGATGGACCGCATGGGGATGCACGTGCTGTTCCCCTATGCCGCCGTGTTCACGGCGCTGGCCTTTGTGACCATGCTGTTCGTCCGCCACGGCGACAGCAAGCCTGAGGCAAAGCGGGGGCTGGAAGCTCTGGATGAAATGGAGGACTGACGCCAAATGCCTGTTGTCATTGTACTGCTGGTACTGATCATTCTGGCGGAGCTGTTTCTGCTGATGCTGCGCTGCCGCCGGGAGCATCCCGGCTGGAAGCTGCTGCGGCAGTACCGCTACGCCCACCGGGGCTACCACGACAAGCCCCATATTCCGGAAAACTCCATGGCGGCCTTCCGCCGTGCCATTGAACACGGCTACGGTGCTGAGCTGGACGTCCATCTGATGAAGGACGGCCGCTTGGCGGTGATCCACGACGCCAGTCTCAAGCGCACCGCCGGAGCGGACGTTCTGGTGGAGGACCTGACGGCGGAGGAGCTGAAGCAGTACCATCTGGAGGGGACGCAGGAGCAGATCCCCCTTCTGGAGGAGGTGCTGCCCCTGTTTCAGGGGAAAACGCCCCTCATCATCGAGCTGAAGGCGGAGCGGGGCAACCATGCCCAGCTGGCGGAGGCCACCTGCGCCATGTTGGACTGGTTCCGGGTGAATTACTGCATCGAGTCCTTCGACCCCCGGTGCATCCTGTGGCTGAAAAAGCATCGGCCCCTGATCATCCGGGGCCAGCTGTCGGAGCAGTTCCTGCGCCACGGGGAGTCCGGCGGCGGACACGGAAGGCTTACCATGTGGCTGCTGGGGAATCTGCTGACCAACGTGGCCACCCAGCCGGATTTCATCGCCTATCGGTTCTCCGACCGGGAGAATCTGTGCCTGCGGCTGTGCCATAAAGTATATCATGTACAGGAGGTCAACTGGACCATCCGAGCGAAGGAAGAAATGGAAGCTGCGGAGCAGGCGGGGAACCTCGTCATCTTCGAGTGCTTCGATCCGGAGGTGTAAGCCATGCGAGTCATCACAGGAACGGCCAGAGGTCGGCGGCTCAAGGAGCTGCAGGGGATGGAGACCCGTCCCACCACCGACAAGGTCAAGGAGAGCCTGTTCTCCATCATCCAATTTGACATCGAGGGCCGCCGGGTGCTGGATCTCTTTGCCGGCACCGGCCAGCTGGGCATCGAGGCCCTGAGCCGTGGAGCAGCGGAGGCAGTGTTCGTGGACCGGCGTCCGGATGCCGTGCGTCTGGTGCAGGAGAATCTGGCCCTGTGCGGCTTTACCGATCGGGCCAGAGTGAAGTCCGGGGATGCGCTGGCGTATCTCAAAAGCGGGGAGAAGTTCGACCTGATCTTTCTGGATCCGCCCTACGCCGCCGACCTGCTGGAGCAGGCCCTTACCGCCATCGCTTCGTTTGACATTTGCCGGGAGCATGGTATAATTGTGGCGGAGAGCGCCGCCGATAAGGTGCTGCCGGAGCTTCCGGCGCCCTATCGCCTGTATCGGGAATACCGCTACGGAAAGATCAGACTGTCGGTGTATCACCGCAGTGGAAACGAGGACGAGGCCACATGAAAACAGCCATCTATCCCGGCAGCTTTGACCCCATCACGCTGGGACATCTGGATATCATCCGCCGCAGCGCCCCCTGCTTCGACCGGCTCTTTGTCTGTGTCATGGTGAACTGCGACAAAAAGCCCATGTTCTCCCCGGAGCAGCGGCTGGAGCTGATTCGCCGCTCGGTGGCGGACCTGCCCAATGTGGAGGCGGAGCTTTACAGCGGCCTGCTGGCGGATTACGCCCGGCAGAAGGGAGCGGGCATTCTGGTGAAGGGCGTCCGCAACACCACGGATTTTGATTTGGAGTATCAACAGGCGGCCATCAACCGGGGCATCTGTCCGGAGCTGGAGACGCTGCTGCTGCCGGCCAGTCCGGCCTATCAGCACTTCAGCAGCACTATGGTGCGGGAGATGATCCGGTACGGACAGCCTTTGGAGAAATATGTTCCCGCCCCGGTGGCGGAGGAACTGAAAGGGAGGTAAACCTTATGGAAGAGAAGGATGTGCAGCGACTGCTGGATATGCTTTACAGCATGATCGACGAGGCCAAGAGTGCGGCCTTCAGCTCGGATAAGTGCGTCATCAGCCGTGATGAGGCGCTGGATCTGCTGGACGATATCCGGGCCAAGCTGCCGCTGGAGATCAAGAAGGCGCAGGAGCTGGTGCGGGCGCGGGAGGAGTATGTGTCCTCCGCCAAGAAGGAAGTGGAGAAGATGCTGCGTCAGGCGGAGCTGGACGCCAAGGTCATCGTCTCCGAGAGCGAGACCCTGCAGCAGGCCCGCCGCAAGAGTTCCGAGATCATTCGTCGGGCCGAGGAACGCAGCAAGGAGCTGTACCACGTGGCCAACACCTACACCGAGGACGCTCTGCGCCGGACGGAGGAGGCCATTCAGGCGGCGCTGGACGAGGTGAAGGAGTCCCGTGTCCGGTTCCGGGCCACCTCCAACGAGCAGATGCAGGCCAATCAGGAGAAGCTGCGGGAGCGGAGATCCGCCTCGGAGCAACCCCAGAGCGACGAGAATGCTTGACGAAATTTTCGGCTGATTTTTGTGCAATTTTATTGAAAAACAACATAACGCAAGAAGGGACGGGTGAGAGCTTGTCCCTTCTGTCGTTTGCGGAAGAAAACGGGCGAATATCTTGTAGTAATAAAAAACGGCGGGTACTATATATAGTACCCGCCGTTTTTGCCTCTTTCGGCACTGAAACGAATGTTCTGGAAAACGGAGAAAATGATGGAAATAATGAAAAAAACCACGGGTTTTACTTACAAAAGCCGGGAAAATGGTACTTGCAATCGGCGGAGAAATCCTGTATACTCAACGTAGCGGTGGGGAATTATGGTGCGTTTACCCATGATTGTGGTGCAAAAGCCCACAAAGTGGAGGGCCATTCCCTAAAGTGGGGCAGCTGCCCACAACGCTGAGATTTGCCGAAAAAGTTGCGGGAAAGGGGTGAAACAGGCATGACGGGCCAGTATTTTCACAATATTGATACCAAGGGACGCCTGTTTATCCCTGCCAAGCTGCGGGAGCAGCTGGGAGATACCCTCCACGTGACGGTGGGGCAGGACGGCTGCCTGTCCGTTTATTCCGACACCGAGTGGGAGAAGTTCCAGCAAAAGCTGGACGAGCGCAACTTTACCGACGTGAAAAAGCTCCGGCTGATGTTTGCATACATGGCGGACTGCGAGCCGGATGCACAGGGCCGCATCCTCATCCCCAACCACCTGCGTCAGCGGGCGAAGCTGGAAAAGGAAGTGGTGGTGGCCGGTATCTTCAACCGTGTGGAGATCTGGAACGCACAGCGCTGGGCCAAGCTGGAGGAGGAGGCCTTTTCCTCCGGTTCACTGGAGCAGGCGATGGAAGAAATGGGGCTGTAAGAGATGGCGTTTGACCGCAATGCCGAGGCCGATCAGGCCTACGGCCACAAGCCGGTGCTGCTGGACGAGTGTCTGGAGGCGCTGGCCATCCGCCCCGACGGCGTCTACCTGGACGGCACACTGGGCCGGGCCGGTCACTCACTGGAGATCCTCCGCCGACTGACGGCAGGGGGAAGGCTCATCGGTCTGGACCGGGACGGGACGGCGCTGGAGGCCGCCCGTGTCCGTTTGGCGGAGTACGCCGACCGGGTGACGCTGATCCACAGCAACTTCAGCCGTCTGGCGGAGGTGCTGGACGACCTGCACATCGACGCCGTGGACGGGATGCTCTTTGACTTGGGCGTCTCCTCCCCACAGCTGGATGATGCAGAGCGTGGTTTTTCCTATATGCACGACGCCCCGCTGGATATGCGGATGGACCGCACGGCGGGTCTGACGGCACGGGACGTGGTCAACGGCTGGAGTTATGAGGAGCTGCGGCGCATCCTGTTTGAATACGGCGAGGAACGCTATGCCCCCGCCATCGCCCGGCACATCCTGGAGCGCCGGGAAAAGGCGCCCATCGAGACTACGGGGCAGCTGGTGGAGGTGATCCGCTCCGCCATGCCTCCGGCGGCGCTGCGGGAGAAACAGCACCCCGCCAAGCGGAGCTTTCAGGCCATCCGCATCGCTGTCAACGGCGAGCTGGAGGAGCTGCCGCCCATGCTGCGTGCAGCGGCGCAGCGGCTGCATCCCGGCGGGCGGCTGGCGGTGATCTCCTTCCACTCGCTGGAGGACCGCATCATTAAGAAAACCATGCAGGAGTTGGCCACCGGCTGCACCTGCCCGCCGAATTTCCCGGTGTGCGTCTGCGGCAAGAAGCCACAGATGAAGCTGGTGAGCCGCAAGCCCATCGTGGCCACGGAGGCGGAGCTGACCTACAATCCCCGTGCACGGAGCGCCAAGCTGCGGGTGGCGGAGAAGCTATAAACGAGAGAACGGGGGCCTGTCCCCCTGACCATACAGAGGATACGGAAAGGAGCTGCCGTCATGGCACAACAGAGGAGACGACCCAACACAATGGTATATGGGAATCTGGCCTACGATCTGGATACACTGGCCAGCCAGCGGCAGCTGGAGGAGGCAGCCCGCCCGGAGCGGAAGTCCCAGCCCCAGCAGGCGCCCCGCCACCGGACGGCGGCCCGTCCCCGGCAGCGGGTGTCCCCCTTGGCCCTGTGTGCCGTGGGTGCGCTGGCAGCCATGGCGGTGGTGCTGGTCATGGGCTACATCCAGCTGACGGCGGTCACCGGATCCATCAGCGACCTGCAGGAGCAGGTCAGCCAGCTGGAGGATCAGCGGGTGAGTCTGGTGATGGACTATGAGCGCACCTTCGATATGGCCAAGATCAAGGAGGCCGCCGAGGCGGCGGGCATGAAGAAGCCCACCGCCGGACAGGTGGAATACGTGGAGCTGGGCGGCGGCAGCAAGGCAGAGGTCTATCAGGCCGAGAGCGACAGCCTGCTGAGCCGGCTGACCCACAGCGTGAAAAGCGGCATCGGGGCTCTGGTGGAATATTTCCGCTGAGCGACGCCATATAGTGGACCATACGCAAGGAGTAAGAAGGTGACTTCTTGCTCCTTGCCTGACATTGCGGCGGCGCAGACCGCAGGGAGCGGAGCATGGCAGAAAACAGAAGGAAAAGTGAAAACATCCGGCGGGCCAACCGGGTCATCCAGACCCGTACCTTTGTGCTGATGCTGGTGCTGGGCGTGGCGGTGTTTCTGGTGCTGGCCCTGAAGCTGTATCAGCTGCAGATCAAGCAGCACGACTACTACCAGAGCAAGGCGCTGGATCAGCAGACCCGCAGCACTGTGGTGACGGCCTCACGAGGCACCATCTACGACCGCAACGGCAACGAGCTGGCGGTATCGGCCACGGCGGAGACGGTGTTCCTCTCTCCCAAGGAACTGGCGGAGGAGCTGGAAAAGCCTGAGACCAAGTGGACCAAGGAGAGTCTCTCCGCCGGCCTGAGTCAGCTGCTGGGTGTGACGCAGGAGAGTATTCTGGAGCAGATGGAGCGTACCTATTCCCAGTACGAGGTGGTGAAGCTCCGGGTGGACGAGGACACGGCCAACGCCGTCCGGGAGTTCCTCAATGACAACGAGGTCCACGGCGTGTATCTGGAGACCGATGCCAAGCGCTACTATCCCTATGGCTCGCTGGCGGCCCACGTCATCGGCTTCGTGGGAACGGACAACACCGGCCTCTACGGGCTGGAGGCCCAGTATGAGGAGGAGCTGCAGGGCCAGACGGGTCTGGTGGTCAGCGCCAAGGACAACGGCGGCAACGCCCTGCCCTATGAATACGAGCAGTACTACGCCTCCCACAACGGCGACGATCTGGTGCTGACGCTGGATACCAACGTCCAGTACTATCTGGAGAAATACGTCAAGGAGATGGCGGACCAGTTCGAGGCTGCCAACGGCGCCACCGGCATCGTCATGGACGTTAAGACCGGCGGCGTGCTGGGTATGGTGTCCTACCCCAACTACGATCTGAACAACTACTCCGAGGTGTCGGACGCCCGCCTGAAGGCGGCCATTGAGGACGGCAGCGCCTCACTGGCGGATCAGCAGCTGCGCCAGTGGCGCAACAAGGCCCTCAACGACACCTATGAGCCCGGCTCCACCTTCAAGATCCTGACGCTGTCGGCAGCGCTGGAGGAGGGCGTGGTGGATATGAGCTCCACCTTTGAATGCTCCGGCTCCATCACCGTCATGGGCCAGACCATCCACTGCAGCAACACCAGCGGCCACGGGCATCAGACCCTGAAGGAGGCCACCGGCAACTCCTGCAACCCCGCCTTCATCAACTGTGGCCTGGGACTGGGAACAGATACCTTCTACGAGTATATGCGCTCCTTCGGCCTGCTGGAAGGCTCCGGCATCGATCTGGCCGGTGAGGCCACCGGCATCTTCATGGCCCAGAGCGACTTTTCCCAGCTGGATCTGGCCTGCTATGCCTTCGGCCAGAACTTTAACGTGACCCCCATTTCGCTCATCGCCGCACAGGCCGCCTGCATCAACGGCGGCTACCTGTACCAGCCCCATGTGGTGGAGCAGGTCCGGGACAGCAGCGGCGCTGTGGTGTATCAGCACGACAACACCCCCCTGCGTCAGGTAGTCAGCCAGCAGACCTCCGCCATGGCCCGTGAGTGCCTGGAGTATGTGGTCTCCGACGGCGGCGGCCGCAACGGGCAGGTGAAGGGCTACCGCATCGGCGGCAAGACCGGTACGGCGGATAAGGGCAAGACCGGCGACGTGGTGGTGTCCTTCGTGGCCTTTGCCCCGGCGGACGATCCACAGATCATCATGCTCATCGCCATGGACTCCCCCGCCCGTGACACCGGCACCTACCCCTCCGGCGGCGCCATGGTGGCTCCGGTGGCCAGCAAGGTCATGGCGGAGATCCTCCCCTATCTGGGCATCGAGCCCACCTATACCGCTGAGGAGCTCATGGGTGCCGACACCACCGTCCCCTATGTGGTGGGCATGACCCGTGAGGAAGCCCAGCAGCGGGTGAAGGACCGTGGCTTCGGCTGCCAGATCGTCGGTGACGGCGATACCATCACCGACCAGACCCCTGCCGGCGGGGCCATCATCCCCGGCAACGCCACGGTGATCCTCTATGCCGGGGCGGAGAAAGCCACAGAGCTGTGTACTGTCCCCAACCTGCTGGGCCGGACGGCGTCGGAGGCCAATTCGCTGGCCAGCAACGCCGGACTGATCCTGCGCTTCACCGGCGCCACCAACAGCACCTCCGGCAGCATCGTGGTGCTGAATCAGGATGTGGAGGCCGGTGCTCAGGTGGAGCCCGGCACCGTCATCAGCGTGCAGCTGGGCGATACCAGCCTCAACGACTGAGCTAAAACAGAGCAGAAAGGAAGTCTTTTCGTGGATCTCAGGGCGCTGCTGGCGGGACTTACCTCCGCCGCCGTGCCGCAGGTGCCGGAGGTCACCGGCGTTTGCTGCGATTCACAGAGGATACGCCCCGGCGACGTGTTCGTAGCCATTCCCGGCTTCCGGGAGGATGGCCGCTGCCACATCGCCGAGGCCAAGGCACGAGGGGCCGTGTGCGTTCTGAGCCGGGAGCCGGTGCAGGAGCTGCCATGGGCCGCCGTGCAGGATCCCCGCCGTGCGCTGGCGGAGGTCAGCGCACGCCTCTACCGCCATCCGGACCGGGAGCTGGCGGTGGTGGGCGTCACCGGCACCAACGGCAAAACCACCACCACCTGTTTGGTGCGCCACATCCTCCGACAGACGCTGGGGGTGCGGGTGGGCCTGATAGGCACCATCCGGAACCTGATCGACGAGACGGAGCTGGAGACAGAGCGCACCACCCCGGAGTCCTGCGACGTCTACCGCCTGCTGCGGCAGATGGCTGATGCCGGATGCCGCTATGGGGTGATGGAGGTGTCCTCCCATGCGCTGGCGCTGGAGCGGGTACGGGGCATCAACTTCCGGGTGGGAGCCTTTACCAATCTCACACGGGACCATCTGGACTTTCACCGCACCATGGAGGACTACTGCGATGCCAAGGCGCAGCTGTTCCGCCAGTGCGAGGCCGCCGTCTGCAACGGCGATGACCCGTGGACGCCCCGGCTGCTGCGAGAATGTGCCTGCCCCGTGCTGCGCTACGGCACCGGGGACAGCAGCCGCCTGCGGGGGGAGAACCTCCGCTTGACGGCCCGGAGCGTGGCCTTTGACGCCCTTCTGGATGGGCGGCGCATCCCAGTGACCGTCCCCATTCCCGGCCGCTTCACCGTATATAACGCACTGGCGGCGCTGGGCATCTGCCATATGCTGGGCGTTCCGCCGGAGCAGGGGGCAGCAGCGCTGCAAACGGCCTCCGGCATCAAGGGACGCATGGAGGTGGTCCCCACGCCGGGCCTGCCGTGTACCGTCCTCATCGACTACGCCCATACGCCGGATGCGCTGGAAAACGTGCTGACAGCGGTGCGGGGCTTTGCCGAGGGCCGGGTGGTGGCGGTGTTTGGCTGCGGCGGCGACCGGGACCGGGAGAAGCGCCCGCAGATGGGCCGCATCGTCTCCCGGTTGGCGGATGTGGCGGTGGTCACCTCCGACAACCCCCGCTGGGAGCAGCCGGAGAAGATCATCGAGGATATCCTGCCGGGCCTGACCGGCCCCGGCGAGAGCGTCGTCATCTGCGACCGGCGGGAGGCCATCGGCTGGGTACTGAAAAACAGCCGCCCCAAGGACGTTATCGTCCTGTGCGGCAAGGGCCACGAGACGTATCAGGAGGTGTGCGGCGAAAAGCGGCACATGGATGAGCGGGAACTGGTGGCGGCATACACCAACGGATAACACCGCCCTGCGGGGCGAGAGGGAGAGAAGAATATGTATATTATACTGGCAGGCGTTATCAGCCTTATCGTGACACTCATCGCAGGAAAGCTGCTGATCCCGGCACTGGTGAAGCTGAAGGCGGGACAGAGCATCAAGGAGATCGGTCCCACCTGGCACATGACCAAGCAGGGGACACCCACCATGGGCGGCCTCATGTTCATCATCGGCATCGGCGTGGCCATTCTGGCGGCGGGCTGGCCGGAGATGCTGGAGGGCCGCTTCACCCACCTGTATGTCTACGCCTTTGCACTGGTGTTCGGCGTCATCGGCTACATCGACGACTATCAGAAGGTGAAGCACCATCAGAATACCGGCCTGACGGCCCCTCAGAAGTTCATTCTTCAGTTGGCGGCGGCGGTGGCCTTCCTGTGCCTTATGCGCTACGAGGGGATGCTGAGCCCCAACCTGTATATCCCCTTCTTCAACACCCACATCGTCATGAACTGGGTGGTGTATATGATCTTCGCTGCCTTCGTCATCGTGGGTACGGTGAACGCCGTCAACATCACCGACGGACTGGACGGCCTGTCCTCCAGCGTGACGCTGCCGGTGGCGCTGTTCTTTGCGGTGATGGGTGCCGTGTGGGGCGGCTTCACGCAGCTGGGTGTCTTTGCCGGGGCCATGTTCGGCGGCCTGCTGGGCTTTCTGTACTATAATCACTATCCCGCCAAGGTGTTCATGGGCGATACCGGCTCCCTGTTTCTGGGGGGCGCCATTGCGGCGCTGGCCTTCGCCTACGATATGCCGCTGATCCTGCTGCTGGTGGGCTTCGTATACCTGTGCGAGACCCTGTCCGATATCATACAGGTGGCCTACTTCAAGGCCACCCACGGCAAGCGCATCTTCAAGATGGCGCCGCTGCACCACCACTTCGAGATGTGCGGCTGGAACGAGAAGAAGATCGTGGCGGTGTTCACCGCCGTCAGCGCCCTGATGTGCCTGCTGGCCTATTGGGGCGTGGCCGACCGCTTCTCCCTGTAACGCTTCACTGACATTCTGTGGGAAAGGAGGGATCCCTATGCCCAATACGGTACGCCGCCCCGACGACGACAGACGCCGCCGGGAGGCCCAGCGCCGCCGCCAGAGAGAGGAGGCGGAGCGCCGGGAGCAGATACGCATCAGCCGGGACCACCGGCAGCGCACCACCCAGATGGAGCGCCAGTCCCTCATGGGACCCATGGATCTTCCCTTCCTGCTTCTGACGCTGCTGCTCACCGGCGTGGGGCTGGTGATGGTGTTTTCCGCCAGCTTTCCATCGGCCTATTATGAGACCGGCGACGGGGCATACTACTTCAAACGCCAGCTGATCTTTGCGGTGCTGGGGCTGTTTGCCATGGTGGTCATGTCCCGCATCAACTACCAGCGGCTGCGAGGGGCCTCCAAGCTGCTGCTGGGCTTTGCCGTCTTCCTGCTGGTGCTGGTGATCGTGCCGAAGAACCCTCTGGCCATCACCAATAACAACGCCACCCGCTGGCTGGGGACGGAGGGTTTCTCCTTCCAGCCCTCCGAGATCGCCAAGCTGGCGGTGGTGGTCTACTTTGCCGACAGCATCTCCAAGAAAAAACGGAAAATGGAGACCTGGCGCTACGGCATCGTGCCGTATCTGGCGGTGCTGGGACTGATCGCCATTCTGATGATGCTGGAGCCTCACCTGTCCGGCACCATCCTCATCGTGGGGACGGGCATCGTCATGATGATCGTGGGCGGCATCCAGCGCTGGCTGGTGGCCGCTGGTCTGGGCGGCGTGGGCATCGTGGCGGTGCTGTATGTGCAGCTGGTGGAAAAGGGCATCATTCAATACGGTAAGGGCCGTATCGATACTTGGCGTGACCCCTTCAACGAGGCGTGGTTCCACGGCGACGGCTGGCAGATCAGCCAGAGCCTCATCGCCATCGGCTCCGGCGGCCTGCTGGGCGTGGGGCTGGGCAAGAGCCGACAGAAGTTCCTCTATCTGCCGGAGGAGCACAATGACTGCATCTTTGCGGTGGTGTGCGAGGAGCTGGGTCTCATCGGGGCCTGCGTGGTGATGCTGCTGTTTGTGCTGCTGATCCTCCGTGGCTTCTGGATCGCCCTCCACGCCAAGGACCGCTTCGGCACCCTGATGGTGGTGGGCATCATGACCCTCATCAGTCTACAGACCTTTTTGAACATTGCGGTGGTCACGGGACTGATTCCCGCCACCGGTATCTCATTGCCGTTTTTCAGCTACGGCGGCACGGCGCTGGCGCTGCAATTATTTGAAATGGGCATCGTGCTCAGCGTATCCCGCCAGATCCCGGCGCCCCGCAACGGTTAGGAGGAAGCTATATGAACGTGATCTTTACCTGCGGCGGCACGGCGGGCCATGTGAACCCGGCGCTGGCGCTGGCGGGCTATATGCAGGAGCGGCATCCGGATCTGCGGGTGCTGTTCGTGGGAACGCCCCGTGGTATGGAACGGGGGCTCATCGAAAAGGCGGGATACGACTTCCGCTCCATCGAGGTCTCCAGCTTTCAGCGGTCCCTGTCTCCGTCGGGCATCGCCCACAACGTGAAAAGCCTTAAAAATCTGGCGCTGGCCGGCTCCAGAGCCCGTGCCATCCTCCGGGACTTCCGACCCGATCTGGTGGTGGGGACCGGCGGCTACGCCAGCTATCCCATGGTGAAATACGCCGCCAAGGAGGGCATCCCCACGGCAGTCCACGAGTCCAATATGGTCCCCGGCCTTACCACTAAAATGCTGGAGGGCTATGCCGGGTGCATCATGGTGGGCTTCGAGGAGTGCCGCCAGCACTATAAGCACCCGGAGAAGATCGTGGTCACCGGCACACCGGTGCGGGGCGACTTCTTCCGCCAGACCAGGGAGCAGGCCCGGCAGAAGCTGGGGCTTACCGATGACCGGCCGCTGGCCGTCTCCTTCTGGGGCAGTCTCGGCGCACGATTCATGAACGAGCATATGCTGGACTTCTTCCGCTTGGAGGCGAGGGACGGAATGCCCTTTCACCACATCCACGCCGCCGGCAAGGGCAGTTGGGATACCATGCGCCAGACGCTGGAGGCAGAGCAGCTGACGAAGACACCGGGACTGGATGTCCGGGAGTATATCTACGACATGGCGGATGTCATGCGTGCGGCGGATCTGGTGATCTGCCGGGCGGGAGCCTCCACCGTCAGCGAGCTGACGGCGCTGGCAGTCCCGGCGGTGATCGTCCCCTCCCCCTACGTCACCAACAACCATCAGGAGAAGAATGCCCGGATCCTGGAAAAGCACGGCGGCGCACAGGTCATTCTGGAGAAGGATGCCACCGGCGAAGCCCTCTACCGGGCCGCCGGAGAGATCCTCCGCTCCCCGGAGCTGCGCCGCAGCATGAGCGCCGGCATGGCGGAGCTGGGCATCCCCGACGCCACGGAACGCATCTATCGGACCGTCATGGCCCTGCGGAAGTAACACCACACATTGTCCCCCTGCATAGGATGGCGAAAACGCTAAGAAAGGCGGGGGCATATGAGTGCGATCATCATCCGGGGCGGGCGGCCCCTCTCTGGCAGCCTGACGGTGCAGGGGGCCAAAAACAGCGTGCTGCCCATTCTGGCAGCCACCCTTTTGAGCGGGGAGGTGTGCCGCATCCGGCACTGTCCCCGTCTGCGGGACGTGGAGACGGCCATGGAGATCCTGCGGCATCTGGGCTGCCGTGCGGACTGGCAGGGCAGAGACCTGCTGGTGGACGCCGCAGACCTGACCCGTTGGGATGTACCGGATCACCTCATGAGCCGGATGCGCTCGTCGGTGGTGTTTCTGGGAGCCATTCTTGCCCGCTGCGGACAGGCGGAAATGACCTATCCCGGCGGCTGTGAGTTGGGAGCCCGGCCCATTGATCTGCACCTTGCGGCGCTGCGGAGCATGGGGGCGGCCATTCAGGAGACCGGCGGACGGCTGGCCTGCCGCCGGGAGCGCCTTACCGGCACGGAGATCGTGCTGAGTCTCCCCAGCGTGGGAGCCACGGAGAACGCCATGCTGGCGGCCTGCGGTGCAGAGGGAACTACCGTCATCGCCAACGCCGCCCGTGAGCCGGAGATCGTGGATTTGCAGACCTTTTTGCAGAAAATGGGCGCCCATGTGCAGGGGGCGGGCAGCTCCACCGTGGTGGTGGAGGGCGGCGCACCCCTCCATGGCTGCGTACATACGGTGGTGGCGGACCGCATTGTGGCCGCTACCTATCTGGCGGCCGCCGCCGGCACCGGCGGCGATATCCGGCTGGAGGGCGTGGACTACCGTCACCTCTCCGCCGTTGCCACGATGCTGCGTCAGGCGGGATGCCGCCTCACCTGCGGCGAGACCTCCATCCGCCTGCAGGCTCCCCGGCGGCTGCAAAGCGCAGGCCCCATCCGCACGGCTCCGTATCCCGGCTTTCCCACGGACGCACAGGCGGTGCTGATGGCGTCGCTGCTGCGATCGGAGGGAGCCACCGTCTTTGTGGAGAACATCTTCGACAGCCGCTACCGCCATGTGCCGGAGATGGTGCGGATGGGAGCGGATATCCGACTGGAGGGTCGGGTGGCCGTGGTATGCGGCGTAGACCGGCTCCACGGAGCCGCTGTCCGGGCCAAGGAGCTGCGGGGCGGCGCATCGCTGGTGCTGGCGGCCCTTCAGGCGGAGGGCGAGACCGCTGTCACCGGCGTGGAGCACATTCAACGAGGATATGAAGACCTGACGGGGGAGCTGGCGCAGCTGGGTGCCGACATCCGTCAGGAGGAACGATAAAAGGAGAGCACTTATGGCCAGACGCAGCAGAAGAAACAGACGGCGCAGGCGGGGAAGGTTTGCCTTCCTCTATCGGTTGCTGTGCTTCGTGCTGATCTGTGCCGCCATCGTGGGAGCGTTGGTGCTGTTTTTCAAGGTGGATACCATCTCTGTCAGCGGCAATGACCGCTACTCCCGTGAGACGATTTTGGCCGCCAGCGGCGTCTCGGAGGGGGATAATCTCTTTCTGCTGAATAAGTACGATGCGGCGGCCAGGATCACCGAGGCTCTGCCCTATGTAGAGTCGGTGCGGCTGAGCCGCAAGCTGCCGGGGACCCTGTGTATCGACATCGTGGAGTGCAGCGACCCGGCGGGCATTCAACAGGACGGCCATTGCTGGCTTATCAGCCCGGAGGGCAAGCTGGTGGATTCCCCCGCTGAGGCCCCAAACGGCTGCCCTATGGTCGTGGGCCTGTCCCTGACAGACCCGCAGGTGGGGAGCCTTGCGGCGGTGCCGGAGGAGCAGTCCGGGGATCTTGCCCGGCTGCTGGAGCTGCTGCGCCAGCTGCGCTCCAAGGGCATGACCGCCCAGATCGGAGAGATCCGCTTCGAGGAGAGCGGCATCGTCCTGCGGTATCAGGACCGGCTGGACGTGTATCTGGACCGGGAGGATGATTTCGCCTACCGCCTGAGATATCTGGCGGCGGTGCTGGAGAAGCTGGAGGAAAACGAGACCGGCACCATCCGCTGGGATGCCGAGGGCAGCGCCCGGTTTATTCCCGGATAAGGGATTTTTTCGGGAAATCCCGTCGGAACACTTGACGGGACAGGTAAACCGTAATACAATAAACAAAATACTGTATCTTGGGTATACGGACAGAAAACGTGTCTTTGACATACAAATTACGGCAGGAGGAAGCGTCATGGCTTTTGGGTTTGAAACAGGACCGGAGAACGTGGTAAGTATCAAGGTGGTGGGCGTCGGCGGCGGCGGCAATAATGTGGTCAACCGCATGGTGCGCTCCGGCGTAAAAGGCGTGGATTTCATCGCCGTCAATACGGATAAGCAGGCGCTGAATACCTCCAGCGCCGGATATAAGCTCCAGATCGGTGAGAAGCTCACCCACGGACAGGGCGCAGGCGCCAATCCGGAGGTGGGTCAGAAGGCCGCCGAGGAGAGCCGCACCCAACTGTCCAAGGCGCTGGAGGACACCGACATGGTGTTCATCACCGCCGGTATGGGCGGCGGCACCGGCACCGGCGCAGCCCCCGTGGTGGCGGAGATCGCACGGGAGCAGGGCGTCCTGACGGTGGGCGTGGTCACCAAGCCCTTCGGCTTCGAGGGCCAGAAGCGGATGCGTGCGGCGGAGGCTGGCATTGAGCAGCTTCGCGGCAAGGTGGACTCTCTGGTCATCATCCCCAACGAGCGGCTGAAGTACGCCACCGATCAGAAGATCACCTTCCGCAACGCCTTTGAAATTGCCGACGACGTGCTGCGCCAGGCGGTGCAGAGCATCTCCGACCTGATCCGGGACACCGGATTTATCAATCTGGACTTTGCCGACGTCACCGCCGTCATGAAGGATGCCGGCCTTGCCCATATGGGCGTGGGCCGTGCCGCCGGCAAGGGCAAGGCCGAGGAGGCCGCCCGCATGGCCATCTCCAGCCCCCTGCTGGAGACCTCCATCAACGGCGCCAAGGGCGTCCTCATCAACGTCACCGGCTCCATGGACATCGGTCTGGAGGAGGTGGAGCAGGCCGCCACGCTGGTGCAGCAGGCGGTGCATCCCGATGCCCTGACCATCTTCGGCGCCACCTTCGACGAGGAGCTGGACGACGAGATCCGTGTCACCGTCATCGCCACCGGCTTCGAGAGCAATGACCAGCAGGAGGCCCCTGCTGCCCCCGCCGCTGCCGATACGCAGCAGCCTACGCAGGATGATGCCGCTGCCCCCGCCGCCGCCCCCCAGCCTCTGGACGAGGCCGAGGGCGAGAAGGCAGAGGAGAGCGATGTGGACCGTTCCTTCGACGAGATTTTGAAGATCTTCAGCCGTGGCGATAAGTTCTGATGTTAAAAAGGACCGCAGAAAGCTCTGCGGTCCTTTTTATGCTTTCTCATGGAGAGAACTCCCACAAGCTGATTGCTTCGGATTTTGGCAAGGCAACGAATTCTTAATTGACATATTGCATATATTATACAAAGTAATTGCACTATATTGACAAATGATGAGGGGCTTGATATATTGAAATTGTCAGTAGCCATCCATCCGTGGAATGGAAAGGAGATGACGATTTGTCTGAGATTTCTAAAAAGGATCGTTTTACGGTGCCGGCGGTCATCTGCCTGATTTGCAATGTGCTGCTGTTCATCCATCTCTGCGGTGCAGGGGCTTACGCTGGCGGCAATCTTCATTATGAGGCGGCCAACACGCAGATGGAACGGAATGAGGAATTTTTCCATCAGTTTTTCCTGTCGAATCATCTGATGGGGATTGCCGAAACCCTTGCCATGGTGGCTGCACTCATTGCCTTGCTGATGGTCATCCATGTTTGGTGGAAAAGTGCCGTGGAGCGCCGGACAAAGCTGCGGGATCTTTGCATTTTTAACGGTATCATCCTTCTGATTTCCGTCTATGAACTGGTGGCTCACGGCGGACTCACCGCCTACCGGGATGAAATGCCGCTGCACTATTTCGGTGGGCCTCCGGCCACGACCCTGCTGATTTGGCTGCCGTGTCTGGTACTGACTCTCATCCCCATGATCGTTTACTTCCGCACGAAGCGAATCACCCCGGCGGATTAAGAAATAAAAACCAGCCCCATCGTATCCATACGATGGGGCTGGTTTTTGCAGAGTGCAGCAAGCAATTTTCGTTATGTCGGAGCGCCGCCGCTCATCAGCCCCAACTGGTAAAAGGCCACGGCGCTGGCGGCGGCCACGTTCAGGGAGTCCACTCCGTGGGTCATGGGGATGCGGACCGTGTAGTCGCAGGCGGCGATGGTACCGTCGGACAGACCGTCCCCTTCGGTCCCCAGCACCACCGCCAGCTTCTCCGCCGCCATGAGCCGGGGGTCGTTCAGAAGCAGCGAGTCCTCCCGCAGGGCCATGGCCACCGTCTGGAAGCCCAGCCGCCGCAGCCGCTCCGGCCACGGAGCCTCCTCCGGCAGATACGTCCATGGAACGAGAAACACATTGCCCATACTGACACGGGAAGCCCGCCGGTACAGGGGATCGCTCCCAGCGGCGGTGAGCAGCACCGCATCCATCCCCAGCGCAGCGGCGCAGCGGAAGATAGCCCCGATGTTGGTGGGATTCATGACATTCTCCAGCACGGCGATGCGCCGGGCGTTGGCGCACACCTCCTCCACCGTGGGCAGGGCCGGGCGGCGCATGGCACACAGCATCCCACGGGTCAGATGGAAGCCCGTCAGCCGGGTCAGCACCTCCGGCGCAGCGGTGTAGACGGGGATGTCCTCCGGGCAGCGCTCCAGCAGGGGCAGGGCCTGAGACGTCAGGTGCCGTGGCTCCATGAGAAAGGACACCGGCACACAGCCGCTCTCCAGCGCCCGCCCGATGACCAGCGGGCTTTCTGCGATAAAGAGGGCGTTTGCGGGGTCTGCCCGGTTGACCAGCTGGTTTTCCGTCAGACGGGCGTAGACGTCCAGCTCCGGGGTGTCGAAATCGGTGATGGAGATGATGTGGGCCATGGCTGCCTCCTGCGTTTTTTCTCTATTGTAGCCGTCAAAGGCCGCTGCGTCAACGGGATATTGACTTTCCGCCGTCAAAACGGTATGATACATGCAGAATTTACAATACAGGGGAAGGTGCGATGGCAGAGAGGATCACCGCACGAAAGAGGCAGGCCATGGAGATGCGCCGTCGGATCCAGGAGACGGCGCTGGATCTGTTTGACCGGGAGGGCTTTGAAAACGTCTCCGTGGAGGAGATCGCACAGGCCGCCGGCTGCTCCGTGGGCAATATCTATCACTACTTCAAAAGCAAGGACGAACTGGCCATCCAGCTGACCCAGCACGTGGACGAGGCGTATCAGGTGCTGGAGCAGGCGTATCTGGCGGACACCGATCGCTCCGGCCGAGAGAAGCTGCTGGACTTCGTGGGCCGGTCGTTGGAGATCAGCGTGGGGGACGAGGTGTTGTACAAGGCCTTCATCCACGGGCTGCGCTACCCGGAGCAGGGCGTACTGAAGGGCAGCGAGAAGCGGGTATACTACCGCCTGCTGGGTGAGCTGGTGGATCTGTGCCGCCGGGAGGGCAGCATCCGGCAGGAGCTGATCACGGCGGAGGTGGTGGAGGAGCTGGTGACGCTGCACCGAGGGATGCTGTTTGAGTGGCGTATCTATGAGGGAGGTTTTCCACTGGCCCAGCGGGGCCGCCGCATGGCGGAGCATCTGCTGGAGGGGATGCGGGGATGAAAGACCTGACCATCCGCAGGCTGCGGCCATCGGACGCCGAAGCGCTGTATAGGATTCTGTCCGACCGGCAGGTGATGCGCTATCTGGAGCCGCCTTACGACCGCCTTCAAACGGAGCAGTTCCTCCGGGAGGCGGGGCTTGCGGAGCCGCCCCTTGTGTATGGCACGGAGGAGGACGGCCGTCTGCTGGGCTACGTCATCTACCACGCCTATGACCCGGACAGCATGGAGCTGGGCTGGGTGCTCTCCCCGGACTGCTGGGGGAAGGGCTATGCCTCCCGGCTGACGGACCGGCTGGTGGAACTGGCCCACCGAGCGGGAAAGACGGCGGTCATCGAGTGCGTCCCGGAGCAGACCGTCACCCGGTACATCGCTGAGAAAAAGGGCTTTGCCTATGTGGGCCGCACCGGCGGACTGGAGGTATACCGTCTGCCGCCCAACGAATAAAAATCCCAGAGAGGAGCCATCCGGCTCCTCTTTTCTGCGTTTCCACCAGCTTCCGGCGGAGAATTTTGTGGGCTTTGACGGGTTTTGGAAAATTCCCCGCCGGACATTGACAAACCGGCGGCAGACTGCCATAATAAAATCATTCATTAAGTAATTCGGTGAAAGACATCACCGGGAGAGGGGGAACGGATGAAGGTACTGGTCATCAATCCCGGCGCCACCTCCACCAAGGTGGCGGTGTTTGAGGAGGAACGGGAGCTGCTGAAGAAGAGCATCATCCACACGGCTCAGGAGCTGGAGGGCTTCGACCGGGTCATCGATCAGGCGGAGCTCCGTCAGCGGGCGGTGCTGGAGGCGGTGGCGGAGGGGGGCTTCCGCTTGGAGGATTTCGATGCCGTGTGCGGCCGTGGCGGCCTGTACCGCCCTATCCCCTCCGGCACCTACGCCGTCAGCGACCGGGTGATGCAGGATGTGGAGCAGGCCCCCTACGGCGAGCATCCCTCCAATCTGGGGGCATATCTGGCCCGGCGCATTGGTGATCTGGTCGGTATCCCGGCCTTTTTCGTGGACCCGGTGTGCGTGGACGAGATGACGGAGGTGGCCCATGTTTCCGGCTTTGCGGAGTTCCGGCGGCTGAGCCAGTTCCACGCCCTGAACCAGAAGTCCGTGGGCCGCAAGGCGGCCCGCCAGCTGGGCAAGTCCTACGAGGAGGCTCGGCTCATCGTCTGCCATTTGGGCGGTGGCGTGTCCGTGGCGGCCCATGACCATGGCCGTGTGGTGGACGTGTTCAACGTCAAGGATGAGGGGGCCATGGGCATGGACCGTGGCGGCGGCCTGCCGGTGAATCAGCTCATCGACTACTGTTATGCCGGGCGCAGCCGGGAGGAGGTCAAGCGGACGCTGGGCCGCCGCTCCGGGATGCTGTCCTATGTGGGTACCACGGACTTCCGGGAGATCTGCGCCAGGGTGGTGTCCGGAGACGAGCGGTTCACGGCGGCCTACCGGGCGCTGGTGTACCAGCTGGCCAAGGACATCGGCGCCATGGCGGCGCTGCTGCATTTCGAGGTGGATGCCATCGTCTACACCGGTGGCATGGCCTATGAGCAGTTTTTCTGTGACGATATCACCGCCTATGTGGGGCGGCTGGCCCCCGTCCTGCGGTTTCCCGGCGAGGAGGAGATGCGGGCGCTGGCGGAGGGCGCCCTGCGGGTGCTCCACGGTGAGGCGCAGGCGGAAACATATTAAATACATCCCGGCATAGTCATGTTGATACCAACCGGAACAGAAAGGTGAAAAATCATATGAAGCATCTCATGAGCGGCAACGAGGCCACGGCCAGAGGCGTGTATGAGGCAGGCATCAAGATATGCTCCGCCTATCCCGGCACCCCCAGTACAGAGATTTTAGAGAACCTGCCCCCCTATCAAAAAGACGTCTACTGCGAGTGGGCGCCCAACGAGAAGGTGGCGGTGGAGGTGGCCTACGGGGCCTCCATTGCCGGGTCCCGCTCCTTCTGCACCATGAAAATGGTGGGCCTGAACGTAGCGGCGGATCCCCTGTTCACCGCCGGCTATATGGGCGTAGGCGGCGGCTTCGTGGTGGTGACGGCGGACGATCCCAGCTGTCACTCCTCCCAGAATGAGCAGGACAACCGCCACTATGCACGGGCGGCCAAGATCGCCATGGTGGAGCCCAGCGACCCGCAGGAGTGCAAGGACTTTGTGGCCTTGGCCTGCCAGCTGTCGGAGGAGTTCGATACCCCGGTGCTGTACCGCACCACCACGCAGGTCTGCCACTCCAAGGGGCTGGTGCAGTGGGGGGAGCGCCGGGAGCATACGGCGCCGCCCTACCGGCGCAACGTCCGCAAGTTCGTCTGCACCCCCGCCCACGCTTACGCCAACCACCCGCTGGTGGAGGAGCGGCTGCGGCGGCTGGAGGAGTACGGCTGCACCCGTGCGCTGGAAAACGGTCTGAACAAGAGGGAGATGGGCGACGGCAAGGTGGGCGTCATCACGGCCTCCGTGGCCTATGAGTACGCCAAGGAGGTGTTCCCGGAGGGGACGTCCTTCCTGAAGCTGGGCCTGACCTTCCCCCTGCCCATGGATCTGATCCGGGACTTTGCCTCCCGTGTGGAAAAGCTCTATGTCATCGAGGAGCTGGAACCCTTTATGGAGGATCAGATCAAGGCCGCCGGCATCCCCTGTGTGGGCAAGGAACTGACGGGCCTTCTGTACGAGCTGAATACCCAGCTGCTGCGGGAGCGGGTGCTGGGAGAGAAAGCAGATTTCCGCAAGACCGATGTGACCCCGGCCAGCCGTCCTCCGGCCCTTTGCCCGGGATGTCCCCACCGTGGCTTCTTCTATACCCTGTCCAAGAACAAAAACTATGTCGTCACCGGCGACATCGGCTGCTATACGCTGGGCAGCGCCGCCCCGCTGAACTGCATGGATTCCGTGGTGTGCATGGGCGCAGGCTTCTCCGCCGGCATGGGTATTGCCAAGAGCTTTGAGCGGGAGGGCGTCACCGATAAGACCATCTTCGGCGTCATGGGCGACTCCACCTTCTTCCACAGCGGCATGACCGGCGCTGCGGAGATCATCTACAACAACGGCCGCATGATCCCCTGCGTGCTGGA
The DNA here is from genome assembly GCF_018408575.1 of Vescimonas coprocola. Taxonomy (NCBI): domain Bacteria; kingdom Bacillati; phylum Bacillota; class Clostridia; order Eubacteriales; family Oscillospiraceae; genus Vescimonas; species Vescimonas coprocola. The sequence continues at coordinate 526,625 of NZ_AP023418.1, forward strand.
TAACCGCATCACCGGCATGACCGGCCATCAGGATAACCCCGGCACGGGCTATACCCTGCTGGGGGACGAGGCCCCCATGCTCAGCGTGGAGAAAATTTTCACGGCCATGGGCTTTGCCCCGGTGCTGACGGTGGACCCGCAGGACCTGACGGCTATGAAGGAGACGGTAGACCGGGCCGTGGCGGCGCTGGAGCGGGGCGAGCATCCCGCCATCGTCACCCGGAGGCCCTGCCTGCTCATCAAGCGGGATAGGTTCCAAAAGGGAATGTGCCATGTGGAGCCGGATAAGTGCCGCAGCTGCCGCAGCTGCCTGAAGGTGGGCTGCCCCGCCGTCTCCATGGAGGAGGGCAAGGCGGTCATCGACCGTACCCAGTGCGTGGGCTGCACCGTCTGCGCTCAGGTCTGCCCCTTCGGTGCCATCGTAAAGGAGGAAGTGTGATGTCTGGTGTGAAAAGTGCGCTGCTGGTGGGCGTGGGCGGTCAGGGGGCCATCCTGATCTCCAAGATCATGGCCAACGGCTTCATGCAGGCGGGCTTCGACGTGAAGCAGAGCGAGGTACACGGCATGGCCCAGCGGGGCGGCAGCGTCTCGACGCAGGTGCGCTGGGGCGACAAGGTGTACGGCCCCGTGTTCGGCAAGGGCGAGGCGGACATTCTGGTGGCGCTGGAGAAGATGGAAGCCGTACGCTATGCCGAGTTCTTGAAGCCCGGCGGCGTGGCGGTCATCAACGACTACGCCATCAAGTCCACCACCATTGCCTCCGGGGCGGAGACCTACCCGGAGGGCTGCGTGGAGGCCATGGCAAAGGTGTTCCGCACCATTGCCGTGCCGGCCAGCGACATGGCGCTGGGGCTGGGCAACCCCAAGTGCATGAACGTGGTGCTCTTCGGGGCTATGTGTGACAGTCTGGGCAGCCCCCAGATCGACTGGGAGCAGGTGGTGGCGGACACCGTGCCGGAGAAGGTGCGGGAGCTGAACCTCCGGGCCTTCCGGGCGGGCCGTCAGGCGGCGCAGCAGCGCTGAACAAACGGACCAACCACTCCGGGCAGGCGGCTCTGACCGAAGAAATCTTACCGGATCCGCACGATGGGATCGGTTGCCGAATGGTTTTTGGCAAAGAACTTTCTGGGCAAATAAGCTTTGCGGCAGCGGAATTTTACGCAAAAGATTTTTGGAAAGCAGGGCATCGGCATTTCTGCCGATGCCCTGCTTTTTCATGGCACTGTTTTTGGGTACTTCGGTTTTGCAGCACGGCATTTTGCCGATGCCATTTTTATTTCTATGGTTTTCTGACCGACGCCTACCTTTTTGCTTTTTTGATACTCTATTTCACACATCGCAGCTCTGCCGATCTCGTTTTGTGCCATGGCGGTTTTCAAGGCCCACCGGACATGGGACGCTTTCAAAGGTCGAGGTGGACGTCCGGTGGACATTTTTCCGGACGGATCTGTACGGCTGGACAGAGGGTAAAACGTCCTGTTTGGACACGCCGGACGGTGGGAGAAAGTACCCCTGCCGTAGCCGACGAAGGTGATGGGGGTTGACAAATTTTTCACAACACTATATAATATTTATTGCAACAAAAAGCCACATAATATGGCTTGCAAAACGAAAATAACTAATATTTTATATTACATAACAGGAGAGAGCTATGGATATTTTTCAGAAATGCTATGAGCCGTCTCTGGCGAAGGAATTGAAGGCGGCGGGGGTGTATCCCTATTTCCACGCCCTCCAGTCCCGGCAGGATGTGGAGGTGATGATGGAGGGTCGGCGCCGCATCATGCTGGGTTCCAACAACTATCTGGGTCTGACCACGGCCCCGGATGTGGTGGAGGCGGGCATCCATGCCCTGGAGCAGTACGGCACCGGGTGCAGCGGTTCCCGGTTCCTCAACGGCACCCTCCAGATGCATCTGGAGTTGGAGGAGGAATTGGGGAAGTTTCTGCGTAAGCCCGGCATCGTCACCTTCGGCACAGGGTTCCAGTCCAACGTGGGTATCATCAGCGCACTGGTGGGGCGGCACGACTATGTGATCTGCGACCGGGAGAACCACGCTTCCATCTACGCCGGGTGCCAGATGAGCTACGGCAAGATGCTGCGCTACCGCCACAGCGATATGGCGGATCTGGAGAAGCAGCTGCAGCGGGTGCCGGAGCAGAACGGCGCCCTCATCGTCACCGACGGCGTATTCTCCATGGGCGGCGACATCGCCAAGCTGCCGGAAATTTGTGCGCTGGCCAAGCAGTACGGCGCACGGGTCATGGTGGACGATGCCCACGGACTGGGCGTGCTGGGCGAGGGCGGCCGAGGCACCGCCAGCTACTTCGGGCTGGAGGATCAGGTGGATGTGTACATGGGTACCTTCTCCAAGTCGCTGGCATCGCTGGGCGGCTACATGGCGGCCTCGGAGGAGGTGGCGGAGTATGTGCGCCACGCCTCCCGGCCATTCATCTTCTCGGCGTCCATCCCGCCGGCCAACTGCGCCACGGCACTGGCGGCCCTGCGACATCTGGAGCAGCACCCGGAGCTGGTGGACCGGCTGCGGAGCCTGAGCCTGTACGCCCGGAAGGGCATGACGGACCGGGGAATGAAGATCCGGGAGTCGGCCCTGAACGCCCCCACGCCCATCATCCCCATCTACACCTACGAGACGTATCACACGCTGGAGGTGGCCAAGGAGATCTACGACCGGGGCGTGTACGTCAACCCCACCCTGCCCCCGGCTACGCCGGAGGGAGAGGCCCTGCTGCGGACCAGCTACATGGCCACCCACACGGAGGCCCTGCTGGATGAGGCCATGGACATTATGGCGGAGGTGCTGGTAAAGCATGAGTAAGGTAGCGGTTGTCACCGGAGGAACCTCCGGTATCGGAAAGCAGACGGCTCTGGCGCTGAAGGCGGCGGGCTATACGGTATATGAGCTGAGCCGCCGGGCGCAGGGCGTAGAGGGCCTGCACCATCTGGTGGCGGACATCACCCGTGAGGAGCTGGTGGATGCCGCCATCGGGGAGGTGCTGCGGCAGGAGGGCCACATCGATGTGGTGGTGAACAACGCCGGCTTCGGCATCAGCGGGGCCATCGAGTTCACCAAGACGGAGGATGCCAAGCGGCTTTTTGACGCAGATTTCTTCGGCATGGTCAACGTGAACCGGGCGGTGATCCCCCATATGCGGCAGGCGGGCGCCGGGCGCATCGTGAACCTCAGTTCCGTGGCGGCGGCGGCTCCCATCCCGTTTCAGGCCTACTACTCCGCTGCCAAGGCGGCGGTGAACAGCTACACCATGGCGCTGGCCAACGAGCTGCGGCCCTACGGCGTCACGGTGTGCGCCGTGCAGCCGGGGGATATCCACACGGGCTTCACCGCCGCACGGGAAAAGACCATCGACGGCGACGACGTGTACGGCGGCCGCATCAGCCGCTCCGTGGCCCGGATGGAGCACGACGAGCAGACGGGCATGGATCCGTCCAAGGCGGGGGCCTTCATCGCTAAGGTGGCCATGAAGCGGCGGGTAAAGCCCATTTACACCATCCGCTTTGACTATCAGTTTTTGGCCCTGCTGACCCGCATTTTGCCCTACCGGTTCCTGAACTGGCTCATCGGCGTGATCTACGGGAAGTAAGCAGGCTTTGTATTTCCCTATAAGGAAACGCCCCATCGGCATGGCCGACGGGGCGTTTCAGTGTGTCAAAAAAGCCTCGCAGAGTTTGCCGCCCGCAGGCGGCAAAGAATGGAAATCATTTTCTCTCACGATAGATGCGTGAGAGAAAATACTTCTCAGGCTGCAAGTGTGGAATTTGTGCGCCTATGGCACACAAATTATGCGCACAGCAGACTGCAAGCCTTTTGTCGGAAAAACCCGGAGTTTTTTTCGACAGTCTCAAACGCCCCACCGGCATGGCCGGTGGGGCGTTTTTGCCCGGAGAAGGGGGGATGTGTGGTGCGCTGATCTCCGGGCGGGGGGGCAGACCTCCGTCCGAAGGGCCTCTACGTTTGGGACGGGTCAGCTTTTCAGTGCCAGCGTCTTTTCATAGGCGGCAATGACGGCCTCCATGGCCGCCGAGCGGAAGCCGCCCCGCTCCAGCGCCCGGACCCCGGCGATGGTGGTGCCGCCGGGGGAGCAGACGGCGTCCTTCATAGTGGCGGTGTGCTGGTCGGACTGGAGAGCCAGCTGCGCCGTACCCAGCACCATCTGGGCGGCGTAGCGCCGGGCCTTGTCACGGGGCAGGCCGCAGGTGACGGCGCCGTCGGCCAGCGCCTCCAGAAACAAGCTGACGAAGGCGCCGCCGCAGCCGGCCACGGCGCTGCCGGCGTCGATGAGGTGCTCCTCCAGCGGCTCCAGCCGTCCGGAGGCGGACATCAGGGTCAGAAAGGCGGACAGCTGCTCCTCCGTCACCTCCGGGGAGGGGACGTACAGCGTCAGGCCCGCTCCCACGGCGCAGGCAGTGTTGGGCATGATCCGCAGAATGGGGCAGGAGAGCCCCGCCATCTCCCTCAAGCGCTGGAGAGTCAGGCCGGCGGCCATGGACACCAGCACGAAGCCCTCCTGCCGCCGGGACAGGATGGGCTGCAGCCGGGCCAGCAGGTCCGCCATCATCTGGGGCTTGACCCCCAGAAAGATGTAGTCGCAGGTCTGGGCGATGGTTTCATTGTCGGAGACGGTGGCCCCCAGCTGCTGGGCCAGAGCCTGTGCCTTCTCCGGGGTGCGGTTGGACAGCAGCAGCTCCGCCGGGGCGGGGGACTGGGCGGCGGCATGGGCCAGTGCGCCCCCCATATTGCCGGTGCCGATAAAGCCGACTTTCATAACATGATACCTCCTTGCGGAAATTGCGGGGCCTTTGCCCCGTGATTTTTTACTATCTTACACCACCAGACCCTCCGGCGCAAGAAAAATAAAAATTGTCAATCCGGGGAAGGGTATGGTATAATGAACCGACAAATTTTATGGCTCCCACAGGGAGCGGAAAGGAGCTTATCATGGAATTGAAGGGAAGCAAGACCGAGCGCAATCTGCGGGAGGCCTTTGCCGGGGAGACTCAGGCTCGCAGCAAGTACGACTATTTCGCCTCCGTGGCCAAGAAGGAGGGCTATGAGCAGATCGCAGCCATTTTCCAGGCTACCGCCAACAACGAGAAGGAACACGCCAAGATGTGGTTCAAGGCTCTCAGCGGTATCGGCACCACGGCGGAGAATCTGGCTTCAGCCGCCGCCGGAGAGAACTACGAGTGGACGGATATGTATGACCGCATGGCGCAGGAGGCCGAGGAGGAGGGCTTCACCGTGCTGGCGGAGAAGTTCCGGCAGGTGGGGCGCATCGAGAAGGCCCACGAGGAGCGCTATCGGGCGCTGCTGAACAACGTGGAGATGCAGCGGGTCTTTGAAAAGAGCGAGGAGACCATGTGGGAGTGCCGCAACTGCGGCCATCTGGTCATCGGGAAGAAGGCCCCGGAGGTCTGTCCCGTGTGCGCCCATCCCCAGAGCTATTTCGAGGTGCGGAAAGAGAACTATTGATCCGGCAGGACCGGCGTGGATGCGGCGGGCAGGAGGACGATCCCCCTGCCCGCCTGCGGGTATAGAGAGGAGCGATGCGTATGTACAGTCCGGCAGAGGTGGCACGGCGCTATGTGGAGACGGGAAAGAGCAAGGCGGCGCTGCCGGTGGGGAGGATGCTGCTGCTGGGGATGTTGGCAGGGGCCTTCATCGCTCTGGCGGGGGGATCGGCCACCTTTGCGGTGAGCTATGGAGGCAGGCTGGCCGGGGCGGCGGTGTTCCCGGCGGGGCTTGCCATGGTGCTGCTGGCGGGGAGCGAGCTGTTTACCGGCAACTGCCTGCTGGTGATCCCGCTGCTGGAGCGGCAGCTGACGTGGGGGCGGATGCTCCGCAGCTGGGGCGTCGTGTATCTGGCCAACGTGCTGGGTGCCGGGCTGGTGGCGGCCCTTACCGTGGCGGCAGGCACCTTCGACGGGGTATACGAGTCCGTGGTGGCCACGGCGGCGGCCAAGGCGGGCCTGCCGTTCCTGACGGCGCTGCTGCGGGGCGTGCTGTGCAACTTTCTGGTGTGCATCGCCGTGTGGATGAGCCTTGCGGCCCAGTCGGTGCCGGGGAAGCTGGCGGCTATGTATCTGCCCATCTTCACCTTTGTGCTGTGCGGGTTTGAGCACAGCGTGGCCAATATGTTCTATCTGCCGGCGGGGATTCTGGCGGCGGGAAGGTACGGCGTAGCGGCGGAGGGCCTGAGCTGGGCCTCCATGTGGATGGGAAATCTGCTGCCGGTGACGCTGGGGAACATTTTGGGCGGCTGTCTGGTGGGCGTGGTCTACTGGGCGGTGTATCTGCGAAGGGGGCGGCGAGCATGAGCATTTTGGAGGACATCCGGGCCTTCGTTCCCGGCTGCGAGCAGGAGGAGCGGGACCGGGAGGCCATACTGGAATTTCTGGCGGTTCATGAGGACGCCTTCCTGCGGACGAATCTCACGGCGCACATGACCGCCTCGGCATGGGTGCTGAGCCGGGACCGGCGGCGGGTGGTGATGGTGTACCACAATCTGTACCGCTCGTGGTCGTGGACCGGCGGTCACGCCGACGGCGGCCGTGATCTGCTGGCGGTGGCCATGCGGGAGGTGACGGAGGAGACGGGGCTGCAGCGCCTGACGCCGGTGGTGGAGGGGATCTTCTCACTGGAGTGCCTGACGGTGGACGGCCATGAGAAGCGGGGGCAGTATGTCCCCAGCCACATCCACATGAACGTGACGTACCTGTTGGCGGCGGAGGACGATGCCCTCCGGGAAAAGCCCGACGAGAACAGCGGCGTGGCGTGGTTCACGCCGGAGGAGGCGCTGGCGGCCTCCACGGAGCCGTGGATGGTACAGCGGGTCTATCGGAAGCTGGCAGACCGTGCGGCGGCGTACATGAAAACCTGAGAGAAGCACCCTCCGGCGATAGCCGGGTGTACGTAAGACAGTATTGCGCCGAGATCGACGAAGCGGCACGAAACCGCATGAAGCTGATCGTGCGGTCACTGGCAGAGCAAAGTGGTGTGACCAAGCAACTGAAAGCCGAAAACCAAATGGAATGGGTGCGGCAGATGAACGCTTGCAAGGCACAGGCAGAGGAAGTTGTGAAAACAGAATTGATATACGATTGAGCGAGGAAGTCCGGGCAGAAAACTGTCCGGACTTTTCTCATACAGTCCAAAGTTGCGGTAGAATTGTTCACAAGTTTTATGGTATAATTTGAATACAAAATTGAGAAACAAATCGGAATTTATAAAGGAGAATATTGATGAAACTATTTTTATGTTCGCACTTTTCAAGTGTAGGAAGTCTGATAAAGGAAGAAATTGAAAATAAGAAAGTCGCATTTATTCCAACAGCTTCACTGCGTGAAGGCTACACCGGTTATGTCGGCTCGGCTCGAAAATTATTCAAAAAGTTGAGAGCAATCGTAACTGAAATTGATATTTCAACGGAGGCTTATTCAACGATACAGTCTGTTTTTGAAGAAGCAGATGTGATATATTTTACCGGCGGAAATTCTTTCTTTCTTATGGACCAGCTCCGTAAAACGGGAACTGATGGACTGCTGAAAAAGGAATTGGCAAATGGAAAATTGATGATCGGTGAGTCGGCAGGCGCAATTATATGCGCTCCAAGCATCCAATATATCGAGCAAATGGATGAAAAGCCGGAGGACTACTCACAAGAAGATGATGCAGGGATTGATTTGATTGATTTCTATGTTCTTCCGCATTATCTTGCAGCACCATTTAAGAAAGTTACTGAGAAAATAATGACTGAGTTTTCGGATTTGAATCTACGCCCCATTAACAACAAACAGGCAATTATAGTTGATGGCAGCGAGTCAAAGGTGATTTGCAAAGACTAATTTGAAAATTCCAGTTTGTCGAGAAGTTAAGCCGGAGCAAATCCCTTTAGGGACGAAAGGGCGCACTTCTATACTCTCCTATCGGGAGTATGTGCGTCCTGGGTCGCTTCATTCCCGGTCAGCAGAAGAAAACTGCCCGACCGAACATGTTTCGTCACGACCTTCCGTCAAGGTGGCTACACCCCCTTGCGCTGCTAAAGCGGCTATCCCCTGTGGACTTGCTGGCGGCAAACGGTTTTGACAAACCGTTTGCCGCCAGCAAGTTTGAAGATCAGACATAAACAAATCCTCCGCATGGTCTAAGCCATACGGAGGATCAACTGTTTTACGGACACCCGTCTATGCCGGAGGGTGCTTTTGCTATCCCTTTTGATGGCGGGTGAGCCAGTCTTTGCCGTCCACGAAGCGAGACACCAGAAACGAGACCACATAGTCCCCGGAGGAGTTGATCATGGTGGCGGGCGGGTCCACCAGATTGCCGACGGCCACCAGAATGGGGAAGGCCATCTCCATCTGCCGGGGGAAGAAGAGGGAGCAGATGATGTACTCCCCGATGTAGCCGCCGCCGGGGACGCCGGACATCCCCACGGAGGACAGCACCGCCACCGCCACGATGGGCAGCAGCTTTCCCCATGTGAGCTCCTGCCCGAATGCGCCCCAGACAAAGGCGATCTTCAGCACGCAGCTGAAGCACGAGCCGTCCATGTGCATGGTGGCCCCCAGAGGAATGACCATCTCCGCCACGTCACGGCTGATGCCGGTGTCCTCCGCCGCCTCCAGATTGGCGGGGATGGTGGCCACCGATGAGCAGGTCCCCAGAGACGTCAGGGCCGGGCGGGCGATGTGCCGCAGCATGATGCCAACGCCGCCCCGTCCGCCGCCCAGCCGGGCCATCAGGGGAAAGGCGGTGAAGAGGTACACGAAGCACAGGGGGTAATACACCGCCATGGCCCGGCCGTAGGCCCCGGCGATCTTGGGGCCATAGTCCGCCACCAGCCCGGCGAAGATGGCGAAAAAGGCCACCGGGGCATAGTAGGTCAGCAGGCGGATCAGCTGCATCATTACCTGCGTGACGGCGGTCAGGCCACGGGCCACCGGGCCGTCGGGGCCGCCGGCGAGATTGGCAGCGAAGCCCAGCAGCACGGAAAAAACAATGAGGGGCAGCATGGCCCGGCGGCTCAGCAGGCCCACGAAATCCTCGGCGGTGAAGAAATTTACCAGCAGCTGACCGGGGGCGGCATAGTCCCCTACGGCCTCGGTGGGCAGCGACTGCCACGGGGTCAGCACCGGGGGAAATGCCTTCATCAACAGGAACATCAGCACGGCGGCGAGGATGCCCGTCACCACGAAGGTCAGTACCGTGACGCCCATGATGCGCCCGGCCCGGCGGACGCTCCGCATCCCGGCGATGGCTCCGGCGATGGAGGAAAACACCAGCGGCACCACCACGCAGAACATGAGGTTGATGAAAATTTGCCCCAGCGGGCGGACGGTCCCGGCGGCGGCAGGCCACAGCCAGCCGGTGACGCCGCCGGTGAGCATGGCCGCCAGCATGGCCCCCAAAAGTCCGTAATTTTTCAGCACGGCTCGTTTTTCCATAGCACTCCTCCTGTCTGCCAGCCCATGGGGGCGTGGCCCTATGGGGGAGTGTATGCGGGGGAGAGCCTGCCCCATGCGTCAGTCTGCCAGATACTCCAGATAGTCGCTCTCCGTGGCGAACAGCTGATAGCTGCCGCCCACCAGTCCCATATATCCTCCGCTGACGAAATAACCCTTCATATCCGTGGCCTCCTTGCTTGATCTTGAGGCTATTATAAAAGAGAAACTATCCAATAAAACGGACAGTCAGGCTTTTCGTATGAGAAAAAGTGTGGTACACTGGAGAAAAAAGGAGGGCGGGAGACATGGCCAAGAGCGGGAATCAGAAGGGGAAGCTCCTCTATCTGGCGGAGATCTTTCACCGGGAGACGGACGAGGCGCACGGACTGACACTGGCGGAGCTGACGGAGCGTCTGGCGGCTTACGGCGTGCAGGCGGAGCGCAAGACCCTGTACGCCGACATGGAGGAGCTGCGGCGCTGCGGACTGGACATCGACAGCTGGAAGGAGGGGCGGGAGTACCGCTACCGGCTGGCGTCACGGGAGTTTGAACTGCCGGAGCTGAAGCTGCTGGTGGATGCGGTGCAGGCCTCCCGGTTCATCACGGAGAGCAAATCCCGCAGTCTTATTAAAAAGCTGGAGTCGCTGGTCAGCGTCCGCGACGCCCGGCAGCTTCAGCGGCAGGTGCTCATCGCCGGGCGGGTCAAGACCATGAACGAGAGTATCTACTATAACATCGATAAGCTCCATACTGCCATCGGGGAGGGGAAGCAGATCCGCTTCCAGTACTTTCAGTGGACGGTGGAGAAGAAGGAAGCGCTGCGCCGGGACGGCGGGTGGTACTGCGTCAGCCCATGGCATCTGCGGTGGGACGACGAGAACTACTACCTCATTGCCTATGACGCCGAGGCGGACCGGGTGAAGCACTATCGGGTGGACAAGATGAAGCGCATCACCCTGTTGGAGGCGCCCCGGTTGGGGCAGGAGAAGATGGCCCGGTCCGACCTGGCCGTGTACACACAGCAACTGTTCGGAATGTACGGCGGTCAGCCGGTGCGGGTGACGCTGGAGGGGGAGAACGAGATGGTGGGCGTGCTCATCGACCGGTTCGGCAAGGAGGTGCCGGTGCTGCCGGTGGACGGGACGCACTTTCAGGCCTTCGTGGATGTGGCGGTGAGTCCCCAGTTCCTGGGCTGGGTGGCGGGCCTTGGCGGCGGCCTGCGGATCGTTTCACCGGAGCCGGTGGTGCAGAAGATGCAGGCGCTGGTGCAGCGTCTGGCGGAGCAGTACTGTGCGCCGGATGGGGACAAGACATCTGTATGACGGTTTTCTGACAAAAACAAGTGGAAATTCGCTAAAAAGCAGCTCTCGATGTATCGAAGGGCTGCTTTTATGCAGTATATACAGAAAAAAGCGGCGGCGTGCCAATTTGATTGACGGGAGTGACAGCGAAATACACAAAATATATTACGCAAAATGTACGTATAGCAATATTGACAATACGTTAAGAACTTGTTACACTCAAGCTAACGGACGGAAAGGTCCGCCGGCAGAGGGCGGACAGGCATCCTGACGGTGGCAGTTGGCGGAAGGAGGCGCACAAGCCCACTGACGAAGGGCCGGACCGTTTGAAAAGCGTAGGACACAAGCAGAGACTCAAGACCCGAAGTAACACAATATGAGAAGAATGAGGAGGCAACTATGCAACACAGAAGACCCCGCCTGATGGTGAAGATCCTCGCGTTTGTTCTGGCAGTTTCCCTCGTATTCCCTGTGTCTGCCTTCGCCAGCGTAGCTGATCTGGCGGATGACACCCGTGCTCCAGGCAAATCTCTGGCAAATACCTACCCCAACCTGCCGGTAGACTGGCAGGTATCTCTGGCTGAGGACACCAAGGACGTCACCGTAAAGGTTCCCGTATCCCTGACCGCTGACGAGCTGACCGCCGCCATCGAGGCACAGTCCATCAGCTTCTCTCTGGTACGTGACGGCGAGCGTCAGTACCTGAACCCCGAGAAGTTCCCCAACCCCTGGGAGGGCGGCACGCTGGATCAGTGGGTCACCCAGAACACCCAGAAGACCGTCCAGATGTTTGACATCAAGGAGATGGTCGTCGAGACCGACAACGACGGTAAGGTGTATCTGAAGGTCCTGATGGACATCAACTGCTACTTCTACAATGCCCGTGTCAATGACGGTGTCGGAGATGTGGACTACAGCGCTCCCCACAACAACGGCGGTGCGTATCTGGACGTCTGCGGCTACTTCAACTTCAACGCCATCGTGGCGGAGAAGACCGTGGGCAGCGTGGCTACGAAGGTCGTTCCCTATGACACCTTCCGCACCATCTATGAGCTGTACGACGATGTGGATGCTCTGGCCAACGCCGAGACCGATCTGTACGTCTCCCGTGAGTCCATGGGCCGTTCCACCACCGACGGCTACGACATCCCCTACGTGATCATTGCCGACCAGAAGGCGTCCGTGGACCGCTGGCTGGAGTACACCGAACTGGTGGAGCAGGACCCCGATCTGGTCTTGGCTCAGCTGAAGGAAGGCAAGTGGGATGACCTGCGTGTCCCCATGTTCGCCTCCAACGTCCACTCCAACGAGAATGCCGCCGTCAACGGTATTCTGGAGTTCGGCCATATGCTGCTGGAGAACGAGACCGTTGACGTCAAGACCCTGACGGGCTTCACGGAGGCCGGTAAGGCGCTTCTGGCCGAGGAAATGGCAAGAAACAATGCCAAGACTCCCGACCTCATCAAGGATTACGCCTCCTATCTGGGCTACATCCGCGGCGAGAACGGCTACAACCACTGGACCACCAGCGGTTCCTCCAAGGGCCTGTACTCCGGCCAGCTGGATCTGGAGAAGTACTACAACGTTGAGAGCGAAACCGTGAATATTAAGGAACTGCTGACCGACGTGTTCGTCGTCATCGTTCCTGAGCAGAACGTGGAGGGTTATGAGCACATGACCCGTACCACCGGTCAGGGCTATGACCCCAACCGTGACGAGGCCAACCAGACCCTGTTCGAGGATGCCAACGCTATGGCTCTGGTGAACAAGTTCAATCCCATGGTCTTTACCGAGATCCATGGCCGTGTGGACGCCGTCCTCATTGAGCCCTGCACGCCTCCCCACGAGCCCAACTACGAGTATGACCTGATCGCTGAGCAGTTCATTAAGCTGGGCGAGGCCGTCGGTGTCGGCGCCATCGCCAACAACCCCGATCACAACAGCTTCGAGATGCCTTTCCGGGATTTCCTGAGAGGCAACGAGACCTCCCCTACCGGCAAGGAGTGGACCCAGCCTTGGGATGATATGACCACTGCCTACGGTTCTCAGTATCCCGTGCTGATCGGCACCGCCGGCATCACTTGGGAGCTGCCCGTGTACAGCGATATCAGCGCCGAGTACATGGTTCCCTACGGCCTGATGACCCAGGCTATGTTCATCCGTGACAACAAGATCTCCATGCTGGAGAATCAGGCCAAGCTGTTCTCCCGTGGCGTGAACAACACCAACTCCAACGCCGATGTGGCTCCCTGGTACGTGAACCAGTACGACGAGACCGGCGCTCAGGCTGAGCTGATGCGTCCCGTGTACGACGGCGAGGGCCAGAACGGCAACTTCTATCCCGAGTGCTACATCATCCCTCTGGATCGTGACAACCAGAAGAACCTCTTCGACGCCGCTGCGGAGCTGAAGTATCTGACCCGCAACGATGTCAAGGTCAACGTGGCCACCGAGTCCTTCGTCTATGACGGCGTGACCTATCCCGAGGGCACCACGGTCATCTCCATGTATCAGGCCAAGCGTTCTCTGGCTAACAGCCAGCTGTACGACGGCACCTTCATCAGCGTGTGGTCCGGCCTGTACTCCGAGAGCTTTGCCCAGCGCAGCCATGCCCGTGGCTATGACCGTATCATCGTGGCTGAGCCCGCCGCCTATGAGACCATCATGCAGTCCTGCCAGGCTACCATCGACTATGAGGGCACTCTGGCCGCTCTGGCTGAGTGCACCGCCGACTTCGACGGCGTTGAGAATGCCGATGTCATCATCGACAACGTCTCCAACGATTCCGCCAATGCCGTCAACGCTCTGCTGAACGCCGGCAAGACCGTGGCCATGATCACCGAGGGCGAGGAGAAGGGCAACTTCCTGTGCTCCTATGAGGACTTCCTGACCATCGCCGATGAGTATGTCGTGACCGCCACCGGCGTGTACGGCGCCAACTACAAGGCCGCCGTCATCGACAACCCCACCGTGTATCTGCCCGGTAAGCCCGCCAACAACACCAGCGGCTACGTGGAGACCACTCTGCGCTCCGGCTCTTACAACTATCGTTTCGACTGGCTGGCTCTGACCAATATGGGCTTCACCGTCACCGACGACCTCTCCGCTGCCAACGTCATCGTGGGTTCCCGTGCTCTGAATGATGAGGCTCTGGGCGCTGTCAAGGCCGGTACTCCCTACATGGGCTATACCTCCACCGCCGTTAGCAGGGTCGGGGAGCTGGTGGATCTGGAGCTCTCCTCCTGCGAGATGGGTACCGACTTCCTGGGCCGCGTGGTGTATCCCAACAACACTCTCATCAACGCCACCTACATCAACGAGGGTGACGACGTGATGTACGAGTATGGTACCTATTGGTTCTCCGAGATTCCCGACGGCGCTACCGTTCTGGTGCAGAACGCCGGGAAGGATCCCCTGCAGGGCTGCATCTGCCTGACCGACGACGGTCTGGTGAAGCAGTTCGAGACCTACAACAACGGTGTGGTGGGCTTCGAGTATCAGTCCGGCAACATGGACATCGCTCTGTTTGCCAATGTACTGAACCACAAGATCCATCAGACGGATGAATTCACCTTCATCAGCAACTTCATCTTCTCTCGCAGCCTGAGCGCCGTCGCTTACGAGGGTGTTCAGCAGCCTGAGAATCCTGAGCCCGGCAACCCCGACCCCAAGCCCGATCCTAAGCCCGGTGATTCCGGTACCACCGATCCCAAGCCCACTACGCCTCCCGAAACCGGCGACACCAGCAATGTGATGCTGTGGGTGGCTGTGGCCGTTATCAGCTGCGGTATGATCCCCGCCGCTGTGGTGGTCCTGAAGCGTAAGGCTCGCTGAAGCACTCGCTGTGAGAGGTCTGCGTGACCGTCACATGAGAGGATAAGCACCAACTGCAAAAGCGTGCCCGCCGCAGGCTTCGGCCTGCGGCGGGCATTTTTCTGGGCAAATGGTGCTTTTATCGGGATGCGTTCCCGGAGGTGCAGTATCGATGGAGGTACAGTACTTCCCGGAGGTGTGGCGTTCCCCACGGGGGAAGTGACAGGAAGATATTGCGGAGAAACAGCGCCCCGGCCATGCGGCCGGGGCGCTGTTTGTGGGGGTAAGATGCCTGCACCATTTGCAAGGTTTGCGCTGTTTGCGGGGCTTGCGCTGTTTGTGGGGCGGGCATGGGCTGGGGCAGCGGGGGGATCAGCGGCCGGACATGGCCCTCAGCTCCTGCACCTTTTGCCGGATGGCCGCCAGTGCCTGCTGGGGGTCGGCGGCATTGGCGGTGGCCTCCTCCATGGGGCAGAGGCCCGTGCCGGTTCGATTCAGGATGGACTCCGCCACCTCATCGCAGGTATAGGGAACACCGTATTGGGTGAGGATGGCCGTGGCCCGGCGGCTCATCACCGGGGCATAGACCATCGCCGGGTGCAGCAGGGTATAGAGCCATGCGGCTCCGGCACCTACCACCCGATCGGCCACGCTCCAGCCGGAAAGGCCCTCCTCCAGCCAGCTAAGAAGGGGCGCTACCCCCCGAAGCTGGGTGGTGCGGACCTCCTCGTCCCGGCACAGGGCGCAGGTGCAGTCAATGGTTGTCAGGGCCTCCTTGGCCCGTTCCAGATCAGTCATGGTGCAGAACCTCCATTGCTATAATTCGTGAAATCAGATGCGGAGACGGAAGGTGCGGGGAGCCAACCGGTAAACCAGCAGCAGGGACACAGCGTAGTATTTGTCCTGGTGGGAGGAGATCACGTCGTTGTTGGAGAGCCCCCCCGATGAGGGTCAGGAAAACCAGAAGGTGGAAGAAGCTGCCCGTAGGGAGGGTCAGGTGCAGCTTGTGACCGGCCAGCGTCAGGGGCAGCAGGAACATCAGACCGAAGTACAGCTTCAGATCGTTTACCAGAAGCTTCATGGTTCCCTCTCATGTGAGAGTGCATATATGGATGCTATCACACGCATGAGGCACCTGTCAAGGAAAGGCCTTGCCGGGGGCGGTGAGGTTTGCTATAATAAGACGAAAAGCAGCAGGGAGGGGGGAGAGGATGCGGACCTTAGCCACCATAGCGCTGTCCTTTGCGGCGGGCGTTTTTGCCGCCGTGCTGCTGGGCGTGGGCGTCTGGCAGCTGTGGGCGGCAGGGGCCTGCCTGCTGGTGGGACTGGTGCTGCTGGGGCTGAAGCGGACGATGCCCGCCCGGCTGCGACTGCGGGGGATGCTGATCCTCTTTGCCCTGTGCGGGGCGCTGGTGTACACGGCGCTGTTTCAGGCACTGGTACAGGCTCCGGTGACAGCCCGCTGCGGGCAGATGGGGGAGTTCTCCGGCACGGTGCTCTCCCGCCCGGTGGAGACGGAGTGGGGCGTCCGTGTCACCATCCGCCTCTCCGGCTCGGCGGCCAAGGCGGAGGTCTACGCCGATGCGGAATATGCCGGTTTAGAGCCGGGGCAGCAGATCTCCGGCATGGCCCAATGGCAGGACGCCGCCCGCATCCGGGAAAACGATGTGACGGCCTTCGCCTCACGGGGCGTGTTCGCTCTGCTGTATGCCCGTGGACCGCTGACGGCGGAGGAGGGCAGCGCCGGAAGCATCCGGTGGCTGCCCCAGCGGGCGGTATATGCCCTGCGGGAGAAGATCGCCGCCATATGGCCCGACGGCGACACGGCGGCCTTCGTCACGGCGGAGCTGACCGGCGATCGCAGCGGTATGACGGAGGAGGACGCTGCCGTCATGACGCAGGCGGGGGTGGCCCATCTGTTCGCCGTATCGGGGCTGCACTGCGCCTTTCTGGTGTCCCTGCTGGGGCTGCTGCTCCCCGTCCGGCGGCGGGCGCTGGGGGCGGGGCTCTCTATGGCGGTGCTGCTGTTTTATATGGTGATGGTGGGTCTGACACCCTCGGTGGTCCGGGCCTGCATCATGCAGATATTCCTGCTGGCGGCTCCGCTGCTGCGCCGGGAGAGCGACGGGCTTACCAGCCTGTCGGCGGCGCTGCTGGTGATCCTGCTGGCCGATCCCTTCGCTGCAGCGGGGGTGAGCCTGCAGCTGAGCTTTGCCGCCACGCTGGGGCTGGTGTGCTTCTCCCAAAGGCTGAGCGGCTTTTTCAAGGGGCTGTACCGGGGGAAGAAGCGGCCGGTGCGGGCGGTGGTGTCCTTCGTGGCCGCCAATCTCTCCGCTTCGCTGGCGGCCATGGTGTTCACCATCCCGCTGACGGCCTGTTACTTCAACACATTTTCCCTCATAGCGCCGCTGAGCAACCTGCTCATCGTTCCGGCGGCGGGATGGAGCTTCATGCTGGCCTTCGTGGCGACGCTGGCGGGCTTTCTCTGGCTTCCGGCGGCACGGGTGCTGGGTTGGGGCGTGTGGGCGCTGGTGCGGTATGTCCTGTGGATGGCATCGGCTCTGACCCGTCTGCCGGGCCATGCGCTGTATTTTTCCAACCGTTATCTCAAATACTGGCTGGTGTACGCCTACGCCCTCTTCACCGCCTGCGCCATCACCGGGGAGCGGCGGCGGAAATACGCCGTGGCGGCAGCGCTGGCGGCCATGACCCTGCTGCTGACGGTGGGACTCAATGTCCGGCTCAGCCGCTGCGGAGAGATGAACGCCATGGCGGTGAATGTGGGGCAGGGACAGTGTACCCTGCTGTATGCCGGGGATCAGGCGGTGGTGGTGGACTGCGGCTCCAGCAACAGCTATGTGGATGCCGGGAGCCGTGCAGCGGATCAGCTGGAGAGCATGGGCATCCACAGGCTGCGGGCCGTGGCGGTGACCCACTATCACGCCGACCACACCAACGGCCTGTATCAGCTGCTGGCCCGGTTGGAGGTGCAGACCCTGTATCTGCCGGATATCGAGGACGAATACGGTGTGAGGGAGCGGCTGCTGCGGCTGGCGGAGAAGAACGGCATCGAGGTGGTGTATGTCCGCCGGACGGTGGAGTGTCCGCTGGGCGGGGCGGTGCTGAGCCTCTATCCCCCGGTGGGGGAGGGCGACCTCAATGAGCAGGGGCTGACGGCCCTGTGCAGCGCCGGGGATTTTGACGTGCTCATCACCGGCGACATGGCGGGCAGCACGGAGCGCAAGCTGGTGGGGCAGTACGATCTGCCGGATATCGAGGTGCTGATGGTGGGCCACCACGGCTCCCGATACAGCTCCTCGCAGGAGCTTTTGCAGGTCGTGCGGCCGGAGACGGCCATCATCAGCGTGGGCGACAACAGCTACGGCCACCCCACGCAGGAGGCCATGGACCGGCTGAGCCAGGCGGGAGCGGAGATCTACCGCACCGACCGGCAGGGAAATATTTTAGTGACCGTACACGGAGGAGACTGACCATGCCCCCTAAGGCTGAAAAAAAGAACAACGGCTTCGATCGCCTGCGGGCGGATCTGAAGGCACAGACCCCACAGAACGTATACCTGTTCTACGGAGAGGAGACGTATCTGCGGAGCTACTATCTGGAGGAGCTGCACAGGCTCCTGATCCCGGCGGGCTTCGAGGAGTTCAACTACCACCGGCTCTCCGGCAAGGGACTGACAGTGCAGGAGCTGGCAGAGGTGACGGAGGCCATGCCCATGATGGCCCAGCACACCATGGTGGTGGTGACGGATCTGGACATCTTCCGGCTGGATGAGCAGCAGCGCACGGCGCTGATGGCCCTGCTGGCGGACTTTCCGGAGTACTGCACGCTGGTGCTGGTATACGATCTGCTGCCCTATAAGCGGGACGGCAAGATGAAAAAGCTATGCGCTGCGCTGGACAAGTCCGTGTGCGAGGTGGAGTTCCGCCAGCAGGAGCGGGCGCAGCTGCTGCGATGGGTGAAGCGCCGCTTTGCCGCCGCCGGACACGACATCGACGACGCCACGGCGGATCATCTGCTGTTCACCTGCGGCTCCCTGATGACGGAGCTGGTGCCGGAGATCGGGAAGATCGCCGCCTATGCCAAGAGCCGGGCGGTGACGGTGGAGGATATCAACGCCGTGGCGGATCCCGTGCTGGACGCACGGGTCTTTGACATGACCAACAGCATCACCGCCGGGAAGTACGATCAGGCGGCGCAGGTGCTGGGGGAGCTGCTGCGGATGCAGACGGAGCCCATCGTCATACTGGCGGCGGTGGGCAAGGAGCTGAGGCGGCTGTATACGGCCCGGATGGCGCTGGATGCCGGGAAGGACCGGTTCTGGCTCAAGCAGCTGTGGAGCATGAGCTCCGATTATCCCGCCAAGCTGTTGATGCAGGCGGCAGGAAAGGTGGATCACGAATGGTGTCAAACGGCGGTCATCCGATGCCAGAGGCTGGATCGGCGGATGAAAAGCGAGAAGAATATGGACAGCGAGGCGGAGCTGAAGCTGTTCCTCATGGAACTGGCCGGCAGCCGGTGAAGCCCCGTGTGCGGCAGGTCATCGTGGTGGAGGGGCGGTACGATAAGAATGCTCTTTCGCAGGTGGTGGACGCCGTTATCGTGGAGACGGGAGGCTTTTCCGTGTTCCACGACCGGGAGAAGCTGGCCTATCTCCGCCGTCTGGCGGCGGCCCGCGGCGTCATCCTTATGACGGACCCGGACGGGGCGGGCTTTGTGATCCGCAATCACCTGAAGGGTGTTCTGCCGCCGGAGCAGATCTTGCAGGCCTATGTGCCGGACGTGTACGGCAAGGAGCGCCGCAAACGCAAGGGCGGTAAGGAGGGCAAGCTGGGCGTGGAGGGGATGCCCCCCGCCGTGCTGCTGGAAGCCCTGCGCCGCTGCGGCGCCACATGGGAGGGAGAGGAGGCCCCGGCGGCCCCCTTGCGGCTTACCAAGGCGGATCTGTTGGAAAAGGGACTGATCGGCCCCGACTCCGCCGCCCGGCGGCAGGCGCTGTGCAGGAAACTGAGTCTGCCGGAGCGCATGACCCCCAACGCCCTTTTGCAGGCGCTGAACACGCTGCTGACGGAGGAGGAGTGGGCGGCGCTGTAAAGCAGGCGGCTCCGCAGAGACGGACGAAAGCTCTCCTGCTTCAGGCAGGAGGGCTTTTTTAGTATCCGGATAGGATTTTCTGCAAGTATTCGTACTACGGCCGGTATCAGGGAGAGAAATTTGTTGTCCCGGGCACGATATCATAGACCAGAAGCTCCTACCCCTTCAACTGAGTGGGAGCGGCAGCGGGTCTGTTGCTGAGTCAATTCCCGTTACGACCTATAATAAACGAAGCTCTTGAGAGGAAAGAAAGTTTTGAAACCATCGGTTTCAAACGACTCTTTTGCCCACTTTTCCAGCTGCTGGGAAAAGTGGGCCGCCGGAGGCACAAAGGGAAAAGCTATCGGAAAAAGCATGCCGTCGGTACGCAAAAACCATCCAAAACAAAGGAGTGCTGCACAGCCGCAGCACTCCTTTGCTTTACTCATGATAGCTGGGTTCCTTGCCCTGATAGATGTCCTGCATCTCCCGGTCGATCTCGCTGATGGCCTCGCTGCATAGCCGCAGCCGTGCGGCGTCGGAATCGGAGAAATTGCGGTCGGATTTATACCGCAGCTCATGCTCCAGACTGGCCCACATATCCATGGCAATGGTACGCAGCTGGATCTCCACCGGCAGATGCAGCGTCCCCTCGGAGATGACGATGGGTACGTCGATGATGAGGTGCAGACTGCGATAGCCGGATTCCTTGGGCTGCTGGATGTAGTCCACCTCCCGCAGCACCTTGAAGGATTCGGACCGGGTCAGCAGGCTGCGGAGATAGTAGATGTCATCCAGATAGTTGCAGATGACCCGGATACCGGCTACGTCCTGTATGTAGGCATAGATATTGTCGATGGTGACGTCGTAGCCCCGGCGGCGCAGCTTATCGCTGATGCTCTCCAGCGTCTTGATGCGATACTCGATGTGGTGAATGGGAGAATGGTCGTACAGACTGGCGAACTCCTCGTCCAGGATCTCCATCTGGGTCACGGCCACTTTCAGGGCACTGCGGTACAGGTGATTCACCCGTACCATGCCCTGAGCCAGCTCCCGCTGCTCCGGCGTGGCGCCGGAGGGAATGGGGATATCCTTGAGACGGATGCTGCCGCTCTTTTCGATCATCATGGGACAGAAGCCTCCTTATGATACGTTCCGTTAATAAAGTTTATTTTAGCACATAGGTGTGAAAAAATTATGAACGAAGGGGAAAACGTTGTATAAATTTCACAGAAAGAATCCCTGTGGACGGCCAACCCGTGGCCCATGCAGCAGCGTCCCCAAAAACCTCCCCCATGCAGCGGACTGCATGGGGGAGGTGCAGAAAAATTCAAATCACTTCTTCCGGGCGTAGGGGGTATTCTCCAGCGGCAGGGTCAGGCGGCGCTGACCGTCCAGCCGGAAGTAGGCGTCAGCAATGGCGGGAGCCGTGGGAATGGAGGTGATCTCTCCGATGCCGATGGCCCCTCCGGCCACCTTCAGGCCGGGCTTCTCCACCACGATGGCCTGAATTTCCGGCGGGATCTGGTTGGCACGGAACAGACCCAGCATACCGTATTTGGCGGTAGGCTTGCAGTTTGCGTCGATGGGATACTGCTCCGTGAGAGCGTAGCCCAGACTCATGACCACACCACCCTCGATCTGTCCCTCACAGCTGAGGGGGTTCACGGCCTTACCCACATCGTGGGCGGCCACCATCTTCTTGACACGGCCCGTCTCCCGGTCCAGAATACACATCTGCGTGGCATAGCCGTAGGCCACATGGCTGACGGGGTTGGGTACATCGGCCCCCAGGGGGTCCGTTTTGGCCAGATACTCGCCGTAGAACTCCTGCCCCACCAGATCATGGAGGGTCTTGCCCGCCAGCGCCGCCGACAGCTTTTCGCAGGCCCGCCGGGTGGCCTCACCGGTGACCAGCGTCTGGCGGGAGCCGGAGGTGTCGCCGGAGTCCGGGGCGATCCATGTGTTGCTGCGCTCATAAACGATGTTGTCCCGGTGCAGCCCCGTATTGGTGACCACCACCTGCACCAGCACGGTACCCAGCCCCTGCCCGATACAGGAGGCGCCGGAGTAGATATGCACCTTCTCGTCCGCCTCCACGATCAGCTTGCAGCGGCCCCAGTCGGGAATACCTACGCCCACACCGGCATTCTTCATGGCGCAGGCGATGCCCACCGGATCGCCGTTTTTGACGGCCTCGTCATAGGCGGGCTTGATAGCCTCCAGCGTCTCCACAAGGCCGGTGGAATCGTCCACGATCTGGCCGTTGGGCAGCACACCGCCGGGGCGGATGGCGTTGCGGTAGCGGATCTCCCACGGGCTGATGCCCACCAGATCAGCCATCTCGTTGAGCAGCGTCTCCGTGCAGAAGCAGGTCTGGGTGACACCGAAGCCCCGGAAGGCCCCGGCAGGGGGGTTGTTGGTATAGTAGGCGCGGCCCTCGATCTCGAAATTCTCATAGGCGTAGGGGCCGGCGGCGTGGGTGCAGGCCCGCTCCAGCACCGGCCCGCCCAGAGAGGCGAAGGCACCGGTATCGGATACCACGCTGGCCTTGACGCCCTGAATGATGCCGTTTTCGTCGCAGCCCATGGTGAAGTCCATGTCAAAGCTGTGGCGCTTGGGGTGAATGAGGATGGATTCCTGCCGGGTGAGCTTCACCTTCACCGGCACACGGGCCACATAGGCCAGCAGCGCCGCATGGTGCTGCACGGACATATCCTCCTTGCCGCCGAAGCCGCCGCCCACCAGCATATTCTGTACCTGACAGTGCTCATAGTCCACTCCCAGCATGGAGGCGCACTCGTGCATAGTGGTGTGGGAGCTCTGGTCGGTGGTCAACAGCTTCACGCCGCCGTTTTCCAGCGGCAGCGCCACGCAGCACTCCGGCTCCAGAAAGGCGTGCTCCGTCCACGGGGTGTGGAAATGCTGCGTAAGGACGTATTTGGAATGGCGGATGGCCTCCTCGGCGTTACCACGGGAGACGTGCTTGTACGCCTGCACATTGCTCTCGTCCTCCTCAAAGACCAGCGGCGCATCCGGCGCAGCGGCCTCCTCCGGGTTGTGGACGGCGGGGAGGACCTCGTACTCCACCTTCACCAGCTTCTTGGCCTCCTCCAGCGTATCCCGGTCACGGGCACACACCAAGGCCACGGCGTCCCCCAGATAGTGGGTGATCTCGCCGATGCCGATCATGGTGGGCTGATCCTTTTTCAGGTGGCCCACATTCACCTTGCCGGGGATGTCCTTCTGGGTCAGAACGCACACCACACCGGGCAGTGCCTCCGCCTCGCTGGTATCGATGGACAGCACACGGGCACGGGCATACTGGCTGCGGACGGCACTGCCGTAGCACATCCCGTCCACGTACACGTCGTCGGGGTACTGGCCGTAGCCCAGCACCTTCTCCGCCACGTCCAGCCGGTGGACCCGGCTGCCCATCTGCCAGTCAACGGCGGCAGGCTGCGGCAGCTTCCCCTCCCGGAAAATTTTACCCGCCAGCAGGATGCCGTCGATGATCTTCACATATCCGGTGCAGCGGCAGATGTTGTTGCGGATGGCGAAGGCCGCCTCCTCACGGGTGGGATCGGGGTTGACATCCAGCAGCGCCTTGGCGGAGATGACCATGCCGGGGATGCAGAAGCCGCACTGCACGGCCCCCGCCTCACCAAAGGCAAAGACGTAGACCTGCTTCTCCCAGTCGGACAGCCCCTCCACGGTGACGATGGTTTTCCCCTCCAGCTTCTCCGTCTGGGGGACGCAGGCCTTGGTGGGCTTGCCGTCAATGAGGACATGGCAGGTGCCGCAGGCACCCTCGCTGCATCCGTCCTTCACAGAGGTCAGGTGCAGGGTATCCCGCAGATAGCGGATGAGTTTTTGATTTTTCTCCACGGTGACGGGGTGACCGTTGACGATAAAGCTGGCCATGACGTGTCTCCTTCTGCGAAATTACGCTGATTTTATCGGAATTGCACATGATATCCGGAGATATTATACTATATTTTTGTTGCCTACGCAAGCTGGGACAGGGAAAAGCCTGATTCTATTTGGAGAATAACCCTTTCCCTTCCAAGAGCGGCAGGAGAGGGGCATACACACAAAACACCGCCCCATCCCGGCTTTGCCGGATGGGGCGGTGTTTTCTTACAGCTCCAGCTCGTAGTAGCCCGCCACGTCCATGCTCTGGGTCAGAGCCTCCAGCTGCGGCCGCAGGGACAGCTCTGCCCGCCATGCAAGGCCGCAGTCGGCGGTGATGGTGCGGGGAACGGGGATCAACCGGCCCGCAAGGCCCGCCTCCTGACACCGCTGCTCCATGGCCATGGCCTCGGAGGTGGTGTGGAAGGTGATAAGAAGCCAACGCTTTTTTTCGATCATTCTGCAACGCTCCTGACTGCCGCAATGGCGGCCTGTGTTTCCTCCTCCGTGTTGAACCAGCCGAAGCTGAACCGCACGGCCCCCTGTGCCATCGTACCCAACGCCCGGTGCAGCCGGGGGGCGCAGTGTGCGCCGGGCCTTGTGGCGATGGAGAACTGCTCCGCCAGCACGTCACTGACCTGAGAGGAGTCATAGTCCCGGATATTCAAAGACACCACCGGCGCCCGGTCCCATGTGGTGAAGTCGCCGTATACGGTGACGCCGGGGATGGCGGACACCCCCTCGTAAAACTGCCGGGCCAGCGCCTGCTCGTGGCTGCGGATGGCCTCCAGCCCCGTCTCCTCCAGATAGTCCAGCGCCGCCGACAGCCCGGCGATGCCGTGGCCGTTGAGGGTGCCGGCCTCCAGCCGGGTGGGGTACTGGGGCGGCTGCTGAGGCAGATACGTCTGCACACCGGTACCGCCCACCTTGAAGGGGCGGATGTCCACCCCCGGAGCGATGCACAGTCCGCCGGTACCTTGCGGCCCCAGCAGGCTTTTGTGACCGGTGAAACACACCACGTCGATGCCCATGGCCTCCATGTCAATGTCGAACACTCCCGCCGTCTGGGAGGCGTCCACCACCAGCAGCAGGCCGTGCTCCTTGGCAAAGCGCCCGATGGCCCGGATATCCAGCAGATTCCCCGTCAGGTTGGAGCCGTGGGTGCAGACGATGCCCCGTGTGTTGGGCCGCAGCAGGCGGCGGAAATCGTCGTAGTCGATGCAGCCCCGCCGATCCGCCGGCAGGAAGTCCACCTCCACCCCCTCCAATCGGTACAGGGGCCGCAGCACGGAGTTGTGCTCGCAGTCGGTGGACAGCACATGGTCACCGGGGGCGAACAGCCCGTCGATGGCGATGTTCAGGGCCTCGGTGGAGTTGCAGGTGAACACCACCCGCTCCGCAGCGGAGCAGCCCAGCAGCCTGGCCAGCTGCTCACGGGTGCGATAGATGACCCGTGAGGCGTCCAGCGCCTCCTGATGGGCGCTGCGCCCGGAGTTGCCCATGGTGGCCATAGCCCGCACCACCGCCTCCGCCACACAGGGGGGCTTTTTTAGGGTGGTGGCGGCATTATCCAGATAGATCACAGCAGGAACCGCCTTTCTGTCCCCGAAGGGACGCTTTTATCCGCAGAGTTTTTCCTCACAGGGGCCTTCTGCCCGCAGGGGGCAGTCTCATTCCATCTGATTGTATCACAGTTTGAAAAAAATACAATCTTTTCATACAATATTTGATGAAAATTTCCCTCCGCCCCGGAAGCTGATCCCGCACCGGAACTATTCCGCCGGGGAGGGTACCCCGTGGTCGGATACGGCACCCCCCGTGGCCGGGTACGGATATCCCCCTGCCGGGAAGGGCAGGGGGATACGGAACATACTCAGGCGAAGAACTGGCTCAGCAGGGACAGCACCTCCGTCTTGCCGTCGCCCTTCTCGGCGGAGAAGGGGACCAGCGGCGTGTCGGGGGAAAGCTCCAGCGTCTGGCGGATGACCTCCAGATTTGGCTCTACTTCCCGCTTTTTCAGCTTGTCCACCTTGTTGGCCACCACCAGCATGGGGCAGCCTGCCTCTTTGAACCAATTGCACATGGTCACGTCGTCCGCAGAGGGCTTGTGCCGGGCGTCCACGATGAGGACTCCCAGCGAGATAAGCCCCGGCTCCTGAAAGTAGCTCTCCATCAGGCGGCCCCAGCGATCCCGCTCCTCCTTGCTGACCTTGGCATAGCCGTAGCCGGGCAGGTCGGTAAAGTAGAGCTTGCCGTCGATGCGGAAGTAGTTCACCTGAGAGGTCTTGCCGGGGGTAGCGCCCACCCGTGCGAAGTTCTTCCGGTTCAGCAGCCGGTTGATGACGGAGGACTTGCCCACGTTGGAGCGTCCGGCAAAGGTCACCTGGGGCCGCCCGTCCCGGATAAAGGCGTTTTGGGTGGTGGCGGACAGCACGAACTCCGCCTTGTTGAAGTTGATGGTCATGATGGCCTCCTTCTCTGACTGCCTCAGACCCGCAGGGCCGGGGCAGCCGGTTCCATGGGCAGGGCGGTCATATGCTCCACCGCCGACACGGCAGGGGAGGGGACCAACGCCGCCGCAAACACCTGATCCACGCTCTCCACCGGCACGAAGTGCAGGGCCGCCCGGACGGTCTGGTCGATCTCCTCCAGATCCTTGACGTTGTCCTTGGGGAGGATCACCGTGCGGATGCCGCTGCGGAGAGCGGCCATGGTCTTTTCCTTCAGTCCGCCGATGGGCAGCACCCGGCCCCGCAGCGTCACCTCGCCGGTCATGGCCACATCGCCCCGGACCTTCCGTCCCGTCAGAGCGGAGAGCATGGCGGTGGTGATGGCGATGCCGGCGGAGGGGCCGTCCTTAGGCACCGCCCCCTCCGGGAAGTGGACGTGGATGTCACGGGTCTTGTAAAAGTCCTTCTCGATGCCCAGCTCGCCGCACCGGCTCCGCAGGCACGTCAGCGCCGCCCGGACGGACTCCTGCATGACGGTACCCAGATTGCCGGTGAGCTCCAGCTTGCCGGAGCCCTCCATGACGCCGGCCTCCACCTCCAGAATTTCGCCGCCTACCTCGGTCCAGGCCAGACCGTTCACCACGCCCACCTGATTCCGTGTGCTATGTACGCCGTCCTGATAACGCACCACGCCCAACAGCTCCCGCAGGGAGTCGGGGGTCACATTCACCCGCTTCTCCCCACCGTCCACCAGACGCATGGCGGTCTTGCGGCACACCTTGCCCAGCTGCCGCTCCAACAGCCGAACGCCGGATTCTCTGGTATAGCCGGAGATGATCTGCCGGATGGCGTCGTCCGACAGGCGCAGCTGGGTCTTTTTCAGCCCATGCTCCTTCATCTGCCGGGGCAGCAGATAGCGCTTGGCGATCTGCAGCTTCTCCTCGTCGGTGTAGCTGGTGAGCTCGATGACCTCCATCCGGTCCAGCAGGGGCCGGGGAATGGTGGAGGTGGTGTTGGCGGTGGTGATGAACAGTACCTGACTCAGATCCACCGGGATCTCCAGATAGTGATCCCGGAAGGCGTAGTTCTGCTCGCTGTCCAGCACCTCCAGCAGGGCGGAGGCGGGGTCGCCCCGCATATCGCTGCCCAGCTTGTCGATCTCGTCCAGCACCAACAGGGGATTCATGGAGCCGCTGCGGGAGATGGCGTCGATGATGCGGCCCGGCATGGCGCCGATGTAGGTCTTGCGGTGACCCCGGATGTCCGCCTCGTCCCGGACGCCGCCCAGACTCAGCCGGGCCATCTTCCGGTGCAGGGCCTTGGACACCGACAAGGCGATGGAGGTCTTGCCCACGCCGGGAGGCCCCACCAGACAGAGAATTTTCCCCTTGGAGTCGGGGCTCAGCTGCCGCACCGCCACGAACTCCAGAATACGCTCCTTCACCTGCTCCAGACCGAAGTGATCCCGGTCAAGGATGCGCCGGGCCTGCGCCACGTCTGCCCGGTCACGAGTGTACTTGCCCCACGGCAGCTCCAGACACACGTCCAGATAGTTGCGGATGACGGAGCCCTCGGCGCTGCCGAAGGGCTGCTTGGCCAGCCGGTCTACCTCTTTCATGAGCTTGCGGTGCAGCTCCTCCGGCAGGTGCAGGGCGGTGATGCGGGCCTCATAATCCGACAGCTCCTCGTCGCCGTCCTCTCCCAGCTCGTGCTGCAGCACCTTCAGCTGTTCCCGGAGGATCATATCCTTCTGGACCTGCGCCACCCGCTGGCGCACCTTCTGCTCCATCTCGAACTCCAGACCCATGACGTCCACCTCGTGGGTGAGGATGTCATTGACCAGCTGGAGCCGCTTCACCGGGTGCAGTTGATCCAGTACCCGCTGCCGGTCCTGATGCCGCAGGGTCAGGTTCTGGGCGATGAAATCCGCCAGACGGCCGGGGTCACGCTGATCCAGCACCTGCGCCACCACCTCGTCGGACAGCTGGGGGGACAGCTCCTTATAGGCGCCGAAGATGGAGTAGGTCTGCCGCAGCAGAGCCTCCGTGTGAGAGGTGCTTCGGTAGGGGGCATCCTCCAGCAGCTCTACATTGGCCTGCAAAAACGGGGAGGTTTGCCACAGACGATGCAGTCTCGCCCGCTGCTCACCCTCCACCAGCACCCGTACCGTAGTCTCGGAGGTCTTGATGATCTGGAGCACATGGCACACCGTGCCGATCTCGTAGAGATCCTGCTCCTCTGGCTCGGAGACGCCGATCTTCCGCTGCGTCACCAGAAACAGACGACGGTCGCCCTCCATAGCGTTGTCCAGCGCAAAAATGGAAATCTCCCGCTCCACGTCGAAGCTTACAGTTTCGCCGGGGAAGGCGGTCATGCCCCGCAGCGCCAGAACGGGGATATTGATGGTATTCATAACTGGTCTCCTTTGCTGTGGAAAAGAGGAGAGACGAACGGGTTCGCCTCTCCTCATGATTCGTTAGGATGCCGGGGCGGAGGGATCGTGCTCCGCCTTGCCGTCACGGGTGCGGCCGGGCCGCTCCGTGCGCTGGGGATCACGGGTGATCTCCGGCTCTCCGGTCTTTAGGACTGCCTCCGGTGTGATGGTCACACGGGTGATGGTGGGGTCAGAGGGGATCTCGTACATGATCCTGGTGAGAAGTCCCTCCATCACGGCCCGCAGGCCACGTGCGCCGATGTTCCGCTGAATGGCCTGATCGGCCACGGCGTCCAGCGCCTCCGGCTGGAATACCAGCTCCACATCGTCATACTCCAGCAGCTTCTGATACTGCTTCACCAGTGCGTTTTTCGGCTGGGTGAGGATCTGTACCAGATCATCCCGGCCCAGACCGTTGAGGGTCACCATCACCGGCATACGGCCTACCAGCTCCGGGATGATGCCGAATTTCAGCAGATCGTGGGGCTGGACCTCCTTCAGCAGCTGGCCCGTCCGGCGCTCAGCCTTGCTCTCCACCACGGCGTCGAAGCCGATGCCCTTGCGGTCGGTGCGCTGCTCGATGATCTTCTCCAGACCGTCGAAGGCGCCGCCGCAGATGAAGAGGATGTTGTGGGTGTCGATCTGGATGAACTCCTGATGGGGGTGCTTGCGCCCGCCCTGAGGCGGCACGTTGGCCACGGTACCCTCCAGAATTTTCAGCAGTGCCTGCTGCACGCCCTCGCCGGACACGTCACGGGTGATGGAGGTGTTCTCGCTCTTGCGGGCGATCTTGTCGATCTCATCCACATAGATGATGCCCCGCTCTGCCAGTTCCACATCGAAATCCGCCGCCTGCAAAAGCCGCAGCAGGATGTTCTCCACGTCGTCGCCCACATAGCCCGCCTCGGTGAGGGTGGTGGCATCGGCAATGGCAAATGGCACCTTCAGCACACGGGCCAGCGTCTGGGCGAACAGCGTCTTGCCGGAGCCGGTGGGGCCGATCATGAGGATGTTGCTCTTCTGCAGCTCCACATCCTCGCCGCCGCCGAAGAAAATGCGCTTATAGTGGTTGTATACCGCCACCGACAAAGCCACCTTGGCATCCTCCTGCCCGATGACGTACTGATCCAGCACCTCCCGGATCTCACGGGGGGTGGGCAGCTGATCCATCGTCTGCACGTCCTCCCCCATGCCGGGGGTGTAGCCGTCGTCCAGAATGGACATACACAGCTGAACGCACTCGTCGCAGATGCGAACGCCGCCGGGGCCCTGGATCATGCGATGTACCTGCCCCTCCGGCTTGCCGCAGAAGGAGCAGCGCAGATTTTTCTTGTCTTCTGCCATGATTTACCTCTTGAAAATGACCTTGTCCACCAGACCGTAGTCACGGGCCTCCTCAGCGGTCATCCAGTTGTCCCGCTCGGAGTCCAGCTTCACCTGCTCCGGGGTCTTGCCGGTGTTTTCGGAGAGGATCTTGTTCATCCGCTGCTTGATCTTCAGAAAATGCTCCACGTCGATCTCCATATCCGTGACCTTACCCTGGGTCCCGGCGGAGGGCTGGTGGATCATCACCTCGGCATTGGGCAGGGCGATGCGCTTGCCCTTGGCCCCGGAGGACAGCAGGAAAGCGCCCATGCTGGCCGCCATGCCGATGCAGATGGTGGACACGTCGCACTTGATATACTGCATGGTGTCGTAGATGGCCATACCCGCCGTCACAGAGCCGCCGGGGCTGTTGATGTACATCTGGATGTCCTTGTCGGGGTCCTGTGCCTCCAGATACAGCAGCTGTGCCACCACCAGACTGGCTGTGGTATCATTGACCTCTTCGCCCAGGAAGATGATGCGGTCATTGAGCAGCCGGGAGAAAATGTCGTAGGAACGCTCGCCCCGGTTGGTCTGCTCCACAACATAAGGAACTAAACTCATAAAATATGCCTCCTGTACAGATAGATGTTCAAAGTATACCCGCCCGTTTGTGATTTTAGCAGAATGCGCCGGTTTTATTCGGCAGTCTCCTCCGCCTTATCTTCTTTCTTCTCCTCCGCCTCGGGGGCCACGGCCACGGCGCTGTCCGCCACCAGCTTGACCACCTTCTCACGGATGACCTGCTCCCGCACCTGAGCGGCGGGCAGATACTTCTTCACGGACTCCAGATCCATGCCGTACTTGTCGGCCAGCTTCTGCATCTCGGCGTTCACCTCGTCGTCGGTGGCCTCCAGACCCTCGGCCTTGATGATGGCCTCCACGGCCAGATCCATGCGGACCTGCTCCTGAGCGGGGCCGTGGGCCTGAGACAGGAAGTCGGCCTCGGTGGTGCCGGTCATCTTCAGATACTGGTCAAAGGGGATGCCCTGAGAGGCCAGCTGCTGCTTGAAGTTGTTGGCCATCTGCTCAGCCTGCAGATTCACCATGGCATCGGGGATATCGCAGGTGATGCCCTCGGCCACCTTCTGCATCAGCACGTCCTCGAAGGCCCGCTGAGCGGACTCCTTGCGCTCCCCGGTGATCTTCTTCTTCAGATCGGCCTTCAGCTCCTTCAGGGTGTCGAACTCGGAGACGTCCTTGGCAAACTCGTCGTCCATGGCGGGGATCTCCTTGACCTTCACCTCGTTGACCTTCACATGGAACACAACGGGCTTGCCGGCCAGCTCGGGGGTATAGTTTTCGGGGAAGGTGATGTCGATATCCTTCTCCTCACCGGCCTTCATGCCGACGAGCTGATCCTCAAAGCCGGGGACAAAGCTGCCGGAGCCGATCTCCAGATCGAAGTTCTCGCCCTTGCCGCCGTCGAAAGCCACGCCGTTGTCGAAGCCCTCGAAGTCGATGGTGGCGGTGTCGCCCTTCTTCACGGCACGCTCCACGCTCACCAGACGGCTGTTGCGCTCGGCCATCTCCTTGAGACGGGCGTTGACGTCGGCGGCCATGACCTTCACCTCGGCACGGGGGGCCTCCAGACCCTTGTACTGGCCCAGCGTCACCTCGGGATACACCGCCACGGTGCACTGAAAGACCACGCCGTCCTTGCCGCAGGACTCCAGCTCCACCTGGGGATAGCCCACGACCTCCAGCTTCTGCTCCTGCACGGCGGCCTCATAGGCGTCGGGCAGCACGATATTCACAGCCTCCTCGTAAAAGACCTCAGCGCCGTACATTCCCTCGATGATCTTGCGGGGAGCCTTGCCGGGGCGGAAGCCGGGGACGTTCATCTTGCCACGCATCTGCAGATAGGCCTTGTTGACAGCCTTCTCGAATTCTTCTGCGCCGACCTCGATGGTCAGCTTGACCTGGCTCTTTTCCAGATTTTCACAGGACTTTACACTCATTTTGACTTTTCCTCCGTTCAGCATTCATTTATAATCAATGCAATTTTATATAATACCAGAAAACAATTTCAATTTCCACACCTTTTTTGCATCATTCGCAAATTTTTTTGGGAACAAATTTC
Organism: Vescimonas coprocola; assembly: GCF_018408575.1. Classification (NCBI taxonomy): domain Bacteria; kingdom Bacillati; phylum Bacillota; class Clostridia; order Eubacteriales; family Oscillospiraceae; genus Vescimonas; species Vescimonas coprocola. The sequence goes on from NZ_AP023418.1 coordinate 558,557, forward strand.
AGATAGTCCGCCGACACCAGCGAAAACTCCGTTCCATCCCACATTCCCTCGATGGCCCGGCGGTGGGAAGCGCCGTGCAGATGGCCGTAGCAGCACAGCTTCACGCCGTACTCCTTCAGCAGCCGCAGGATCTCCGGGCAGCGGTAGCCCTGATACAGGGGCGGATAGTGGAGAAACACCAGCTTCTCGTGCTCCCCCGCCGCCTTCAGGGAGGTCTCCAGCCGGCCGATCTCCCGCAGCAGCACCTTTTCGTCGTGGGTCCCCTGGTTGTCCAGCTCGTAAAACCACCCACGGGTGCCGCACAGGGCCAGCTCTCCGTAGAACTTACAGTTGTTGTGGAGAATTTCCATGGTGGTCAGCTCATGCTCCCGGAAGAACCGCTCCATCTTGGCGGCGGTGTTCCACCAGTAGTCGTGGTTGCCCTTGAGCAGATACTTCTTCCCCGGCAGGGCGTCGATGAACCGGAAGTCCTCCAGCGATTCCTCCAGACTCATGCCCCAGGACAGGTCGCCGCACAGCACGGTGACGTCCTCCGGTCTCAGAGCGGAGAAGGCCTCCTTCAGCCGGGACACATAGTCCTGCCAGCCGTCTCCGAAGATCTCCATGGATTTGTTGGAATTGAGGGACAGATGCAGATCCCCCAGAGCATACAGCGCCATGCGCCGCCTCCTCTCCCGATTTTATATCAGCCGCCGCAGATTGTTCCAGAACAGATCCTCCAGCAGCGACTGGGGATAGCCCCGGTCCGCCAGCGCCTGCCACAGCAGCGGCACATCCTCCAGACCCCGCATCCCGCCGGCCAGCAGCTCGCAGCCGTCCATGTCGCCGCCCAGACACAGAGACCTTTCCCCGTCCAGCTCCAGAAAATGCTCCACATGGCGCACCAGACCCTCTATGGTAGGGTCCTCTCCCACAAAGTGCTGGTAGTAGTTGAGCCCTGCCACGCCGCCGCTGTCCCGGATGGCCCGGAACATATCGTCGGTGAGGTTGCGCCGGTGGGGGCAGACGGCCCGGCTGTTGGAGTGGGAGGCCACCACAGGCCGCCGGGAAAGACGCACCACGTCCCAGAAGCCCGCATCCGACAGATGGGACACGTCTATGTAGATGGACAGCTCCTCCATCCGCCGCAGGAAGTCCCGGCCATAAGCGGTCAGTCCCTGCTCCGGCTGCTGGGCATTGGAGCCGGAGAGACGGTTGGCGTAGTTCCACACCGGGTTCAGCAGCCGCACGCCCCAGTCATAGGCAGTGTCCAGCCGCCGGATGTCGCAGTCCAGCAGCTCGGCGCCCTCGATGCTCAGCAGCGCCGCCGCCTTGCCTTGCCCCACGGCCTCGTCCACCTCCGCCCCGGTGCGGCAGGGGAGGATGCGCTCCCGGTTCTCCTCCATCTCCCGCAGGAACCGCTGGTGGAGCAGAACGCCCTGCTCCGGCATGGAGCTGCCCTCCGGCACCAGCTGGGGGCTCTGGTATAGGGCAAAAAACTGGGCATAGCGGGCAAAGCCCCCGGCCCGCTCCAGATCGATGTGTCCGCCGCTGCGGCGCAAATTACCCGCAATGTCGTAGAAGGCCCGCAGCTCCGGGTCCCGAAAGAGCGTCCCCGCCGTGTGGCAGCGGTGGATGGTGTCGCAGTGTGCGTCAAAATAGGGAATCGTATGTATCACCTCAAAATGCGTTTTCGATGTATTCTATGTGGGTGGCGGAGAGGGAGTGCGCCCCGTCGGTATAGACCTCTGCCACGTCGAAGCGGACGGGGCAGTCCAGCCCCTTTTCCATCAGATAGAAAGCCGCCGTTTTGCGGATGCGCTCCTGCTTGGCGGCGGTGACGTACTCTCTGGGCAGGCCGCAGGCCAGATTGCTGCGGGTCTTGACCTCCACAAAGCACAGCACGCCGCCCTTGCGGGCGATGAGGTCGATCTCCCCGAACCGGCAGTGATAGCTGTGAGCCAGCAGCTCATAGCGCCTGCGCCGCAGATAGTTGGCGATCTGGGCCTCGCCCCATACGCCCTCCGCCCGGCTCATGTGCGCCGCTCCTTCCACTTGGTGAGAAAGCTCATCCGGTGCTCCGGACATGGTCCGTATCGGTCCAGCATGGCGTAGTGCAGCTTGGTGCCGTAGCCCTTATGCCTGGCGAACTGATACTGCGGATACAGAGAGTCCAGTACCCGGCACACATACCGGTCCCGACTCACCTTGGCCAGTATTGAGGCTGCGGCAATGGACGCCGAGCGCCCGTCCCCGCCCACCACCGTCTCATGGGGTGTGGTGATGGCGGCGGATCGCCCGTGATCCCGGTTGCCGTCGATGAGGGCATAATCCGCCGGGATCGCCAGAGCGTTGATGGCCAGCTGCATGGCCTTCATCCGTGCGCTGAGGATGTCCGTTGCGTCGATCTCCTCTGCACTGACGGAGGCCACCGCCCACGCCGCCGCCTGTTGGCAGATGACGTCGAACAGCACCTCCCGCTTCTTCTCCGTCAGCTTCTTGCTGTCGTCAAGGCCGGGGATGCAGCCGTCCACCGGCAGGATCACCGCCGCTGCGTATACCGGCCCCATCAGCGGCCCGGCCCCTGCCTCGTCGCAGCCGCACACGGCGGCGCAGCCACGGGCCATGGCGGCCTTTTCCAGCGAGAAGTCCGTCATGTGGCGTCCTCCACCGTCTCCAGTGTGAAGCGGCCCAGCTTGCCGCCCCGGAACTCGTCTAACAGGATGCGGGCCATGCGCTCGGTATCCACCTGCGCCCCCCGCATGAGAAAGCCCCGCTTGCGCCCGGCCTTCTCCAGCAGGTCATACCCGCTGTCCTCCGGCTCCACGGCGATCTTATACCGCTCCTCCAGCACCGAGGTATAGTGCTGTCCCAGATACTCCATGAGATAGCAGGCCAGCTCCTCGATGTCCAGCACGTCGTCCTTGATGGCCCCGGTGAAGGCCAGACGCTTGCCCACCTCCGGGTCGTCGAACTTGGGCCACAGGATACCCGGCGTGTCCAGCAGCTCCAGCGTGCTGTCCACCGGCACCCACTGCTTGCTGCGGGTGACGCCGGGCCGGTCCTCGGCTTTTGCGGTCTTGCGGCGGGCTACTTTATTGATAAAGGTGGATTTTCCCACGTTGGGGATGCCCAGCACCATGACCCGCACCACACGGCCCACCTGCCCCTTCTGAGCATAGGCCTCCAGTTTATCCCGCAGCAGCTCCCGCACGGCGGCGGCGAACTGGGCGGTGCCGGCGCCGCCCTTGGCGTTGGCCTCCAGCACGGCATAGCCCTTCTCCCGGAAGTAGGCAGCCCAGCGCCGGGTCTGGCCGGGATCGGCCTGATCCACCCGGTTCAGCACCACCAGACGGGGCTTGCCCGCCGTCAGCTCGTCCACATCCGGGTTCCGGCTGGCCAGCGGGATGCGGGCATCCAGAATTTCGCATACAGCGTCCATATGCCCGATCTCGGCGGCGATCATCCGCCGGGTCTTGGTCATGTGACCGGGGAACCAGCTCAGGCTCTCTACCTGCATCTGTCTCACACCTTTCTTCGTTGGATATTTACCTTCTGATCCAGGCTATCATATCACATCCGCCGCCCCCTGTCCAGCGCAGAAACCCCTGTCCCGTTCCTCCGGAGGGCATCAAGCTTTTTCTTGAAAAGCGGTGGGCCATCTGGTATAATGTAAAAAATCAACAGGGAGGGCTCCGGTATGAAGAAAGCGGTATACTATATCCTGCTGGCAGTATTCATAGGTGTATTTCTCTTTGCAGCCTATCAGATCGGCAGCTATATGCTGGAAAAGCACAAGAGCGACGAGGTGCTGAAGGATGCCGGCAAATACGTCTACATCCCGGACCTGAGCAGCGATGAGGAGCCGGAAGGGGAGCCGGAGCAGGTCTACGTGGACTTTGCGGCGCTGGAAGGCGTCAACAGCGACATCGTGGCGTGGCTCTACGGGGCGGACACGGGCCTGAACTACCCCATCGTGCAGGCGGAGGACAACGACTACTATCTCTATCGCCTGCTGGACGGCACATGGAACAAGAACGGCACCATCTTCATGGACTACGTCAATCGCTCGGACTTCTCCGACCAGAATACGCTGGTCTACGGCCATCACATGAAGTCCGGCGCCATGTTCGGCGCACTGGTGCAGTATAAGAAGCAGGAGTTCTACGACGCCCACCCCTATCTGTATCTCTACACTCCCCAGCAGAGCTACCGGCTGGACCTGATCGCCGGGTCCGTGGTGGACTATGACGACGCCGTGTACTCCACGGTGCTGTCGGCAGATACGGTGAGTGCGCTGGTGCGCTCGTCCCGGTTCGAGTCCAAGACGCCGGTGCCAGAGGACCTCTCCAGCGCCCATTTGGTGACCCTCTCCACCTGCTCGTATGAGTTTGAAGATGCCCGGTTTGTGGTGGTGGGTGTCCTGACCGCCATCGATCCGGTGGCGGCCCCCACCGGAAGCGGCGAATAATGTCCCCTGCGGTAGAGCGTAAGCCCTACCGCAGCTTTTTTATCCCATTGTTCACAGGAAGTTTACACGCCCCGCCCCGGCGGGAATTGACAATAACGGACAGACTGTCTATAATTGACCATAGAGAAATGGGGAGGGATGAAAATGCTTTCGACCAAGGTACACAAGGCTCGGCAGCTGGCGTCACACGCCCTGCCTCTGACACGGCGCATCCTGTCGCTGGGGAAGGGACTTCTCCACAAGGTGACGGGTCTGGCGGGCCGGCTATTGGGTACTGTGGGCCGCTGCGTCCGGCAGGTGACGGATTATCTGCTGGAGAGCAAGGCCGTGCGGCTGCTGCTGAAGCTCACCATGATCGTCTCCGCTGTGGCCACGGTGCTCACGGGACTGGGCTATCTGCTGTGCAGCAAACGCCAGCGCAGCTGAACAGGTAAAAAGCGGGAGGCGCTGCGGCGTCTCCCGATCTATTAGAAAAGAGGAATCAACTATGGAAAGAAAAGAATTTCAGGCGGAGTCCAAGCGTCTGCTGGAGCTGATGATCCACTCCATCTACACCCATAAGGAGATCTTCCTGCGGGAGATCTTGTCCAACGCCTCCGACGCCATCGACAAGCTGTGCTACCGCTCCCTGACGGATGAGCAGGTGGGCATGAAGCGGGAGGATTTCGCCATCACCATCCGCCCCGATCAGGAGGCCCGCACCCTCACCGTCAGCGACAACGGCATCGGCATGAACGATACCGATCTGGAGCAGAATCTGGGCGTCATCGCCTCCAGCGGTACCTTCCAGTTCCGTCAGGAGCTGGATAAGGACGCCGAGAGCGACGTTATCGGCCAGTTCGGTGTGGGCTTCTACTCTGCCTTCATGGTGGCCGACCACATCACCGTCGTCACCCGGAAGTACGGTGATGAGCAGGGGTGGCGCTGGGAGTCCGACGGCGTGGAGGGCTATACCATCGAACCCTGCCGGAAGGACACTGTGGGTACGGATATCATCATGCACCTGAAGGCCGACGAGGAGCCGGAGGAGTACAGCCAGTACCTGCAGGAGCACACCCTCCAGCGTCTGGTGAAGAAGTACTCCGACTATATCCGCTTCCCCATCCGTATGGAAATGACCCGCTCCAAGCGCAAGGAGGGCTGTCCGGAGGACAAGCCGGAGTATGAGGAGATCAAGGAGTGGGAGACCCTCAACAGCATGGTCCCCCTGTGGCAGCGGAAGAAGAGCGAGGTCACACGGGAGGAGTACGACAAGTTCTATCAGGAGCACTTCGGGGATTTCGCTCCGCCCCAGTCGGTGATCACCGTCTCTGCGGAGGGGGCCGTTACCTATAAGGCCCTGCTGTTCATTCCCTCCCAGCCCTCCGGCCAGTACTATACCGAGGACTTCGAGCCGGGCCTGCAGCTGTATTCCAGCGGCGTGATGATCATGGATAAGTGCGCCGATCTGCTGCCGGAGTGCTTCAACTTCGTCCGTGGTGTGGTGGACTCCCCGGATCTGAGCCTGAACATCTCCCGTGAGCTGCTGCAGCACGACCGCCAGCTGAAGGTCATTTCCAACAATCTGGAGAAGAAGATCCGCAGCGAGCTGGAGCGGATGCTGAAGGACGACCGGGAGGGCTATGAGAAGTTCTACCGCAGCTTCGGCCGCCAGCTGAAGCTCAGCGCCCTGAACAACTACGGCGCCATGAAGGAGAAGCTGCAGGATCTGCTGCTGTTCTACTCCTCCACCCAGAAGAAGCTGGTGACGCTGGGTGAGTACGTCTCCCGGATGCCGGAGGAGCAGAAGTATATCTATTACGCCTCCGGCGACAGCGTGGAGGCGGTGGATCATCTGCCCCAGACGGAGCTGCTGAAGGACCGCAGCATGGAGATCCTGTACTTCACCGATAAGACCGACGAGTTCATCCCCGATATCTTCCGCACCTACGGCGACAAGGCATTCCGCTCCGCCGTAGATGGCGATCTGGAGCTGGGGGACGAGAAGCAGCCGGAGACGGCGGATCATCAGGAGACGCTGGATTTTCTGAAGGAGACCTTGGGTAGCCGGGTGGATCAGGTGAAGGCCTCCAGCAAGCTGAAGTCCCATCCCGTCTGCCTTACCAGCGGCGAGGGCATGACCTTCGAAATGGAGAAGTACTTCGCCGCCGTGCAGCCAGACCTCGCCCTGAAGGCCAAGCGTATTCTGGAGGTGAACGTGGAGCATCCCGCCTTCGCCGCTCTGGAGTCCGCCCGCATCACGGACCCCGACCGGGCCAAAAAGTATGCCGAGATTCTGCTGAATCAGGCCATGCTCATTGCGGGTCTGCCGCTGGAGAATCCCTCCGACTATACGGATTTGCTCTGCTCCCTGTGGAAGTGATCCACAAAATACCAAAAGGACGCCGGCTAAGCGACCGGCGTCCTTTTTATCTCGTGCTCAGCGGTAGCGCACGGGTATAGCGCCCCATGGCGGAGGCAGCATAGAGGGCCGTCAGCACCTCTGCGATGGGCATGGCCAGCCATAGGCTCTCCGCCCCCGGCGGGGAGGGGAGAAATTTTAACTCCATGGGATCGCTCCCTTCCCAGAAAAAAAGCCGGATAAGGACAGACATTTCAGTCTGCGCCTTATCCGGCTGTCATTTCTCCGAAGGACTCGCCCTCCCAGCGAACACGGGGGATTGCAGCAGATGCCGATGGGGAAGTCAAGGACAGTGTTCTGCCGGTGCTGCATGGTGTTCTATCGGTGCTGCATGGTATTTTGAGGGTTGCTGCACCGGCGGTATTTAAGCTCAGCATCGACTGCTTACCGGAGCTGCACGGTGTTTGGCAGACACTGCAACCAGAGGGTCATAGGCTTTGTGCCGGGGTTTTTACAGGGCTTGACCTGTTCCTCCGGTGGAGGACTGCGGTGCGTCAGCGGCGGGAGCAGCTGCACGCTCCGGCGAGACGGCGTCCGCTGGGGCGGGGGAAATCTCCGGGGCGGATACATCCGGGGCGGAGGGGGACGGCTGACGCTCCTTGGCGGCGTCGGCCTTTCCGGCTTCATACGCCTCCCGGCGGGCGCTCTCCAGCGCCTGACGGTGGGCCTCCTCCGTCTGGCGGGCGGCCCTTTCCGTCCGGCGGCGCTCCACGCCCCGCTTGCAGACCTTGCACAGATGCCATACCGACCCGGCGGCTACAACGCCCAGTCCCACCCATCCGGAGGTGCGGATCTGCCAGAAGTCATGGATGGTGAAGCAGTCGCCGTACATTCCCAAATAATATAGCACCACGCCGCCGATGAGCAACAGGATGCACAGGATCAGGTCCAGCGCCGCCCGTACCCGGTGGGCCTGCCGCCGCAGAAAGAAGCAGATCAGCAGCACCACCGCCAGCAGAAACAGGGCGGGGGACTGGCAGTATAATATCTCGGTCATGGAAGCCTGCCCCTCTCTTTACAGGCAGTTCTTGCCACGGAGGATGTACTTGCCGTCGGGCCCGGCCAGCACGGTGCCGTGCTCCACTGCCAGACGGCCCCGGAGCCACACCTGCTGGATGGAGCCACGGGTGGTGAAGCCCTCGTAGGGGTTATAGTCCACGTTGGCCACCATGTCCGCCGCACGGATGACGTGATCCGCCAGCGGATCGTACACCACGATATCGGCGTCGGCCCCGGCCTGCAGGATGCCCTTCCGGGGGAACATCCCGTAGAGCTTGGCGGGATTCTCCGCCAGTACACGGCACATGGTGGCAAGGCTGATCTTCCGGGTGGTGACACCGGCGGTATAGATCAGCTCGCCACGGGTCTCCACCCCCGGCAGGCCGCCGGGAATTTTGGTGAAGTCTCCCCGGCCGGCGTCCTTCTGGGCCAGCGTAAAGGAACAGTGGTCCGTGGAGATGGTCTGAATTTCGCCACGGCGCAGGGCCATCCACAGGGCCTTCTGATCCTCTGCCTTGCGGATGGGGGGCGCACAGACGTAGCGGGCCGCCAGAGAGTAGTCGGGGTTATCATACACGCTGTCGTCCAGCAGCAGGTACTGGGGGCAGGTCTCGGCATAGACCTTCTGGCCACGCTTCCGGGCGGCCTCCACCTCCCGCAGGGCGGCGGCGTTGGTGAGGTGGACGATGACCACGGGGATATCCACCGCCTCAGCGATCCGCAGCAGGCGGCTCACGGCCTCCGCCTCCAGAAAGTCCGGACGGGTCCGGGGGTGGGAGGAGACACCCATTTCCCCGGCGGCCTTCTTTTCCTCGATGAGGGCGTCGATGACGCCGCTGTTTTCGCAGTGTACGCCGCAGATGCCGCCCTTCTCCTTCAGCTTTTTCAGGGCGTGGTACATGGCGTTGTCCCCGATCATCATGGCGGGATAGGTCATATACATCTTGAAGGAGGAGATACCGGCGGCGTACATATCGTCGATCTCCGCCTCGATCTTCGGGTTCCAGTCGTCGATGGTCATGTGGAAGCCGTAGTCGCAGCAGGTGCGGCCGTCGGCCTTCCGGTGCCACAGCTCCAGCCCGTGGTGCAGGCTCTCCCCCTTGTTGGGGCAGGCGAAGTCCACCACGGTGGTGGTGCCGCCCCGCAGGGCCGCCCGGGAGCCGGTGGTGAAATTGTCGGCAGTGGTGGTATTGCACACGTCCAGATCAAAATGGGTGTGGGCGTCGATGAAGCCGGGCATCAGCAGCATCCCGGTGACGTCGATGATCTGGTCGGCCTTGCGGGTGATGCTGCGGCCCACCTCCAGGATCTTTTCACCCTCCACCAGAATATCGGCACGGCGTGTCCCTCTGCCGGAGACAACGGTGCCGCCTCGAAACAGATACTTCATAGCTTGCACTCCCTTCCGAATTTGACACGAAACTAACCTATATTATAACAGAAAAAAACCAAAAAGCCACACCATTTTTCAGGGTCGTCCGTACCGGTTGCGGCGGAATGTACAAAAACGGCATGGGATTTTTGTATGGCTCGTACAGAGAGATTTTATCGTACTTTTACACAAAAAAACACAGATCGGACTTGTATTCCTGTGCAAAATCATGTATGATAGAGACGTATTATGGGATGCCACGGGCGTTCCAAAAAATAAAGGAGGAAAGAACCATGCGGAAAGTATTAGCATTGCTCCTGTCCCTGGTGATGACACTGACTCTGTTGGTGCCGGCCACCTGGGCAGAAGAGAAGCCGGCGGCTGGGTATCAGCTGCCAGCTTCTCTGAAGGGCAAGACGGTCATTCTGCACACCAACGACGTACATGGCGCTATTGACAAATACGCCAAGGTTGCGGCACTGAAAAACGAGTGCTACGACCGGGGCGCCAGCGCTGTGGTGCTGCTGGATGCCGGTGACTTCAGCCAAGGCTCTACCTACGTCAGCCTCAGCAAGGGCGCTACCGCCGTGGAGCTGATGAATGCCGTGGGCTACGACGCCGTGACGCTGGGCAACCACGAGTTTGACTACGGCTTCCCCCAGCTGAAGGCGAATCTCAGCTACAGCGCCGCCGACTTCCTGGTGACCTGCGTCAATCTGGTGGACGACGAGGGTGAGCCCATCTTCGCTCCCGGCGCTACCGCTCCCGTTACGGACGCTGACGACAACCCCCTCTTTAACCTCACCGTGATGGGTGTGGCCACTCCGGAGACTCAGACCAAGGCCAACCCCGCTCTGATGAAGGGCCTGACCTTCCTGTCCGGCCAGAAGCTGTATGACGCCGCCAACGCCGTGATCAAGGTCGCCCGTGAGGAGGGCAACGCCGATATCGTCATCGCTCTGACTCATCTGGGCGTAGATGCGTCCTCCGAACCCAACCGCTCCATCGATTTCGTGAAGAACGTCCCCGGTGTGGACATCGTCATCGACGGCCACTCCCACACCGTGATGACCGCCAACAAGGACAACGGCATGATCCAGTCTACCGGTACGGGTCTTGCGTATGTGGGCGCTTTCGTCATTGATAACGCCACCAAGAGCGTGGAGAGCAACGGTCTCATCGACCTGAGCACCTACACCAAGGAGGATGCCTCCGTCAAGGCCATCGCCGACAAGATCATCGGTGAGGTGGATGCCGAGTACGGCAAGGTGTTCGCCAAGACCGAGGTGGAGCTCAACGGCGACAAGGAGCCCGGCAACCGCACCGAGGAGACCAACATGGGCGACCTTATTACCGACGCCATGATGTGGGCCGTTAAGACCCGGATGCCCAGCATCAACATGGAGAACGCTGTGGCCATCACCAACGGCGGCGGCATCCGTGCCGCCATCAAGGCCGGCGACATCACCAAGAAGGACGTGTTCACCGTTCTGCCCTTCGGCAATACGCTGACGGTGGTGAATGTCACCGGCGCCGAGCTGCTGGAGGCGTTGGAGGCTGCTACCTTCTGCACTCCTGTGTCCTTGGGCGGCTTCCCCCAGACCGCCGGCATGAAGCTGACGGTGGACTGCACCAAGGATTACGACAAGAACGACACCACCTATCCCGGCTCCACCTACTATGGTCCCAAGAGCATCAACCGTGTGACCATCGAGAGCATCAACGGCAAGCCCTTTGATAAGGATGCCACCTACGCTGTCATCACCAACGACTTCCTGGCCGCCGGCGGCGACATCTACTACGCCTTCGCCGCTGCCAGCAGCCAGATCGAGAGCGGTCTGTCGCTGGACACCGTGGTCATGGACTACATCACCGATGAACTGGGCGGCACCGTCACCAAGGCCCGGTACGGCGAGCCTCAGGGCCGCATGACCATCATCCCGCCGGAGAAGACGGATGACGGCAAGATCACCATCGGCGGTCTGGACGCCAACGTCTGGATGACCAAGTACGGCAACGTCTACACCGACTGCAAGGCCAAGGACTTCATGGGCAAGCTGGGCTTTGCCTGGGGCGATCTGGTGACGGTCAAGTTCCTGGATAAGACCCTGACCCTGCCGGTGGTGCCTACCTATTCCTATGTGGATTCCGGCAAGCCCGCCATCATCGTGGAGAAGGACGCCGACGGTAAGCCTACCGGCTACGTCTCCATGGCTATCAACATGGGTAACTTTGCCGAGACCTATGAGCTGGCCAAGAAGCACACCAATGAGGATAAGACGTGGTACTGGACCGCTTGGGAGGGTGTGACCTATCCCGTGGAGGTCACCTTCAAGATGGCGGAGAAGGGCGGCTACATGGCCGAGTACATCATGCACGACCTGCAGCGCACCAATGACCGTGCCGATTATCCCAACCTGTCCGACGCCGAGTTCGGCAACTTCCGCAACATCGCCACCACCGGCATGGGCAAGGATGTGCTGTACCGTGGCTCCTCCCCCATCAACCCGGAGCTGGGCCGCAACACCTATGTGGATGCCGCTCTGAAGCAGGCGGGCGTGAACGTCATCATGAACCTTGCCAACAGTCAGGAGGAGGCCGAGGCCTATGAGGGCTTCGCTGATACCTACTACTCCGGCCAGAAGGTGATCTATCTGAATCTGGGCGTGGACTTCTCCGCTCCGGAGTTCCAGAAGGGTCTGGCCGAGGGCCTGCGGTTCTTCGCCGCCAACAAGGGTACCTACTATGTCCACTGCACCGAGGGCAAGGACCGTGCCGGTTTCGTCTCCGCTCTGCTGGAGTGCCTGATGGGCGCTACCTATGACGAGGTGGTGGCGGACTACATGGTCACCTACTACAACTACTACGGCGTGGAGCCCGGTACGGACAAGTACAACGCCATTGCCAACAGCAACATCATCAAGACCCTCCAGAACGCCTTCGGCGTGGAGGATCTGTCCAAGGCCGACCTGCAGAAGGGCGCTAAGGACTACATGAAGGCCATCGGTCTTACCGACGCCGAGATCACCGATCTGATGGTGAATCTGGGCTACGTGGCCCCCGTGGAGCCTGTGACACCCTCCAAGCCCGCTACCGGTGACGCCGGTATCGTGGTGTATCTGGGTCTGGGCGTGATGGCTCTGGCCGGTGGGGTGCTGGTGGCTAAGAAGAAGGAGCAGTTCTAAGTTCTTTCCGCAGATCATATTCCCCTTTTGAAAAAGCGTTCCGGAGCCTTTGGCTCCGGAACGCTTTTTTTGTACTCCTTCGTACCGTATAAAAGGGAGCCGCCTAAAGGCGGCTCCCTTCTACTATGGCTACTTACGCAAACAGATAGCTGTACCGGTCACGGACGGTGACGATGAGCTTTTCCAGCTCCGCAGGCAGGTCGTTGCTGCCGGAGAGGTCGTACTCCTTGGGCTCCCCGAAGGTACGCACCTTCACCCGGTCGCCGCCCAGGAACAGGACACCGGCGTTGTGGGAATCCGCCATATCCTCCGCTGTCTGGAAGAGGGTGAACTTATCGTGGCAGGGCTCGGAGTGGTAGGGGCAGAACTGGGTGCAGTTGCCGCACTCGTTGCACATCTTGTCCACGTGCAGGATCTGGTGGCTGCCGTCGGCCATGGCAATGACCACGTTGGCCCGGTTGGGGCAGGAGTCGGCACAGTTTTCGCAGGCGGTGGAGCACTGGAGGCAGCGCTCACCCTCGCAGGCGGTGCAGCCGCTCATCCGCAGGATACCCTTCTTGGCGATGGCGTCGGCCTTGGTGATGTAGGCCTGCTGGGGGATATCGTAGGTATGGGGAGCGCCGATGACTGCCTCGGCGAACTGTGCGGCGTCGGCAATGCCCTCCACCACCGTAGCGGGGCCACGGCGGGCGTCACCGGCGGCGTACACGCCCTCCACATTGGTTCGGAAGGCGGGGCGGCCCTTGCCGTCCACCTCCACGCCGTTGGAGGTCAGGAGGTCGCTGTCCACCTGCTCGCCCACGGCGGAGATCACCAGATCGCAGGGGATGTCCACATATTCACCGGTGGCCACGGGGCTGCGGCGGCCGGAGGCATCCGCCTCGCCCAGCTTCATCTTCTCGCAGCGCAGCACGCCATCCTTCTGCTCCACCGGGGCGCACAGCTCGGCAAAGACCACACCGTCCGCCAGCGCCAGCGCCAACTCATGCTCGTCGGCGGGCATATACTTCCTGGTGCGGCGATAGACGATGGTGACGTGCTGGGCGCCGCTGCGCTTGGCCAGACGGGCCGCATCCATGGCGGTATTGCCGGCGCCCACCACGGCCACATTGCCGCCCACGGAGATGTTCCCGGCCTTGACGCCCTTCATCCACTGGATGGCGCCGGCCACATCGCCGGGGATGCCCAGCCGGCCGGGCTTCCATGCGCCCACGGCATAGAGGATATGGGTGTAGCCCATGGCCTTCAGCTCCGCCACGGAGGGGGCGGGAGCGCCGCAGCGGACCTCCACGCCGTACTTCTCCATCAGGGCGATGTCCTTCTGGATGGCCTCGTTGGTGATGCGGAAGGCGGGGATCACGTGGCGGGGGACACCGCCCAGACACTGCTCCCGCTCGAAAATGGTGGTCTCGACACCGGCACGGCCCAGGAAATAGGCGGCGGCGATGCCGGTGGGGCCGCCGCCGATGATGGCGGCCTTCTTGCCCGCCACCTTGGCGGGATGGCGGATGGAGGCCATCAGGGCCTCATAGCCACGCTCCGCCGCCACCAGCTTGGTATCTCGGATACGGACGGACTCGTCGTAGAAATTCCGGGAGCACTTGGTCTGGCACCGGTGGGCGCAGATGGTGCCGGTGAGGAAGGGCAGGGGGTTCTTCTCGGTGATGAGCTTCAGGGCCGGGCCGTACAGGCCCTTGCGGACCAGCTCCACATATTCGGGGATATCCTGCTCGATGGGACAGCCGCCCTTGCAGGGAGCCATGAAGCAGTCCAGCCAAGGCACCTGCTTGTCGCTCTTGCGGCTGGGCAGGGGCTTGATGGGCTTGACGTGGTGGAAGTCCGTGTGGCTGGCGGTGGACAGGTCACAGATGGCCTGTGTGTCCGTGCCGGAGAAGGGGCGGTAGGGCAGAGCCTCCACCTTCTCCACCATTTGCAGCAGGCGGTTGTAGCCGCCGGGCTTGAGGATGGTGGTGGCCACGGTGATGGGCCAGATACCAGCGGCAAACAGCTTGTCGCAGTTGAAGTACTCGGCGCCGCCGGCGAAGGAGATCCGCATCCTGCCGCCGAACTGCCGGGAGATGCGGTGGCACATCTCGATGGTCAGGGGGAACAGGCTCCGGCCGGACATATACATCTCGTTGTTGGGCAGTTCACCACGGGTGGTGTCCACCGGGAAGGTGTTGGAGAGCTTCAGGCCGAACTCCAGACCGCAGCTGTCCGCCAGCTTCTGGAGCCGCTGGAACATGGGAACGGCGTCCGCCCACTGGAGATCCTCGTTGAAGTGGTGCTCGTCAAAGACGATGTAGTCATAGCCCATGGCGTCCAGCGTCCGCCGGGCAGTCTCGTAGCCCAGAATGGTGGGGTTGCATTTGACGAAGGTGTGCAGGTGCTTTTCGGAGATGAGATAGCTGGCAATGCGCTCGATCTCATCGGGAGGACATCCGTGGAGGGTAGAGACGGTGACGCTGCCGGAGACACGGGGGGAGATGGCGTCGATGAAGTCGCTCTCCGCCGGGAACAGCTCCTTCAGAACCGCCTTGCACTCACCGAAGATGGCGGTACGGCGGGCGTCCATCATGCCGTCGATGTAGGTGTTCACCTTCTCGCCCTTGATGCCCTCCAGATCGTAGCCTACGGACATATTGAACACGAAGCCGTCGGGATCGCCCAGATCGTAGACCTTGCTGAGAACCTTCAGGGCGCACCAGGCCTTGATGTACTCGTCCATGGCCTGCGGCACCGTCAGCTCCGTGGACCACTCCTGATTGTAGCCCTCGTCGTTGGCCAGAATGCAAGGGCGGGGGACGCAGGCGGCCAGATCGGCGCCGTCCATCTTCTGGACGGTCTTGACCTCGAAGAACCGTGCGCCGGCCACATAGGCGGCGATGATGTTCTGAGCCAGCTGGCTGTTGGGGCCGGCGGCGGGGCCGAAGGGAGTTTCGATGCGCTCACCGAAGATGGGCAGACTCTTGCCGGAGGCGCGATAGGCCTTGTGGATGCCGAAGATCTCGCCGCAGTCGGCGTATTCGGTGACCACCCAGTTCATAAGAGAGCGGAAGGGGATGGGATACATTTTTTCAGACATGGGGATTCCTCCTTATTGTGATATGGGGATGATGGGATATCAATACGTTCTGTGGTTCAGGTCACCCCACAGCTTTTTGGCGGCTTCCAGAATGTGGGCGTTCTCTGCCTCCTCGTCGATGCCCACCAGCACACGGTCCTGCATCAGCACCTTGCCGCCTGCGATGGTGGTCTGGCACTGGCGGCCGGTCATGCCGAAGATCATGTGGCCGTCGATGTTCTCGTCGGAGAAGGGGGTGAAGGGCTTATAGTCCATGACGATAATGTCCGCCGCTGCGCCGGCCTTCAGCACGCCCAGCGTGGTGGGGAAGTACTTCTCACCGATTTTGGCGTTGTTGCGGAACAGCATATCCGTCACCTCGCACCAGCCCACGTTGGGCAGGCAGTTCTGGCTCCGCTGGGAGCACAGGGCCACCTTGATGGACTCCAGCATATCGTTGGTATAGGCATCGGTACCCATGCCCAGCAGGATGCCCCGCTTGTGCAGCTGGATCACCGGGCAGATGCCGATGGCGTTGCCCATGTTGCTCTCCGGGTTATTCACCACCATGGTGTTGGTGTGCTGGATGATCTCCATCTCGGCGGTGTTGACGTGGATGCAATGGCCCAGAATGGTCTTGTCCCCCAGAATACCGTGGTCCTGCAGCCGCTGGATGGGGCGGCGGCCGTAGTTCTGCAGGGAATCATACACATCGTTCATGCCCTCAGATACATGGATGTGGTAGCCGGTGCGGCCGTTGTTGGCGGCCACCATCCGGTCGAAGGTCTTGTCGCTGATGGTGAACAGGGCGTGGCCGCCGAACATGGCCGCCAGCATGGGGTCCTTGTTCTTCTCACACTCGGTGATAAAGTCGGCGTTCTCCTGAATGGCCTGCAGGCACTTCTCCTCGCCGTCCCGGTCGGAGACCTCATAGCACAGACAGGAGCGCAGGCCCAGACGCTTGGACTCCTCGGCGATGGTGTGGAGGGTGCCGGGAATCTCGCCATAGGAGGCGTGGTGGTCGAAGATGGTGGTGACACCCTGCTTGATGGAGTCCATGTACAGAGCCGTGGCGCTGGCCCGTGTGCCGTCCATCATCAGCTTGCGGTCGATGGCCCACCATGTACCGTCCAGTACCTCATAGAAGTTGGTGGGATTGTTGCCCACGATGGACAGACCTCTCGCCAGAGCGGAGTAGATGTGGGTGTGGGCGTTGATGAGGGCGGGCATGATGACGCCGCCCTTGGCATCGATGCAGTGGGCGTCGGGGTACTTCTGACGTAGGGCGCTCTCCTCACCTACCTCCACGATCTTGCTGCCCTCGTAGGCCACGGCACCATGCTCGTAATAGCCCTTGCCCTCCGTGTCACGGGTGATGAGTCTGCCGTTGATGACCAGATTCATGATGTTTCCTCCTTTTATAATGTTTCCGGGTAACAAAAAATGCTCCAAATCCCCGGAGAGATCTGAAACACTCAAGCAACCGCCGAGTGATAGTTGCAGCCCGTGTGCGAGACACTTCCTTACAGCTACCAATCTGAATTGTCACACTCATTCTACCCGAAAACGGCGCAAAATGCAACAGCAAATTCCATGGAAATGCCGAAAAATATCCGCAGGCATGGAATGTCTGCGGATATTTCGGATAGAAAAGAGAGAATTGCTGAAAAAGCTTTCAGTTTTGCTGCGGGGTTTACTTGGTGCCGAAGATGCGGTCGCCGGCGTCGCCCAGACCGGGGACGATGTAGCCGTTCTCGTTCAGGTGGTCGTCCAGCGCAGCGCAGTAGATGTCCACATCGGGGTGGCGCTCATAGATGAATTTCACGCCCTCCGGGGCTGCCACCAGGATCATCAGCTTGATGTTCTTGCAGCCCAGCTCCTTCATCTTGGTGATGGCCATGTCGGCGCTGCCGCCGGTGGCCAGCATGGGATCCACGATCAGCACGTCACGGCCGGCGATGTCCTTGGGGTACTTCAGGAAGTAGAAGTGGGGCTCCAGCGTCTCCTCATCCCGGTACATGCCGATGTGGGCCACACGGGCGGAGGGAACCAGCGTCAGGATGCCGTCCTCAAAGCCCAGTCCGGCCCGCAGGATGGGGACGATGGCCAGCTTCTTGCCTGCCAGCACAGGCGCCTCGTAGGAGCAGATGGGGGTCTCGATGGTCCGGGTGGTCATGGGCAGGTCACGGGTGGCCTCGTAGGTCAGCAGCATGGCGATCTCGCCCACCAGTGCCCGGAAGTCCTTCACGCTGGTGTTCTTGTCACGCATCACCGACAGCTTGTGCTGCACCAGGGGATGGTCCACAATGTGCAGGGTGGGAAACTGATTGCTCATAGTCTTGTCCTCCGCATATAAAAATTTTTGAATCAGTCCAAAGTGATCTTCAGGCCCTTGGCCAGCCGCTCCCGCTCCGCCTGACTCAGCCGCAGGTAGACCGGAACCAGATCACGGGCGGATACCGTTTCGCCACGGGCGGCCATCTCCTCCGCCGCCAACGCCACGCCCACGGCGTTCTGCATCACCAGCTGGGCCGGGGCCATGCGGCAGGGGATGCCCGCCTCGGAGAGAAAGCCGCTGCACAGAGCGGCGCCGTCCCCCACCACCAGCTTGGGCCGGGGATCGTTTTGCAGCTCCTCCGCCAGCTGGGACAGGGCGATGGCCCGGTCGGGGGTCAGCCGGGTGAGCTGTCCGCCTTCGGCGGCGAATACGGCGTTATAGACCTGACTGCGCCGGGCGTCCATGGAACAGACGATGAGGCCATCCATGTGCCGCAGGTTCTGGGCCATGGCCTCCAGCGTGGACACACCGCAGCAGGGCTTGTCCGCCGCCCAGGCCAGCCCCTTCAGGGTCGATACCCCGATCCGCAGGCCGGTGAAGCTTCCCGGCCCCGCCGCCACTGCCAGCAGGTCCATGTCCGACAGCGACTGCTCGCTCTCCCGCAGCATGGCGTCCACCAGCGGCATCAGGGTACGGCTGTGGGTGAGGCCGGTGTTCTGATAAGTATAGGCCCGCACCACGCCGCCGTCGGTCACGGCAGCGGATACGCTTTTGGCAGAGGTTTCCAGAGCCAGTATTTTCAAAATCCCGTCACCCCCGTTATGGTGATGCACCGTCCGTTGTCCTCGCCCTCCAGCCGGCGGATGTCCACCCACACGGTGTCCTCCGGCAGGGCCTCGGCCACGTTCTCACTCCACTCCACGGCGCACACGCCGCCCCGGTCCAGATAGTCCTCCCACCCGATATCAAAGAGAGCGTCGGCATCCGGCAGGCGGTACATATCGAAGTGGAACAGGGGGATGCGCCCCTGATACTCGTTGACGATGGTGAAGGTGGGGCTGGTGACCCGGTCCCGGCAATCCAGCCCACGGGCCAGACCACGGGTGAAGGCGGTCTTGCCCATGCCCAGCCCGCCACGGTAGGCGATGACGGTGCCGGGGGCCAGGGCGCAGCCCAGCCGACAGCCCAGCGCCTCCGTCTCGGCGGCGCTGTGGGTGAGATGCTCCATGTCCATCGCCTCCTATCCTGAAATCGACTTATTATAGCACACATCCCCACGGATGAAAAGGGCAAACTTGCCCAAGGGTAGGGGGAATGTAGGCTTTACCTTTTTACGCTCCTGTGCTATACTGATACATGATATGCAACCATACGAAGGGAGGGCGGCCCATGAACCTGTGTGACCGCAATGAGATACAGGAGCTGCTGCGGCGTCACGGCTTCCGTTTTTCCAAATCCATGGGGCAGAACTTCCTCATTGAAAGCTGGGTGCCGGAGGATATCGCCGCCGCCAGCGGCGCCGACCGACAGACCGGCGTGCTGGAGATCGGTCCCGGCATCGGCCCCCTGACCCAGCAGCTGGCCCGGCGGGCGGGGAAGGTAGTCTCCGTGGAGCTGGATCGTCGGCTCTATCCCGTGCTGCGGGAGACTATGGCGGACTTTGACAACTTCACCCTGCTGGAGGGGGATGCCATGAAGCTGCCCCTACGGCAGACGGTGAAAGAGCAGTTTTCCGGTCTACGGCCCATTCTGTGTGCCAATCTGCCCTATAACATCACCACACCTTTCCTTACCGCCTGCGTGGAGGCCCAGTGCTTCGACAGTCTGACGGTGCTGATCCAGAAGGAGGTGGCCCAGCGCATCTGCGCTGCCCCCGGTACGGCGGACTACGGGGCCTTTACCCTGCTGATGCAGTACTATACCCAGCCGGAGCTGCTGTTCACCGTTTCCAACACCTGCTTCCTGCCGGCCCCCAAGGTCACCTCGGCGGTGATCCACTGCCGCAGCCGCAAGGCTCCGCCGGTGGAGGTGTGCTCCAGGGAGATGCTGTTCCGCACCGTCCGGGCGGGCTTTGCCCTGCGGCGCAAGACATTGGTGAACTCCTTGCAGACGGCCTTCCCCCTGCCCAAGGAGCGGCTGACGGAGATCGTCGCTGCCTGCGGGCTGGATCCCTCTGTGCGGGGAGAGCGGCTGGGGCTGGCGGAATATGCCCGGCTGGCGGATGCGCTGGCGGCGGAAAAGGAGGGGTGAGATGTTTCGCTCGTTGTTTGATCCCAACAGCGCCTTCTCCCGTGGCATGGAGCGGGTGTGGACGCTGGTGGTGCTGAATGTGCTGTGGGTGTTGTGCTCTCTGCCGGTGGTGACCATAGGCCCCTCCACAGCGGCGCTGTATCAGGTGCTGGGGAAAGTGATACAGGGGGAGGACAGCCACACGGCGAGAAAATTTTTCGCCGCATGGCGGGAGAACTTCAAGTGTGCCCTGCTGGTATGGCTGCCCATGCTGGCGGTGCTGGTTCTGTGCGGCTTTGATCTGTACTTCGCCGTTCTGAACGATCGGTTTTTGTGGAAGCTGCTGGCGGTATTCGCCTTGCAGCTGGCGGCAGTGGAGCTGACGTTTGTGTTTCCCCTGATGGCCCGGTATCAGAACACGTGGCGCAGCCACATGAAAAATGCCATGCTGGTGGGGGTGGGGAACCTGCCACGGATGCTGCTGATCTGGCTGATCTGGGCGGTGCCGGTGGGGGCGTGTCTGGTGTTCCCGTGGCTGCGGCTGTATCTGAGCCTTGTGTGGCTGCTGATCGGGTACAGCAGTCTCAGCTATGTGACGGCTCTGCTGCTGCGGCCGGTGTTCCGGCGGCTGGAGCAGCCCAAGGATGACCCGAAGAAGGACGGGACGGATGCGTCCTGACCGGCGGGAGCTGACGGCTTGACAAGCGGCGTCAGGTATGGTAAACTGTGATAAATTTTGTAATGTACGGAGGGTACAGCTATGAAGCACATTCAGACCATTGAGACCCGTGACCTCTGCCAGAGCGCCAAGAACGGCGGCTGCGGCGAGTGCCAGACCTCCTGCCAGTCTGCCTGCAAGACCAGCTGCGGTATTGCCAATCAGGCTTGCGAGAAGAAGAACAACGACTGAGTTGTGAAAACCATGGTGCCGCCCTTGCCGGGCGGCATTTTTGGCGTAGAGATCAAATATAAAGGTAGGAAACAGGATGATACATCAATATAAGCTGGGTGACCTGTGCGTGGTGCTGGATGTGTGCTCCGGCTCCGTCCACGCCGTGGACGAGGTGGCCTATGACATGATCGCCGGGTTCGAGACGCAGGAGCGGGAGACGCTGGTGGAAGCGCTGGCGGAGAAGTACCGGGATCGGGAGGATGTGACCCGGCCGGAGCTGGAGGAGTGCTACGATCAGCTGCTGGCGCTGAAGGATGCGGGGAAGCTTTTCACCGAGGACACCTTCGCCCCCATGGCCGGGGAGCTGAAGGCCCGTACCTCCGGAGTCATCAAGGCATTGTGCCTCCATGTGGCCCACACCTGCAACCTCAACTGCTCCTACTGCTTCGCCAGTCAGGGCAAGTACCACGGCGACCGGGCGCTGATGAGCTATGAGGTGGGCAAGCAGGCGCTGGACTTCCTCATGGATCATTCCGGTACCCGGCACAATCTGGAGGTAGACTTCTTCGGCGGTGAGCCGCTGATGAATTTCGACGTGGTGAAGCGGCTGGTGGCCTATGCACGCAGCGTGGAGAAGGAGCGGGGCAAGCACTTCCGCTTTACCCTGACCACCAATGGGGTGCTCATCGACGACGACGTCATCGACTTCGCCAACCGGGAGATGAGCAATGTGGTGCTGAGTCTGGACGGCCGCAAGGAGGTCCATGACCGCTACCGGGTGGACTATGCAGGAAACGGCAGCTGGGAGAAGATCGTTCCCAAGTTCCAGAAGCTGGTGCAGGCCCGGCAGGGGAAGAACTACTATATGCGGGGGACCTTCACCCATGCAAACCCCGACTTTTTGAAGGACATCCAGACCATGCTGGATCTGGGCTTCACGGAGCTGAGCATGGAGCCGGTGGTGGCTGCCCCCGGTGATCCGGCGGCCCTGACGGAGGCGGACAAGGAAATCGTCATGCAGCAGTATGAGGAGCTGGCCCGACTGATGCTGCAGCGGGACAAGGAGGGACGGCCCTTCACCTTCTACCATTACATGATCGACCTCAAGGGCGGCCCCTGTATTTATAAGCGCATCTCCGGCTGCGGCTCCGGTACGGAGTACATGGCCGTGACTCCTTGGGGCGACCTGTACCCCTGTCACCAGTTCGTGGGCGACGAGAAATTCAAGCTTGGCAATATCTGGGACGGGGTGGAGAACCATGCCGTGCAGGCGGAGTTTGCCGGGTGCAACGTGTATGCACGGGAGGAGTGCCGGGACTGCTGGGCACGGCTCTATTGCTCCGGAGGCTGCGCTGCCAACGCCTATCATGCCACCGGCTCCGTCCGGGGCGTATACGCCGACGGCTGCGATCTGTTCCGCAAGCGCATGGAGTGTGCCATCGCCGTGGCGGTGGCCCGTGAGCTGGGGACGGAATGAGTACCCCTATCTGCGATTTCGTCCGCCGCTACGCCGGCGGCGGGGCCGTGCGGCTGCATATGCCCGGCCACAAGGGCTGCGGCCCGCTGGGCTTCGAGGCACTGGACATCACGGAGATAGACGGCGCTGACGATCTGTTTCACCCGGAGGGCATTATCGCCCGGAGCGAGGAGAACGCCGGAGCCATCTTTGGAGCACACACCCTGTACGCCACCGGAGGCTCCACCCTGTGCATCCAGGCCATGGTGCAGCTGCTGGCGGTATATGCACGCAGTCGGGGGCAGAGGCCCCTGCTGCTGGCGGGACGCAATGCCCACAAGGCATTCGTCAATGCCGCCGCTCTGCTGGACGTGCCGGTGCGCTGGCTCTGTCCGGCAGCGGGAGAGACCTATTACAGCGGGGCCGTGACCCCGGAGCAGCTGGAGCGGGAGCTGGCTTGCAGCCGGGAGCCGGTGACGGCGGTGTATCTCACCTGCCCGGACTATCTGGGGGAGCTGCCGGATGTGGCGGCGTTGGCGACGGTGTGCCGCCGGGCTGGGGTGCTGCTGGCGGTGGACAATGCCCACGGGGCATATCTGAAATTCCTGTCCCCCTCCCGGCATCCCATGGATCTGGGAGCAGACCTGTGCTGCGACTCCGCCCATAAGACGCTGCCGGTGGTCACGGGCGGGGCGTATCTGCACATCGCCCATCAGGCCCCGGAGCTGCTGCACCGGCAGGCCAAGGCGTCCATGGGGCTGTGGGGCTCCAGCAGCCCGTCGTATCTGATCTTGCAGTCGCTGGACGCTGCCAACGAGCTGTTGGCGGACTATCCGGAGAAGCTGCAAGCGCTGCTGCCGCAGCTGGAGAGTCTGCGTCGTCGGCTGGCGGCGCAGGGATGGGAGCTTCTCTCCGGCGAGCCGCTGAAGGTGACGCTGTGTCCCAAAGGGTACGGCTACACCGGCTCGGAGGTGGCGGCGGCACTGGAGAGAGACGGCATCTACCCGGAGTTTTACGACCCGGATCATGTGGTGCTGATGGTATCGCCCCAGAACGACCCGTCAGATCTGTGGCGGCTGGAGAAGGCGCTGACGGCGCTGCCCCGAAGGGCAGCCATCCGGCAGGGGCCGCCCCCCATGCCTCGGCTGGAACAGGCGGTGACGCCCCATGAGGCCATGCTCTCCCCATGGGAGGAGGTGCCGCTGGCGGCGTGCTGCGGCCGTATCTCCGCTGCAGGAGTACTGGGCTGTCCCCCGGCGGTGCCGGTGGTGCTGTGCGGCCAGCGGATAGATGCGGCGGCGGTGGAGGTGTTGCGCTATTACGACTTTCACCGGTGCGCTGTACTGACGGAATAAGAAAAAGGAACCCCACGGCGTATTACGCTGTGGGGTTCCATATCTATGCGAGCAGGTCTGTAAGCCGGGTTCTGTATTTGACAGTCATCTATCTAAGCGCATCGTTGCCGGTGCGCTTCAGCCACCTCGGGAGCGGACGGGCCGCCCTATTGCTCCCATAGCGGTGTTGCTCCGGATAGAGTTTACAGCATCGGACACTCTCGAGCCGATGGGTGAGCTCTTACCTCGCCTTTCCACCCTTACCTCCGAAGAGGCGGTATATCTCTGTTGCACTTTTCCTGAAGTCGCCTTCGGCGGGCGTTACCCGTTATCCTTGCCCTGTGGAGCCCGGACTTTCCTCATGAACAGGCTTTCGCCTTGTCCCCGCAACTGTCTGGCCTACTCGCAGGGTCTATTGTACAGGATGGCGCCGAAAAAGTCAACCGGAGATGGGCTCCTCCGGCGGGGTGCGGCGGCGCTTGCGGACCAGCAGGGCGATGAGGGTATAGACATCCTCCGTCAGCAGAGCCAGTACGAGGAAACGAATCGAGCCGAACTTCCAGATAAACAGTGCAGTTGTGACCACGATAAAAGCGATTTGCAGCAGCAGGTCCGGGAGCGGGAGATTCGGAGACACCAATTTGGGACGGATCAGAAGGATCAGTGTGCCCAAAATCACGGACAATATGTAGTAAGTCGCAATAGGGTATATGTTGAAGTGTATCGTGGAGTATTCCTGTATGGGTCTCTGCGCTGCTAAGATGCCAAAGAAGGCGGCATACAGCAATATGTTGATGCACTTTTTCATAGCCATTGTCCTTTCTTTAGTTGATGATATCATTGTAGCATAGGAATAGACAATGCGCAACATAAAAAGTGAAATATATTAAAAAACTTTGTGGAAAATATAGAAAATTATATACAGAGTATAAAATAAGGGGGCGGCCTCTGGTAGAAGGCCACCCCCTTCAGGAGGAGATATAAGGGATGTGTGGAGAGGGGCTATCGGCGCAGCTGATCCCAGAGGACAATGCGGTCGGAGGAGAGGGTTCGGGGCAGATCGATGATGCGCTGGTTGCGGCTGCCACGGAACTGGAGGGAGATGTCCTTTTCCTCCCGGAGGAAGCGGCCGTCTACCAGAATATCAATGCAGTGCAGGAGGTCGTCTGTCACCTCGCAGCGGGGATAGGAGCCATCCTGCAGCAACTCGTCCTCCAGTCGGAAACCGGTGAAGCACCAGACATTCTTCCGGGGATAGCGGCGGCGGACCTCCCGCAGGAAGGGCAGCAGGTCCCGCTGGTTCCGAGGCTCGAAGGGCTCGCCACCCAGCACCGTCAGGCCATTGACGAAGGGCTTGTCCAGCTCACGGAAGATCTCCGTCTCCGTCTCGTGGGTGAAGGGCCGGCCGTAGCGGAAGTCCCAGGTCTGGGGCTGGAAGCAGTCGGGGCAGTGGTTGGTGCAGCCGGAGACGAACAGCGTCACCCGCACTCCGGCTCCGTTGGCAATATCACATTTTTTCAGGGCTCCGTAGTACATGACATGGTCTCTTTTCGGTAAGATATTGCGGGGAAATGGGGGCTTACAGGTGCAGGACCCGATCCTTGATCTCCTGCGTGCGGCCCTGATTCCAGAACTGGGTGCCGATGTAGCCACAGGTGCGGCGGGCCACGTTCATCTTATCCTGATCGGTGTTGCCGCACTGGGGGCATTTCCAGATGAGCTTGCCGTCCTCCTCCACCACGCTGATCTCGCCGTCCCAGCCGCAGACCTGACAATAGTCGCTCTTGGTGTTCAGCTCGGCGTAGATGATGTGGTCATAGATGAACTTCATGACCTCCAGCACGGCGGGGATGTTGTTCTGCATATCCGGCACCTCCACATAGCTGATGGCGCCGCCGGGGGACAGGTGCTGGAACTGGGCCTCGAACTCCAGCTTGGTGAAGGCGTCAATGGGTTCGGTGACGTGGACGTGGTAGCTGTTGGTGATGTAGCCCTTGTCGGTGATGCCCTCGATGACGCCGAAGCGCTTTTGCAGGCACTTGGCGAACTTGTAGGTGGTGGACTCCAGCGGCGTGCCGTAGAGGGAGTAGTCAATATCCTCGGCGTTCTTCCACTCCTTGCACTTGTCGTTCATCCGCTGCATGATGGACAGGGCAAAGGGGGTGGCGGAGGGGTCGGTGTGGCTCTTGCCGGTCATGAACTTGACGCACTCATACAGGCCTGCATAGCCCAACGAAATGGTGGAGTAGCCGCCGTAGAGCAGCTTGTCGATGACCTCGCCCTTTTTCAGACGGGCCAGAGCACCGTACTGCCACAGGATGGGGGCGGCGTCGGAGGTGGTACCCTTCAGGCGCTCGTGGCGGCAGCGCAGCGCACGGTGGCACAGCTCCAGCCGCTCGTCGAAGATCTTCCAGAATTTCTCAATGTTGCCGCCGGAGGACAGGGCCACGTCCGGAAGATTGATGGTCACCACACCCTGATTGAACCGACCGTAGTATTTGTGCTTGCCGGGCTCGTAATTCCCGGCGTTGGCGATGTTGCCCACCCCGGCGTCGGTGAAGCGGTCGGGGGTCAGGAAGGAGCGGCAGCCCATGCAGGTATACACGTCACCCTTGAGCTCCTTCATCTTCTTCTCGGAGATGTAGTCCGGCACCATGCGCCGGGCGGTACATTTGGCCGCCAGCTCCGTCAGATACCAATAGGGGGTGTCCTCGTGGATGTTGTCCTCCTCCAGCACATAGATCAGCTTGGGGAAGGCGGGAGTGACCCACACGCCCTGCTCATTCTTGACGCCCTGATACCGCTGGAGGAGCATCTCCTCCACGATCATGGCAAGATCCTTCTTCTCCCGCTCGTCGTGGGCCTCGTTGAGGTACATGAACACGGTGATGAAGGGGGCCTGTCCGTTAGTGGTCAGCAGCGTCACCACCTGATACTGGATGGTCTGTACGCCACGGCGGATCTCCTCCCGCAGGCGGGTCTCCACCAGCTCGTGGATCTTCTCCTCACCGGGGTCAAAGCCGATGGAGTCCATCTCCGCCTGAACGATCTTGCGGATCTTCTGGCGGCTGACCTCCACGAAGGGGGCCAGATGGGTCAGGCTGATGGACTGGCCGCCATACTGGTTGCTGGCCACCTGGGCCACGATCTGGGTGGCGATGTTGCAGGCGGTGGCGAAGCTGTGGGGCCGCTCGATGAGGGTACCGGTGATGACGGTGCCGTTTTGCAGCATATCCTCCAGATTCACCAGATCGCAGTTGTGCATATGCTGGGCATAATAATCCGTGTCGTGGAAGTGGATGATGCCCTCCTCGTGGGCCTCCACGATCTCACGGGGCAGCAGCAGGCGGTTGGTGATGTCACGGCTCACCTCGCCGGCCATGTAGTCCCGCTGGGTGGAGTTCACCACCGGGTTCTTATTGGAGTTCTCCTGCTTGGCCTCCTCGTTGTTGCACTCGATGAGGGAGAGAATCTTGTCGTCGGTGGTGTTGGAGCGGCGCACCAGAGAGCGGGTGTAGCGGTAGGTGATGTAGTGCTTGGCCACCTCAAAGGCCCCATGGGCCATGATGTGGTGCTCCACCATGTCCTGAATTTCCTCCACGGTGGCGGCACGGTTCATTTTCTGACATTGCAGCTCCACGGACTCAGCGATGCGGCGGATCTGCACCGGGGTCATGCGGTCGGCCTCGTCCACGTCCTCGTTGGCCTTGGTGATGGCCACAATGATCTTGGTGATGTCAAAGGCCACCTCGGAGCCGTTGCGCTTGATGATTTTCATTCTTTCTCCTCCTTGCCGTATGAAAAGTCGCCACAGGGCGGCTATGAATGCGAACACTGATATCATACACTATATATGGTGGTGATGCAAGGGGGAGAGCCAAAATATAGACGAAAACCAGCACCAAAAATCCAGAGAGAAATTTGTCAATACTTCACAATCGACACAAGATAAGGGATATTACAGAGAAAAGAAAGCACAAAATATAGTGATCCTGCGGAAAAACGCCGGGGAAGCGGGAGGATTTTCACAGAAGGGGCCTCGTTTTTTTCAGGAAAGTGTGGTATATTGGGAAAAACGGATACGAAAGGGGCGGATCACGGGATGGAACTGCGGGAACTGCTGGAGATCGGGCCGGGACTGACGGCGCTTATCGGCGGCGGCGGCAAGACCACGCTGATGTATCATCTGGCGTCGGAGCTGCGGCAGCAGGGGACGGTGCTGGTGTGTACCACCACCAAGATATGGCCCCCGGCGCACCTGAGGGTCTGCACGGAGGAGGGGACGCTGCGGGAGGAGCTGCGCCGCCGGGGCATCGCTTGTACCGGGACGCCTACGGAACAGGGGAAGCTGACGGCCCCGGCCATAGATAACTGGGAGACCATGGCGGATTTCGTGCTGGTGGAGGCGGACGGCTCGGCGGGGCGGCCCTTCAAGGCCCATACCGACTGGGAGCCGGTGCTGCCGGAGGAACGGCAGGCAACGGTCCTGGTGATGGGGGCTGACGGCTTCGGCAAGCCCATCAGTCGCATGGCCCATCGGCCGGAGCTGTATGCCCGGCTGGCGGGCGCCACGGAGGATCAGGAGGTAACGCCGGAGCTGGCGGCCCGTGTGGTGCGTCTGGAGGGCCTCCACGACCGGGTGTTTCTGAATCAGGTGGACCGGGCGGAGGAGTGGCCGCTGGCCCGGCGGCTGGCAGCGGTGCTGGACTGTCCCGTAACGGCAGGGACCCTGCGGGAGGGCCGGTGGCAGCGACTGAAGTGATGACGGGAAAAATTTTTGCAGATAGGGCTTGTATCCGCCGGCCATCTGTGGTATAGTACCTCCAACAAAAACATATGCCCCCAAGAAACGGACAGAATCCAAGGAAACTGGCCGGGGAGGGGACTCTGGAGAAACTCACGACAGTGAGTGCCGAAGGTGCAAGGCCCGCGGGCCGAATCTCTCAGGCAAAAGGACAGAGCGACCGGGCCGCCCGCAGGGCGGCGAGCGGTGGTTTCTCCGGAGTCGCTGGCACAGGCCGGCGGCTCCTTTTTTCGCAGAGGGGCAGGGAGGAGACACATTATGGAAGCGGTATTGCAGGTGGTACAGCGCATCAACTTTTATCTGTCGGATTATATTCTGGTGTTCCTGCTCATCGGTACGGGTCTGTATTTCTCCGTCCGCACCCGATTTGTGCAGGTACGGTGCTTCGGTGAGGGGATGCGGGCGGTGTTCGGGGAGTTCAATATGCAGGGCGGCAGGCAGAAGGGGGGCCTGTCCTCCTTTCAGGCCCTGACCACCGCCATCGCCGCTCAGGTGGGTACCGGCAACATCATTGGCGCCTGCGGTGCCATCCTGCTGGGCGGGCCGGGGGCCATCTTCTGGATGTGGATCATCGCCTTTTTCGGCATGGCCACCATCTACGCCGAGGCGGTGCTGGCGCAGGAGACCCGCCGGGTGGCCGAGGACGGCAGCGTCAGCGGCGGGCCGGTATACTACATCAAGCGGGCCTTTCCGGGGAGATTCGGTACGTTTTTAGCGGGCTTTTTCGCCGTGGCGCTGATTCTGGCGCTGGGCTTCATGGGGTGCATGGTGCAGTCCAATTCCATCGGGGAGACCTGCGCTGCCGCCTTCGGTGTGCCGTCGTGGGCGGTGGGCATCGCGGTGGCGGTGCTGGCGGTGGTGGTGTTTCTGGGAGGCATCCAGCGCATTGCCGGGGTCACGGAGAAGCTGGTGCCGGTCATGGCGGCGCTGTACCTGCTGGGGGGACTTGTGGTGCTGGTGTGCCGGGTCCGGTACCTGCCGGAGGCGGTGGGGATGATCTTCCGCTACGCCTTCGTCCCCAACGCCATCATCGGCGGCAGCTTGGGCTATGCCCTGAAAATGGCCGTCAGTCAGGGGGTCAAGCGGGGGCTGTTCTCCAATGAGGCGGGCATGGGCTCCACACCTCATGCCCACGCCATGGCCAAGGTGAAGCATCCCCACGAACAGGGCGTGGTGGCCATGACGGGTGTGTTCATCGATACCTTCGTGGTGCTGACCATGACGGCGCTGGTGGTGATCTCCACTTTATATGCCGGAAACGGCATCCTCTCCGCCGGGACAGCGGAGGGCGTCAGCAAGGCCAACATGGCGCAGCTGGCCTTCGGCACGGTGCTGGGCAGCCGGGCAGGCAGTATGTTCGTGGCGGTGTGCCTGCTGTTCTTCGCCTTTTCCACCATCCTCAGCTGGAACTTCTTCGGGCGGCTCAACGTATCGTGGCTGCTGGGGGAGAAGGCCGTGGGGGTGTATTCGGTGCTGGCCATCGGGTTCATCTTTCTGGGCTCGTGCCTGTCCAACGACTTGGTATGGGAGCTGGCGGATCTATTCAACCAGCTGATGGTGCTGCCCAACGTACTGGCGCTGGTGACGCTGGGCGGACTGGTGGCAGCGGCCTGCCGGAGGAAGTAACGGCGGCGGAGACGGGAGACCGTCCCCGCTTTTCGGTGTTCCGCCCATAGACTTTTCCGGCGGGATGTAGTATCATGAGAGGCAAGATATCTGGCCCTGCGGGGCAGAGGAGGAACGAACATGGAATCCACACTGAGGCGCACCTGGGCGGAGATCGATCTGGATGCGCTGGCGCATAATTATCAAACACTGCGGCGGCGGACGGGGACAAGGTTCGTGGGCGTGGTGAAAGCGGATGCTTACGGCCACGGGTCGGTGCAGGTGTCCCGAGTGCTGGAGGAGCTGGGGGCGGACTATCTGGCGGTGTCCAGTCTGGACGAGGCCATGGAGCTGCGGGCCGGGGGCATCACCATGCCCATCCTGATTCTGGGCCACACACCGCCGGAGCGGGTGGAGGAGCTGCTGCGCTACCACATCACGCAGGCGGTGACCTGCGAAGCCAAGGCACTGGAGTACAGCGCCGAGGCGGTGCGCTGCGGCGGCACGCTGAAGATCCACATCAAGGTGGACACCGGGATGTCCCGGCTGGGCTTCCTGTGCGGAGGCGATCACTTTGAGACAGGGGTGGCGGGCATCTGTGCTGCCTGCACCCTGCCGGGACTGGAGGCGGAGGGTATCTTCACCCATTTCGCTGTGTCCGATGAGGCGGATACAGAGAGCGACGCCTATACACGGGAGCAGTTCGACCTGTTCTGCCGGGTCATCGGGGCGGTGGAGCAGCGGCTGGGACGGAGGTTCCCCCTGCGGCACTGCGCCAACACCGGGGCGGTGGCCCGGTGGCCGGAGACGTATCTGGACATGGTGCGGCCGGGGCTGCTGCTGTATGGCTGCGGTGAATTTGCCGGGCAGCTGGGCCTGCGGCCGGTGATGACCCTGAAAACCACCGTCAGCACCATCAAGGTCTATGAGCCGGGGACCTCCGTCAGCTATGGGCGGCGGTTCGTCACGGACCGCACCACCCGCATGGGCGTGGTGCCTTACGGCTACGCCGACGGATTTTTCCGGTGCCTGTCCGACCGGTGGCAGATGATGACGGCTGAGGGGCCTGCCCCTCAGCGGGGACGCATCTGCATGGATATGTGCATGATCGATCTGACGGATCGGCCCAGCGTGGACGTGGGGGACGAGGTGGAGATCTTCGGGCCGGACAACTCCGTCAACGATATGGCGGAGCAGGCGGGGACCATCCCCTATGAGCTGACCTGCGCCGTCAGCAAGCGGGTACCCCGCATCTATCTGCGGCAGGGACAGGAGATCGCACGGGAGCTGCTGCTGCGGTTTTGACGAAATAGTAAAAGAGGGCTGTGGCATTTGCCACAGCCCTCTTTTTCGGAGAAAACGATTACAGATCCAGCTTCAGGTCGCCGGGCTTGATCCAGCCCCACTTCCGCAGAGGCATGGCGAACAGCCACGTCAGCACCGCCGGCAACACGAAGGAGATCAGCGCCAGCCCCAGCCAGTCCATGGCGCCGATGCCGGGCTTCAGTCCGGCGGCCACGTCGCTGACCCAGCCGGTATATACGCCGATCTGCCCCACCAGCCCGCAGGTGCCCATGCCGCTGGACACGGCGGGGCCGTTCATTTGCAGCTCAAAGACGCAGGTGGCGATGGGACCGGTGACGGCGGCGGCCAGCGTGGGGGGGATCCAGACACGGGGATTGCGGACGATGTTGCCCATTTGCAGCATACTGGTGCCAAGTCCCTGCGCCGCCAGACCGCCCCAGCGGTTCTCCGGGAAGCTCATGACGGCGAAGCCGATCATCTGGGCGCAGCAGCCTGCTACGGCAGCACCGCCGGCCAGACCCGTCAGGCCCAGCGCCAGACAGATGGCGGCAGAGGAGATGGGCAGCGTCAAAGCCACACCGATGACCACGGAGACGATGATGCCCATGAAGAAGGGCTGGAGCTCCGTGGCCCACATGATGGCCTGTCCCACGGCGGAGGCGGCCTTGCCCACCGGGGCGGCAATGAGGGCGGCGAAGCCGATACCCGCCAGCACCGTGACGATGGGCGTCACCAGAATGTCGATCTTAGTCTCCTTACTGACGGCCTTACCCAGCTCGGCGGCCAGAATGGTGACGAACAGCGCCGCCAGCGGGCCGCCGGCTCCGCCCATGGAGTTGGTGGCGAAGCCCACGGGGATCAGGGAGAACAGCACCAGCGGCGGGGCCTCCAGCGCCCGGCCGATGGCTACCGCCATGCCGGGGCCCACCATGGCGGAGCACAGGCTGCCGATGGCGTAGGCCACGGCCCCCTCGCCCTTGCCGATGGTGACGATGCTCTCCGTCAGGAAGCCGATGTGCAGCTGCGTCCCCAGAGTGTTGAGGATGGTCCCCACCAGCAGGGTGCAGAAGAGACCCTGCGCCATAGCTCCCATGGCGTCGATAAAGTAGCGCTTGGCGGAGAATGCGATGTTCTTCCGGGCCAGAAATGCTTTGAATTTGTTCATGAGTGTCCCTCTCTTATTGGTAAACTTTGGTGTCTTGACACATGACCACTTTCCAATATTATAGCGGCTCTTTTCCATTTGTCAACAGAAAAATTCCCGGCGGAGGGAGGGCCTCCGCCGGGAAAAGGGGAAATGGTCGTTCTTTTAGGGCCGGTGGTCACTCCACCAGAAAGCCCCGCTGGCGCAGAAGCTGCAGCAGATGCTCATAGGCGGTCT
Organism: Vescimonas coprocola; assembly: GCF_018408575.1. Lineage (NCBI taxonomy): Bacteria > Bacillati > Bacillota > Clostridia > Eubacteriales > Oscillospiraceae > Vescimonas > Vescimonas coprocola. The sequence goes on from NZ_AP023418.1 coordinate 591,312, forward strand.
CGTCCGGGCAGGAGAGAGTGTGCAGATGCACACCGCCGGTGAGCTGGGACAGGGGGGCGGCCCCGTCCATGCGCTTCATGAACTGATCCACGTCCAGACGGCTGGACAGGTGAAGGGGAGCGGTAAGCTGCCCGTAGACCGGGTGCTCCACGATGACGTCCACCACGGTACAGCCGCAGTCCACCATGGCGTCGAGCTCGTCCCGTGTCTCCTCGGCAGAGTGTATACAGGCGATGCGGCGCAGCAGGCCATTTTGTGCGGGGATCACATAGCCCCGTGCGGTGGCGGTGATCTCCTGACCGGCGGCACGCAGCAGGGCGATATCCCCCACGATGATCTGACGGCTGACGCCCAGCTCCTGAGAAAGGGTCGTGGCGCTGATAGGTGCTTGGGATGCGGAAAGCAGCCGGGCGATTTGCTGGCGGCGCTCCGAAGCAGTCATAGCAGACATGGCAAGGTCTCCTCTTTTGAAAATCTCTGGTCATTATACACCAACTGCCATTTTTTGGCAAGCACTTTTTAGCGTATAGAGAGGTTGTTTTCTGTTATGTGACGAAAACGTGACGAAACTATGGGGGATTTGGCGGAAAGGATTTCACTATCTGCGCTGTGTATGCGAAAATCGCTGTAAAATGGGATCATGAAACCTTACTAATATGAGATAAAATTAATGTGGATGCTAAAAATTTGGCGGCGGGAGGGCGTGGAATGATACCGACGACAAAAAGCGGCAGGCTTTTTCCCGGCGGGCGAATTGACAAGGGGAGCGGTGTGTGTTACAATTTGGTTACAAGTGTATGGTTCTATTAAAGAAGGGAGTTATTCAAATGGCTGAAAACAAAAAGACCGAGGGTCTCATCTATAAAAACCACCCTCTGCGCCGTATCGACAACATCATTTACTACGGCAGCATGGCGGACAAGTACATCATTATGCTGCAGATCCTGGACACCAAGAAGGAGCAGGACATGGACGTGGCCACCCGTGTGTCCGTGCAGCTGCAGCTGACGGATCCCGACCTGAAGTCCCGTGACCGGGTGGTGAAGAAGTCCGAGAAGGACAGCCTGTACGCAGCCATGGACGTGGGCTCCATCTGGCTGGAGCGGGCTCTGGCCGGGAAATAAGCGAGAGAAAGGGTGTCCAGCATGACACGAAAATTTCTGCTGGCGGCGCTGGTGATCCTGCTGGCGGCTTTGTGTACGGTGCATTTCACCACGGAGCGCACACCGCCGGAGAATGTGGTTTCCCCCGCCGTCCACTTGGGCATGGTGGTGCCAAGAGAGGCGCTGGAGAAGCTGAAGGCGGCGGAGACTGCGGCTCTGGCGGCCCCCCAGACGGCGGAGCCGACGGCAGACGTGACAGCGGAGCCTGCGGAGGAGGAGAGCCTTCCGGCGACGGATACCTCCGTGCTGGCGGCGGCTGTCACCACTGACGCCCTCTACATCCGCCGCAGCGGCGATTGGGACGCCGAGGCGCTGGCGCTGGTGGACTATGGCACCACGGTGGCCGTCACGGGAAAGAGCGGCGGCTGGTATCAGGTGCGCTACGACGGCATCGAGGGCTATCTCTCCGGGGAATATCTGGACCTGCGAACCTCCGGCCTGACCGGCTACGGACAGGTGACGGCGGATGCGCTGAACCTGCGCTCCGGGGCCGGTACCGGCTATGGGACGGTGACATCCCTCCCCAATGGGGCGTGGGTGTCGGTGTCCCGGTTTGAAAACGGCTGGTTTTATGTAGACTACGACGGGGTGAGCGGCTACGTCTCCGGGGACTATCTGGAGCTGTCTGCCTCACGGCCCCAGCTCAGGGGAGATACCTCCTCCGATGGCGGTTCTTCCGGCGGCTCCGACGACCTACCCAGCGGCGGCAACGCTGGAACGGTCTCCGGATCGGCGTCGGATCTGGTGGCGCTGGCCCTGTCCTATCAGGGGGTGCCTTACGCCTATGGCGGGGCGTCTCCCAGCGGCTTTGACTGCTCCGGCTATACCATGTACATCTATCAGCAGTTCGGGGTGTATCTGCCCCACGGGGCCACGGATCAGCTGAGCTACGGCATGGCGGTGGGCTTCGGGGAACTGCAGCCGGGGGATCTGGTGTTCTTTCAGGATGCGGATTTCTCCTCCAGTGCCGCCTCCCACTGCGGCATCTACATCGGAGACGGGCAGTTCATCCACGCCACCTCCGATTCCCGCTTCAACTGTGTGAAGATCACATCCTTCAGCGAGAGCTACTATGCCAGTCACTTCCTGACGGGCCGGCGGTTGTTCTGAGGGGATAAGAGAACAAAAAGCATCGCATCTGCTATGCAGATGCGATGCTTTTTTTCTATTTCTATCGTGTTATGTTACCTATCAGAACAGACCGGAGATGACGCCGTTTTCGTCCACGTCGATGGCCTCTGCCGCCGGGGTCTTGGGCAGACCCGGCATGGTGAGAATGTCCCCCGTCAGGGCCACGATGAACCCGGCTCCGGCGGAGACCTTCACCTTCCGCACCGTCAGGATGAAGTCCTGAGGGGCCCCCAGCTTCTTGGGGTCATCGGAAAGACTGTACTGGGTCTTGGCCACGCACACCGGCAGGCCGCCGAAGCCCAGCTCCGTCAGGCGGTTGATCTCCCGGTCGGCCTCCTCGGTATAGGCCACATTGTGGCCGCCGTAGATTCTTTGGGTCAGGGCCAGCAGCTTGTCCCGGATGGGAAGGGCGGCATCGTAGGCGAAGCGGAAGTGGTTCTCCTGCTCCAGCGCCCGCAGGACGCCGTGGGCCAGCTCCATGCCGCCCCGGCTGCCCTTCTCCCACACCTCCGATAGGGCCACCTCCGCCCCATAGACGGCGCAGGCCTCCTGCACCAGCGCCAGCTCTGCCGCCGAGTCGCTGGTGAAGCGGTTCAGGGCCACCACTGCCGGCAGACCGTAGACCTGCGTGATGTTCTCGATGTGCCGCAGCAGATTGGGGAGACCCCGGCGCAGGGCTGCCGTGTCCTCCGTGGCCAGCTGGGTCTTATCGGCGCCCCCGTGGAGTTTCAGGGCCCGGACCGTGGCCACGATGACCACCGCATCCGGACGCAGTCCCGCCCTACGGCACTTGATATCCAGAAACTTTTCGGCCCCCAGATCAGCGCCGAAGCCCGCCTCCGTCACCACATAGTCCCCCAGCCGCAGAGCGGCCTTGGTGGCGGCCACGCTGTTGCAGCCGTGGGCGATGTTGGCGAAGGGGCCGCCGTGGATGATGGCGGGAGTCCCCTCCAGCGACTGGGCCAGATTGGGGCGGATGGCGTCCTTCAATAGGGCGGCCATGGCCCCCGCCGCCTTCAGATCCCCGGCAGTCACCGGCTGGCCGTGGCCGTTGTAGCCCACGATCATCCGAGCCAGACGGGCCTTCAAGTCTGTCAGATCCTCCGCCAGACACAGCACCGCCATGACCTCCGTGGCCACAGTGATGTCAAAGCCCTCCTCACGGGGTACGCCGTTTCCCTTGCCACCCAGACCGCAGAGGATGTACCGCAGCTGGCGGTCGTTCATGTCCACGCAGCGCCGCCACGTCACCTGTTGGATGTCCAGAGCGTTGCCCTGATAGATGTGGTTATCCACCATGGCCGCCAGCAGGTTGTTGGCGGCGCCGATGGCGTGGAAGTCGCCGGTAAAGTGGAGGTTGATGCCCTCCATGGGGGCCACCTGCGCCCAGCCGCCGCCGGTGGCTCCGCCCTTGAGGCCGAACACCGGCCCCAGAGAAGGCTCCCGCAGGGCCAGCACCGTCTTTTTCCCCAGCGCCGACAGGCTGTCCGCCAGTCCGATGCTGGTGGTGGTCTTGCCCTCTCCGGCGGCAGTGGGGTTGATGGCTGTGACCAGGATCAGCTTCCCGGTCTGGGGCTTGCCCGCTGTGGCGGAGGGCAGCAGCTTGGCCTTATAGCGGCCGTAGCACTCCAGCTGCTCCTCCGTCAGGCCCAGCTTTGCGCCGATGGCGGTGATAGGGAGGAGGGGGCAGCTCTGTGCGATCTCGATATCAGTTTTCATGAGTCAGTCCTCCTTATGCTGCCGTCTGCGGGATGCAGAGATGGTATTTTCCATGAGCATGGCCCGTGTCATGGGGCCTACGCCCCCCGGCACGGGGGTGATATAGGCCGCCTTTTCCGCCACGGCGGCGAAGTCCACGTCGCCGCAGAGCTTGCCCTCCTCATTGCGGTTCATAGCCACATCCACGACCACGGCGCCGGGTTTGACCATGTCGGAGGTGATGAGGCCACGGCGGCCCACGGCGGAGATGAGGATGTCCGCCCGACGGCACTGCTCCGCCAGATCCGGCGTGCGGCTGTGGCAGACGGTGACGGTGGCGTCCTCCGCCAGAAGCAGCAGGGCCATGGGCTTTCCCACGATGTTGCTGCGGCCTATCACCACACAGTGTTTCCCGGCGGGGGAGATACCATACGCCCGCAGCAGGGCCATGACCCCGGCGGGGGTGCAGGGCAGGAACCGGGGCAGCCCCAGCATCAGGCGGCCCACATTTTCCGGATGGAAGGCGTCCACATCCTTCTCCGGGCGGATGGCCTCCAACACGGCCCGGCTGTCCAGCCCCTCCGGAAGGGGAAGCTGCACCAGAATTCCGTCCACGTCCTCCCGGCGGTTCATGTCCTCCACCAGCGCCAGCAGCTCCTGCTGGGTGGTTTCAGCGGGCAGGTGATGGTTCAGGCACCGTACCCCGCACTGGGCGCAGTCTTTCTCCTTGTTGCGGACGTATACGGCGCTGGCGGGGTCGTCCCCCACCAGAATCACCGCCAGACCCGGCTGGCGGGGCAGGGCGGCGGCCTCCTGCCCCAGCCGCTCCCGCATCCGGGCGGACAGGGCCTTGCCGTCTAACAGCACGGCGCTCATGACGGATCCTCCGTCGGGGTTTCACCGGAGGTATCCTTCTGGGAGGGAGCCTCCGGCTCGGAAGAGACGGCTGGAGCATCCTCGGTGGGGGTCGCCTGAGCGGGAGACTCAGCTGCCGGGGCGACAGCCGCTTCGGCTGCGGCGGCATTGCGGGCCGCCACGATGTTGACATACAGCTCCTCCGGCTTGTGGGGATGGAGCTTGATGTTGTAGTACAGCATGAAGAGGGACACGAATACCATCACAAGGCTCAGGGCCTGCGACACCCGGATGGGCTGGCCACCGATGGTCCAGTTGAAGAGGTACAGGCTGTCGGTCCGCAGGCCCTCGACCCAGAAGCGGCCGATGCCGTACCACAGGAAGTAGAACCAGGTGTTCTCGCCGTCGAAGCGGCGGGCCTTGGATACCACGAAGATGATGAGCAGCAGGCCCACCAGATTCCACAGGCTCTCATACAGGAACGTGGGGTGGACCTCCACCAGCTGGCCGGTGACGGTGGTCAGCTGCATCCGCCAGGGCAGGGTGGTCTCGGCGCCGAAGGCCTCCCGGTTCATGAAGTTGCCCCACCGGCCGATGCACTGGCCGATGAGCAGGCCCATCACCGCAAGGTCAAGCATGGCTCCCAGCTTATAGCCCCTGTGGCGGCTGATGCAGATGCCCACGATGACCACGGCGATGACGGCACCGTAGATGGCAAGGCCGCCGTCCCAGATGGCGATGGCCTTGCGGAAGCTGAAGCTGCCGTCGCTGTTTTTGAACTGATCCAGATAGAACAGCACATAGTAAATTCTTGCCCCCACAATGGCGCAGGGGATGCCCCACAGAACACTGTCCAGCAGGTCGTCCTCGGTGATGCCGTACTTGGATTTCTGGTTCATGCACCACCAGATGGCGATGACCAGACCAAGGGCGATGAGGATACCGTACCAGTAGATGCCGTTGCCGATGTCCAGCGCCTTGGAGCTGGCGGTAAAGGCCCAGTCCCCGAACAGGCCGGGGAACCGGATGGGGCTGTCAGTCATAATTTGCATGATGATTCCTCCTTGGGATAAAGTGCAGAGCGCCGTGCGCTCGAAGGGATGGGGTGGCTTCAGGCCTGCGCCGCCAGCTCACGGGCCAGCCGCTCCACCACGCCGGGGGCGTAGGGCAGCTCCAGCCCGGCATCTGCCAGCGTCTCGGCGTAGAGCTTGCTGCCGCCGGAGGCGCACAGGGCGTGATATCTGGCCCAGCCGTCCACGGGGTCGGCGTCATAGGCGGCCTTCAGCTGCTGGGCGCAGACGATGGAGAGGGCGTAGCTCACCACATAGCGGGGGAGCATATAGATGGCCATGTTGGTGAACAGATCGCAGCCGGCCAGCACCTGCTGCCGCCACGGCTCGTTGTTCTGGGCCCGGCCGAAGGCCTTCTCCGTGCGGTCGAACTCCTCCGCCCACTGAGAAAGAGAGGCATCCGGGTGCTCATAGAGCCACGTCTCGAAGGTGTGGATGGAGCAGAAGGCGCACAGCTCCTTGATGAAGTCGTAGCGGTGCTCCGTCAGGAACTGGGGGGCGTGAGGGCCGAAGAACTCCCGTGCGTAGGGGAGGGTCAGCAGCTCCATGGTCTTGGAGTAGACCTCCGCCAGATCGGGACTCAGCCCCACATAGTCCGCCAGCGGCTGGCTGCGGTAGGAGAGGTAGCCCTGAAGGCCGTGGCCCAGCTCATGGGTATAGACGGTGACGTCGGAGCCGGTGCCGTCGCAGTTGGCGAAGATGAAGGGCATCCCGCAGGGGGCGCTCAGCATATCGCAGAAGCCCATGCCGGAGATCTTGTTGGGGGAGCCTGCCACGTCCAACAGGTCGTGGCGGATCATCTCGTCGAAGAAATGTCCTGCCTCCGGACTCAGGGCGTGGTACATCCGGCGTGCAGCCTTAGGAAGCTCCTCTGCCGCCACGGGGACGGCGTTGCCCTCCGGGAACACCAGCGCCCGGTCATAGGGCAGCAGCGTTTCCACCCCCAGCCGCTGGCGCTGCTGCTCCTGCATTTGCAGATACAGGGGCGTGATGTACTTTTGCACCTGACGGCAGAACTCGTCCAATTCCGCCCGGCCATAGCCCAGACGCTGCATACTGAGATCGCCGTAGTCGGCAAAGCTGTCGAAGCCGTTTTCACGGGCCAGCTGGTTCCGGGCATGGACCAGCTCCCGCAGGAGCTTTTCCATTACGGGGCCGTTTTCCACGGCGGTCTGCTGCTGGGCGTCATAGGCGGCCTTGCGGCGCTCCCGGTCGGTGCTGGTCAGCGCAAAGCGCAGCTGGCCGCCGCTGAGAGTCTCGCCCTGCACCTGATACTTGGCGGAGGCCACCAGCTGCTGGTATTGGGCGGTGAGCCGGGAGATGCGGGCCTGCAGCTCCTTGCCGCCGGTGTGGAGCCGCTGGTCCAGCGTCAGCAGGCGGCGCAGCTGGGGGCCGAAGGCCTCATCCACCGCCGCAGCGTAGGGACTCTCTGCTATGGCCATGGACAGAGACTGCGTATCCAGCGTCTCCAGTCGGGGCATGGTCTCCTGCAGCTCCCGCTGATAAAACTCGTCAGTGACATCGTGGAAGGCCCGGATGAAGGCGATGCTCTGGCAGAGGGATACCTCCTGCTGGAGGGCATCCCGCTGCCGAACCACCTCCAGCAGATCCTCCGAATCTTGGGCGTCCTTAGCCCGCTGGGTCAGGGCGTCGTACCGGGCCTGAAGGGCCTCTACATCGGGGCTGGTATAGGGAAGATCGGAAAATTTCCAGTTGTCATTCATGATCAGTCCTCCTTGGGATAGATAACGGACAGGGCTGCACGGCTGCGGCAGATGTGCTCCCGGATGAAATCCAGCACATCCTGCGGGGTGATGCTGTCGTAAATTTCCGGGAAGCGCAGGGGATCAAAGTGCTGGAAGCAGCCCTCCACCAGCGAAATAGCGATGGAATCGAAGGAGTTGAGACCCTTCAGGGAGGCCCCGAAGTTCCCCCGCTTCATCCGCTGCCAGTAGTCCGGATCCAGACCCTCACGGGTCAGGCGTCGGGCCTCCTCTAAAATGGCCTCCATCACGGCGGCGGGATCGTTGCTGTCGCCGCCGGCATAGGCGTAGGCCGCACCGGGCAGCAGGTCGAAGGAACTGCCGAAGGAACCGTTGATAAGGCCCTGACTGTACAGTCGAGAGAACAAGGGACTGGAGTCCCCCATGAGGATATCGCAGGCCAGATCCCCCAGAATATCCCAGCGCAGCCGCTGCTCTCCCTCCGGGGGAGCGGGGCATTTGAAGCCCACCAGAAACGACGGCATGGATACCTCCATCCGGCAGGAGGTCTCCGACTGAGCGGGGGTGTCTCCCTCGCTGCCACCGTAGTCACGGGGGATATCCGGGCCGCTTTCCGGGGGCAGGATATCCTCCGCCGCCCGGAACACCGCCTCGGCGTCCAGATCGCCCACCGCCACCAGACACATATTGGCGGGGGTGTAGAAGGCCTTGTGGCAGCGGTACAGGGTCTCGGCGGTGATGCGGGAGATGCTCTCCACGGAGCCGGCCACGGGGATACGGGCGGGACTCTCCCGGTACAGGGCCTGCAGCATCCGCTTATAGACCTGCCACTCCGGGTCATCCTCGATCATGCCGATCTCCTGAGCGATAATGCCCTGCTCCTTGGCCACGCTCTCGTCGGTGAAGTACGGCATCGACACAAAGGACAGCAGCTGCCGCAGATTCTCGTCAAAATGCTCCGTGCAGTCGAAGTAGTAGGCCGTCATGGCATTGCTGGTAAAGGCATTGGGCTCGGCGCCATTTTTGGCCATCTCCTGCATGGCGTTTCCGTCGGCGGTGTCGAACATCTTGTGCTCCAGATAGTGGGCGATGCCCGCCGGGGTATCCTGCCATGCGCCGTCCTGCTGAAAGCGCAGGTCCATGCCGCCGTAGCGGGTGGCGAACATGGCGTATTTCCGGGTGTAGCCGGGCTTGTGGACCACATAGGCCGGCAGACCGTTTTTCAGGCGGCGGAAGGTCACCGTCTCGTCAATGCGGGGATAATACATCCTCACGCCTCCTTTCCCTTCAGGAAGTAAATGGTATCCAGCTGCACGCTCTGGGCTGCCGCACGGATGCGCTCCGGGGTCACCTGCCGCAGCAGCGCCGCCATCTCCTCCGGGGTCTCCCGGCGGCCGGTGGCCGCCAGCCCCAGATAGTAGTTCTCCAGCGCTCCCTGAGAATCTCCCAGCGCCTGCAGGGCGCTGAGCAGACTCTCCCGTGCCGCCGTCAGCTCCCAGTCCTCCCAGAGGCCCTGCCGGATCTCGTCCAGCTGGCGGAGGATCTCCGCCTCGGCCCGGTCATAGTCCGCCGTCTCGATGCCGGAGGACACCGTCAGGATGCCCTTGGAGCGGACGTAGGTGCTGGAGGCATAGTAGCAGAGGGAGAGCTTCTCCCGGACGTTCAGAAACAGCTTGGAGTTGCTGGAGCCGCCGAACATGAGGTTTGTCAGGATCATGGCGGGCTCGTCATCGGTATCGCAGCGGAAGCCAATGGAGAGCTTGCCCTGCGTCACGTCCATCTCCTCCGTCACCAGTCGGGGCTGGGAGGGAGCGGCGAACCGTCGGGGCGGCTCCGGCTCCGTTTGGGGGCCACGGGTCAGGGAGGAGAAGGCCGTCAGCAGGGCCTCCTCCACCCGATGGCACTCGGCGCTGCCGCAGTAGAACAGCTCCAGCCGGGAGGAGGACATCATCCGCTGGCTGTGAGCGTAGAGCTTCTGGTTGTTGATCTTGGCCAGCCCCGCCTCGTCACCGAAGCGGCTGATGCCATAGGGCTCCCCGGCGCACATCTCCTGCAAAAGCCGCAGATCGGCCCAGTCCCGCTTGTCGTTGCGGATGGAGCGGATGGCGTCGGCCAGATTGGCCTTCTCGCCCTCCACATATTCCTGCAGAAACCGGCCGCCACGGGTCACAGGGTCCAGCAGCAGCTCCCCCAGCAGCTCCGCCGCAGGCTCCAGCAGCGGTTCATTCCGGGAGACGAACCGGTCGTCGATAAAGCTGGCCACGAAGCCAAGGCACTGCGTCTCCCCCCGCTTGCGGATGGTGGGGCTGATCTGTGCGCCGTAGAGCCGATCCATGGCCGCAGCGAGCTGCTCCATGTCCGGGCAGCGCATGGTGCCGCGGTGCAGCACCGCCGGCAGCAGGGCGTTGTAGGACGCCGTTTCCTTGGCCAGCGGCGTGATGAATTGGGCCGACAGCACCCCAGTTTTGAATTTCCGGGCCGGCAGATAGGTCAGATACACATGGGGCATGAGCTCCCAGCGCTTCACTTCCATGAGATAGGCACCTCCATCGGGTCGTAATCAGGGCTTATTATACCGCAATCTGCATCGATTGAAAAGAGCCAGTTGCCGGAGCGGGGAATTTTTATGGGCAAAAGGAAGCGGGGCGGACAGAGGGTCCGCCCCGCAGGGGATATAGCTTTAGGAGGGGGAAAAACGATTTCAACTTGAACCTGTCATGTCTGTGTCGAAACGACGCCCCCTTCCGGGGTTCGGAAGGGGACGTCGGTCATGGGGGCATTACTTTCCCGACAGTTCCACGGCATGGCGGATGAAACTCATAGGCGGTACCGGCCGGGGTAGGGGCATGGTAAAGGTCATCTGAGGCGTTTTCGGCTCAAAGAGAGGCAGCCCATCGGCATCCGCCATCTCCGGCACGGTAAGGGAGAAGGGACGGGTATCCGGCCCCACCACCTCCACGGTATCGCCGGTGCGGAACTTGTTGCGGAGGCTCAGGGTGGCCAGTCCCTCCGGGGTGCAGTCCGTTACCACAGCGCAGATCTGCCAGTCCCGGATATAGCGGGAACTCTCGTAATACTGGCCGGGAGGGCCGTAGAAAAAGCCGGTGGAATAGTGGCGGTGGCTGACGTGCTCCACCTCATCCCGCCAGACGGGATCGACGGGGCGGCCCTGCGCCACGTCGTCGATGGCATGGCGGTAAGCCCCGGTGACGATGGCGGCATAATAGGCGGATTTGGCCCGGCCCTCGATCTTCAGGCAGTCCACTCCGGCGTCCATGAGGTCGTCCAGATGGTCGATCATGCACATATCACGGGAGTTCATGATGTAGGTACCCTTTTCGTCCTCGAACACTGGAAAGTACTCGCCGGGGCGCTTCTCCTCCATCAGGGCGTACTGGTAGCGGCAGGGCTGGGCGCAGGCGCCCCGGTTGGAATCCCGGCCGGTCATGTAGTTGGAGAGCAGGCAGCGGCCGGAGTAGGACACGCACATGGCCCCGTGGCAGAAGGTCTCCAGCTCCAGCTCCGGGGAGGTGCGGCGGCGGATCTCACGGATCTCGTCCATGCTCAGCTCACGGGCCAGCACCACCCGCTTGGCGCCCAGATCGTACCACGCCTGAGCGCAGGCGTAGTTGGCGATGGATTGCTGGGTGCTGATGTGGCGTTCACAGCGGGGAGCGTATTTTCCCGCCAGCGTGAAGGCCCCCAGATCCGCCAGAATGAGAGCATCCACCCCGGCATCGTTCAGGCGCTCCAGATGGGCGGGGAGGGCATCCACCTCGCCGCTGCGGGGCATGGTGTTGACGGTGACGTGGACCCGGACACCGTGGTCATGGGCATAGGCCACCGCACAGGGCAGTTCCTCCGGGGAGAAATTCCCGGCGAAGGAGCGCATCCCGAAGGAGGTGCCTGCCAGATACACGGCGTCGGCTCCATAGGCCACGGCCATTTTCAGCTTTTCCATGTCCCCGGCCGGGGACAGCAGCTCAGGCTTTTTTCTCATCATATCCATCAATCCGGGGCGTACATATCGCTGTTGACGAAGGCCAGATGCTCGTCATAGGTACGGAAGAAGTGGCTGACTCCATCCTTGCCGTAGGCAAAGTAGTAGTAGCCGGTGTCGCTGGGATGCACCGCCGCCTTGATGGAGGACAAACTGGGGTTGCAGATGGGGCCGGCGGGGAGGCCGCCGTGCTTATAGGTGTTGTAGGGGCTGTCCAGATCCGTGGAGAACTGGGTATCGTCCATGCCGGCGATGTGCAGGGCATAGTAGATGGTAGCATCGGACTGGAGGGCAGTACCGATCTCGGAGTTGTCGCCGCTGAGGCGGTTATAGAACACGGAGGAGATGTTGGCCCGCTCCTCGTCGTCACCGATGGCCTCCTTTTCGATGATGGAGGCCAGTGTGACGATCTCACGGAGGCTGTACTGGGAGTTCTCGATATCCGTCAGCAGCTCGCCGCTGACACGGGTCTGGAAGTTGGAGAGCAGGCGATCCAGCGCAGAGACGGCGTCCTCCTTGTGGAAGAACTCGTAGGTATCCGGGAAGAGGAAGCCCTCCAGCCGGGTGATGCTGCCCAGATTCTCGTTATCCACAAAGGTGTAGTCGAACACATGGTTCTTGGCGGCCTCCGTCAGGTCCTCCACGTTGGACACGTCGCTGTCGGCCAGCAGTTGGATGGTCTCCTGCACGGAGTAGCCCTCCGGGATGGTGACCTTCACCGTCCCGGCCACAGAGGAGCCCTGCTGCATGGAGTCGATGATGCAGTTGTAGTCCATGTCTGTGTTGAGCTCGTAGCTGCCGGGCTGGATGGTGTCCTTGGCGTGGAAGAGGGGACTGGTGATGACGAACAGCAGCTTATATTTGATGATGCCCGCCTTCTTCAGCTTGGAGGCGATCTGCCCCACGGAGTCGCCTTTTTCGATCTCCACCGTGGCGGTGAGAGGTGCCTTGTTCAGGGCGCACACGTCATTGACCATGAGCCAGCCCAGTCCCGCCAGCAGGCAGGAGCCCAGCACCACACCGGCACAGTAGATGGCCCAGAAACGGGTCCGGCGCATTTTCTTGCGCTGCTTGCGCTGAGTCTGCTGGCGGCGCACCTCGTCGGCGTTCCAGCTGGTGGTCTCGTTGTTTTTGCGGTCTGCCATAGATCGTTGTTCCTTTCTTTATCGCATTTTCCCCAGCGCAAATCAGACCGGACAAGATACCTTCCGGGGCGGTGGGGCATAGAATAAGCCAGTGAAGAACAAGTGAGGTGAGGTTCAAGTGTGCTTTGACAACAACAACTGCTCCTGCATCTGGCTGATCGTCATCGTTTTACTGGTGCTCTGCTGCTGCGGCGGCGGACAGAACGAGCGCTGCTGCGGCGGCGACTCCCGCTGCTCCTGCTGAGGGACATAGGGACAGACACATACCATAGGGTTCGGCCGAACCGGGACGGGACGCTGCGGCGTTCCGTCCTTTTTTACGGCAGCAGATCCGCCACACGCTCCAGAACCTCCTGATGGATGTCCTGAATACTGCGGATCCGGCCGTCCCGGTCGCAGCGGATGCGCTGCCAGCCGCACCAGTCCACCACACGGGCGGCGCTCTCCCGGCAGGAGCGGAGATAAGCTTCATCCTGCTCGTGAATGTCGGCGTGGGTATGGGTAGCCGCCTCCCTGCGGCGCATCATCTGCTCGGACAGCTCCGTGGGGAGATCCAGGTACAGCACTCGATCCGGAGCCGGCAGGCCCAGCTTCTGATACTCGAAGTCAAAGAGCCAGTCCACAAAGGGCCGCTGCTGCTCCGGCGGAAGCTTGGAGGTCTGGTGAACGGCGTTGGAGGTGGTATAGCGGTCGGCGATGAGCAGACCGCCCTGCTCATAGTAGCTGCCCCAGTCCTGCTTGTAGGAGGCGTAGCGGTCCACGGAGTAGAAGGCCGCAGCGGCATAGGCATTGACATCGCCGGGCTTCTGGCCGAAGGCCCCGCCCAGATACAGCCGTACCAGTGCCGAGGATTCCTCCTGATACCGGGGAAAGGTCAGCTTGCGGTAGGGGATGCCCCGTCGGGTCAGCTCCTGGCACAGCAGCTCCGACTGCGTAGCCTTGCCGGAACCGTCGGTCCCCTCAAATACGATGAGCTTTCCCTGCATGGCATTGTCCCTCCCGTTGGCTCGGAAAATTTTATCACACTATTCTACCACAGCTTTCCCCATTTGTCCACATGGGAAACTGGCGTTTACAGAATGGCAAAAACTTGATATAATCACAGAAACGATCCGAGCGGAGGACGAATGGATGCATATTTTTGACATGGACGGGACCCTGATCGATTCCAACGGCATCTGGCGGGAGGTGGATGAGGCCTTTCTGGCCAAGCGTGGCTTTCCCTACACCAAGGAGTACTATCAGGGGGTGGCGCACACCATTTTCCCGCTGGCGGCGGAGTTCACCAAGCGCTACTGCCATCTGGAGGAGTCTGTGGAGGATATCATGGCAGAGTGGATGGAGATGGCCGGGGACGCCTACGCCACACGGGTACAGGTGAAGCCCGGCGTGCGGGAGTATCTGGATCAGTGCCGCCGCCGGGGGCAGCGGATGATGGTGCTGACCTCCAGTGTTCCGGCCCACTGCCGGGCGGCACTGGGGCATCTGGGACTGATGCCATATTTTGAGGAGATCTTGTTTGCCCACGATCTGAAGATCGAGAAGAAGGACCCGGAGATCTTCCGGGTAGCGGCCCGACGCATGGGCGTGGAGCCGGCGGAGTGCGTGGTGTACGACGACTCTGTGGCGGCCTGCCGTGGGGCCAAGGCGGCCGGGATGCACACGGTGGGGGTCTACGATCAGTTCTTTCACGTCTCGTGGGAGGAGATGACACGGGTGTGCGATCGGACCATCCGGAGCTTCACAGAGCTGCTGGAGGATTGAAAAAACGGAATTGCCGAAAGAAGAAACAGGGGAGGGGACAGTGGATGCTGCCCCCTCCCCTGTGGCCATTACGGACGATAAAAAACGAAAACTTACCCACCGTGGACCGGTTCACACCTTACTTCACACCTTACTGTAACGGCTCACGCAGAGGTCATGGTGCAGAGCCACCCGGCCCTCGTCCACCAGCCAGTTGGACAGATGCAGGAAATTGCGCTGGGTGACGCTGATGCGGAAGGGATCATGAGTGTGGATGCCCTCCTGACGGCAGTAGGCATAGAGCCACTGGTCGGCGGTCATGCCGTCGGTGAGACAGCTCAGCAGCCGCCGCCCCTTATCGTGGATGGCGGCGATGTTGGCATCGATGACGGGACCAAGCTCTGTGACGCTGGTCTTATGGGCCAGCACATAGACCGGGCAGCGGAGACTGCGGAGAGACTCCATCACCGTCAGATCACGGGCAATGTGCATGATGGTGGGCAGCTTGAAGCGCTGCAACTGCTCCGGCCCCAACAGGCAGTCTGCCAGATAGGCAGTGCCGTCGGGGGTGATGAAGCCCATCTGCCCGGCAGAGTGGCCCGGCAGGGGCAGCAGGCCGAAACGGACGCCGCAAAAGTCCAGATGATCGATATCCGGAGAGATGAGAACGTCCGACAGGAAGCACTCCTCCGGAAACATGGACTGGATGGTGCCGTAGGTGAGGGTCTCGTAGTTGGCCCGGAAGGCGGTGGCATCGGCGCAGATGGCGGCCTCGATCATGGGCATAGCGATAGGGCAGCCGTAGCGCCGGCGGAGATAAGCGGCGTTGCCCACATGGTCGTAGTGAGCGTGGGAGCAGAGGATCCCCTTGGGGCGCAGACCGTGCTCCTCCAGCAGGGCGGTAAGACCCTCCCGGTCAGAGGCGGCGATGCCGGTGTCCAGCAGGACAATGTCCGTATCCGTCAGGCGGTAAAAGGGGATCAGGGCCGTGGCTCCCACGGCGGCCCATGTATCTTTATGTATGTGCAGCAGCTCCATAAGGCGTCTCCTATCAGTTTCTTTTCGTTGAGATGGTACCATCTTCCGCCGGAAAATGCAAGGCGGGGAGAGAGGACGGAAAAAATTTTGCTTTTCCCTCTATGCAAACGGGAAAAAATAAGGTAAAATACTCCCAAGTATCACATACGGAGGAAGAGCAATGGACGAACCGAAGTATAAACGGGTGCTGCTGAAGATCAGCGGCGAGGCACTGGCGGGCGAGAAGCACTTCGGCCTGGACTTTCAGGTGCTGGGTCAGGTGGCGGACGTCATCAAGGAGTGCGTGAACATGGGCGTGCAGATCGGCGTTGTCATCGGCGGCGGCAACTTCTGGCGGGGCGTGAAGAACGGCGAGGGTCACATCGAGCGCACCCGTGCCGACCACATGGGGATGCTGGCCACGGCCATGAACTGCATGGCGCTGGCGGACGTGCTGGAGCAGAAGGGCGTGGACGTCCGGCTCCAGACGGCACTGGAGATCCGTGAGGTGGCGGAGCCCTATATCCGGGCCAGAGCCGTCCGGCATCTGGAAAAGGGCCGGGTGGTGCTGTTTGGCTGCGGTGTGGGATGCCCCTTCTTCTCCACCGATACGGCGGCGGTGCTGCGGGCGGCGGAGATCAACGCCGACGTGATCCTGCTGGCCAAGAACATCGACGGCGTGTACGACTGCGACCCGGCCAAGAACGCCGACGCCGTGAAATTCGACGCCATCACCTATGACGAGGTGCTCAAGCGTCATCTGGCGGTGATGGATTCCACCGCCACCAGCCTGTCCATGGACAACCACATCCCGGTGCTGGTGTTTGCACTGAAAGACCCGTATAATATCGTGCGTGTGCTGCGGGGCGAAAAAATCGGAACGATCGTGAAGGAGGCATAACCATGCTGAAGGAACACTACAAGGTATACGAGGAAAAGATGAAGAAGAGCGTGGAGGCGGTGGAGCGTGACTTCGGAGCCGTGCGGGCCGGACGGGCCAACGCATCCGTCCTCAACCGCATTCAGGTGGACTACTACGGCACCCCCACCCCCATCCAGCAGATCGCTGCGGTGGCGTCCCCCGATCCCCGGACGCTGCTCATCACCCCTTGGGACGCCTCGGCCCTGAAGGGCATCGAGAAGGCCATTCAGGAGTCCGATCTGGGCATCAATCCCCAGAATGACGGCAAGTCCATCCGGCTGGCCTTCCCCCAGCTGACGGAGGAGCGCCGCAAGGAGCTGGTCAAGCAGATCCGCAAGTACAACGAGGGCGGCAAGGTGGCCATCCGCAACATCCGCCGGGATGCGCTGGAGGCGTTCAAGAAGATGCAGAAGGCCTCCGAGATCACCGAGGACGAACTGAAGCTGGCTGAGAAGGACCTGCAGAAGATGACCGACGACCACTGCAAGGAGCTGGATAAGCTGCTGGATACCAAAGAAAAGGAACTCATGTCTGTCTGATGGGCCTGTTTTCCAAAAAGAAGCATCATACGGCGGGGCAGGTGGATGAAAACCGCCTTCCCCGCCATATCGCTGTTATCATGGACGGCAACGGGAGATGGGCCAAGCGTCGGGGCCTGCCCCGCACCGCCGGACATAAGGTGGGGGCGGAGGTGTTCCGCAAGATCGCTACCTACTGCAAGGAGCTGGGAGTGGAGTACCTGACGGTATACGCATTCTCCACGGAGAACTGGAAGCGCCCGGCGGACGAGGTCAACACCATCATGGGCCTTCTGAAGCAGTATATGCTGGAGGCCATCGACTCCATGGAGCGGGATCAGATCCGGCTGCGGTTTCTGGGGGACCTGAGCGCCCTTTCGCCGGAGCTGCAGGAGCTGGCCCGGCGCACCAACGAGATATCCTCCCACATTCAGGGCTTTCAGGCCAACGTCTGCCTGAACTACGGCGGTCGGGATGAGCTGCTGCGGGCGGCCCGGCACTTTGCCGCCGACTGTGTGGAGGGCCGCTGCCGCCCGGAGGAGCTGGATGAGGAGCGATTCTCCGGCTACCTGTTTACGGACGGTCTCCCGGATCCGGAGCTTATCATCCGCACCAGCGGAGAGGAGCGGCTGTCGGGTTTTCTGCTGTGGCAGTGCGCCTATTCGGAGCTGTATTTCTGCGATACCCTGTGGCCGGACTTCGGGCCGGAGGATATGGACCGGGCTATTGTGGCGTATCAGCAGCGTGACCGCCGGTTCGGCGGGGTAAAATAAAGAGGAAAGCATATGAAACAGAGAATTATCGTGGCGGTGATCGGCATCCCGCTGCTGCTGGCCATCCTGTGCGTGGCACCGGACTGGGCCACGGCGGCGCTGTTGGCGGCGCTGAGCGTGGTGGGTACCCATGAGCTGCTGGCGGCTGTGTGCGGGCCGGAAAAGACCCGGCGCTGGACGGCGCTGCCGGCGGTGATGGGCATATTAGTGGTGCTGCATTTTTACGGTGCGGGCCATGGGTGGCAGCTGCCGCTGGGCATCGTGGACGGGCTGCTGCTGGTGGGCGTGATAGCGCTGCCGGCGGCGGGCGTGCTGTCCTACGGCAAGCCCCACGCCCTGACCCTGCTGGATGTGTGCGTCATGGCGCTGGCGGGGCTGGCCATCCCGGCCTCCTTCAGCTGCCTGCTGCTGCTGCGGCTGCTGCCCTACGGCGGCGGACTGGTGCTGGTGCCGCTGGTGGCGGCCTTCTGCAGTGACTCGGCGGCCCTGTTCACCGGCATGGCCTGCGGCAAGCACAAGCTGTCGCCGCTGGTAAGCCCCCACAAGACTGTGGAGGGCGCCGTGGGCGGCCTTGTCGGCGGTATGCTGGGCATGGTGATCTTCCGGATCATCTTTTACCTCTGTACCCTGCAGCCCCTGCACATCGGCGGCTGCATCCTCATGGGTCTGGTGGGCGCCCTCATGGGCCAGCTGGGCGACCTGAGCTTCTCGGCCATCAAGCGCCAGTACGGCATCAAGGACTATGGGCGGCTGCTGCCGGGTCACGGCGGCGTGCTGGACCGGTTCGACAGCGTGCTGTTCGCTGCACCGGTGCTGTGGCTCATGACCTGCTGGGTCATTGGCCTGTAAAGGAGATATGACTATGACAAAGACTGTTGCGGTCTTGGGCTCCACCGGTTCCATCGGGCGGCAGACGCTGCAGGTGGTGCAGGAGCTGGGACTGACGGTGGCGGCGCTGACGGCCAACCGCCAGGTGGATCTGCTGGAGCAGCAGGCTCGCCAGTTCCATCCGAAGCTGGCGGTGCTGTATGACCGAGCGGCGGCGGGAGAGCTGCGGCTGCGGCTGTCCGACACGGATATCCGGGTGGCGGCGGGGCCGGAGGGGCTTCTGGAGGCGGCGACGCTGCCGGAGGCGGACACAGTGGTCACCGCCGTCATGGGCAGCGTTGGGCTGGAGCCCACGCTGGCGGCTATCCGGGAGAAAAAGCGCATCGCTCTGGCCAATAAGGAGACGCTGGTGTGCGCCGGCGAGCTGGTGATGGCGGAGGCGGAGCGCTGCGGCGCCGAGATCGTGCCGGTGGATTCGGAGCACTCGGCCATTTTCCAGAGCCTGCAGGGCTGCCGGGATCGCCGGGAGGTAAAGCGTCTGCTGCTGACCTGCTCCGGCGGGCCGTTTTTCGGTCTGAGCCATGAGGAACTGGAGCATAAGACTCCGGCGGACGCTTTGAAGCACCCTAACTGGAGCATGGGGGCCAAGATCACCATCGACTCGGCCACCCTCATGAACAAGGGACTGGAGATCATCGAGGCCATGCGGCTGTACCGGCTGCCGGTGGAGCAGGTGGAGGCGGTGATCCACCGCCAGAGCATCGTCCATTCGCTGGTGGAGTACCGGGACGGGGCCATGATCGCCCAGCTGGGGACGGCGGATATGAAGCTGCCCATCCGCTACGCCTTCACATGGCCCTATCGGGCCGAGACACCGGATCGGACGCTGGATCTGCTGTCCTGCGGGCCGCTGACCTTTCAGGCACCGGATACGGAAGCGTTTCCATGCCTTGCCCTTGCCCGTCAGTGCGCCCGAACCGGCGGCACCGCCTGCGCCATCATGAACGGTGCCAACGAGGAGGCCGTAGGCCTGTTCCTGCGGCAGGAGATCGGCTTTAACGATATCGCCCGGCGGGTGGAGGATGCCCTGTGCCGGGTGGAGGTGAAATATACGCCCTCTCTGGAGGATATACTGGAGGCAGACAGACTGGCCCGTGCCGCTGTACTGAACCGGTAGGAGGAACCATGATCTATATTATTGCTGCGATCCTGATTTTCGGCGTACTCATCGCCGTACACGAGCTGGGCCATTTTCTGGCGGCCAAGGCCTGCGGAGTGCGGGTCAACGAATTTTCCATCGGTATGGGCCCCACCATCCTGCACAAGACCAAGGGGGATACCACCTACTCTCTGCGGCTGCTGCCCATCGGCGGCTTCTGTGCCATGGAGGGCGAGGAGGAGGACTCCAACGACCCTACGGCCCTGAATAACCAGAGCTTCTGGAAAAAACTCATCATTTTTGCCGCCGGGGCCTTTATGAACTTCCTGACGGGCCTGATTATCATCGTCGTCCTGTACGCCGGGGCCAAGGCATTTTACGTCCCGGTCATCACGGACTTTGCCGACGGCTGCCCCCTCCAGAGCGAGAGCGGTCTGCAGGTGGGGGACCGTCTGGTGAGCATCGACGGTGAGCGGGTGTATGTTTACAGTGACGTGAGCCTGCTGCTGGGCCGCAACAAGACCGGTGTATTCGACCTGAAGGTCAAGCGTGACGGTCAGACCGTGACCCTGAAGGACTTCCCCATGGAGCGGGCGGAGTACACCGACCAGCAGGGCCAGACCTACACGGGCTTCGGCCTGATGTTCGGGGCGGAGGAGGCCACAGTGGGAACACGTCTCCAGTACAGCTGGAACAACGCCGTGGACTTCGTGCGGATCGTGCGCCTGTCCCTGCAGATGCTGGTGACCGGTGAGGCGGGCCTCAAGGACGTCAGCGGCCCGGTGGGCATCGTCTCCACCATCACGGACGTGGGCGAACAGGCGGAGAGCGCCTCGGCGGCGGTGGAGAACATCGCCTATCTGGCGGCGCTGGTGGCGGTGAATCTGGCGGTGATGAACCTGCTGCCCCTGCCGGCGCTGGACGGAGGAAAGATCTTCTTTCTGGTGGTCAACGCCCTGTGTATGCTGACCATCCGCAAGAAAATTCCGGCAAAATTCGAGAGCTACGTCCATCTGGCCGGCTTCGCACTGCTGATGCTGCTGATGCTGGTCATCACCTTTCAGGACGTGTGGAAGCTGTTTCAGTAAGAGAGAAAGAGCACACGGGACGGGGAGCGGCTTCCCGTCCCGGTGGTGCGTTTTTGCCCCATGGAGGGGGATAAACTGAGGAGGAATCAGCCATGAGCAAGCAAATTCATGTGGGCAGCGTCCCGGTGGGCGGCGGGGCGGACATCGCCATCCAGTCCATGTGCAACACCCGGACGGAGGATGTGGCCGCCACCGTGGCCCAGATCCTCCGGCTGGAGGAGGCGGGGTGCGATATCATCCGGGTGGCGGTGCCGGATATGGCGGCGGCGCAGGCCGTAGGGCGTATCCGCCGGGCCATCCACATCCCGCTGGTGGCGGATATCCACTTCGATTACCGGCTGGCGCTGGAGTGCGTGCGGCAGGGCATCGATAAGATCCGCATCAACCCCGGCAACATCGGCTCACAGGAGAAGGTGCGGGCCGTGGCGGACGCCTGCCGCAGCGAGGGTATCCCCATCCGCATCGGCGTCAACGGCGGCTCACTGGAGCGGGAACTGCTGCAAAAATACGGCGGCGTCACCCCGGAGGCGCTGGTGGAGAGTGCCATGGGCCATGTCCGCCTGCTGAACGACTGCAATTTCGACGACATCTGCATCTCCGTGAAGTGCTCCCGTGTGCCGGTGAACATGGCGGCCTATCAGCTGCTGCACCGGCAGACGGACTACCCCCTGCATTTAGGGGTCACGGAGGCGGGCACGCCCCGGATGGGAGTGCTGAAATCCGCCATCGGCATCGGCGGCCTGCTGTGTCAGGGCATCGGCGACACCATTCGGGTGAGCCTCACCGCCGACCCGGTGGAGGAGGTGTGTGCGGCCAAGGATATCCTCTCTGCCGCCGGACTGCGGCAGACGGGGCCGAACCTCATCTCCTGCCCCACCTGCGGCCGCACAAAATATGACATGATCCCCATTGCACGGGAGGTAGAGCGCCGGTTGGCGGGCTGCACCAAGCCCATCACCGTGGCGGTGATGGGTTGCGTGGTCAACGGACCGGGGGAGGCCCGTGCGGCGGACGTGGGCATCGCCGGCGGCGACGGCGAGGGTCTGGTGTTCCGTAAGGGGGAGATCCTTTACAAGGTGCCGCAGGACAAGCTGGTGGACGCCTTGATGGACGAAATCGACCGACTATGACAGCAGGAGCGCACTATGAGGGAACAGATTGCATTTTTTGATTTTTTTGAAAACTTCGTGCCGCATAGAGAACTGCGACTGTTGCTTCACGACGCCGTCGTCACCGGCGGAGCGCTGGACGTGAAGCGGCGGGCGCTGGAGCTGGACGTGGCCGCCGGGGAGCGCATCCCGGAGGCGGCCCAGACGGCGCTGGAGCAGCTGCTGAGCCAGCAGTACGGCCTGCACCGGCTGCATCTCACCATTCATGACCGGAAGGCGGAGAAGAAAAGCGGCGGCACCGAGGTGCTGCTGGGCAAGGAGATCAAGGGCAAGCCCGTCTCCATGACGGAGCTGAACGTGAAAATGGGTACGGCCATCGTGGAGGGCAAGGTCTTTGCCGCCGAGTGCCGGGAGACCAAGCGTCCCGGTATGTGGATGCTGAGCTTCGACATGACGGACTATCAGAGCTCCGTCACCGTGCGTAAATATACCGAGGGACAGGAGGCACTGGCCCTACAGAGTGCCATCGCCCCCGGTATGTGGCTGCGGGTGCAGGGGCAGCCGGAGCTGACCCGTGACGGCAAGGACATTCAGCTCAAGCCCTACCATATCATGAAGGTTCCCCATGAGGGCCGCAAGGACACGGCCCCGGAGAAGCGGGTGGAGCTGCACCTGCATACGAAGATGTCCAACATGGACGCCCTGACGGACACGGCCTCCGTCATCAAGCAGGCCATCTCCTGGGGGCATCCCGCCATCGCCATCACCGACCACGGCGTAGCCCAGTCCTTCCCGGATGCATGGCACACCGCCAAGGGGAAGATCAAGATCCTCTACGGCGTGGAGGGGTATTATGTCAACAACCTCGACGACCGCATCGCCGTCCACGGTCCGCAGGATCAGAATTTTGCCGACGAGATCGTGTGCTTCGACATCGAGACCACGGGCCTGAAGGTGGAGCGGGAGGCCATCACGGAAATCGGCGCCGTGGTGCTGCGCAACGGTGAGGTGGCGGAGCGGTTCCAGACCTTCGTCAACCCCAACCGCCGCCTGACGCCGGAGATCGTGGGCCTGACGGGCATCACGGATGCCATGCTGGCCGACGCTCCCCAGCTGAAGGAGGCCCTGACGAGTTTTCTGGAGTTTGTGGGGGATCGCCCGCTGGCGGCCCACAACGCCGAATTTGACATCAGCTTCATCCGGGCCGGGTGCCGGAAGGTGGGCCTTCCCTTCGATCCCACCTATGTGGACTCCCTGATTTTGGCCCAGAACCTGTTGCCGGAGCTGCACAAGTATAAGCTGGATATTGTGGCGGAGCATCTGGATCTGCCCGCCTTCAACCACCACCGGGCCTCGGACGATGCGGCCATGGTGGCCTATATGCTGATCCCCTTCTTCGAGAAGATGGAGCGGGAATTGGGCATCCACCGCCTGCAGGAGATCAACGGGGAGATGCTGAAGCTGCGGCCTCAGGGCAGCAAGACCAGCCGCTTCCCCAAGCACATCATCATTCTGGCCAAGAACAAGCTGGGCCTCAAGCACCTGTATCAGCTGATCTCCGCTTCCAACCTGAAATACTTCAAGCGGGTGCCCATCATCCCCAAGACGGAACTCATTACCCACCGGGAGGGGCTGATCATCGGCTCGGCCTGCGAGGCGGGCGAGCTGTTCCGGGCGGTGACGGATCACAAGGATTGGGCGGAGCTCAAGCGCATCGCCTCCTTCTACGACTATCTGGAGATACAGCCCATCTGCAACAATCTCTTCATGCTGCGAAACGGCGACGTGCAGTCGGAGGAGGAGCTGCGGGAGTATAACCGCACCATCGTCCGGCTGGGGGAGGAGCTGCATAAGCCCGTCTGCGCCACCGGCGACGTGCATTTTCAGGAGCCGGAGGACGAGATCTACCGCCATGTGCTGCTGGCCAGCAAGAAGTTCCCCGATGCCGATGCGCCGCTGCCCATCTACTTCAAGACCACCGACGAGATGCTGGAGGAGTTCTCCTATCTGGGGGAGGACAAGGCCTATGAGGTGGTGGTGACCAATCCCCGCCATATTGCGGATCTGGTGGAGGAGATCGAGCTGCTGCCGCCGGGCCAGCTGTTCCCGCCGAGGCTGGAAAACTCCGAGGAGGACCTGAATCGTCTGGTGTGGGACAAGTGCCATGAGCTGTACGGCGACCAGCCGCCCCAGCTGATCGTGGACCGCCTGAATGTGGAGCTGGGCAGTATTCTGGGCAAGTACGACGTGGTGTATATGTCGGCCCAGAAGCTGGTGCAGCGGAGCCTGGAAAACGGCTATCTGGTAGGCTCACGAGGCTCTGTGGGCTCGTCGCTGGTGGCCTATATGTCGGGCATCACCGAGGTCAATTCCCTGCCGCCCCACTACCGCTGCCCCAAGTGCCGCCATTCGGAGTTCATCACCGACGGCAGCTTCGGCTGCGGCGCCGATATGCCGGATAAGGTCTGCCCCGTCTGCGGGGAGCAGTACGTCAAGGACGGCTTCGACATCCCCTTTGAGACGTTCCTTGGCTACGGCGGCGGCAAGGTGCCGGATATCGACCTGAACTTTTCCGGGGAATATCAGGCCAGAGCCCACCGCCACGCCGTGGAGATGTTCGGTGAGACGCAGGTGTTCCGGGCCGGTACCATCGGCACCCTGAAGGACAAGACGGTGTACCCCTTTGTCAAGCACTATCTGGAGGAGAACGGCCGGGAGGTGTCCCGTGCCGAGGAGAACCGCCTCATTCAGGGCTGCGTAGGCGTGCGGCGCACCACGGGCCAGCACCCCGGCGGTCTGGTGGTGGTGCCGGATGACATGGATGTGGAGGATTTCACCGCCGTGCAGCACCCGGCGGATGCCGAGGACGCCGATACCATCACCACCCATTTTGAATACCACTGCATGGAGGATAACCTCCTGAAGCTGGATATGCTGGGTCACGATGACCCCACCATGATCCGGATGCTGGAGGATCTTACCGGCGTCAACGCCCGCCAGATCCCGCTGGACGATCCGGACACCATGAGTATTTTCGTCTCCTCCAAGGTGCTGGGCTTTGAAAACGATGAACTGCTGGGCCCCACCGGTGCCGTGGCTATCCCGGAGTTCAACACCCGCTTCACCCGTGGGATGCTGATGGACACCCTGCCTAAGGACTTCAACACGTTGGTGCGTCTGTCCGGCTTCTCCCACGGTACGGATGTGTGGCTGGGCAACGCACGGGAGCTGATCGTCAGCGGTACCGCCTCCGTTCTGGAGACGGTGGGCTGCCGTGACGATATCATGCTGTATCTCATCTCCATGGGGCTGGACCCCAAAATGAGCTTTAAGATCATGGAGGCCGTCCGTAAGGGAAAGGTGAAAAAGGGCGGCTTTCAGGAGGGCTGGGTGGAGGCCATGCAGGAGCATAACGTCCCCCAGTGGTATATCGACTCGCTGGCCAAGATCGGCTATCTGTTCCCCAAGGCCCACGCCGTGGCCTACGTCATGATGGCCTTCCGCATCGCATGGTTCAAGGTCCACCGGCCGCTGGCCTTCTACGCCACCTTCTTCACCGTCCGGGCCAAGGCCTTCGACGCCGAGTACTGCTGCGCCGGTATCGACGCCGTGAAGCAGAAGATCCGGGAGATCGAGAACAACAAGGATGCCACCGCTGTAGAGAAGAATCTGATGGTGACGCTGGAGGTGTGCTACGAGTTCTATCTCCGTGGCTTCCACTTTGATACCATCAGCATCTACGACTCCGACGCCACCGCCTTCAAAATCACGGAGAACGGCCTGCTGCCGCCCTTCATCTCCGTCCGGGGACTGGGCGAGTCGGCAGCTCTGGACACCGTGGAAAAGCGCAAGGGAAAGCGCTTCATCTCGGTGGAGGAGTTCTCCACCTGCTGCAACAAGCTCTCCAAGACCCATATCGAGCAGCTGAAGGCGCTGGGCTCCTTCGCAGGCATGGCGGATACCAGCCAGATCACCCTGTTCTGATATGGTGCGGTATATTCAGATCACGCAGGTGCCGCCGGAGCGTCTGGCCCTGTGGCGCAGCTGGCTGTCCCCTCAGCGGCGGAAGCGAGCCGAAAGGATGCCGGACGACCGGGAGACGGTCTGCGGCGAGGGACTGGCCCGTGAGCTGCTGGCGGCGGCGCTGCACTGCCCGCCGGAGGAGGCACCCCTACGATACGACGCACAGGGAAAGCCCATGACCGACGGCCTGTATCTCAGCATCAGCCACAGCCGTGAGCTGGCGGCCTGCGCCGTAGCGGACCGCCCGGTAGGGCTGGATGTGGAGCTGGTACGGCCTGCGCCCCGGCGTGTATGGGAGCACCTGTCCCCGGAGGAGCGGATCTATGCCGCCGATGATGCGGCGTTCTTCCGCCTGTGGACCGCCAAGGAGGCACTGCTGAAATGCCGTGGCGGCCAATTCGGGCAGCTGCGGGAGCCGGCGCCCTTCCTGACGCCGGAGGGCTTCGCCCTGCCGGGCTATGCCTTTTCCCCGGTGCAGCTGCCGGAGGGCTGGACAGGCACCCTGTGTCTGGCGGAAAAGCGGACATAGGACCGGCCCGGTGCAGCATAGGCTGGTTCCGAGGTGGAACAGCATGATGGAACGATTTTCGCACCTGCGGCGCAAGGAGGTCATCAATATCTGCGACGGGCGGCGACTGGGCTTCGTGGGGGATCTGGAGCTGAAGGTCCCGGAGGGAGAGGTCAAGGCCCTCATCGTGTTCGGCCCCTGCCGCTTCTTCGGCCTGTTCGGCAGGGGGGAGGATTTCTACGTCCCGTGGGACTGCGTGCAGCGGTTCGGGGACGACATCATCCTCATCGACAAGCCCTTCCAGCGGCGGGAGGAGGATAAAAAGCGCCGCCGCTGGGGCTAAACCGGGACAATACGGCGAAAAAGCCGCTGATTTTCCTGGAGAAACGCAAAAAATCTCTTGCAAACAGCTATAGACTGTGGTATGATATTTCAGCATTCCGCACAGGGGCGGACTCCCGGTCGGTGCCGCAAGGTTGGCCGGGGGGAGGAAGCCTCTGGAGGTAAGAAACTAAATTCAAAGGAGAAATGAACAAACATGGCAAACCAGAACATCGTATCCATGAAGGCCCTGCTGGAGGCCGGTGTCCACTTCGGCCACCAGACCCGCCGCTGGAACCCCAAGATGGCTCCCTACATCTACACGGAGCGCAACGGCATCTATATCATCGACCTGCAGAAGACCGTGAAGAAGCTGGAGGAGGCCTATAACTTCGTGCGCCAGCTGTCCGAGAATGGCCAGTCCCTGCTGTTCGTGGGTACCAAGAAGCAGGCGCAGGAGGCCATCAAGGACGAGGCCCTGCGCTGCAATATGTACTATGTCAACGCCCGCTGGCTGGGCGGCATGATGACCAACTTCAAGACCATGCGCACCCGTATCGACCGTCTGAACCAGCTCAAGGCCATGCAGGCCGACGGCACCTTCGATATGCTGCCCAAGAAGGAAGTCATCAAGCACCTGGGCGAGATCGAAAAGCTGGAGAAGTATCTGGGCGGCGTGAAGGAAATGAAGAAGCTGCCCGGCGCTCTGTTCATCGTGGACACCCGTAAGGAGCGCAACGCCATCGCTGAGGCCCATCGTCTGGGCATCCCCGTTGTGGCCATCGCTGATACCAACTGCGATCCCGACGAGATCGATTACCCCATCCCCGGCAACGACGACGCCATCCGTGCCATCAAGCTGATCTCCTCCATTATGGCCAATGCCATGATCGAGGGCCGTCAGGGCGAGCAGGATGAGGAAGCCGCCGCCGAGACCGCTGAATAATCCGAGGATCACCGCTTAACCAACGGGGCAGGGTCGTTGCCCTGCCCCGTTTACCTTTGAAAATACGAACTGGAGGAAAAGAAAATGGCTTTTACTGCTGCTGATGTTAAGAACCTGCGTGAGATGACCGGCGTGGGTATGATGGACTGCAAGAAGGCACTGACCGAGACCGACGGCGATATGGACAAGGCCGTGGAGTATCTGCGTGAGAAGGGTCTGGCCAAGGCCGCCAAGAAGGCCGGCCGCATCGCCGCCGAGGGCGTGTCTTACGCTCTGGTGGAGAACGGCGTGGGCGCACTGGTGGAGGTCAACTGCGAGACCGACTTCTGCGCCAAGAGCGCTCCCTTCGTGGCCTTCGTCAAGGACATCGCCAAGGTGGTGGCCGACAACGATCCCGCCGACGTGGATACCCTGATGAACTGCAAGTATCCCGGCACTGAGCTGACCGTGTCCGAGACCATGCCCGAAAAGGTCATGTCCATCGGTGAGAACCTGCAGATCCGCCGCTTTGTCCGCTTTGCCGAGAACACCAGTGTGGGCTATGTCCATGCCGGTGGCAAGATCGGCGTGCTGGTGAATCTGGCCGTGGAGGGCGGCGTGGATGCCACCGAGATCGGCAAGAACGTTGCCATGCAGATCGCCGCTCTGAATCCCCGCTTCTGGGACAAGTCTCAGGTCACCGAGGATGTGCTGGCCGAGGAGAAGAAGGTGGCTCTGGCCCTGATGGATTCCGACCCCAAGATGGCCTCCAAGCCCGCTCAGGTGAAGGAGAAGATCGTCATGGGCAAGATGAACAAGTTCTACGAGGAGAACTGCCTGCTGCAGATGGAGTTCGTCCGTGGCGACCTGTTCTCCGGCACCGTGGAGCAGTATATCGCCGACGCCGGCAAGAAGCTGGGCGGCAGCGTGAAGTTCCTGACTGCCGTCCGCTATCAGACCGGCGAGGGCATCGAGAAGAAGGAAGAGAACTTCGCCGCCGAGGTGGCTGCCCAGATGAATCAGGGCAAGTAAGTCTCCTTATAGCAAAAGAAATCATACACCGTAAGATAAAAGCACAGGGCGCTTTCCGTAAGGGAGCGCCCTGTGCTTTCCTATTTGCTTTCAGACCATGGTAAAGCATCATACGGATATCAGGGGGCGTTGGCTATGATAACGATCCAAAGGGCGGACGATGTTTTTCCTGTCGATACCGAGCAGACACAACGGTATGATGAAGCACACTCCCTCTGCGACTGCGGGTACTGCCGCAACTACTACGCCCAAATAAAGGGTAAGCTTCCGAAATTAGACGCTTTTTTAGTCGATGAAGAGCCGATAAGGGAAAACGAAAGAAACGCAAACGACCTTTTCATAGAATATTATTTGCCCCCGGCGGCTCACTTTTCCAGCTGTTGGCAAAAAGTATGCCGTCGGAGACAGAAACAAAATGAAAAAAGCTCTGTGAGGCTTCACAGAGCTTTTAATCATCAGATCGCACGGGTAACCTTGCCGGAACGCAGGCACCGGGTACAAACATACACATGGCGAGGCGTGCCATTGATAACCGCCTTAACACGCTTGACATTGGGCTTCCAGGGACGATTGGAACGCCGGTGGGAGTGAGAGACCTTGATGCCGAAGGTCACGCCCTTGTCGCAAAATTCGCACTTAGCCATCCGTTGCACCTCCTTGCTGTGACTAACTTCCGCTTGATTCACAAGCATCTAATATAGTAGCAGATAAAACCGGAAAATGCAAGCACTATTTGACAAAAAAACAAAAAAATTCGGCCGAGGACGGAAGCGGCAGCTCCTCCGCCGCAGGAAACCGCTCAGGGAGCGGGAAGGCGGGTACCGCAGAGGAGACGTAAGGGGAGGTGGGATGCGTTTTTGGTATTGTAAAAACGCCCCCCGTACGATATAATACTATAAATATAAACCGAGGAACAGGGGGCTTCCATATGGCAGATAAGGTGAAGCGCACCCCCGCCAAGCTCAGTAAGCTGGTGGAGGATTTTGACATGGAGATCGTGTGCCGGGGCAGCGACTATGACCAGCGCACGGTGAGCATTTCCGATATGAACCGCCCGGCCCTGCAGCTGGTGGGCTTTTACGACTACTTCGAGCCCAAGCGCCTGCAGGTGTTCGGCAAGTCTGAGATGACCTTCCTCAAGGCCATGAAGCTGGAGGACCGCCGCCGGGTGTTCGACAACCTGCTGCGCTGCGAGATACCGGCCCTCATCATCGCCCGGAACATGGAGATCTTCCCCGAGCTGCTGGAGATTGCCCGGAAGCACGGTCGCACGCTGCTGCGTTCCGAGCTGAACACCGTGGAGCTGACCAGCCAGATCATCGACTACCTGAACCGGGCGCTGGCCCCCCAGATCACCCGCCACGGCGTGCTGATGAACATCAACGGGCAGGGCGTGCTGCTGCTGGGGGAATCCGGCATCGGCAAGAGCGAAACGGCCATCGAGCTGCTGAAGCGAGGCCACCGTCTGGTGGCGGACGACGCCGTGGAGATCCGGCGGGTGTCCGACTCCCTCTACGGCACGGCCCCGGAGCTGATCCGCCACTACATCGAGATCCGTGGCATCGGCGTCATCGACGTGCAGCAGCTGTTCGGCATGGGCTCCGTGCAGTTTGATACGGAGCTGGACCTTGTGGTGCAGCTGGAGAAGTGGGTGGACGGCAAGTTCTATGACCGCCTGGGTCTGGGGGAGGAGATGTATTCCATTCTGGGCGTCAAGCTGCCGTATATGATCATCCCCGTCCGGCCGGGCCGAAATCTGGCCGGCATCGTGGAGATCGCCACCATGAAGAACCGGCAGATGAAGTTCGGCTATAACCCGGCCCGGGATTTCGTGGATCGGGTAGACCGCCAGATCGACGCCCTGACCCGGCAGAGTGAGGAGCAGAAATGAACTACATCGGCATTGACATCGGCGGCACCAACCTGAAGGCGGGGCTGGTGAACGACGAGGGCAGCATCCTCGCTATGGAAAAGCGCAAAATTGCCGAGATATCCGATCAGAAAGCACTGGTGGAGGCACTGGTGGCGCTGACTCAGAGCCTGACGGAGCGGGGCGGCCTGACGCCGGAGCAGATACGTTCCGTGGGCGTGGGCGTGCCGGGAGCGGTGGAGATCCACTCCGGTGCGGTGCTGTACACCTGCAATCTGCCCCTGCGGAACGTCCCCCTCCGCAAGCTCTTCCACCGGTATCTGCCCTACCCCCTGTATGTGGAGAACGACGCCAACTGTGCGGCGCTGGCGGAATACTACGCCGGAGCCGGCAAGGGCAGCAAGCGCTTTGTCACCATCACGCTGGGGACCGGCGTGGGAGCGGGCATCCTCCACAACGGACAGATCTATCACGGCGCTAACGGCATGGCCGGCGAGGTGGGCCACATGAGCATCGTCTACCACGGGGAGCCCTGTCCCTGCGGCCGCAGAGGCTGCTGGGAGCGCTACGCCTCCGCCAGCGCCCTGAAGCGCCTGACGGCACGGGCTATGGAGGAGCATCCCGGCAGCATCCTGTGCCGGGTGGTGGCCGAGAACAACGGCAAGGTATCGGGCCAGTCGGCCTTTATCGCCGCACGGGAGGGCGACCCCGTGGGCCAAAGCGTCTGCGACGAGTACATCGGCTATCTGGCGGCGGGAGTCACCAACGTGGTGAACATCTTCCAGCCGGATACGCTGGCCATCGGCGGCGGCGTCAGCAACGAGAGCGACGAGCAGCTGCTGCTGCCCCTGCGGCGGCTGGTGGAGCAGGAGAGCATCCCCTGCAACCGGGACAAACGCACCCGGATCGTCAAGGCCCAGTTGGGCAACAACGCCGGGATCATCGGTGCCGCTCTGCTGGGAAAACGAAAATTACGGAAATAGGAGGCTGGCCTATGTGCTGGTATGAGCAGCTGGATGAAAAAGTGCGGGAGTACCTGCCGGATATGACCATGGAGCGGGAGGTCCCCCTCAGCAGGCACACCTCCTTCCGCATCGGCGGCCCCGCCCGGCGGATGGCCTTCCCTACCAGCCGGGAGCAGCTGGTGATCCTCATGGGACTGGCGGAGACCTGCGGCGTGAAGCCGTTCCTGCTGGGCCGTGGCACCAATCTGCTGGTGGACGACCGGGGGCTGGACACGCTGGTCATCAAGACGGCGGAGCATATGACGGCGGTGCGGCAGCTGGACGAGGTGACGCTGGAGGCGGACGCCGGCATCCTGCTGAACCATCTGGCGGTGTATGCTCAGCAGCACGGCCTGTCGGGTCTGGAGTTCGCCCACGGCATCCCCGGCACCTTAGGCGGGGCCGTATGTATGAACGCCGGAGCCTACGGCGGCGAGATGCGTCAGGTGGTGACGGAGGTGACGGCGCTGCTGCCGGAGGGCGTGCGGCGCTTCACGGCCGAGGAGGCGGCCTTCGGCTATCGACACAGCGCCTTTCTGGATACGGAGGCGGTGGTGCTGGGCGCCAGACTGCGCCTGACCCCCGACGATCCCGCCGCCATTCGGCAGCGGATGGATGATCTCATGGCCCGCCGCCGCCAGTCCCAGCCGCTGGAGTATCCCAGCGCCGGCAGCACCTTCAAGCGGCCGGAGGGCTACTTCGCCGGGACACTCATCGAACAGACGGGCCTGAAGGGCCTGACGGTAGGCGGAGCGCAGGTTTCCACCAAGCACGCAGGCTTTGTCATCAACGTGGGCGGCGCTACCAGCGCCGACGTGGAGGAGCTGATCCGGCAGGTGCAGCAGGCGGTGTACGCCGCCCACGGTGTGCATCTGGAGCCGGAGGTGCGGATCGTCCGCTGAGAAAGGAACGAGCATGGAAATTCTGATCATCACGGGGCTGTCCGGCGGCGGCAAGAGTCGGGCGGCCTCCTATCTGGAGGATATCGGCTACTACACGGTAGATAATCTGCCGGCGGAGATGATGGTGAAGTTTGCCGACTTCTGCGCTGGGTCCAGCGGTCGATATGACCGGGTGGCGCTGGTGTACGACGTCCGCTCCGGGGAACCCACGGACATTCTCATCGAGACGCTGGAGCGCCTGAAGGCCAGCGGCGTCAACTGCCGGATGCTGTTTCTGGAGGCGGATAACCAGACCATCGTCAACCGCTATAAGGAGACTCGCCGGATGCACCCCCTGCAAAAGAAGGGCGAAAGTGTGGAGCAGGCCATCCGCCGGGAGCGGGAGTGGATGCAGCCGGTGCGGGACCATGCGGATTTCGTGCTGGACACCTCCGCCCTCTCCATCGCCAAGCTCCGCAGCGAGCTGCTGGACCTGTTCGGCCAGCAGGGGGATCGGGGAGGATTGGCCGTCAACGTCCTGTCCTTCGGCTTCAAGCACGGCATCCCCATCGAGGCGGATCTGGTGTTCGATGTGCGCTTCATGCCCAACCCCTACTATGTGCCGGAGCTGAAGAATAAAACGGGACTGGATCAGGCGGTGCGGGACTTTGTGTTTTCCTTCCGCCAGACCAATGATTTCATGGAGCAGCTGGAGAAGATGCTGACCTTCCTGCTGCCCCTGTACGCCGAGGAGGGCAAGTCCGCACTGGTCATTGCCATCGGCTGTACCGGCGGCCACCATCGCTCCGTGGCGGTGGCCCATGAACTGGCGGAGTACATCACGGAGGAAGGGTATCAGGTCACGGAAAACCATCGGGACATCTCCCGATAACAGGAGGGACGCTGTATGGAGCCATACCGACAGTCGGTAGCACCGGAGCACGGCCCCCGCATCGCCGCCATCGGCGGCGGCACGGGCCTGTCCACTCTGCTGCGTGGCCTGAAGCGTTATACGAAGAATATCACGGCCATTGTCACGGTGGCCGATGACGGAGGCGGCTCCGGGCGGCTGCGGCAGGACCTGGGGATGCTTCCGCCGGGAGATATCCGCAACTGTCTGGAGGCGCTGGCCAATGCCGAACCCCTGATGGCCCAGCTGATGCACTACCGGTTCCCGGAGGGAGAGCTGGCGGGCCAGAGCTTCGGCAATCTCTTTCTGGCGGCCCTCAACGGCATCATGCCCAGCTTTGACCGGGCGGTAGAGAGCCTGAGTCAGGTGCTGGCCATCACCGGTAGGGTGCTGCCGGTGACCAATGAGAATATCCAGCTGGAGGCGGAGTTTGAAAACGGCGCACGGGTGGTGGGGGAGTCCCGCATCTTTCAGTGCAAGCAGGAGCAGGACTGCCGCATCCGCCGGGTGAATCTGCTGCCCAGCCGTCCCAAGGCCCTGCCGGAGGCGGTGGAGGCCATCCGGGAGGCGGAGATGGTGGTGCTGGCGCCGGGGAGCCTGTATACCAGCATCATCCCCAACCTGCTGGTGGATGGCATCGTGGAGGCCATCCGGGAGTCCCGTGCCCTGAAAATTTACGTCTG
This sequence comes from Vescimonas coprocola, assembly GCF_018408575.1. Taxonomy (NCBI): domain Bacteria; kingdom Bacillati; phylum Bacillota; class Clostridia; order Eubacteriales; family Oscillospiraceae; genus Vescimonas; species Vescimonas coprocola. The sequence goes on from NZ_AP023418.1 coordinate 625,412, forward strand.
TAATGTCATGACGCAGGAGGGGGAGACAGAGGGGTATACTGCCTCGGACCATATCCGGGCGCTGTTTAACCACAGCTGCCCCGGCCTCTTTGACTTATGCCTGGTCAACGACGCCCCCATCCCGCCTTCGGTGATGCGGGGCTATACCCGTGAGGGGGCGGAACCCATCCTGTGCGACCGGGATGCCTGCGAGGCGCTGGGGGTGGAGGTCATCACTCGCCCCGTGTCCACAGTGGAAAACGGGCTGGTGCGCCATAATCCGGGCCATTTGGCGTGGGAGCTGGTGCGGCTCCATGCCCAGAGAAATATCCGTCTGGTGGAGGATTCCCTCCGCCGGACGCCGAGAAACCGAGTGGAGAAATGAGGAAGGTATGCAGTCATTTGCGGGAAAGGTAAAAAACGAGCTGTGCCGGGTGCCGGTGCAGCGCCTGTGCTGCGCCAGAGCTGAGGCCTATGGTGTGCTGCTCTACGGCAATACCTTCAGCCCCACAGAGGTGCGGCTCATTACCGAGAGTGCCGACTTTGCCGCCCGGCTGCCCCGGCTGTTCCAGCGGGCCTTCGGCCTGAAATTCGACCGTCTGCCGGAGGAGGAGCGGGGGAAGCTGATCTTCGGCATCACCGACCGGAGCAAGCTGGACCGCATCATCAACCAGCTGGGCTACGATCCCCGGCAGAATCTGGTGCTCCATGTGAACTTCGGGCTGCTGGAGGACGAGTGCTGCCGGACGGCCTTCCTGCGGGGGGCCTTTCTGGCGGGTGGCAGTGTCACCGACCCGGAAAAGCGCTATCATCTGGAGCTGGATACCGGCCATGCACAGGCCAGCCGGGAGGTAGCGGCCCTGCTGACGGAGATGGGCTTTCTGCCCCACAGCGTCCGCCGGGGCGGCAGCTCTGTTATTTACTTCAAGCAGTCTGAGCATATCGAGGATCTGCTGACCACCATTGGGGCTCCGGCGGCGGCTATGGATATCATGACCGCCAAGGTGGATAAGGAGATCCGCAACGGGGCCAACCGAGCCATGAACTGCGACATGGCCAATGTAAATAAGACCATTGACGCTGCGCTGGAGCAGAAAAATGCCATCCAGCGTCTACAGGAGAACGGATGGCTGGAGCGCCTGCCGGAAAAGCTGCGGCAGACAGCTCTGCTGCGCCTGCAATACCCGGAGATGTCCCTGTCCCAGCTGGCGGAGAAATGCGACCCGCCGGTGACGAAATCCTGCATGAACCATCGGATGCGGAAGTTATTGGAGGAGGCGAAGAAGCTGTGATGACGAAGGAAGAGCGGTGCCGTCTGGCCCTTGGCTATCACCGGCAGCACTATAACTGCGGCCAGAGCGTGCTGGGGGCCTTCCGGGACCTGACGGGTCTGACGGAGGAGCAGTGCTGGGGCCTTGGCAGCGGCCTCGGCAGCGGGATGCGCTGCGGCGGCATCTGTGGCGCCGTGTCCGGCGGCGTGCTGGTGCTGGGCCTGCTGCATCCCTACACGGCACAGGAGGGGCCGGAGGGCCGGCGGCGCTCTGTGGAACAGGTGAAGGAGTTCCAGCGCCGCTTCACCCAGCAGTTTCACCTGCTGAACTGCCGGGAACTGCTGGCGGAGCGTGGCCTGCATCCTACGCCTACGGCGCAGGCGGTAGGGGCCGACGACCACTGCGGAACACTCATCGTCTCGGCGGTGGAGCTGCTGTGTGACTATCTGGCGGAGCTGGACGGCCAAAAATAAGAAGCCGAGAATAAGCTGCCAAGAGCAAGCGGTCAGGGATGAACCTGCGACGGAGGAAAGAGTAGCTATGGGATTTGTGCATCTTCATGTGCATACGGAATACAGCCTGCTGGACGGGGCCTGCCGCATCCGGGACCTTCCGGCCCGCATCCGGGAAATGGGCCAGACGGCGGTGGCCATCACCGACCACGGGGTCATGTATGGTGCCATCGACTTCTACCGGGCCTGCAAGGCGGAAGGCATCCATCCGATCATCGGGTGCGAGGTGTATGTGGCCCGCCGCACCCGGTTCGACAAAGTTCATGAATATGACGCCGAGTCCAGGCATCTGGTGCTGCTGTGCAAAAACGAGACGGGCTACCGGAACCTGTCGTACATGGTGAGTCAGGCATTTGTGGAGGGCTTTTACATCAAGCCCCGCATCGATCTGGACCTGCTGCGCCAGCACAGCGAGGGGCTCATCGCCCTGTCGGCCTGTCTGGCCGGGGAGATCCCCAAGCGGCTGGTAAACGGCGACTACGACGGGGCCAAGGAGTACGCCCTGACCATGCAGGAGATATTCGGAGAGGATAACTTCTATCTGGAACTGCAGGACCACGGCATCCCCCAGCAGACGCTGGTGAACCGGGATCTGCTCCGCATCCATCAGGAGACGGGCATCCCACTGGTCTGCACCAACGATGCCCACTACCTGCGGCCGGAGGACGCCGAGAGCCACGATGTACTGCTGTGCATCCAGACGGGCAAGACCGTGGACGACGAGAACCGGATGCGCTACGAGCCGAGAAACTTCTACCTCCGCTCCACGGAGGAGATGGAGGAGTTGTTCGGCGCCTATCCCGACGCCGTAGCCAACACCCAGCGCATCGCTGACCGCTGCCGGATGGAGTTTACCTTCGGCAAGTATCACCTGCCGGAGTTCCAGCTGCCGCCGGGGGTAGATTCTCCCACCTATCTGCGGCAGCTGTGTGAAAAGGGGTTCACGGAGCGCTACGGCACGGAGCATGAGGAATACCGCCGCCAGCTGGACTACGAGCTGGACATGATCGGACGCATGGGCTTTACGGATTATTTCCTCATCGTGTCGGATTTCGTCCGATACGCCAAGGATGCCGGTATCCCTGTGGGACCGGGCCGAGGCTCGGCGGCGGGGAGCATGGTCTCCTACTGTCTGTACATCACGGACATCGACCCCATGCAGTACCATTTGTATTTTGAGCGCTTCCTGAATCCGGAGCGGGTATCCATGCCGGATATCGATATGGACTTCGGAGACACCCGCCGGGGCGAGGTGGTGGACTACGTCCGCCGCAAGTACGGCGACGACCATGTGGCCCAGATCGTCACCTTCGGCACCATGGCGGCCCGGGCCGCCATTCGGGATGTGGGCCGGGCGCTGAACATGACCTATGCCGAGGTGGATGTGGTGGCCAAGTTGGTGCCAACGGCCCTGCACATTACCCTGAAGGATGCGCTGAAGCTATCCAAGCAGCTCTCCGACCTCTATGAGACGGATGAACGGGTCCGCCGGCTTATCGACATGGCGCAGGCGCTGGAGGGGATGCCCCGCCACGCCTCCACCCACGCAGCCGGTGTGGTCATCACCAAGCGGCCGGTATATGAATATGTACCGCTGGCCCGAAATGACGAGTCTATCGTCTGCCAGTACACCATGGTGACGCTGGAGGAGCTGGGGCTGCTGAAAATGGATTTTCTGGGCCTGCGGAACCTGACGGTTTTGGACGACGCCGTGAAGATGGTGCAGAAGTACCGACCGGACTTCCGGCTGGCGGATATCCCCATGGACGATGCGGCGGTGTTCGAAATGCTGTCGCAGGGCAAGACCGGCGGCGTATTTCAGATGGAGTCCGCCGGCATGACCGGGGTGTGCGTGGGGCTGAAGCCCCAGAGCATCGAGGACATCACCGCCATCATCGCCCTGTACCGCCCCGGCCCCATGGAGTCCATCCCCCGGTTCATCGCCTGCAAGCACGACCCCAAGCTGGTGGTGTACAAGCATCCCTCCCTCCAGCCCATCCTCTCCGGCACCTATGGGTGCATCGTCTATCAGGAGCAGGTCATTCAGATCTTCCAGCAGCTAGCGGGCTATTCGCTGGGGCAGGCGGACATGGTGCGCCGGGCCATGTCCAAGAAGAAGGCCAAGGATGTGGAGCGGGAGCGGGAGGCATTCCTCCACGGCGACCCCACCCGGAACATCCGGGGCTGTGTGGCCAACGGCATCCCGGAGGCAACGGCTCAGGCCATCTACGACGAGATCTACGACTTCGCCAACTACGCCTTCAACAAGGCCCACGCCGTCAGCTATGCGGTGGTAGCCTATCAGACGGCGTATTTCAAGCACTACTTCACACGGGAGTACATGGCGGCGCTGCTGACGTCGGTGCTGGATAACTCCGACAAGGTGGCTGAGTACATCGCTGAGTGCCGGGACTGCGGCATTGAGCTGCTGCCCCCGGACGTGAACCGCTCCAGCGACGGCTTCACCGTGGAGGATGGAGGCATCCGCTTCGGGCTGGTGGCCATCAAGAACATCGGCCGGGGCTTTATCCAGACCATGATGCGGCGGCGGGAGCAGGACGGCCCCTTCCGGTCGTTTCAGGACTTCTGCCAGCGGATGTTCGACTGCACGGACATGAACAAGCGGGCAGTGGAGAATCTGATCCGCAGCGGCGCCTTCGACTCCATGAAGGTGCGGCGCTCCCAGCTGATCCAGGTCTTTGAAAAGGTGCTGGACAGCATTGCAGAGTCCCGGCGCAAGAACGTGGAGGGCCAGCTGGATCTGTTCGGTATGGCGGCGGGGGAGGACGCCCCGCCGGCGGAGACGCCCCTGCCGGACATCCCGGAGTTCACCGCTGCCGAGCGGATGTTCATGGAGAAGGAGACTACGGGCCTTTATCTCAGCGGCCACCCCATGGCGGATTACCGGGCAATGGCCCGGCAGGCGGGAGCGGTGCCTATCCACACCATTCTGGAGGACTTTTCCGCCGAGGACGGGCCTGTCCGGTTCGCCGACGGCCAGAGCATCACCATTGCGGGCATCGTCACTGCCAGCCGCACCCGTACCACCCGCAACAACGCCCTCATGGCCTACGTGACGGTGGAGGATGAGGCGGCATCCATCGAGCTGCTGTGCTTCAGCCGCACCATTGAGCGCTGCGGCAGCTATATGCAGGTGAACAGCCCGGTGCTGGTGCAGGGGAAGCTCTCCGTCCGGGACGAGAAACCGCCGCAGATCATGTGCGACAGCGTTTATCCCCTGAAGGAGGGGCTGCCGCCCCGGCGGGAGAACCGCCGTCCGGTACAGGAGAACGCCACCATTTATCTGCGGGTCCCCGGCATGGACAGCCCGGCGTTCCAGCATATCAAGCTGGTGATGACCATGTTCGAGGGGGACACGCCACTGAAGATCCGGCTGGCGGACAGCGGCAAGCTGTTGGGGGCCAAGTGCCTGAACCACCCGGCCTTCGTGCAGGAGTGCCGGGAGTGGCTGGGTCCGGAGAACGTGGTGGTGAAAACCGCCTTCACCGGAAAATGAGGCTCTTGCCGCCTGCGGGCAGCAGATGCCGCAAAGCGTGAGACAAGGCCCCGGACACCCATGGGTGTCCGGGGCCTTTTATGCCGGATGGGTCTTGTCGTTGGGATGGAGCAGTGCGCTTACGGAAAATGGGGCAACGGAAAGGGGGAAGGATCAGTGGCAGGCGCAGTAGCTGCGGGTGCTGGCGTAGTCCTTGGGCATCTCCACGGTGTTGGGCGGGAAGAACTCGTTGACCGGGAAGGCCACGCTGCGGAACAGGCCGCAGGGGTCCTCCTGATCGCCGCCGCTGCACTCCGTCTGGGGGATGCAGTAGTCATACACCGGGATCAGCAGCTGGGTGTCCCGCTCCAGCCGCACCAGAGAGAACTGTCCTAAGGTGACATAATACCGACGGCCGCCGTTGTCGTCAAAGAGCAGGGGTTGGTCGAAGCTCTGGGCGATGAAGGCGGGGATCTCCGTCAGGCCGCAGTCGCAGCGGCAGGGCTTGCAGCGGTCCTCGGCACGGGCGTCCAGCACGATGGGGTCCACCGCCTCCACCACCGCCGTGGGCAGGTTGCTGCGGCGGCAGCCGGGGATATCCAGATCGTCCAGCACCGTGTCGGAGGAGAAAATCTTGGCGCTGCCCTCGCTGCCGAAGAGAATGACCCGCTTGTCAAAGACGCACAGGCCCTCCGCCTCGGTACAGCGGGGAGTGCCGGTGCCGACCTGGAGAGTGACCCGGTAGAAAAACCGCATATCGATGGAGTAGAACCCCCGGTTGAAGGTGACGGGCTCCACGTCGGTATAGACGTAGAGCAGCTCCGCCGTGCCGCCCCGCACCATCTGGCAGGCCGACAGCACCTCCTGAGCCGATGCCGTGGGGTAAAAGCGCAGATCCTCCACGCAGTCCTTGTCACGGCAGGAGTCGAAGATCTTATGGGTATGGATGCAGACGGCCTCACGCACGCTGCTCAGATCGCAGACCGGGCCGGGCATACCGTTTTCAGGCATAGAAAAACCTCCTATTTAAGTACTCAAGGGCATCGCCCTTTCAATCCAGTCTATGCGTCCGGCCCGGCGGGGTGCGGGAAATGCAGGCGAGGAGGGGAAAAACCTCTGTACAAATCGGAAATTTTTCATTATAATAGGGGTGTATAGAAAAGCCGAAAGGACGTGATCCAATGGGAGTCGGATTTATCCGTGACAAGCTGGAGATCAAGTTTCTCATTTTGTACATTGCCGCCCGTGTGTCGGAGCCGCTGCCGCTGGAGGGGATGCAGGAGCTGACCATGTGCGACGACGGCATTGACTATTTCGATTTTTCGGAGTGTCTGAACGATCTGGTGCAGACGGAGCATCTGCGCCTGACGGAGGAGGGGCGGTACGCCATCACCCCCAAGGGGCTGAAAAACAGCGCCATCTGCGAGTCCAGCCTGCCCTATTCCGTGCGGCTGCGGACGGACAGGAACATCGAGGAATACAACAAGGAGCTGCTGCGGCAGGCGCAGGTGCAGGGGAAGGCCATCCCACGGGAAAACGGCACCTACACCGTGGAATTAAAGCTCAGCGACGATGTGGACAGCCTGATGCAGCTGGAGCTGATGGTGGCCACGGAGGAGATGGCCAAGGATCTGGCGGAGCGGTTTCGCAAGGACCCGGAGCATCTCTATGCCCGTGTGCTGGAGGCCCTGTACGAGGAACAGAAGTGAAATGACGGAGGGCGGCGGGAGCCGTCCTCCGATTTTTTGGGCTTTACAAAATAGAAAATATGTTCTATAATGAAATGGAAACCAAAGGGGGAAGGAGGGAGCGCTATGCGAGCCAGACCGATCAGCTGCTGTTTTTCCGGCCATCGGCCCGGTAAGCTGCCGTGGGGCGACGATGAGGGAGATCGCCGGTGTCTTGCGCTGAAGGAGCGGCTGTGGAACGCGATGGAGGCGGCCTATGAGCGGGGCTATCGCCACTTCATCTGCGGCATGGCCCAAGGGTGCGACCTGTATTTCTGCGAGTTGGCGCTGGCGCTGCGGCAGCTGCACGGCGACGTGACGGTGGAGGCGGCCATCCCGTGTCCCTCGCAGGCGGAGGGGTGGCCGGCGGAGCAGCGGCTGCGGTGGCAGCGGCTGGTGGCGGCCTGCGACTATGAGACGATGGTGCAGCAGCAGTACAGCCCCGGCTGTATGCAGCGGCGCAACCGGTACATGGTGGATCACGCCTCGCTGCTGATCGCCGTACACGACGGGCTTCCCGGCGGCACCCGGCGCACCATCGAATACGCCCTGCGGCGGGGCATCGGCATTGTGGATATCCCGGTGGGATAGGCAAAAGCGTGGGACGCCGGAGGGCATCCCACGCTTTTCTTGTATTGCGTTCTGTTGATCTATGCTCTGTCACTTGATGAGCTTCTGGATGGCCTTGCTGTCGGGGGTGCCGGCGGCGGCCAGCAGCTCGAAGAGGGTGGCCTCATAGGTGGTGAGGAGGATACCCTCCTATTTGGCCCGCTCCAGCGCCATCCGGTGGTCGGCGGGCTTGCGGCTGGAGAGGCAGTCGGTAACCAGATACGGCTGGTAGCCGTGGGCCTTCAGATCCATGGCGGTCTGGAGCACACAGATGTGGCTCTCGATGCCGCAGAGCAGCACATAGGGCTGCTGCTCCGGGGGCAGCAGCTTCTCCCGCAGCTGGGGATAAGCGCTGAAGGTGAGCTTTTCCAGATGCTCCGATGTGCCGGCGGCCTCCCGGATGGGGGCCACGGTATCACCCAGACCCTTGGTATACTGCTGCGTCAGGTACACGGGGACGCCCAGCACCCGCAGACCCTTCAGCAGCTTTACGGTGTTTTGGAGCAGCGTTTCGGGATCAGTCATGGCGGGCAGGATACGCTCCTGATAGTCCACGCAGACGACGGCGGTTTTTTCTCGGATGATTCGCATAACAGACCTCCTGTTGACTTCTGTGGATAACAAAAAGACCCGAAGCCTTACGGTTTCGGGTCTTTTTGGCACGCCGTGAGGGATTCGAACCCCCGGCCTTCTGGTCCGTAGGTTGTCTCAAGGGTAAATCGGAGTCGTTTCGGCTCCGATTTGCGCTTTTTACCACCGTTCGCTCGGCGGATTTTCCGTTGTTTCCATTCAGCCCTGCCCGCTTTTTTCGGATTCTGGGTCAAAACTGGGTCAGAGAAAATTTTGAAATTACAAAACAAAAGTTGTCAAGCGTTTGTCCAATATAATTTTTATCACGTTGACACACGTGACTTAGAGTGTGGGTGTCGATTGTCCATACTACGTTTCAGAGCACCCTAAGATCATACTTTTTGAGTTCGCTTTCCGGTGTTCTCAGAGCCGCGTACTTCCTCGTGGTAAAAATAATCCACAATGACCGGATGTCCCGGCTCTGCCCGGCCGTAGGGGAGTTCGTTGTCCACAAAGGGACAACCGCATTCTCTTGCAAGGTACTCCGCCTGTTCTTCCAGACCACGGAAGTAGCTTCTGTCTCCCTTGCTGTAGATGGTGTCGTACAGGGGGAACAGGTGGGGATATTTCTCCTGGATATAGTCTAAGATGTCTTTTTTGAAACCGCCCCGCAGATTCAAATTTTCCAGCCACACCAGGTCGCACTGATCCTTCACCCGGCGGAAGATGGCCTCGAAATCCGTGATACCGGGAAAAACCGGAGCGATAAAGCACACGGTGCGGATACCTGCGTCATAAACCTGTTTCATGGCATCCAGCCGCCGCTTGATGCTGACGGCATTGTCCATATCGTTTTTGAAATCCTCGTCCAGCGTATTGATCGACCAGGAAACCGTGACCTTTCCCATCTCTTTCAGAAGGTCGATATCCCGTACTACCAGGTCAGACTTAGTGCAGATCAAAATCTCCGCGCCGCTGTCTTTCAGTTGCTCCAGCAGCTTGCGGGTATTTTCGAACTGTTCCTCCTGGGGCAGATAGCCATCGGTCACAGAACCGATGACTACGCGCTGTCCGGCGTATTTCCGGGGATTTTTGATGGCAGGCCAATGCTTCACATCCAGAAAAGTACCCCAAGGCTCAGTATGGCCGGTGAACCGCTTCATGAACGAAGCGTAGCAGTATTTGCAGCCATGGGTACAGCCTACATAAGGATTGACGGAATAGCCTCCCACCGGCAGGGTGGATTTTGTCATAATATTTTTGGTTTCTACATCCTGAAGGTTGGTCGGATATTTTTCGCGGACATTTCAGGGCATTTCCACACCTTTCCGCTCGGGAAATTTCACAGCGGTATCCTTTCCGGTACGGATAAATCCGCCGGATTTTTCCGCGTTTGGGTCACGGTTTGGGTCAGAGCAGAAAACTAGCGGCGCAGAAACTGCGCCGCAGTAATCAAAGATTAAGCAGTAAATCGTCAAATTCGCAGTTCCTTCTGATAGTCCGCCAGTTCCATTTCACTGTTCTCTGCCTTCTGCCGTAATTCTACAGTATACCGAGACCACTGCTCAAATTGAGCGGTGGTCATTTTCCGCTTCAGGTAGCGGGCGAAATGCGTTTTGTCCGCGCGATTATACGCGAGCCAGATGGATTCATTTTTGCATTTGTCGTCGTACCGTTTGTGGGAACCGATCTCGCGGCAGTGCTGTTCGCCGTACTTCACGGGACGCTCACAGTACTCCGCGCTCACGCGCCCGGTCTGTGGACCCAGCGATCGCGTATGCTCCGTGCTGAATCTATGGTAGCGTGGTAAATGACGGTCTGCAAAAGCTTTGTGTGTATACAGACGAACTGATAGTCGTTCGGAAAGATGTTGCCGACAAAGACGTGAACAAAGCGGCATGGGAGGCCATGCGCAGAATCATTGGCCAGCTAGAGTATTGAAAATCCATCGGAGTTGTTCATCAGAAACTGTTGGAGTTTGCGATGGAACTGCGTACGGTCAATGGCAAAAAGCAATATGGGTACCTCAAAAAGCCGCTGAAAGATATGCTGGATTTCATCGTGGATGAACTTGAAAAGATGCCGGAGGTAGCAACGTATTATTCCATCTGGAATGACCTGCGTGATACGCTAGAAAGTTACTACAAAAGCAGGTCCGGACAAGCACAATCCGCTTTCGCAGCAGAAAGAATTTCGCGCAATCAAGAACGTCATTATTCAAGAAGCGGCGCATTTGCGCTTTCAGCTCGAAGATTCTTTTGCACAGACTTCTACAAATCCGACACTTGCAGGTGAAAATACTCTATCCGCAGCTTCTCACCAAGTGCGTCTTCCATCCGAATATCTTTTGAGTTCAAGCGTCAAATTGTTTCACCAGATGAGGCAAGTTTTCCACGACACCGCCGCGCCACCCAGCAACCCGATGGGCATCTGCGTGGACTCCAAACGCCGTAAAAATCTCATGCAGAAGCGGGTGGCGATAGGACATAAGCAGGATGCCCATGGGCAGTCGCAGAGCAGTTTTGGGTAATTTGTCGTACAAATTGCACTTTTAACAGAAAAGAAAGGGAGGTAAACAGAGTGTTTTTTTGCATGTATCCAAAGATGTTATTGAAGCACTTGTTTGTGTTGACGGTGACCAAAAATGTTGATATTATGTAGCTAAGATTTATATGAATTGCCGAGTAGGGGATGCTATGAGCCAAGTTGAATATTTTGCGGAGCGGAGCTTTGCAATCAAAGGGACGCTGGTTTTTACCGCACAGCGGGATCAATTTACCATCATGGAAGACGCATATCTGGTCTGCGATGGAAAAAAAGTTGCAGGGACTTATTCAGCGTTACCGGAGCAATATCGTCAAATTAAGGTTCTGGATGCAAGCGGGAAATTTGTGATTCCCGGAACATGCGACATCCACGTTCACGCCTCACAAGCACCCTTTCAAGGTATTGGGCAAAATATTGAAAACGGACAGTGGAACACATGGTTCGAGCGTTATGCGTTCCCAGACGAGTCTAGATTTAACGATCCAGCGTATGCGGAACTGACCTACACCCGCTTTGCGAAGTCACTTCTTGCTACACCGACGACGCGCCTGTGTGCCTATGCCACGACCAGCCGCACGGCGACAGAGACTCTCATGAAAGCTCTGGCAAAGTTCGGCTTTGCAGGTTACGTTGGGAAAGTCAATATGGATCGAAACTGTGCAGCTGGACTGTTGGAAACAACAGAGGAAACAATTGCGCAGACCCGCCTTTGGCTAGAGGAAACGAAAGATGGTATTGGTGCAATCTACCCGATCCTCACACCGCGTTATTTCCCGAGTTGTACGGAAAGCTGTTTAGAGCAACTGGGAGAGCTTGCCGAGGAATACCACGTCCCAGTGCAGTCACATCTTTCGGAGGGGCTGGATGAAATTGACTGGGTGCACGAGCTTGCACCGGATCTTGATTATTATGCGCAGGCCTATGACCGTGCTGGTTTGCTTGGACCGCATACACGGGCTGTGATGGCGCACTGCGTTTTTTCCTCCCCCGAAGAGGTGAAAACGCTGAAAAGACGCAATGTGCTGGTAGCACATTGTCCACAGTCGAATATGAACAGTTGCGGTTGCGCAGCACCAATCATGGAATATCTCGATGCTGGAATTGCAGTCGGACTGGGCACGGATGTCGGCGGCGGCAATACCCTGAATATGTTCCGAACGATCTTTGAAGCGATTTTGGCGTCTAAAGTCTTTTGGGCTTCCAAAAACAGCGCGCGCAATATGGATCAGCGGAAAGTTTTGTCTCTGCCCAATGCGTTTTACCTTGCAACAAAAGGCGGCGGCGTACTTTGGAAAAGCGGGAGCTTTGAACCGGGATATTGCTTTGATGCGGTGATTTTGGATGACAGCCGCTTCTGCGACGGCGTGCAGCGGACACCGTATGAGCGGATAGAACGGTTAATTACCAGGTCGGATGATCGAGACATCTGTGCAAAATATATTGACGGCGTCTGTGTCTACAAAAAAGGAGAATAAGAACATGACAGCATTTACAGGAGACATTCAAATCCTTCTATACACCGAAGAGGAAAACTTTTCTGTCTGCCGAGACTTCTATCAAACGCTGCTCGGACAGAAGCCATATTACAGTTGGAACGAAAGCGCGCAGGATTGCGGCGCAAAGTTCCGGGCTGGTCGCGGTACAATCAGCGTACTCTGTCAGGCACATGACAGAAAGACCGGCCCTGTGATCGTCAATCTGGAAACCGAAGATGTCGATCAGACCTATCAGGAGCTTACGGCTGCAGAAGGCATCCGGATTGTGAGCAAGCCTGTAACACAGAGCTACGGTACAAGGTACTTTGCCGTTGAAGACCCCTGTGGAAACCGGATCAACCTGTATCACAGCAATCACTGAGTTCAGACGATCCTGCGGTTCAGCTGATACTTGATATAGTCTGTGTCCGAGTAAATCTGCGAACTGATAAACGGTTCATTGTGATTATCAAGACACATGCTGCTCAGAAAGAGCAGCGGATGCTGCTTGTCCTCGAGCGGGGATTCAAGGAACGGGTAGTCTTCCGGTTGGGCAACGGAGATTGTGGTTTCGTCCTGACAGGCGGCGCGGCCGGTTGCGAGAAAAAGGAAAAGCCGCAGATCGGTATTGTTTGACCCAAGCAGCTGTACACGCTGACCTTTCGAGAGGAAGGCCAGCGGGAAACTGTCTTCAGCCAGTACACAAAAATGTTCATCTGCCGTGTACAGGCAGCGCCGGGTGAGGATCCGATCTTCTTCACCGATGTGAAAACGGGTGGAAAAGAAAGCTCCTGCGCGCTGCTGCACAAATCCGAGCTGCCGCATGGCGGGCGTGTGTCCCTGCTTGGAGATCAGCGTCGGAAAATCGACAAAGTGGAGCAGGCTTTCATCCTCCAGCAGCGGCTGATGACGCACATAGGTGCCGCTTCCTTGCCTGCGCTGGACGAAGCCTTCTGTTTCCAACTGGCTCATGACTTCCCGGATCGTGGTTCGGCTGACATCGAAACGCTTTGCAAGCGCAGGCTCTGAGGGCAGCCGTTCGCCGGGTTCCGCATTGCGCAGCAGGAGTTCAAACGGAACGCTGGAGGTACTTTGCAGAAAGGATCCGATGCCGCAGGGGAACGAGACGCTGATGTTTGAAGCACAGGATGCAGACAGTTGCTTTGAGGCAATCATGAAAAAGGAAGCGCCGCTGGTTCAGGTTTTGCAGGAACCCTGTGGCTGCAAGGACGGAACGCGGGCGTTTACCCTGCTTGATCCGCATGGAAATCATGTTGTGATCTATAGTGAGCAGAGATGATAAAACAGGAGGAACGGCGAGTGGAACCGATTTTACGGGCGGAAAAACTCACGAAACGATTCGGAGAATTGACGGCAAACCGGGAGATTGACATCGAAATCCACGCCGGTGAAATCCATGCGATAGCAGGCGAGAACGGTGCGGGAAAAAGTACGCTGATGAAGATGCTCTATGGTGTCTATCAGCCGACTGCCGGAAATCTGTATATTGACGGAGAAAAAATGGAGCGCTGGAATCCGACGATTGCCCGCGAAAAGGGTATCGGAATGGTATTTCAGGATTTCCGGCTCGTTCCTGCTTTCACAGTTCTGGAAAATGTATTCCTTTCCCTCCATTCTGCCGGGTGGAAGATCAATAAAAAGAAGCTTCGCGATGAAATTAATCGAATCTCTGCGGAGTATCGCCTTTCCGTGGATCCTGACACGGAGGTTTGGAAGCTTGACCTCGGACAGCGGCAGCATGTGGAGATCCTGAAGATTCTGCTGGATCCGCAGACCCGTGTGATGATTTTCGATGAGCCCACAAGCGTGCTGGCACCGCACGAAGTGCAGGCTTTTCTGCAGATGCTGAGCGGATTCCGCAATAAGGGGTATGGGATCTTCCTGATCACGCACAAAATTGACGAGATCCTTGCTGTGGCTGACCGAATCACAATTCTGCGTCAGGGCGAACATGTCTGTACCTTTGAACGCAGAGATGGCTTCAGCCAGCAGCAGATCATCTCGGCAATGATGGGGAATGTTCCGGTCAACTTTGAGCTGGAACGCCCGGAATGCAGTGAGGAAAACGAAGCAGCGGCACTGCAGCTGTCGCTTTCCGGAGTCAGCATAAAGGATGACCACGATCAGTTGATTCTGCATGATGTCAGCTTTGAAATGCACAAAGCAGAGATCCTGGGCATTGCCGGCATATCCGGAAATGGGCAGAGAGAACTGGCGGAGGCCATATACGGAGCGCGGAAGCTGCAGAGCGGTATCCTGAGCGCAAATGAAGAGGATATCTCCTCAACAGATATTGCGCATAGAATCCGGTTGGGGATGCGAATGGTGACTGAGGATCCCATTCGCGACAACGTTGTTCCGACGTTTTCGATTCTGGAAAACATGGCGCTGGTCGGCCTGGATCCGATTTACCGCCATGGTGATATGGACTGGCAGGCAATGCGCAGTCAGCTGCAGACACATTCTGAGGTCAAGACCCTCCGGGTCCCACAGGCAGAAAGAATTGCCGGGACACTTTCTGGCGGCAATCTGCAGCGAATGACGTTTGCCCGTGCCGTTATCTCTAGACCGCGCCTGTTAATTGCCAGTTATCCAAGCCGGGGACTGGACATCGCCACAGTACACGCAGTCCACAAGACACTGTTCCGGCTGAAAAAACAGGGCGTGGGTACGATCCTGATTTCCGAAGATATCTCGGAGCTGTTCACGATGTGCGACCGGATCCTGGTCCTGTCTTCTCACACTGCGTTTGGACCGTACTGTGTAGACGCGTGTACGCCGAATGAGATCGGAAAAATTATGCTTCAAGGAGAGAACGCACATGAATAAGGCACAAAAGAAGCCGCTGCAACTTCAAGACAGCTTGGCAGTTAGGATCCTGATCTGCGTCCTGTTTCCTCTGATCGCGTTTGCCGGGCTGCTCCTGTCGCAGGGCAAATCGCCGCTTGTGGCGTATCAGACCATCATTACATCTATTTTTGGTTCGGCTTACGGCTTTGGCGAAGTAATTGTCCGTGCGTCGTATCTGATCCTGACGGGTCTTGCGGCAAGCATTCCGGCCCGTGTTGGCCTGGCCAACGCAGGCGGAGAAGGCCAGATGGCGATTGCCGCTCTCGGAACCGCTGTTGCCGGAAGCACAGTGCTGGCAAATCTGCCCGGTGTTATCGGAATCCCGCTGATGCTGCTGGTTGGTATGATCTGCGGGGCTTTGTATGCAGGCGTCGGTGTTTTTCTGAAGCAGAAGCTTGCAATGAACGAGATCCTGACGACAATCCTTATGAACTATGTTGCGACCTACCTGATCTCTGCCATGCTGTTTGGCAGCCTTCGCGATCCAAATGGATGGAATTACCCGCAGACGGTAGAAATTGCGCCCCAGCTGCGTTTTCACACCTTTTTTGGAACAAGAATGAACGCCGGTATCTTTGTCGCGATTGCCATGGCAGGCTTGACCTGGTATATCATCTATCATACAAGAGTGGGGTTTGCGGTGCGTACGATCGGCGGAAACCAGATGGCTGCACGTTACGCAGGCATACAAGTGAGAAAAATACAGACCTGGGTGTTCTTGTTCGCGGGTGCACTTGCCGGCCTTGCCGGCGCGGTCATGGTCGTCGGCGTCGAGGGCCGTGTGCGGATCAGTGCGGGCGAGACCATGGGCTTTATGGGCTTCCTTGCTGCAGGAATGGCTGGAAACAACCCGCTTTTGCTGATCCTGTCCGCCTTACTGATCGGCGGTTTGACCGTCGCCGGTAACGGCATGGAGATCAACACCGGGCTTCCGGCGGCGACAATGCAGATTTTGATCATGCTCGTTTTGCTGACAATTATGACGGTGGGAGGAAAGAGAAAGGCATGAATGAACTAACAACGATTCTCATTTGCATGGTCAGCGCAGGAACTCCCATCATTTACGCGCTGCTTGGGGATTTGGTTGGCCAACGAACCGGCATCACCAGCCTGAGCGTAGAAGGAAGCATGCTTTGTGGCGCATGTGTAGGCTTTGCCGTAGCAGCCGGGAGCGGAAGCCTGTTTTTGGCTGTTTTGTGCGCAGCGATTGCAGGCGGCTTGATTGGGCTGATCCAGGCGTTCCTTTCCATCTCCAGAAAAAGCAACATGATGGCGACCGGGTTTATCCTGATTTTCTTTGCGCAGGGCCTGACCACCTTTTTTGGAAGATCGCAGCTCGGCGTCAGCCTTGGAAAGTCGTTTTCCCTCGCCATTCCGGTTCTGAGCAAGATTCCGGTGATTGGGCCGGCCTTTTTTCAGCAGGATATTCTGACGTATATCGCTTATGTACTTCCGGTGTTAGCTTGGTGGTTCCTGACAAAAACAAGAACGGGGCTGGTGCTCTGTTCTGTGGGGGAACGGCCTGATGTCACAAGAGCGTACGGGTATAACCCGGTGGTTCTGCAATACGGAGCGGTTATTTTTGCAGGTGTTCTGGCTGGAATCGGCGGGGCACATATGAGCGTGATCTATGCGATGAGTTGGGCAAACAACATGATCAACGGACGGGGAATTATTGCCTCCTCTCTGGTGATCCTCTGCTCGTGGAAGCCGCAGCGAGCATACCTTGCGGCGTATCTGTTCGGCCTGGCACAGGCGCTGCAGATATTCTTCCAGATCCACGAAGTGCCCATTTCCATGTATGTGACATTGATGATGCCCTACCTGTTTACATTGGTTGCTCTGGCAATTATTTCGACGTCCAAAAAGCCGTCGATGCCGGAACAACTGAAAATTATTACTTAAAGAAAAAGGACGGAGGAAAAACAATGAAAAAAGTAGTTGCAATGATGTTGGTGCTGGTTCTGCTCGCGGCAACGCTGGTGGCATGCGCAAAGCCGGCTGACCCCACCCAGACGCAGACGGAACAGACGGGCGACGTCAAGCCCGGTGCGGGGGCAAAGAAGCTTGGCATTATCCTGAGCGGAACAAAAGACGACTATGGCTTCAACCTGAATTTCGTGCAGCTTGGTGAACTTGTTGAGAAAGAGCTTGGCATTGAAGTCGTGATCAAGGAAAACGTCCCTACAACCTCTGACAGCGAAGGTGTCATGGAGGAGCTGATTGCACAGGGGTGCACCATTCTGTTCCCCTCGCAGTTTGGATTCCTCGAATACTCGCACAATGTCGCGCTGCGTCATCCTGAGGTAGCGTTCTATTCGCTCCCGATCACGGATTACGCCGGCGGAAACTTTTCCATCATCCATGGAGAAGTGCAGGATGTCTGGTATCTGAATGGTGTCCTGGCCGCCATGTATTCGACAACGGACAAGATCGGCTTCATTGGCTCTCTGCCGATCCCGGATGTCATTGTTGCCATCGACGCGTTTGCACTTGGCGCGCAGTCGATCAAGCCTGAGATTGATATTACCGCGGTCTTTACCGGGTCGTGGGCGGATACTGGCCTGCAGACCACATCTGTGAACCAGTTGATCGACAGCGGTTGTGATGTCATTGCGCCGTTCCAGGATTCCATCAAGACGATGATGGAAATCTGCCGCAGCCGTGGCGTGCACTGCTTCGGCTGCAACTCTGATGCGTATGAGCTGGATCCCCAGACGTGGCTGTCTGCGTGCATTACGGATTGGAGCGGCTATATTCCGTATCTGAAGCAGGCGATTGACGGAGAATATGAACCGGTGAACATCAGCGGCGGCATGGAACTGAACCTGATCAAGCAGGCAACATTTGGCGACACAGTCTCTGATGAGATCGTGGCGAAGCTTGGTGAAGTGCGCGAGCAGTTGATTAACAAGGAGATTGCCGTGTTTGAGGGCCCGATCTATGCGCAGGACGGTTCGGTCATGTTTGAGGACGGATACAGACCGACGATCGAAGAAATCAACGTGATCGATCAACTGGTTCAGGGCGTAAAGGGCAGCATGAACTGAGCGGGAAAAGCTATGCTGATTGACGCGCATGTTCATATTTTCCCAAACGTTGATGGGTATGGCCCAAAAGGCCATACCCATGGCGCGGGATATGGCCGGATTGATGCAGGAGACGGCATTGCACAGGATGTGCTGCCGGCGATCAACGAAAACACCAGCCATACATTGCAGATGCTGCTGCATGAGATGCGGCAGGCACAGGTGGATAAAGCTGTCCTGATTCTTTGCCCATGCTATGGAGACTGGAGCGAGTATGTACTGCAAGCATGCCGGGACTATCCGGAGCAGTTTACTGCCTCCGCTTTTTTTGACCCTTGGAGTCCCGCGGCGCGCCAGTATTATGCCGAAAAGCTGGAAGGATCGCTTTGGAAAAACATTAAAATTGAGTTTTCTGAGGCGGGCGGCCTGTACGGTGTCTATCCCGGCGTACAGCTGGATGCACCAGAGCTAAGATGGCTTTGGGAGGCCATGGAAGCAGGTGGAAAAACGGTTTCGTTTGACCTCGGTCGGCCAGGCGATGGTTCTTATCAGACAGATCAGATCGCGTCCATCGCAAAGCGTCATCCGGGATTGAAAATCGTGCTTTGCCACATGGGGCAGCCCTCGCGAGCTGCAGAGCGCAACCCGGAGCTTTGGTCTGCGTGGTTGGAGCAGATTCGTTTGGGTACGTTGCCAAATGTTTGGTTTGATCTTTCCGCGCTCCCGTATCATGTGCAGAAGGAAGAAGAATATCCATTTCCCAGTACGAAACGCTATTTTGACTTGGCACGCGGGATCGTGGGAGCAAAGAAATTGTTATGGGGGACAGATATTCCATGGCTGCTGGGGACGGCAAACTATCAGCAGTTGGTGGCACACGGAAAATTCCTTTTGTCCGACTGTACGGAGAAAGAGCGAGAGATGATGTTTGCAGGAAACGCATGGGATGTTTATTGGAATCATCGCAAATGAAAGTAGGGAGTCGACAAAATGAATGTTTCTGAAAGACTGGCTGCATCGGCTGTTGTGCCGGTTGTGGTATTGGATGACGCGAAGGACGCGGTCGCGACGGCAAAGGCTTTGCTTGCCGGCGGCGTGGACGTGATGGAAATCACGTTCCGCACGGCTGCTGCGGCGGACTCGATCAAGGCAGTCGCGGAAAGCTGCCCCGACATGTTAGTTGGCGCAGGAACGGTCATTACGCTTGAACAGTGTAAAAAAGCCACCGAGTGCGGCGCAAAATTTATCGTATCCCCCGGCTTTGACGAAGAAGTCGTCCGCTGGTGCGTGGAAAACGGCGTTGCCGTGACGCCCGGCTGCGTGACGCCGACGGAAATTATGGCGGCAATGAAGCTGGGTTTAAACGTTGTGAAGTTCTTCCCGGCTGGCGTTTATGGCGGACTTTCTGCCATGAAGGCGCTCTCGGGTCCGTTCGGCGGGATCAAATTCATCCCGACCGGCGGCGTGAATGGTCAGAACATCGGCGAGTTCATCGCCGCGCCGTTCATCCACGCAGTCGGCGGCAGCTGGGTCTGCTCGAAGGCGGACATTGCAGCCGGTAATTTTGAGAAGATCACAAAGCTCTGCAAGGAAGCAAGAGCCGCTGCGCTGGGGTTCGAGGTAGCGCACGTCGGCGTCAACTGCGAAGATGCCGATGCGGCATCCGCGGTCTGCGAGAAGCTGAACAAAGCGTTTGATCTGCCGGTCAAAGACGGCAACTCTTCGATGTTTGCATCCAGCGGTATCGAGGTCATGAAGTCCATGTTCAAGGGCAAAAACGGTCATATTGCGATCCGCACCAACTCTGTGGAGCTGGCGGTGGCAGGGCTTGCAAAGAAGGGCTTTGCGTATGACGAAAGCTCGGCAAAGTACAAAAACGGACGTATGACAGCTGCATACCTCAAAGACGAGTTCGGCGGTTTCGCCGTGCATCTGCTGCAGAAGTAAGGAGGGACGAAGATGAAAGTTCTGACATTTGGTGAAATTATGCTCCGCCTGAAAGCGCCGGGACACGAGCGCTTCTTCCAGAGCCCGATGCTTGAGGCGACCTTCGGCGGCGGCGAAGCCAACGTGGCAATCTCCCTTGCAAATTACGGCATGGACGCAGAATTTTTGACCGTCTTGCCGAAGAACGATATTGCAGAGTGCTGTATCCGCGAACTGCGCTATTTTGGCGTGGACACAAAGAAGATCGTCCGCAGCGAGGGTCGCATGGGCATTTATTACTTAGAGGGCGGCGCAAATCAGCTGCCGAGCAAGGTCGTCTATGACCGTGCGTATTCCTCAATCGCACTTGCAAAGCCGGGCGATATCGACTGGGACAAAGCCTTCGAGGGTGTGGATTGGTTCCACATCACGGGCATTACGCCTGCAATTTCCGAATCCGCAATGGAGCTGTCGCTCGAAGCCGTCAAGGAAGCGAAGAAGCGGAACATCACCGTCTCCTGTGACCTCAACTACCGCAAGAACCTCTGGAAGTATGGCAAGAAGGCCAGCGAGGTCATGCGAGAGCTTGCAAAGTATGTCGATGTGGCGATTGCCAACGAAGAAGACGTGCAGAAATCGCTCGAAATTACCGTCGATGTGAACGTCGAGTCCGGTGAACTCGATCGTAAGAAGTATAAAGCGCTCGGCAACAAGGTGCTGGAAAGCTATCCGAACATGAAGTGCATCGCCATCACGCTCCGTGAGAGCCACAGTGCCGACTGGAACGGCTGGGCGGCGTGCCTGAATGACGGCAAGGATTTCTATGTTTCAAAGAAATATGAAATCCGCGACATTATTGACCGCGTGGGCGGCGGCGACAGCTTTGCGGGCGGTCTGATCTACGGCCTGAACCAGTATGAGGACAAGCAGTCCGCGCTCGAATTTGCAGTTGCAGCTTCCTGTCTGAAGCACAGCGTCATCGGCGACTTTAACCGTGTCAGCGTTTCCGATGTGGAAAAGCTCATGGGCGGCGACGGCACGGGGCGGGTGCAGAGATAACAGGAGAATATCATGGAATGGATCAATGAAAAAGCAAAAACACTGAAGCAGGGCGCAATCCGCGCCATGTTTGACCGCGCAAACACCATGACCGGCGTCATCAGCCTCGGCATCGGCGAACCCGATATGCCTACGCCGAAGCTGGTCTGTGAGGCCTGCAAGGAAGCGCTCGACAAGGGCATCACGCATTATACGCCGAACGCCGGTACGCTCTCGTTCCGTCAGGCCATCGCGGAAAAATCCTACCTGAAGGATCTGCACTACGACCCGAACACGGAGATCATCATCACCAACGGTGGCATGGGCGCGCTGAGTCTCCTGTTCCTCATCCTGCTGAACAAGGGTGATGAAATCCTCATTCAGGATCCGCAGTGGCTGAACTATGTGGCGCAGGTCGCATACTGTGACGGCACGGCGGTCCGCGTCCCCACGGATCTGAAGCATAACTTTGAAATGCAGCCGGAAACCATCGAAAAGCTCATCACACCGCACACCAAGGCGCTGATGATCAACACCCCGAACAACCCCACCGGCTCCGTTATGACGCGCGAAACGATGGCAAAGATCGCCGAGCTGGCCGTGAAGCACGATCTGCTGGTGATCTCTGACGATGTCTACAACACCCTGCTCTACGCCGGAGAGGAAGCGCACTGCATCGCGTCTTTCCCGGGCATGAGAGAGCGCACCGTCATCGTCAACAGCTTTTCAAAGTCCTATGCGATGACCGGCTGGCGCATCGGCTTTGTCGCAGCCCCGGCGGAGATCGTTGACCGCATGACCAAGTGTCAGGAAAACTTCAACGCCTGCGCCAACGCCCCCGGCCAGTACGCGGCGACCGTTGCGCTCGACCATCCGGAGCTCTGCGAAGAGCTGCGTCAGGTCTTTGAGCGCCGCCGCAGCATCCTGCTCGACGGCCTCGCCAAGATCGACGGCATCCGCTGCAACCGCCCGAACGGCGCGTTCTATGTCTTTGCCGACATCAGCAGCTTCGGCCTGAGCAGCGTCGAGTTCTGCAACCGCCTGCTCGACGAGCAGAAGGTCGTCTGCATTCCGGGCAGCGCCTTTGGCGAATGCGGCGAAGGCTTCATCCGTATCGCATACACCTGCTCGGATGACAATCTCCGTGAGGCGCTCCGCCGCATCGACACCTTCTGCAAATCTCTGTAAGCCTCTTTCCCTTTCCGCCTCTGCCGATGGCAGCGCTGCGCATTATATAGGCATGAGTTTTGAAAACAAGATGACATGGGTTATCTCGCATACAAGGCTGCAAAGGCCGGCGGTTTCTACGCTGCGGCCATCGGCTCCGCGGCAAATTCCTTGCTTGCGGATTTCCGTTTGCAAAAGCTTTCCGACCTGGTGAAAACGTTTGCGTAAAAGGACTGTATTTTGCTCCGCTATAGACAAAGAATACGCTGCCGACAGCTTACCGGCAGCGTATTTTCATATTTTGGAGTCGCGGAGCCACTGCTGGAAATCCTCCAGCGAGATGATCTCCCGGTCGCACTTCTTCTTTTCTTCTCTGGCTTTTTCACTCCAGGCATAGAACTGCTCGTCGGTGATGCGCCCGGCCTTGATCCACGCGAAGCGCTTTTTGTACTCCTTGCGGTATGCTTTGAAAATCGGGTCATCGGTCTGTCTTTTCGTCCACTGCCGGAACGCACCGATCTCGCGGCAGCGCTGCTCACCGTACTTTACCGGGCGCTCGCAGTACTCCGCGCTCACGCGGCCGGTCTGCGGAAACCAGCGGCCGCAATTCTTGCAGCGGCGCACGGTCACGCCGCGCTCGACGCAGCTTCGCAGCGAATAGTCGATCATGTCGCGCACGACGGACGAGTATAAAACAGGCGCGCACCGGCCCGGCTCGACCGGTTCAAAGCTCAGCGGGATTGGCTCAAATCGGAACAGCTCCGGATCTCTCGGCTGGTCGTGATGATAGTTTTTCGCCGCCTGTTTCTGCGGTTCACGCCCGGCGGAATCCACGTCCAGCACACATTTCAAAAACTTCTCGACCTGCTTCCTTGTCTCTGAAAACTGCTTTGCAAACTCCTTTAAGTCCAAAGCAATCGCCTGAATTTCCGCTTGACCGTAGCCATTTACGGAAAAACAGCCGAAGCTGCGCGTATATAGAAGGCGAAGATAAATGTGCTTCTCGGCCAGCACACCGAGCTCCACCATCGCGGCTGTATACGCTTCGCGGGCGCGGCTCTCAACGAAGCGTTCCCAATTCACGCTGATGCGTTCCAGCATCGGCGTGATTTCTTTTTCGTCCAGTTCCAGAAACGTCAGCAGACTTTCCAAAAACGGAAGTTCCAGCCGCTTGGACGGCAGCCCCTGCATTCCGAACGCATCATTTTCAAAGAACTCCTTCTCACCGGAGAAATACATCTTTGCATACCACATAGTCGTCACCTCAAATATGGACTAATTGTAAATTATAAATGCAATAGCCTTGACAAAAATATAGCTCTATGTTACCTTAAAATCAGAAAGCTGTCTAAATTATTTTATCATAGTCTAGCATCACATAGACAGCTTGTCAACGAAAAGTTGCTCTGTACCTTGAAAATTTCACACCCATCTCCAAAGACGATACTCGCCGGAGAAGTATGCCGCGACGCTGCAAAAGCAGCCAGCGTACCGAGGCGAAGCCAACGCCGTGTGCGTCAACAAAAGGCCGCAGGGCAGGAACGGGTATGGAGGATGGTAACCGGAAAAGAAAAAAGCCGTCCGGCTGCTGCAACAGTCGGACGGCGCGCCGCGTTTCGGAAAACACGGACTGCAACTGTGTTCAATCTAACAGAGGGACCTCCGAAACGCAAGTTTTTTCTCCGAAAATTCTAAAATTATATGGAGGTAAAAAAGACTTTGAACACATCAAGCATCAAAAATTTTGACGAGCTGCCGCTGTTTCTAAACGCACAGCTTGTCTCCCGCACGCTGGGCGTTTCGCCGTCGAGCGCCTATGAACTTCTGCATGAGGACGGCTTTCCGTCGCTGCGGATCGGCAGCCGGCTTGTCGTACCGAAGGAGCAGTTCCGTCTATGGGTAGAACGGCAGACGGGAGGCACGCATGAGGAATAAGTATTACACGTCGCGCGATCCGATTAAAAACTACTTTCCTCTGCCGAATGAAGTTTTCGCCCTCGGTCTTTCACCGGGCGCGTTGGCTGTCTACAGCTATCTGATGTACACTGAGGATCGGACGACATATCAGTGCCATGCAAGCTACAAAACGATTGGTAAAGCCGTCAATATGAGTCCGAACACCGTGCGAAAATATGTGACAGAACTGGTAGAGCGAGGACTCATCAAGACGGAACGCACTACGATCATCACGCAGGATGGACGCAAGCAGAACAGAAGCCTTCTGTACACGCTCCTGCCCATTCAGTTCTCTATCCAGCAGTTTTATGAGCAAAAGCTTGCAAAGCTGGACACGGAATGTGAGCAGGAACGCATCCGAAAACGCTTGGAAGCGCTCCAACAGGCACGGCAGAAAACCACCTGTCCACCCGCGTGAGCCGCGTGTGGCGGCTGTGTCCGGTTTTCCGGACACAGCCGGGCGCGTACCCACCGGAAACCCAAGACCGGACGTTGCGCCACCGTGCGGGAGAACAGAAAATTCGACCAAAGCCCAGCGCATCGGGTTCGGTCGAAAGAGGAAATGCGGCAACCGTGGAAAACACCGAGACGGGCAAAATAGGGGGATTTTGGACGCTGCGGCGAGAAAGCAGGAGAAAGGCATTGGCGCTTTTCGCGCCAATGCCTATTCACAGCAGCCCGCAGTGCGAGCTGCCGCAAGGGTTTGCGGGTTTTGGAAATTGACGCTTTTTTCGAGGGTACCGGAACGGTTTGACGCTAAATTTGAGAAAAGTCGCCGCAAAGCCCCGTGTCACAACGGTTTGCGGCGGCGCTTTGATAGAAAATCGGTACGCTTTATACCGTTGTAGTCGGCGGAAGTCTCCGTAGCAGCTCAAATCTTGCTACGCCATAAACAAAGATAAGCGGCGGTTGAGAATTGATAACTTTCTGATAATAGTGTGGCTTCCCCATAGCTTTTCTCTGCCTTTTACGGTATTGTGTACCGTTACAAAGGAGGTCGATTTTATGCCAAAACGACGAGCAAACGGAGAAGGCAATATCCGAAAGCGCAAGGATGGACGATGGGAGGGCCGCTACACAGTCGGTCACGATCCGGAAACCGGAAAAGCCATCATCAAGAACGTTCTTGGAAAGACGCAAGCGGAAGTAAAAGAAAAGCTGAAGAAAGCCATCGAGGAAAATGTGGGCATCGACTATGGGCGGGCCAAGACCTACACCGTGGGAACATGGCTGGAGGTCTGGATGGAGAACTACGCGAAAGTAAAACTCAGACCCTCCACGTTCAAGACCAGCCAAGGCTTTCTGAAAAACCACATCAAGCCGCAGATCGGCCGCGTTCCGCTGGCAGAATTGACCTCTCTGGACTTGCAGCGGTTCTACAAACACCTGTTGGACGGTGGCCGGGTTGACCGTATCGAGGCCAAGAAAAAGCCGAAAGGGTTAGCACCGAAAACCGTGCGGAACATCCATCAGATGATCGGTTCGGCGTACAATCTCGCCATGGAGCAGAAGTTGGTGAGCAAGAATCCAACGCAGGGCTGCGCCCTGCCAAAAGTCGAGCACAAAGAGATGAGAACGCTGACCGCCGACCAACTCAGCGCCTTCTTCCGGGAGGCCAGGGACAGCGGCGTGTACGAACTCTACTACCTCGACCTCGCCACCGGACTTAGGCGGGGCGAACTGCTGGGACTGAAATGGACGGACATCGACCTCGACCGTGGTGTGCTGAAAATCCAACGGGCCATCTCGCGGCAGAACGGCAAGGTAATGGAAGCCCCGTTGAAAACGAAAAACGCCTACCGCACACTGCCGTTGTCGGCAGACGCGATAGACGTTCTAAAGGCACAGAAAAACAAGGTGGGAAGCAGCGAGTGGGTATTTCCATCGCCCACCGGATGCCCCATGTCACCGGACAGCGTCCTGCATATGCTGCAAAGAGTGCTGAAACGGGCGGGATTGCCACGGATACGCTTCCATGACCTGCGTCACACCTTCGCCACCATGGCGCTGCAAAACGGCGTGGATGTAAAAACCGTGTCCTCGATGCTCGGTCACTACTCCGCAGGCTTCACGCTAGACACCTACGCCCATGTCACCACTGACGCCCAGATGAAAGCCGCCCAGACGATGGGGAGCATCCTCTCCCGTGCGGTATAGACCTTTCCGCTATCCGCTCCCGTTGGGGTCAGCGTTTGGGTCAGAAAAAAGCAGCGGGAGAAAACAACAACTTATGCAAACAAAAAGACCCGAAGCCTTACGGTTTCGGGTCTTTTTGGCACGCCGTGAGGGATTCGAACCCCCGGCCTTCTGGTCCGTAGGTTGTCCCGAAGAAAAAACGGAGCCGTTTCGGCTCCGTTTCAAGCTGTTTACCGATATTTGCTGGACAGGCATTCCTTTGTTTCCGCCCGTAACTGCCTGTTCCAGTTCTATTCTGGGTCAAAAATGGGTCAAAATACTTTTCCATACAGCATATGCTATCGCTTAAGGTCATTGTACCATAGTGTAAGAGCATATACAACAACGAACCTAATAAAAATGTGAAAACCTCCACAATTCAAGAATAGGCTTCCCGCAGCCCTGCGGGGCTGCGATGCCGGAGAAAGCGGACGCACGCTGTAAACGCATACATCCGCTTCCTCCGGCTTTGCTGTGTCAGCTGACGAGACCCTCGCACAGAAGTACCCCGTGTTTGCCCTCGTGAGCCGCTGTGTGACCTCCTTCGGGGAAGGGAAGCATCCCAGCCCAAGAGAAGGCTTTCAAGCCGGTTTCGGGCGGATTTGGAAAAGACTCTGCGTTTGAGCCGTGTCGTGTGGCAGCGCAAAAATGACCACGCTGTAATCAAAGAATACTGAGACCGGAAACGACAGGCGTTCCTTCCCCCCACACAAAACGGCAAAAGCGGGGGCGCTTGACGCACCTCCGCTTTTGCCATATAGAGAAAAATCAAAGAAAGGCGGCTTGTTAGTTCTCTTTGCGCTTACGGGTGACGATCACCGCGCCAGCCATGACAGCCACAAGACCCATGCCCAGATACAGGGTGATACCCGCGTCGCCGGTGTTACCGGACTTCACGTCCTTACCGTCGTTCTTCTTGTCATCGGTGGTGCTGGAACTGGAACTGCCGCCAGTGGGGCGGGTCAGCTTCTTGTAGGACTTCTCGGCATCCAGCAGGGTCTGATAGTTGGTGACAAGCTCCTTCTGCGCATCGGACAGCGCGTCATAGGCCTTGCGGGCGGCCTTGATGCTGCTGCCGCTGTCCTTGGTCACTTCACCGATGGCGTCGATCTTGGCGATCACATCCGCCACAGCGTCCTCGTCGGCCTGAGCCTGTGTCTTGAGGTTCACGTAGTAGATCACAGGCTCCTTTTCGCCCTCCTGCACCACAACGCGCACCATGCGGTGGTTCAGGGAGTCAAACTTGGCGCTCTTGCCGTAAACGTCGTTGATGTAGACGTTGGTGTTCTCCGGCGCGTCCACAGCCACCTCAACGGCGGTATCGGCCACGGCGGAATACACGTCCACGCCATCCTTCAGCGCCAGCTTCTGGCCGTTGATGGAGATGGAGGCGGGAGCGGCGGTAACGCCAACGGGAGCGGCAGCCGCGTCGGTCTTATAGATGGCGCTGACCTCGGTGGACTTTTCGCCGATGCCGCCGCCATCGACGTTGGAGGCGGTCTGCACCTTTACGTACTTGACCCAATCCAGCTTCACGGGCTGGCCGTTCTCGTCTACGGCCCAGTCAAGGTCGAATACCTCGCCGCCCTCGGCACCGGTGTAGGGATTCAAGCCGTTATAGCAGGTGTCGGCATAGCCCCACTTGGGAACAGCCACATCGAAAATCTCATTACGAGTGGTTCCTTTGCCGCCCAACAGCGTACCGGTAACGGTAATACTGGTATCATTTTCAGCTGTCCACGGGAACAGGGGATAGAGGGCTTTGTTGGGATAGAGATAGCTGGTGCCGGAATAGCCCATGCTGTCTGTCCAGTCTGCCGCCGTACCGGAAGCGCCGCCATAGACGGTGGAGGTGCCGGTGGACTTGGTGTAAGTTATGGTATAATCCCAATAGGCGTGGTTGCTGTAGTGGTCGGAACCAGCCAGCGTATACCACGTCTTGCCATCCTGCGATACCAACACATTGGCAGGCTCATAAAAGCCGAAGTGGTTGGTGCCGTAGTTGTTGCCCCGCACCACGAAGTCCACGCCGTAAGGGTGGTTGGGATCGTTGGTGATCAGTTGGTCAAAGCGGTAGATGATGTAGCCGCCGAAGTTGCCCAAAGATACCAGCATATTCATACCAGTACCACTCTGCGGGAAGCCTGCCAGCGCCCGCTCCGGCATGGTTCCATAAGTACCCGTTGCGTTATTGGCGTTGTTGGTGTACTGGCTGGCCAGACACAGATATTCCTCCACCGCTGTGGGGGTATCCATAGCGTTATCCCGCTGGTACACCGTAACATTAAAGCGCAGCTTGCGGCCAGTGGTAGACTCTGCCAGCACATAGTAGGTCTTTTCCATCCGCCGGGAATGCAGTCCGCTGGCCTCAAGCTCGGAAGCATTGACAGGCAGCACGTAGAAGCCATCCTTCTGCTCCAGTGCAGCGCCCTCTGCCTTGTATTGTTCATCGGTGAGATAGACTTTCTTTGCCTCAGTATTAAAAAGGAAAGAAGCGGTCTCTGCATTGCGGTCAAGTATCATGCTAAAACTGTTCTGTGCCGTCTGCACTGGAGTATAGAGGGTCGCATTTTCTACCTTGACCTCTTGGATGGGGCTGTCTGTGTCCTGCTCCCACGCCAAGAATACATTTTCCTTTTCTACCTTAATCCTGTTACAGAACCAGTCGCTCTCAGGGTATTTCGGTAGTATTCCACGGGTAAACAGAACTCTTTCGGGCGCAAAGGTTGTTTTGCTTAAATCGCCCTGCGCACGTGTCACAGCGCAAAAACCTTCACTGTCATATTCTGGTGTCCAAAGAGGTGTACCGGTTGCAGGGCCGCTATTATCAATAATCGTATAGCCTTTGGCAGGGCGGACTAAGATGTGGTCGACGGCGGCAGGAATCTCAATCACATTGAAGGTGCCATTTCCGACAGCTCTGGTCTCTGCCTTCATGGTCAAGGGTTGCTTAGTTCCGTCACCAAAGACCGCATACACTTCGGCCAACGGCAATACGTTAAACTGCAGCTCACCCTGTAGCGTCGGATCGTCCACCGAAGTGGCTGTCAGCACAAGAGCATTTTTCACTTCTGTGCCCTTGATCGCAATGCTGGATTGTCCGTCCCAAGGATTCTTTGCTCTGTACGGCATCACGGAGGGATCGTTGACTGTCCAATTACAGACCACCGGCTCGCCCTTTTCGTTGGTGGCAGTCACGGTGACCTTCTCGTTCCAAATGACGCTTTCCTTGTCTGTGGTCAGCGTCAGCTTGGGAGTGGTCACGCCGCCTGCCTCCACCGTCACCGCGGCGTAGGCGGGGGAGCTGACGACATTGTTGGTACTCTTACCCTTGGCGCCGTTGGCCCACACATACCAGTCGCCTGCTTCGGGGAAGGTGATGCTGGCCGCACCGCTGGAGTCGGTGGTGACGCTCTGGGCGTCGCTGGCAAACAGCGTCTTGCCGTAGTAAACGGTCTGCGTACCGCAGACGTTATACTGCGTCCCGCTGGGACTCATCATGTTCGTCTGCGCTGTCTTACAGGTGATGGTTTTGGCCTCACCCGCCGTGGCGGTATAGCTGTGGGTGGGCGCATCGCCGTCCATGAAATACTGGAAGCCAGCGTAGGCGTCACCCCAGAAGCTCCAGTCGTCGAACATCGCCACGTCCACCACGTCGCCATCTTTCAGGATGATCCGGTCCGCCGTGGCGCCGGTGCTGCCCGACATGATGGGGTACACATGGTTCACATAATAGGTCAGGTTCTGATCGTGGCCCCAGAACTGCGTCATGTACATACTTCCGGCGGCACCGGACACGGTAAGCGCGTCTCCGCCTACCGTCAGCTTGCCGCTGTTCAGGTACTCCTGCTCCAGCATTTTGATGAACAGGTGCAGCACCGTGGGCTGCTCGCCTGCGTCCGCACGGGTGTATTTGCCCAGACCGTAGTCATCCAGATCAAAATACTCCACCGTTACCGGGACATAGGCCAGCGTTTTGCCGCTGGTGCCGTTTTTGTACTTCCCGTTATCCGACAGGGAGAAATAAACCGTGACCTTGCTGTTGTCTTCACCCGCGGCAAACGCCAGCGTGGGGATCAGGCTCAGCACCATCATCAGCGCCAGCAGAAGCGAGAGGATTCTCTTTTTCATCGCGTGATTTTCCTTTCTCTTTTGTATTTTTCTTATCTTAAAAGGCCGTGAGGTCTGAATTTTTGCGCATATGCGCAAAAACATAAAGCGATATCGCTTTATGAGGAGATCTTCTGGACTTGAGGAGGCTGGGAGAGGGGAGCGCCCCCTCTCCCGCCCGGAGAAAAGCGGCTTATCACCGTAGTCAGCCGCAAAAAATAACGCACAGCCAAACCCGGCTATGCGTTGTGGAAAAACAAAAGCGCATGGCCCAAATGACCGTGCGCCGCACCTCTCATTTTGGCTTCGGGAATGGCAAAACCAACCGGCCCGGTGCATAGCGTATCTGACTTAGCCCCCTCGCGCCGCGTTTCCGCGCCGCCCAAGGCATCACAGTGACCTTCTCGCGGGGCCTCTCACCCCATTCCGCCGCCGGGTGTTGTTTTCGCATTCGCGTTTGTTCCCCGGCGCACCGTCCGTATCTTTAGTTGTCGTAATGTAGTGTATCACATCGAAACGGGAATTGCAAGGGAGATGTCCGGTGTTTTTTACGAAAACAGTTGAGACAGGGCAGGGAGGGGGCATCCCGGCCTTAAAGGTGGTTTTCGGGCGGTTTTGCGGAGGACTTTCGGGACGAAGAGAGAAGCAGGAGAAAGGCATTGGCGCTTTTCGCGCCAATGCCTATTCACAGCAGCCCGCAGTGCGAGCTGCCGCAAGGGTTTGCGGGTTTTGGAAATTGACGCTTTTTTCGAGGTTCCCGGAACTGTTTGACGCTAAATTTGAGAAAAGTCGCCGCAAAGCCCCGTGTCACAACGGTTTGCAGCGGCGCTTTGATAGAAAATCGGTACGCTTTATACCGTTGTAGTCGGCGGAAGTCTCCGTAGCAGCTCAAATCTTGCTACGCCATAAACAAAGATAAGCGGCGGTTGAGAATTGATAACTTTCTGATAATAGTGTGGCTTCCCCATAGCTTTTCTCTGCCTTTTACGGTATTGTGTGCCGTTACAAAGGAGGCTGATTTTATGCCAAAAAGACGAGCAAACGGGGAAGGGAACATCCGAAAGCGCAAGGATGGACGCTGGGAAGGCCGGTACACTGTCGGCCACGATCCAGAAACTGGCAAGGCCATCATCAAAAATGTCCTCGGCAAGACACAAGCAGAAGTGAAAGAGAAACTGAAAAAGGCTATCGAGGAAAACGTCGGCATCGACTATGGGCGAGCCAAAACCTACACGGTAGGTAATTGGTTAGAAGTGTGGTACGAGAACTATGCCAAAATCAAGATGCGCCCATCCACCTACCTGACCTACCATGGCTACATCGAAAACCACATCAAGCCGCAGATCGGCAGCATTCCGCTGGCAGACCTGACATCTCTGGACTTACAGCAGTTCTATAAGCACCTGCTGGATGGTGGCCGGGTTGACCGTATCGAGGCCAAGAAAAAGCCGAAAGGGTTAGCACCGAAAACCGTGCGGAACATCCATCAGATGATCGGTTCGGCGTACAACCTTGCCATCGAGCAGAAGTTGGTGAGCAAAAATCCAACGCAAGGCTGCGCCTTGCCGAAGGTGGAGCACAAGGAGATGAAAACGCTGACCGCCGACCAACTCAGCGCCTTCTTCCAGGAGGCCAGGGACAGCGGCGTGTACGAACTCTACTACCTCGACCTCGCCACCGGACTTCGGCGGGGTGAACTGCTGGGACTGAAATGGACGGACGTCGACCTCGACCGTGGCATACTGAAAATCCAACGGGCCATTTCCCGGCAAAACGGCAAAGTAGTCGAGGCACCGTTGAAAACGAAAAACGCCTACCGCACGCTGCCGCTGTCGGCAGACGCGATAGACGTTCTAAAGGCACAGAAAAACAAGGTGGGAAGCAGCGAATGGGTATTTCCATCGCCCACCGGAGGCCCTATGTCCCCGGACAGCGTCCTGCATATGCTGCAAAGAGTGCTGAACCGGGCGGGATTGCCACGGATACGCTTTCATGACCTACGCCACACCTTCGCGACGATGGCCCTGCAAAACGGCGTGGACGTGAAAACGGTCAGCAGTATGCTCGGACACTACTCCGCGGGCTTCACGCTGGACACCTATGCCCATGTCACCACCGACGCACAGCTCAAAGCGGCGCAAACGATGGGGAGCATCCTCTCCCGTGCGGTATAGACCTTTCCGCTATCCGCTCCCGTTGGGGTCAGCGTTTGGGTCAGAAAAAAGAGCGGCATCCGAAATTAGCAACTTATGCAAACAAAAATCCTCGAAATCTTACGATTTCGAGGATTTTTGGCACGCCGTGAGGGATTCGAACCCCCGGCCTTCTGGTCCGTAGCCAGACGCTCTATCCAGCTGAGCTAACGGCGCTTGTCTCTTGACGACTTTGACATCATAGCACATGATATCAGGAATTGCAAGGGCTTTTTTCATTTTTCTTGAAAAAATTTTTATAGGGCCAGAGGAGGGGAAAATGTGCGCTGGACAGCGGGGGGAAGATGTGCTATAATATACGCCTAATAATATTGCATGATGGATGCAGGGAAGCGGCGAGAGAGTGCCGCAGAGAAAGGAGCCACCGGTTATGAGAGTCATTGATCTGGAGAACATCAACTATGCCATGCGGAGCGAGACGCAATTCGTGCTGCGGTGTGAGGAGGTGTTCCACGATAAGATCAGTGCGGCGGCGACCACCATTCTCTCCAACAAGGGCGAAAAGCCGCTGGTGGCGCTGACGGGTCCCTCCGGCAGCGGCAAAACCACCACTGCCATGCGTTTGCAGGAGTATTTGCAGAATCTGGGAGTCCATGTGTGCCTGCTGAGCATGGATAACTTCTTCCTGCCGCTGGATCAGCGCCCTCCGGAGGCCACCGACTGGGAATCCCCCTACTGCGTCAACGTGGAGCAGCTGGTGTCCTGCATCTCCCAGCTGGCCGACGGCAAGGAGGCGGATATCCCCTGGTACGACTTTAAGGAGGGCAAGACCGGCGGATATCGCAAGATGCAGGGCGACAAGGACGGCATCATCATTGCAGAGGGCATCCATATGCTCAACCCGCTGATCTTCGAGAAGATCCGGGGCATTGCCAACGGCATCTATGTGGCGCCCCGTACCCGTATCATCACCTATGACGACAAGATCGTCCGGCCGGAGCAGCTGCGGGTGGCCCGCCGGCTCATCCGGGACTACAACACCAGAGGCCACTCTCTGCGGGAGACGGTGGAGCGGGCGGCCAGCGTCAACCGGGGCGAGGAGAACTACATCAAGCCCTATAAGTCCAACGCCGCCATCCAGATCGACAGCTTCCACGACTATGAGCCGTGTATTCTGGCCAAGTATCTGCTGGAGATCCCCCAGTTCCGGCAGGAGCTGACGGACGAATTCATGGCGGAGAACGATCTGACGGATCTGATGAAGGTGGTGCGGGAGGTGCCGCCCCTGCACACGCCGTATGTGCCGCTGAACTCCATCGTGCGGGAGTTTGTGGGCGGCAGCTGCTACGAGTATTAAATGGTAAGAAGCAGCTCTGTGGGCTGTGAGATATGTTGTTATCCGTGCCTTTTTAGAGAGGAGAAATGAAGTATGCACAAGATCATTACCATCAGCCGTGAGTTTGGTTCCGGCGGCCGTGAGCTGGGCAAGCGCCTGGCGGAGGAGTTGGGCATCCCCTGCTACGACCACCAGATCATCGAGATGATCGCCAAGGAGAACGGCTTTGACGAGCGGTATGTGGCCAATGTGTCCGAGAAGAGCATCGAGGCCGCCTATCCCATGACCATCGGCCATCGGTTCGCCATGCCCTCCATGGAGATCATGGAGCAGCCCATTCGGGTGGCGGCGGCCCAGCGCCAGATCATCGAGAACTTCGCCAAGCAGGGGGACTGCGTCATCATCGGCCGCTGCGCCGACGTGATCCTGAAGGACTATCACCCCCTGAACCTGTTCATCTACGCCGACATGGAGGCCAAGGTGGAGCGCTGCATCCGCCGGGCTCCGGAGGGGGAGCATCTGACCCGCAACGAGATCGAGCGGATGATCAAGCAGGTGGATAAGAACCGTGCCCAGTACCGCCAGATGTACAGCGATACCAAGTGGGGCGCCAAGGAGTCCTATCACCTGTGCGTCAACACCACGGAGAGGTACATGAAGGAGATCGTTCCGGGGCTGGCCGCCTATGTGCGGTGCTGGTTCAACGAGGAATAAGCAGGACAGCGGAGACTGCCGGGAGGGAGAGCCCGCCGGCAGTCTCTCTTTGCGTCAACGGAAAGGAGCAGGCAATATGAAGCGCATTGCAGTTATCACCGGGGCCTCCAGCGGTATGGGACGCCGGTTCGCTGAGACCGTGGACACCTTCGGTCGCTTTGATGAGATATGGGTCATCGCCCGCCATGAGGCGGCGCTGGAGGGGCTGCGGGAGCAGGTGCCGTTTCCCGTGCGGCCTTTGGCGCTGGATCTGACGGACTGCAGCAGCTTTGCGACGTATGCCAAGGTGCTGACGGAGGAGCCGGTGGAGGTGGGCCTGCTGGTGAACGCCAGCGGCTTCGGAAAGTTCCGGGCGGTGGTGGATACGCCGCTGGAGGTGAACCTGAACATGGTGGACCTGAACTGTCAGGCGGTGATGGCCCTGTGTCAGCTGACGATCCCCTATATGCCGGAGGGCGGGCAGATCATCAACATCGCCTCGGTGGCGGCCTTCCAGCCCATTCCGTATATCGACGTGTACGGGGCCAGCAAGGCCTTTGTGCTGAGCTTCAGCCGGGCATTGAACCGGGAGCTGCGGGGCCGGGGCATCCGGGTCATGGCCCTTTGCCCCTTCTGGACCCGGACGGCCTTCTTTGCCCGTGCCACCGTCAACGGCGGTGAATCGGTGGTGAAGAAGTATGTGGCCATGTATGAGCCGGAGCAGCTGGTGCAGCGGGCATGGCGGGATGCCAAGCGGGGGAAGGATGTGAGCCAGTTCGGCTTTGTGGCCCGGTTCCAGACGGGACTGACGAAGCTCCTGCCCCACAGTCTGGTGATGGATGTATGGATGCATCAGCAGAAGTTGAAGTGAGGCAGCGGGGATGAGGTATCTGTTTCCCACGGGGAAGGGCTATCAGCGGAAGTGGCTGGGGCAGGACGTGCTGTCCGGCGTGGTCATTGCCGCCGTGTCCATCCCCATTTCCATGGGCTATGCCCAGATCGCCGGGCTTCCGGCGGTATATGGTTTGTACGGATCACTGCTGCCGGTGATCCTGTTTGCGCTGCTGTCTACGTCGCCGCAGTTCATCTTCGGCGTGGATGCCGCCCCGGCGGCCATGATCGGCGGTGTGCTGGGAGGTATGGGCATCGCCATGGGCTCCGCCGAGGCGGAGCGGGTGGTGCCGGTTCTGACCTTCTACGTGGGGGTATGGCTGCTGCTGTTTGCCCTGCTGCGGGCGGGGCGGGTGCTGCGGTTCGTGTCCACCTCTGTGATGGGGGGATTTATCAGCGGTATCTGCTGCACCATCATTCTGATGCAGCTGCCCAAGCTCATGGGCGGCACCGCCGGTACCGGAGAGCTGCCGGAGCTGGTGCGGCATCTGGCCGGGGTGCAGGTCCATCCCCTGTCTCTGGGGCTGGGGGCGGCGGCGCTGGTGATCCTGCTGGCGGCCAAGCGGCTGAGACCCAAATTCCCCATGGCCATCGTGGTGATGGGACTGGGGGCGCTGGCCACGGTGCTGTTTGACCTGCCGGGGCATGGCGTAGCGTGTCTGGGCGCAGTGGAGCCGGGACTTCCGGCGCTGCATCTGCCGGACTGGAGCGCTGTCAGCCTGACGGAGGGGCTGGGCAACAGCCTGCCGGTGGCGGTGGTCATCATGGCGGAGACGCTGCTGGCCGAGAGCAGCTTCGCCATGCGGGACGGCTATGAGATTCGGGACAGTCAGGAGCTGCTGGCCTTTGCGGCGGCCAATCTGGGAGCCGGCATGGTGGGCTGCTGCCCGGTAAACGGCAGCGTGTCCCGCTCCTCCATGAATGTGCAGTACCGGGGCAAGACCCAAGCGGTGTCGCTGGTGGCGGCAGCGGGGATGGCGGCGGTGCTGCTGTGGGGCAGCGGGCTGATCCGGCTGCTGCCGGTGCCGGTGCTGACGGCCATCGTTATTTCGGCCCTGCTGGGGGCGGTGGAGTTCGACATGGCCCACCGGCTGCTGCGGGCGGATCGGAAGGAGCTGGCCATTTTTCTGGCGGCCTTTCTGGGCGTGCTGGTGCTGGGGACCATCTATGGTGTGGTCATCGGCGTGCTGCTGTCCTTCGTGGATGTGATCCGGCGGGCCTCCCAGCCCAGCCGGGAGCTGCTGGGGGTCATCTCCGGGCAGCCGGGCTTCTACCCGCTGGGGCGCATGAGTCAGGCGCATCCGCTGGAGGGAGTGGCCCTGTACCGGTTCAGCGGCGGACTGTTCTTTGCCAACATCGACCGGTTCCAGAAGGATGTGGAGAACTGCGTGAAGCCCGGTATCCGGGCGGTGATCGTGGATGCCAGCGGCATCGTCAGCGTGGATCTGACCTCGGCGGAACGGCTGGTGCTGCTGTACCGGCGGCTGAAGGAGCAGGGGGTGCGGCTGTACCTGACGGAGCATATCGGACAGGTCAACGACGAGCTGCGGCGCTTCGGGGCCGGGGAACTCATCGAGGAGGGCGCTGTGCGCCGGACCTTGTATGCGGCGCTGGAGGACTGCGGCGCCGCAGAGGGCGAGGTGAAGCAGTGGATCCCGGAGGAGATGCGCCATGCGGTGCCGGAGCTGCTGCGGCAGACGCAGGAGCTGGAGTGGGCCTACGGCGAGGAAGCCCAGAGCAAGCTGGATGCCATGACGGGACAGGTTTTGCAGACGCTGGAGGAGACGAAGCCGGAGCAGCGGGAGCAGGAGCTGGAGTTCCTGCTGGAGCGGGGCCGGTGGCAGGGCGTGATCGACCGGGACGCTATTTTACAGCATCTGGAGGAGCATCTGGCAGAGCTTTCCCGGCTGCTGGAGCGGTCGGAGGATGCGGTGCTGCTGGAGCTGGAGCAGGAGCGGGAACGGGTGACGGAGGCGCTGCGGCGTCAACACCCGGAGATCGCTTCGTATCTGGCGGCTCATCGAGAGGAGCTGGAGCAGCGGTTCCAGCGGAAGTATCCAGAGGCGGCCCGGCACATCCACGAGCTGCGCCAGCGGCTGCATCAGCTGCCGGAGGATGAAACGAAGGAGCAGAGGTGACGGACATGGCGTGCTATATTTTCGGCGCAGGAGATTTTGACGGGCTGGAGGAACGGCCCGGTGCGGAGGACTATGTGATCGCCGCCGATGGCGGATACACCGCCTGCCGGAGGGCGGGGGTGGAGCCGCAGCTGCTGCTGGGGGATTTCGATTCGCTGGCGGAGGTACCGGCGCTGCCCCATGTGGAGCGGGTGCCGGTGGAGAAGGATGACACGGACATGATGCTGGCCGTCAAGCGGGGGCTGGAGCGGGGCGAGACGCTGTTCCATCTCTATGGCGGCATGGGAGGACAGCGGACGGATCACACCGTGGCCAATTTTCAGGCGCTTTTGTATCTGGCGGATCACGGGGCCGAAGGCTGGCTCCACGGACGGGGCGAGCGATGGACCGCCATCCGGGACGGCAGCATCGTGTTTCCGGCCCGTCCGGAGGGCATTTTGTCGGTTTTCTGCGTGGGGCCGGACGCTGAGGGCGTCACCATCCGGGGGGCGCAGTACCCGCTGGAGGGGGCGACCTTGACGGCCTCGGTGCCGCTGGGTGTAAGCAATCACTTTATTGGGCAAGATATTATGGTAGAGGTGACACACGGCAGTTTGCTGCTGGGGTTACATGATTAAAATTTGGAGGTAACAAACATGAAAAAGATGGTGACCGGCGTGCTGGCACTGGTAATGGTGCTGGTGATGGTGGGCTGCGGCCAGAAGGACAATGGCGTGGTAAACGGCGTGGCCAAGGACGGCGCCACCATCGGTGAGGGTGCCAAGTCCTTCACCATGGAGGTGGTGGATAAGGACGGCGGTAAGGTGACGTTCACCGTCAAGACCGACGCCGACACCGTGGGCAAGGCCCTGCTGGATCAGGGTGTCATCGCCGGAGAGGACAGCAGCTATGGGCTGTACGTCAAGACCGTCAACGGCATCACGCTGGACTATGACACCGACGGGATGTACTGGGCCTTCTATATCAACGGCGAGTACGCCCAGACCGGCGTGGACGCCACCGGTGTAGAGGATGGCGCAGTATACGCCTTCCGGGCCGAGAAATAACAAGCGGCCGGGATACCGGCCAGTGTGGAAAGACAAAACACCCCGGAGCGCTCTTATGGGAGTGCTTCGGGGGATTTTTTAATTTGGGGAAAAGGCCCGCCGCAGATACTTCTGCGGCGGGCCTTTTGGGCGGTTGTGGGGGTCAGAGGGCCTTGGTATACATCTCCTCCACGGAACCGAAGGAGGGACGCTTTCTGCCGCTGGCGGTGAAGCCGAGGGATTGATAGAACCGGATGGCAGGCAGATTGGCATCGAATACCCAAAGCAGGATGGAGGGGTATCCGGCGCTTTTCACGTCCCGCAGGACCTTCTCCAGCAGCAGCTTGCCATAGCCCTGATGCCAGTGTGCCGACAGGGAATGGATGCAGATCAGCTCGGCGGTCCCGGCCATGTCGGGCTCTCTGGCGGCGTCCCACCATGCGATACCGTGGGGCGCACCGTCCAACTCCAGAATGTATCCATGGGCGCTGCCATGGGTCAGCAGATGCTCATACATTCGGGTCACAGGCTCCGGGTCCGTATATTCGGAGAGGATGCCGGCGGGGATGATCTCCCGAAAGGCGGCTTTCCAGCTTTCGGTCTGGATGTGGGCAAGCTGCGGGGCATCTCCGGGCTTTACGCTTCGGATGTGCACAGTGTGGTTCATGAGGGCCTCCTTTGCATCTGCTGAGGGGGAAAATTTCGGGTCAGAGGGCCAGAACGGCGTCGAGACACAGGGTGAGGGCGTATTCATAGGCGCTGCCGCCCCAGTGCCGCTGGTCGTAGCGCTGGACGTCAGCAAGGCTGTCCGCTGTATAAAGAAGCATCCCCCAAGTGGCGCTGCGGAAGGCGGCACAGGCCGCAAGGGCAGAGCACTCCATCTCCGCCACGGAGCAGCCCTCGCTTTTGCGGTAGGCGACCTTCTCCTTCGTCTCACGGAAGAAGCCGTCCATGTGACGACCTCCTGATAGCGCATATGGTGGGCGAGGATGGTTTGCTCGATGGCCCGCCGGGCGGGTTCGCTGATCTCTATATAGCGGGAGGGCGGGGCGTAGTGGTAGGAGGCCCCCTCGTCCCGCAGCGCCTTGCAGGGGACAAGGAAGGTACCCTCGTCAAAGGGCGTCAGCACGCCGCAGCTGCCGGCGGAGATGATCTCACGGACCCCGTAGCTGATGAGCCAGTCCAGCAGCTGGGCCGCTGCGGCGGCCCCCACCGGGGCCTGACAGAGGGCGACCTCCTGCCCGTGGTAGGTGGTGACATAGATGGGGTAGAGCCTGGTGGCGCTGTTGAAGGTGGCGACCTGTCTGGCTCCCGCAGCGTGGGCGCAGCGGTCGATGTAGCCGCCGAGAAAGGCGAACACGCATTTCCGGGGCAGATGCAGGTCCAGCTACTCATAGTCCGGGCCGATGACGGCGGTCTGCTCCGGATCGAACTCCAGAAGCGGTATCTCGCAGGGGATGATGCCCATGGCGTGGCCCCTGAATGTGAAATCAAAGCGGGGGGATGGAGACTATGATACCACACAGGGAGGGGGACTGCAAGAGGGGCTGGGAGGGGGCTTTCCGGTGATTTGGAGCGGGATGGCGGCGATGGAGGGAGAAAATTTTGCAGGCAGCGGAGGAGAGCGGGCGAAAAATGGAGGTGTGAGACGGGAAAGGGCAACAGCGGGTGCAACAAAGGCCGGTGATCGGGGAGGGATAGGAGGGGTGAGGAGATGCGGAAGCGGTTTTATCGGGATCGGGCCGTGGCGGAGTGCGGGCTGTGCGGACGGGAGATCTGGCCGGAGGAGGGGTTTTATCAGGTGAACGGGGAGATCTTCTGCCGGGATTGTCTGGAGAGGTATGCGGAGCAATTTTTTGCGGGGTTTTTCAGAGAAGGGACTGTGTGATGGGGAAGGAAAGAAATGTGCCGTGGGAGGAGATCCTGCGGCGGAGAAAAGAGGGGGAGACGGCCCGTGCGCTGGCGGAGGAGTTCGGCGTGTCCGTGGAGAGTGTCTATAAGCGAGGGCAGCGGGAGCGGCTGGAGCAGAGGGGCAGCTTGCAGCAGGCGGCCCGGAACCTGTGCCGCAGTGCAGGGAGCATGGTGGCGCAGATGGAGGATATGGACGCCAAGGAACTCAAGGAGCTGACGGCGCTGCTGCGGGAGCTGGTGACGCTGGAGGAACGGACGGACAAGGGGCCGGAGACGGTGAAGGTGGTGCTGGCGAAGGAAGCGGAGGAGTGGAGCAGATGAGCGTGCAGGTGGTGAAGCTGGAGCGGCCCAACCCCCGGCAGGAGGAGTTTTTGAAGTGTGAAAAGAAGTATGTGGCCTTCGGCGGGGCCAGAGGTGGCGGGAAGAGCTGGGCAGTGCGGACCAAGGCAGTGCTGATGGCCCTGAAGTACCCCGGCATCCGCATTTTGCTGGTACGGCGGACCATGCCGGAGCTGGAGAGCAATCACCTGCGGTTTTTACGCAGGCAGTTGGCGGGGGTGGCGGAATACAAGGCGGTCTCCCGGCAGCTGGTGTTCCCCGGCGGCAGCGTGCTGGAGCTGGGGTACTGCGCCTGTGACGGGGATATGGATCGGTATCAGGGGGCAGAGTTCGACGTGATCTGTATCGATGAGGCCACCCAGCTGAAGGAGGAGTGGCTGCGGCAGTTTGCGGCGTGTCTGCGAGGGGTGAATGAGTTCCCCAAGAGGATGTACTATACCTGCAACCCCGGCGGGCCGGGGCATGGGTACATCAAGCGGCTGTTCATCGACCGGCGATACCGGGCGGGAGAGCGGGCGGAGGAATACGCCTTCATCCCCGCCAAGGTCACGGACAATCAGGCGCTGCTGCGGGCGCAGCCGGACTATCTGCGGCAGCTGGAGGCCCTGCCCCTGCGGCTGCGGCAGGCGTGGCTGGAGGGCAAGTGGGACGTGTTTCAGGGGCAGTTCTTTCAGGAGTTTGTGGACGACCCGGCCCACTATCGGGACAGGCGGTTCACCCACGTCATCGAGCCCTTCGACATCCCCAGAGAGTGGAGCATCTGGCGCAGCTACGACTTCGGCTATGCCAAGCCCTTTTCCTGCGGCTGGTGGGCGGTGGATCACGACGGGTGCGTGTATCGGATCCTGGAACTGTATGGCTGCACCGGGGAGCCGGATGAGGGGGTAAAGTGGACGCCGGAGAAGCAGTTTGCAGAGATCCGGCGTATCGAGGACACCCACCCGTGGCTGAAGGGACGGGATATTTTAGGGGTGGCGGACCCGGCCATTTGGGACAGCAGCCGGGGAGAGAGCATCTATGAGACGGCGCTGAAGCACCGCATCTTCTTTATGAAGGGGGACAATCGGCGGATACCGGGATGGATGCAGATGCACTATCGGATGGCCTTCGACGAGGAGGGGTATCCGCAGCTGTATGTGTTCACCGGGTGCCGGGCTTTTCGCAGGACCGTGCCGGGGCTGCTGTTCTCCGAGACGGAGCCGGAGGATCTGGACACCCGGATGGAGGATCATGTGGCCGATGAGAGCCGGTATCTGTGCATGGCCCGGCCTATCCCGCCCCGGCGGGTGGAGACGGCACTGCCGGTGCAGGACGATCCACTGAATATGCTGGCGAGGCGGTAATACCGGGAAAAATTTCCGGTGTTGCACAGGGGCGTGCAACAGGAGGGGAAACTTCCGGCGGCGGTGGGCGGAGAAGTGAGGACAGGAAAGCTGTTTTGGACAAACGGAAGGGGAGAAATGACATGAGAAAAACGCAGCAGACGGCGGGGGAGAAGCCCCGCATCGGAGAGCAGGAGGTGCGCCGGGCGGCGGAGCTTCTGAAGAAGTACCGGCAGGGGAAGGTGAATCTGGAGCGGCGTATCATCGACAATGAGCAGTTCTGGAAGCTGCGGCACTGGCCGCAGATGGAGAAGAAGGGGGAGGGGGGAAATCCCGGCGACCCGCAGCCCACCAGCGGGTGGCTGGTGAACTGCATCCTCTCCAAGCACGCAGACGCCATGGACTGCTACCCGGAGCCTACGGTGCTGCCCAGAGAACCGGGGGACCGGGCGGAGGCGGCCAAGCTGACCCGTATCCTGCCGGCCATCCTGAAGAAGAACCAGTTCAAGCGAACCTATTCCAGCGCATGGTGGTACAAGCTGAAAAGCGGGTGCGCCGTGTACGGCGTGTTCTGGGATGCGGGCAAGCTCAACGGTCTGGGGGACGTGTCCATCCGGCGGATGGATCTGCTGAACCTGTTTTGGGAGCCGGGGGTGACGGACATTCAGGATTCGGCCAACTTCTTCTCCACGGAGCTGGTGAGCCATGAGGTGCTGGAGGAGCAGTATCCCCAGCTGAAGGGGAAGCTGGGCGGCGGAGGGTTTACCGTGAGCCGGTTCCTGTATGACGATCAGGTGGATACCTCCGACAAGGCACTGGTGGTGGACTGGTACTACCACACCCGTGAGAAGGGGCGCAGGGTGCTGCAGTACTGCAAGTTCGTGGGGGAGACGGTGCTGTATGCCACGGAGAACGACCCGGAGCTGCGGGAGCGGGGGTGGTATGACCATGGGAAGTATCCCTTTGTGTTCGACGTGCTGTTCCCGGAGGAGGGGACGCCCTGCGGGTACGGGTATGTGGATCTGTGCAAATCCCCGCAGAAGCAGATCGACCTGATGAATCAGGCCATTCTCAAGAATACGCTGGCGGCGGCCACGCCACGGTTTTTCATTCGGTCGGACGGGGCGGTGAACGAAAACGAGTACGCCGATTGGACCCGGCCCTTCGTACACACCAACGGCAATCTGGGGGCGGACTCCATTGCGCCTATTCACACGGCGGGGCTGGACAGCGTGTATGTGGCCATCATGCAGAGCAAGATCGCCGAGATGAAGGAGACGGCGGGGAACCGGGACGTGGCCAACGGCGGAACGGCCTCCGGTGTGACGGCGGCCACGGCCATCGCCGCCTTGCAGGAGGCGGGGGGCAAGCTGTCCCGGAACATGATCGACGACGGGTATGAGGCGTTTTCCGATGTGGTGACGCTGGTCATCGAGCTGATCCGGCAATTTTATCAGCTTCCCCGGCAGTTCCGGCTGCTGGGGGCCATGGGCCGGGAGGAATTCGTCAGCTACGACGGGCAGGGCCTGCGGGAGCAGGTGATGGACGATGGGACGGGGGTCTGCTACCGGGTGCCGGAGTTCGATCTGGAGGTGTCGGCGCAGGATGAGAATCCCTACAAGACCATGGAGTATAACCAGCTGGCCCTGCAGCTGTTTCAGATGGGCTTTTTCCGGGAGGATATGGCGGATCAGGCGCTGCGGTGTCTGGAGCTGATGGACTTCAAGAACAAGGACCAGCTGACGGCGGCTATTTTGCAGGGTAAGCAGCAGGCTGCCATGGCGCCCCCGGCGGAGGGAGCGGCCTCCGGCGGCGGGACGGCGGTGAAGCAGTCGGCCATGGAGCGGATGCGTCAGCAGACCCATGAGGCGGTGAGGCCCCGATGATCCGGGCGGTATTCGGACGGGACCGGGTGACGGTGATGGGTCACGCCGGGTATGCTCCCAAGGGGCAGGACATCGTGTGTGCGGCGGCATCGGCGCTGGTATTTGCCCTGATCGGCAGCCTGCGGCAGGAGGAGAATCTGCGGGAGGTGGTGATCCGGCCGGGGTATGTGACGGCGGCGGCCAAGGGGCCGTGCCGGGCAGAGCTGGAGCTGGTGCGGTGCGGACTGGCGCAGCTGGCGGCGCAGTATCCCCAATGCGTAGAGGTGGAGGGGAATTGCAGATAGGGTCGTGACCTACCACGGAAAGGAGGTATCTCTATGAGAGGGGTACAGTGGATGCAGTGGTTTGCAGAGGAG
This sequence comes from Vescimonas coprocola, assembly GCF_018408575.1. NCBI lineage: Bacteria > Bacillati > Bacillota > Clostridia > Eubacteriales > Oscillospiraceae > Vescimonas > Vescimonas coprocola. The sequence continues at coordinate 669,920 of NZ_AP023418.1, forward strand.
GGGGTGGCCGATGAGGCGGCCCGGACGGGCGATACGGCTCCCGACGCCGGGGAGCAGGAGAATTTTGCGGCGCTGATCCGGGGCAGGTACAAGGCGGACTTCGACGCCAGAGTACAGAAGATCCTGGATGGACGGCTGCGGGGCCTGCGGCAGGAGAATGCACGGCTCCGGCAGGAACGGGAGCAGCGGCAGGAGCAGGCCCGTCAGGCGATAGAGGCCATGGCGGCACAGGAGGAGCAGGTGCGGCAGGTCTATCCGGAGTTCCGGTGGCAGCGGGAGATGGAGAACCCGGCCTTCGGACGGCTGGTGTGCGCCGGAGTGGAGCCTATGGCGGCCTATGAGGTGGTGCATCGGGAGGACATCCTGCGGCGGGCCATGGCCTACTCCGCCAAGCGGACGGCACGGCAGGCGGCACGTTCTATCGCCAGCGTGGGCAGACGTCCGGCAGAGAACGGCGGGCGGTGTGTAGGCGTGACGGGCAGCGATCCCAGAGGACTGACCTCCCGTGAACTGGCGGATATCCGCAGACGGGTCATGGAGGGGGAGAAAATCTCCTTCTGATGGGAGCGGCCACGGATGGAGCCGCAGGAAGAACACAACGAAGCGGAGAAAGGAAAGAGGAATATGGAGAAACTGTTCGATCTGCAGGTGTTTGCACAGGAGAACACCCAGACCACCGGCGGACTGTCCGCCGAGATGAAAACCTATTACGGCATGGAGCTGTTGGATAACGCCAAGCCCCAGCTGGTACACAACCAGTTCGCCGCCACCAAGCCCCTGCCTACCGGCGGCGGCAAGACGGTGGAATGGCGCAAGTTCGGCTCCTTCGACAAGGCGCTGACCCCGCTGACGGAGGGCGTGACCCCGGACGGCAGCGGCATCTCCGTCAGCTACATCACCAAGGAGCTGGCTCAGTACGGTGACTACACCACGGTGTCGGATATGCTGGATCTGACAGCCATCGACGATGTGGTGCTGGAGATCACCGATCGGCACGGCGCCAACATGGGGCTGACGCTGGATACCGTGACCCGCAATGAGATCCAGCAGGGTAAGCAGGTGCTGTATGCTCCGGCCATCGGCGCAGACGGCAGCAAGACGGAGGTCACTGCCCGTGGCGCTCTGACGGCGGCGTGCCGCCTGACCAGCGAGATGGTGGCCAAGGCCGCTACCCAGCTGAAGAAGATGAACGCACCTACCTTCGACGGCAAGTATGTGTGCATTCTGCACCCCAGTGTGGCCTTCGATCTGCGGCAGGACGAGGCGTGGATCGCCGCACATCAGTATGCCGCTGCCACGGAGCTGTTCTCCGGCGAGATCGGTGAGCTGCACGGAGTGCGTTTTGTGGAGACCACGGAGGCAAAAATCTTCCGGGGCGAGGATCTGGCACAGAACGGCCGCACCTTGCTGGTCAACGGCAAGGTGGAGAATAACGCCGTGGTGGCCTTTGACGGCGGCACCGTGGCGGCGGGCGCTCTGGCGGGCCGGTATGTGCTGCTGGGCGGTGAGCGCCGCCGTGTGGTCAGCAACACCGGCAGCAGCATGACGCTGGACAGCGCCGTGACCGCCGCCGACAACGCCGTCATCTATCCCGGCGAGGGCGGCGCCGAGGGCTGTGCCGTATACGGCTGCCTGTTCGTAGGAAAGGGCGCCTACGGCGTGGTGGATCTCAACGATGGCACGGAGGTCATCGTGAAGCCCCGTGGCTCCTCCGGCACTGCCGATCCGCTGGATCAGCGCTCCAGCGTGGGCTGGAAGGGCGTTCACGCCGCTGCGATCCTGTACGACGAGTACATCGTGCGGGTGGAGTGCGGCTCCTCCTACTCCGGGCAGGACAAGGCCAACTAAAGAGAAGCGGAAAACAGAGGGTGCGGGCGGTATCGCCCGCACCCGGCGGACGGAAAGGAGCAGGCAGATGCAGGAGAAAATGAAAACGGTGCTCATCCCCAGAGGACGGAAGAACGAGGAGAATTTCGTGCTGGTATCGGTGAATGGGCGGAACTTCAAGATCATGAAGGGCGTGGAGGTACAGGTGCCGGAGTTTGTGGCGCAGGTGCTGGAGAACGCCCGGATGATGGAGGACGATGCCCGCAGCTATGTAGACCGCATGGCCAACTGAACGGAAGGGGGAGAGAGAATGGCGACGGTCAAGCAGGTGCTGGAGCAGGTGGACGCCATGCTCCCCAACCAGTACACCACGGCGGAGAAGCGGCGGTGGCTTCTGCAGGCGGAGGGCTTCGTAGTGCGGGAGGTGCATCAGCCCCACGCAGGCGGAGAGGAGACAGAGGTGCCGCCGGAGGACGCCGGGGAGGACACGGTGCTGCTGGTGCAGCCGCCCTATGACGAGCTGTACCGCCACTATGTGGAGGCACAGATCCACTACGCCAACGGGGAGATGGAGCGGTACAACAATGCCTGTGCCGCTTGGAACAACGCCCTGCTGACATACCGGGACTTCTGGTGCCGCAGTCATATGCCCCGGCAGGGGGTGAAGGCGCTGCGGCTGATGTGAGGGGGATGGGATGTTTTTTCAGAAAATGAGCGTGCCGGTGCAGAGCACGGTGACGGTCAGCAGCTTTTTAGGGCTGGATCGGCGGGCCAGAGGGGAGCTGGGCTCCTTCCGGGAGATGGAGAACCTCACCTCCGACGGCTATCCCACCCTGACGGTGCGGCCCCGGCGTGGTCTTGCAGGGCGGGTGGAGTCCCCCGGCGGCATAGCCGCCAAGGATGCTTTGATCTGGGTGGACGGGCACACCCTGTATATCGGCGGCGTGGCCACAGAGTTGGTGCTGACGGAGGGAAGCAAGCAGCTCATTAGCATGGGCAGCTGGCTTATCGTGTGGCCGGACAAGAAGTACATCAACACCGGCGACCTCAGCCGGTACGGCAGTTTGGAGAATCGGGTGCAGACGCAGGGACAGGTGACGCTGTCTCTCTGCGGGGCCAAGGGGGCGGCGCTGGGGGACTATCTGGTCTCGGAGGAGCCGCCGGCGGACCCGGCGGGAGGGTGCCTGTGGCTAGACACCGCCGGAGAACTGCCGGTGCTGCGGCAGTACGGTGAGAGTGGCTGGAGCATCCGGGAGGATACCTATGTAAAAATAGCGGCAGGCGGCATCGGCGTGGGCTTCACCGCCGGGGACGGCGTGGTCATCGAGGGGTGCCGTGAGGAGAGCATCAACGGCAGCCATGTGCTGGAGGCGGCGGAGGACGGCGCTCTGGTGGTGCCGGGGATGATCGCCAGTCAGGCGACCCAGACGGAGACGTTGACGGTGCGGCGCAGCGTGCCGGAGATGGACTTCGTTATCGAGAGCGGCAACCGGCTGTGGGGGTGCAAGTACGGTGTGGTGGACGGAAAGGCCGTCAATGAGATCTATGCCAGTAAGCTGGGGGATTTCAAGAATTGGAACTGCTACGCCGGGCGCAGCACCGACAGCTATGCAGCCACCCGTGGCTCCGACGGCCCCTTCACCGGGGCGGCGGACTATCTGGGCAGTCCTCTGTTTTTCAAGGAGGACTGCGTCGAGCGGGTATATCCCAGTGCGGCGGGAGCGCACCAGATCGTGACGGTGCGGTGTCCCGGCGTCAGGAAGGGCAGCGGACGGAGCCTTCAGACGGTGGAGGGCGTGCTGTACTACCACGGCTGCGGCGGCGTATATGCCTTTGACGGCAGTATGCCCCAGCGGGTATCCCAAGCGCTGGGGGAGGATGAGTATCACGGCGCTGTGGCCGGAGGCGCAGACGGGAAGTACTATCTCTCGGTGCTGGACGCCGAAAATCAGCCGCAGCTGTTGGTATACGATGTGCGGCAGGGGTTGTGGCACCGGGAGGACGACCTGCGGGCGGTGGGCTTCGCCGTCAGCGGCGGCGTGCTGTACGCCATGACCGGGGCGGGGGACATTCTCGCCTTAAAGGGCGGCGGCACAGTGCAGGAAGAGCCTGTTGTATGGTGGGCGGAGACCGGCGATCTGGGACTGGATTCCGGCGAGGGAAAGTACCTGGTGCGTCTGTCTCTGCGGCTGCGGCCGGAGGAGGGCGGCGCTGTCCGGGTAGCGGTGAGCTATGACGAGGGGGAGACGTGGCAGGAGCAGGGCGGCGTCACCGGCAGCGGGCGGCTGCGGGACTGCGTGCTCCATGTGCGGCCCCGGAGGTGCCGGAGACTGCGGCTGCGGCTCTATGGCGTGGGCGGCTGCCGGGTATACAGCCTGACGGCGGTGTATGAGAAGGGAAGTGACGGCCCGTGAGCACACTGATGATGCCGCCCAGCCCTCAGGGGACGGTGCAGGAGCAGCTGGTGCGGCAGTATTCGTACCTGTTTCAGATGGCCCAGCAGCTGAATGTGGCGCTGGGACAGCTGGAGAGCGGCGGGACTGCCGCACCCTCCGGCGGCACTGCGGCCCCGGCGGCGCGGGAGCAGCAGTATCAGACTCTGAAGAGTATGATCGTCAAGACGGCGGACACGGTGCAGAGGCGTATGGATCAGCTTTCGGCCAAGCTGACGGGAGAGTATGTGGCGGCGTCGGAGTTCGGTACCTATGTGGAGCGGCTCAATGCGTATCTGGAGGCGAATCCGGAGGCGCTGACCCAGTATTACAGCTTTTTTGCCGACCTGCAGGCCAGCACGGAGACGGTGTCCGCCGCCTTTGAGCAGTACCGGGTGGAGACAGAAGGATACATCCGGACGGGCATCGTGTGCTACGACGGGGCGGTGCCGCAGTATGGCGTGGCGGTGGGGCAGAACCTCACCTGCCGGGAGGTGGACGGAGAGACGGTGGTGGAGCAGAACGACTTCCGGGCCACCTTCACTGCCAGCAAGCTGTCCTTCTGGCAGGATGCCAGCGAGGTGGCATATGTGTCCAACAACCGGCTGTATATCACCAACATCACGGTGCTGGAGGGTATGAGCATCGGGGAGTGGGAGATCTCGTCAGAGAACGGACTGGTGATCCGGTGGATGGGAGGTTGAGGAAATGGCCAGTATTTACGGAGGGGCCTCCGGCAACGGCTGGAAGCTGAGGCTGGACTATACGGTGACGCAGGATCGGGCGGCCAACACATCCAGTCTGAGGCTGCGGCTGTATCTGTACGCCAACACCACGGGGTCATACAATCTGGAGAAGGACTCGGCGTACTACGTTTTGCAGGGACAGAAGGTCTATCAGACGTATCAGTACACGGCGCCGGGATGGTATCTGTTGGGAGAACGGACGGTGACGGTGCGCCATGGGGCGGACGGAAACGGCTCGGTGCAGCTGGGCGGTCAGTGGGTGTCGGATGTGGAATCCAGCTGGACCCCGGCCAGCCTGTCGGTGTCGGCGGCGGTAGCGCTGCCCCGTATCCTGCGGCCCTCGGTGCTGCGGGCGGCGGAACTGACGCTGGGGCAGGCGTGTGTGCTGTCCATTCGTGCAGAGGAGGAGCGGTACACCCATCGGGTGACGTATGCGCTGGGGAGCGCCAGCGGCACGGTGGTGCAGGAGACGGCGCAGCGGGAGCTGACGTGGACTCCGCCGCTGGAGCTGGCCCGGCAGCTGCCTCAGTCTGTGGCGGGGACCATGCGTTTGACGGTGACCACCTATGACGGCGACACCACCATGGGAAGCAGCGTCACGGAGTGCAGGGTCTATGTGCCGGATACGGTGCGGCCCACGGCGGCGCTGACGGTAACGCCGGTGAACGACAATGCCGTGCTGGAGCAGTGGGGCGTGTTTGTCAAGGGAATGACCCGGCTGAGGTGGCAGGTGACGGCGCAGGGAGCCTATGGGGCCTCCATCGACGGGTGCAGCGTCAGCTGCGGCGGTGTAGGCGGCAGCGGTCTGAACGGTGTGTCTGCTGGGGCGGTGTCGGTGAGCGGCGAGGTGACGGCTGCGGCCGCAGTGAAGGACAGTCGGGGGCGCAGCGTCTCTGTAGAAGCAGAGGCGGTGACAATATACGATTACAGCGGCCCCACCATGACCCGGCCGGCGGTATGCCGGTGCGATGCCGACGGCACGGCGTGCAGCGACGGCGGCTATGTGAAGGTGAAGTGTGGGACGCAGTGCTCCGACGTGGGCGGACGGAATCAGGTGAGCCTGCGGGTGCGCTCCCGGCGTCCCGGCGGGGAGTTCGGCGGCTATACGGCGCTGGAGAGCGGCGTGGAGAAGGTGCTGCCGGGATTTTCTCCGCTGCTGTCGTATGAACTGGAGCTCTCGGCGGAGGACTTGCCGGGGAGCCGGAGAACGGTGGTGTGCGCCATTCCCACGGCGGCGGCTGCGGTGCATCTGGCCTCCGGCGGCACGGCGGTAGGCGTGGGGAAGTATGCCGAGCACGACCGGGCGGTGGAGGTGAACCCGGAGTGGGAGGTCTATGTGAAGGGTAAGGCCCTGTGGGAACTGATCTATCCTGTGGGGAGCCTGTATCTGTCGGCGGCGGATACCGATCCGGGGGTGCTGTTTGGCGGAACGTGGGAGCGCATCCGGGACAGGTTCCTGCTGGCGGCAGGCACTGCGTATGGTGCAGGGACCACCGGCGGTGAGGCGGTCCACACGCTGACGGAGAATGAACTGCCCGCCCATGCCCACAACCCGGCCAACGAGGCGGGGTACTACGGCTTTATCACCAACAGCCAGAAGGTCTTTGCCGTGGGGGATATGGGCGTGCAGAGTGGCAGCGGCCGGTACTATCCCTATGCCCCGGCGGCCTTTGATATCAGCCGCAATACCAAAACGGGCAGCGTGGGCGGCGGGAAGGCCCACAACAATATGCCGCCGTATCTGGCGGTGTACGTCTGGCAACGGACGGCATGAAAAGGAGGAAGAAAGATGGCATCCAATTATCCTACCGTCTACTACGGCTCCTACGGAGAGACGGTGAAGCAGCTGCAGCAGGCATTGAACCAGGTGGGCTATTCGCTGGACGTGGACGGCGGCTTTGGGGAAAAGACCCGTGCGGCGGTGCTGGACTATCAGCGCAAGAATGGTCTGCGGGTGGACGGCGTGGCGGGCAGCGAGACCATGGGGAGCCTGTTGGCACGGCTGACCCCGGCTACCTCAGGCCCCAGCACCAGCGGTCAGGTGCTCTCCGGCGTGTCGGATGAGACTATGAGCCGGATGCGGCAGCTGGAGAAGGGATATACCCCATCCGATGAGGTGACGGCGGCCCGTGCTCTGTGGGAGAGCCTGCAGGGGCAGAAGCCGGGGGAATATGAGTCCCGGTTCCAGCAGCAGCTGGCGGCGCTGTACGACCAGATCAGCTCCCGCAAGCCCTATGCCTACGACCCGGAGCAGGACGCCGACTATCAGCGCTATGCACGGCTCTATCAGAGGCAGGGGCAGGCGGCCATGGAGGATACCATGGGGCAGGCGGCGGCGCTGTCCGGCGGGTATGGTTCCAGCTATGCCCAGCAGACGGGGCAGCAGGCATACAGCCAGTATCTGTCGGAGCTGTCGGCCCTGATCCCGGAGCTGGAGAAGCAGGCTCGCAGCCGCTATGAGCAGCAGGGACAGGCCCTGATGGACCGGTACGGCCTGCTGCAGCAGGCGGAGCAGGTGGATTACAGCCGCTGGCAGGATCAGCTGAAGGCGTGGCAGTCCGACAGCGACCGGGCGTATGAGTACTATAACAGCGTGGGGAAGGAGGACCGGGATCTGTACAGCACCATGCTGAAGTACTATGCCGGCAAGGCGGCGGACGAACAGAAGGCCGCTGATGGGGTGCGGTACGGCAGCGGCCGGACGGTGGAGGGGGAGAAGCCCCAGTCCCTCAGCTCCACTGCCAGCGACAGTCTGGAGCGGGCCATGGGTAACTATCTCAAGGCCGGGGATACCCGCAGCGCACAGAACCTTATTACCCTGTACAAGGAGCGGATGACGCCCACCCAGAAGAAGCGCTTTTCGGCGCTGTTTGACAAGTACGGCGCAGCCATCGGCTGGTAAGGACTTGCCAAAGGGCGGCGGGGCGGGTACAATAGAGCCTGACTTGTAAGGGGAGGGCGCTGAGGAATGGCGGGATACTACTACGGACAGCTGAGCAAGGAGAAAAAGGCGGTCTATGATATGCTGGCGGCGGGGTGCGATGCGCTGGCGGCGGTGATCCGGGTGCCGGATCTGGGGACGGAGGTGCTGTCGGACATCTATCTGCGGATGAAGCTGGATCTGCCGCTGCTGTTTTTTGTGACGGGATTTCACTACCGAAAGATGCCGGGGGCGGATCATGTGGAGGTGCTGCCGGACTATCTGTTCGACCGGGGAAAGGTGAAGATGCACCGGCAGGCGGTGACGGCCCGGCTGGAGCGGCTGGCCCGGCCCCTGAAGGGAAAGAGTGACCGGGAGAAGGAGCTGGCCATCCACGATTTCATTCTGGAGAACGTCACCTATGACAAGCTGAAAAAGTCCTATTCTCACGAAATCATCGGGCCGCTGACCCAAGGGGTGGGGGTGTGTGAGGGCATCGCCAAGACGGTGAAGGCCCTGTGCGACGCTGTGGGGCTTCCCTGTATCGTGGCGCTCAGCGAGGCGGCACCGGAGATCGGCGTGCGATACCGGCACACATGGAACGTGGTGACGGTGGAGGGGCAGCGGTATCATATGGACGCCACCTTTGATAACTCCCTCCAGCGGGGGATGAAGCGGTACGACTACTTCAATCTGGACGACCGGCATATCTTCCGGGACCATCAGAAGCTGGTGCTGCCGCTGCCGGAGTGCAGCGGAGACAAGGGGTACTTCTACCGGTCGCTGTCCTTCACCAAGACGGAGGATGTGGAGAAGCGGGTGCGGCAGGCCCTGCGGAAGAAGCAGGAGCACTTCGTGTTCCACTGGCGTGGCGGCGGGCTGAATCAGGAGATCCTGAGGCAGCTGCTGGAGAAGTGCGCCGGTGCGGCGGCAGAGCGGGGCAAGACCGTGGGCTGCTCCCTGAACCGGGCGCAGGCGGTGATCCAGCTGGATTTCTCCGACGCCCCGGCGGGAGAGGTGCTGGTGGAGGAGCCGGACGAGGGACAGAAGCTGTGAATGGGTAAGGATTTCAGGCTCTTGAAGGGGTGAGAGGTGCAAAACCGGGGGTTTTGCGCCTCTTTTTGTTGCACTCAACCGTTGGTTGAATTATAATATCCGTAATTCAACTACGCCGTTATTGCCATTTTAGACGGTTTTTTATATGCTGAGAGCACAAAATGAAAGGAGCGAACACACGATGAGTGAGAATTTGTTGGCAGGCCGCATCGCACAGCTGCGGAAAGAGGCGGGCATGACCCAGGAACAGCTGGGCAATGCCCTGGGACTGACGTATCAGTCGGTGAGCAAGTGGGAGAATGGGGGTTCACTTAGATAAAGATACCACATCAATCCCACGCTGACTTTTGCTCAACCGATACAGCCGGAGGGCTGGATAACAAGAAAAGGCGGTATGCGCCCCGTGGAGGGGTAGCGTACCGCCTTTTCTTGTGGGGGTTTCCAAAGGGGGCAACGCCCCCATTTGGCACACGACTTTGCAAAGCAAAGTGTAGTGTGTTATACGCTCTGTCGGCGTTGCCGTGAAAATGCCGTTGCCGCCGGGGAGGGCAAGGGCATTTGAAGCGGCAGGAAAACAGGGCTGTGCTTGCGTGGCGTAGAGCCGTAAGCACAGGTCTGGTTTCAACAGCAGACTGGGCGTATATGAAAGCCCCCGTCCCTCGTCCTACGCTCCGACTTGTGGACAAAGTGTCCCGAAGTTGTGGCCACACTCCCGGAAAAGTAGCAGGACAGCGGGCAACCGTCAAGGCTGAAATGAACGGGTTTACACCCGGCCTTGACCGCCACCCGCCGTCCCGCTGGATGGGTGGACAAGGCGGCCAATCCCTCAAAGTGCTTGGCCGCGCTCTTTCTGATTTTGAGGTATTCAGTTTTTCAAAATTGAATAATCAAAATAAATTTTTTTGATTGAAAAAATTTATTTGTTATCATCTTCAATGACATATTTTTTCTTTTGCCGAATCACATAATTACTGATTTTTTCATCATATAGTGGATACTGGTAATCCAACTGGCATGCCACTTCTGACGAAACCTCCCGGAACAATGCCATACATTGTTCAAAGGATTCCCACATATGGGGATAGGAATCCATATTATAAGTGGACATAAGTCGTTCCCACAATTCCTCTGGGACATATTGCTTCATAAATTTATAGTTTTTTCCCAAACTGAAATGAAATCCCTGTTTGATACCAATCAGCCAGGAAATCATGCGAAGCAATTCTTTTCGTACTATATCATTCATATGGTCAATAGCAAAAAGAATTTCTTTGCGGCATAAGCCCTTTACTACATATGTTGTAGTATTCCAAAATTCATTACAGCAATCGTCAAACATTCTTTGAGTAGGCTTCTGCAAGTGGTAGTCTATATCCGTTGGTATTGGCGGCTTTACGATACGGTTGTCTTTATCCAACAGTAACTTTACCAGTTTATCCCATGTAAAATACTCGTCTATCAGTTCCAGCGGCAGCAAAGTTAAATCTATCTTAACATCATCAGTAAACAGCATTAAATATGAAAATCCCTTTTCTACAGCTGGAAATAATTCCATATCTTCCGGCTTTTGCAGAATCAACCTTTCACCAAATATATCTAGCCATTTATCATCACTTGTGAAGCTGTCCATATCCGTAACAAAAAAAGTAATATCAAAATCCTGAAAATCATCAGGCGGAATATTTGTATTTGTTCTAGATCCTTCCAAAGTAACCATGCGAATGCGTTTGTCTGTTTTTGCAAAATTCAAAACAATATCATAAACTTCCTTTTCTGATCTCATTTTTATCTCCTCCAATTATTGAAATAGGTGTGAAGCCATTTTAGGGCTTTCCCGCCTTGATTGCCCATCAGCAAGGACGGGCGGGGCTGTCAACGGCGGCGCATTTATGCGCCGTTCATCTTGACCGTTGACTGGCTCGGTTGGCTTTGCTATCTCCCCGATAAAAATTAATTAGTCGGGCTACTTCGGCAATTCGCTTTCTTCAACTGGAACTGCTTCAAGGTCAATATTAGACCAATAAGAGCCAATATCTGAACTTGTAAAATATTCAAAATTGCCCGTGGAGGATTTCAGCTTTCCGTTCTTGACTCCATTACAGACATAAATCAGTTCGTAGTTTGTTCCATCTGAAAGGTTAAATCGAAAGCTGGTCACATCTGCCCCTGTGGTTTCCTCAACTTGTTTGTCTTTCAACGATAAGTCCTCAAACATATCATACAAGCCCGTTATATCACTTTCTGCAACGACTACTTTCTTTTCCGCTGATACAGGTACTCCCGCATAGTGGTACATTTCAATATTCTCAACATCTCCAACCTCAAAGGGAAAGTCGATATTAACCGTTTCTCCGTTACAGCCGACCAGCCCCATTATTAAAATCAGCAAGGCTATCAAACCTATCGCTTTTTTCATATCATCGCACTCCTTTGTCAAGTAGGATTTTGTCGCTCCCTTACTTTCTACCCCGTTGTGGCTTTGGATTTTTCAGTAAATCCGATTTCTGTGCAATCTTTTTCAACCACTTCTTTTCTTCCTCTGACAGTTTCCCATAGTTCAGCTTGAGCCGCTTACAGATAAATGCCATAGCCGCCTGTTCCGGGTCGCTGTCGGGACTGGCAGTTTCCTCGGCGGTCTGTAAGAAATCTTCCAGTGGGTTGTCCTCCGGAACGCTGAAAAAATCGTCCTTATGGGCTTCCCGCAGGTCGAGGGCTATCTTGTTTATGTCCTGCTGTATCACATAGCGGCAAAAGCTGTCGTCGTCAATATGGGCGGCGATAAGCTGTCTTAACTGCGGGTCGGTCAATCCGGGATTGTGTTGTTTCATAATCGTTGCACTCACAGCGTCCACAATGGCGTTTGCGCTCTGCACCTGCTTTCCCGCTACGCCGTTCACATAGATTTCAAGGTCGGCCATGAGCCGGGGAAATTCCGGGTGGGTCGCCAGTTCACACAAAAGAGAATTGTCCACCAACCCGCTTTTCAATAGTTCAATCATATCGTCACTCAAACACAGGTCTGCAAGATCGGCGTTTGGGTGATTTTTTGTTTGAGAACGGCCCAGCAGATAATCAACGGTCACTTCATAGAACTTCGCCAACTCAATAAGGGCATAGTGGCTGATGTCTTTGAACTTGTCCCCCTCATAACTGCCCAAAGCAGACTTGGAGAGATGGGTCTGCTCCGCAAGCTGCTCCAGCGTCAAGCCACGCTCCACACGCAGGTCTTTCAATCGTTCTTGTATGGATAGTTCCATGCTCTCCCTCCTTGTCTGCCAGATAAATTAGGATTTATCATTCTTCCTTATCCTCAATTTCTCGCTCAAAAATTGAATATTTCCAATCATCAGTTCCAGAAATCAATCTCCACCCTTGCTTACCATATTCATTCAGCTTAGCAATATATCTGTCTAACTTAACATGAACATTAAACGAAGGCTCTGCGCTTAAATCTACGGTCATATACTCATATCTTTTCATTTCTAATCTCCTTTTCAACTTCCAATTTGTCACTCTGTACTTATTATTTTACCACAATTCCGAGAGCGTGGAAATAGCCTGTTTTTTAAGCCGATTTCCTACCTTTCGGATATACGGGACGGACGGTCATTTAGGTGTAGACTTATGGTAGTTCATCGATGGACAGCACCTTGAAAACAGAATGACCGTCCGAAAAAGGATACCCCGGCTGGGGAAGCACCGCAAGGAGCTGGACTTCGGGACAAGTTGTCCCGAAGTTGCGGGGAACGTGCCAACGCCGGAACACGCCGCAGGAATGGGGCAGGAAACCTTTTCGGGGAGAACGGCAACAGAAAGCAAAATGGAGGGAACGCATGAGAGATAACCCCTATAAAGACTTGCCGCCACTGGAACGCAGGCCGGACGGTTCCCTTTACCGCATGACACCGGCGCAGAGAAAACAGGCGGCCAGCCTGATACGCCGGGAGTGTTGTTGCCGTGAGGACGGCAACTGCATTGTCCTTGATGATGGGGACACCTGCACCTGCCCGCAGACGATTTCTTTCTCGGTCTGCTGTAAGTGGTTCCGCTGGGCGGTCTTGCCGCTGGACGGGACGCTGGAAGCGGAAATTTTCCGGGATAAGGACTTGAAACGCTGTGCGGTCTGCGGTGGCGTGTTCGTCCCCAAATCCAACCGGGCAAAATACTGCCCCGGCTGTGCCGCCAGAGTTCACAGGCGGCAGAAAACAGAAAGTGAACGGAAAAGGAGGTCTGCTGTGGACAGTTAGGAGCGAAAAAAGCCTTGATTTATCAGGCTTTGCAAGCCCCAAACCGGGGCAGGTGGTATAAAGTATCGCCCGGCCCGGAAAACGGGCTTCTAACCGTCCACAAAACGCGCTATGACAAACACGATTTACATTCATCAGCCGGAACAGGCGTTCAGCTTCACCCGGCTCCCCAATTTCCTCTTTGAAGCCCCTACATTCCAGCCCCTGTCCAACGAGGCAAAGGTTCTGTACGCCTTTATCCTGCGCCGGACAGAGTTGTCCCGCAAGAATGGGTGGGCGGATGACTACGGACGGATTTTCCTGTATTACCCTATCTGCGAAGTGGTTGACCTGCTCCATTGTGGGCGGCAGAAAGCGGTGAACACCCTGCGGGAACTGCAATACGCCGGACTGGTGGAAATCCAGAAGCAGGGCTGTGGAAAACCCAACCGCATTTTCCCAAAATCCTATGAAGCGGTTCCAAACACCGACTTCAAGAAATCCGGTTCTGGTACGCCGGAGGACTGAAAACCGTACCCATGAAGTACGGAAATCACTCCTGAGACGTACGAAAACCGGACGGTATATAGAAATACAAAGATAAAAAGATTGATTTATATTCTATCCATTCCAATCCTATCCGAGCTATTTTCTGCGGGATTTTCCCTGTGGAAAACCCCGGATAGGAAAGGAATGGGGAAAGGAGCAGAATGGCACAACACGCAATTTTACGGTTTGAGAAGCACAAGGGCAACCCGGCAAGGCCGCTGGAAGCCCATCACGAAAGACAGAAAGAACAGTATGCCAGCAATCCCGACATTGACACAAGCCGGAGCAAATACAACTTCCATATCGTCAAGCCGGAGGGACGCTATTACCACTTCATTCAGAGCCGGATTGAGCAGGCCGGGTGCCGAACCCGCAAGGACAGCACACGGTTTGTCGATACGCTGGTAACTGCCAGCCCGGAGTTTTTCAAGGGGAAATCCCCAAAGGAGATACAGGCGTTTTTCCAGAGGGCGGCGGACTTCCTCACCCACCGGGTAGGACGGGAAAATATCGTGTCGGCGGTGGTACACATGGACGAGAAAACGCCCCACCTGCATTTGACCTTTGTTCCGCTGACAAAGGACAACCGCCTGTGTGCAAAGGAGATTATCGGCAACCGGGCAAACCTGACGAAGTGGCAGGACGATTTTCACGCCTATATGGTGGAGAAATATCCTGACTTGGAGCGTGGGGAGAGCGCCAGCAGGACAGGCCGGAAGCATATCCCCACCCGGCTTTTCAAACAGGCGGTTTCCCTCTCCCGGCAGGCAAGAGCCATTGAAGCCACACTGGACGGCATTAACCCGCTGAACGCCGGAAAGAAAAAAGAGGAAGCCCTCTCCATGCTGAAAAAGTGGTTCCCGCAGATGGAGAACTTCTCCGGGCAGTTGAAAAAGTACAAGGTCACAATCAATGACCTGTTGGCGGAGAATGAGAAGTTGGAAGCAAGGGCAAAGGCCAGTGAAAAAGGCAAGATGAAAGATACGATGGAACGGGCAAAGCTGAAAAGCGAACTGGACAATTTACAGCGGCTGGTTGACCGTATCCCGCCGGATATACTGGCGGAACTGAAACGGCAGCAGCGGCACACGGTAAAGGAAAGGTGATAGTATAAGCAGAAATTTTCGCCGCTCCTGTGCGGCATTGTACCTTGAAAACTGAATATGGAGGACACTGGATGGCAAAAAGCGAAAGCGATATTTTTACACCCCGGACAGGGCAGGTCATACAAGCAGAGAACGGCACGCAGTATTTTGTATGTGGGAACAACCGTATAAAAATCTCCGAACACTTCGCCGCAGGCGGGAAGCCCCTCGGTGATCTGATTGTAGATGTGGTGCGGCATACCGCAGAAAAAGCCGCTTCAACCTGATAGCCCATCATTGATAACACGCCCACGCTTATGATATAATTGCCATAGAGCAAAAGTATTGTAAGCGTGGGTTGTTTCTTTAGAAGGAGGATTTTTAACGGTGAAACAACCTTACAATACTACGATTTACAACACGGCGCTTTATATGAGATTGAGCCGGGACGATGAACTGCAAGGAGAAAGCGGGAGTATTCAGACACAACGCATGATGCTCCGGCAATATGCCGCCGAGCATGGCCTGAATGTCATAGATGAATATATCGACGATGGATGGTCTGGAACGAACTTTGACAGGCCGGATTTTCAGAGAATGATTGATGACATTGAGGACGGGAAAATCAACTGCGTTGTTACGAAGGATTTATCCCGCTTAGGCAGAAACTACATTCTGACCGGCCAGTACACGGAAATCTACTTTCCCAGCAAAGGCGTCCGCTATATCGCTGTCAATGACAATGTGGACACCATCAACGGAGAGAATGAGCTTGCCCCATTCCTCAACATTCTGAATGAAATGCACGCCCGCCAGACCAGCAAAAAGGTAAAGGCGGCCATGCGGACACGGTTCGCAAATGGCGCACACTATGGAGCCTATGCTCCGTTTGGCTATGTCAAAGACCCAGATAAGAAAGGCCATCTTCTGATTGACCCGGAAACAAGGTGGATTATCGAAAAGATTTTTGACCTTGCCGTTCATGGCCGGGGAGCCGCCAGCATTACACGGATTTTGGTCGAAGAAAAAGTACCTACTCCCGGCTGGCTGAATTTCCAGAGATACGGCACTTTCGCAAATATCTATGCCGGAGCGCCGGAGGAAAAAGCCTATGCGTGGACGATAGCGCAGGTGAAAAGTATTCTGAAAGAGGAAACCTATATCGGACACAGCGTCCACAATAAGCAGACCAATATTTCATTCAAAAACAAGAAGAAAGTACGCAAGCCAAAAGAGGAATGGTATCGTGTGGAGAACACCCACGAAGCGATTATTTCCGAAGATGTGTTCCGTCAAGTACAGGAGCAGATTTGCAACAGGCGCAGACGGCAGAAGAACGGCACAACACAGATATTTTCCGGGCTGGTAAAATGTGCGGACTGCGGCTGGTCGCTGGCCTATGGTATGAACAGCCAGAACAAAAATCCCTATGCCCACTACCATTGTAGCAAGTATGGGCAAGGATTGCACCAGTGTTCCATGCACTATATCCGCTATGATGTGCTTTACGCCTATGTCCTTTCCCGTCTGCAATACTGGTCTGTGCTGGTACAGCAGGATGGGGACAAACTTCTGAAACGGCTACTTAACGCCAGCGACAAGGAACGCAATACTGCAAGGAAGCGGCAGACAGCCGAACTGAAAAAGGCGGAAAAGCGCAAAGCAGAAGTAGACACCCTGTTTGCAAAAATGTATGAGGACTGGTCTGCCGGACGCATTACAGAATACAATTTCAATATGCTGTCCGAAAAGTATCAGGGCGAACAGCGAGAATTGGACGCAAAAATTGAACGGCTTCACGAAGCGATGGAGGTCGCCGCCCAGACAGCGGTTGACGCTGAAAAGTGGATAGGTCTGATGAAACAGTATGTCAATCCCACAGAATTGACGGCTGAACTTCTGAATACGCTGATTGAAAAAATCCTTGTCCATGAAGCGGTCAAAAGTGAGGACGGAAGCCGGGAACAGGAAGTGGAAATCTTCTACCGCTTTATCGGCAAAATCGAATGACACATCTTGAGATACCCAACAATATCTTTAACTAAGGGAAACGGGGCTGTCCTGCCCGGATGTGCAGCTGCTGCCGCAGTTGGCGGATCTGTTCCATGTGACGCTGGACGATCTGTTTGGCCGTGAGGCTCCGCAACCGGAGCGGACGGCGGAGCAGGAGGAGATGGAGATGGAGCGCACCCTGCCGTGGCCGGACGATGATACTCTATATGCAGTGGTGTATCATGGGCATCAGCTGCTGACGGAGGAGCCGGCAGCGCTGAGAGGACACCGGGAGGAACTGCGGTTCGTGTACGACGGTCCGGCGGTGAATGTCAGCAGCTGGTTCGACGTGGTGTGTGAGAGCGGCCCGGTGGAGGGCAGCGTCACCGCCGGAGGAGACGTGAAGTGCGGCGAGGTAGGCGGCAGTGTCACGGCTGACGGAGATGTGGCGTGTGACGCCGTAGGCAGCGGCGTGCAGGCCGGCGGTGATGTGCATTGCGCCGGTGTGGAGGGCAATGTCACCGCAGGCGGCGATGTGGCCTGCGGCGGGGTGACGGGTGACGTCCGGAGCGGCGGCGATGTGGCCTGCTGGAGTGTAGGCGGCAGCGTCCGGGCCGGGGGAGACGTGGTGTGCCGCAAGGGCGGCGACGGCTTCGTATTCACTACCGGTGAAAGGAACGTGGAGGTTTCCGACGTGGCGGAGACAGTGGAGGATATCCGCCAGACGGCCAAGGGGTTGAAGGACAGCCTGCGGGAGATGTTCCGCAGGAAGCCTTCCGAGGAGGAGTAAGCTGTAACAGCTTTGTATCAAATTGTAACGAATTTGTATATATTAGATGAAAGAAAAACGGAAGGAATATAGATGTTTTTACGAAAAACTATTGACGGGCGCAGACGGGTATGGTAAGGTCTTTTACAGAGGAGCACCGTAAAAAAGAGCTTTGAAGTGAAGGAGGATCATATTATGAAACGTTTCCTGACGATGGTGCTGATGCTGTGCCTGTGCGTGGGACTGTGCGCCGGCTGCGCCCAGAATCAGCAGCCCGATCCTCAGAAGCCGGAAAACGGTACGCTGACGGCTGAGGAGCTGGAGGAGTTTCAGGCGATGTTCACGCCGGGCAGCTGGTACAGTCAGGCCACCACCAGCAGCTATACCTCCCCGAAGGATATCGACCTGCACCACCTGTTTTACGACGGCATCGGGTTCTACGGGCTTCTCTATGGCCACACCTATCTCACCGACCGGGAGCGGGCGTATCTGACGTCGCTGGATCCGGAGTCGGTCATGCAGTACTTTCGGGCGCCCCGGCAGGTGATGGACGCCGTGCTGAAGGAGTATTTCGGCGTGTCTCTGGCGGAAACCAATCAGGTGGGGTTGTCCAAATTCATCTATTGGGCGGAGACAGATAGCTATTACGTCGCCCACACGGATACCCGTATGACCTCTGTGACCCTCACCGGCGGCGAGCGGGCGGAGGACGGCACGGTGACGCTGCGGTATGACGGTGGCGTGATCGTCCTGATCCACCACGACGGCCACGACACCGCAGAGTATACAGTTCACTCCCACCAGTGCGGATGACGGAGCGATATGAAACCACACATCCCCCGGAGTACTGCTCCGGGGGATGCTCTTTTCCCGGAAACAAATGGTTGTAACCGGTGGAAGGGTGTGATATAATGAGACGGAAAAATCGGCGGGGAGCCGCCTATCTGAAAAGCAGGAGGAACGAACATGAACGAGGTATGGGATCTGAGTATCCTTTACAAGGATTTTGACGACCCGGCGTTTACCGGGGATATGAAGGCACTGGACGAGGCCATTGCGGCGGTGAACACGCTGGCCGGTGAGGCGGCGGGCATGGAGCACAGTCAGCTGGTGCATCGCTTCCTGCAGGTGCAGGAGCGGGTGGAGGAGCTGGCCAACAAGCTCTTCATCTTCTGCAGCCTTCGGTGCAGCGCCAACACCGCCGATACCAAGGCCAACAGTCTGGGCGACCAGCTCAGCGCCAAGCTCAGCGGCTGCGCCGCCGCCAACGCATCCCTGCGCCGGACGGTGGCGGAGCTGGAGGATCTGGATGCCATCATGGACGCCGACCCGGCGCTGGAGCCCTATCGCTTCCTGCTGGAGTCCATCCGCCGGGACAGCAAGTACCTGCTCACCGACCGGGAGGAGGAGCTGTTCGCCCGGATGAACATCTCCGGTGCTTCGGCGTGGGAGAGCCTGCGGGATAACCTCACCAGCAGCGTGAAGGTGGAGTACGACGGCGGCATCACCAACCTGTCCGCCATCCGCAATCTGGCCTACGATCCCGATCCTGCCGTCCGCAAGAGCGCCTATGAGGCGGAGCTGGCGTGCTATGACAAGATCAAGGACTCCGTGGCCTATGCCCTCAACAGCATCAAGCTGCAGGTCATCAACGAGTGCCAGGTCCGGGGCTATGCCTCCCCGCTGAACAAGGCCCTGTATCAGAGCCGCATGAAGCCGGAGACGCTGGATGCCCTGCTGGGGGCCATGGATGAGTATCTGCCCAAGTTCTGGCAGTATCTGCGGGCCAAGGGCAAGGCGCTGGGCCATGAGAACGGCCTGCCTTGGTACGAGCTGTTCGCCCCCATGGGCAAGAGCGACAAGAAGTACACCACACAGGATGCCAAGGACTATCTGCTGAACATCTTCGGCGGCTTCGACAGCCAGCTTCACGACATGGTGGAGCGTGCCTTCGACGAGGCGTGGATCGACTTCTATCCCCGCAACGGCAAGGTGGGCGGAGCCTTTGACTGCGGTGTCCCCAGCGCCAGGCAGAGCCGGGTGCTCACCAACTTCGACGGCGCCTTCGGCGATATTGTGACGCTGGCCCATGAGCTGGGCCATGCCTTCCACGATCAGCAGGTGTTCTCCCACCCGCTGGTGTGCCAGGAGTACACCATGCCCGTGGCAGAGACGGCCTCCACCTTCAACGAGGTGCTCACCGTCAGCGCCGCCATCGATGCCGCCGAGAGCGATGACGAGAAGCTGGCCCTGATCGAGAGCCAGCTGTCCGACGCCTGCCAGATCATCTGCGACATCTACTCCCGGTATCTGTTCGAGTCCGCCGTGTTTGCCGCCCGGCCGGAGGAGTTCCTGGACCCCGACCGCCTGTGCCAGATGATGCTGGAGGCCCAGAAGAAGGCCTACGGCGACGGGCTGGATCAGACCTGCCTGCACCCGTATATGTGGCTGTGCAAGGGCCACTATTACAGCGGCGGCCTGAGCTTCTACAACTTCCCCTATGCCTTCGGCGGCCTGTTTGCCCGTGGCCTGTATGCCAAGTATCAGCAGGAGGGCAAGGACTTCGTGCCGCTGTATAAGAAGATGCTCCACGCCACCTCCGTCACCTGCGTGGAGGATACCGCCAAGATCGCCGGCATCGACCTGACGGATAAGGCCTTCTGGCGGCAGGGACTCCAGTCTCTGGCTGATGAGATCGATCTGTTCTGCCAGCTGGTGAAGTAAACCGTATTCCCCGAGCATACCCCCCTGTCCGCCGCAAGGCGGTCAGGGGGGTTGTCTTTTGGAAGGAGATGGCACCACCATCGCCGCTTTGATGGGCTTTTCCCGGTTCGTCAGCGGATTTTGCTTGAAACAGGGGGGATAGCCTGCTATAATAAATTAGTTATTATATGCAAACATGAAAGAGGTGAGCGACTCGTGTACCTTCGGGCTTTGGAAATCCAGGGCTTCAAGAGTTTCCCTGATAAGACGGTGCTGAACTTCGGTGAGGACATCACGGCCATCGTGGGGCCAAACGGCTCCGGCAAGTCCAATATCTCCGACGCCATCCGCTGGGTCATGGGCGAGCAGAACAGCCGCCAGCTGCGGGGAGCCAAGATGGAGGACGTGATCTTCGGCGGCACGGAGAAGCGCAGCCAGATGGGCTTTGCACAGGTGACGCTGGTCATCGACAACACGGAGCACATCTTCCCCGGCCGGGACGAGGCGGAGGTGGCAGTCACTCGCCGCTACTACCGCAGCGGGGAGTCGGAATATTACATCAACCGCCAGTCCGTGCGTCTCAAGGATGTCAACGAGCTGTTTATGGACACCGGCATGGGCAGGGAGGGCTACTCCATCATCGGACAGGGCAAGATCGACGAGATCCTGTCCGTCAAAAGCGGCGAGCGCCGTGAGGTGTTCGAGGAGGCGGCGGGCATCAGCAAGTACCGCCACCGCAAGGAGGAGTCGGAGCGCAAGCTCCAGCGGACGGAGGAGAATCTGGTCCGCATCAACGACAAGATCGCTGAGCTGGAGCTGCAGGTGGAGCCCCTGCGGAAGCAGGCGGAGACAGCGAAGAAGTATCTGGTGCTGCGGGACGAGCTGCGGGTGCTGGAGATCAGCGTGTGGCTGGAAAATCTTCAGGCCCTGAAGGTCAAGGCCCGGAAGCTGGAGGCGGATCACCAGTCCGCCTGTCAGGATAAGCAGCGGGCGCAGACGGCGCTGGATGAGGTGTATGCCGCCGCAGAGACCTGCGTGGAGCAGGTGCAGCAGAACGATATGCAGGCCGAGGCCCTCCGGGGCCGGATGTCCGGACTGGAGACGGCTGCCGGGGAGGAGGACGCCGCCATCGCCGTGCTGCAGACGGGGGTGGATCATAATCAGGAGTCCATGACCCGGCTGGAGCGGGAGATGGCCGACAGCAGCAGCCGCACGGAGGATCTGCAGGGGCAGATGGATGCCCTCACCCGGCGCACGGAGGAGATCGACCGCCGGACGCAGGAGCTGACCGGCGAACTGGAGGGCTGGATGCAGCAGCTGCAGTCCATGACTCAGCGTGCCGGCAGCGCCGTCCGTGAGGCGGAGGTCCTGCGGGCCAGAGAGACGCTGGCCACGGCGGCTGCCGCCGATGGAAGGGCGCAGCTGTCAGGACTGGAGGCCCAGTCTCAGGCGGCCCGCACCCGACTGGAGGAGGTGGGCCGTGAGCTGGAGCAGCTGCAGGAGCGCCGCCAAACCGAGGAGAGCGCAGCAGCGGAGAACCGTAAGGCGCTGGAGGAGGCCCGTGAGGAGGCCGCAGCGGCGGAGAACGTCATTCAGGGCCACGGCCTGAAAATGGGCGGGCGACAGCGCCGGGCGCAGGAAAGCGCCCAGCAGCGGGAGCAGCTGAGCCGTCAGGCGGCGGCCATGGAGGATCGCATCCGCCTGCTGACGGAGATGGAGAAGGAGTACGAGGGCTTTTCCCGTGCGGTGAAGCTGGTGATGCAGGCGGCGGACAAGGGCGGCCTGCGGGGCGTACACGGCCCGGTGGCCAGCCTCATGACCACGCAGGAGCAATACACCGTGGCCATCGAGATCGCCTTGGGCGGCGCCCTGCAAAATATCGTGGTGGACACGCAGAACGATGCCAAGTCCGCCATCGGCTACCTGAAGCAGCGGGACGGCGGACGAGCCACCTTCCTGCCTCTGGACGCTGTCCGGGGGGAGAAGCTGCGGGAGAGCCGCATCGAGGAGGAGTACGGCTTCGTGGGCGTTGCCTCGGAGCTGGTGCAGTATGAAAAGCGCTACGACGGCGTGTTCCAGAACCTGCTGGGGCGCACGGTGGTGGTGGAGGATCTGGACTGCGGCGTCACCATGGCCCGGCGGTACCAGAACCGCTTCCGCATCGTGACGCTGGACGGGCAGGTCATCAACCGGGGCGGCTCCATGACCGGCGGCAGCGTCAGCCGCAGCGCCGGTGTACTGTCCCGTGCCAACGAGCTGCAGCGGCTGGCAGGTCAGCTGGAGCAGCTGCGTGGGCAGCTGGCGGATGCCGACCGCCGGGCGCAGGAGACGGGCCGTGAGCTGCAAAAGGCCCAGTATGAGCTGGATGTGGCCAAGGAGCAGCAGCGGGCGGCAGCCCAACAGGTGCTGACACTGGAGGGCCGGCAGGAGCACCATGAGATCCTGCTGGAGAATCTGCGTCTGTCTCAGGACGGCCTGCAGCAGGAGCGGGAGACTTTGACCCGGCGCCTACAGGAGCAGGAGACGCAGATGCAGGCGGTGCGTCAGGAGATCGCCGCCCACGAGGGCGAGGCGGAGCGCCTGTCCCGTCAGGCGGAGGAGAGCCGGGCTGGGCAGAGCGACCTACAGACCCGGACAGATGAGATCTCCGGCCAGATCACCGAGCATAAGACGGCGCTGGCGGCGCTGGCGGCGGAGCGGGGGACCTCGCTCCACAGCCGCCGGGAGCTGGAGCGTTTGCAGGTCCAGATGCATACCGACCGGGCCGGGCGGGAGGCGCTGCTGGAGCGGTTCCGTCGGTCCAATGAGGAAGCCGGCCAGGAGATGGATATCCATCGGCAGAAGGCGGAAGAGCTGCGGGCCGGATGCCGCCAGCTGAAGGAGCAGCTGGCATCGCTGGCGGCGGAGAAGCTGGAGCTGGAGCGCCGCCGCACCCAGCAGAATCAGGAGATGCAGCGCTGCAACGAGGAGGTCCTCCACACGGAGCGTGAGGTGGCCCGGCTGGAGCAGCAGAAAAACGCCGCCGCCATGGAGGAGAAGAACATTCTGGATAAGCTGTGGGAGCGGTATGAGCTGAGCCACTCCGAAGCCCAGAGCCAACGCATGGAGCTGGAGAGTATCCCCAAGGCCACCCGCCGCATCGGGGAGCTGAACCGGGAGATCAAGAGCCTCGGCACTCCCAACATCGGGGCCATCGAGGAGTTCGACCGGGTGAATACCCGCTATACCTACCTCTCCGAGCAGCGGACGGACGTGGAGAAGGCCAAGGAGGAGCTGACAGGGGTCATCGACGAGATCACCCGCCAGATGACGGAGATCTTCGCCCAGCAGTTCCGGCTGCTCAACGAGAGCTTTCAGGAGACATTTCTGGAGCTGTTCGGCGGCGGCAAGGCCCGGCTGGAGCTGGAGGACGAGAACGACATTCTGGGCTGCGGCATCGAGATCAAGGTCCAGCCCCCCGGCAAGCAGCTGAAAACCATCACGCTGCTGTCCGGCGGTGAAAAGGCCTTCGTGGCCATTGCCCTGTACTTTGCCATCATGAAGGTACATCCCACGCCCTTCTGTGTCATGGACGAAATCGAGGCGGCACTGGACGAGGCCAACGTGGTGCGCTACGCCCGGTATATGCGCCGCATCGCCGGTAAGACCCAGTTCATCGTCATCACCCACCGCCGTGGCACTATGGAGGAGGCCGACGTGCTGTACGGCGTCACCATGCAGGAGCGTGGCGTCAGCCGCATCCTTACCATCAACCTCAATGATATGGCCAAGGAGCTGAAGATCAAATAACCGGGCGGCAGCCCGATGCAAGGAGGAAGCAGCCATGGGACTGTTTGCAAAATTCAAGGAGGCGTGGCTCAAGCCCATGTCCTTCGACTCCCTCAACGAGGGATTCTACGACGATCTGGAGGAGGCTCTGATCCTGGCGGACGTGGGCATGGATACGGCGGTGGACGCCGTGGCCCAGCTGAAAAAGCGGGCCTATGCCAAGCTGCTGACCCACGAGGAGGACGTGAAAAACGCCCTGCGGGACATTCTGACGGAAAAGCTGTCGGTGGGCGATCCCGCGCTGGACCTCTCTACCCGGCCCAGCGTGGCCCTCATCATCGGAGTCAACGGCGTGGGTAAGACCACGTCCATCGGCAAGCTGGCCCACCGGCTGAAGAATGAGGGCAAGAAGGTGCTGCTGTGCGCCGGAGATACCTTCCGTGCCGCCGCCGCCGATCAGCTGGAGATCTGGGCGGAGCGGGCCGGTGTGGACATCGTGCGCCAGAACGAAGGAGCCGACCCCGGTGCCGTGCTGTTTGACTCGCTGGCGGCGGCCAAGGCCCGGAATACGGACGTGGTGCTGTGCGACACGGCAGGCCGCCTGCACAACAAGGATAACCTGATGAAGGAGCTGGCGAAGCTCCGCAAGATCATCGACCGGGAGGCCCCCAACGCCGCCAAGGAGACGCTGCTGGTGTTGGACGCCACCACCGGCCAGAATGGCCTCATTCAGGCCCGGCAGTTCAAAGAGACGGCGGGTCTGACGGGCATCATCCTCACCAAGCTGGACGGCACCGCCAAGGGTGGCATCGTCATTGCCATCGCACAGGAGCTGCAGGTGCCGGTGAAGTTCGTGGGCCTTGGCGAGGGCATCGATGACCTGCGCCCCTTTGACGCAAGGGAATTCGTCAACGATCTTATCTGAGGAGGAAGGCATATGACCCGTGCAGATGGACGAAAATATAATGAGCTGCGCCCGGTGGAGATCACCACGGGCTTCATCAAATTCGCTGAGGGCAGTGTGCTGATCCGCTGCGGCGACACGGTGGTGCTCTGTAACGCCAGCGTGGAGGAGCGGGTGCCGCCCCATGTGGCCCCCGGCTGCGGCTGGGTGACGGCGGAGTACTCCATGCTGCCCCGTGCCAATCGCCAGCGCTCCCGCCGGGACATCGACAAGCTGAAGCTCTCCGGCCGCAGCGCCGAGATCCAGCGCCTTATCGGCCGCAGCCTCCGTGCGGCGGTAGACCGCCGCCTGCTGGGCGAGCGCACCATCACCGTGGACTGCGACGTGCTGCAGGGCGACGGCGGCACCCGTACCGCCTCCGTTACCGGCGGCTTCATCGCTCTGGCACTGGCCTGCCGCAAGCTGGTGGAGGAGGGGGTGCTGCCCCGGACGCCGGTGAAGCACTTCGTGGCGGGCATCTCCGCCGGCATCATCGACGATGCACCCATGCTGGACCTGCCGTACAGTGAGGACAGTCGGGCCATGGTGGACCTGAACTGCGTCATGAATGAGCTGGGGGAGATCATCGAGCTTCAGGGTACCGGTGAAGGCCGGGCTTTTACGGCCGCAGAGCAGCAGGAGCTGGTGGAGCTGTGCGCCAAGGGCTGCCGGGAGCTGATCCGGAAGGAAAAGGATATTCTGGGGGAGGTACTGTGATGAAATTCGTATTGGCTTCTCATAATCAGGGCAAGCTGGCGGAGATGCAGCGCATTTTGGGCCAGCTGGGGGTGGAGGTAGTACTCCAGTCCGAATTGGGGCTGGCGCTGGAGCCGGAGGAAACCGGCACCACCTTCACGGAAAACGCCCGCATCAAGGCCGAGGCCGTCATGCAGGCCAGCGGACTGCCCGCCATTGCCGACGACTCCGGCCTGTGCGTGGACGCCCTCAACGGCGCCCCCGGTGTGTACTCCGCCCGCTATGGCGGCTTGGATGACGATGTGGCCCGCTATCGGCTGCTGCTGGAGAATCTCCGGGGAGCCGGGACCCGTGCCGCCCACTTCCATACGTCGGTGGTGTGCTGCTTCCCCAACGGGGACGTGCTGGAGGCCGAGGGCGACTGCCACGGCACCATCGCCTATGCCCCGCAGGGGGAGAACGGCTTCGGCTACGACCCGGTGTTCTTCGTGCCGGAGCTGAGAAAGACCTTCGCCCAGCTGACGCCGGAGGAGAAGAACGCCATCAGCCACCGGGGCGTGGCCCTGCGGGCCTTTGGGGAAAAACTGAAAGAATATATGGAGAATCACTGATATGGAACTGACAAGCAAGCAGCGAGCCCAGCTGCGGGGGATGGCGTCCACGCTGGATACCATCGTCCATGTGGGCAAAGACGGCATCGGGGAGAACCTCATCAAGCAGGTCAATGATGCCCTGGAGGCACGGGAACTCATTAAGGGCCGGGTGCTGGAGAACTCCATGCTCACCGCCCGTGAGGCAGCGGAGGAGTTGAAGGTAGCCGCCCGGTGCGAGGTGGTGCAGGTCATCGGCAGCAAATTCGTCCTCTATCGGATGCAGCATGACAAGGTCAAGCGGAAGATCGAGCTGGTCAAGGACCGGAAGAAGAGCGTGTGATATGAAGATCGGTATTTACGGCGGGACCTTTGACCCCATTCACCGGGGCCATATCACGGCGGCACAGGCAGCGGCGCAGCAGTTGGGGCTGGACCTTCTGCTGCTGATCCCCGCCAGCATCCCGCCTCATAAGGCACTGCCGGAGGGCGGCGCCGATGCCGCCCAGCGTCTGGAGATGGCCACGCTGGCCACGGCGGAGCTGTCCTGCCCTGCACAGGTGCTGGACGTGGAGGTGAAGCGGCGGGGGAAGAGCTACACGGCGGATACCCTCCGCACCCTGCGCCGGCAGTACCCGGAGGATGAGCTGTGGCTGCTGATGGGAACGGATATGTTCCTGTCCTTGCAGGACTGGCGTGAGCCGCAGGAGATCCTGCGCCTTGCCCGTGTGGCGGCCTTCAGCCGCACCGGGGACCCGGAGCAGCAGCGCTTTGCCCGGCAGAGGGCATATCTGGAGGAGACCTTCGGGGCGCAGGTGACGGTGGTGGAGAACCCCCATGTGGTGGATATCTCCTCCACCCGTCTGCGGCAGCTGCTGCCGGAGGGCAGGGAGTATCTGCCGGAGGCGGTGTACGGCTACATCCTGCGCCAGCGGCTCTACGGCACCCATGCGGAGCTGAAGCACCTGACGCCGGAGGAGCTGCGGCCCATCGCCCTGAGCTTCTTAAAGCCCAAGCGGATGCCCCATGTGCTGGGAACAGAGCAGGAGGCCATCCGGCTGGCCCGGCGCTACGGGGCCGACGAGACGGATGCCCGCATCGCCGCCCTCCTCCACGACTGCACCAAGAAGCTGGATATGGAGCAGCAGCTGGCCCTGTGCCGCAGGTACGATATTCGGCTGGACGAGCTGGAGCAGCACGCCCTGAAGCTGCTGCACGCCAAGACCGGCGCCGCTGTGGCCCGTGACATCTTCGGCGTGAAGGACGCCGTTTACAAGGCCATCCGCTGGCACACCACCGGCAAGCCGGATATGACCCTGCTGGAAAAGGTCATCTATCTGGCGGACTACATCGAGCCCAATCGGGACTTTCCGGGGGTGGAGAGACTGCGCCGTGCGGTATACGACGATCTGGACAAGGGCCTCCTGATGGGCCTGTCCGACACCATCGACGAGATGGAGCGCATGGGCAATCCCGTGCATCATGATACGCTGGAAGCGAGAGATTTTCTGTTAAGAGGTGAAGCAAAATGAAAAATGCCAAGGAGCTGGCGCTGTTGGCAGCCCGTGCGCTGTCGGATAAAAAGGGAAAGGAAATTCAGGTGCTGGAGATCGGGGAGCTGACCACGCTGGCGGACTACTTTGTCATCGCCACCGGCTCCTCCAACACCCAGATCAACGCACTGGTGGACAACGTGGAGAAGGTCCTGCTGGAGGAGGCGGAGGAGGATCCCCTGCACCGGGAGGGCTACCGTGGCGGCACGTGGGTGCTGCTGGACTACGGTTGCATCGCTGTCCACGTCTTTAACGCCGAGGCCCGTGAGTTCTACGGGCTGGAGCGCCTGTGGCGTGACGGTACGCCGGTGGATCTGACGGGCGTGGTGGACGCCAAGGAATAAAACAATTCCCGGCTAAACGCTTGACAAATCCATCGAAGAATATTATCATAAAAGGGTATTGTCAAAAGCAATGAAGGGAAAAAGGCAAGGCAGACCTGCCCCCAAGAGAGCCGACGTATGGTGTGAGTCGGCGGAGGTGCCTTGCTGTACTGGCCCCGGAGCCTCCTGCCTGAACAGGGCGGGACGTATGGCCTGCGTTAAAGCCGCCTGAGCGTGAGGGGGGAGAACCTCATCACGGAAGCAGGGTGGTACAGCGAGTTGCTTCGCCCCTGACCGCAGCAGCGGTCGGGGGCTTTTGTTTTGTCAGGAAAAGACTGTAACATAAAAGGAGAAAACGACATGAAGTACGATTTTGCTGCCATCGAGAAAAAGTGGCAGAAGCGGTGGGAGGAGACCAAGCCCTACGCCGCCGTCACCGGGGACAAGCGCCCCAAGTTCTACGGCCTCATCGAGTTCCCCTACCCCTCCGGTCAGGGACTGCACGTGGGCCATCCCCGGCCCTTCACGGCCATGGACATCGTCACTCGCAAAAAGCGTATGGAGGGCTACAACGTCCTGTACCCCATCGGCTTCGATGCCTTCGGCCTGCCCACGGAGAACTATGCCATCAAGAACCATATCCACCCCGCCATCGTCACCAAGCAGAACATCGCCAACTTCACCAGCCAGCTGAAAATGCTGGGCTACGGTTTCGATTGGGACCGCTGCATCGACACCACCGACCCCAGCTACTACAAGTGGACCCAGTGGATCTTCCAGCAGATGTTCAAGCGTGGCCTTGCCTATAAGACCACTATGCCCGTCAACTGGTGTACCAGCTGCAAGTGCGTGCTGGCCAACGAGGAAGTGGTCAACGGCGTCTGCGAGCGCTGCGGCAGCGAGGTCATCCGTAAGGAGAAGAGCCAGTGGATGCTGAAGATCACCGCCTACGCCCAGCGCCTGCTGGACGATCTGGAGGATGTGGACTACATCGAACGTGTCAAGATCCAGCAGCGCAACTGGATCGGCCGTTCCACCGGCGCCGAGATCACCTTCCAGACCAACATCGGTGACGAGGTCACCGTCTATACCACCCGTGCCGATACCCTGTTCGGCACCTCCTATATGGTCATCTCCCCGGAGCATCCCCTGCTGAAGAACTGGCAGCCCCACATCAAGAACTGGGATGCCGTGGCCGCCTATCAGGAGGAGGCTGCCCGCAAGTCCGACTTCGAGCGTGGTGAACTGAACAAGGAAAAGACTGGCGTCCGGCTGGAGGGCATCGAGGCCATCAATCCCGTCACCCACAAGCCGCTGCCTCTGTTCGTCTCCGACTACGTCCTCATGGGCTACGGCACCGGCGTGGTCATGGGTGTCCCCGGCCACGATCAGCGTGACTGGGAGTTTGCCAAGAAGTTCGGCCTGCCCATCATCGAGGTGGTGCAGGGCGGCGACGTCACCAAGGAGGCCTTCGTGGCCAAGGATGACACCGCCATCATGGTCAACTCCGGCTTCCTCAACGGTATGACCGTCAAGGAGGCCATCCCCGCCATGAAGAAGTACGTGGTGGAGCAGGGCTTCGGCAAGGAGAAGGTGAACTTCAAGCTCCGTGACTGGGTGTTCTCCCGCCAGCGCTATTGGGGCGAGCCCATCCCTCTGGTGAACTGCGAAAAGTGCGGCTGGGTGCCGGTGCCGGAGGAGCAGCTGCCTGTGGTGCTGCCGCAGGTGGAGAGCTACGAGCCCACCGATGACGGCGAAAGCCCCCTCAGCAAGATGACCGATTGGGTCAACACTACCTGCCCCTGCTGCGGCGGCCCCGCCAAGCGGGAGACGGACACCATGCCCCAGTGGGCCGGCTCCAGCTGGTACTTCCTGCGCTATATGGACCCCCACAACGACAAGGCGCTGGCCAGCAAGGAGGCGCTGGATTATTGGAGCCCCGTGGACTGGTACAACGGCGGCATGGAGCATACCACTCTGCACCTGCTGTACTCCCGCTTCTGGCATAAGTTCCTCTATGACATCGGTGTGGTCCCCACCAAGGAACCCTACGCCAAGCGCACCAGCCACGGCATGATCCTTGGCGAGGGCGGCGAGAAGATGTCCAAGTCCCGCGGCAACGTGGTCAATCCCAACGATATCGTGGCCCAGTACGGCGCCGACACCATGCGTCTGCACATCATGTTCATTGGTGACTTCGAGAAGGCCGTCACATGGTCCAACGAGGCCGTCAAGGGCTCCAAGCGCTTCCTGGATCGCTGCTGGAACCTCATGGAGTTGGCGCAGGACAGCGATGAGATCTCCGGGAAGAACGCCTCCATCATCCACAAGACCATCAAGAAGGTCACCACCGACATCGACGACCTGAAGATGAACACCGCTATTGCCGCCCTCATGGCCATGGTCAACGAGTTCTACTCCTCCGGCCTGACCCGTGGCGACCTGCAGCAGCTGATGCTGATGCTCTCTCCCTTCGCCCCCCACATGGTGGAGGAGATGTGGGAGCTCACCGGCTACGCCGCCAAGACCGGCAAGATGGCCATGCAGATGCCTTGGCCCACTTGGGACGAGTCCAAGACCGTGGACTCCCACGTGGAGATGGCCGTGCAAATCAACGGCAAGCTCAAGGGTACCGTTACCGTGGCTATGGACAGCGACGAGGAGACGGTGAAGGCCGCCGCTCTGGCGCTGGATAAGGTTCAGAAGGCCGCCGACGGCATGACGGTCGTTAAGACCATTCTGGTGAAGAATAAGCTCATCAACCTCATCGTCAAGCCCGCCAAGTAAAAACGCAGAAGCGCCGCCTCCCGCAAAGGGGACGGCGCTTATTCTGCCCAAAAACCCCTTTTTCCCCGGAGAATGTGGTATTTTATGTAATGCTGCATAAGCACACTGCAAATATTTGCGTCAAATCGATGAAAATTGGCGTTCCCTCTTGCAATTTGCCGTAAGGAGTGCTAACATGCGTGTATAGACAGTGTGACGAAGGAACACTCCCTGTGCAAGCGCTCCATCGGTCACGCACAAGAAAATAGGAGGAAGATATCATGACAAATCGCAAGTCCACCAAACGGGCCTTGCTGGGCAGCGTCATGGCCATGGTCTTGTGCCTGGCCATGTTGGTAGGCGCTACCTTTGCATGGTTCACCGACACCGCAAGCACGGGTGTCAACAAGATCCAGGCCGGTAATCTGGATATCGAGATTCAGGACGAAAACGGCAATGCAATCAAAAATCTGGCATGGAAAACGCAGGAGGGTACCGCTTTTGACGAAGAGCAGAATCCCCTGTGGGAGCCGGGCTGCACCTATGAGCTGACCCCCTTCCAGATCGTCAACAAGGGCAATCTGGCCCTGAAGTACAAAATCGTTGTTACCGGTCTGGAGGGTGACTCTGGTCTGCTGAAGGTCATCACCTTTACCTATAAGACGGCGGATGGAACTGCCTTTGACATCCATCAGGAAGGTCACCTGACCGCCAAGGGTACGGATAAGGCATCGACCGGTCTGATCACCCTCACCGGTACGATGGATACCACCGCAGGCAATGATTACATGGGCAAGGAGCTCAAGAACATCACCATCACCGTGGTGGCTACGCAGGACACCGTAGAGAGCGACAGCTTCAACAACAGATACGATAACGCTGCCGAGTATCCCGAAAAGGTACCCACCACCGTTACCGTTGCAACGGCTGAGGAGCTGAGAACGGCACTGACCACCCTCACGGATGCAGGCTCCGGCGACAACAAGGTCATCATCAACGAGGATATCACGCTGGCAGAGGGCGAGACCTGGACGCCCATTACGGTGGATGGTTATCGTGGCGCCGGTGTCATTACGGTGGAGGGCAACGGCCATACCATCTCCGGCCTGAACAACGCTCTGTTCGCCGGCGGTTTTGCCGGTACCTCCGGTATCGTGATCAAGGATCTGACGTTGGATAAGATGACCATCAACGACAGCACCAATACGCAGGGCATCGGTGCATTCATCTGCAATGTGGATTCCATGCCGAAAATCGAATTGGTCAACTGCCATTTGACCAATTCCACCATCACCAGCACCGCTGGCGCTCGTGTGGGTGGCCTTGTGGGCTGGTCCTCCGGCTATAACAAACCCAATGACGGTCCGGTGGATACCTATGTGACCATCACCAAATGCTCTGTGGATAACTGCGAAATCACGGCCAAAGGCTCTGTGGGCGGTATCATCGGTCACGCCGGTGCAAACCCCGCCACCTATCACTCCATCACCGACTGCACGGTGACGAATACCAAACTGCACTCCACGGATGATGGTGGCTGGCGTGTCGGCGTAGTGGTGGGTACGGCCAATGTTGGCGAGGTCACCATCAACCATGCCGTTTCTACCGGCAATACCCTTGCACAGGACAGCAAGACCGCTCCTGCCGGTCAGAGCGAGCTGTACGGACGCTTTGTTCCCGGCACCACCGGTAAACTGACCATTGACGGCACTGCAATAAGCTAAATCAGTACCGTTTTGAATGCAAGTCCCGCCTGTATCGACAGGCGGGACTTTTTTCGCAATTCCCGCCGTTTTTTCTGAAAATGCCTTGACAAGTACCATACTTCCCGGTATAATATCCCCTGTTAAAGTCATGTATAGTGGCTCTTAAAGAGCACCCTGGAAATAGCCGGGTGCATCGGAGGGAGGGAAAAATAGATGTCCGAAGTACACGTCAAGGAAGGCGAGTCCCTGGATAGCGCTCTGAAGCGTTTCAAGAGAAGCTGTGCGAAGGCTGGCGTTCTGGCTGAGGTGCGTAAGAGAGAGTGCTACGAAAGCCCCAGCGTGAAGCGCCGCAAGAAGTCCGAGGCTGCCCGCAAGAACAGAAACAAGAGATATTATTGATCTCACTGCGAAGGTCTGAGCATCTGCTCAGACCTTCGTTTTTTCAGATTTTCGATGCGTCAGCCTTCCCCGGTGAAGAGAAATCCCGTGAGATCCTCCACCTCCGGCAGCATCACGAACCCCTCCCGGATGCCCAGTACTTGCCCCATCTCCATTTTCCGCTTCAGCGTTCCGGCGTCATCAAAGAGAACAAAATGTGTCTGTCCGCCCCGGCGATAGGTGAAGTACCGGGCGCACAGATCCTCGGCGTAGAACACGGACCGTCCCTGCATCCGTATGGACAGCTCCTCCCGACTCAGCCGCACCCCCTCGCCGCTGGGGCAGGGCAGGGGGAAGTCCATCATCAGCCGCTCCAGATCCAACGCCAGCCGCTGAGCGCCGTAGGCGGCGCAGGCCTCCTCCAGACGACCCTGCAGGCTGCCGCCGGAGAGGGCGGTACACAGCAGCACCACCGTCTCCGGCGAGGCAGCGGCGTAGATCTCCGGCACATAGAGGCGGCGGCCGTAGGCCGTCAGCAGCGGCGCCAGCTGCCGGATCAGGGCCGCCCGATCCTCCGCCCACCGGCCCTCCGGCAGCTCCTCCAGATCCAGCACTATCCCGGAAAAGCCCCGCCGCAGGCACACCCGCACCAGCTGACGGGCCAGCGGCTCCGGCTGCTCCACTGCCGGGGCCTGTCGGTCAGATACCACCATCAGGCCACCCCGCAGCGCCGCCGGGAGGGGCGCTGCCAGCAGCTGGGAGCCCGGCCCGATGCGGTAGGCCGCATGGGCCAGCTGGGCTGTGGCGGCTCTGGCCTGCGCCAGCCGGTCCGGTGCGGCGGTGAGATACAGCGTCATGTTCAGTCCCCCTTGTCATCCGGCGGATTTCATGGTATGATAGCGCTGACAGGCAGAGAGAAGGGTCGGAATGATGCGGAGAGATTCTCTTTGCCCGAGGATACCATAGGCAGATTATGTAGGCAGGAGCGGATGTATGCGAGTATCATTGGTGCCGGACCGGCTGTTTGAAACCTATGAGGAGATCACCCCGGAGTATCTGCGGCAGCGGGGTATCCGTCTGCTGCTGAGCGATCTGGACTATACGCTGGCTCCTAAGTACGTCCCTCACCCGGACGACCGGGTAAGGGAGTGGCTGCGCCGCATGGAGGAAGGCGGGGTGCAGGTGATGATCCTGTCCAACAACCGCTCCTCCCACCGGGTGGAGACCTTTTGCCGAGAGTTGGGCATCCCCTATGTGGGCCATGCACAGAAGCCCCGCACCACGGGCTTCCGCCGGGCTATGGAGCGGGCCGGAGTCACCGCCGCCGAGACGGCCATGCTGGGGGATAAGCTGCTGACGGATATGCTGGGGGCCAATCTGGCGGGGGTACTGGCCCTGATGGTGGAGCCTGCCGGAGGGCCGAAGGGTGCATGGAACTGGGTGCTCCACGCCTTGCAGGCGCCCTTTAAGGCCGTCTGCCGCCGCCGGCATACATAATTTCCCCGGAAAGCGGGAAAAAATATGGCAAAGCCCTTGCCAAAACGGGACATATCATGTAAAATACAACTGCTATGCAAATTCATGAATCCGAGGAAATACTCCCACAGAAGGAGATTTTCTCATAATATGGGAGGATACAACTATGGCAACTATTACTGCCGGTGATTTCAGAAACGGCAAGACCTTCGAGTACGAGGGCAAGATCATGACGGTCGTGGAGTTCCAGCACGTCAAGCCCGGCAAGGGCGCTGCCTTCGTCCGCACCAAGATGAAGAACGTGGTGACCGGCGCCGTCACCGAGACTTCCTTCAACCCCACCGCTAAGTTCGAGGAGGCCTTCGTGGAGCGCAAGGACATGGCTTACAGCTACAACGACGGCGACCTGTACTACTTCATGGATCAGGAGACCTATGACATGGTCCCCCTGAACAAGGATATTCTGGGCGACGCCTTCCGCTTCGTCACCGAGAACACCGTCTGCAAGGTGCTGAGCTACAAGGGCAGCGTCTTTGGCCTGGAGTGTCCCAACTTCATGGATCTGGAGGTCACCGAGACCGAGCCCGGTCTGGCCGGCAACACCGCCACCAACACCCTCAAGCCCGCCACCGTGGAGACCGGCGCTGAGGTGAAGGTGCCCCTGTTCATCAACATCGGTGATAAGATCAGTATCGACACCCGTACCGGCGAGTACATCGGCCGGGCCAAGTAAGGAAAGGACCACCGTACTTAGAAAGGAGAACAAACATGGAGATTTCTGAGAAGGTAGCGTATCTGAAGGGTCTGGCCGAGGGGCTGGCTCTGGACACCGAGTCCAAGGAGGGCAAGCTCATTGCCGCCATCATCGACGTGTTGGACGATATGTCCGGGAAGTTCGAGGATCTGGAGGACGAGCTGTGCGACGTGGAGGACGGTCTGGACGCCGTCAGCGACGACCTGTGCGAGGTGGAGGAGGCCCTCTACGAGCTGGAGGACGATGACGACGAGTATGACGAGGACGAGGATGACGACGAGGAGTACTTCGAGACCACCTGCCCCGTCTGCGAGGAGGAGATCGTGTTCGACGAGGACACGCTGGAGAGCGGCGAGATCCGCTGCCCCAACTGCGGCGAGAAGCTGGAGTTCGACCTGAGCGATCTGGCGGATGCCGAGGATGAAGACGAGGAGTAAGCAGCTGACTTGCGGCAAAAATAGCGATGAAAAGGCCCGGCGCATGATGCGCCGGGCCTTTTTGCGTGCTGTATGGGGGAGTGCTGGGGCCGCAAGGCGGTGGATGGCGTACAGGTCACGGGCGGTCTGCCGTCCAATGGTATGCCAGCCGGGGCGTTCCGTCCCGCACATGGATCGTGCCGCAGGGGAGGAAGCCGTTCTCCTCCAGCAAATGCTGCATGGTGCGGTTGTCGGCGTGGGTATCCGCTCGGACATTCCGGGAAATGGCCTTGCAGTAGTCCGCAGCACAGCGGAAGAGACCGTGTGTCCGGCCGTCCCCGGCCAGACGGTGGATGGTGAGGTAGGGGGCGTCGTTCCGCCAGGCACCCTCTATCCGGGAATAGGTGGGTTCGGGGGTATCCAGCAGCGCAAACACCCCATGTATCCCGGCTTCATCGCTAAGGACCCGGCAGATGCCCTGAGCGATATCGGAGCGGATCAGCTCCGGCGACGGATAGGAGCGGCCCCACTGGGTGGGATTTCCGGTTTGCAGCATATATTCCTGCGCCGTGCGATAGATGGCCATAAGCTGCGGCTGATCGGCGACAGCGGCTCTGCGGATGGTCAGCATGGAGGGCTCCTTTCATGGTGGAGATGTACATCGTTGATAAGGAGAGTATAGCATATCCGGGCGGCCGCCGCAAGAACGCATCGGATGGTTGGAAGGGACTTTCATAAGCTGCGGAAAAGGCTGAAAAAAGCGCACGGGATAGCCCGTGCGCTTTTTCGTTGTGGGATTCGTAGAAATGGTGTCTTGACGGCCACCGGCGCTTGACGGGGGGAGGGGATTGGAGTAAAATAAGCCCACAAAGGTGGGGTAGGGGAGTTTGCGCCTGCCCCAGAGACGGAGGGGAGAGCATGGAAGGCGGTCTGAAACGGTTTTTTGAGGGCAGCTGGCAGGAGGCGCAGTCTCTGCTGGGCGCACACCGCACGGCGGAGGGCTGGTGCTTCCGGGTCTATGCCCCCAATGCTCGGAGCGTCCGGGTGGCGGGGGACTTCAGCGACTGGCAGGGCCTTGCCATGAACCGCTGGCCGGAGGGCATCTGGGAGACCACGGTGCCGCAGGCCCAAGTGGGGCAGTCCTATAAATATGTGGTGGAGGGCGCCGACGGGCGCACCCGCTGGAAGGCGGATCCCTACGGCGTTTACAGCCAGCTGCGTCCGGCGAACGCCAGCCGTCTGTGGGAGATGGCACCCTATCCGTGGCGGGATGCGGCATGGAGGGGAAAGCGCCGCCGGGAGCCTCTGTGGGAGGGGCCACTCAACATCTACGAGGTGCATCCCGGCTCCTGGCAGCGGCAGGAGGACGGCAGCTTTCTCACCTATCGGCAGCTGGCGGACCGGCTGGCCCCTTATGTTCGGGACATGGGCTATCACGCCGTGGAGCTGCTGCCGGTGACGGAGTATCCGCTGGATGACTCGTGGGGGTATCAGTGTGTGGGGTATTTTGCACCCACCGCCCGCTACGGCACCCCGGAGGATTTGAAATATTTCGTGGATCGGATGCATCGGGCCGGGATCGCCGTGATCCTGGACTGGGTGCCGGCCCACTTCTGCAAGGATGAGCACGGGCTCATCGATTTCGACGGCACCTGCCTGTACGAGTACGGCGACCCCCTGAAGCGGGAACACGCCGGATGGGGAACACGGGTCTTTGACTTCGGCCGGGGCGAGGTGCGGAGCTTCCTGCTGTCCTCGGCGGCGTGGTGGCTGCGGGAGTACCACATGGACGGCCTGCGGGTGGATGCCGTGGCGTCTATGCTGTATCTGGACTATGACCGGCAGGAGTGGCGGCCCAACGTCTACGGCGGCCATGAGAATCTGGAGGCCATCTCCTTTTTGCAGGATCTGAACCGGATGGCCGCCGCCATGGATCCGCCGGCCCTGACGGCGGCGGAGGAGTCCACGGCGTGGCCCAAGGTCACATGGCCCGTAGAGGAGGGAGGTCTGGGCTTCGACCTCAAGTGGAACATGGGGTGGATGAACGACATCTGCCACTATCTGAAAATGGATCCGTGGTTCCGCCAGTACCACCACAAGGATGTGACCTTCTCCATGGTGTATGCCTTCTCGGAGCGGTTCGTGCTGCCGGTGTCCCACGACGAGGTGGTTCACATGAAGGGCTCCCTCCGGGGGAAGATGCCCGGCGACGACTGGCGGCAGCTGGCGGGGGTGCGGGGCTTTTACCTGTACCTGCTGGCGCACCCCGGCAAGAAGCTGACCTTCATGGGAACGGAACTGGCCCAATGGCACGAGTGGGATTTCGCCGGACAGCTGGACTGGTATCTGCTGGAGCAGGAGGACTGCCGCCGGACTCATGAATGTATCCGGGAGCTGAACCGCTTTTATCGGAAAAACCGGCCCCTGTGGGAGAACGACAGCGACTGGAATGGCTTCGAGTGGCTGGTGGTCGATGACAACCGCAGCAACGTCATCGTGTTCCTGCGGCGGGATCGGGCGGGCCATGAGCTGGTCTGTGCGGTGAATTTCTCCCCGGAGGCGTGGGAGGACTACCGCTTCGGCGTGCCGGGGGGCAAGCGGTATTATGAAGAGGTGTTCAATACCGACAGCCTCCAGTGGGGCGGCTCCGGTGTGTGCAATGAGGGGCTGCTGACCGTGGAGGACATTCCCTCCCACGGGCGGGAAAGGTCCCTGAAAATCAGGATCCCGCCGCTGGGCGGGGTGATCCTCAAGGGCCGGTCCAGGCGGCCCGCAGAACCGAAAAACGGAACGGAGGGACGGACATGAAAAAAGAATGTGTCGCCATGCTTCTGGCCGGCGGACAGGGGAGCCGGCTGTATGTGCTTACCGGCGACATGGCAAAGCCTGCGGTACCCTTTGGCGGGAAGTTCCGCATCATTGATTTTCCCCTGTCCAACTGCGCCAACTCCGGTATCGACACTGTGGGCGTGCTGACCCAGTACCGGCCGCTGGAGCTCAACAGCTACATCGGCAACGGTCAGCCGTGGGAGCTGGACCGGCTGGACGGCGGCGTTCACATTCTGCCGCCCTACCAGAGCGCCACCGGCGCCAGCTGGTACAAGGGGACGGCCAACGCCATCTATCAGAACATCGGCTTCGTGGATCTGTACGATCCGGAGTATGTGGCGGTGCTCTCCGGCGACCACATCTATAAGATGGACTATGCCGTGATGCTGCGCCGCCACAAGGAGACCGGGGCTGCCTGCACCATCGCCGTGATGGAGGTGCCGTGGGCGGAGGCCAGCCGCTTCGGTATCATGTCGGTGGACGGGGAGGACCGCATCACGGAGTTTGCCGAGAAGCCCAAGGAACCCAAGAGCAATCTGGCGTCGATGGGTATTTATATCTTCACATGGAGCAAGCTGCGGGAGTATCTGGTGGCCGACGAGGCGGACCCCACCTCGGAAAACGACTTCGGCAAGAACATCATCCCCGCCATGTTGGCGGCGGGAGAACGGATGACCGCATGGCGCTTTGACGGCTACTGGAAGGACGTGGGAACGCTGGTGTCCCTGTGGGACGCCAACATGGATATGCTGAGTCCCGGCTCCGGACTGAACCTGCTGGATCGCCGGTGGCCTATTTACAGCCGCACGCCCTCCTGTCCCCCGGCCTATGTGGGGCCCAAGGCGGACATCGGCAACAGCGCCGTGGCTAAGGGCTGCGAGGTGCTGGGCGAGGTGAAGAACAGCGTCCTCAGCTACAACACTCAGGTGGGGGAGGGGGCCGTCGTCTCCTACTCCGTGCTGATGCCCGGCGCCGTGGTGGAGTCGGGAGCCGTGGTGCAGTACGCCATCGTGGGTGAGAACTGCCGCATCGGCAGGGACGCTCAGGTGGGCGCTCCGCCGGAGACGGCACAGGATCCGGATGACTGGGGCGTGGCGGTGCTGGGACCCGGTACCGTGATAGGGGACGGGGAGATCGTCTCCGCCAAGACTCTGCTGGACCGGCATCACGGGGAGGTGAAGGCATGAACCACACCATGCACGGCATCATCTTTTCTTACGGAAAGCCCACGGGGCTGGGGGATCTGATCGCCCACCGCATCCCCGGCTCCATGCCCTTCGGCGGCAACTACCGGGTGGTGGACTTTATGCTCTCCAGCATGGTCAACGCCGGGATCCACGACGTGGGCGTCATCATGCACGGCAAGTGCCAGAGTATGCTGGATCATCTGGGCAACGGCCGCAGCTGGGATCTGAGCCGCAATCGGGGCGGGCTGACGCTGCTGCCGGCCTTCGCCTATGCCGAGAGCCGCAACTCCGCCGGACGCTTCCGGGGGAAGGTGGAGGCGCTGGGCTGCGTGCTGGAGTACCTACGGGAGATCCGGCAGGAGTATGTGGTGCTGGCGGACAGCGATCTGGTCATCAACCTGCCGCTGGAGCAGGTATTGCAGGCGCATATCGCCTCCGGGGCCGACCTGACGGAGGTATGCACGGCGGAGCCCGGCGACCCCAGCGATACCTATCTGGAGATGGATGAACAGGGCCGTATCGTGGATGTGGCCTACGACGTCCACACCCCGGCGGGTTACCGCTGCCTGAACGTGTGCATCCTGCGGCGGGAGCTGCTGGTGCAGCTGGTGGAGGAGTGCATGGCCCACAACCGGTACAGCTTCCGCCACCACATTTTACAGGATCAGAAGGATCGGCTGCATCTGCACGCCTATGTGTGGCAGGGGTATGCTGCCCGCATCGATACGGTACAGACCTACTACCGCCGCAGCATGGAGCTGCTGGATCCGGCTCAGCGGCGGCTGCTGTTCGACCCCCAACGGCCCATTCTGGCCAAGGAGAACGATGCGCCCCCGACGTATCTGGATCCCGCCGGGGTGTGCGAGAATTCCCTCATTGCCGATGGCTGCGATATTCAGGGCAGCGTGAAAAACTGCATCCTGTTTCGGGGTGTCCGGGTAGAGAAGGGAGCGCAGGTGGAGAACTGCGTGCTCTTTAAGGGCACGGTGGTGAAAAAGGATGCCACCCTGCGCTGCGTCATTGCCGACAAGGCTGTGACCATCCGGGAGGGACGCACCCTCATCGGAGACGAGAGCTATCCTGTGGTGGTGGCCCGCAACGCCACCGTATAAACGAATCACGTCCCTCCCCGCAGACTGCGGGGAGGGGGTGCAAGGAGGTAACGGCATGGATATCTTATATGTGACCAGCGAGGCGGCTCCCTTCTGCAAGACCGGAGGTCTTGCGGATGTGCTGGGAAGTCTCCCGCCGGCGGTGGCTGCCGGTGGGGATCGTGCGGCGGTGATCCTGCCGCTGTACGGGCAAGTTTCGGACGCATGGAGAGAGAAAATGCGCTGGCACGGCTATACCTATGTGGACCTGGCGTGGCGGCATGAGTATTGCGGCCTGTTCTCGCTGGAGCACCGGGGCGTCGTCTGGTATTTTCTGGATAACGAGCGGTACTTCCGCCGTGGGGCGCTGTATGGCCAGATGGACGACGGAGAGCGGTTTGCCTTCTTTTCCAAGGCGGTGGTGTCGGTGCTTCCCATGCTGGAGTGGCGGCCGGAGGTGATCCACTGCAACGACTGGCAGACTGCACTGGTGCCGATTTACTTGAAAACTGTGGCTGAAAACGTTTCCACCGTGTTCACCATTCACAACATCGAGTATCAGGGCAAGTACGGCGCCGACACGGTGGAGGATCTTTTCGGCCTGAACCGGGGAGACTGGTACGAGAGCGGCGTTCTACAGATGGATGGGTGCGTGAACCTCATGAAGGGGGCCATGGTGACGGCGGACGCCGTGACCACCGTCAGCCCCACCTACGCCGCCCAGCTGCGGGAGAGCGCCTATGCCGCCGGACTGGACAGCGTGGTGCGCAGCATCCAGTGGAAATTCTCCGGCGTGCTCAACGGCATCGATATGGTGAGCTATGACCCGGAGTGCGACCCCGATCTGCCCGCCCGATACA
Organism: Vescimonas coprocola; assembly: GCF_018408575.1. Lineage (NCBI taxonomy): Bacteria > Bacillati > Bacillota > Clostridia > Eubacteriales > Oscillospiraceae > Vescimonas > Vescimonas coprocola. Next base: position 711,561 of record NZ_AP023418.1, read on the forward strand.
CGGCGGCGGAGTCGGAGGGGAAGACCTTATGCAAGGCGGCACTTCAGCAGGAGCTGGGCCTTGCTCAGGAGGAGGGGACACCGGTCCTCTCTATGGTGACCCGGCTGGTGGGACACAAGGGCGTGGATCTGGTGTGTCAGGCGCTGGATGGCATCATGGCCACCGGCTGTCAGCTGGTGGTGCTGGGCAGCGGTGACGGTGGATATGAGAATTTCTTCCGCCACGCTCAGAACCGCTATCCGGGACGGCTGTGTGCCTGGATCGGCTACAACGAAGGCCTGTCCCGCCGCATCTATGCCGGCAGCGACCTGTTTCTGATGCCCTCTAAGAGCGAGCCTTGCGGCCTGTCGCAGATGATCGCCATGCGCTATGGTGCTGTACCCATCGTCCGGCAGACCGGCGGTCTCAACGACACCGTCCGGTCCTGTCAGGTGGGGCAGCCCGACGGCAACGGCTATGTCTTTGCCGCCTACGACGCCGGGGCCATGCTGGACACCATCGGGCAGGCGGTGGGCCTGTACCACGGCGATGCAGAGGGCTTCCGCATGGTGCGGCGGCGGGGCATGGAGGGCGATTTCAGCTGGGATCGCAGCGCCGGGGCCTACCGGAATATTTATGGAAAGCTGCTGGGGCGGTAAGTCCCGGATGCAATACAGGAGGATATTTATGACTTATACGAAGGAAACATTGCAGGAGGCCATCGTGCAGAAGCTGCGGCTGAACTACGGCTGCACGGAGAAGCAGGCCACCGACGGAGAGATCATGAAGGCCTGCGCTCTGGTGCTGCGGGATATCATGGCCGAGCGGGGGGTGCGTACCCGTGAGGAGGTGGACAGTCAGGAGAAGCGGAAGGTCCACTATATGTCCATGGAGTTTCTCATGGGACGCAGCCTGATGAAGAACGCCTACAATCTGGAGCTGCTGGAGCCGCTGACAGGGGCCGTGGAGGCGCTGGGCTTCAAGGCGGCGGACATCTTCGACATGGAGCCGGATGCCGGTCTCGGCAACGGCGGTCTGGGCCGTCTGGCGGCTTGCTATCTGGGCAGCATGACCACGTTGGAGATCCCCGCCACAGGCTACTCCATCTGCTACGAGCTGGGTATCTTCAAGCAAAAGATCGTGGACGGCCAGCAGGTGGAGCTGCCCGACGACTGGAAGAATCTGGGCGATGCATGGCTCATGCCCAAGCCGCAGGAGACGGAGGAGGTCCACTTTGGCGGCAAGGTCCGCACCCGGTGGGACAACGGCCACCTGATGGTGGTGCATGAGGACTATACCCGTGTGCTGGCGGTGCCGTGCGACATGGAGATCGCCGGGTACGATACCCAGCAGGTGAACACCCTGCGGCTGTGGGACGCCAAGAGTCCCAAGCCCATCGACATGAAGCTGTTCAGCGAGGGGCAGTACCTGCGGGCCGGGGAGGAGCGGGCCATGGCGGACGTCATCTCCAAAGTGCTGTATCCGGAGGACAACCACTATGAGGGCAAGTCCCTGCGGCTGAAGCAGCAGTATTTCTTCGTTTCGGCCACCATGCAGTCCATCACACGGCAGCACATCCAGACCTACGGCACCCTGAAAAACTTCCACGAGAAGAACATCATCCAGATCAACGACACCCATCCGGCGCTGGTGATCCCGGAGCTGATGCGTATTCTGGTGGACGATGCGGGCCTTTCCTGGGACGAGGCGTGGCACATTACCACCTGCTCCGTGGCCTACACCAACCACACGGTGCTGGCGGAGGCGCTGGAGTGCTGGCCCCAGCAGTTGTTCGAGACGCTGCTGCCCCGTGTCTGGCAGATTTTGCAGGAGATCGCCCGCCGCTGGCAGGAGAAGGTGGAGAACTTCTATCACGACCCCGAAAAGACCGCCAAGATGGCGGTCATCTGGGACGGCGTGGTGCGGATGGCCAACCTCTGCATCGCCGGCGGTATGGCCATCAACGGCGTGTCCGCTCTGCACTCGGATATCCTGCGCCACGATGTGTTCCGGGACGCCTGCCGAATGGAGCCGGAGAAGTTCAAGAACGTCACCAACGGCGTGGATCATCGCCGCTGGCTCAGCCAGATCAACCCTGGTCTGGACGGGTTGATCCGGGAGCTCATCGGGGACGGTTATCTGACCCATGCGGGCCATTTGCAGGAACTGGACCCCTATGCTGAGGATGGGGCGGTGCTGGCCCGGCTGGAGGAGATCAAGCGCTGCAACAAGGAGACCTTTGCCCGGTGGGCGTACCGGCAGCAAGGAGTGCAGCTGAACACGGACGCTATCTTCAACGTGCAGGTGAAGCGGCTCCACGAGTATAAACGGCAGCTGCTGAACGTACTGCACATCATCGCCCTGTACCAGCAGCTGCAGGACGACCCGGACATGGACTTCCCGCCTCAGACCTTCCTCTTTGGCGCCAAGGCCGCTCCCGGCTATGCCGTAGCCAAGCGCATCATCCGTCTCATCAACTCTCTGGCGGATCAGGTGAACAACGACCCCATCTGCAAGGGGAAGCTGCAGGTGGTATTTCTGGAGAATTACCGGGTCTCCATGGCGGAGATGCTGATGCCTGCCAGCGAGGTGAGTCAGCAGATCTCCACCGCCGGCAAGGAGGCCAGCGGCACCGGCAACATGAAGTTCATGATGAACGGCGCACTGACCATCGGCACGCTGGACGGTGCCAACGTGGAGATGCACGAGGTGCTGGGGGACGAGAATATGTTCCTCTTTGGCCTGACGGCGGAGGAGGCCTCCCACATGAGCCGGGGCTATGACCCATATCTGCTGTACACCCGTGACCCAGTGCTGCGCCGGGCGCTGGATCAGCTGAAGGCCGGGTTCCGGGATGGCGTCAGCTACGAGGATCTGTACCAGAGGCTGCTGTTCGGTGTGGACTGCCCGGCGGATCAGTATCTGCTGCTGGCGGACTTTGCCTCCTACTGCGCCGCATCCCAGCGGGTGACGGACACCTACCGGGATCGGGAGAAATGGAACCGCATGAGTCTGCACAACATCGCCCGCAGCGGAATCTTCTCCGCCGATCGGTCGGTGGCGGACTATGCCGATACCATCTGGCACGTACCGTATAAGAAGTAAGCACCGGAACTGAAAAAAGCACTCCCGGAGGACGCATTTGCATCCTCCGGGAGTGCTTTTTTACTCTATGAGGGCTTCTGCGGGAGAAGGCTTTGCAGGGGAGTTACTTCCGCAGGGCGGAGTCCACAACAACGGCACGGGCCTTGGCCAGCTTCAGATCGTGCTGGAGCCGGGCGGGAGGCACCTGCTCCCGCAGCTGGGGAACGGTCATGCCGTAGAGGGCGGCCATCTCCTGATACTTCTCCTCCAGCTCCTCCTCGGTGATAGTGATGCCCTCCTGACGGGCGATCTCCGTCATGGCCAGCTCGTAGCGGGCGGCGGCAATGGCATTTTCACGGGCGTGGTCCCGCAGGTCGTCCATGGTCAGCTGCGCTGCTTGCAGGTAGTCAGACAGAGAGGCGCCCTGACTCTCCAGATGCTGCTGAAGCTCCTGAAGGATGCCGGTGAGCTGACTCTCCACCATGGAGTCGGGCAGCTGCACCTCCATGCCCGCCACCACCTGCTGCATCAGGGCCTCGGCAAAGGCGTTGGAGGCAGCCTGCTGCTTTTGCAGGATGGCCTGCTCCATGATGCTGCGGCGCAGATGGGACACGTCCTCGAAGCCCTGCTCCTGTGCAAAGGCATCCGTCAGCTGGGGCAGGCTCCGCCGGACGATGCGGTGGGCCTTGACGTGGAAGGTGGCATCCTTGCCCGCCAGCTCCGGCACATACTGGGTGGGGAAGGTGACGTGGACATCCCGCTCCTCCTCCGGGCGGATGCCCGCTACCTGCTCCTCGAAGCCGGGGATAAACATCCCGCTGCCCAGCAGCAGGGGATAGCCTTCGCCCTTGCCGCCTTCGAAGGGTACGCCGTCCACGAAGCCCTCGAAGTCCAGCGTGACTTCGTCGCCCATGGCGGCCCGGTTCTGCTCCTGCTCCACCAGATGCTCCGTCAGGAAACGCTGGACGGCCTCGTTGGTGTCATCGTCGGAGAGCTCGACATTCTCCCACGGGGCGGACAGGCCCTTGTACTGACCCAGCTTCACCTCCGGGTACAGGTCGATGAGGGCGGTGAAGGTGTAGCCGTCGGGGCCAATGGTCTCCACGTTCAGGGCGGGAGGGGCGGCGATCTGGATGTCCTCGGAGGCGATGGCCTCCACCAGTGCGGCGGGGAAGGTCTCGTTCACCGCCTCCTGATAGAACAGATCGTGGCTGTATGCCTTTTCCAGCGCCTCACGGGGAGCCTTGCCCACGGCGTAGCCCTCCACCGGGTACAGGGCCTTGACCTCCTGATAGGCGTCGTTCAGGGCCTTCTCCCACGCATCACGCTCCACGGTGATGGTCAGGCGCAGCTGGCGGTTGGCCAGCTCCTCTTTCTTTTGCAGGATCATGGGGATTCCTCCATATCTTTTCATTTATAACAGATCTATTATACTCGAAATCTGCCGCCGCCGCAACCGGGAAATGGATTTGTAAAATAATTGTGACTTATATCACAGGAGCACTTCCTTTTTGGGCGGGGCTATGCTATAATGCCCCTCACGGAAAATTGTTGAAATCAGGAGGATTCTCATGCAGACCATCAAGACCTTCATCAAGGACCACCCCCATATGTGGTGGGGCTTGTATCTGCCGGTGTATCTGGGGGGCTTTTTCCTTATTGAGCACTTCATCACCGACAACTATTGGGCCACCCAGACCTTCATCGATGAATACATCCCCTTCTGCGAGTACTTTGTCATTCCCTATGACTCGTGGAGCTTTCTTCTGCTGGCGCTGGGCCTTTACCTGATCGTCAAGGATGCCGAGGGCTTCCGGCGGTATATGTGGAGCATCATGCTGACCTTCGGGTTTGCCACCATCTTCTGTGCGCTGGTACCCAACGGACAGGACCTGCGCCCGGCGGTGATGGAGCACCACAACTTCTGCACGTGGCTCCTCCAGAACACCTACAATCTGGACACCAACACCAATGTGCTGCCCAGCGTCCATGTGCTGGGGGTGCTGGACGCCCTCTATGCCGTTCACCGGACGCCGGGACTGCGGCGCACCGGATGGCGCACTTTCGCAGACATATGGGGCGTCATCATCATCTGCTCCACACTCTTTGTCAAGCAGCACGCCTTCATCGATGTGGTGGCGGGCCTGGTGGTGGGCGCCATCGCCTATGTCATCATCTATGTGATCATCGGCGGGCGGCGGGATCGCCGCATGGCGGCAGCGGGAAAGGAGGTCCCCTGTGGAGAACATACCGATCCTTGAGGGCATCAGCTCCGATGAGGTAGAGCAGATGCGGGTGTGCTTCGGCGTCCGGGAGGAGCGCTTCCGGGCCGACACTGTGATTTATGACATCAGCGAGGGCCGGGGAGAGCTGGGGCTTCTGACCGCCGGAAGCGCCGTCATCCAGCGCATCGACCGGCAGGGGGGACGCACCATTCTGGAGCATCTGCCCACAGGCAGCGTGTTCGGAGAGATGCTGATGTTCGAAAATGTGGCCGGGGACAGCATCACGGTGGTGGCGGCGGAGTCGTGCCGGGTGTGGTTCATGAGCGCCGAGCATCTGACCCGGCGATGCGAAAAGGCCTGCACCCATCACAGCCGACTGGTGGAGAATATGTTCCATATCATGACCGGCAAGGCCGCCGCCCTCTCCGAGCGGGTGGAGGTTCTGAGCCGCCGCAGCATCCGGGAGAAACTGCTGTGCTACTTCGGCCTTCAGACCGGCGGCGACGACTGCGGCAGCTTTCATCTGCCCTTTACCCTCAGTGCTCTGGCGGACTATATCTCCGCCGACCGCAGTGCCATGATGCGGGAGCTGCGGAAAATGAAGGAGGAGCATCTGGTGGATATCGACCGGGGACAGGTGACGCTGCACCATGCCCTTGCATGAAAAAGGGAAAGTGCAAGGAAATATTTGACGAACCATGGGCGGATGTGATAAGATAAGACGAGCGCACACGGGTGAGGAGTTCCGTGTGTGCCCATGGAACGTAGCAAGCCATGACTTTTGAGGAAAGAAGGAACATCCATGTATCGTATCGTAACGAAGGAAGCGCTGAAGCCCACTGTGATCCTGTACGAGATCGAGGCACCCATGGTGGCCAAGAAGGCCCAGCCCGGTCAGTTCATCATTCTGCGTGTGGACGAGAACGGCGAGCGTATCCCCATCACGATCCACGACTATGACCGTGAGAAGGGGACCGTCACCATCATCGTGCAGACCGTGGGCGCAACCACCGAGAAGCTGAGCCACAAGCAGCAGGGCGATTATCTGCATGACTTTGTGGGTCCTCTGGGCAAGCCCACCGAGACCGAGGGTAAGAAAAAGGTCTGCGTCGTCGGCGGCGGCGTGGGCTGCGCCATTGCCTACCCCGTTCTGAAGAAGTTCCACGACTGCGGCGCTGAGGTCCACGCGGTAGTGGGCTTCAAGAGCAAGGACGTGGTGATCTTGGAGGATAAGTTCAAGGCCGTATCCTCCGTGATGAAGGTCTGCACCGACGACGGCTCCTATGGCCAGAAGGGTCTTGTGACCGAGGCACTGAAGGAGCTGCTGGACGCCGGCAATCAGTATGATGAGATCTTTGCCATCGGCCCCATGGTCATGATGAAGTTCGTCTGCAAGACCACGGCCCCCTACGGCGTACCCACCACCGTCTCCATGAGCCCCATCATGATCGACGGTACCGGTATGTGCGGCGGCTGCCGTCTGACCGTGGGCGGCGAGACCAAGTTCGCCTGCGTGGATGGCCCCGACTTCGACGGTCAGCTGGTGGACTGGGATCTGGCTGTCAAGCGCAACCAGATGTATCATGATTTCGAGGTGCATAAGCACGAGGAAGTCTGCAATCTGTTCAAGCAGGAGGTAAAGTAAGATGGCTGCAAAGATCAATATGCGTTTGGATAAGAACGAAATGCCCTCTCAGGACCCCAATGTCCGGAATAAGAATTTCCTCGAGGTGGCTCTGGGCTACACCGAGGAGCAGGCTCTGGACGAGGCGGCCCGCTGCCTGAACTGCAAGAACCATCCCTGCGTCAACGGCTGCCCCGTCAACGTCCGCATCCCGGAGTTCATCGCCAAGATCGTGGAGCGGGACTATGAGGGCGCCTATCAGGTGATCCATCAGACCAGTTCCCTTCCCGCCGTCTGCGGCCGTGTCTGTCCGCAGGAGAGCCAGTGCGAGATGCACTGCGTCCGTGGCAAAAAGGGCGATCCCGTGGGCATCGGCCGTCTGGAGCGCTTTGTGGCCGACTGGCACAACGCCCACAGCACCGAGGCTCCTGAAAAGCCCCAGTCCAACGGTCACAAGGTGGCCGTGGTTGGCTCCGGCCCTGCGGGCCTGACCTGCGCCGGCGATCTGGCCAAGAAAGGCTATGAGGTCACCGTGTATGAGGCTCTGCATCTGGCCGGCGGCGTGCTGGTGTACGGCATCCCCGAGTTCCGTCTGCCCAAGAGCATCGTGCAGAAGGAAGTGGACGGCCTGAAGGCTATGGGCGTGAAGGTGGAGACCAACATCGTGGTAGGCCGCACCATCACCATCGATGAGCTGATGGAGGAGAACGGCTTCGAGGCCGTGTTCGTTGGCTCCGGCGCCGGTCTGCCCATGTTCATGCACATTCCCGGTGAGAACCTGAAGGGTGTGTATTCCGCAAACGAATTCCTGACCCGTATCAACCTGATGAAGGCCTATCGTGAGGATTCCGATACCCCCATCATGGATCTGAAGGGCAAGAAGGTGGCCGTGGTAGGCGGCGGCAACGTGGCTATGGACGCCGCCCGCTGCTCCAAGCGTCTGGGTGCTGATGTGTACGTGGTGTACCGCCGTGGTATGGAGGAGCTGCCCGCCCGTCACGAGGAGGTGGAGCACGCCATCGAGGAGGGCGTGATCTTCAAGACTCTCAATAACCCCGTTCAGATCAACGGCGACGAGCAGGACTGCGTCAAGTCCATGACCTGCGTGGAGATGGAGCTGGGTGAGCCCGATGCCTCCGGCCGCCGTCGTCCCGTGGAGAAGAAGGGCAGCGAGTTCGAGCTGGATGTGGACGCTGTCATCATGTCTCTGGGTACCACCCCCAACCCCCTGATCAAGTCCACCACCAAGGGCCTGGAGGTCAACAAGAAGGGCGGTATTATCGTCAACGAGGATGGCCTGACCTCCCGTCAGGGCGTGTATGCCGGCGGCGATGCCGTTACCGGTGCTGCCACCGTCATTCTGGCTATGGGTGCCGGTAAGCTGGGCGCCAAGTCCATCGACGAGTATCTGAGCAACAAGTAAGCGAGAGTTTACATAAAAAACAAGGACTGTCCCAAGGGAGAGGCTTCGTAAGGAAGTCCTCTCCCTTTGGCTTTTGTAATCGGCCGGAATGATTGGATTGTAGGCAAAATCAATCATAATTGGAGGATTACAAAATGGATAAGTACATTTATGACGAGAAAAACGGACTTTGGTATGAAGTGCAGGGCGATTACTATCTTCCCTGCCTGAAACTGCCTAAAGAAGAATCAAGGCATATCGGCGTATGGGGACAGCGGCATTTGCGGTATCTGAAACAGCACCGCAAGGGACTCTATTCCGAACTGCTGATAAGCGGCAAACTGAACGATTACCTTGCCGACATAAACGAGCAAGCAGAGGAAATGTTCTCTCGGCTGGTAAAACAACTTGCCGAAAAGGAGGGCGTAACGGAAGCGATCAAAGCGGAAAACCAAATGCTGTGGGTGCAGAAAATGAACAGCATCCGCAGCGCCGCTATGGAGGTTGTTTCAAACGATTTGATTTACGCATAACAAGCTATCGGAAAGGCTGCTGTCAAGCGACGGCGGCTTTTCTTTTTCGGGAAGTATTCAAGAAGTCATAAAGTTCCGTGAGTAATGGAAGAAACCGAAAATTTTTTAAGCACCGCTTGATTAAACGCGTGGTTAATACTATAATAATTCCAATATCGTGTTAGGAGGGCGTAAGAATGATGCAACTTTCCTTGGTTTTGAAAACAACTCGACAAAAAGCTTTTATGACACAAGAAGCTTTTGCAAAAGAGTTGGGAGTAACCGCTTCAACCATAAATAGATGGGAACACGGAAAAGCAAAGCCTAATTTAACTGCAATGAAAAATCTGAAACAGTTCTGTGAAAAACATAAACTCCAATACGAATCGATAGAAATTGAGTGGCTCAACGCTCAAAATGAAATGTGAGGACTATGTTGTGAATGTGTTGTCTTTATTTTCTGGGTGTGGCGGTATGGATATTGGATTTGAAGGCGGCTTTACCTGCCTCAAGCGTTCAATTAACATTAAGGTTCACCCAGATTGGATTACAGAAGAAAGCGGCAATACCGTAAGAGTGGCAGAGACAGGATTTCATACTGTTTTTGCTAATGATATTCGTCCAGATGCAAAGACGGCTTGGGTTTCTTATTTTTCCAATAGAATGAAGAATGCCAAAGAAATATATCATATTGATAGTATTGTTGATCTTGTGAAGCGTGCAAAAGATGGCGAAAAGGTTTTCCCGGACAATATTGATGTTGTTACTGGTGGATTTCCTTGTCAAGATTTTTCAATATCAGGCAAAAGAAAGGGCTTTAATTCTGAAAAGAGCCATAATGGAGGAAAATTAGAAGTTGGAGAACCTTCTGTGGAAAGTCGTGGACAACTGTATATGTGGATGCGAGATGTTGTAACGCTAACAGAACCAGCTTTGTTTATTGCCGAAAATGTAAAAGGGCTTACAAACTTAGATGATGTTAAAGAGGTCATCGAAAAAGACTTTTCAAATGCTGCAAATGGCGGATACCTTGTTGTTCCGGCAAGGGTACTTCACGCAGCAGATTATGGTGTGCCACAATCACGAGAGCGTGTGATTTTTTTTGGGTTTAAGAAGTCGGCTCTCAAAAAAAACGCATTGACGGCACTGAGGAAGAAGGATATTCCTGTTACTTATGACCCATATCCTCCAAGAACTCATTCGTTTACAACTGATGATGCTTCTTTATATCCTCCTGTAACTTGTTGTGAGGCATTTAATGGCCTGTTAGAACCCAATGAAACTAATGATCCATCCCAGAAGAAGTATTCTAAAGCAAAGTATATGGGAAAACATTGTCAGGGACAAATAGAAATAAGGCTGGACTCCATCGGACCGACAATCCGATCCGAACATCACGGCAATATTGAATATCGCCGCCTTGCTGCAGAACACGGAGGAAGCCATACAGAAGAGCTGATGGCTGGATTACAAGAGCGCAGGCTAACTGTGAGAGAATGTGCGCGCATTCAGACTTTTCCTGATGATTATCAATTTATCATTCCCAAAAGAGGAGATGTTTGCGGAGTATCCTCCAGTGATGCATATAAAATTATCGGTAATGCCGTGCCCTGTGTCCTTGCATACAATATTGCAAAACATATATCAGAAAAGTGGAGTGTTTATTTTGAGGAGGAAATGAAATGATCGTATCAGTTAATCCTCATCCGCCATTAAGCGAATTTCAGAAGCTGATGTTTCAAACTGACCGGCTTTTGAATGCCGACGCATTAAAACGACCTAAATACTATGCTACAAGAGGCGGTAATCCGCTTGAGGATGATGTGAAAGAAGCTCTTGTTGAATCGGCAAAAGGTACTGCATTCGAGAACACAATTGAAAAAATTTCTGGTCAAAGATTTCCCGATATTATTGCTGCAAAATATTACGGCGTAGAGGTGAAAAGTACCAAAGAAAATCACTGGACATCAACGGGAAGCAGTATACTTGAAACGACAAGAGTGAATGGCATTGAACGAATATATATGACTTTCGGCAAACTTGGCGGAAATCCAATAGAGTTTTTATCAAAACCTTATGAACAGTGCTTATATGGTATTGCTGTAACTCATATGCCACGCTATCTTATTGATATGAGGTTAAACCAAGGTGAAACCATTTTTGATAAAATGGGCGTTCCTTATGATGACCTAAGAAAAATGGATAATCCGATTGCTCCAGTTGCGAAATATTATCGCAGTCAACTAAAAGAGGGAGAAAGCCTATGGTGGACAGGAGACTCCTCTGATGAAACGGTATCTGCAACGATAAGACTATGGAAAAATGTATCGCCAGAAGATAAGCGAAAATACACTATCTTTGGTTGCGTGAATTATCCAGAAGTATTTGGCGGTAATTATGATAGATATGCGTTGTGGTTAACTTCACAAGGAATTGTTGACCCCCACATACGAGATCAATTTTCAGCAGGTGGACAAGAGGAAATGCTATTGTCCAATGGTAAAAAAGTGAAATTTCCAGGGGCCTATCGTAGAATAAAAAATAGTCCAGAACTCTTTTTGGAAGAATGGCTCAAAATGACCCAATGGAATTGTCAGGAAGCAAAACGCTTGATATCGAGGCGCTAAATCGCCGTCTAATGATATGGGCGGATTTGGTTTCAAGAAAATCTACTATTGATTATGGAGTATCAATGGATGCCTTAAAAACATATTTTTGGGGAATTGGTGGAGGCAATTTCCCGTGGTGGAAAGATAAAATATAATTTTTGAACGCAACATAATATTCTTTTCCGAGCAAGACAAAAGCGTCGTAGTAATACGGCGCTTTTTTGTTACCCGGAAGCGACAAACAGCGGCTTTTGAATGACGGACGATAAGGATACCGCCGTCAAAACAAAGCCGCTCATATCGAAAGAAAACGCCCAGAATCGCCCCGAAACCATACAGCGGGGTCAGGTTTTGGGCGTTTCTGCGTTTCGGGAGCAAATCGGCAATTCGACAGTGAAAAGGAGGTGGCCCCTATGCCCCGTATGCCGAAATACCTCAAGAAAGAATGGGCGTTCTTTCTTGATGAGCGTGGCAGGAAGAAATATAACGAGCTTTGCAGGAAATGCGAAAGGAGCTGCAAGCAGAAATCGAGAGATACAGGCGAAAAGACACGGCGCAGTGGATGCTATAAATGAACTGCTGATACGGTTTACCCGCTAAAGAGAAAAGTCGCTGTCAAGCGACGGCGGCTTTTCTTTTTCGGGAAGTATTCAAGAAGTCATAAAGTTCCGTGAGTAATGGAAGAAGGCAATACTTTGAGAAAAAAGAGAGTAATATTCTAAAAACTACTTGAGATTTTGGGGAAAATCTGCTAAAATACCTTTGTATATCTATGGGGTAGGGGAAGTCATATCCTTTTGTCTTAGAAATTATGGAAGGAGGACTTGACTATGGCAAATGGAAATGCGCCGATTATTATCGGCTCGGCTCGGCAGGAGCATAGCGCCGTTTTTTCAGCGTGTCAAGTCTTATTTCATACAATTTATAACGAACCAGTTGCCGGAGACAGGGCGCATTGTGCCTTGGCTTCGGCTTTTGCGTTTGCCGGAAGGGTGGTGGTTTGATATTGAAGTTCTAACCACGACCGGCAAATCTATCTTTTCCGGTTAAACCTTCTGTCTTCTCCGGCGTGTCCGCTGTCGGAGAAAGTAAAAATAGCGGATAGAATTATTTGGGAGGAATGAAAATGAAGAAGAAACTTCTAAGCCTTCTGCTTGCGTTGTGTCTTGTGATGGCGCTTGTCCCGATGACAGCGTTTGCGGCAGGCACCACAGACTCTTGGGATGGGACAGCCGATACAAGCTGGTATGATGAGAATGAAACGGAATTTCATCTGCAAACAGCCGAGCAGTTGGCAGGCATGGCAAAGCTTATCAATGATGATACAGCATATTTTAAGGACAAAACTGTTTATCTTGATAATGACTTGGATTTAGGCGGGCATGAATGGATCTCTATCGGTGACGGAGCAAATACGGATGTGGGATCATTTCAGGGGGTTTTTGACGGACAAAGCCATGTAGTTTATAACCTGTATTCTCATGAGGGCCTAAAATCTGAAAACAAAGACAATAACAATAACTTGTATAGAAATGGTTTGTTCGGAAGTATATATAATGCGACTGTAAAAAATCTCGGCATTGAAAATGCGGATATCGTGATACCAATGAAAGATGGATCCACTTACGGAAAAGGTATTTTGGTGGACTGGATGACCCATTCCACTATAAATAATTGTTATACTACTGGTTCTATTACTGGAGGCTCTTATGTAGAAAAATACATAGGTGGTATTGCAGGATTTTTAAATGGGAACAACAGTATCAGCCAGTGTTATTCTACCGCTGCAATTACGGGTAACTATGACGGCGAGTACTATGCAGAACAAGAAGGCGGGTTAGAGCCGATGGATTGTTGGGATTCGCTGGGTGGCATTGTTGGAGCCTCATATACTGGTCAGGTGACAATAAGCGACTGTTGGTTTGGCGGAGAAATCGTTGTAAACTCCATTCAGGCTCCCGTTGGCGGTATTATCGGATATGGCAAAGGTGTAAGCATGGTCAACTGCCTTGTCGCTACAAAAGAAATCGGCAACGATGGCTGGGAAAATACTTACTGGCTTGGTTATGTCGTAGATGTATCAGCAGAAAATTGTTTCTGGCCTGCTGATGACAGATATGGTTCAAATGTTTCTAATGAAGAAAGCGGCAACTCAGCAGGAACCGCTACCAACGACTTTAACTCTGACGATGTTCTCCTAGGACTTCAGGCAAATGCAGGAAGCGATGTAGAGTGGGTATCCGGGATTGGACATCCGACATTTGGATGGGATGACAGAAATGTTTCCGCTGACTATTCGACAGTTGACGAAGCAATCAAAAAGGCAGAAGCCTTGAATGCGGATCTGTATTCGAATTATTCGGATGTAACGGCTGCAATTGAGGCTGTGGATCGGAATAAAAGCAAAGCGGAACAATCTGAGGTAGATGCAATGGCAAAAGCTATCGAGGATGCCATTGCTGCCCTGCAATACAAGGATGCAGATTACACAAAGGTTGATGCAGCCATTGCCAAGGCAAATGCTTTGAAGAAGGATGACTACAAGGATTTCTCTGGTGTGGAAACCGCTGTCAAAGCTGTTGTCCGTGGTAAAAATATTACGGAGCAATCTGAAGTAGACAAGATGGCAAAGGCTATCGAAGATGCCATTGCTGCTCTTGAGAAAAAACCTGCCAGCACCAAGCCGGGAACATCCGATAAGAGTCCCCAGACCGGCGATACAAGCAACCTTGCTTTGTGGATCGCCCTGTTGTTCGTCAGCGGCGGTGCAGCCATTGGCACAACGGTTGTCAGCAGGAAGAAAAAGTACAACAGATAATGGAATAGCGTTCCCTTATTTTGGAGGAATGAAAATGAAGAAGAAAATTCTAAGCCTTCTGCTTGCATTGTGCCTTGTGATGGCACTTGTTCCAATGACAGCGTTTGCTGAAGGAACTTCAGTAGATAATTGGGACGGTACGGCAGATATAAGCTGGTACACCGACCATAAGACGGATACTGAATACCATTTCACCACTGCCGAACAGTTGGCCGGTTTAGCGCAGTTAGTCAATGACAAAACTGCATCTGTATCATTTGAAGGGAAAACGATTTACTTAGATAATGACCTCGACTTATCCGGCTGCCAGTGGACCCCCATTGGAAATGGCAGCAACTTTGGCAGATATTTTGCTGGTACTTTTGATGGGCAGTATCACAAAATCACGAATTTGCATCATCACTCTACTGGTGACGAACTTATTCGAAACGGACTATTCGGAGTTGTTTCTGACGGTGGTACATTAAAGAATTTACTTGTTATAGACGCTGATATTGCCTCAAATGATGGTTCGTTACTTGCCGGCATTTTGGCAGATTGGGTCGATGGCGGCACAGTTGAAAACTGCTATACAAGCGGAAAGATAGAAAACAATGTTGGCGACAAGATGGTCGGCGGACTGATTGGCCAATGCACTGGGAGCACACAAGTAAAAGGCTGCGGCTCAGACGCCACGGTTATCAGTACAGAATCCGATGAAGATCATGTTGATACCGTTGGCGGGCTGATTGGTCAGTGGGAAAACTCTGCGGACAGCTCGTCGATTACCGATTGTTGGTTTGGCGGTTCTGTTTCCTGCAAAAATATCTATTCAGCTGTAGGTGGTATTCTCGGTGCAAACTTTGAAAACTTCTCTGGGAACAGGCCTGGCGTAATAATCAAAAATTGCATAGTTGCAACAAAAAACATCACTGGCGCTGAGCCTGGCAATATCACTTGGATTACAGCTGTTGTAAAGCCCCATGTTACCGACTGCATTTGGCCGGATACCCCTCCTGATGGTGTAACGCTTGATGAAGAAAAATATCCTGATAATAAAGGCAATTACTTAGCCGTTACTAAGCTGGTGGTTGATTGGGATGCAGGTACTGCGGGTGCCGACCCGACCTTTGACCAGTCATCGTGCGGCACTGCTGTCTCCAACTTCACCTCCGCAGATGTCCTTGCTGGCTTGCAAACCAATGCCGGTGCGGACGTTGAATGGGTTGCCGGAATCGGTCATCCAACTTTTGTGTGGGATGACAATAACATCCCCGCTGATTACACAGCTGTCGATGCAGCCATCGCAAGGGCAACGGCTCTTGATAGCAGCCTTTATACAAATTATTCTGCGGTAGAAGATTCCATTAACTCTGTTGACCGAGCAAAAAGCAAAGCCCAGCAAACAGAGGTAGACGCTATGGCAAAGGCTATTGAAGATGCCATTGCTGCCCTGCAATACAAGGATGCAGATTACACAAAGGTAGATGCAGCCATTGCCAAAGCGAACGCTTTGAAGAAGGATGACTACAAGGATTTCTCCGGTGTGGAAGCTGCTGTCAAGGCTGTTGTCCGTGGTAAAAATATTACGGAGCAATCTGAAGTAGACAAGATGGCAAAGGCTATCGAAGATGCCATTGCTGCTCTTGAGAAAAAACCTGCCAGTACCAAACCGGGAACATCCGATAAGAGTCCGCAGACCGGCGATACCAGCAACCTTGCTTTGTGGATGGCCCTGCTGTTTGTCAGCAGCGGTGCAGCCATTGGCACAACGGTTGTCAGCAGGAAGAAAAAGTATAGCGTAAAGTAAAATCAAATGTTTAACCCAAGGGCGGCTGTCGGAAACGGCAGCCGTCTTTCCTGTCACAATATACCGAAAAAGATTGACGAACAAGTGTTCTGTATGATATAATCTATATGCTCTCATTAGAGGGCCACAACTGAATATCTGAGTGAAACACAAGGCAGCCGCCGAAAGAGATTGTGGCTGCGCCGCTCCTGATGCAGTGTCTGCCTGCGGGGCGAAAAAAGCAGACACTGAAGGTTTCTGAATTTCAGAGCCGGTACATAGTTTCATCAAAGATATAGCGAGAGATCATCTCCCGCTGATTTGATGTGCTGTGTACCGACTCTTTTTGCCGTTATAGATACCGTTCAAACAATTTTGCAGAGGGGGTTAATTTCTGGCCCTTCTCGCTGCCTACCTATTGAGGGGTAAATTGAAAACTGAATGACCGTCCGAATGGGATATGATTCTGCCACGACCTCCCCGATGGGGGCAAGCAGAACAACGCTGCGGTGAGATTCCGGGGCAGGGATAGAAAAACGCCATTCGGGTGAAGCGGCAAACAATCCGCAAATTTTTCAAGAAACAGTTCCGTTTTACACCCGTGATTTCTCCTATTTGTGAGGAAGTCGTTTGACGGTCAAGACTGTAATTTTTCGCAGATTTCTTTTTGTGGGAGCGCCAAACGGCCTCCGCATCGTCTGCGGCGTTTCTATTAGAAAATCCGTGAATTCTGCCGGTCTTGAACAGGACTTTTTCCGGCAAAAACAGGCCTTTTACTTATGTTGTGATTACCGGTACCATGACCCAAAATGCGATTACGATTAAAGCGGATGGGGGAAAACGGAGCTGGTGACACTTTTCAATGTGGACATTCAAATGAGCAGCGGCTCTGCAATCAAAACGACAGGGCAGGGTGCGGTAACGCTGGAATTGAATGGCACAAATATAGCGAAAAGCAATACCGGCGGTGCCGGTATTCAGAAGATGAATATAGATTGGCTCGTTATTCAGGATAATAGCACGCCTGACGGCAGTTTGACTGCCGCAGGAGGGGACTACACGGCAGACATCGGAGGCAGTTAAGAGGTGCCGATACAAATACCTTTTCTTCCATTGGATGTACCTCCATATCTTCTGGGTCTTGATCCGACCCTGTATTTCGACAGGTCCCACCTGTCAAAATACATATTACAACTTGCCAAAATAAAAAAGTTGGGAAAAGCTCTTGACAAAATCGAACAAAATGATATAATAAACAAGTCGCCGGTTGAGGGACTCATTTGCGAGTGTGCTGGAATAGGCAGACAGGCAAGCTTGAGGTGCTTGTGTTCGATTGGACGTGTGGGTTCAAGTCCCATCACTCGCACCATCCCTCTCCTGCGGTGAAAAAAAGAAGAACGGATATGCGCGAGTGGTGGAATTGGCAGACTCGCTAGATTCAGGTTCTAGTGCTCATTACGGGCGTGCGGGTTCAAGTCCCGCCTCGCGCACCATTCTTTTTTTCAAACTTCATATGGATATGCGCGAGTGGTGGAATTGGCAGACTCGCTAGATTCAGGTTCTAGTGCTCATTACGGGCGTGCGGGTTCAAGTCCCGCCTCGCGCACCAAGGTTCCGCTGTAATTTTGATAAAATTACAGCGGAATTTTTTGCTATTTATTGCTTGGCAGGCTGCATGATGATAGAATAATCTTGACCAATCGGGATTTGAGGTGGAAATATGGCATCAAGCAAGGAATACTTAGAGTTTATTTTAGGGCAGCTATCTGAGTTAGAAGAAATTACTTATCGAGCTATGATGGGAGAATTTATTATTTATTATCGTGGCAAGATTGCAGGCGGTATCTATGACGATAGATTACTTGTTAAACCAGTAAAATCAGCAATTAGTTATATGCCGACAGCTCCGTATGAATTACCCTATGAAGGAGCAAAAGAGATGCTGTTGGTAAATGAAGTTGATAATAAGAGATTTTTGACAGGCTTGTTTCATGCGATGTGTGATGAACTGCCAGCCCAAAAGCCGAAAAAAATGAACAACTTCCAATTTGTCGAACTGATAAAATCCCTTTAGAAACCAATAGATCGGCGTTTGTTTGTAAGGATAGTGAAATATGGAGATCACAGCTTTAGATATTGTAAATAAAGCAATAGAACTCGGCTTTGACAAGTGCGGTATTATTCCGGTTCAAATGATGCGTGATTATGAGGTGAGACTCGAAGAGCGCATGGAGCACTTTCCGCAAACGAAGGATAAATATGAGTCGTTTAGAAGTTTTGCACACTTACAAAACGATTACTCTTTGGCAAAGGCAATTGTCGTTGTGTCATTTTGGTATGGGAAATACTATATTCCAAACAATCTGCAAAATTATGTTGCAAAATACTATTTGACAGATGGAAGAAGAAATCCAAATTCAGAAGGATATCAAACCAGCACACGTTTTGAAAAATATCTTATGGATTGTGGTTTTCAAACAGCAACTGACCGTGATTTTGGTATTACTGCGCTGCGGTGGGCAGGAATGAAGGCAGGAATCGGAATCATACGCAAAAACAATTTTTTCTACACGGAAAAAGGCTCTTATCAATATCTGGAAGCTTTTTTGATTGACCAGCCGTTGCAATATATACCGCTACCATCGACTGCACCAACTGCACCTTCTTCCACAATGGTACGCAGGTCAGCGGTGAAGCACTGGACAACTACTTTAATGTGTCTGGCGCTTACACCGATCACATCACCATCCACTGATCGCTGTAAAAGCGCTTGAAAGTCAACAAAAAGGACCTCTCCGCCGCATGACGGAGAGGTCCTTTTTTGTTTCGTCGCTCACACCTCCTGCTGGGGCAGGATGGGGAAACGAAGGGTCACGGAGAAGAGACTGCCCTGAGTCCGGTGGGAGATGCTGCCGCCCATGGCACCCATGACGTCCTCGCAGATGGCCAGCCCGTAGCCGCTGTCGGCTGCGGCGGTCTTTACGGTCTTGCGGAGAATGGCGTTGCGCTCCTCCAGCACCAGATATCCCTCGGCGGCAGAGACGGTGAGAACCACGGGCTTTTCCGGGGCGCCGTGCTTGGCGATGTTGGAGCAAATGTTGTCGATCAGGCGCATCAGCAGAGTGACATTGGCCCGCATCCGGAAGGGCTGGGAGACGAAGCTAGTGTACTCCAGCCGGAAGCGGTTGCTGGTCAGGAAGCTGGTGATGTTGGAGATCACCTGCCGCAGCAGCTCCTGCCCGTCGTAGGTATCCAGCGGCAGGGTGCGGCAATTCTCCTCGAAGGTGAAGAGGTCATCGGTGAGACGGCGGATGTGGTTGGTCTTTTCCAGCGCCCGGTCGATGAACAGCTGGGCGCTCTCCTGACTGCCTGCGTAGCCCTTGGAGAGAAGCTCCAGATAGCCGATGACCACCGTCAGGGGCGTCCGGATATCGTGGGCGATGGATTTGACGAACTGCTCCTTCTGTTTGAGCTTGGCGTCCTCCGTCAGCAGCAGCAGCTGGATGGTGTCCCCCAGATGGTTGATGTTGGCCGCCAGCGTGGACAGCTCCGTTTTGTAGCGGATGGGGATCTGCTGGCTGAAATTCTTGTTGCACAGGGAGGAGACGTTCTGCTCCATCTCACCGATGTACCGGATGTACTTTTGGAAGAGAAGGAAGAAGGCCGTCACGAAGGAAGCTACGAACAGCACACCGCAGATGGCCTTTCGCAGGGAGGTATAGGCCTGATCGAAATAGCCGCTGAAATAGACCTTGCAGGTCTCGTCCTCCAGTTGCAATTGGTACTCATAGGTGGGGAGAACCTTGGAGCCCCAGAAGAAGGTCTGGCTGTCCTCCTCGGTGTAGGTCATATTGTAGGAGACGAAGGAGTTGTAGCACAGGCCTTCATTCTGTCGGATGACCATGAGGGAGACATAGTGGTATTTGTCGTTCCATTGGGTGAAGGGCTTGCCGTCGGTGCTGACAATATGGTTTTCCGTGGCAAAATCCTGGAGGTCTGCAAAATGCTCGTCGGACAGGCGCTGGAACACCTCCGGCTGCATGGCGTAGTATTGGAAAAAAGCCTTGAGGGCCCCGTTGGCGGCGGTGTACACCACGGCGCTGATGGCGGCGGCCAGCAGGATCCCCAGCAGGATGCGGGTGCTGAGCCGGTGAAACAGTTTATTCAATGTAGTAGCCCTTTCCCCATGCGGTTTTCAGGATGGTGGGATGCTTGCAGTCCTGCTCCAGCTTGCGCCGCAGCTTATAGATGTGGACCATGACGATGTTGTTGGCGCTGTAACTGTACGGCTCTGTCCAGATGGCCTCGTAGATCTCCGAAATGGACAGCACCTGTCCCCGACGCTTGAGAAAGAGGTGGAGAATTTCATACTCCGTGTAGGACAGCTTGACGGTCTGACCGTTGACAATGACCTCGTTGTCCATGCCCAGCACCAGCTGCTCCTTCTCCGGCTCTGTGTGCCCCGGCCCCTGATAGACGGTGTAGCGCCGCAGCAGGGAGCGGACCCGTGCAATGAGCTCCGCCGCCGAAAAGGGCTTGCAGAGATAGTCGTCGCCCCCGGCTATCAGGGCCGCCACCTTTTCCGTCTCCCCGGACATGGCGGAGAGAAACAGAATGGGGGCATAGCTGCTCTGCCGGATGAGGCGGCAGGTGTCGAAGCCGTTCAGGCCCTCCATCATGATATCCAGAATGACCAGCTCCACAGTGCCGTCCAGCCGCTCCAGCGCCTCTTCGCCGCTTCCGGCCACCGCCGTGTCGTAGCCCTCGCCCTCCAGCAGCAGCTGGATGATCTGGGTGATGTCTCTGTCGTCATCGACGATCAAAATTTTCCCTGCCATAGTCCACCGCTCCTCTGTTGATCGTGCCGGGTTTTGGTACATTATCTCATAGAACTTTGGTGAAAAGACCGGATGTTAAGAAATGTAAGATTTGCATGAAAATCATTATGATTCTTACGCTTCCCCCGACGGGGCAGAAAAACGTCTTATAATCAGTATAGACCTCGTACCCCGCAATATCAACCATGAAGAGAGGAAAAAGCATGAGAAAGAGCAGATTTGTAACCAAAATTTTGGCGACTGTCCTATGCATCGCAATGCTCATCCCCCTGGCGGTCACCACAAACGCTGCCGAGACCGGCAGCGACTCAGCGGCATTTACGAGCATCAGCACCACACGCCTGTCCATGACGGATCAGCGTGAGGTCACCCTGTCCTTCAACCTGGGCTACAAGCCTGAGGCCACCAATCTGGAGTGGACCTTCGGCGGCGATCCTCTGGACGAGTGGCGCAACTGGGAGGACGAGGAGAATGGCGGTGAGCCCGTGTTCACCGTGAAGGATCTGACCATTGCCGAAAACGGCGACGTGTCGGCAGTCCTCAGTGTGGATTACCTGTTTGACGGCGATGACGCCGCCTACTGGCGTCCCTGGTACGCCTACCGTGGTTTGTATGAGCTGAAGGTGACGGATAAGTCCACCGGCAAGAGCGCCAGCCAAACCATGCGCTATGAGGTCTACGATTCCTACACCCCCTATGACGAGCTGGACAGCAAGATCAAGGACATCATGGACCACCAGACCAACAATCTGTATATGTCCTATGAATCCACGGGCCTTTCCACCGACGGCAAGGACATCATGGAGGTCATCGTGGCACGGGACAAGGCCGTGGTGGACAACTACATGGCCCTGCTGCAGCGGGCTCAGACCGATCCTGAGGCCGTGGCCGCCGATGTGAAGTCCGGCAAGCTGGCGGACTATCAGATCCCCGTCTACATCACCAACATCCACCCCAATGAGTGCCCCGCCGTGGACCAGCAGATCGAGTTCCTGAAGGCCATCGCCACGGAGGAGACCATCTCTTATAAGAACGCCGACAACGAGACCTGCACCTATAACGTCAAAGACGTGCTGAGCGACGTGTTCTTCATCATCCGTCCCACCGAGAACCCCTATGCACTGGAGCACTATCAGCGTGGCAACTCCGAGGACTTTGACCTGAACCGTGACAGCACCTATCAGACCCAGATCGAGTCTCAGGTAGCCACGGCGGATCTGGTGAAGTGGAAGCCCGTCACGCTGGTGGAGTTGCACGGCTTCATCTACTATGCCCGCACCCAGCTGCAGATCGAGCCCTGCACGCCTCCCCACGAGCCCAATCTGGAGTACGACCTGTTCATGAACTACGCCCTGCAGGGCGCACGGGCGTTCGGCGACGTGGCCTCCATGAACTCCATCTACAATTCCTCCAGCGAGTACGCCAAGGAGAATGGCGCCACCGAGGACAACAAGCCCTGGTACGACATCGCTCTGGAGTCCGGCTTTGATCCCGCTACCGGCCGCTTCGAGTATCCCTCCGACGATATGTCCACCAACTACACCCCCACCTATGCGCTGTTCCACGGCACCATCGGCTACACGGTGGAGTGCGGCGAGAACAACGAAGCCTCCGTCACCATGGGTAAGTACGGCCTCATCGGCCATACCGCCTACGTGGCCGAGAACAAGGACGACCTGTACCTGAACCAGCTGGAGTTCTTCCGGCGGGCGCTGAACAACGAGGAGTCCCCGGAGACCGAGAAGTGGTTCGTTACCCAGGACAATCAGGTGGAGGCCAACTTCCGTGAAAAGGACGAGTACGGTAAGTTCTATCCGGAGTACTACGTCATTCCCACCGATGCCGATTCCCAGCGGGATATCGCCGACGCCTACTTCATGCAGGAGTACTTCATCCGCAACGGCGTGCAGGTGGAGAAGCTCACCGAGGACGTGACGGTGGACGGTGTGACCTATAAGGCCGGCGCCTTCGTCATCGATATGCACCAGATCAGCCGCAGCTTCGCCAACGCCGTTCTGTATAAGGGCAAGATCGTGAAGAACTGGACGGGGCTTTACAGTGAGTCCGTCACCAACTTCCCGGAGCTGCGTGGCTTTGACTGTACCGCCATCACCAAGGCCGGTGTGTTCGAGGGTAAGACCGCCGACGCCAACACCGTGGAGTACGGCACGGCATGGGTCACCACCTACGGAAACACCGCCACCGTTATCAGCAACAACGGTCTGGCCGCCGTCAACGCCGTCAATGACCTGCTGGCCAAGGGCGTCACCGTGGGTTTCATCACTGAGGCCGGCGATCATTACAGCAAGGGCGACTTCGTCATCGACCACAAGGATGCCGGTCAGATCGACGACCAGTATGTCATCGAGATTACCCATGTGGCGGATGTGCCCAAGGCCAAGGTCATCACCGAGCCTAAGGTCTATGTGGACGACGACCACTTTGACCGCTTCGCCTTCAGCCGCCAGATGAACTTCAAGACCACCAGCGATGTTTCCGAGGCCAACGTGGTGTTCTCCAGCAACGAGCCGGAGGAGGACGTGCAGGCTGCGGTAAAGGCGGGCCTGCCCTTCGTGGGCGCCAGCGCCAACATCCTGGAGTACGCCAAGGCCACCATCCCCGGCTTCGACTTCGACATCCAGTGGATCATCGAGGAGGGAATGTACGGCCCCGAGGAGGTCTATAACGACTACGAGGCCCTGTTCAACGTGGAGTATGCCGACAGCCTCATCACTGCCAGCTATGCCGCCGACGGCGACTTTACCACCTACACCAAGGGCGGCTCCATCATTTCCGCTTACCCGGAGGAGGCCGCCGTGCTCATGCGGGCCAGCAGCGAGGATGACTTCTACAAGGCCGGCTGGTGGAACGGCATCGACGATCCTGAGGCGGGCCTGAAGGGCCACGCCGTGGCTATCGACTATCAGGCCAACGGACTGGATATGACGGTGTTCTGCACCAGCATCACCAATAAGGCTCACCAGACCGATGACTACCGTCTGGCTACCAACGCCATTTACAGTAAGCTCCTGGGTACCGACTTCAACGTGGAGTCCGGCGAGACCCCTGAGCCCACCCCCAACCCGGATACCAAGCCCGATACCGGCAAGGATACCCAGTCTCCGGAGACCGGAGACGGCATGACCGTTACCGTGTGGGTCATGGCAGCGACTCTGTCTGTGGCCGCTGTGCTGGTGCTCTCCGCCAAGAAGCGTGAGGATTGATCTTCTTCCCAAATAGCCACATAACCTGAAAATAGCCCCCTCCGCCTTACAGGCGGAGGAGGCTGTTTTTTCGGCGGGTTGCCGGAAATGGGAAAATGTGGTATGATACTAAAAAACATTTTCCCCGGAGGTGCGTTATGACCCAACTGCAAGGCTTTTTTGAGAAGAACTTCACCCTGTCCCCGGACTACTGCGGGGCATCGGCCCGGATGTCGCCGCTGGCGGCCTTCACTATGTTTCAGGCCATTGCCGCAGAACACGCCGAGCGCATCGGCGTAGGCGGTGCAGCCATGGCGCAACGTGGCGCCTTCTGGCTGACTCTCCACAGTCGGGTGGACTTTTTTCAATGGCCTGCTCTGGCGCAGGAGGTGACGGCGGCCACATGGCCGGAGCACTGCGAGGGGAGATCCCTGCGCTGCTTCCGCAGCTACAGCCTGCGGCAGGGAGATCAGCTGCTGGCGCTGGGCCGCACCCAGTGGGCGGTGCTGGGGGAGAAGGGGCGGCTCATTCCCTTTGCCCAGTCTGGCTTCCCGGAGGATTTCCTCTTTGCGGAGCGGGAGGGCATCACGGAGGCCCCCGCCCGGTTCCGGGACGACCTGCTGCCGGAGGAGCTGGTGCAGCGGCATACGGTGCGTTCTACGGACATCGATATGGGCCACCATATGAACAATGTGGCCTATGTGCGGCTGCTGCTGGACTGCTTCCCGGCCAGCGTGCTGGCAGGCGGGGAAATCGCCTCCATGGAGGTCCACTATGCCGCTCCCTGCTTCGAGGGGGAGGAGCTGTCGGTTCTCTGCCGCCGGGAGGGCAGCATCTGCCGCATGGCTGTGCGGAAGCCCGACGGCAAGACCGCCGTACTGGCTGCCGTCCGCTTTCACGAAAAGTAAGTGAGCATACAAAAGCCCCGCAGGAAACGCTTCCGTTTCCTGCGGGGGCTTTTTGCTTATCCGAACACGTGGAGGATGACGCACAGCAGGATCAGGCACAGACCCAGACACGCCATCAGCAGGGCAAAGGAGAGACTTCCCTCCATCCGCTGGAAGGTGTCCAGTACGGTACCTACGTGATCTGCCGTCTCCTCTTGGGAGTACTTGCTGTTGTGGGACATGGCCCGCACCACAGAGCTATGGGGCGAGCGGCGGACGTGGTCACGGGTATCCCGCAGCAGGGTGCGGCGCATCACCAGCACCAGTAGGTCCAACAGGTCGCATGCCACCCGGCACAGGGTCATCAGTACCCGGATGAGCCACCGGAAGAGGGGCTTGTAGACGCTCTCCTCCAAGCTGAGCCACGCCGGCCACAGGGAGCGGTAGCGAATCTCGCCGTCCCGACGCTCCGTGAGAAGGGGCCGGATCAGCAGGAAATATACCAGCATACCGATGGACAGGGAGATGACCACGCCCTTGAGGTTCTCCCAAGCCAGATAGTGGACGGCATGGGAGAAATCATGACCGCCGGTGAAGGAGAGGGTAGCGGCGGCGATTTTCTCCGACAGCCCATGGGGCAGCAGACCCAGCATCGGCAGCGGTATCGCTGCCAGCATCAGCGCCGCCACGGAGAGGGGCGTTCCCCAGCGCCGGGAGGCGGCGTGGGCATCTGCCGGTGCCGTCTGCCAGAATACCGCCACATAGATTTTGGTGAGATAGGCCACCGTCAATCCGCCGGATAGCAGGAACAGCCACTCTACCACCGTAATGGCGGTGCTGCCGGTCTCCACCGCCAGCTCCACCACCGCCTCGTGGACCAGCGTCTTGCTGACGTAGCCCAGAAAGCCGGGGATACCGGCCAGAGAGCAGGCTCCGCACAGAAACAGTCCGTGGAGCAGGGGCTTACCTCGCCCGAAGCCACGGATGCGGTTCAGATCCAGCTGGTGGGTGTTGTAATACACCACACCGGCAAAGAGAAAGAGGGTCAGCTTCACCAGCGAGTGGTTCAGCATATACAGCACCGTACCGTGGGCGGCCAGCGCGTTGTGCTCCCCCAGCAGGGTCAGCATGGCCACGCCCACCAGAATGAACCCGATCTGGGACAGGGAGGAGCAGGCCAGAATGTACTTGAGGTTGGTGGAGAACACCGCCATTACGGCGCCCAGTACCATGGTGATGCAGCCCAGTATCAGCACCAGAACGCCCCAGCTGCGGTTGCCCGGCAGCAGGTAGACGGTGACGACCAGAATACCGAAAATACCCGCCTTAGTCAGCACGCCCGACAGCAGAGCGCTGGCGGGGGCCGGGGCCACCGGGTGGGCCTTGGGCAGCCAGATGTGCAGCGGGAACACACCCGCCTTGGCGGCGAAGCCGAAGAACACGCACAGAGCCGCCCACCACAGGGCCGTGCGGTCCGTTACGGCGGCGCAGGCATCCTTCAGCTCCGACAGCACCAGTGTCCCCGTCAGATGCTGGAGCAGGAACAGCCCCATCAGCGTCACAAGACCGCCCAGAACAGCGATGGTCAGATAGGTCTTTCCGGCGTCCAGCGCCTCCGGCGTCTCCTCCTGCACCACCCACACATAGGAGCCGAGGCTCATAAGCTCGAAGAACAGGAAGGTGGTCTTGAGATCCGCCGACAGGAACACGCCCAGCGTAAAGCTCAGGCAAATGAGGAAGAAGAAATAGTACCGCCGCAGGTGGTGATGGCCCCGGAAATACTGGGGCGACAGCATGGCGCAGATGAGCCACATGAAGCACACCACCAGCCCATAGAGCCGCTGGAAGCCGCCAAAGGTGAAGGACAGCCCCACTACGGGGGAGACGATGACTGTCCCTACCGGCAGACGGCACAGGGCCAGCATGGCCCCCAGCACCAGCAGCGCCGTGGCGATGACCAGCTCTCCGACCCACTGAGCGGAGAGCTCCCTCCGCCGTGGGATAGCGATGCCGACAGCCATGACGGCGGGCAGCATAAACAGGATCAGCAGATAGAAGGTCGTCACAGTGTCACCGCCTCTCGGATCAGATCCAGCAGCCCCTGGGGCATCAGGCCCATCAGCAGGCAGGCCGCCGCCAGCACCACCATGGGTACCAGCATCTGCCACCCCGCCTCATGGATGGAGCCCTCCGGAATGGCCGGAGCGCTGTGCCGGGGGAACCATGCCCGGACTGCGATCTGGAACATATAGATAGCCGTCAGCAGCGCCGACACCAGCAGCACGCCGAAGCCGATGATGGGCAGGGGCTGATAGGTGTCCACCGCCGCCAGAGCCATGTACCACTTGCTGACAAAGCCGGTGAAGGGGGGGACGCCCGTCAGGGCGCAGGCCGCCACCGTGTAGCACACGAAGGTCACGGGCATCCGCTTGCCCAGCCCCTCCAGCTGATGGACGTACTCCCGGTGACTGTAATGCAGTACGGCTCCGGCGGTGAAGAAGGCCAGGATCTTCACCACGGAGTGGACGATGAGGTGCAGAAAGGCCGCCGTCAGCGCCGGAAGGGTCATAATGGTAGCGGCGAAGAGGATGTACGACAGGTTCGACACCGTGGAGTAGGCCAGCCGCCGCTTGAAGTGCCGCTGCTTCACCGACATACAGGAGGCGAACGGGATGGTGATAAGGGTCAGAGTCATCACCGCCTGCTGCGCCCACGTCCCCACCAGGATCTCCGTGCCGAAGGCGTAGTAGATCAGGCGGATACAGGCGAAGGCGCCGGATTTCACCACGGCCACCGCATGGAGGAGCGCCGTCACCGGTGTGGGGGCCACCGCCGCAGCGGGCAGCCATGCGTGCAGGGGCCAGATGGCCGCCTTAACGCCGAAGCCCACAAAGGCCAGCACGAATACCGCCAGCAGCAGCTGCCGATCGCCGGTGTAGCCCGCCAGATGGCCGCCCAGTGTGAAGTCCTGCGCATCGTTGACAACGAGAAAAACCAGCCCGATAAAGGCCAGCGCCGCCCCGCTCATGGAGTAGACGGCGTACTTGACGCCGGCCTTCCGGGCGGTGGTGGACATGGGCTGCATCACCAGCGGAAGAGTGGCCAGTGTCAGCAGCTCATAGAACAGATACATGGTCATCATGTTTCCGGCGAAGGCCACTCCCAGCGTTACGCCGAAGGAGACGGTGAAAAACGACCAGAACATGGACAGATGCTTCTCGTGGCTCATGTAGTCGAAGGCGTACAGCATGGTAAAGGGCCACAGGGTAGCGGCCAGCCCCGCAAAGAGCCGGGAAGCGCCGTCCATCCGCAGGGTAAGGGTCAGCTCCTCCGTGAAGCGCAGCAGCTGGAAGCTCTCGCTGCCGCAGCGGAGAATGGAGAGCCATGTTATCGCCGAGGTCAGGCAGATCAGCACCCCATAGAACAGATGGCGGCTGCGAGTGCTGGGGAAGCGGATCAGGTACGAGGCAAGCCCGCCCACCAGCGGCAGGAAAATGGGAAGCGTCAGATAAAGTCCGTTCATTTACCCGCACCTCCTTAAAGCACCT
Organism: Vescimonas coprocola; assembly: GCF_018408575.1. Taxonomy (NCBI): domain Bacteria; kingdom Bacillati; phylum Bacillota; class Clostridia; order Eubacteriales; family Oscillospiraceae; genus Vescimonas; species Vescimonas coprocola. Next base: position 740,058 of record NZ_AP023418.1, read on the forward strand.
GCGCTGCCAGAGACTGGAACAGCGCCGTCAGCCGGTCGGGGAACAGACCCAGCACCAGACACACCGCCGCCAGCACCACCAGCGGCAGGGTCATGGCCGGAGGCTCCCGGAGCCGTGGCTCCCCGGCGAAGCCCTCGCCGGGGAAGAAGGCGCTGACGATGGGGGCGAACAGGTATCCCGCCGTCAGCAGTGCCGACACCAGCAGCACCGCCGGGACCAGATAGGCCAGAGGGCCGCCGAGTCCGTCCAGTGCCGCCAGAGAGATGGCCCACTTGCTGACAAATCCCCCGAAGGGCGGGATACCTACCAGCGACAGAGAGACGAACACCAGACACAAAAACGTCACCGGCAGGCGCCGTCCCAGTCCCCGGAAGTCCTCCACGTTCCGCAGCCCTGCCAGATGGATGATGACGCCGGCAATGAGGAAGAGACCGATCTTGGCCCATGCGTGGAAGAATACCTGCAAAAGGCCGCCGGTGAGGCCGTCCTCCGTTAGCAGGAACAGTGCCGTCAGCACGTAGGAGATCTGGGAGATACTGGAGTAGGCCAGCCGCTTCTTGAAGTCCCGTTCGCCGTAGGCCAGCATGGAGCCTATGAACACCGTCCCCAGCGCCAGCACCAGACAGGCCGTCTGAACCCATGTACCCCGCAGCGCAGAGGGGCCGGCGATGAAGTACAGTACCCGGATGATACCGATGACGCCCGCCTTGGTAATGATGCCCGACAGCAGGGCGCTGGCAGGAGCGGGAGCCACCGGGTGGGCCGAGGGCAGCCAGTTGTGCATGGGGAACAGGCCTGCCTTTGTGCCAAAGCCCAGCACCACGAAGAACACCGCCAGCAGCTCCAGTCCCGTGTGCTGCCCGGCAATGAGGGTGCCGCCTGGGGCGAAGTCCAGGGTGGAGGTATTGGTGTAGAGTACCACGATGCCGAACAGCACGAAGAAGGCGCCGCCAATGGAGTAGTAGAGGTACTTCATAGCGCCGGTAACGGCGTCGTGGGTCAGCTCATGGAGCACCAGCGGCATGGAGCAGAGACTGGTGAGCTCGTAAAAGACGTACATAGATACGAAGTCTGCCGACAAAGCCGTCCCCAGCAGCATCCCCTCCGACAGAAAGAGGAACACATAAAACCGTGCCTCATTTTGGGAGTGACTCATGTACTCCACAGAGTAGATGAGGGCCAGCAGCCAAGCCACCGCCGTCAGGGCGGAAAACACGGCTGCTACACCGTCCAGCTTCATGGCGATGGTCAGGGACTCCGTCAGGTGCCAGATGTTGGTGGTATAGCTGCGTCCGGACACCAGTGTCCAGACCACCAGCGCCGTTTCGATGATCTGCATGGTCAGCAGAAACGTGAGCCGCCCCCGGCGGCTGGGGAAGGGGAGCGCTGCCGCCAGACCGGTCAGCAGGGGCAGTGCGATCAAGAGAATCAGCATAGATGGTCACCTGTTCCTTTCCGGTCAGCCGCAGAATAGACCCATGCCCATGGCGAACAGCTCCGTCACGGCGGCGGAGCCAAGGCCAACGGCCAGATTCATGGCCGCCAGCCCCGCCGTAGGCAGGGGGGAGAAGCGTTTGGGACGCTGGGCGTGTTCCGTCTCCTCCGGCACCCAGATCAGCATGGCGGTGTAGAGGAAGTAGAGCACGTTCAGCACCGTGGAGGCCCCCAGCGCCAGCCATACCGCCCAGACTCGCCACCCGACGGTGGCGGCGGCAGCGGTGGCGAAGTACAGCTTGGGGATGAACCCGGCGAAAATGGGAATACCCACCATGGACAGAGCGCCTATGGTGAACAGCACGCCTGCTGCCGGAGCCCGATGGGCCGCCCCCCGCAGGGAACGGAAGTCCTGATGGCCGCCGGATGCCCCGGCCAGCCCTGCCCCGGAGAGGAACAGCATGGGCTTGGTGACGGCGTGGGCCACGATCTGCAGCAGCGCCGCCAGAAGGGCGGCTTGGGTCCCCATGCCCAGCCCCATGTAGATGTATCCGATTTGTGCGCCGGAGGAGTAGGCGATCATGGTCCGCAGCCGCCCCGTCTGAATGGCGGAAATGCTGCACACCACCATGCCGCCGATGCCCAGCACCAGCAGCAGGTCCTGAATACCGCTGGCGGCAAAGACCTCGATGCCGATGACCTGATAGATGATCTTGATGAGCAGGAAGATGTATCCCTTGGACACCACTCCCGACAGGATACCGGCGGAGGCGGGGGTGGCCCGACCATAGGTGTCGGGCATCCAGAAGTGGAAGGGAAACAGGCCGCTCTTAATGGCAAGTCCGCCCACCATCAGACCGATGGCCACGGTCATGGAGAAGCGGTAGGTGCCGTCGGCCCACAGCAGGGCAATGGACTCCTTCAGCTGTGGGAACAGCAGCTGGCCCGTAATGGAGTAGGTGAAGATGACGCCGATGAGAAACAGCCCGGAGCCCACCAGAGAAAAGATCATGTACCGCACGGCGGCCAGCAGGGGCCGTCCGCCGTCACGGGCCGCCAGCAGGCAGCAGGAGGCGATGGTCAGTACCTCAATGAACACGTAGGCGGTGAAGATATCATTGGTGTAGCACAGGGCCAGCAGAGCCACGTGGGCCAGATCGATCATCACCCAGTAAAGCCTCATTCGGTGCTCCGGGATGTCCCGGCGGATGCGGGGCATCCCACCCAGCACGCTCATCAGCATCACCGCCGCAAACAGCAGGGCCATGAAGGACTCCAGCACCCCCACGGTGATCTCGTTGCCCCACGGGGCGGGGTAATGACCCATCATATAGGAGTAGCTGGTGCCGTTCACGGCGCAGAACACCAGCAGCGCCGCCTGCATACAGACGCTGACGCTCAGCAGGAACAACGTCAGACCTCTGGCCCAGCGGTCGTTGGCGGCAAAGGAGATCACAGCGCATACCAGCGACAGAATGATGGCAAAGAGGGGGAAGTTCTGCACGAAGCTCATCGGCGGTCCCTCCTCTTTTTCTTATGGGAGATCATCATGTAGAGCTTATCCACGTCCAGTGTCCGATACGTCTTGTAGATCCGCACCGTCAGCGACAGCATCACCGCCGACACGCTGACGGAGACCACAATGCCCGTCAGCACCAGACCGGCGGGAATGGGATTGACATACCGGCTCATGTCCGTGACGCCGTCCACGATGATGGGAGCGGTGCGCCCGGCGATGTAGCCCCGGTCCGCCAGCAGCAGAAAGACGCCGCTGTCCATGATGTCCAGTCCGATGACCTTCTTGATGAGATTCCGGGAGAACAGCAGCATACAAAAGCCGATGACGAACAGCAGCACCGCCACAGCCTCCTCATAGTTAAAGGGGAGATTTTCCAGATGCATTTTTTACAGCTCCCCCCTTCGGAAGTACATATAAAAGCTATACATGGTGCAGCACACCACCAGTCCCACCGCCACGTTCAGCGGCAGGATCAGACCACCGGAGAGAATGTTCCCCGGCGTGCCGGGCGAGATGATGGAGTGCAGATGGTTGGCGCCGGTGAAGAAGGAGTAGCTCTTGGCCAGACAGTAAAAGCCCAGAGAGCACACCACCACCGCCCGGAGAATGGAGGCCCGGAAGGTGCGGGAGGCGGCCTCGTCGCCCCATACCAGCGCATAGATCATCAGACCCGCCGCCAGCACCGCTCCGCCGGAGAAGCCTCCGCCGGGGGAGAGATGGCCGTTGAGAAGGATGTATACGCCGAACAGCAGGATCACCGGGATCAGCCCCCGGCACACCCCGGCCACAATGGGATCGGCGGCGTAGTTCACCACCTCCTTGGGCAGGGGGCGGCGCTTTTTGGGGGAGAGATTCATGAGGATGGTCACGGCGCACACGGCGGTGAACAGCACAAAGGACTCACCCAGCGTATCGAAAGCACGGTAGTCCAGAATCATACCCGCCACGGTGTTGACGGCCCCGGTCTCCTCCGTACCCTGCTCCACATAGCGCTGGGCCACCTCATTGACGGTGGGTGCATCCGCCGAGCCGTAGCGGGGGAGGTTGGCCACCGTCATCAGCATCAGCGCCGCAAACACGGCGCACAGCAGGAAGGCCAGCACATTATAAAGCCGCAGGGAGCGCCGCAGGGAGCGTAGGAAGGTGTCCCGATCCCGCTTGGGCTGATAGGGCTCCACAGCCTCCGGCTGCGGCTCGTCCTTCTCCACATACAGCTGCTGAGTCAGGTCCAGATCGCCCTCCAGCCACTGGTGCAGCAGTTCCTGCTCAGTGGGTCGCTTCGTTTTCTTCATGGGGTTCCTCCTCTCCTTGCGTCTCCTCCACGTCGGCATCCCGGTCGATGCGGTCGATGCGCCGCAGCGTCAGGAAGAACAGAATGCCGGTGATGCCTGCGCCTACGGCGGCCTCGGTCAGGGCCAGATCGGGCGCCTCCAGCAGGATCCAGATGACGGACATGATGATGGAGTAGGCCATGTAGATGATGACCGCCCGCAGGGGCTTTTTCACCAGCGCCGTGGCCACGGCGCACACCAGCAGACCCGCCAGCAGCAATAGACGGAACACGGTGCTCATGGGGCGCTCACCTCCTCCGTCTCCTCCGGCAGCTCCAGATAGCGGGCCAGATCCTCCTGCCCGGCCCGGTATTCGAATTGCGCCAGCATATGGCTGGACAGGGGAGAGGTATACCACTGGATCACCAGCACCAGCACCAGCTTCCACAGCACGGCCCGGAAGCCCACCGCCACCATGACGCCCAGCAGTACCAGCCCCAGCGCCAGCGTATCGGCAATGGCGGCAGCATGGAGCCGGTTCAGGGCATAGTCAAAGCGGAACAGGCCCAGCAGCGCCGTAAGCAGGGCGAAAAGCCCCCCCACCACGCATAGGGCCGTCACGCCGAAGCGGATCCATTCACCGATCATGGGACGCCTCCTCCTTTTTCCGCTGATTGCGCTGATAGAGATTGATGTAAATGCGACAGAGCATCATCACGGCGATAAACGACAGCACCACATAGATCAGGGCGATGTCCGCCAGATAATCCTCTCCCAACAGGAAGGTCAACACCACGATGACCATCACCACGATGGTGCCGACGAGGTTGATGCCGATGATGCGGTCCACCGTCAGCCTGGCCCGGATGATATACACCAGCGCCGCAAGAATGCCCACAGCCAGCACCACCAGAGCGCCCCAGAACAGATAATTATAGCACTGCTCGATCAGATCCATCACTTGCTGCCCTCCAGCTTCTTCAGAATACGAACCAGATTCCAGTCCGGGATGGCCTCACCGCCGTCCTTATCCAGACACAGTACCAGAAATTCCTCCTCCTGCTGCCGGATGGTGACGGTGCCGGGGGTCAGGGTGATGGAGTTGGACAGCAGCACACGGGAGCTGGCCTCCTCCAGCGGCACCTGCAGCCGCACCACGGCAGGGCGGTAGGCAGCCTTGGGGGAGAGAATGACCTTCATGGTCTGCACATTGGCCTTCACGATCTCCCATACCAGCGTCACGCCGTATTGAAGATACCGCCCCAGCCGCCCCAGCACCCGCCGCTCGTTCCGGGGATGATACCCCAGCACGGCGACGCAGAAGGCATATACAAGCCCCGTTACGACGATGCCGAACAGGCAGATCTCCAGCGTCACCCGCCCGTTGAAAATAAGCCACAGCAGAAACAGAAACACACACATCAGCATGGACTGTCACATCCTTTTCCGGGGCGGGCTGTTCCGTACCCATCCCCTGATAATTTACATAAAACGTCCAAAGTTGCACGCAAAATTTATTGTACCATGGTTGGAAAGCACAAGTCAATAAAAAAAGGTTTCACAATGCGAAAAAATGAAGGAAAGCCGCCGGGAAACCCGGAAAGTTCCAGTCCGCAGCATAGGAAATCGTGCCGGTTTTTGGCATATTTCCACCGCCGGAAGGCACCCCTTGCGCCGGAGGGCGTCTCCTGTTATAATACGGTGAAGAACAGGAGGTGCGTTCATGGCGCTATACACACAAAAGGCCATCATGCGGGCCTTTGGGGAGATGCTGGAGGAGATGCCCTTCGACAAGATCACCGTGACGGCCCTTGTAAAGCGGTGCGATATCAGCTCCAACACCTTTTATTACCACTACCGGGACATCTATGATCTGTTGGATGCGTGGTTCCATCTGGAGTTGGGCCGCTTCACCGGAGAGGGTACCGACTGGCATACGTCCACCAAGGCCGTCATGCGGGAGTGTCAGGCCCATCCCGCCAAGATCTACCATGTGTTCAACGCCCTGTCACGGGACCGGATGGAGCAGTATGTGCTCTCCCTGACGGACGACACCTTTTTCCGGCTGGTGCAGCAGCAGACGGCAGACAGCGGCCTGCCGCAGGAGCGGGTGGAGGAGATCGCCGCCTTCTGTCGCTATGCCTATGTGGGCTTTTTCCTGCAATTCCTGTGGAACCGTATGGAGGCGGACATCGACCGCAGCGTGGACCGGCTGGGGGAGCTGATGACCGCCTTTGTCCGCAGCGCCATGGCGGAGCCGGCGAACTGAATTTTCGGATAAACCGGCAGAAATGTCCCCAATAGGACGCTTCTGCCGCCGTCTATGAGGGCGGGGCTATCATGCGGCCCGGGAGACGGCGGAAAAGTACGATATCAACGTGCCGTGGCTGATCCGCATGGATCCCACCTCCGCCTGCAATATGCGCTGCACCGGCTGCGTGGCCGGACGAGCATCAAAACTGAAACCGATGAACGAAAGTCCCACGGCGATGCCGTGGGACTCTATTCGTCCGGAGATAAAAGACAAATTGTAACCATTTTGTGCATATTTTGTAATTGTAATTCCCATGGGGATAGACCATAATAGAATACAGTTTCACGCAGCTTACGGGACAGCCTGCAGAGTGATCTGCGGGCTGTCTTTCTGGATAGACAGCATCGGTCACGTTCAATACCATAGGAGAATCGCATGGGCTTTAACACACTACCCTTTATTTTCATCTTTCTGCCGGTGTTTCTGGCAGTATATTACCTGATGCCGGAGCGACTGCGAAACGGCGTTCTGACATTAGGGAGTCTTGTCTTTTACCTGCTCGGCACATGGAAGCGGCCGTGGTGTCTGGCGCTGCTGCTGGGGCTCATGGCTCTGACGTGGCTCTCCGGCCGGAAGCTGGCGGGGAGCAAGCCCCTGCTGGTGGGGAACCTGCTGGTGCTGGGCCTGTGCCTTTTCGGCTTCAAATATGCCGGCCTGCTGGGCAGTGGCATCGCCCTGCCGCTGGGCCTGAGCTTTTACTCCTTCCAGATGGCTGCCTACGTCATCGACGTGTACCGTGGCCGCATGGAGCCGGAGGAGTGTCCGGTGTCCTACGCCGCAGAGATCCTGATGTTCCCCAAGCTCCTCTCCGGCCCTCTCATGGACCCGGCGGATCTGAAGGAGCAGATGTACCGCCGCACCTGCACCCTGCGGGAGCTGGATGCGGGCCTGCGGGACTTCATCATCGGTCTTTCCATGAAGGTGCTGCTGGCCAACCAGATCGGCGGCCTGTGGCGTCAGGTCAAGACCATCGGCTTCGAGAGCGTCTCCACCCCTATGGCGTGGCTGGGAATTGTGGCCTACTCTCTGCAGCTGTATCTGGACTTCTGCGGCTATTCATGGATGGCCATCGGCGTAGGGGAGATGCTGGGCTTCCGGCTGCCCCGGAACTTCGAGCACCCCTACGCCGCCCGCTCCATGCGGGACTTCTGGCGCCGCTGGCACATCAGTCTCAGCTCTTGGTTTCGGGACTATGTGTACATCCCGCTGGGCGGCAGCAAAAAGGGGGAGGGCCGTACCTACCTGAACCTGCTGGTGGTGTGGCTGTTTACGGGCCTGTGGCACGGCAGTACGCTGAACTTCCTGCTGTGGGGACTGTTCCTCTTTGCCCTCATCTCTCTGGAACGTCTGGGCTGGGGCAAGGTGCTCCGGCGCAGTCAGGTGATCTCCCGGCTCTATATGCTCCTGGTGATCCCCCTAAGTTGGATGCTCTTCGCCATCCCCTCCCTGAAGGACATCGGCAGCTATATCGGGCGGCTCTTTGCCTTCTCCGGCGGCACGGCGGTCCATGCACGGGATTTTCTGGTCTACGGACGGCAGTACGCCGTGGTATTGGTCATCGGTCTGCTGGTGTCCACGCCCTTACCGGAGAAGCTCTGGCGCCGCATCCGCACCTCCCCGCTGGGAACGGTGCTCCTGCTGGTGCTGTTCTGGGTATGCGTTTACTGTATGGCGGTGGCCACCAACGACCCCTTTATGTATTTCAGCTTTTGAGGACGAGCAGCCATGAAGAGATTAAAACCAAAACAGAGAGGACTGGCCGCGCTGGCCATCCTGCTGGTGGCCACCTCCCTGGCAGCCACCGTAACGGGCCTTGTGCTGAAGGCCCAGCTGCAAAAGTATGTAGGGGGCTGGGAGGACCGTCTGGCCATCGCCGTGCCATTCATGCTGCTGCATGACGACACAGACCTCCGCCGCATGGAGCAGGCCAAGCAGCGTAGTCAGGATGAGCCAAAGCAGCCGGAGCAGCCCACTGAACCGGAAAAGCCTGCCGAGCCGGAGCAGCCCACTGAACCGGAAAAACCCGACGAACCGGAGAAGCCGCAGGTGCCGGGAGTGCCTACGGAGCTTCCCACCGTGGTGCCGGGGGCCAAGTACGGCGAGGACGAGAGCTTTTTCGACGATGCCCTGTTCATCGGAGATTCCCGCATGGTCAGCTCCGCCTACTATGCAAGACTTGGCAAGGCAAATTACTTCACAGACGTTGGCATGAATGTTTTCCAGATGTTCTCCGTTACCGCCTCGGACGATAACTTCGATGCCACGGACCTGACGACCCTGCTGCAAAACCGTACCTATAAGAAGATCTTCATCATGCTGGGCATCAACGAGTGTGGCTACCCCATGAGCAGCCTGCTGAGCGCCTATCAGGAGGACATCGACACCTTGAAAAGTCTCCAGCCGGATGCCACCATCTACCTGCTGAAGGTCTACGGTGTGTCCCGCTCCGTGGCAGAGAGCGCCAGCTACTTCAGCCCCCAGCGCCTACAGGAGGTCAACGACGGCATCGCCGGTCTGGCCGACGGCAAGAAGGTTCACTGTCTGGACGCCTCCCACCTCTACTGCGATGACGAGGGCTACATGAAAGAGGAGTACACCAGCGACGGCGTCCATCCCTACGCCAAGGATGCAGCGCTGTTTGCCCAGTGGCTGTGCCAGCAGATCAGCGGCGGCCGGTAGGCCTTTACAGATCACCGGATGTGTGGTATCCTGTGTAAGAACACAAAAGGAAAGGGGGCGGCAAAATGACGGAACTCTATGACCGGGTGCAGCGCAGCCCCCGGCAAAAAACCTTCCCGTGGTGGGCGGTCATTCTGGCGATCGCTCTGGTAGTGCTGACCTGCATCGGCCTGTTCATCAGCCGGCCCCAGCACATCAAGAACCGCTACGAGGCCTGCATGGACGCCGTCTCCGCCAGCACCATCTATGCCAAGCGCCACCGGGGCGTCCGGGCGCTGGTGGACGGACAGGAGCTGCGCCTGCGGGAGAGTAACGCCCGCTCCATATACAGCAGTCTGGCCGCTTTGGGCGTGGGCCACTTCACCGACCGGCTGCCGGAGGGGGAGCCGGATGCCACCCTCTATTACAGTGACACCTCGGTGATGCGCCTGTGGCGCTATCCGCTGAAGCGCAGCAGCTCCGGCCGTTGGGAGGGTGTGTTCGTTTCCTTTGTATCGCTGGAGGGGAACACCTACTCCTACTACACCGATCGAACGGACTGGCAGAATATCTCATGGCCATTGTCACCTGAGAGCAACGCCCCGTGGAGCAACTGAAGAATGACCGAAGGAGGTGTGACCTGTGGGTCACACCTCCTTTTTCACAGCTCCTGCTTGATGGAGCGTATGGCATTTTTCTCCAACCGGCTCACCTGCGCCTGCGAGATGCCGATCTCGGAGGACACCTCCATCTGGGTCTTGCCCTGACAGAACCGCAGGGCCAGAATGTTCCGCTCACGGGGCTGCAAGTGGGAGATGGCGTCCTTCAGCGCCAGCTGCTGCAGCCAGCCCTCATCGCTGCTGTGGTCATCCCGGATCTGATCCATGACGCACACGGCGTCCCCGCCGTCGGCGTACACCGGCTCATACAGAGACACCGGGGCTGACATGGCGTCCATGGCGAACACCACCTCCTCACGGGGCAGCTCCAGCTCCTGGGCGATCTGCTCCACCGTAGGCTCCCGCTGTTGCTGGCGCAGGAGCCGCTCACGGGCCTGCAGGACCTTATAGGCAGTGTCCCGCATACTCCGGCTGACCCGCAGGGTGCTGTTGTCCCGGAGATAGCGGCGGATCTCCCCCACGATCATGGGAACGCCATAGGTGGAGAACCGCACCGGCTGACGGATGTCGAAGTTGTCGATGGCCTTGATAAGACCGATGCACCCCACCTGAAACAGATCGTCGGCGTTCTCGCCCCGGCTGCTGAACCGCTGGATCACCGACAGCACCAGCCGGAGATTGCCCCGGATCAGCCGCTCACGGGCCGCCATATCCCCCTGCTTGGTGCGCCGGAGAAGCTCCATCATCTCGTCGTTTTTCAGGATCTCCAGCCGGGCTGTATTGATCCCGCAGATTTCCACCTTCCCCTGCATACGCCGCCTCCACCACTTGGATGATGACAGTATTTCCCGCAGATAGGCGGCTTATACGGCGTGACAAAAATCCCGCACATTCGACGGAGAATAGAGAAAGCCTCTTGGCTGTCAAAAAGGGGGGACACTTTCGTCAACGGGGCGGAAGGGTGTGTGCGGGAAACCCGGAAGGGGTGTCCTGCACGATAATAATCACCATTTTTCAGAACTTTTTTGAAGTTCTGAAAAATGATTGCAGCGTGTCGAAAAAACTTTTCGACACGCTGAGTCCCTCAGCTGTCAGATACAGCTGAGGGACTTTTGATCTGTAAACGATTTCGCCCTTACACCATGCGGCAGGACTCCACCTCGCCGCAGTCATCCGGGAATTTGCTATGGTCGTACTCGATGCCGTTGCGGTCATAGTAGTTCTTGATGGCGGACTTGATGGACTCCTCCGCCAGCACGGAACAGTGCAGCTTGTGGGCCGGCAGACCGCCCAGCGCCTCCACCACCTGCCGGTTGGTGACGGCCAGCGCCTCATCGATGGTCTTGCCCTTGATCATCTCCGTAGCCATGGAGGAGGAGGCGATGGCGCTGCCGCAGCCAAAGGTCTCGAATTTCACATCCTCGATCACGCCGTCCTTGATTTTCAGGTACATCTTCATAATGTCGCCGCACTTGGCGTTGCCCACCTGCCCCACGCCGTCGGCGTCGGCGATCTCACCCACATTCCGGGGGTGCATGAAATGATCCATTACAGTATCGGTATACAGTGCCATGATAGTACTCCTTTCACTAAATCAACGCTTACAGCATGAATTGCTTCTTACCGGATTCCAGATCCTTCCATACCGGGGACATGGACCGCAGATACGCCACCACACGGGGAACCTCCCGCAGGATGTGGTCGATCTCCCAGGGCTGGTTCCACTCGCTGAGGCTCAGCCGCAGGGAGCCATGGGCCACCTCATGGGGCCGCCCGATGGCCAACAGCACATGGCTGGGATCCAGCGAGCCGGAGGTACAGGCGGAGCCGGAGGAGGCGCAGATGCCTGCATCATCCAGCAGCAGCAGGAGAGACTCGCCTTCAATGCCCTCGAAGCAGAAGTTGACGTTGCCGGGCAGCCGGTTCACCGGGTCGCCGTTGAGAGCGCTGTGGGGGATCTGGGACAGCCCCGCAATGAGCTTGTCCCGCAGAGCCGTCACCTTGGCCCGGTTCTCCTCCATGTGGGCGCAGGCATCCTCCAGCGCAGCGGCCATGGCGGCGATGCCGGGGACGTTCTCCGTACCGGCTCGCTTGCCCCGCTCCTGTGCGCCGCCCTCGATGAGACTGGTGATGGGTACGCCCTGCCGGACATACAGAGCACCTACGCCCTTGGGGCCGTGGAACTTGTGGCCGGAGAGACTCAGCATATCGATGTGCTGGGCCTTGACGTCAATGGGCAGATGTCCCGTCGCCTGTACGGCGTCGGTGTGGAACAGCACGCCCGCCTCCCGGCATACGGCGCCGATCTCCTCGATGGGGAGGATGCTGCCGATCTCGTTGTTGGCGTACATCACCGTTACCAGACAGGTATCCGGCCGGATGGCCTCCTTCACCTGCTGGGCGGTAACGGTGCCGGTGGGGCCCACCGGCAGCAGCGTCACCTCGAAGCCCTGCTTCTCCAGACGCTTCAGGGAGTGGAGGACGGCGTGGTGCTCAAAGGCGGTGGAGATGATGTGCTTCTTGCCCTTCAGCCGTCCCAGCTCCGCAGCGGACAGCAGAGCCTGATTGTCGGCCTCACTGCCGCCGGAGGTGAAGAGGATCTCACGGGGCTTGCAGTTCAGGCACCGGGCCATGGCCTCACGGGCGCTCTGCAGCAGCTCGGCGGCGTGCTGGCCCACACTGTGCAGGCTGGAGGGGTTTCCGTAGTTGTCCTCCAGCGCCGGCAGCATGGCGGCCAGCGCCACAGGGCTCATCTTGGTGGTAGCGGCATTATCTGCGTATATCATAGGGATTCCTCCTGAAAAGATTTACCTACCATTTTGGTATGTTAGTAGTATAGCAGGATTAACCTACCAAGTCAAGGGGTATTGAAAATTTTGGGAGAAAAAGCCCTCTCCGCCGGTGCGCTTGCATCTCACCCTGCTTTGTGATACACTGAAGCACATATATAGATTCAGGAGATAACGCATATGACCGACTACCTTCACATACAGCTGCCGCCGGATCAGATCCGGGGCATCAGCAGCATCGGATTGGCCCATATGGGGGATGCCGTGTATGAGCTGCTGGTGCGGACATGGCTCTGCGCCCACGGCAAGGCCACTGGCAAGGGCCTGCACCGGGCCACGGTGGCGCTGGTGTGCGCCCCCAAGCAGGCGGAGCTGGCCCAGCGCATTCTGCCCCTGCTGACAGAGGAGGAGCAGGCGGTGTTCCGCCGGGGTCGCAACGCTAACGTCCACTCCATTCCCGCCCACGCCAGCCGTGCGCAGTACCAGCAGGCCACGGCGCTGGAAGCGCTGCTGGGCTGGCTGCATCTCAGTGGCCGCCACGACCGGGTGGAGCAGCTGTTCGCCGTGATGATGGAGGGGGAATAATATGCCGCTGGACGCCATTTGTATGCAGGCCGTGGTCCGTGAGACCGCCGCACAGATAGAAAATGCCCGCATTGAGAAGATCCAGCAGCCGGCACGGGATCAGGTGATCCTGCTGCTGCGGGGCGGGCGGCGCCTGCTGCTCAACGCCGGAGCCAGCCAGCCCCGGCTGCATCTGACCCAGCAGCTGCGGGACAACCCCGCCCAGCCCCCCATGTTTTGTATGCTGCTGCGGAAGCATCTGGCCGGGGGACGGCTGCTGCGTCTGGAGCAGGAGCCGCTGGAGCGTGTGGTGACGCTGACCGTCCGGGCGGTGGACGAGCTGGGGGAGCAGAGCGACTACCGCCTGATCCTGGAGGCCATGCCCCGCCACGCCAACCTCATTCTGGTGGATCGGGAGGGCCGCATCGTGGACTGCCTGCGCCGGGTGGACTTCGAGATGTCCCAGCAGCGTCAGGTACTGCCGGGGCTTTACTACCACCTGCCGCCCCGTCAGGATAAGTGCGACCCGCTGACGACGGAGGAGGATGCCTTCCGCCGCCTGCTGGCCCGGCGCCCGGAGGACAGTCCGCTGGACCGCTGGCTCATGGATACCTTCACCGCCATTCCGCCTCTGCTGGCACGGGAGTTGGTCTGCCGCACCTGCGGCGAGACGGACGCCCGCAGCGCCGAACCCGATGCCCTGTGGCAGACCTTCCACACATGGCAGCAGCAGGTGCAGGAGGGCCGCTTTCTCCCGCAGCTGCTGGAGCGTGAGGGCCGACCGGCGGACTTTTCCTATTTCCCCGTGACCCAGTACGGACCCTCGGTCACCTGCCGCACCTACGACACCTTCGCCCAACTGCTGGATGACTTCTATCAGGGCCGGGAACAGGCGGACCGTGTTCGCCAGAAGGGGCAGGATCTGATGAAGGCCGCCACCGCCGCACGGGATCGTGTCCGCCGGAAGCTGGCCCTTCAGGAGAAGGAGTACGCCGCCGCACAGGACCGGGAGCCTCTGCGACTGGCCGGTGAGCTCATCACCGCCAATCTCTACCGCTTGGAGCGGGGCATGACCCACCTGACGGCGGAGAACTACTACGAGGAGGGCTGCCCCCAGCTGGATATCCGTCTGGACCCGCTGCTGACGCCTCAGCAGAACGCCGCCCGCTATTTCAAGCAGTATGCCAAGGCCAAGACGGCGGAGCGCATCCTGACGGAGCAGCTGGAAAAGGGCCGGCAGGAGTTCTCCTATCTGGAGAGCGTGGTGCAGGAACTACAGCAGGCGGAGTTGGAGCAGGACTTCAACGACATCCGTACCGAGCTGACGGAGGGCGGCTACCTTCGGGGCCGGGGCAAGAAACAGCCCGGCTTCCAGCGGGCTTCCCGCCCACGGGAGTTCCGCTCCACGGCGGGCCTGCGAATTCTGGTGGGCCGCAGCAACCGTCAGAACGACAAGCTGACGTGCAAGGACGCCGACCGCCGGGATATCTGGTTCCACACCCAAAAGATCCACGGCTCCCATGTGATCCTCTGCACCGGCGGCACAGAGCCGGACCGCCGGAGCATTGAGGAGGCCGCTTCGCTGGCCGCCTACTATTCTCAGGGCCGGGAGGGCGGCAAGGTGCCGGTGGATTATACCCCGGTGAAATTCGTGAAAAAGCCCGCCGGGGGGAAGCCCGGCATGGTAGTCTATACCACCTATCAGACGATCTACGCCGTACCGGATGAGGCACTGACCCGCCGTCTGTCGGTGAGGTAAGGTAAGCCCCGGAGGCCCTTCCTCCGGGGCTTGTAAATTTCTTAACGGCCGATTTTTCCCCGGATGACTTAAAATATACGGAATATCTTGCATAAATCAGTTGTAAATTCGGCGGAAGTATGATAATATATTGAATCACTGAACAGCGGCGCAGTATCCTAGTCAGATCTGCCGTCTTCTAAGAAGGGCCTAAAAATCCTTTTAAGGGCACAACTGTGAAACTCCTGGTGCCTGCTGCTTACGCCCAGTTTGGGGTGGGTGCTGGGAGGAGATGCGGGAGCCCCCGCATCTGCGGTGGTGGGGCGCCCTCCAATGGCATGGAGGACCCGACCCTGCCTCTGTGGAGACCTGCTGTTGTGCACAGGCGTACTCCCTTTGTGGTCAAGCGACTTGTGTACGAGGCAGATTATGAACCTGCAATGCGGTGCTACCCGGCCTTGTGCCGTGAACGCTGTGTGCAGAGTAGCCTGCCTTGCGTGGGTAGGGTAGATAGGGAAGTGGAAGCACCACTGCCCCTGGCCAGGGGCAGCGTGTTGATTCTCTCGAAACCCTGCCTGCAAAAGAGGCTAAGAGACGGTTTGACTGCTGTGGAAATCACCTAGGCTGTCCCACAGGGGCGCAGGGGGGATTGCAGTGCGGACTAAGTGGCAGTCGGGTTTCATGACCGGTAACATCATGGCGCAGCACCGAACGGGAAACCGCCTGATCGGCAACGAGAGGTGTGCTGTGGGGAAATCCTACCCGTACCTAAGCCGCAAGATTAACCCTCGGCGCTGCCCTGTTCAGTATTTTCTTATGAAGCATCTATATTTTTGCAAAGCAAAGAGAGGGATATTCCTTTGAGCGAAAGCGATAAAACCGATAGAAATAAGGGAAAGAGCAAGAGTAAGAACAAGAAGAAAAGCGGCTGCAGCTGGGCGCTGCGGGTCTTTCTGCTGGCGGTGGCGCTGTCGGCGCTGCTGAGCTTTTTCTCCTCCACTGCGCTGGAGGGGACCGGCTACGCCGTGGCCATCATCGTGCTGGCGGTGTTCATCGCCCTCGGCATCGTGTTTGATATGATCGGCGTGGCCGTCACCGCCGCCGACCCCAAGCCCTTCCACTCCATGGCGGCCCACAAGGAAAAGGGCGCCAAGGAGGCCATCCGTCTGCTGAAAAACGCCAATCAGGTCAGCTCCTTCTGCAACGACGTGGTGGGCGACATCTGCGGCATCGTCAGCGGCTCCACGGCGGCTGTCATCGTGGTGGAGCTGCAGAAGGACCTGAGCACTACCTCCATTCTTATCTCCATCGCCGTGACGGCGCTGATCTCCGGTATCACCATCGGCGGCAAGGCGCTGGGAAAGACGGTGGCCATCAACGAGTGTACCGGCGTGGTGTACCGGGTGGCCCGGCTCATGCATACCCTGCATCTTTACCGATGAAATGGAGCGATCAACTTGCTGTTGGAACAGATACATGACCCCTCCGATGTGAGGAAACTGAATGATGAACAGGCCCGCCTGCTGTGCCGTGAGCTGCGCACCTTCCTGCTGGAGCAGGTGTCACGGACAGGCGGGCATCTGGCGTCCAATCTGGGCGTGGTGGAGTTGACGGTGGCCATCCACCGGGTATTCGACACGTCGCAGGATCGTCTGGTGTTCGACGTGGGACACCAGTGCTATGTCCACAAGGCCCTCACCGGGCGGCGGGAGCTGTTTGGCACCCTGCGCCAGCTGGACGGCCTCTCCGGCTTCCCCAAGCCGTGGGAGAGTCCCCATGATGCCTTCATCGCCGGCCACGCCTCCAACTCCGTGTCCGTGGCCTTGGGCATGGCACGGGCCCGGACGCTGCTGCATCAGCACTATCAGGTGCTGGCCCTGATCGGCGACGGAGCCTTGGGCGGCGGTCTGAGCTTCGAGGGACTGAATGACGCCGGGGCCTCTCACGAGCCTATGATCGTGATTTTGAACGATAACGGGATGTCCATCGACCCCAATGTGGGCGGGATGTCCCGGCATTTGTCACGCCTGCGCAGCAAGCCCGGCTACTACGCCTTCAAAAAGCGCTACCGTCAGGTGTTGGAGTCCTCCCAGACGGGGCAGAGGCTCTATTCCGTCAGCCACGACGTGAAAACGGCATTGAAAAAGTCCCTGCTTCCCGGCAGCACCCTGTTTGAGAACATGGGCTTTACGTATATGGGGCCGGTGGACGGCCACGATGTGGTCCAGCTGACCCGGATGCTGCGGGAGGCTAAAGATCTCCACTGTCCGGTGCTGCTCCATGTCCACACGGTGAAGGGGCAGGGCTACGGCCCCGCCGAGGCGGATCCCGGCCGGTTCCACGGCATCGGACCCTTCGATGTCCGTACCGGCAGCGGCAAGCCCGCCGCACCCAGTTTTTCCTCCGTGTTCGGTGAGACACTGACCCGACTGGCGGGGGAGGATCGCCGCATCTGCGCCCTGACAGCCGCCATGGTGGACGGTACGGGGCTGACGAAATTCTCCAAGACCTACCCCAGCCGCTTTTTCGATGTGGGAATTGCCGAGGGCCACGCCGTGGCCACGGCGGCGGGCATGGCCAAGCAGGGCCTTGTGCCGGTGCTGGCGGTGTACTCCAGCTTTCTACAGCGTGGCTATGATATGCTGCTGCATGATGTGGCCCTCAGCGGGCTCCATGTGGTGCTGGGGGTGGACCGGGCCGGACTGGTGGGGGCTGACGGCGAGACCCACCACGGCTGCTTCGACGTGATGTACCTGTCGCAGGTGCCGGGCATGAAGGTGTTCTGCCCCGCCAGCTTTGCCGAGCTGCGGACCATGCTGCGCCGTGCGGTGCAGGAGGAGACCGGTCCCGTGGCGGTGCGCTATCCCCGTGGCGGGGAGGGGGCCTATCAGGAGGATCGCAGCGATGAGGCCATCGCCTGCCTGCGTCCGGGGACGGATATCACCCTCCTGACCTACGGCACCCTCATCAACGAAGCCCTGTCCGCCGCCGATCTGCTGGCACAGCGGGGTATCTCCGCTCAGGTGCTGAAGCTCAGCACCATTGCCCCTTTGTCCCCGGAGACCATCCGCACGGCTTTGACCGGCACGGAGCGTCTGCTGGTGCTGGAGGACTGCGTGGAGACCGGCTGCGTGGGCCAGCGGGTGGCGGCCATGATGGCCCAGCTGGGCATGGCCCCCCGGCGGCTGGTGCTGAAAAATACAGGCGACCGCTTTATCCCACAGGGCAGTGTAGCGGAGCTGCGTCATCTCTGCGGACTGGACGCTGAGGGCGTCGCCGCTGCGGCAGAGGAGGCTGTGCATGAGCAATAAAACAAGGCTGGACGTACTCCTGACGGAGCGTGGCCTGGCGGAGAGCCGCCAGAAGGCACAGGCCGTCATCATGGCGGGCCACGTGTTCGTGGCGGGCCAGCGGGTGGATAAGCCCGGCACGGCGGTGCTGAGCGACGCCCCTATCGAGGTCCGAGGCCACGCTCTGCCTTATGTGAGCCGGGGCGGATTAAAGCTGGAAAAGGCCATGAAGACCTTTCCCATCACCCTGACCGATAAGATCTGCGCCGACATCGGCGCCTCCACCGGGGGCTTTACGGACTGTATGCTGCAAAACGGCGCCCGGAAGGTCTATTCCGTGGACGTGGGCTACGGCCAGCTGGACTGGAAGCTCCGCAGCGATCCCCGCGTGGTGTGCATGGAGCGCACCAACGCCCGGTATCTGACTCCGGAACAGATCCCCGATCCACTGGACTTTGCCAGTATCGACGTGTCCTTCATCTCCCTGAAGCTGATCTTCCCGGCGCTGTACGGTCTGCTGCGGCAGGGGGGCGAGATCGCCTGCCTCATCAAGCCCCAGTTCGAGGCCGGCCGGGAAAAGGTAGGCAAAAAAGGTGTGGTACGGGACCCTGCTGTACATCTCGAAGTGCTGGAGCACTTCCTGACCCATGCCAAGGAGAGTCGCTTTACAGTGCTTGGAATCACTTACTCTCCCATCCGTGGACCGGAGGGGAACATCGAATATCTTGGCTATTTGAAAAAGTGCGATGAGCCGGACGGCAGCTTTGACCTACCGACACTGGTGGCGGAGTCGCACAGTCAGCTGAAGGACTGAGGAGGAGTAGATATGAAAAAAGTGATCCTCTGCCCCAATCCCTATCGGGATAGCGAGCTGCGGGTGTGCAAGGAGGCCAAAAAGCTGCTGGATGCCCTGCATTTTCAGACGGTGGTGTGCCTGCCCTTCCAGCGGGAGGGCTACGGTGCGGAGCTGGGCCTGCGAATCACCCCGCTGCATCAGGAGATCCGCTCGGCGGATCTGCTCATCGCCTTCGGCGGCGACGGCACCATTCTGCATCTGGCCCGGACGGTGGCGCTGCACAGCGTCCCGGTGCTGGGAGTGAATCTGGGAAGCCTCGGATTCATGTCGGAGCTGGAGGTGGACGAGCTGGACCGCCTGCGGGATCTGGCGGACTGGAGCTTCGACGTGGAGTCCCGGATGATGCTGGACGTGTCCGTCCTCCGGGGCGGAAAGTCCGTGTATAACAACATCGCCCTCAACGACGCTGTCATCTCCAAGGGCTCTATTGCAAGGGTTGTAAGGCTGAATATCTTTACAGAGGAGGGCCAGCTCACCAAGGTCGGCGGCGACGGCGTCATCGCCAGCACCCCCACTGGCTCCACCGGCTACTCCATGGCCGCCGGCGGCCCCATCGTGGAGCCCACGGCCCGGAACCTGCTGCTGACCCCCATCTGCCCCCACTCCACCCGCTCCAGCAGCTACGTCCTTTCGCCGGAGCACGTCATCACCGTGGAGGCACCGGACGCCAACCGCAAGTTCGTCTACCTGTCCGTGGACGGCGGCAAGGCGTTCTCTCTGAAAAACAACGATCAGGTGCGTGTCAGCACCTCCAGATACACCACCAAGCTGGTGCGGCTGTCCAAGAAGAGCTTCTGCGAGATCCTGGATAAGAAAATGGGCGGGGAGGTCACAAAAGCATGAAAAATCAGCGTCAGGAGCATCTGCTGCAGATCATTGCCGAGGAGACGGTGGAGACACAGGAACAGCTGCTGGAACGGCTTCAGGAGCGGGGGATCCGCAGCACGCAGGCCACCATTTCACGGGACATCAAGGAGCTGCACCTC
Organism: Vescimonas coprocola; assembly: GCF_018408575.1. Classification (NCBI taxonomy): domain Bacteria; kingdom Bacillati; phylum Bacillota; class Clostridia; order Eubacteriales; family Oscillospiraceae; genus Vescimonas; species Vescimonas coprocola. Next base: position 760,097 of record NZ_AP023418.1, read on the forward strand.
ATCAAGGAGCCGGTAGGGCAGGGCCGCTACCGCTATGCCGTGTCCGCCCATCGGACAAAGCTGAACTTTGCCGACCGCCTGCGTACCATCTTCCGGGAGGGTGTCCTCAGCGTGGACTACGCCCAGAATCTGGTGGTCATCAAGACCATGCCGGGTCTGGCCAACGGTGCCGCCGCTGCGCTGGACGGCATGGAGGTTCCCTATCTGGTGGGGTCTCTGGCGGGGGACGACACCGTTCTGCTGGTGCTGCGTGACAACGCCGCAGCGGCGGAGTTTGCCGACGAGATCAAGGAGATGCTGCGCTGAAACAGCGCCTGTACGGAGGGATGACAGATGCTGGAATTGCTCCATATCGAAAATATCGCCATCATCGATCGGGCGGATATCACCTTTGAGCCGGGCTTCAACGCCCTCACCGGCGAGACCGGCGCCGGTAAATCCATCGTCATTGACTCGCTGAGCGCCGTGCTGGGTCAGCGCACCTCCCGTGACCTGATCCGCACCGGGGCCGACAAGGCCTACGTCAGCGCCTGCTTCACCGGCATCCCGCCGGAGGTAGGGGAGGACTTGGGCATCACATGGGATGAGGAACTGCTGCTGCAGCGGGAGATCCACGCCGACGGCAAAAACGTCTGCCGGGTGGGCAGCCGCCCCGTCACGGTGACGCAGCTGCGCACCTTGGGCAGCCGCCTGCTGAACATCCACGGTCAGCACGACGGCCAGCAGCTGCTGGATGAGGAGCAGCACCTGCTGTATCTGGACAGCTTCGGCCGCACCGAGCCGCTTCTGACCGCCTATCGGGAGAAATACGCCAAGCTGACGGATATCCGTCGCCAGATGCACGCCCTGCAAATGGACGAGGCGGAGAAGGCCCGCCGCATGGATACCCTGCGCTACCAGATCCAGGAGCTTCAGCGGGCCAAGCTGAGGCCCGGTGAGGAGGAGGAGCTGACCTCCCGCCGCAACCTGCTGCGCAACGGCGAAAAATTCATGTCCGCCGTCTCCGAGGCAGACTTCTGCCTCAGCGGCGACGACAGCACCAGCGGCGCACTGGCCCTGCTGCGGCAGGCCCAGAGCGCTCTGGAGCCCATCCGCCGTCTGGACGACAGCTTCGAGGAGCTGTACCAGCGGCTGGAGGCGGTGTACAGCGAGGTCTACGATCTGGCCTACACTGTGCAGGACAAGCGGGACGCCTTCGACTTCTCCCCGCAGGAGCTGGACGAGGTGGAGGGCCGTCTGGATCAGCTGTACCGGCTGAAAAAGAAGTATGGCCCGGATGTAGAGAGTATGCTGGCCTATCTGGACCGCAGCACCAAGGAGCTGGACGCCATCGAGGACGCCGGCGACACCCTGCTGCACCTGCAGCAGCTGGAGAAGAAGGCCCTGTCTGCTGCCCAGTCTGCGGCGGAGGAGCTGTCCAAGGCCCGCCATCAGGCGGCCGAGCGGCTGGAGGAGCAGATCCTCACGGAGCTTCGCCAGCTGGATATGGGCCGCATCCGCTTCGCCATCGACTTCCAGCCCCAGCCCCTGTCTGAGTCCGGAATGGACGCCGTGCGCTTCCTTATGTCCGCCAACGTGGGCGAGGAACTGCGTCCCATCCAGAAGATCGCCTCCGGCGGCGAGCTGGCCCGCATCATGCTGGCCATGAAGAACGTTCTGTCGGAGCAGGACCGGGTAGGCACCATGGTCTTTGACGAGGTGGATACCGGTGTCTCCGGCCGGGCCGCTCAGAAGGTGGCGGAGAAGATGGCCCGCATCAGCCGCACCAAGCAGGTGCTGTGCGTCACCCATCTGCCCCAGCTGGCCGCTATGGCCGATACCCATTTCTCCGTGGAGAAGGGCGTCACCGACGGCCGCACCTTTACCCATGTGCGGCGGCTGGATCGGGCCCAGCGGCGGCAGGAGCTGGCCCGCCTCACCGGCGGCGCCCATATCACTCCCACCATGCTGGAGGGGGCGGAGGAGCTGCTGTCTGCGGCGGAGGATTTCAAGCGTACGCTGGAATAGGGCTTGACAAACCCGCCGATACCCCCTATAATGTCCTCACAGCAACTACAAAAACTACTGCAAGGAAGGGAACAAGTAACAGCGCCTGCTGCCTGCCCAGAGAGCCTCTGTCCGGTGAAAAGAGGAGAGGAGCGCCGCTGCGAATACATCCCGGAGCAGCCGCCCCAACGCCCCGCTGCGGGCCAGTAGGCACGGTCGGGCCCGCCCGTTACAGCGGCGGAGTGTGATGGCACTCCATGAGGCCGCCTTCCGTGAGGGAGCGGCGAAACTGAGGTGGTACAGCGATGATACATCGCCCTCTGTCTGCGGACAGGGGGCGTTTTCTTTTCCCCCTGCGCCCGATCACATCCCACATAAAGGAGAAAGGAAAGAACAACTATGGGAATTTATGAAGAGCTGGTGGCCCGTGGCCTGATCGCACAGGTCACCAACGAGGAAGAGATCCGTGAAATGATCAACAACGGCAAGGCCACCTTCTACATCGGCTTTGACTGCACGGCGGACTCTCTGACGGCGGGTCATTTCATGGCCCTGACCCTGATGAAGCGCCTGCAGATGGCGGGCAACAAGCCCATCGCCCTCATCGGCGGCGGCACCACCATGATCGGTGACCCCTCCGGCCGCACCGATATGCGGAAGATGCTCACCAAGGAGGATATCGACCACAATGCCCAGTGCTTCAAACGCCAGATGGAGCGCTTTATCGAGTTCGGCGAGGGCAAGGCCGTCATGCTCAACAACGCCGACTGGCTGCTGAAGCTGAACTATGTGGATCTGCTGCGTGAGGTGGGTGCCTGCTTCTCCGTCAACAATATGCTGCGGGCCGAGTGCTATAAGCAGCGCATGGAGAAGGGCCTGAGCTTCCTGGAGTTCAACTACATGATCATGCAGAGCTACGACTTCTACTATATGTTCCAGCACAACGGCTGCAATATGCAGTTCGGCGGCAACGACCAATGGAGCAATATGCTGGGCGGCACGGAGCTGATCCGCCGCAAGCTGGGCAAGGATGCCCACGCCATGACCATCACCCTGCTGACGGACTCTCAGGGCAACAAGATGGGCAAGACCGCCGGCAACGCCGTGTGGCTGGATCCCAACAAGACCAGTCCCTTCGAGTTCTATCAGTACTGGCGCAACGTGGCGGATGCCGATGTGCTCAAGTGCATCCGGATGCTGACATTCCTGCCTCTGGAGCAGATCGACGAGATGGCCGGCTGGGAGGGTGCAAAGCTTAACGAGGCCAAGGACATTCTGGCCTATGAGCTGACGAAGCTGGTCCACGGCGACGAGGAGGCCGACAAGGCCCGTCAGGCCTCCAAGGCTCTGTTCTCCGGTGCCGGCGACGCCGCCCATATGCCCACCACGGAGCTGACCAACGACGATCTGGGAGGCGGGCAGATCAATATTCTGAACCTGATGGTCCGCTGCGGCCTGTGCGCCAGCAAGGGCGAGGCCCGCCGTCTGGTGCAGCAGGGCGGCGTCAGCGTCAACGACCGGAAGGTGGAGTCCATTGACGAAGCCTTGGGCTGTGAGCAGTTCACCGGCGATGGCGTCATCATCCGCAAGGGTAAGAAGGTGTTCCACAGGGTCGTACTGGTCTGATCTCCCAGAGAGCGAAATACCGTAAACCGGGGGCCAGCGTCCTGAAAGACACCGGTCTGCCCGCTGCCGAAGGGCGGCAATGTGTGCGCCATCCCACAAAAAGCGGGGAACCATAAGGGGAATGCCCTCACCTCCGGAAGCGGGAAAGGCAAAGACTTTTAAGAAAGGCCCGGCATTTCGACGGTCATACCACAAGACTCCGACCCTTTTGGATCGGAGTCTTGACCATTTTTCACGAATTTCCTTCTCACTATGGAATTTCCGCATGACTTGTGATATAATCATCGAGAGAACAAGGAGAGTGAGGGAGCGGCATGAAGCGGCAAGAATTGGCACCCGCCAAGGTGAACCTGACGCTGGATGTGGGGGCCAGACGCCCCGACGGCTATCACGAGGTAGTCTCGGTGATGCAGAGCGTGGCGCTGTACGATACGGTGACGATGGAGAGCGGCACAGGGGAGGGCATCTCCCTGACCTGCGACGATGCGGCGATCCCCGCCGACGGGAGCAATCTGGCGTGGCGGGCGGCGGAGGTGTTCTTCCGCACCACAGGCGTGGCCTGCGATGGCCTGCATATTACCTTGGAAAAGAGTATCCCCTCTCAGGCGGGGCTGGGCGGCGGCAGCAGCGACGCTGCCGCTGTGCTGCGTGGCCTGCGGAAGCTGTACGCCCCGGAGCTGCCCATGGAGGCGCTGGAACGCATGGGCATGGAGTTGGGCAGTGACGTCCCCTACTGCGTCCGGGGCGGCACGGTGCTGGTGCAGGGGAAGGGAGAGCAGCTGCTGTCGCTGCGGGCGCTGCCGGAGTGCTGGTTCGTTGTGTGCAAGCCGCAGGTGTCCTTCTCCACGGCGGAGATGTACCGGCGACTGGATGAGGCGGGGATGGCGGTCCACCCGGACACCCGCCGGATGATGGATGCCTTACAGCGCCGGGATCTGGCGGAGATCTTCTCCCGGATCGGCAACGTCTTTGAACAGGTGCTGTCACCGGAGAGTGAAATTTTTGTCATCCGGAATAGGCTCCTGACATTAGGGGCGGGGGCGGCCTGCATGAGCGGCTCCGGATCCGCCGTGGTGGGAATTTTTTCTCAGGAGGAAGCTGCCCGGTCATCCGCAGCGGCCATGACCGAGGTCCCCTTTGTCCGCTGCGTGGGACGGGGGTAATTTGCCCGACGGCGGCCTGATATCCTTTTAGGCATTTCTCTGGACATTTCTCTGGACATTTTTCTGGACATTTATCGGACGTCCAGCGGACAAAAAGGAAGAAAAAAGAGGTCGTGATTTTGTCCCGGCTTTGTCCTGTGATCGTCCAAAATTTTTCCGTACCGGTATAAAACGCAAAAGCACCGTCCACAATGCAGATAAGCTGCATGGGACGGTGCTTTCATCCTTCCGTGCAAAAATCAACGACACGGAGAGGTGTTTCCTATGCGGAAGAAAACTGGAAATAAATTACATACATGGGAGGCGGCGCTGCTGCTGGCAGTGGCGGCGGCTTTGCTGTGGGGGGCCTGCACCCTCCAGCGGCAGGATGCGCTGGAGCAGAAGGTCATCCGACTCCACGTCATCGCCAATTCCGACAGCGAGGCGGATCAGGCCCTGAAGCTGCGGGTGCGGGATCGGGTGCTGGTGCTGGCGGAGGACATCCTGCGCCAGTCGAGAGACATGGAGGAGGCCCGGCAGCGTCTCGCCGAGGCGCTGCCCCGGCTGCAGCAGACGGCGGCGGAGGAGATCGCCGCTCAGGGCAGCCGATACACCGTCAGCGCCTGGTTGGAGGAGACGGAGTTTCCTACACGGGAGTATGACGGCTTTGCATTACCCTCCGGGGAGTATCTGGCTCTGCGGGTGGTCATCGGGGAGGGAGCCGGGAAAAACTGGTGGTGCGTGGTGTTCCCACCCCTGTGTACCACTGCCGCCTGCGACTTTCAGGAGACGGCCGTCTCCGGCGGCTTGGGGGAGGAGGATCTGTCCCTCATCACCGAGGAGGACGGCGGCTACGTCCTGCGGTTCCGGGCGGTGGAGCTTTGGGAGGGCCTGCGCCAGTGGCTGGGAAAGCACTGAGCGGAGAGGGCGGCCGGTCGGATGGGTTGGTGAGAAGATTCCATATGGAATGTTGAATCTGTACAGCTTTAAGATATACGATACATGACCCTCTCCGGTAAACACCGGGGAGGGTCATGTGAGCCTGTCAAAAGAGCGGAAACCTTTCGTCAACGGGGCGGAAGGGTGTGTGCGGGAAACCCGGGAAGGGTGTCCTGCACGATGATGATCCGCATTTTTCAGAGCTTTTTGAAGGTCTGAAAAATGCCTCAGCGTGTCGAAAAGACTTTTTCGACACGCTGACATGGCCCTCCCCGGCATTTGCCGGGGAGGGCCATACTGTGGATGCGTGATGTTTGCAGGGATGAAGGCGGTCAGATATACCGCTGCCAGCCAGGGCCATACTGTGGATGCGTCGGGGTTAGCAAGGGGTCAAGAGTACCGCTGCCAGACAGGGGAATGCTGCGGCCACGTCAGGGATGACGGGGTCATTTCAGGGTGTCGCTGTGGTTCAGGACGGGAACGCTATACAGAAACAGCACATCCTGATCTGTAAAGGTAAGATACTTTCCAAGCGTTGTGCTGGAAAGGTATCGGATGTCCACCAGCGTGATCTTGGCATACTGCTCCACCAGAAGGGGGGCCAGACTGCTGGCGAAGGAGTCCCGGAAGATCACAAGCTCCCGGTCCGTGGCAGCATGGGGATTTTCCACCGTCAGCAGGGACTCGGAGCCGGAGAGGAACCACTCGTAGGGGTCCCGCCCGGCACCCTTCTCCCCATCGTAGATGCCGGTGGTCTGGCCGGTCTCGTAGTGGTAGACGGTGCAGCTCTCCAAGGTGTCATTGGTGAGATAGCGGATGGTGTCCGGCTCCATGGGCAGGGCAGCGTAGCCGTAGTACACGCCGTAGTAGGGGGTGGGCAGAGTCTCCTCTCGGAAGGTGCCAGGGGCTTCGGCCCCCATCCCCTCCAGCAGGCGGGCAGCCACGTCCGTCAGCTGCTCCTGCCGCCAGTGGAGGTCGGTGCGGTAGTAGTCCTCCAGCGACAGCAGATCGCCTATCGGCAGATAGGTGAGGTAGGGAGTTTTTTCCCGCAGGCTTTGGGTGAAGGCCCCGTAGTCCAGCGCCGGATAACCGTGGGAGGAGGCCAGAAAGGCATTCTTGTCCGGGATCACCGACAGATACAGCCGGCAGTTCGTGCCGGAGAGATAGGTGTCGTACAGGTAGTCAAAGCGCCGGGCGGCGTGGGCGATGGAGTCCTCCTGCATGGGGTACTCCAGACGGGAGACATAGCCCTCCGCCAGATATACGCCGTTGGTGTCTCTCTGGCGCAGCAGGTAGAGACTGGTCAGGGATTTCAGGGTCCGGAACTGCTCCCGCAGGGGGAATTGATCCGGGGCGTATGTCTCGAAATCCGACATATAGCGCCCACTGTAAATGCTTTCTACTGTACATCTTGGCTTTGGAGTCAGCTTGCGGCGCTCACTCTGGGAAAAGGCGCCGTCGGGCTTCAGGTACGCCCAGAGGGAGAATGTCAGCAGAAAGGCCCCCAGCAGGCATACCGTCAGCAGGGCAGTGCGTTTTTCGTTCACGGTCAGCCCTCCTTAAAACCGAAAATACAGGAAGGGATTGAAGGAGCCGTCCACCAGATACGCCGTACAGAGCGCCAGCAGCAGCACCAGCGCCACAGGTTCCGCAGCGGACAGCACGGCGCTGCCGGCAGAGGTGTCCCGAAGGCGCTGCACCGCCTTGACGGGCAGGGGGGTGGCCCCCAGCAGGGCAATGACCAGCACCACAGCGTAGCTGCGGAGGTAGTAAAGGCTCTCCACCCCGGAGGCGGGCAGGCCGCCGAAACCAAAGAGGGCGGCGATCTGCTGCCCGGCGGCGGGGAGGTCGGCGGCATTGAAGAGTACGAAGCTCACCGCCAGCAGGGGGAACATATACAGGTGCTTTAAGAGCCGGGTCTTTTCCAGCCCGTGGCCGTACCACAGCTTTTCCGCCGCCAGCAGGACGGCGAAAAACAGGCCCCACAGCACGAAATTCCATGCCGCCCCGTGCCACAGGCCCGTCAGGCCCCAGACAAGGAACACGTTCAGCAGCCACCGGCTGCGGGAGCATCGGCTGCCCCCCCAGCGGGATATAGACGTAGTCCCGGAACCAGCTGCCCAAACTGATATGCCAGCGCCGCCAGAACTCCGTGACGCTGCCGGAGAGGAAGGGGTAGCGGAAGTTTTCCGGGAAATGAAAGCCAAAGATCCGGCCGAGGCCCACGGCCATATCGCTGTAACCGGAGAAGTCGAAGTAAATTTGCAGGGCGCAGGCCACGGCGTAGAGCCATGTAAACAGCACCGAGGGCTGGATGGACTGCAAAAAGGCGGACATCAACTCATACAGCACGTTGGCGATCAGGACCTTTTTCCCAAGCCCCACCACGAAACGCCGTGCGCCGGCGGCAGCGTCCGCCAGCGTGGGGCGGCGGCGGGTCAGCTCCGGGGCAATGTCTGCATAGCGGACAATGGGTCCGGCAATGAGCTGGGGGAACATGGCCACATAGGTGGCCAGCTGCAGCAGGTTCCGCTGGGGCGGCACCGTGCCACGGTAGACATCGATGACGTAGCTGAGCACCTGAAAGGTGTAGAAGCTGATGCCGATGGGCAGGGCGATCTGCAGAGCCGGCAGGGAAAGGCCCGTCAGCGCACCCAAGGTGCGGAGGAAGAAGCCGGCGTATTTGCAGTAGCCCAGCAGACTCAGACTCAGCACTGCCGAGAGAATGAGAAAGGGCCGCTTATGACGGGGATACCGCTCCATGAGCCGACCGAAGGCGTAGCCCTGAGCGATGGAGGCCAGCATGAACAGCAGGAACCGGGGCTCGCCCCAGCCGTAGAACACAAGGCTGCTCAGCAGCAGAGTCAGATTCTTCCAACGGTCCGGCGTCAGGAAGTAGAGCAGCAGCACCGGCGGCAGGAAGTAAAAAAGAAAGGGGATACTGGAAAAGAGCATCAGGCGATGGGCTCGTCGTAGACTACAGCGGCGGAGGAGAAGCAGTTCTGGAGCTTATCCCGGAAGGTATCCACCAGATCCTCGGCACCGTAGACGGAGACCACAAACTGGCCCATGGTGATGACCACCAGCTTGTCGGGGAAGCCGCACATCCACTGGCGGTTCATGATATTATCCCGCAGGGAGGAGGCTACGTCGGCGGCGCTGACGTCATCGCTGAGGTGGTAGGCGCCGCAGGTGAAGGTGTTGGCGTTCATCATGTGCATCAGGGATGCTGCGTCCACCAGATTGGCCACGGAGGGGCCGGGGAAGCCCAGCATATAGTCCATGTTGTCGGCGTTGGAGATGTCGAAGGCACCGGGAGCGTCGTCCACGGGGTGGTCATAGTCGCCGCCGCTGACGGGGAACTTTTCCTCCTCGCTGTAGGTGGCCCAGACGGTGTTCAGCAGGGTCAGGGCATCGGACACGTCACCGGTGCCGCTGTTCTTGCTGCCGCAGGCAGCCAGAGAGAGCACCAGCAGTACGGCCAGCGCCAGAGATACGATTTTTTTCATAGGTTCCTCCAAAAGTCGATTTTTTGTCTGCCGGAGAGCAGACGCCCTTATATTGTACCCGATTTTCAGGGAAAAGCAAGCAAAATATGTACTTCCCGCAGGAAATTGCTAAAAATTCTGGAAAACAGCGGATTTTACAAAAGCGTGCTTGGATTATGTCCCACGGCAAGGTATAATATAAGTGTTGAAAAAGGCCAATTCAGAAAGGAGCATGATCCATGGAGGAACTGAGAAAGAAGAAGGGCTTTATCTGCGACATGGACGGTGTGATCTATCATGGGAACCGTCTGCTGCCGGGGGTGAAGGAGTTTGTGGAGTGGCTGTATCGGGAGCAGAAGAATTTCCTGTTCCTCACCAACTCCTCCGAGCGGTCTCCTAAGGAGCTGCAGCAGAAGCTGCACCGCATGGGGCTGGATGTGGACGAGAGCCACTTTTATACCAGCGCACTGGCCACGGCCCGGTTCATCAGCAGTCAGGCGCCGGGATGCAGCGCCTATGTCATCGGCGGGGCGGGGCTCATTATGGCCCTTCACGACGAGGGCATCACCATGAACGATGTGGACCCGGACTACGTCATCATCGGCGAGGGCAATACGTATAACTATGAGAACATCCTCAAGGCGGTTCGGCTGGTGCTGAAGGGGGCCAAGCTCATCGGCACCAACAGCGATCTGACGGGGCCTGCCGAGGACGGCATCATCCCCGCCTGCCGGGCTATGATCGCACCCATCGAGATGGCCACCGGACAGAATGCGTACTTTGTGGGCAAGCCTAATCCCCTGATGATGCGGACGGGCCTGCGGATCCTTGGGGTACACTCCGAGGAGGCGGCCATGATCGGTGACCGGATGGATACGGATATGGTGGCAGGCATCGAGTCAGGCCTTGATACGGTGCTGGTGCTGTCGGGCATCACCAGCCGGGCGGACATCAAGAAGTTCCCGTACCGGCCCCGGCTGGTGCTGGACGGCGTGGGAGATATCCCCGGCGTGACGGAGTAAGGTGAAGGAGGGAAGCCATGCTTTCCATATGGATCGGACGGGCGGGGGCCGGAAAGTCCCGCCGGGTGCTGGAGACCATGGCCCGGCAGCGCAGCCAGAGGCCGCAGGTGCTGCTGGTGCCGGAGCATATCTCCCATGAGGCGGAGGTGGATCTGTGCCGGGCGTTGGGGCCTACGGCCTCCCGTGATGCGGAGGTGCTGAGCTTCCAGAGCCTCGGCAGCCGGGTGCTGGCCCAGACCGGCGGACTGGCGGAGTTTACGCTGGACGGCGGCGGAAAGCTGCTGACCATGCGGCTGGCGCTGCAGGAGCTGCACAGCCGGCTGAAGGTGTTCGGACGGCCCTCCCAGCGGGCGGCGTTTCTGCGGCAGCTGACGGATCTGACGGAGGAGTTCTACGCCTATGAGATCACGCCACAGGCTCTGTGGCAGCAGGTGGAGGATATGGAGGGCGCCATGGGCGATAAGCTCCGGGATCTGGCGCTGCTGTATGCCGCCTATGACGGGAAGCTCCATGCCGAGGGCGTGGACGCCCGGTCCCGGCTCCAGAAGCTGCGGGACCGGCTGGCGGAGAGCGACTATCTCCGGGGCAAGGACGTGTATCTGGACGGGTTCTCCTACCTGAACAAGCTGGAGGAGAGCGTGCTGGAGCAGGTGATGCGTCAGGCGGAGAGCGTGACGGTGACGCTGCTGGGCGACCGGGCGGAGGGGACGCTGTTTCAGAATGCCCTGCGTCAGCGGCAGCGGCTGGAGCGGATGGCCCGGCAGCTGGGGACGGAGTGCGAGATCGTGTGGCTCACCGGCTCTGGAAAGGGGCCGCTGGCCCATCTGGAGAAGCACCTGCTGGGGGAGGATATGCCCTATGAGGGGGACGACTGCCGACAGCAGGTGGCGCTGTGGGAGTGCGGCACGGTATACGGCGAGGTGGAACGGACGGCGGCGCAGATTCGGAAGCTGGTGGCCTCCGGGGCCTGCCGCTGGCGGGACATTGCCGTTACCGCCCGGAACATGGAGGTATACGGCCCGGTCATCGAGAGCGTTTTTCAGCGGGATGGCATCCCGGCGTACATCAGCCGCCGCAGCGATATTCTGGCAAAGCCGCCCCTGACCATGCTGCTGGGGGCGGTGGATGCCGTTACCGGCGGCTTCCGGCGGGAGGATATGTTCCGCTATCTCAAGACGGGGATGGCGGGCATCACGGCGGAGGAATGTGACCTGCTGGAGAACTATGTGATCCTGTGGAGCATCCGGGGAAATATGTGGCTGCGGGACACGGAGTGGACGGCAAACCCCGACGGCTACGGGCAGGAGATGACCCCGGAGCGGCAGCAGCGGCTGGCGGATGTCAACCGCATAAGGCAGAAGGTGCGCTCTACGCTGCTGCCCCTGAGCGATGGCCTGAAGGATAGGCCGAAGGCCAGGGATAAAGCGGAGATGCTTTACATATTTGCCGAGGAGTCCGGCGTGCCGCAGCGCCTGAAGGAGACGACAGAGGAGCTGCTGCGGCAGGGACAGGCCCAGCTGGCGGAGGAATACAGCCAGCTGTGGAGGATCCTGTGCGGCGTACTGGATCAGATGGCGGAGATCCTGGGGGAGATGGAGCTCTCCGGCGAGGAATTTGCCCGGCTTCTGCGGCTGGTGCTGACCCAGTACAGCGTGGGAACCATCCCGGCGACGCTGGATCAGGTGAAGGTCAGCGAGCTGACCCGCAACGACCGGCACTCGGTGAAGCGGCTGTTTCTGCTGGGGGCCAACGACCATGTGCTGCCCCAGCCGCCGTCGGGCCACGGCCTGCTGGAGCCGGAGGAGCGGGAGATTTTGCAGCAGCGGGACATTCTGCTGTCGGATGCGGCCTTTGACCCGCTGGACAACGAATTGCAGAACATCTATGCCTGTCTGGCCCAGCCGTCGGAGCATCTGACGGTGAGCTATCCGGTGACGGATCACAACGGCGGACAGCTGCGGCCCTCCTTTGTGGTGCGGCGGCTGGAGCGGTTGTTTCCGGGCTTGATGCCGGAGCGGGAGACGGTGCGTCTGCTGACCCCGGCGGTGGCGCTGGAGGAGGCCGGTCAGGAGATGGGCGGCTCCCTGTGGCGGTACTTTGCCGGGAGAGAGGAGTACGCCGGGACGCTGGCGGCCATGGAGCGGGCCAGACAGCTGCGCCGGGGACGGCTGTCCCCGGCGGCGGTGCAGTCCCTGTACGGGACCCGGATGGGGATGTCCGCCTCCCGGATGGATCGGGTGCGGCAGTGCCACTTCGGCTACTTTATGCAGTACGGCCTGCGGGCCAAGGAGCGGCGTCCGGCGGGCTTCGAGGCCCCGGAGATCGGGACGTTTCTGCACTATCTGCTGGAGAACACCGCCCGTGAGGTGGCAGGCAGCGGCGGCTGGGCGGCGGTGAAAACGCCGCAGCTACACGCTATGGTCCGTAAATACATTGACCTTTACATCCGGGACGAGATACCGGGTTACGAGGAAAAGAGCGCCCGGTTCCGCTATCTGTTCGGGCGGCTGCGCACCACGGCGGAGGACATCGTGGACCGCATGGCGGAGGAGCTGGCGGAATCGGATTTCAAGCCCGTGGCCTTTGAGCTGGGCTTCGGCGGACGGGACGGCACACTGCCGGCCATCACCATTCAGGAGGGGGATGCCACCCTCTCCGTCAGCGGAAAAGTGGACCGGGTGGACGGCTGGCTCCACGACGGGAAGCTGTATCTGCGGGTGGTGGACTATAAGACGGGGCGCAAGTCCTTCGATCTGTCGGATGTGCGGTACGGGCTGGGGATCCAGATGCTGCTGTATCTGTTCACGCTGGAGAAGGAGGGACAGTCCTGCTTCGGATACCCCATTGTCCCGGCGGGGGTGCTGTACCACCCGGCACGGGATCTGATCCTGAAGACCGAGCGGGACATTTCACCGGAGGCCCTCCGCAGGGCCATGGATCGGGAACTGCGGCGGGACGGCATGGTGCTGGGAGACCCGGAGGTGCTGCGGGCCATGGAGCACAGTGCGCTGGAGGCGCCGTGCTTCCTGCCCATTCAGGTGAGCAAGGACGGCGGCATCAGCGGCGGCGTGGCTACGGCGGCGCAGCTGGGGCGGCTGGGGCAGTATGTGGAGAAGCTGCTGCACCAGATCACCCGTGAGCTGCGGCAGGGGAACATCGATGCAGACCCCTGCTGGCGGGGGCCTCAGGAGAGCGCCTGCACCTACTGCGATTTTGCCTCGGCCTGTCACTTCCAGGACGGGCAGGCCGACGACCGGCTGCGGCCGCTGAAACGGGTGAAGGCCGACGAGTTCTGGGAATTTGTAGCGCATGAGACGGGAGAGGAGGGACGTCATGGGGAGCTTTGAGCCCACGCCGCAGCAGCGGCGGGCCATGGAGGACCGGGGCGGCAGTCTGCTGGTGTCCGCCGCCGCCGGTTCCGGCAAGACCAAGGTGCTGGTGGAGCGGCTGTTCGGCTATATGGAGCGGGAGCGCTGCCGCATCGACGATTTCCTCATCATCACCTTCACCAAAGCGGCGGCGGCGGAGCTGCGGGGCCGGATCGCCGCAGAGCTGAGCCAGAGAGTGGCCCGTCAGCCGGAGAATATGCACCTGCGCCGCCAGATGATGCGGGTGTATCAGGCGGACATCAAAACGGTGGATGCCTTTTGCGGGAGCCTGCTGCGGGAGAACATCCACCTGCTGCCGCCGGAGGGGCAAAGGAGCCTGACCCCGGATTTCCGGGTGCTGGATCAGCAGGAGGCGGAGCTGCTGCGGATGCAGGTGCTGGAGCAGGTATTGGAGGAGTTTTACCAGCGCATCGGCCGGGGGGATACTCAGGCCCAGCAGCTGGCGGAGACGCTGGGCGCCGGGCGGGACGACCGGGCGCTGGAGCGGTTGGTGCTGGATATCCACGGGAAGATCCAGAGCCACGCCTACCCCATGCGGTGGCTGGAGCGGCTGCGGGAGCAGTGGCAGCAGGTGCCGGAGTCCGTGGGGCCTTACCGGGAGGTACTGACGGACAGCATCCTGCGGCGGACCCGGTTCTGGGCGAGGAAGCTGACGGAGACGGCGGCGTGGATGGAGCAGTATCCGGATCTGTACCGGGGCTACGGCGACCGGTTTCTGGAGATGGCGGAGCAGCTGCAGGGCTATGAGACGGCGGCGCAGGAGGGCTGGGACGCCATGGCCCGGCTGAAGCCCTCCTTCCGGCGGATGGGCGTCGTCAAGGGCTGCGACGGGGCCAAGGAGCAGGCGCAGGCGGTACGCAAGCGGTGCAAGGACGAGCTGGATGAGATCGGTGCGCTGCTGGCGGTCAGCGAGAGCGAGCAGCTGGAGGATCTGGAGGCCATGGCCCCGGCCATGCTGGCGTTGGTGCAGCTGACGGAGGACTTCACCGCCGCCTATCAGGCGGAGAAGGTGCGGCGCAACTGCATGGATTTCAGCGATCAGGAACACTATGCCATCCGGCTTTTGCAGGGTGACGACGGTGCGCCGACGCCGCTGGGGCGGCAGCTGTCCGGGCGATATCGGGAGATCATGGTGGACGAGTATCAGGACACCAACGAGGTGCAGAACTGCATCTTCCGGGCCATTTCACGGGACGGGCAGAACCTGTTCACCGTGGGGGATGTGAAGCAGAGCATCTATCGGTTCCGGCTGGCGGACCCCACCATTTTTCTGGAGAAATATCTGGCCTACCGACCGGCAGAGGAGGCGGAGGAGGGGCAGCCACGAAAGGTGCTGCTGAGCCAGAACTTCCGCTCCCGGCGGCAGGTGCTTTCGGCTGCCAACTTTGTGTTTGGCAGCATCATGTCCCGGCAGATGGGGGAGATGGACTACGGGCCGGAGGAACGACTGAACTACGGGGCCGCAGGCTATCCGGAGCGCAGCGACACGGATACGGAGTTCCATCTGATCAGCGTGGCGGATACGGAGGAGGAACGCTTCGACCGGACGGAGGTGGAGGCCCGGTTCGTGGCTCATCGCATCCGGCAGCTGCTGGACGAGGGCTTCCCCGTGCAGGGGGAGGACGGGCAGCAGCGCCCTGTTCAGCCGGAGGATATCGTGATCCTGATGCGCTCTCCAGCGGCAAGGCGGAAGGCCTTCACGGCGGCTCTGCAGCGGGAGGATATCCCCTGCGCCGGCGGGGAGGAGCAGTCCTTCTTCGAGACCATGGAGATCGCCGTGATGGTGTCGTTTTTGCAGATCGTGGACAATCCACGGCAGGATGTGCCGCTGCTGGCGGTGCTGCGGTCGCCGCTGCTGGGCTTTTCGCCGGATCGGCTGGCCCAGATCCGGGGCGGGCATCCGGGGGGAGACTACTACGGCGCTCTGTGTGCCGACGACGGCGAGGATAGCCGTGCCTTTCTGGAGCGGCTGGCGCAGCTGCGGGCGGCGGCCGGGGAGCTGACGGCGGATCGGCTGCTGTGGAAGCTGTATACGGACTGGCAGGCACTGGCGGTGTTCGGGGCCATGGAGGGTGGTGCGCAGCGGCGCAGCAATCTGCTGGCGCTGTACGCCTACGCCGGGCAGCTGGCGGCTGCGGGACGGGGGAACCTGTTCGATTTTGTCAGCTATCTGCATGACTTGATGGAGAGCGGCGACCTGCCGGATATCAGCGCAAGGCAGGAGAGCGGCGGCGTACAGCTGATGACCATCCACAAGTCCAAGGGATTGGAGTTCCCGGTGGTGATCCTGGCGGATCTGCAGAAGGGCTTCAACCGGGACGATTTCCAGCGGCCTGTGCTGGTGCATCCCCGGCTGGGACTGGGGACGGAGCGGGTGGATCGGAGGAGGCGTATCCGGTACGATACCGTTTCCAAGCAGGCCATTCAGCTGGCCCTGTCACGGGAGAGTCTGGCGGAGGAGATGCGGATCCTGTACGTGGCCATGACCCGTGCCAAGGAGAAGCTGATCTGCGTGGACTGTATGCGCTTTGCACGCAATCGGGTCCGGGGCCTGCTCAGTGTGGCGGGCTGTCCTGCGGCGCCGGAGGCCGTGGGGAGCGCCAAGGCGCCGGGGGACTGGATCCTGCTGCCGCTGCTGTGTACGCCGGAGGCGGCGGTGCTGCGGCAGTGGGCGGACATGGAGCCGGAGCAGCCGGCCCTCTCCGATGGTGGCTGGCAGGTGCGGCTGTGGGAGAACCCGGTGTTTGAATGTGGGTCTGCGGCTGCGGCCCCGGAGGAGGCTGCGGTGCAGGAGCGGCGGTATGATCTCTCCGCCATGGAACTGCGCTATGGCCACACGGCGGCCTGCACCATCCCCACCAAGGTGACGGCTACCCAGCTGAAGGGCAGGGTGCTGGATGAGGAGATCGCAGAGGGGGCGGCATCCGCCCGGCCACGGCGGCTGGACTTTCAGCGACCCCTCTTTTTGCAGCAGGAGCGCAGGCTCACTGCTGCGGAGCGGGGGACGGCCATGCATCTGGTGATGCAGTATCTGGAGCTGGACGGCCCGGACCCGGAGGAGCAGGTGCGGCAGCTCACGGAGCGGCGGCTTCTGACGCCCCAGCAGGCGGAGGCGGTGGACACGGAGCGCATCCGGGCGTTTCTGGCGACGCCGCTGGCGCAGGAGATCCGGCAGGCCCGGCAGGTCTGGCGGGAGTATCGCTTTGCCCTGCTGATGCCGGCGGCGCTGTACGACCCGGCGGCGGAGGGAGAGGAGCTGATGCTTCAGGGCGTTGTGGACTGCGCCTTCCGCACGAAGGAGGGGCTTGTGGTGGTGGACTTCAAGACCGACCGTCTGGCTCCCGGCGAGGAGCCGCAGCGGGCGGAGGAGTACCGGCCCCAGCTGGAGGCCTATGCTCAGGCGCTGGAGCGGGTGATGGAGGAGAAGGTCTGCCGCAAGGTATTGTACTTTTTCTCCACGGGCGCCACAATAAATTTGTAAATTTGCAAAAAGTGCTTGCATTTTGCCATGAGATGTGGTATCATCACAGTTGCCTTTGTGAAAGAGGACTATTGTACCAGAAAGAGGTGAACCAGAGCAATGAAGGAAGGAATCCATCCCAATTATCAGCAGACTACTATCAAATGCGCCTGCGGTAATGTAATTGAGACAGGTTCTACGAAGAAGGATATTCGCGTAGAAGTCTGCTCTAAGTGTCACCCCTTCTTCACTGGCAAGCAGAAGCTGGTGGATACCGGCGGACGTGTGGCGAAGTTCAACAAGCGCTTCGGCCTGGACAAGTAAAGACACTTTTTACAGGACCCGCAGCTTTTTGGCTGCGGGTTCTTTACTTTTGCCGCCGGGTATACTATATTATTAGGTGAAAACCGGAAGCGAGGATGTACATGGAACGCAGAACTTTGGAAGAAAACAGGGAAAATAAGAGAGACTATGCGGTGCTGGTGGGGCTGCGCTCCCCGGTGCTGCGGGAGGATAACGCAGACGAGGAGAGTCTGGCGGAGCTGGCGGCTCTGGTAGAGACCGCCGGAGGGCAAGCCGTCGGCACCATTTTGCAGAGCCGGGAGAAGCCGGACCCCCACAGCTTCATCGGAGAGGGCAAGGTGGAGGAGGTACGGCGCATGGTGCAGGAGGAAGAGGCCACCATGGTCATCTTCGACAACGACCTCTCGCCCTCACAGATCCGGGTGCTGACGGAGATGACCGGGGTACAGGTGTTGGACCGCAGCGGCCTGATCCTGGACATCTTTGCCCAGCGGGCCAAGACCAAGGAGGGCTGCTTGCAGGTGGAGCTGGCCCAGTACCAGTATTTGCTGCCGAGGCTGGTGGGTATGTGGACTCATCTGGAGCGACAGGCCGGAACCAGCGGCAAGGGCCCCATCGGCTCCAAGGGCCCCGGCGAGACACAGCTGGAGACGGACCGCCGCCACATTCACCGGAAGATCGACAAGCTGAAGGCGGAGCTGGAGGAGGTGCGGCGGGTCCGCAGCACCCAGCGCCAGCGGCGGCAGAAAAACGAGATCCCGGTGGTGGCCATTGTGGGCTACACCAATGCCGGAAAATCCACCCTGCTCAACGCCATCACCGGGGCGGGTATCCCCGCCAACAACCGGCTGTTTGATACGCTGGACACCACCACACGGCTGCTCACCGTCAGCGATACGCTGGATGTGGTGATCTCCGACACCGTGGGCTTTATCCGTAAGCTGCCCCACCAGCTGGTGGAGGCCTTCAAGGCCACGCTGGAGGAGCTGGAGTACGCCGATCTGCTGCTGCACGTCATCGACGTGTCCAATCCCCAGTGGCAGCAGCAGGCCTCCATTGTGGAGGACCTGATCCACGAGCTGAAGGCGGATCAGATCCCCTGCATCCGGGTATACAACAAGTGCGACGTGGCCTTCTCCGGAGAGCGAAGCCATGAGGAGGACGCCGTGTCCATCTCCGCCAAGACCGGGGAGGGCATCCCGGCGCTGATGGAGGCCATCGACCGGAGGCTGGACAAGGGCACCCGCCGGGTGGTGATCCATCTGCCCTATGACAAGGCGGGGATGCTGGACAGCCTCTATCGAGAGGCCAAGGTGGAGGATGTGGCCTATCAGGAGAGCATTGATGTGACGGCGGTGTGCCCCCCCAAGGTGCTGGGCCAGCTGAAGGACTATATCGAGGGCTGGACGGAGCCGAAGGAGGACTGGGAATGATGGAGACGGAACGGCTGCTGCTGCGGCCGTGGCAGGAGAGCGATGCCGAGGCGCTGTACCGCTGGGCCAGCGACCCGGAGGTAGGCCCCGCCGCCGGATGGTCGCCCCACACCTCCGTGGAAAACAGCCGGGACATCATCCGGACGGTGCTGGCCAAGGAGGGAACCTTTGCCGTGGTGCTCAAGGGCGGGGACGGCGGCCCCATCGGGGCCATCGGCGTATTCCCCACGGAGATACCGGAGGGGAGGGGTGAGCCGGAGATCGGCTACTGGATCGCCCGCCCCTACTGGGGACAGGGACTGATCCCGGAGGCTGTGGAGGCGATGCTGCGCTGGCAGTTTCGGGAGATGGGTGCGGAGCGTGTGTGGTGCGCCCATTTTCCGGGGAATGAACGATCCCGGCGGGTGCAGGAGAAGTGCGGCTTCCGCCATGTCTGCGATACGCCGCCGTCGCCGTGGCCCGACGGAACGGAGCATCCCGGCGTGTGTCAGGCCATTACGAGACAGGAGTGGGAGGTGCGCCATGGCTGACGGCTTTCGCATCCCCTTTCAGGAGGCGGAGAGCGAGTTTGTGGAGAAGCGCTCCCGGTTCATCAGCCACGTGTGGCGGGTGGAGACGGAGGAGGAGGCCCAAGCCCGGATCCAGGAGACGAAGAAGAAGTATTATGACGCACGGCACAACTGCTGGTGCTATCTGCTGGGGCCGAATCTGGTGCGCTACTCCGACGACGGAGAGCCTCAGGGAACGGCGGGACAGCCCATGCTGAACGTATTCCAGCGGGAGAACGTCACCGGAGCGGTGTGCGTGGTGACCCGGTATTTCGGCGGTATCCTGCTGGGGGCCGGAGGACTGACCCGTGCCTACTCCAAGGGCGCACGGGATGCCTTGGCGGCGGCGGGCGTGGCCACCATGGGTCTGTGGGCCCGTGTGCGGCTCAGCTGCCCCTATCCGCTGTTTGAGCGGGTGAAGCTGGAGATCGCCGCTGCGGACGGTATTCTGGACGATATGGACTACGGCGCTGATGTGACGCTGACGGTATCTCTGCCGTCGGAGAGGCGGGAGACCCTGCAGGGGCGGCTGACGGAGCTGTCCGCCGGAGGGCTGACCTTGGCGCTGATGGAGGAGAGCTACCGTCCCGGCCCACGGGAGGAGTTATAACGGAAAAGGAGAAGAAGGAATGAAGTACACGGAATACACCGACGAACAGATCCAGGAGATCAAGCGCCAGCGGGACCGGCGCAAGCGGCAGCAGATCACGGTCATCGTCTTTATCCTCGGCGTGCTGTTTGCGCTGGTGGGGATCCTGGAGCGGGGCGGCGCCATCTATCTGGTGCTGGGCATCGCCTGCCTGCTGATGGGCGTGATGCTGCTGGTGGATCATATCCGCAGGGAACGGGAGGAGAAAGCCAAGAAGCAGGATGCGGCGGACACTGACAAGGAGTAAGCCTTGCCATTTGTTCACGGATTCTTTACGGAAAACCCCTTGCCCTGAGGGGGCTTTTCATGGTAGAATAGTATCAACGAAGAGACGAGGCGTATCTGCCCGATGTGCGGACAGGTGCGCTCTCGTTTTGTCAGGAGAAAATTGGAAAAGGAGGAAGATATTTGTCTCGTAAGCCATTGAGCGTACAGGCGCAGCAGGATCGCCTGCGGCGCAAGCGGCGGGAGGCCGGAGAGGTGCTGACCATTTTCCGCAAGCCCCTGAAGGAATCGCTGACCTCGGTGCTGCCCATCACCGCCATTGTGCTGGTGCTGTGCTTTACCATCACCCCTATCTCCAACAACGCCATGATGGCGTTTTTGCTGGGGAGTCTGCTGCTGATCGTGGGCATGGGGTTGTTCACCTTGGGCTCAGAGATGTCCATGATCCCGCTGGGTGAGGCGGTAGGTAAGGAGATCACCAAGTCCAAAAAGGTGTGGGTCATTGTGGCCATCAGCTTTTTGATCGGCGTCATCATCACCGTGGCGGAGCCGGATCTGCAGGTGCTGGCAGGGCAGGTGCCGTCTATCCCGGATCGGGTCATCATCTGGTCTGTGGCGCTGGGTGTGGGGGTTTTTCTGGTGATCGCCCTGCTGCGTATCCTGTTTGCCATCCAGCTGTCGTATCTGCTGATCGGGTTTTATGCCATCGTGTTCGTGCTGGCGGGCTTCGTGTCCCCGGACTTCTGGGCCGTCGCCTTCGACTCCGGCGGCGTCACTACCGGCCCCATGACGGTACCCTTTATCATGGCGCTGGGCGTGGGCGTCAGTGCTGTGCGTAACGATAAGGACGCCGGGGGCGACAGCTTCGGTCTGGTGGCCCTGTGTTCCATCGGCCCCATCATCACGGTGCTGCTGCTGGGCCTGCTGTATCAGCCAGACGGCAGCTCCTATACCCCGGTGAGCGTGCCAGATGCCAAGGACACGGCGGAGATGTTCCGGTCGTATACCCATGCGCTGCCGGAGTATTTCAAGGAGATCTTCCTTTCTCTGGCGCCCATTCTGGCGTTTTTCGTCCTGTTCCAGCTGGTCACCCGGCGGATGCACCGGCGGGAGGTCATGAGTATGCTCTTTGGCCTGCTGTACACCTATATCGGGCTGGTGCTGTTCCTTACCGGTGTCAACGTGGGCTTCATGCCCGTGGGCAGCTTCCTGGGGGAGAGCATCGCCGCCCATGAGAGCTACAGCTGGCTGCTGATCCCCATTGCCATGCTCATCGGATACTTCATCGTGTCGGCGGAACCGGCGGTCCATGTGCTGAACCGGCAGGTGGAGGAGATCACCGCCGGAGCCATTCCCGCCAGCGCCATGAATGCGGCGCTCTCCATCGGCGTGTCGGTGTCGCTGGCGCTGGCCATGATCCGGGTGCTGACGGGTATCTCCATCATGTGGTTTTTGATCCCCGGCTATGTGCTGAGTCTGGCGCTGTCCTTTGTGGTGCCGAAGATCTTTACCTCCATCGCCTTCGACTCCGGCGGCGTGGCCTCCGGTCCGATGACGGCCACGTTCCTGCTGCCCTTTGCCATGGGGGCCTGTGATGCGCTGGGGGGCAATGTGGTGACGGACGCCTTCGGCGTGGTGGCCATGGTGGCTATGACGCCGCTGGTGACCATCCAGCTGCTGGGCGTCAGCTATCAGCGAAAGCTCAGCAAGCGCACTCCTGTACCGGCCGTTGGGCAGGTGGAGGAGATCATCGAGCTGGCATAGGAGGGCATATGAAGCGACTGTATTTGATGATCACCATTACCAACCGGGTGATGGGCTCCAAGCGATTTGTGGATTTCTACCGGGCCTTCGGCGCACCGGTGGTGTTTACGGCGCTGGGCCGTGGGACTGCCAGCGATGAGGTACTGAGCTATCTGGGTCTGGAGGCCACAGAGAAGTCCGTGATGCTGTCGGTGGTGACGCCGGCGTGCAAGGAGGTGCTGATGAAGGAGTTGGTCAGCACCATGCACCTGACCAACCCCGGCACCGGCATTGCCATGTGCCTGCCTTTGAGCAGCATCGGCGGGCGGACGGCCATGAACTATTTGATTACCGGCAACCCGGAGGCGGAGCCGGATGTGGAAGTGAAGGAGGATGAGAGCATGAAGGATGCAGCGTATCAGCTGATCGTGGCCATTGCCAATCAGGGCTACACCGACACGGTGATGGGAGCCGCTCGCAGCGCAGGAGCCCACGGCGGCACCATTCTGCACGCCAAGAGCACCGGCGCCGAGGATGCCGGGAAGTTCTTTGGAATGTCCATTGCCGAGGAGCGGGAGATCATCCTCATGGTGGTGCCTACCGGCGACAAGAACACCGTGATGCAGGCCATCATGGCCCAAGCGGGGGCGCATACCGAGGCGCAGGCCGTGACCTTCTCGGTGGCGCTGGAGGATGTGGCGGGGCTGTACCACATCAACGCCGACGAATAAGAGGCGGCGAGGGGCAATCTCCAATCAAGCGGCGCAAGGCCGCGCCGTCTGTGGGTGGCCCTTAGAAAAAGCTTTAGATGTTTTAGCGTGAAAGCTGCCGGGAGGAGAGTCCCGGCAGTTTTTCTCTTGTCAAATCCGGCGGCAGGGGGTATACTAAGGGTGATATCCCATACAGAGAAAAGGAGCGATGTATATGGCAGTTCTGGAGCATCTGGAGCCGGGACGGGTATTTCACTTTTTTGAGCAGATGAGCGCTATTCCCCGCGGTTCGGGCAACACCAAGGCCGTCAGCGACTGGCTGGCGGAGTTTGCCAGGGAGAGGGGCCTGCGGTATCAGCAGGATGCGCTGAACAACATCATCATCTTTAAGGACGCCTCCGCCGGGTACGAGGGGGCGGAGCCGGTGATTTTGCAGGGTCACATGGACATGGTGTGTGAAAAGGCGCCGGACTGCGGCAAGGACATGACCCGTGAGGGGCTGGATCTGGCCATCGACGGAGATTTTGTCTATGCCAAGGGGACCACGCTGGGCGGCGACGACGGCATCGCCGTGGCCATGGCGCTGGCGGTGCTGGACGACGAGAGCCTGCCCCATCCTCCCATTGAGGCGGTCATCACCGTGGACGAGGAGACGGGCATGGACGGGGCCATGGGCATTGACGTGTCCGGCCTGAAGGGCCGTCGGATGCTGAATATCGACTCTGAGGACGAGGGCGTGTTCACCGTCAGCTGTGCCGGAGGCGCTCGGATGGACTGCGTGCTGCCGGTGCGGCGGGAGGTCTTTGCGGCTCCTGTGCAGCGCATTACCGTTCAGGGGCTGGTAGGCGGCCACTCCGGCACGGAGATCGACAAGGGCCGGGGCAACGGCGTTCAGCTGATGGGCCGTGTGCTGGCCTCTGTGGCGGAGGAGACGGAGCTGCGGCTGGTGGAGGTCTGCGGCGGTCTGAAGGACAACGCCATTCCCACCGGCGCACAGGCGCTGATTTCCGCCAACGCCGAGGTCACCGCCGAGGTCTGCCGCCGCATGACGCAGTCCCTGCGGGAGGAGTACCGGGTGACGGATCCCGACGTAGAGGTAACGGTGGAGCCTGCCGAGACGGCCATGCTGCCTATGGACGCAGTGTCCACCCGCCGGGCGGTGTGCCTGCTGGTGTGCCACCCCAACGGCGTACAGGTCATGAGCGCCGACATCCCCGGTCTGGTGCAGACCTCCCTGAACATGGGCATCCTCACCACCGGCGAGACGGCGGTGCATCTGTCCAGCAGCGTTCGCAGCAGCGTGGAGAGCCAGAAGCAGATGCTGCTCCAGCGCATCGCCTGCCTGACGGCGGAGCTGGGCGGGGAGACCTCCACCCGTGGGGAGTACCCCGGCTGGGCCTATCTGCCGGATTCTCCGCTGCGGGATCTGATGGTGGAGGTGTTCACCGATCAGTACGGCTATGAACCCAAGGTGGAGGCCATCCATGCCGGTCTGGAGTGTGGGCTGTTCTCCGCCAAGCTGCCGGGGCTGGATTGCGTGTCCTTCGGACCGGATCTGAAGGAGATCCACACCTTCCGGGAGAAAATGTCCATCTCCTCCGTGCAGCGGGTCTGGAAGATGCTGGTGGAGCTGCTGCGCCGCATGAAGCCCTGAAAGGGAAGAAGTGAATAGAGAAACGCCCTCCGGCCATGCCGGAGGGCGTCTTTTGTTGATTTGTAAAGGCCTTACTGGAGCTGCTTGGCCTTTTTGGCGGGGAACTGGACCTGCGCCAGCACCACGGCAATGAACATCAGAGCACAGCCGATATACTCCCGCAGGGACATCTGCTGGTGCAGGATGATGGCACCGGCGATGACGGCGAACACGCTCTCCAGACTCAGCAGGATGGTGACCACCGTGGGGTTGGAATCCTTCTGGGCCAGAATTTGCAGGGTGTAGCCCACGCCGCAGGAGAACACGCCCACGTACAGCAGGGGCAGGATGCACTCCCAAAGGACGTGGAAGTCAATGGTGTCGAAGATCAGGGCCAGAATGGTGGACCAGATAGCGGCGAACAGGAACTGCAGGCAGGAGAGCTTCACGCCGTCGCAGCGGGCGGTGAAGTGGTCAATGAGGAGAATGTGTACGGCAAAGCACACAGCGCACACCAGCACCAGCAGGTCGCCGGGGGCCAGAGAGAAGCCGCCCTTGATGCACAGCAGGTACAGGGATACCACGCTCAGCACCACGGCGATCCACACCGGGCCGCTGACCTTCCGGCGGAAGAACAGACCGAACAGGGGAACCAGCACCACATACAGCGCCGTGATGAAGCCCGCCTTGCCGGCGTCGGTGCCGGCCACCAGACCCGCCTGCTGGAAGTTGGAGGCGACGGCCAGAGCGGTGCCGCAGCAGAGGCCGCCCAGCCACAGCTGCTTGCGGGAGGCCTTCTTTTCCTCCGCCGTGGGCTGGGGCCGGTCCTTCCGAGTGGTGTTCATGACGGCGATCACCACCAGCAGAGACAGTACGGCGATGAAGTAACGGGTGCCGTTGAAGGTGAAGGCCCCCATGGAGTCGGCGCAGATATCCTGCGACACGAAGGAAGTACCCCAGATAAAGGCCGCCAGAATGGGGAATACCACCTGACGCATTTGGTTGTGTTTCATGTGCTTGGTTCCTTTCTGTTTATTCTCTCTCTTATTTAGGCGGATCCTTGCCCTCCGTGGGGTTGACGTGCCACTTGAATTTTTTCTCCGTTCCGTGGAGAAGGCGCTGGATATTTTCCCGATGACACCAGACCACCAGAGCCGCCACCGCCAGACACAGACCGGTGTAGAGCCAGTTGTGGCCATAGACGAAGTACACGGTAATGGGGGCGCTGCAGGTGGCGGTGATGGAGGCCAGCGAGACGTATCGGGTGGTGAGCCACAGCAGCAGGAACAGCGCCCATGCCACGGCGGCCACCCGCCAGTTCAGCAGCAGCACCAGCGTGCCGCCGGAGAGGATGCCCTTGCCGCCTCGGAGACCGTAGAACACCGGGAAGATGTGGCCCAGTTCACAGCCGAGGCCCGCCAGAAGCGTACCCAAGGTGCCGTCCCAACCCAGACAGCGGAAGAAGAAGCTGCCCAGCAGGCACGCCGCCACGGTCTTGCCCATGTCGCAGGCGATGACCAGCAGGGCGTATTTGGCGCCGTAGGTGCGATAGAAATTGGTGAGACCGGCGTTGCCGCTGCCGTGCTTGCGGACGTCGTCCCGGATGATGAAGTGGGATACCATGAAAGAGCCGTTGAAGCAGCCGAAGAAGTAGGACAGCAGCATCACCAGCAGTACGGCGAAGGCTACAGTCACGTTATGCATCTTCTTCTCCCTTCTGACGGATGCTCATGATGATGGGCGTACCCTCCAGCCCGAACACGCTGCGGATCTGATTTTCCAGATACCGGCGATAGGAGAAGTGGAAGAGCTTTTTATCGTTGCAGAACACCACAAAGTGGGGCGGGCGGATGCCCACCTGCGTCATATAATAGATCTTCAGGCGGCGGCCCTTATCCGTGGGGGGCTGCACACGGGTCTGTGCATCCGCCAGAACGGAGTTGAGCATACCGGTGGTGATCCGCATGGAGGACTGCTCCCGGACATAGTTGATGAGCTCGAAGAGACGGGTGACACGCTGGCCGGTCAGGGCGGAGATGAACACGATGGGGGCGTAGGTCATATAGCTCAGGTCCCGGCGGATATCCTCCCGCATCCGGTCCATGGTCTTGTCGTCCTTTTCCACCAGATCCCACTTGTTCACCACGATGATACAGGCCTTGCCGGCCTCGTGGGCCAGACCCGCCACCTTGGTATCCTGCTCCGTGACGCCGTCCTGTGCGTCGATCATGATGAGGCACACATCGCTGCGCTCGATGGCCATGGTGGCCCGCAGGACACTGTATTTTTCGATGTTGTCGTCCACCTTGGACTTTTTCCTCATTCCGGCGGTGTCGATGAAGTTATACTTACCGGTCTCGTTTTCAAAGTAGCTGTCGATGGCGTCCCGTGTGGTGCCGGCCACGTTGCTGACGATGACCCGCTGCTGGCCCAGGATACGGTTGGTGAGGGAGGACTTGCCCACATTGGGCTTGCCGATGATGGCCACCTGAATGACGTCGCTGTCCTCTTCCTCCTCGTCCTCCGGGGGGAAGTATTGCAGGCAGGCATCCAGCAGGTCGCCGGTGCCGTGGCCGTGGACGGCGGACACGGCGATGGGGTCGCCCAGACCCAGATTGTAGAACTCATAGAAGTCCGGGTCTACGGCGCCGGTGGAGTCCATCTTGTTCACTGCCAGCACGATGGGCTTCTTAGAGCGCTGGAGCATCCCGGCCACCTCCTGGTCGGCGGCGGTCATGCCGGTCTTGATGTCGGTAACGAAGATGATGACGTTGGCGTTGTCGATGGCGATCTGAGCCTGCTCCCGCATGAAGGCAAGGATCTGGTTGTCGGTATTGGGTTCGATACCGCCGGTATCCACCAGGCGGAACTTGCGGCCGTTCCAATCGGACTCCCCGTAAATGCGGTCACGGGTGACACCGGGAGTGTCCTCCACGATGGACAGACGCCGACCGATGATCTTGTTGAACAGCATGGACTTGCCCACGTTGGGCCGTCCGACGATGGCAATCAAGGGTTTGGACATGGGTATCAGCTCCTTCCGTTGTCCTGCCGGCTTTCCGCCGGGGCAAAGAGGGCGTCGGCCAGATCGAAGCCGTCCAGACCCACCACCTGTACGGGGCGGTCCAGCTCCTGAGACAGACGCTCTACTGTATAATCATCCAGAAATACCGTTTCACCGTGCCGCAGCATATGCAGCGGGATCAGCACCCGGTCTCCCAGCGGCCGCTTTTGCAGCTGGGCGGAGATGTCCTGTCCCGTCAGCAGGCCCGCCACGTCGATGGTGTGGCCGAAGAAGTCGTTGTCGATGGCCACCACCTCGCCCCGGAGGTCGGGAAAGCGGGCCTGTGCCTGCTGCACCAGTCCCGTCAGGAAGGGGGCCGCCGCCGTGCCGGTGGCGATGGTGAAGGAGGAAAATTCCTCCGGTACATCCACCGTATCCAGCGCTGCCAGAAAATCGTCCCCCAGCGAGCGCAGCATCCCCACGCCGTTTTCCAGCTGGCGGTAGCCCTCGTAGTAGTCCTCCTCCGGCAGGGGGCGGCCCGCCCGCAGGAACAGCTCGTCGGCGCAGAAAAAGCGCCGGGTGCCGAAGCGCTCCAGATTCTCCCGGCCGAATTCGTCTGCGATGTCGATGATCTCGGCGGCGGTGGCGGCGTCCACGGGGCGCAGCTTGGCAAGGCCCTTGCGGTACTTGGTGATGCCCACCGGCACCAGCGAGCAGCTGGAGAACTCCATCTCCGTCAGGTCCCGCAGGGTGCGGCGCAGCTGGTCGCCGTCGTTCCAGCCGGGGCAGATGACGATCTGCCCGTTCATGACGATGCCGGCCTCACAGAACCGGCGCATATACTCCAGAGAGCGCACGGCGTTCTTGTTGCCCAGCATGGTGCAGTGGAGCTGGGGGTCCGTGGTGTGGACGGAGACGTTGATGGGGCTGATGCGCAGGTCGATGATGCGCTGGGCCTCCCGTTCCGTCAGGTTGGTGAGGGTGATATAGTTGCCCTGCAGAAAACTCAGCCGGGCGTCGTCGTCCTTAAAATAGAGGGTCTGGCGCATTCCGGGGGGCATCTGGTCCACAAAGCAGAACACACAGTGGTTGGCGCAGCAGCGCATTTCGTCCATCAGATAGGTGTCGAAATTCAGCCCAAGATCCAGGCCCTCTTCCTTTTTGATCTGTACATTCCGCACGGAACCGTTGGGCTCCAGCAGCTCCAGCCGGCATTTGGCATCGTATCCGTAGAAGCGGTAGTCCAGCACGTCCACGATCTCGTGGCCGTTGATGGTCAGCAGCTTCTCTCCGGGCCGGACCCCCGCCCGCTGGGCCGGGCTGCGGTGATCCACAGAGGTGATAACAGTACTCATGGGTTCATTCCTTCATATTTCACATTAGCATCCAGTCTATTATAGCCAAACCAACGGAATTGTGCAAGCAAAATGCAGAATTATTCCATGAAAAATACCAGCAGCAGTAGAGGAAAAACTTTCGTTTGCCGCAAAATTCACCTTGACAAGAGGGGAAGAATAGGGTATGATAGTCATGCTTGTAAAGCAAATCGACTTTACATAGGAGGGATCTTCGTGAAAAACCAGACCTATCGCATGACGATGCTGTTCGATTTTTATGGGGAGATCCTCACGGACCGGCAGAAGGAGTTCTTTGATCTTTACTACAATGAGGATCTGTCACTGGCGGAGATCGCTGAGAACTACGGCATCTCCCGGCAGGGCGTCCGGGACGTCATTGTCCGGGCGGAGGCCGCCATGACGGAGCTGGAGGATAAGACGGGTCTCATCCGGCGCTTCATGCAGATGCAGAAGAAGGTGCAGGGCATTGAGGACGCCGCCAAGGAGATCAGAACTATCAACTACCGGCAGTATGAGAATCCGGAGCTGGAACGGCTGACGGCGCAGATCTGCGAATATGCCGCCGCTCTGAGGGAGTAAGCTATGGCATTTGAAGGACTTTCCGAAAAACTCAACGCCGCATTCAAAAAGCTCCGTGGCAAGGGCCGTCTCACCGAGGCGGATGTCCGGGAGGGGATGCGTGAGGTGCGGCTGGCGCTGCTGGAGGCGGACGTCAGCTATAAGGTGGTCAAGGATTTTGTGGCGCAGGTCACAGATCGCTGTGTAGGCGCAGATGTGCTGGACAGCCTGACCCCCGGTCAGCAGATCGTCAAGATCGTCAACGAGGAGCTAACGGCCCTGATGGGCGGCTCCAACGCTCGGCTGACCTTTGCCTCCAAGGGCCCCACCATTGTGATGATGGTGGGTCTGCAGGGTGCCGGTAAGACCACCAACGGCGCCAAGCTGGCGGGCCTGATGCGCCGACAGTTCGGCAAGCGGCCGTTGCTGGTGGCCTGCGATGTGTACCGTCCGGCCGCTATCAACCAGCTGCAGGTAGTGGGCAAACAGTTGGATATCCCGGTGTTTGAAATGGGTCAGGCGGACCCGGTACACATTGCCGAGGAGGCCGTCAAGTACGCCAGGGACCACGGCAACGACATGGTCTTTCTGGATACCGCAGGACGGCTGCATATCGATGAGGCCCTGATGGACGAGCTGAAGGCCATCAAGGCGGCGGTGAAGCCCACAGAGATCCTGCTGGTGGTGGATGCCATGACCGGTCAGGATGCGGTGAATGCCGCCTCCGCCTTTGACGAGGCGCTGGGTATCGACGGTGTGCTTCTCACCAAGCTGGACGGCGACGCCCGTGGCGGTGCAGCGCTCTCCATCCGGGCGGCCACCGGCAAGCCCATCAAGTTCGTGGGTACCGGCGAGAAGCTGGACATGATCGAGCTGTTCCATCCGGAGCGCATGGCCTCCCGGATCCTGGGCATGGGCGATATGCTGACCTTCATCGAGAAGGCGGAGCAGCAGTACGACGAGAAGCAGGCCAAGAAGCTGGAGGAGAAGCTCCGCAAGAACCGACTGACGTTGACGGACTATCTGGATCAGATGGAACAGCTGCAGAACATGGGCGACCTGAGCCAGATCGCCGGGATGCTGCCGGGGAATCTGGGCAAGCAGCTGGATGCCAGCCAGATCGATGAAAAACAGATGGCCCACACCAAGGCCATCATCCTCTCCATGACGCCGCTGGAGCGGGAGAATCCCCAGATCCTCAACGCCAGCCGCAAACGGCGCATCGCCGCAGGCTGCGGCTTGCAGGTGGTGGATGTGAACCGGCTGCTGAAGTCCTTCGAGATGCTCCAGCAGCTCACCAAGTCCATGAGCAAGGGACGCTTCCGGGGGATCCCCGGCATGGGCGGAATGCCCGGTATGGGTGGCCGTGGAAAAATGCAGGGCTTCGGGCGTAAGAAGCGGCTGAAGTGACCGGCGCAAAGACCGTAAATAAGTGCAGGAGCATTTATCAAATACAATTCTATTTTACATTATTGGAGGAAAAACATCATGGTTAAGATCAGACTGAGAAGAATGGGCGCTAAGAAGGCTCCTTACTATCGTGTGGTAGTGGCGGATTCCCGCTATCCCCGTGACGGCCGTTTCATCGAGGAGATCGGCACCTACAACCCCTGCGTGTCTCCCGCTGAGATCAAGATCGACGCTGACCGGGCCCGTGAGTGGATCAAGACCGGTGCTCAGCCCACTGAGACCGTTCGTGCTCTGCTGAAGAAAGTCGACGTTCAGTAAAGCGGAGGCAGAGGCATGAAGGAGCTGCTGCTCTACATCGCCAGAAGCCTTGTTCAGCATCCCGATCAGGTCACTGTGACGGAGGTAGAAACCGGCGATGAGCTGACGCTGGAGCTGCGTGTGGCCCCGGAGGATATGGGCCGGGTCATCGGCCGTCAGGGCCGCATCGCCAAGGAGATCCGTACCCTGATCCGCTCCTACGCACAGCGCACCGGCGTGAAGGCTTCGGTGGATATTGTAGACTAAAGGGAAGGCACATCCCGTCAAATCGTGTAAAACTCCCCCTGCGCCATATGGCGCAGGGGGAGTTTTGGTATGAGGTTTGGATGAGATCATTCCGAAAGGCATCCCCCATTCTGCCGGGGCAGCGGAATGGGGGATGGTCATAGGTCGGGATAGCTGTGCAGGAAAACTGCTTTACAGCAGCTCTGCCAGCTCGTCTACCAGCTCACCAAACAGGGCCAGAGCGCTGTTGACGGGCTCCGGAGAACTCATATCCACGCCGGCGATCTTCAGCAGGCTGATGGGGTCGGTGCTGCAGCCGCCGGAGAGGAACTTCTTATAGTCCGCCACGGCGGGAGCGCCCTCCTTGAGGATGCGGTTGGCGATGGCAACGGCGGCGGAGAAACCGGTGGCGTACTGGAACACATAGTAGTTATAGAAGAAGTGGGGGATTCTGGCCCACTCCAGAGCGATCTGGTCATCGGAGATCATATCCGGGCCGAAGTAGAGCTTATTGAGTTCATGATACTTCCTGCACAGGGCGTCCGCCGTCAGGGCCTCGCCGTTTTCGGCCATCTTGCCCATGGCCAGTTCGAACTCAGCGAACATGGTCTGGCGGTACACGGTACCCTTGAACTGATCCAGGAAGTGGTTGATGAGATAGGCACGCTGCTTCTTGTCGGTGGTCTTGCTCAGCAGGTGGCGCATCAGCAGTACCTCGTTGCAGGTGGAGGCCACCTCGGCTACGAAGATGACATAGTCGCTGGTGCTGATGGGCTGATACTTGCAGCTGTGGTAGCTGTGCAGGGCGTGGCCCATTTCGTGGGCCAGCGTGAACTGGCAGTCCAGATTGTTCTTGTGGTTCAGCAGCACATAGGGGTGGGGACGGCTGATGCCGGAGGAATAGGCGCCGCCACGCTTGCCCACGTTCTCGTAGACGTCGATCCAGCGGTTGTTGAAGCCCTCCTTCAGCAGAGCCACATAGTCATCGCCCAGCACATGGAGGGCCTCCAGCACGGTCTCCTTGGCCTGCTCATAGGTGATCTCCTTGTCGGCGTCCGCCACAATGGGGGTATAGACGTCGTACATATGCAGCTCGTCCACGCCCATGACCTTTTTTCGCAGGGCCACATAGCGGTACATCTTATCCAGATTGCCGTGGACTGCCTCAATGAGGTTCAGATACACCGGCACCGGCACCTCGGTGGCGTCCAGAGATGCCTGAAGGGTGCTGTCGTAGTGGCGGGCGTTGGCGAAGAAGCACAGCTGCTTGAACTGGCCGTCCAGCGTGGCGGCCACGGTGTTCTTATACTGGCCCAGCGCCTTGTAGTAGGTCTCGAAGGCACGGCGGCGCAGTTCCCGGTCGGGGCTCATCAGCATGGGGACGAAGGTGGCGTCCGTCAGCTGATGGGCATTGCCGGCCTCGTCCACCACGTCAGGATAGACCATATCGGCGTTGCGGAACACGCTGGCTACGTTCTCGGAGGCGTTGGCCATCTCGCCGGCGGAGGCCAGCAGCTTCTCCTCGGCAGGGGAGAGGATATGGGCCTTGCGGCGGCGGATCTGATACAGGCTGCGGCGGTAGGTCTCCAGCTCCGGCTGGGCGGTGTAGAACAGATTCAGGGTATCCTCCGGGATCTCCATGATCTCCGGGGTGGCGAAGGCGGCGGCGCTGGAGATGGTCACCAGCGTGCTCATGGCTTTGCCGCGCATATCCTGATAGAAACTGTTGCCGGTGTCCTCGTCGCCCTTGCAGCTGGCGTAGCCATACAGGCGGCTCAACCGCTCCTCCACCTGATCCTGGAGCCGGAACCATGCCAGCAGGTCCTCGGCACTGCGGCCCAGCGTGCCACGGAAGGCGGCGATCTGCTTCGGGAGGGCCTTCAGGGCTTCGTATTCTTCATTCCAAGCCTGATCGCTTTCATACAGGTCCTTCAGGTTCCATGTGTATTCCTCCGGAACCTCACTGCGCTGGGGGATGATCTGGTTTGCCATATCTGATTCCTCCTATGATAAAGATACGTTAGAGACATTATACCATAAGTTTCCGAAAAGGGAAGTCCCCAGTTTCACGGCGGTGGCATAGAATGGGATGAGCCGCTTGGCTCACACATGACCTGTGAGGAGGAAGGACTCTTGTACACAGAAATCACCAACGCTGCGGCGGAGAATAAGTGCCCGGAGGGGAAGGGGCAGCTGCCGGGACGGTGCGCCGCTATGGCGTTTCCCTTTGTGGCTATGCAGGGGCAGGACCCCAAGCGCTACGATCAGCGGGAGGCCTTGCAGCAGGGGACGCTGTTCCCCGGACTGGACCTGCCGTTTCATAAGGAGCTGAAAAGCCGGTTCCCGGCGGCCAACACGGCGCTGTCAGAGCTGATGGCACTGGATTTCGCCATCGACGAGCTGGGGCTGTATCTGGTGACCCATGCCGAGGATCAGGAGGTGCTGGCCCTCTACTGGGAATATATCCGGTTGGCGCAGGAGGGGAGAGCCCGCTATGAGGCGCAGTACGGCCCCTTGACCCAGACCACCGTTACCGAGGGCGGCTACCGGTGGCTCAAGGACCCGTGGCCCTGGGATGAAGGAGGTTCGGACTGATGTTTGTCTATGAGAAGAAGCTGCAATACCCGGTACGCATCGCCAACCCCAATCCCAAACTGGCGGCCTTCATCATCAGCCAGTACGGCGGGCCGGACGGAGAGCTGGGAGCCTCCCTGCGGTATCTCAGCCAGCGCTACACCATGCCATACCCGGAGCTGAAGGCGCTGCTGACGGATATTGGTGTGGAGGAGCTGGGGCATCTGGAGATGGTGGGAACCATCGTTCACCAGCTGACCAGGAACATGACGGAGCAGGAGGTAAAGGACGCCGGCTATGAAGCGTACTTCGTGGATCACACCGCCGGGGTCTATCCCACTGCCGCCTCCGGCTTCCCGTGGAACGCCGCCTCCATGGCGGTGAAGGGGGACCTGATTGCAGATCTGACAGAGGACCTTGCAGCAGAGCAGAAGGCCCGTGTGACCTATGACAACATCCTGCGGTTGTCGGATGACCCCGACGTCAACGATGTCATCAAGTTCCTGCGGGCCCGTGAGATCGTCCATTTCCAGCGCTTCGGCGAGGGGCTGCGGCTGGCAAAGGAGAAGATGGATCAGAAGAATCTCTACTTCGTCAACCCCTCCTTCGATCAGTAGGAGAACTGCAAAAAATGTCCGGCCCTATGGCCGGACATTTTTTATGGCTGCAATTATTTTGCCAGAATTTTCTTCAGCTTGGCGAAGCGGGGGAGAGAGTCCACCTTGGGCAGATCCGGCTCACCCTGAATCAGAGGCAGGGCGTACTCGATGAACTGGTGGTTTACGCCGTTGCCCTCGGCATTGATCCACTCACGGGGGATTTTCTTCTCCACATTGGCCACCTCCATCAGAGGGATCAGCTTGGTTTTGCAGGCATAGCGGCCGTCCCGGACGCCGCGCTCAAAACCGATCATGCGGCCGTTGATGCCGTTGACGGCGTTTTCCACGGCGGCCTTGCCCGCCATAAAGGACTCCTCGATATCCGTCTCGGAGGCCAGATGTGCGCCGCAGCGCTGCAGCAGATTCAGCTCGATGCCACGGACCTTGGCGCCGGTCTCCTCCTTCAGCACCTGCGCCAGAATGGCGGCCAGACCGCCCAGCTGAGCATGGCCGAAGCCGTCATTGGCGGCTACCTTGGCCTCGGAGACGAAGCCGCCGTCCTCATAGTGGATGCCCTCGGAGACGGCGATGATGCAGCTGCCCTTTTCAGCATAGACCCGCTTCACGTCCTCGATGAACTTGGGCATACTGAAATCCGTTTCCGGCAGATAAATGAGGTCGGGACCTGCGCCGTACTCCGACGCCAGCGCCGCAGAGGCGGCCAGCCAGCCGGCGTGGCGGCCCATGATCTCCATGACCACGATCATGCCGGTGTCATAGACATGGGCGTCGTGATAGACCTCCATCATGGACGTGGCGATGTACTTGGCCGCCGAGGCGTAGCCGGGGCAGTGGTCGGTACCGAAGAGGTCGTTATCGATGGTCTTGGGTACGCCCATGACCCGGCACTCGTAGCCCACGGATTGCATATAGGTGTTGATTTTGTTGCAGGTATCCATGGAGTCGTTGCCGCCGTTATAGAAGAAGTAGCGGACGTTATGCTTCTTGAACACCTCCAGGATCCGGCGATAGTCGGTATCGTCCTTTTCCGGGTCTGCGATCTTATAGCGGCAAGAGCCCAGAGCAGAGGAGGGAGTGTATTTCAGCAGCCGCAGCTCCTCCGGGTCCTCCAGCCCCATGTCGAACAGACGGTCATTCAGCACGCCCTTGATGCCGTGCTCGGCGCCCAGCACCTGCGTGATGCAGGGGGACTTCAGCGCCGTGTCGATGACACCGTAGGCACTGGCGTTGATGACCGATGTAGGCCCGCCGGACTGTCCGATGATGCAGGCACCCTTTAATTCTTTCATGATCTATACCTCCACAGAAGAATTTTTAATCAAGCTCTATCAGTTTAGCACGGAAATGCCATAAAGTAAATGACTGGGGGTTGCAAAAAAGAAAAAGTGTGATACAATAAGCCATGGATATATTATTCCAATCATTCCGTACAAGTCAAGAACTATTTTGCTAAAGGAGCGATTTTTATGCCACTGGTCACTTCCAAGGAAATGTTTGAAAAGGCCTATAACGGCGGCTACGCCATCGGCGCTTTCAACGTCAACAACATGGAGATCGTACAGGGCATCACCGAGGCCTGCCAGGAGGAGCACGCCCCCGTGATCCTTCAGGTCAGCAAGGGCGCCCGTGCCTATGCCAACCACACTTATCTGGTGAAGCTGGTGGAGGCCGCTGTGGAGTGCTGCCCCGATATCCCCATCGTGCTGCATCTGGACCACGGTCCCGACTTCGAGACCTGCAAGAGCTGCATCGACGGCGGCTTTACCTCTGTGATGATCGACGCATCCTCCAAGCCCTTTGCCGAGAACATCGAGATCACCAAGCGTGTGGTGGAGTATGCCCACGACCACGGCGTGGTGGTGGAGGCCGAGCTTGGTACGCTGGCCGGCATTGAGGATGAGGTGAAGGTGGCCGCTCATGAGGCATCCTATACCCGTCCGGAGGAGGTGGAGGAGTTCGTGTCCAAGACCGGCTGCGACTCTCTGGCCATCGCCATCGGTACCAGCCACGGCGCCTATAAGTTCAAGCCTGAGCAGTGTACCCGCAACGAGCAGGGCATTCTGGTGCCGCCTCCCCTGCGGTTCGACGTGCTGAAGGAGGTCTCCCGCCGTCTGCCCGGCTTCCCCATCGTGCTGCACGGCTCTTCCTCCGTGCCGCAGGAGTACGTGAAGATGATCAACGACCACGGCGGCCGGATGCCCAATGCCATCGGTGTGCCGGAGGAGCAGCTGCGTGAGGCGGCCAAGCTGTCCGTGTGCAAGATCAATATCGACTCTGATCTGCGGCTGGCTATGACCGGCACCATCCGTCAGTTCATGGAGGAGCATCCCGACAAGTTCGACCCCCGTGAGTATCTGAAGCCCGCCCGTGCCAACATCAAGGAGCTGGTGCGCCACAAGCTGGTGGACGTGCTGGGCTGCGCCGGCAAGGCTTGATAGCGTCTATTGACTCATAAAAAATTCCCGGAGAACGAAGGCTCTCCGGGAATTTTTTGTGTCTCGCTGCCGACGGGGAGTGTGGGGGACGGAAAAGCTCATCGGCAAACTGAAGGACTTCATCGCCAAGGTGAAGGCGTACTTCGATGGGCTGACCACCAACACCAAGGCGGAGGCGGCGCTCTTGAAGGAGATGCGGGACGGCGGACTGCACTATCTGGAGCGCATTGTGGAAGCCTATGACAAGGCGGCCACGGCAGCGGTGGAGAGCTATCAGGGAGCGGAGACCCGGAGCGAGGGCGGCGAAACCCAGTACATGGCAAGGGGCAAGTATTGGCGGCCGCAGCTGAAACGAGCGGAGTGGGAGCTGCTGGAACGGCGGATGAACGACGAGATCAAAAGCGGGGAAAACTTTCTTGACGAGGCAACCAAGTGGGTGTATGCTGATGAAAAAGGCGTACAGGTGTTCGCCTTGTACGGCATTGGCGATGGCACCGAAGCCACTCCGCTGTATGCAGTGGGCGGCAAACAAGCTGTTAAAGAAGCTAAGAATATTAATGTTTATATGGAGGGCTCGAACAATGACGGAAGCACAGTCGATTTTAAAAGGTGGCTTGAAGTACATCAGCATTCCCGAATGGGTCAGGGCGGCAGTGTTCTGCAAAGTGGCCGGGGAGGACGAAACGGCGATGAAAATGGCAGAATTCATAGCGGACAACATGAACGCAACGCCGGAAGAGCTTCTGGACGAAGCTCGGAGAATCAGCGGGGAGTAAAGGATCAGTTCTCTATCCGGGAGATCAAGGGCGAGGACGGGAGGAATTACGGCAAGGGTGTCTATCTGGATTCCACGCTGCTGGAGGGGCTGACGGACGCAGAGCGCAAGGAGATGATGCGTGAGCGGGTGAAGGAGTTGGGGGGCCAGACCATCACGGCCTATGACCCCAACGGGGAAGCGGTGGATATCCGCATCGCAGCTCCCAGCGAGAAGTTCCGCAACCGGAATGGGCGGAAGGTTGCCGCTACAAAAGATATTGCTGTAAAGGGGAACGCTGTAAAGATTAAGCAGGAAACCGTCGTTTTGGCGGATGAGGTGATCCGAACTTCCCAGTATAAGGAAAGTAAACCTGCTTCTTACCCCCATGGGTGGTTGGACAACAACGGGAAGAACGCATGGGACAAGCGAATTACATATTTACAGGATAAAAATAACACCGTATGGGAGGCGACGCTTCACATCGCAACATCCACAAACGGTGTAAAATACCTGTATGATATCAGCCCAATAAAAAAAGTGGGGCGGGCCAGAGAATTGGCCACATCCACCACTGGAGATATTGTAGCACAGGGCCAGACGGAAAGTCAAGCACAAATTCGCAGCTCGCCGCTTTCCGACCGGGACGTGCTGCGGATCGCCGCCCAAATGGCGAAAAACTCCGAGTCCATGCTGGACATAAAAAAGAACCATCCCGCTTCTTCGCTCTTCCGGGCTTACAATAGCGTCCCGGCAGCTTCTGCGGAATGGTTATATTGGCAGTATAACCTATGCTGGGCAGAATGTCAACATCAAGGGCTTGCCTTTTTCCTCCGTGGTTCGGTTAATCGGTTTTCAGTCAATTTCTTTTCCATCGAGGTCATAACAGCAAGTCTCTCCTTTTTTCGTACTATTCAGGTATGCTGCGTCGATATCGAAATCAAGACCGATTTCACGGCGCATATCTGGCGAACACGCATCCTGAAGTACACTAAGAGCCTCAGTATAGCCGATCAATTCCCCGGATTCAACATCATTTCTGTGCTCTTTTTGACTGAGTTCCTGTGCATATTCTTTGATAAGTGCAACAGCATCTTTGATGATATCAGCAGGATTCATTCGGACAGCACTCCTTTGGAACATTTTTTCTCTATGCCGTGTAGGGAGGCGGCGACTCTGCCTGACTGTACCTGCGTCAGAACAATGAATTTCAATCCATGCGCCCCGTGAGGGGGTGCGGCTAAGTATACCATGTATATCTTGAATTATCAACTATGATTTCAATCCATGCACCCCGTGAGGGGGCGCGGCGGCAAAAATGCACAATAACAGATGAACATTTTTGACAAAACAGGCAGGTTCGGCGCAGAACACAACAAACAGCGCTCCGTGACGCAGAGGGAGCATAAGAAAAGTTTCCTATTACGAACCATAAGATTCGATGTCCGTCAACGCTTTTTGCACAAAAAGACCATGGAGAAGAAGCTGTGCTTCTCCTCCATGGGATACTCTTATTCTATTTCGTATATGGCTCACACACCGGTCATAACGGTCATGACCTCGAATTCCTCGGCGTTGAGGGTCTTTTTCATGGCCAGTCCCTCATCGATATCCACGTTGACGATCTGGTCATCCCGGACGCATATGACCCGGTTGGTCATGCCCTCGGCCAGCACCCGCACCGCCTCGTAGCCCATGCGGGTGGCCAGCACACGATCCTTGGCGGTGGGACTGCCGCCCCGCTGGATGTGGCCCAGAATGGTGACACGGGGGTCAAGCCCCAGATGCTCTTTGATCTCCTTGCCCACATCCATGGCGCTGGCGGCACCCTCGGCC
The DNA here is from genome assembly GCF_018408575.1 of Vescimonas coprocola. Taxonomy (NCBI): domain Bacteria; kingdom Bacillati; phylum Bacillota; class Clostridia; order Eubacteriales; family Oscillospiraceae; genus Vescimonas; species Vescimonas coprocola. Next base: position 799,485 of record NZ_AP023418.1, read on the forward strand.
ACCACGATCATGAAGTTGGTTTTGCCCCCCAACCGGGCTGCGCGGATCTTCTCGGCCACGTGCTTTTCAAAGTCATACTGATGCTCCGGTACCAGCACAGCGGTGGCCCCCACGGCTACGCCCACATACAGAGCCAGATACCCGGCGTGACGGCCCATGACCTCCACCACGGAGCAGCGTTCGTGGGACTGCATGGTGTCCCGCAGACGGTCAATGCACTCCACGGCGGTATTGGCGGCGGTATCGAAGCCGATGGTATAGTCGGTGCAGACGATGTCGTTGTCGATGGTACCCGGCACACCCACCACGGACACGCCGAATCTGGACAGATCCTGCGCCCCCCGGAAGGTGCCGTCGCCGCCGATGGCCACGATGCCGTCCAGCCCCAGCAGCTTGCAGGTGTTGGCGGCCTTCTTCTGTCCCTCTGGCGTGCGGAACTCGTCGCTGCGGGCGGTGTAGAGAATGGTGCCGCCCCGGTTGATGATGCGGCTGACGCTGCCGGAATTCATGGGACAGATATCCCCGGCGATAAGGCCCGCCCAGCCCCGGCGGATGCCCACGCACTCGATGCTGTTCTTCATTGCCGTCCGCACCACCGCACGGATGGCGGCGTTCATGCCGGGAGCGTCGCCGCCGCTGGTCAGCACGCCGATGCGTTTCACTGCACTTTCCATATTCGGATACCCCTTTTCTCAGCCGAAGCTTAAATGTTCCAAACGTTACATACATGATACCACGGTCGGAGGAGATTTTCAAGCGCTTTTTCCTGATTTTGCCGCCGGGTGTCTATTTTTGACTGTCCTTTTTCGGCAGGCTGTGGTATACTGATAAAAAACAAAAGGGGAGGGGACAGGATGCATCCACAATTTGCAGAGCTGACGCCCCGTTGGTTCAAGCGGGCCTTTGTCTATACCGGCAGCATCGGAGACTTCCGCTACCGCTTTGACATGGGGAAGGAAAAGGGCATACTGCACACGGCGGTTTATTCCGTGTACTGCTACGAGGTGGCGCAGGACAGGCAGGAGAGAGATTTCCCATGGGACGAGGCCGGTGTGGAGGAGCTGAAGCAGTGGCTTCAGGCGAAATACGATCAGTTTTCCGCCGGGAAAGGTCTGGCGGACTGAGAGAGCATAAAGAGGACAGGGCGCAGCCCTGTCCTCTTTTGTTCAGAGGGTGTCCTTGCCGTCCGCAGATGATGCTGAGGGTCACTCGCTTACAGGTCGACCTTCTCGTATCGGGCGGCGGCACCCCGGAAGATCAGGGGCCAGCTGCCGCACCAGATCACCAGTCCCGCCGCCAGCAGCGGCAGCTGACAGGCCAGGTCATAGCCGTTGAAGCGGCTCAGTGCCGGGAAGTGGACGGCGGCCTCCATGATGATCGCCGCCACCGCCATGACGATACACGCCTTCACGAAGGATACGCCCACCTTGTAGGCCGTCCGGTAGAAGGACAGCAGGAACACGGCGTTGAACACGGCGAACAGCATCAGTCCGCAGGCGAACAGCGTCACATTGGCATTGAGGCCCACGGGATTGTCCCCGATACCCAGCTTCGCCCGCAGCAGGGCGAAGGGGACGGCGATGACCAGCGCCAGCAGCTCGATGAGCCCCACGAACAGGCAGTTGGCCTTGACGGTGTCCCGCTTTCGGATGGGCAGCAAGGCGGAGTAGTACACGTCCTTCTGCTCCCGCCCGTTGAGGAAGGAGAAGAACAGCCCCAGCATCACATAGAACCACATGACGGTATAAGGGTAGGCCGGAATCAGCAGCATGGCTCCGAACAGGCAGAATACCAGCGTCATAGGCTGGCACACCAGCCGCAGCTGCTTATATAATAGCGTTTTCATCCAAGGGCCTCCTCTCCACGGAAACGATGATGTCCTCCAGCGTCAGCTCCTGTCCCGGCTGGCGGAGGTAGTCGTAGTGCTGCCGGAAGTCCGCCAGCGTGCCGGTGTGCTGGATGGTGCCGTCCTTGATGAAGGTGATGTGGCTGGCGCATTTCTCCAGATCCGAGGTGATGTGGGTGGAGAACAGCACACTGCGCTGCCCGTCGGCGGCAATGCGCCGCAGCAGCTCCGTCAGCTCGTCACGGGATACCGGGTCCAGCCCACTGGTGGGCTCATCCAGGATCAGCAGCCGGGCATCGTGGCTCAGGGCCAGAGCGATCATGTACTTTACCCTCATGCCGGTAGACAGCTGATCCACCCGCTTCTCCTGGTCAATGCCGAACAGATTCAGGTAGTGACGGTACTTCTCCTCCTGCCAGTTGCCGTAGAACCGGCGGGTCACGTCGCTGAGGAGCCGTACCTTCTTCTTGGGATAGAAGTCGATGCCGCCCAGCACCACGCCGATGCGCTCTTTAATAGATTGTTCCTCCTCCCGGAAGGACTTGCCCAGCACCGTTACCTCCCCGGCATCCGGGTGTACCAGCCCCAGAAGAGCCTTCAGCGTGGTGGATTTGCCCGCTCCGTTGCGTCCGATGAAGCCCATGACGGCTCCCTCCGGCACGGAAAAGCTCACGTTCTCCAGCGAAAAGGCCGGATAGCGCTTACACAGCCCCTTGACCGCCAGTGCGTTCATTCCTCCGCCTCCTCGTCTCCCGGCAGCTGCTGAAACACCCGCCGCAGCAGGGGATTCAGCTTATCCGCCGTCTGTAGGGCGATGCCCTTTTTGGTGTCTGCCAGCAGCACCAGCGTGTCCCCCGGCTCCAGGCCGAACATGGCCCGTGCCTCCTTGGGGATGACGATCTGGCCCTTGGGGCCGATTTTTACCGAGGACATATAGTACCGGTCGTCCTTCTTTCCCACTGCAATCCCTCCTAATATGAAAAGTATAACTTTTCTTACTTTTACTCCAATATATCACCGCGGGCATCGCTTGTCAATCCCACGTTCACAAAAACTTCGGTTTACACCGGCAGGAAAACGTGGTACACTAAATTGATATAAGCTCTATATAGATCATTCGAGGAAACATCCATGCTGAAAAGTGTGAAAAATACCATATTAGATATTATCCGTCAAGCAGATCTTCTACTGCTGGCCCTGTGTACCGTGACGTCCCTCTTCGGCGTGGTGATGATCTACAGCGCCACCCGGTATCAGGGGGGACTCAAGTGCGTCATCATCCAGCTGTGCGGCTTGGCGCTGGGCATTGTGCTGTATTTCGTGGTGTCCATGGTGGACCTGACGGAGATCAGCAAAAAGTGGCAGTGGCTGCTGGCCTTTAACCTTGGCTTCTTCCTGCTGCTGAAAACTCCGCTGGGTGTGTCGGCCAACGGCAATCTGGCGTGGCTGGGCGTCCGGGGCATCCCCATTCAGGTGCAGCCGGCAGAGGTGGTGAAGCTGACCTTTATCCTGCTGCTGGCCCGCCAGCTGGTGTGGATGAAGGGCCGGGGCGACATGAAGTCCATCCCCGCTGTGGGTTTGTTGGCGGGGAATCTGCTGGTGACCATCGGCCTTTACTACGCGATCTCCTCCGACATGGGCAGCGCACTGGTGTATGTGTGTATCTTCGCCTGCATGGCCTTTGCCGCCGGGGTAGCCCTCCGGTGGTTCGCTCTGGGCATCTTTGGCGCCGGGGCTGGCTTTTACCTACTGTGGGAGCTGGACAAGATCCCACCCTATATGAAGGAGCGCTTTCAGGTACTGGTGGACCACAGTCTCTATCCGCTGGGGGCCGGATGGCAGCAGACCCGGAGCCTGATGGCCATCGGCGGCGGTCGCCTGACGGGACAAGGGCTGCTCCACGGGGCTCAGACCCAGAGTACCTCCTCCGTGAACCTGCCCTTCCGGCACACGGACTTCATCTTCGCCGTCATCGGGGAGGAGTTGGGGATGCTGGGCTGTGTGCTGACGCTGGCGCTGCTGGCGGCCATCGTTATCCGCTGTATCGTGGCGGCCCGCAACGCCAAGAGCCAGCTGGACGCATACATCTGCGTGGGCGTAGCGGGGATGCTGGTGTTCCAGATCGTCTCCAACGTGGGGATGTGCCTGTTTGTGCTGCCGGTGGTGGGCCTGACGCTGCCCTTCATCAGCTATGGCGGCTCGTCGGTGGTGACGCTGTTCATCGCCATGGGCATGGTCTCCGGCATCCAGAAGCGCTCCCTGCCGGACCGGCTGCGTTAGCTGCATAGAGCTTTTCCAAGAACCGCCCCATGGGGCGGTTCTTTTGTCGTTGAAAATTTCCCTGCCCGGTTGTAATCGCCGGAGGGATATGCTATACTGACATACTGATATAATAGGTGGCTTGCAGTCGGCGGGCCGCCCTGTGATTCAAGGGAAAGCGAGGCAAAGCTTATGAAGATCGTTGTGTTGGCCGGTGGACTCAGCACGGAGCGTCAGGTGGCTCTGACCTCCGGCACCGGTGTGTGCCGGGCGCTGCGGGAGCGGGGACATCAGGCTATTCTGGTGGATATGTTCCTGGGGCTGGAGAGCTATGAGGGCCGGCTGGAGGATATCTTCGATGCCCCGGACGGCCTGTGCGGCGACAACCGGGTCACGGAGGAGGCTCCGGATCTGGAGGCCGTGCGCCGCAGTCGGAAGGATCAGGGGCCGTCCCTGCTGGGCAAGGACGTGCTGGCGGTGTGCGCCATGGCGGATATCGTGTTTCTGGCGCTCCACGGCTCCTGCGGCGAGGACGGTCGTATTCAGGCCACGCTGGATCTGCTGGGAGTACCCTACACCGGCTCTGGCTATCTGGGCAGTGGCATGGCCATGGACAAATCCGTTACCAAGCGGTTTTTGGAGTCTGAGGGTATTCGCACGGCACCGTGGCGTGACGTCCATTACACGGCCTCCGATATCCCCCGTCTGGTGGAGGAGTTGGAGGTCCCCTGCGCCGTGAAGATCGTCAACGGCGGCAGTTCCATCGGTGTGGAGCTGCCGGATACCAAGGAGCAGCTGCGGGAAGCCCTGGCCAAGCTGCTGACCTACGGCGACCACGTGGTGGTGGAGAAGAAGATCAAGGGCCGTGAGATCCAGATTGCCGTGCTGGGGGACGCCTATCTGCCTGCGGTGGAGATCATCCCCCGTGGCGAATATTTCGACTACGTTTCCAAATATCAGAAGGGCGGTGCTCAGGAGATCTGCCCCGCCCCCATCACGGAGGAGGAGTGGCACCAGATCGGTGAGATGGCGCTGAAGCTCCACCGGGGACTGGGCCTGTCGGTGTATTCCCGCTCCGATTTTTTGCTGGATGAGGAGGGAAAGGCGTGGTGCCTGGAGATCAACACACTGCCGGGCATGACCCCCACCAGTCTGGTTCCGCAGGAGGCGGCGCAGGTGGGTTTGAGCTATGCCGACCTCTGTGAGAGGATCGTGGAGGAGTCTCTGAAGGCGAGAGGAGTGCAGCGGACATGATGACCTGTACGGCAAAGGAGCTGTGTGCGGCCACCGGCGGCACGCTGGTGCAGGACGGCGAGGGCTTTTCCTGCGTCAGCACCGACAGCCGCAGGGTCGAGCAGGGCTGCCTGTTCATCCCACTGGTGGGTGAGCGCTTTGACGGCTACACCTATCTGACGCAGGCGCTGGAGAACGGCGCTGCGGGCTGCCTGTGCAGCCGCCTGCCGGAGGCGCTGGTGCCGGGGAAGTTCTATGTGCAGGTGGAGGATACCCTCCGGGCGCTGGGACAGCTGGCGGGGTGGTATCGGGAGAAATTCCCCATCCCCGTGGTGCAGATCACCGGCTCCGCCGGAAAGACCACCACCAAGGAGATGATCGCCTCGGTGCTGAGCCGGCATTTCCTTACCCTCAAGACCGAGGCCAACTACAACAACGAGATCGGTACGCCACAGACCCTGCTGCGCCTGATGCCGGAGCATCAGGCGGCGGTCATCGAGACGGGCATGGATCACTTCGGCCAGATCCGCTATCTGGGGGAGATGGTGCGTCCCACGGTGGCGGTCATCACCAACATCGGGGATGCCCACATCGAAAATCTCGGCAACACCCGTCAGGGTACCCTGCGGGCCAAGAGCGAGATCTTCGAGCATCTGCAGCCCGGCGGGCTGGCAGTACTCAACGGCGACGATGCTCTGCTGGCAGGACTGGAGCTGCCCTTCGAGACCATCCTCTGTGGCCGGGGAGAGAACTGCACCGTCCGTGTTACGGACATTGTCACCCACGGAGTGGAGGGCCTCTCCTGCACCGTGACCACGCCCTGCGGCGTTTATCCGCTGCACATTCCGTCACCGGGAGACTACATGATCTATCCGGCGTCCATGGCGGTGGCCATTGGCGAGCGGCTGGGTCTGACGGCACAGCAGATCCGGGAGGGCGTGGCGCATTATGTCTCCACGGGCTCCCGGATGCGGCGCATCCGTCTGCCGGAGGAGCGGCTCATCATCGACGACTGCTATAACGCCAATCCTCAGGCCATGGCGGCGGCGCTGACCATTCTGGCGGACACCGACTGCCGTCGCCGGGTGGCGGTGATGGGAGACATGGGCGAGCTGGGCCGGCTCAGCAGCGACGCCCACCGAGAGGCCGGTGCGCTGGCGGCCCGGCTGGGGCTGGATCAGGTCATCGCCATCGGTGAAAAGGCCCGGCTTATGGCGCAGGGAGCGGGGAATATCGCCCTGCACTTTGACACGGTGGAGCAGGCAATGCCCGCCGTCCAGGAGGCCCTGACCCCCGGCACAGCCATGCTGGTAAAGGCGTCCCATGCCATGGAGTTCCACCGCATCGTGGAGGCCCTTACTCAGGAAGCATAGTATACATCTGAAAACAACGAAACGGACGAAATATCTATGATCGATATCAGCGTGAACCGGCTGGTCAAGTCCTTTGACCTGGAAAAGAAAATATTGGATGGCATCACCTTCCAGATCGACACCGGGGAGCGGGTGGGCCTGCTGGGGAAAAACGGCGCCGGTAAGACCACCTTATTTCGTATCCTCACCGGAGAACTGGACTACGATGAGGGACAGGTAATGGTGGCCCCCGACCGCCGGGTGGGCCTGATCTCCCAGATCCCGGTGTATCCCGACGGATACACCGTGGAGGATGTGCTGCGCTCTGCCTTTGAACGGATGTTCCGGATGAAGGAGGAGATGGACCGCCTTACCGAGCAGATGGCGGCGGGAGACAGCTCTTCCCAGACCCTGAAGCGGTACGGCGAGCTGACGGCCCGGTTCGAGGGGTTGGGCGGCTACGATACGGATACCGCCGTCAACAAGGTGGCCAACGGCCTCTCCATCGATACCGAGATGCGCCAGCGGCTCTTTGACCAACTCTCCGGCGGGGAAAAGACACGGGTGAATTTGGGCCGTCTGATCTTAGAGGACACGGATATCCTGCTGCTGGACGAGCCCACCAACCATCTGGACCTTCAGGCCACGGAGTGGCTGGAGGAATATATCCGCACCTTCCGTGGCACGGTGGTGACCATCTCCCACGACCGGTATTTTCTGGACCGCACCGTTACCCGCATCATCGAGGTGCTGGACGGAAAGGCGGAGTTTTACAGCGGGAATTACAGCTTCTACGCCGTGGAGAAGGAGCGCCGCTACCAGGAGCGCCTGAAGCAGTATCTCAAGGAGCAGGCCAAGATCCAGCAGCTGGAAAAGGCTGCCGAGCAGATGCACCTGTGGGCCTTCATGGGCAATGACGCCCTCCATAAGCGGGCCTTCTCCATGGAAAAGCGCATCCAGCGGATGCGTACTACGGAGAAGCCCACCAAGGCCAAAAAAATGGATGCCCGCTTTGCCAGCCGCCAGTTCAAGGGCGACGAGGTGCTGCAGGTGAAGGGGGTTTCCAAGGCCTTCGACGGACGGACACTGTTCTCCGACATCTATTTGCGGGTGGAGGATGGTGAGCGCATCGCCCTGATCGGCGAAAACGGCACCGGAAAGACGACGCTGCTGAATATGCTGCTGGGGATAGAGCCCACAGACAGCGGCATCTTTAAGCTGGGGCCGTCTATAAAGGCAGCGTACTTGCCACAGATCATTCACTTTGACCACCCGGAGCGCAGCATTTTGGATACTATGCTGTACGAGAAAAAGGGTATGACGGCCCAGAGCGCCCGGAACCGGCTGGCCGCCTACCAGTTTCAGGGGGAGGATGTGTTCAAGCCGGTGTCGGTGCTGTCCGGCGGCGAGCTGAGCCGCCTGCGGCTGTGTATGCTGATGGACGAGGAGATCAACCTCCTCATTCTGGACGAGCCTACCAACCATTTGGACATTGCCGCACGGGAGTGGATCGAAGAGGCGGTGGAGGCCTTTGACGGCACGCTGCTGTTCGTCTCCCACGATCGCTACTTCATCCAGCGGTTTGCCACCCGTATCTGGGAGCTGGCGGACGGCACCATCACTGACTACCCCATGGGCTTTGCCCAGTACCGGGCGGTGAAGGCGCAGGAGAAGGCTCCCCAGCCGGTGAAGGCTCAGGAGAAGAAAGGGGATACCCGTCCGCCACGTGGAAACCGCAGCCAGCAGGCCGCCCGGCGGCAGCTGACCATCTGCGAAACAGGGATCAGCAAGCTGGAGGCGGAGTGCCGCCGGCTGGACGAGGAGATGGCGGCCCACGCCTGCGATGCCGGGGAACTGAATCGGCTCTATCAGGAGAAGCAGGAGGTAGAGGCCCGGCTGGAGCAGGAAATGGCCCGCTGGGAGGAGCTTTCTCTGCAGATTGAGGAGTAACACGCCTTGAAAAAGCTGAGAAGTATTATCACTTTACAGATATTGTAATAACAAGGAAATTCTACTCTGGCCTGCTCCGGCAGGCCATCAGGAGGCACCATAGATGAGCGACATTTTGTGTTTATACTATTCCCGCAGCGGCAATACCCGTCAGACTATGGCGGAGATCGCCGAGGCGCTGGAAGCCGAGCTGGTGGAGTTTACCGACGGCGTGGACCGGCAGGGGCGGAAGGGATATTTCCGCTCCGGGCTGGATGCCATGCGGCGCTCCACCCATCCGCTGGAGAAATTCGAGACGGCTAAGCCCTTGGAGGAATACCGACTGGTAATTTTGGGCAGCCCCGTGTGGGCCGGACGGTGTGCCAGCCCCGTGCGTGGGCTGCTGAAGCGCCGGGGGCAGGAGCTGAGTCGGGTGGCCTATGTGCTGACCCGAGGCGGCGATAAGCGGTATGAGGAGGTCTATCGGCAGATGGACAGCTACACCGCCCAGCCCCATCTGCTGGAGGCATCCCTGCGGCCTGGCTCCGTGGGCTATGTGTTCTGGCGGGATAAATTCATTCAGGACGTGCAGCGCTATCTGGCAGAGCAGACGTAAGGAGGCCCCATGGAAGATCGGCTGAATCAAATTGCGGAGCGGCTGCGGCAGGTGGAGCGTGAGCTGGCCGATCCGGCGGTGTACAGCGACCAGCAGCGGCTGAAGAACCTGAGCAGGGAGCAGAAGGAGCTGACGCCTGTGGTGGAAACCTTTACTGCTTTACAGCAGATGGAGCAAGCCATCGCAGAGGCACGGGAGATGCTGTCGGACCCGGAGCTGAGGGAGCTGGCCCAAGAGGAGCTGACACGGATCAAGGAGCAGCGGGAGCGGCTGGCCGAGGAGCTGAAGCGCCTGCTGCTGCCCAGAGACCCCAACGATGAAAAAAGTGTGGTTCTGGAGATTCGGGGCGGTGTCGGCGGCGAGGAGGGCGCTCTATTTGCGGCGGACCTGCTGCGGATGTACACCATGTACGCCGAGCGCCGGGGCTGGCAGCTGGAGATCGTCAGTCAGAACGTCACGGAGCTGGGCGGCGTGAAGGAGGTCTGTGCCACGGTGGAGGGCGACGGAGCGTGGTCCCGGCTGAAATTCGAGGCCGGTACCCACCGGGTGCAGCGGGTGCCGGAGACGGAATCCGGCGGACGCATCCAGACCTCCGCCGCCACGGTGGCGGTGATGCCGGAGGCGGAGGAGACGGAGCTTTCCATCGACCCCAAGGATCTGCAGATCGACACCTTCCGCTCCAGCGGCGCAGGAGGACAACACGTCAACAAGACAGAGTCCGCCATCCGCATTACGCACCTGCCCACCGGTACGGTGGTGGAGTGTCAGGACGAGCGGAGCCAGTATAAGAACAAGGATCGGGCCATGAAGATCCTGCGAAGCAAGCTCTACGAGGCGGAGCAGGCCCGGCAGAACGCCGAGATCGCTGCCACCCGGCGCAGTCAGGTGGGGACCGGTGACCGCAGCGGCAAGATACGTACCTATAATTTTCCCCAGAACCGTGTGACGGACCACCGCCTCACGGGGGACAGTAAAAATTTCAACCTCGCCGCCGTCATCAACGGCGACTTGGATGCCCTCATCGATGCGCTGACGCTGGCCGATCAGACCCGGCGGCTGCAGGAGGGTTATGAGAAAGGAGAATGAGCCATGGATGCAAACACGAAGAAGCGATACGACAAGGCTGGTCCGCAGGTGGTGAAGGCGCTGGAAAAGCGCCACTTCGAGGCCTACTACGTCTCCACGGCGGCAGAGGCTGTGGAGAAAGTGGTGGAGCTGATCCCCAAGGAGCACACGGTGTCCTGGGGCGGCACCGCCACGGTGGACGCACTGGGGATCAAGCAGCGGCTGGCGCAAGAGGGCATCGCCCTCATTGACCGGGATACGGCCCAGACGCCGCAGGAGCGGCAGGAGATGCTGAAGAAGGCGCTGACCTGCGGCACCTTCCTGATGAGCAGCAACGCCATCTCCGCCGACGGTCAGTTGGTGAACATTGACGGCACCGGTAACCGTGTGGCAGCTCTGTGTTTCGGACCGGAGCAGGTCATTGTGGTGGCGGGCATGAACAAGGTGGCCGGAGATCTGGAGGGAGCCATGCGCCGGGCCAGAGAGGTCGCCGCTCCCGTCAACGCTCAGCGGTTTGCCGGGCTCAAGACTCCATGTTCCGTCACCGGCCTGTGCGCCGACTGTACGGGGCCTGACAGCATCTGCTGCCAGATCGTCACCACCCGCATCTGTCGCCCGGCAGGCCGCATCAAGGTGGTGCTGGTGGGCGAGGAGCTGGGTTTCTGAGAAATACGCCGCAAAAGGGAAGGATCGCAGTGAAAACCATTCTATTCCATCCGGAGACGGATGCAGACGCCATCCCGCAGGCCGCCGCTATCCTGCGGCGGGGCGGGCTGCTGGGCATCCCCACGGAGACGGTATACGGTCTGGGGGCGGACGCCCTCAACGAGACGGCGGTGCGCCATATTTTCGAGGCCAAGGGCCGTCCGCAGGATAATCCCCTCATCATCCATGTGCCGGATGCCTCGTGGCTGGAGCGGTACTGCCGGGAGGTACCGGAGACGGCCTACCGTCTGGCGGAGCGGTTCTGGCCGGGGCCGCTGACCATGATCCTGCCCCGGCGGGAGAACGTACCCCTGCAAACCACCGGCGGGCTTGAGACGGTGGGCGTGCGCTGCCCGGACCATCCGGTGACACGGGCCATCATCGAGGCTGCCGGTGTGCCGGTGGCGGCCCCCAGCGGCAACACCTCCGGACGGCCCAGCCCCACCACGGCAGGCCACATGGCGGAGGATATGGACGGCAAGATCGACGGTATCGTGGACGGCGGGCCGTGTGCGGTGGGGGTGGAGTCCACCATCATCGACCTGACGGTGACGCCGCCCCGGCTGCTGCGCCCCGGCGGACTGCCGTTGGAGGCGCTGGAGGAGGTGCTGGGTACGGTGGCGGTAGATAAGGCCGTCACCGGGCTTCTGAAGGACGGGGAAAAGCCCCGTGCGCCGGGGATGAAGTACCGTCACTACGCTCCCAAGGCGCCGGTGACGGCAGTGACCGGAGACCCGGCCCACAGCGCTCTGGTGATCCGGGGCTTGCTGCGGGAAAAGGCGGGGGTCATCTGCTTTGACGAGTTCGCTGGGTATTTTGAAGGTCATATCGTCCATCGGCTGGGGCCGTTCACGGACAAGCTGGCGCAGGCCCAGCGGGTGTTCGACGCTCTGCGCACCTTCGACGGAACGGACGTGACGGAGATTTTCGCCCAGTGTCCCGATGATGCGGGGCTGGGCTTGGCGGTAGGGAATCGGCTGAAAAAAGCGGCGGGCTTCCACCTCATTGACGGAGATGCCCCAGTGGTCATCGGCATCACCGGCGGCACCGGGTCCGGAAAGACCAGCGCCCTGCAGGCGCTGGAGGCGCTGGGCGGCACGGTATTGGACTGCGACGCCGTGTATCATCAGGCCCTGCGGGAGGACGAAGCCCTGCGCAGCCGCATCCGGGACGCCTTTGGCGAGGTGTTCCGGGGAACGGAGCTGGACCGGCAGAAGCTGGGGAGTCTCGTCTTTTCCGATCCGCAGGCGCTGGAGCGGCTCAACGGCATTATTTTCGACTATCTCCCCGGCGTGCTGCGGAGGAGGATGGAGGGAAGGGTTCTGGTGGGGTTGGATGCCATCAACCTCATAGAGAGCGGCCTGGGGGAGTTGTGCTGCCGGACGGTGGCGGTGCTGGCCCCCGGCGAGCAGCGGGTTCAGCGGATCATGCAGCGGGACCATATCCCGGAGGAGTACGCACGGCTGCGTATTCAGGCCCAGAAGCCGGACAGCTATTATCGTGAGCACTGCACAGATGTGCTGGAAAATCAGGAGGAGACGCCGGAGGCGTTCCGGGAGAAGGCGGAGATTTTTTTCCGGGATCTGCTGCGGCAGCTCCACCATATCACCGAAGGAGGACATGAACGATGACCGATGAAATGAAGGCCAAGAGAGAGCTGCTGTTTTCCGGCAGCAAGAACGGCTATGACCGGGTGGACCAACAGACGCTGGATGCCATGGAGGCCTATTGCCGGGACTACAAGAGCTTTTTGGACCACAGCAAGACCGAGCGGGAGTGCACGGCCCACACCGTGGCGCTGGCGGAGGCGGCGGGCTTTATCCCCTATGAGCGGGGCATGGCCCTGCAGCCCGGCGACCGGGTGTACCGGGTGAACCGGAAGAAGAGCGTGATGCTGGCCGTGATCGGCCGGGAGAGCCTGTCCGAGGGCGCACAGATCGTGGCCTGCCACATCGACTCTCCCCGTCTGGATCTGAAGCCTCATCCCATTTATGAGGACAGCGAGCTGGCCTACGGCAAGACCCATTACTACGGCGGCGTCCGTAAGTACCAGTGGGTGGCGATCCCCCTGCAGCTGCGGGGTGTGGTAGCCCTGAAGGACGGCACGGCGGTGTCCGTGGTGCTGGGCGAGGGCGACGAGCCCAAGTTCGTCATCAATGATCTGCTGCCTCATCTGGGCGGTGAACAGGGGAAGAAGCCCCTCAACGAGGCCATTGCCGGTGAGACGCTGAATATTCTTATGGGCAGCCGTCCTCTGGGCGACAGCGAGGACAGCGACCGTGTGAAGCTGCGGGTGCTGGATCTGCTCCACGAGAAGTACGGCATCTGCGAGGATGACCTGACATCCGCCGAGCTGGAGGTGGTCCCGGCCTTTAATGCCACGGATATCGGTCTGGACGGCAGCCTCATCGGCGCCTACGGCCACGATGACCGGGTGTGCAGCTATGCGGCCCTGAAGGCTCTGCTGGAGCTGGAGACCCCCACCAAGACCGCCGTTTGTATGCTGGCGGACAAGGAGGAGATCGGCTCTATGGGCGTCACCGGTATGCAGTCCGCCTTCTTCGATACCTTTATGGAGGATCTGTGCGAGAGTCAGGGCGTTGCCCTGCGGGTGTGCTATGAGAGCGCCTTCTGCCTGTCCTCCGACGTGACGGCGGCCTATGACCCCAATTTCGCTGAGGTGTATGAGAAGCGCAACGACGCTCAGGTGAACCACGGTCTGGGGCTGTGCAAGTACACGGGCGCCCGTGGCAAGGGCGGCTCCTCCGATGCCGACGCCGAGACGGTGGCCTATGTCCGCCGGGTGATGGACGAGGCTGGCGTGGTGTGGCAGATCGGTGAGATGGGCAAGATCGACGCCGGCGGCGGCGGTACGGTGGCCCAGTACATGGCCAACCGCAACATCACCACCATTGATGCCGGTGTGCCGGTGCTGAGTATGCACGCTCCCTTCGAGACGGTGGGCAAGCTGGATTGCTACATGAACTATCTGGGCTGCAAGGCCGTCTATCTGGCGTAAAGTGCAAATAAATACACAAAACAGGAATCGGCGTGACCTTTACGGGGCAAGCCGGTTCCTGTTTCGTTATTATTAAAGGAAAATGTCATTTGCTTCCATTCTGCGACAGCGGCAGCGCCATATACTTTTTTGTCTCGCAAAACCCCAGCGACGCATACAGGCGCAGCGCATCTCTGTTACGGGACATCACCTTCAACTCAATGCTGGCAGCGCCGCAGCCCGACGCAAACTCCTGAAACTTGCGGAATAGATCTTTGGCGATTCCCTTCCCACGGTAGCCCTCTTCGACATACAGGGCATCGACGATGGCGATGGGCTGCAAGAGCACCTGCGGGATCCGGTATGTAAATCCATAGAGATATCCAACGATGATCCCATGGTCCTCTGCGACATAAGCCTTACAGCCTTCTGCGGCTATTTGCCCGGCGTAATTGTCCTCTATGACGACCTCTGGACTCAAATTAGGATCAAATCGGGCCTCATAACGGATCAGCTTCGTCAGGAGTGCATCCATATGCACACAGTCATTTTTTGTGGCTTCTCGGATGTTCATAATAAATTCCTTCCGTACTTCATCTACTGCCTGCGGGCGGTGAGATAGTCATCGCCAGGCCGCCAGTAGGGACAGCTGTCTGTCTGGGAGGAGAGGAAGCGCACCATCTCGTCCTCGTCCAAGTCCATGTCGCAGACATAATCGTCGTAGTTCTCATCGTACTGATAGAACACACAGCTCTCACACTTGGTCATTGGATGTCCTCCTTGCTGCCGTCCTCCGCCACCAGCCGGGTGGACAGGAAGGAGGTACGGCGATAGTAGATCAGCGTGGCGGCGCTGCATACCAGCCATCCGGCAGGATAGCCCATGACCAGCGGGATCAGCTCATGGGAGATGTAGTGGGACATAATGAACAGGTAGACCTGTCGGAACAGCACAAAGGAGCACAGCATGATGATCATGGTGGCCTTACTGTTTCCGGCGCCCCGCAGGGCAGCTGCGTAGACCTGATTAAAGCAGCACAGCACATAGAAGGGGGAGATACACCGCAGCAGCAGAGCGCCGTAGGCCACCACCTCCGGCTTCCGGTTGAAAAAGGCCGTCATCTGCGGGGCAAAGACCAGCACCGGAATCATCACCAGCACCGTGGCGGCCATGGCAATGGCCAGCGCACGGCGCACGCCCTGCCGAGCACGGGGCTCGTTGCCGCGGCCCAGATTCTGCCCCACAAAGGTAGTGGCGGACAGGGCCAGGGACTGCATCGGCAGCAGCATCAGCTGGTCGATCTTGGTATAGGCCGTCCAGCCGCCCATGCAGTCGGCGCCGAAGGAGTTGATGTAGGACTGGACAAAGACATTGGAGAAGGCGGTGATGGCCATTTGCAGAGCGGAGGGGACGCCCACCCGGATGATCTGCCGCAGCACAGGAAGATGGATGCGAAGGTCACGGGGGATCAGCCGCACTGTCTGCTCCGTTCGCAGAAGGACAACGATCACCAGAAGCGCCGAGACGGCCTGTGCAATAACCGTAGCCCATGCCACGCCCTCCACACCCATACCGAACCGCAGCACGAATAGCAGGTCCAGCGCCGTGTTCAGTACGGCGGAGACCACCAGAAAATAGAAGGGGCGGCGGGAATCCCCCACGGCCCGGAGGATGCCGGAGCCCATGTTGTAGATCAGTAGGCCGCTGATGCCGCCGAAATAGATGGTCAGATAGGCGGAGGACTCCGGAAACACCTCGGCAGGGGTGTTCATCAAACGCAGCATCAGGGGCGTAAAGCCGATGCCCAGCGCCGTGAATACTGCACACAGGATCACCGTCAGCACCAGCGCCGTGTGGACGGCGTCGTGGACCCTCTCCGTGCGTCGTGCGCCGTAGTACTGGCTGATGACCACGCCGGCGCCGCTGGAAAAGCCCAGAAAGCAGCCGATGAGCATATTGACGATGGGGCCCACTGTGCCTACGGCGGAGAAGGCCTCGTTGGAGACGAAATTGCCCACCACCCATGTATCCACCATGTTGTATAGCTGCTGAAAGATGTTGCCCGCCAGCAGCGGCAGCGCAAAGCGAATCAGATGGCCGGTGATATTGCCTTCGGTCATATCCACGCCGGAGTGGGTCGGATGAGGGTGCTGGATATGGTGCATAGTCTTGCGTTCCTTTACATGATTTTCGTATAGGTATAAGCATACCACGGTTTGGATGGCGGTTCAATAGGCGCACCGCAAAATCCGGCAGCTACTCTACAAATTCCGACAGCTCTGCCGGACGCATGACGGACACCTCATAGGCCACTCGCTCCTGCGGCCCGGTCTCCAGATTCTTGGTGTAGGTGCGGCTCTGGATGCGGCCCTCCACCGTCAGACGGGCGCCCACCGCCAGAATGGACGTCTGACGGGCAACGGTACCCCATGCGATAAGGGGGAGGTAGTCCGCTCGGCCGTAGCGCCGGTTCACCGCCAGAATGATATCGCAGATCTCCCGTCCCAAGGGCGTGCAGCGCAGGGTAGGGGGCTTACAGAGCACGCCGGACAGCCGAATGCGATTCACCGGCCCCTCTCCACCGGGCTGGAGGGTCTGGGCAAAGACCGACACCACCAGCCGTGGCCCCTGTCCGCTGCGGTTGTTGAAGGAGCGAAGCTGGCCGGTGACGGTGACGGCTGCGCCGGGGGACAGGGGACACAGCTCCAGCAGCGGCTGGGGGACGATCACCGGCAGACAGTCCTCCTGCCCGGAGAGCCGGGGGACGGACAGCAGGAACCGGGAGAAGCTCTGGCCGTGGTTGACGTGGGACGGCTGCGGCTGGGTGAGAACCTGTCCGCACAGAAGAACGTGGTTGAAGTTCTGTTCCATATTCGGTCACCTCGTTGGTTGAAGTCAGCACACTATATGTACCGCCTGCGGAGAATATGTGCTTTTCAAACGGAAAGAAATCTGCTACAATGGAGCAAACGACCAAAGGAGCGTGAGACCATGCGTTATAAGGGAAAGGTATACCGTCCGCCCAGTGAGGCTTACAGCCTCATCGTGCAGGTGACCTACGGATGCAGCCACAACGGCTGCGCCTTTTGCGATATGTACGACGACAAGCACTTCGCCATCCGACCCATGGAGGAGGTCCGGGAGGACTTCGAGATGGCCCGCCGGGTCTATAAAAAGGTGGAGCGGGTCTTTCTGGCGGACGGCGACGCCCTGATGCGGAAAACGGAGGAGCTGAGCCAGATCCTGGGCCTGATCTACGGTCTGTTCCCGGAGTGCCAGCGGGTGACGTGCTACGCCTCGCCCACCAGTCTCCAGATCAAAAGCGAGGAGGACTTGCGCCTGCTGCGGTCTCAGGGCCTGACCATGGTGTATATGGGGCTGGAGTCCGGCTGTGATGAGGTGCTGCGCCGGATGAACAAGGGCCACACGGCGGCGGCCATCGTGGCGGCGGGGCAGAAGGCCCGGCGCTGTGGACTGGCTCTGTCGGTAACGGCCATCTCAGGACTTGGGAGCCGGGAGCTGATGCGGGAGCACGCCATCGGTACGGCGGAGGCATTCAGCGCCATGAAGCCGGAGTACATCGGTCTGCTGACGCTGATGGTGGAGCCGGGTACGCCGCTGGAGAAATGGGTGCGTGAGGGCAGCTTTACCGTTCTGGGCCCGGAGGATATCCTGCGGGAGACGGAGCTGCTGCTCCAGCACATCGACAGCGAGGGCAGCGTATTCCGGATGAACCACGCCTCCAACTACCTGACGCTGAAGGGGACGCTGAATCAGGACCGGGACGCCATGCTGGAGCGAGTGCGGAAGGGCCTGGAGGGCTACGGCCTGCGACCGGAGTACTTGCGTGCTCTGTGAGCGCTGCGAGCAAAGAACTGTAAAGTATTATTATTTCACAGAGGAAGCCGCCCTCCGGGGCGGCTTCCTCTGCACTCAGGCAGCGCCCGCCTGCGGGAGAAATGTTTTTCCCTGTTGCCTTTTCGCTGGGAATTTGCTATAATAAACTGATTTTATATCCTCTGCGGGTGAACGGGAAGGAGCGGCTATGCGTATTTTGGGCATTGATCCGGGAGTGGCCACCGTGGGCTTCGGCGTCATCGATTCCGAGGGCGGGCGGCAGCGGATGGTCCAGTACGGAGCCATTACCACCCCGGCGGGTATGCCGCTGGCAGCCCGGCTGGTGCAGATCGGGGACGATCTGGGGCAGTTGATCCGGCAATTCCAGCCGGATGAGATGTCCGTCGAGGAGCTGTTTTTCAGCAAGAACATCACCACCGGTATTGCCGTGGCCCACGGGCGGGGGGTATTGCTGTACACGGCGGAGAAAATGCACTTGCCAGTATATGAATACACTCCCATGCAGATCAAGCAGGCGGTGGTAGGCTACGGTCTGGCGGAGAAGCGGCAGGTCATGGATATGACCCGGCGGCTGCTGAAGCTGAAGGCCGTCCCCCGGCCTGACGATGCCGCCGATGCGCTGGCCATCGCCATCTGCCACGCCCGCAGCGCCACGTCCCTGCTGCGGCGAAAGGACCCCGATGTAAAGGAGACGGTCTGAATATGTTTTACTATCTCAACGGCACCGTGGCGGAGATCGCCGCCGGTCTGGCCGTCATCGACTGCGGCGGCGTGGGCTATGCCTGCGCCACCACAAACTATACCCTGTCTCAGCTGAAAAAGGGGGAGAGGGCCAGGCTCTACACCTACCTCCACGTGCGGGAGGATATCTTCGAGCTGTACGGCTTTGCCAGTCAGCAGGAGCTCAACAGCTTCAAGATGCTCATCGGCGTGTCCGGTGTTGGCCCTAAGGCGGCGCTGGCCATTCTGTCGGCCACCACACCCCAGAATCTGGCCCTGTCCATCGTGACGGAGGACGAGAAGGCGCTGACGGCGGCGCAGGGTATCGGCAAGAAGATTGCTCAGCGCATCATTCTGGAGTTGAAGGATAAGCTGGCCAAGGAACAGAGCAGCTTCACGGTACCGAGCGGCGGCGGCAGCGCCCCCATGCCCTTAGGCGGCAGCAAGTCCGGCGAGGCGGCGGCAGCGCTGGCAGTGCTGGGCTACGGCTCTCAGGAGATCAGTACGGCCCTGAAGGGCATCGATATGGACGCTCTGCCGCTGGAGGAGATCATCCGGCAGGCGCTGAAGAAAATGGTAAAGTGACATGAAAAGCAGGAGAAGGGGGGAGACGTATGAGCATTGATTTCGGCACCGATATCTACGAGGAGCCACTGGTAGCCAAGACGCTGCTGCCGGAGGACAATGCGGAGGTGAGCCTGCGCCCCCATACACTGGCGGAGTACATCGGCCAGACCAAGGCCAAGGAGAATCTCTCCGTCTTTATCGAGGCCGCCCGGCGGCGGACGGAGCCGCTGGATCATGTGCTGCTCCACGGCCCTCCGGGTCTGGGCAAGACCACGCTGGCGGGCATCATCGCCGCCGAGATGGGAGTCAACATCCGCATCACCTCCGGCCCGGCCATTGAAAAGCCCGGTGATCTGGCGGCCCTGCTGACGAATCTCAGCGAAAACGACATTCTCTTTGTGGACGAGATCCACCGGCTGAACCGCTCCGTGGAGGAGATTTTGTACCCCGCCATGGAGGACTATGCCATCGACATCATCATCGGCAAGGGCCCTTCCGCCAACTCCATTCGGCTGGATCTGCCCAAGTTCACCCTCATCGGCGCCACCACACGGGCCGGACAGCTGTCCGCTCCGCTGCGGGACCGGTTCGGCGTAACACTGCGGCTGGAGCTCTATACCCCGGAAGAACTGGCCCTGATCGTCACCCGCAGCGCCGGAATACTGAATGTCCCCATTCAACCGGAGGGCGCCATGGAGATCGCACGGCGCTCCCGTGGAACGCCCCGTATCGCCAACCGGATGCTGCGGCGGGTGCGGGACTTTGCTCAGGTGCGGGCGGACGGTGTTATTACCAAGGCCGTAGCGGATCACGCCCTGCAGGCGCTGGAGATCGACTATCTGGGGCTGGATCCAGTGGACCGGCGGATGCTGCGGGCCATCATCGAAAACTACGGCGGCGGCCCGGTGGGGCTGGAAACGCTGGCCGCTACCATCGGCGAGGAGTCCGTGACGCTGGAGGATGTGTATGAGCCGTACCTCATGCAGTTGGGCTTCCTGACCCGGACACCCCGTGGCCGCTGCGTCACCCGGAAGGCATATGAGCACCTGCACATAGCGTTTTTAGGACAGGAACAGCTGGAGATATAAGGAGTAGGAGGAACCTCTTATGGGCAAACTGTTTGGCACGGATGGCATCCGTGGTATCGTTGGTGAAAATCTCACCGTAGAACTGGCTTTTCATGTGGGGCAGGCAGTGGCTGCCGTCCTGACGGAGGAGAAGGGGAGCAAGCCCACCATTACCATCGGCAAGGACACCCGTATCTCCTCGGATATGCTGGAGGCGGCGCTGATGGCGGGCATCTGCTCTGTGGGCGGTGACGTGATGCCCCTTGGCACCATTCCCACACCGGCGGTGGCGTATCTGACGGTGCTGGAGCAGGCGGATGCGGGCATCGTCATCTCGGCATCCCACAACCCCTATGAGCACAACGGCATCAAGGTGTTCAACGCTCGGGGCTATAAGCTTTCCGACGAGAGTGAGGCCCGTGTGGAGGAGCTGATCCTCAGCGGCGCTCCCATGGACGTCAAGACCCACGGCGAGATCGGCAAGCGCCTTCACGGGATGCGGCAGATGAAGCGGGATTACATCGACCATCTGATTTCCAGCATCGACTGCGACCTGTCGGGCCTGCGGGTGCTGGTGGACTGCGCCAACGGCGCGGCCTCTGCCACAGCGCCGGATCTGTTTGACGGCCTGCCCCTGCACGCAGATTTCATCCACCGAGAGCCGGACGGCGTGAACATCAACGACGGCTGCGGCTCCACCCACCTGAAATCCCTGTCCGAGGGCGTGGTGGCCGGCGGCTACGACTTGGGCATCGCCTTCGACGGCGACGCCGACCGCTGCCTACTGGTGGACGAGACGGGCCATACCATCGACGGAGACAAGGTGATGGCTGTCTGCGGTGCCGATCTGCGGCGTCACGGAAAGCTCTCCGGCAACGCCATCGTGGCCACGGTGATGTCCAATCTCGGCCTGCACGAGTACTGCCGCAAGGAGGGTATCGAGCTGGTATGCACCGCCGTAGGCGACCGCCATGTGCTGGAGAAGATGCTGGAGTGCGGCTACGCCATCGGCGGCGAGCAGTCGGGCCACACGATCTTCCGGGAATACGCCACCACCGGCGACGGTGAGCTGACGGCTCTGCAATTCCTGCAGGCCCTGCGCCGCTCCGGAAAGCGGGCCTCCGAACTGGCATCCTGCTGCCCCCAGTATCCACAGGAGCTTATCAATGTGGCCGTATCCCACGTTCCCGGCGTCAAGGATGCGATCATGCAGGATCCCGCCCTCCGGCACGCTATCGCTCAGATGGAGCAGGAGTTGGCCGGAAAGGGACGTGTTCTGATCCGTCCCTCCGGTACGGAGGCCCTGATTCGGGTCATGGTGGAGGCGAAAACCACCGAAGTTGCCCGAAAAGTGGCGGAAGATTTAGCTGATCTCATAAAAATTCTGTCTGAAAAAATACAGTTTTGACAAATCGTCGTGGATGACTTGACAAATTCTTTAGTGAAAAGGTATAATAGACTATGACAAAGGATCAGGAATCCGGCGGCGCCCCTCTGGAACAGCTGCCGGACGAGGCGTTGTGCCGCCTTATCAGGGAGCAGGACCGTCCGGCGGAGGAGGTTCTGGCCGCCCGTTACCATCGGGTGGTTCGTTCCTGCGCCCGGCCCTATTTTCTGGCGGGCGGAGACAGCGAGGACCTGATGCAGGAGGGGATGTTCGGTCTCATCAAGGCCATGCGGGAGTATGACCCGGACCGGGATGCCTCCTTCCGAACCTTTGCCGAAACGTGTATCCGCCACCGGCTCTATTCCGTTGTGAAGGCTGCGGCGGGGGGGAAGCACGCCCCATTGAATCAATCGGTTCCCTTGAATCCCTCACTCTTTGAAGCAAATGTTTCCTTTGCACAGCCCGGTCCCGAGGATCTGCTGATCGACAGGGAGAAGGCTGTCAGCCTGCTGGAGAATGTCCGCAAGCAGCTGTCCGAATTCGAGGTCATGATTTTAGGGTTTTATCTGG
Source organism: Vescimonas coprocola (assembly GCF_018408575.1). NCBI lineage: Bacteria > Bacillati > Bacillota > Clostridia > Eubacteriales > Oscillospiraceae > Vescimonas > Vescimonas coprocola. The sequence continues at coordinate 821,657 of NZ_AP023418.1, forward strand.
ACGGTCTTACCTGCCGTGAGATCGCTGCGGCCGTCGGCCGGTCCCCCAAGTCGGTGGACAACGCCGTGCAGCGCATCCGGCGCAAGGTGGCTCGGCAACTTTCATCAGGCGATATCAGCAAGCGCTGAACGCAATATATTTTTCTCAAAGAGAGGGTAACATCATGTACGAAGACAAGACTTTGGTTTGCAAGGAGTGCGGTAAGGAGTTCGTTTTCACCGCCGGTGAGCAGGAGTTCTACGCTGAGCGTGGTTTCCAGAACGAGCCTCAGCGCTGCAAGGCCTGCCGCGACGCTCGCAAGAACGCCGCCCGTGGCCCCCGTGAGTACTTCACCGCTACCTGTGCAGCCTGCGGCGGCGAGGCGAAGGTTCCCTTCGAACCCAAGACCGACCGTCCCGTGTATTGCAGCGATTGCTTCGCTAAGATGCGTGAGAACGGCTGATCAGCCAGACTGACATATGATGCGGGAGCTGCCTATGCGGCGGCTCCCGCATTTTATATGCCCAGCCCGATACGGACTCTGCATTTTCTGTGATTTTCACAGGCTGTTCATGATTTTCCTGTTGAAAAAGACGGAAACATGGGATATACTAACGATGTAAATATCAAACGGAGGTTTTGACACATGATCGAAATCAAAAAGGACACCATCATCGGTGATATTCTGGATGTTGCCCCTCAGACCGCTCCCATCTTCTTCTCCATCGGTATGCACTGCCTGGGTTGCCCCTCTTCCCGTGGCGAGACTGTGGAGGAGGCCTGCGCCGTTCACGGTGTGGACGTGGACAAGCTGCTGGAGCTGGTGAATCAGGAGGCCAACAAGGCCGCTGAGTAAAACGCAGCGAACGCATACGGTCATGGTGCCGTATGCGTTCCTTTCTGTCTGGAAGGAGGCCCCATGAAACGGATCACATTACAGCCAAGGCTGCGTCTGCTGGCGGAGATGACGCCGCATGGCGGCCGTCTGGCGGATATCGGCACCGACCACGGCTATTTGCCAGTCTGGCTGCTGCAGGAAGGGCGTATCCCCTCCGCCATCGCCGCCGATGTGGGGGCGGAGCCGCTGGAACACGCCCGCCGCACGGCGGAGGAATACGAGACACAGGGGCTGGACTTCCGGCTCTGTGACGGCCTGTCCGGCATCGAGGCGGAGGAGACAGACACCGTGGTCATTGCCGGTATGGGCGGCGAGACCATCCGGGATATCCTCCGTGCCGCTCCATGGGCGGCGGACGGCCACCACACCCTGCTGCTGCAGCCCATGACCAAGGTGGAGCTGCTGCGGGGCTGGCTGCGGGAAAACGGATACCGCTGCACCGAGGAGCGTCTGGTGCAGGACAAGGGGAAATTGTATGTGATCCTGTCCGTCACCGGTGGCCCCTCCGGTGAGGCGTCGGATGCGGAGCGGTACGGCGGCTTCTGTCTGGAGCACGACCCTCTGTATGGCCTGTATCTGGAGCAGCAGCTGCGGCGGCTCTATCTGCGGATGGACGGCCTGCACCGGGGCGGAGACGAGAGCGAGGCGGAGCCGCTGGCGGCTCTGGCGGATATTCTGGAAGAAAAGAAGGAGGCGTGGCAGCGTGGTAACGGTCAATGATGTAACGCAGATGATGTTCCGGTGGGCTCCTCCGGAGCTGGCCATGGACTGGGATAATGTGGGTCTGCTGGTGGGCCGGGGCGACCGGGAGGTCCACCGGGTGCTGGTGGCGCTGGATGTGTCTCCGGACGTAGCGGCAGAGGCAGCAGAGACGGGGACCGACCTGATCGTGTCCCACCACCCGGTGATGAACATCCGCTGGCACGCCCAGCAGATGCAGACGCTCCGGGAGGATACCCGGCTGGGCGGGCTGCTGACGGAGTTGGTGAAGCGGGATATCTCCGCCATGTGTATGCACACCAATCTGGATGCGGCGGAGGGCGGCGTCAACGACTGTCTGGCCTGCACGCTGGGTCTGCAGGATACAAAACCGCTGAATGAGGAAAAAATCGGGCGGATCGGCACACTTTCTTGTGAAAAACCCCTTGAACAGTTCCTATCAGATGTGGTAAAATCATTAAGTTGCAATGGACTGCGATACAGAGACGGCGGCCGGCCCGTTCACAGGGTAGCCGTGGGCGGCGGAGCGTGTGGGGAATACATCCCTCAGGCCATCGCTCAGGGCTGCGACACCTTTGTGACATCCGACCTGCGGTACAATGACTTTCTGGATACGCAGGGGCTGAATCTCATCGATGCAGGACACTTCCCCACGGAGGATGTGGTGTGTCAGGAGATCGTCCGCCGGCTGCGGGAGACGTTCCCGGAGCTGGAGGTCACAAAGTCCGCCGTACATGGCGACGCAGTTAAATTTTACATGAGATAAGGAGAGAACGATACTATGTCCGGACATTCCAAGTGGCACAATATCCAAAAGACCAAGGGTGCGGCTGACGCCAAGCGCTCCGCCACCTTCACCAAGATCGCCAAGGAGATCATCGTGGCCGTCAAGCAGGGCGGCAGCGGCGATCCCGCCAACAACTCCCGTCTGGCTACGGTGGTGGCCAAGGCCAAGGCCGCCAATATGCCCAATGACAACATCAAGCGTACCATCGACAAGGCACTGGGCGCCGGAAACACCGATAACTACGAGTCCGTCACCTATGAGGGCTACGGCCCCTGCGGTGTGGCCGTGATCGTGGAGGCCCTGACCGATAATCGTCAGCGCACCGCCCCGGAGATCCGCCATTACTTCGATAAGTTCGGCAAGGGCATGGGCGCTCAGGGCTGCGTATCCTGGTCCTTCGACCGCAAGGGTGTCATTGTCATCGACAATGAGGATGGCGAGCTGGATGAGGATGCCGTCATGATGGATGCGCTGGATGCCGGCGCCGAGGACTTCTCTCCCGACGGCCCCGTGTTCGAGATCACCACCGATCCCGACAGCTTCAACGATGTGGTGAAGGCGCTGGAGGCCAAGGGCTATACCTTCGCCAGCGCTGAGCTGGAGATGGTGCCGCAGACCTATGTGACCATGACCGGCGAGGATGATGTGAAGAACATGAACAAGCTCATCGATATGCTGGAGGACAACGAGGACGTGCAGAACGTGTGGCACAACTGGCAGCAGGACTAAGAAAGAGTCCTGCAAGAAAACGGCCCTTACATGAAAAAGCAGGCGGCGCTCAACTTCAGTTTGGTGCCGCCTGCTTTTGTGCATTTCACATTTTATGTGTTCCACACCGGAAAAGGCTGAGATCCATTTGTATTCGCAGAAAGGTTACATTTTGGGAGATAACTTCCGTCACGCCTATTGAAAGCTAAATGATTGCTATGCTATACTGCGTATACACACGAACAGAAAAGGAACATAATGGAGAGAATCGAAACGGTTGAATTTACCAATATGTGCATGATCTGTGATGGCAGCCGGGTCGTCGTGATCGACCGGAAAAAGCGGGACTGGCCGGGCGTCACCTTCCCCGGAGGTCATGTAGAGCCGGGAGAATCCTTTACGGATGCCGTGATTCGGGAGGTGCAGGAGGAAACCGGACTGAATATCCGTTCCCCTCAGCTCTGCGGCATCAAGGACTGGTGTGAGAATCAGTGCCGGTTTGTTGTGCTGCTTTATAAGGCAACTTGTTTTGATGGCGAACTGCGCTCCAGCCCCGAAGGTAGGGTCTGGTGGGAGGATATTGCCGATCTGCCCAAGCTTAAGCTGTCTTTGGATATGTGTGATATGCTTCGGGTTTTCACAGAAGAAGCTTTGAGCGAGTTCTTCTACTATCAGGAAGGCAGTGCGTGGAAGTATGACCTGAAGTAGTAAAGCGGTGATAAAGAGCAGGAAACTTCATGCTGTCCTGCTTTGATGCATCTGTTTTACGCTAAAAGGCATCCCCCGGCGTTTACCGGGGGATGCCTTCGTATATCCGGATGCGCTTTACAGAGTCTCCTTGATCTTGGCTGCGATCTGGTCGGCGGTGAGGCCGTACTCCCGCAGCACATCCTTGGCCTTGCCGGACTGGCCGAAGCAGTCGTTGATGCCGATCTTGCGGAATTTACAGTTCACCTTGCCCATGAGGACGTCCGCCACGGCATCGCCCAGACCGCCGATGACGCTGTGTTCCTCCACCGTCACCACGTTGCCGCACTTCTGTGCGTACTTCGTGACGCAGGCGGCGTCGATGGGTTTGATGGTGTGAACGTTGATGACAGAGATATGAATGCCCTCTGCGGCCAGCAGCTCCGCCGCCTCCAGCGTCTCGCTGACCATCAGGCCACAGGCGAACACCGCAGCATCCTTACCCTCCCGGAGGACGTTGGCCTTGCCGATCTCGAAGGGATAGTCCTGCTCGAAAACAGGGGAGGCCAGCCGGGCGGTCCGCAGATAGGCGGGACCCTCCATTTGAGCCAGAGCGAAGGTGGCCTTTCGGGCCTCGTTGCCGTCGGCAGGGACGATGACAGTCATGCCGGGGATCATCCGCATAAGGCCGATATCCTCGATGGACTGGTGGCTGCCGCCGTCCTCGCCCACGGACACGCCGGCGTGGGAGCAGCAGATCTTCACATTGAAACGGGGGTAGGCGATGGAGTTGCGGATCTGCTCATAGGCCCGGCCTGCGCCGAACATGGCAAAGGTGGAGCAGAAGGGAATGAGCCCCATGGTGGACAGACCCGCCGCCACATCCATCATGTTGCACTCGGCAATGCCGCAGTCAAAGAAGCGGTCGGGATAGGCCGCCTTGAAAAATTTGGTCATGGTAGCCCCGGCCAGATCGGCATCCAGCACCACAATCTTATCGTTGGAAGCGCCCAACTCTACCAGCGCCTTGCCGTAGGCTTCACGGGTGGCGATTTTTTCACTCATGCTCTCAGTCCTCCAATTCCTTCAAAGCCTGCTGGCGCTGCTCCTCGTTGGGAGCCTTGCCGTGCCAACCCACCTGATCCTCCATAAAGGAAACGCCCTTACCCTTCACGGTGTGGGCCAGGATGCACTTGGGCTTGCCGGAGGCCGCGGGAGCGTCCAGCGCTGCGGCAATGGCATCCAGATCGTGACCATCGATCTCGTGGAGATCGAAGCCGAAGGCCCGCAGCTTGGCGGGCAGATCGCCCAGAGACATGACCTCGTCGTTGCGCCCGTCGATCTGCAGCCCGTTGTTGTCGATAATGACCGTCAGGTTGTCCAGCTTATAGTGGGCAGCGGACATGAATGCCTCCCAGATCTGCCCCTCCTGACACTCGCCGTCGCCCAGCAGTGTGTAGACCTTCACGTCCTGCCCCTGATGCTTGGCACCCAGTGCCATACCAACAGCGATGGAGCAGCCCTGTCCCAGAGAGCCGGTGGAGGCGTCCACGCCCGGAACCTTTTTACAATCGGGATGCCCCTGCAGGATACTGTGGAGCTGGCGGAAGTTGGTGAACTCGTCCCGGCTGATGAAGCCACGCTCCGCCAGCACTGCATAATAGCAGGGGGCGGAATGGCCCTTGCTGAGAACGAAGCGATCACGGTTGGGGTCCTTGGGATTTTTGGGGTCGATACGCATCTGTCGGAAGAACAGGGTGGTCATCAGCTCTGTGGCGGACAGGGAGCCGCCGGGGTGGCCGCTGCCGGCGTTGGCCGTCATGTTGATGATGTCCCGGCGCACCTGTTTGCAAATGCAGGAAAGTTCTGCCGTATTCATGGGTAACCTCCATCTCATCATATTTCTTTTAGCATATAGCATTTGGACGGTAAAGTCAATGAATCTGCGGGAAAAATCCGGCGGATCACTCGTCTATCTTGCCCTTGGGCTTCACCCGTGACAGGGGATTGGCACGGGCCGCCACCCGTAGGGCCTCGTTGTCGATGTGGGTGTAGATTTCGGTGGTGTTCAGGTGCTCATGGCCCAGCACCTCCTGCACGGCCTTGACATCCACGCCGTTTTGCAGCATCAGGGTCGCTGCCGTGTGGCGCAGCTTGTGGGAGGAGTAGTGGGTGCTGTCCAGCCCCGCCTCCAGCAGATGCCGCTTCACCAGCGCATGGACCATGGAGCGGCTGATGCGTCGGTTCTGCTGGGAGAGAAACAGGGCGTCCTCATCCCTGCCGGTGATGGGGCGCCGCACCGCCAGATACTGCTCCAGAGCCGCCTGACACGCCTCATTGAGGTAGACGATGCGGACCTTGTTGCCCTTGCCCAGCACGTGGAGGGCCTCTCCTTGAATGTCACTGCGGTTCAGGCCGATCAGCTCGGAGATCCGCAGACCGCAGTTGAGAAACAGCGTTAAAATACAGTAATCCCGCTCCCGATTAGGGCCGTCTACGCTGTCTAAAAGGGCCATGCTCTCCTCCAGTGTCAGATAGCGGGGCAGGGTCTTTTTCAGCTTGGGCGAGTCCATATCCTTCACGGGATTCTCCTCCAGCACATGGACCTTGTTGCAGAGATAGCCGTAAAAGGAGCGAATGGTGGCCAGCTTTCTGGCACGGGAGGCGGCGTTGAGTCCCTTTTCAGAGCGCTGGCTATTCTGGTGCAGCACCCGATCCCGACTGAGGTAGGTCATATAGCCGTAGATATCCGTCAGCGTTACCGAGGCGATGAGGTCCCGATCCACATCCCGGATGCTGACCTGATCCATAGGGACATCCCGCAGAGCCGGGTCACGGGTCTGCTTCAGGTAGCGGAAAAAATTCCGCAGATCCAGAAAATACTCGTCCACAGTCCGCTGGGAGTGGGCCTTAATGGTCTCATGGTAGGACAGAAAGTCCAGCAGCAGCTGGGGGGCCTCCTGCCGGTAGTCGATGGGCATGGTCTCACCTCGCAAAATGGCACGGCGTCGCCGCCGCTCTGCAGCTATTATACCATGCTGCGGGGATTTTGCAAGGCGCTGGGGTTTGCATCCTCGGCATGGGTATGGTATAATCCCAGCATAGAGCACCCCGGCGGCGCATAGAGTGTGCCGGAGGGGGTGAGGGCCATGGTACTGTGGCTGCGGCACAGGCGGCTCCTGTGGAGCATTCTGGTAGCGCTGGCGACCCTGCTGCTGACACTTCTGCTGACCGGACGGCAAACCCGGCCCACTGCGGTCGGCGGAGAGATATCCTCACCGGGGACGGTCATCGTGCTGGATGCCGGACACGGCGGGGAGGACGGCGGCGCCGTGTCCCCGGATGGCGTGCCGGAGAGCGGCATCAACCTGCAGATCGTCCGAAAGGCGGAGGGGCTGTTGGTGTTTCTGGGCCGCAGTGTCCGATTGACCCGAACAGGGGAGGAGGCCATCTATTCTCCGGAGGCCCAGACCCTGCGGGAGAAGAAAGTATCGGACCTGAAGAACCGTGTGGCGCTTATCAACGCCCTGCCCCATGCGGTGCTGCTCAGCATCCATCAGAACAGTATGCCCCAGCACCCCGCCGTCCACGGAGCGCAGGTCTTCAGTAATCCACAGGAGCCTGCCGCCGGGCTGGCGCAATCCATCCAGCAGGCGCTGAATCTGACAGTAAACACCGGAAACGAAAAGACCGCCAAGGCCATAGGGGACTCGGTGTACCTCATGAAGCACATCACGTGTCCGGGGGTGCTGGTGGAGTGCGGCTTCCTGTCCAACGCCGACGAGGCGCAGCTGCTCCGACAGCCGGAGCAGCAGAAGCGTCTGGTGGCGGCCATTGTGGCCGGATACTTGAATTTTGGGAATCATTGACAAAAAATAAGGGGATATCCATGAAAGCGAAGACTGTTTTTTTCTGCACGGAGTGCGGCAATGAGACGCCCAAGTGGTCGGGACGCTGTCCCGCCTGTGGTGCATGGAATACCATTGTGGAGCAGACGGATAAGCCGGTAAAAAGCGGAAGAAAGTCTGTTTTTTCCACAACTGTAAAGGCAGAACGCATCACAGAACTGGGTACCTCTGACGAGATCCGCTTCCTGACGGGTATGGGGGAGCTGGACCGGGTTTTGGGGGGCGGCGCCGTCAAGGGATCACTGGTCTTGGTGGGCGGTGCGCCGGGTATTGGCAAATCTACACTGATGCTCCAGATCTGTAAAAAATTGGGAGAGTTCTCCAAGGTGCTGTACGTTTCCGGCGAGGAATCCACCCACCAGCTGAAGCTGCGGGCGCAGCGGCTCCGGGTGGAGAGCGAAAATCTGTATGTTTTGTCGGAGACGTGTTTAGGGAATGTCATGGAATGTGTCCGGGAGGAAAAACCGGATGTGCTCATCGTGGACTCCATCCAGACACTGTATAATGAAGAGATGGATTCTCCCGCCGGCGGCGTGGGGCAGGTGAAGGACTGTACCATGGCCCTGATGCAACTGGCAAAGGGACAGGGCATTACGGTATTTGTCATCGGCCACGTCAACAAGGAGGGCTCTATCGCAGGTCCCAAGGTGTTGGAGCACATGGTGGACTGCGTGCTGTATTTCGAGGGCGATCAGCACATGACCTACCGCATCCTGCGGGCAGCCAAGAACCGTTTCGGCGCCACCAACGAGATCGGCGTCTTTGAAATGATGGACTGGGGCCTGAAGGAGGTGGAGAATCCCTCCGAAATGCTGCTGTCGGGCCGTCCCAAGGATGCACCGGGGACCTGCGTCACCTGCGCTATGGAGGGAGCCCGCCCGGTTTTGGCGGAGGTGCAGGCTCTCATCGCTCCGGCCAGCGCCGCCAATCCCCGGCGCATGAGCAACGGCTTTGACTACAACCGCTTTGCGATGCTGCTGGCGGTGCTGGAGAAGCGGGGGAATCTGAAGGTCTCCCAGTGTGATGCATACCTGAATATCATCGGTGGTCTAACGCTGGAGGAACCGGCGGCAGATCTGTCCGCTGTGGTGGCCATCGCCTCCAGCTATCTGGACAAGCCCGTTCCCAGCCATATGGCCGCCATCGGAGAGGTGGGACTGTCTGGGGAAATACGGTCTATCAATCACATGGAGCAGCGTCTATCTGAGGTGCAGCGACTGGGTTTCACGCAGTGCATCGTCCCGGAGCACCGGGTCAAAGAGATGAAAGAACTGCCGCATCTGGAGCTTCTGCCGGTACAGAACGTGGCGCAGGCTCTCCAGCTGCTGGTACAGGGAAAGCTGATGAAGTGATGCGAGAAAAAGGAAGAGGGCATATGCCCTCTTCCTTTTTTTGTAACGGATGTAAGATAGTAATACTTTACAGTGACTAATAGAAATTCCTGGTTTTCGGCGACCTGCTTTCGGGGGATAAGCACCATCCTTGACACGCTAAGAATTGCCAGATATTCTGTTATGTCTGCTGACAGCGAAGGGTAAGGGCGAATCTCAACAAAATATGTACCCACGTCAAAAGAGAGCGAGTATCCTGTAAATTATCCATTTGAAGGAGATTCTCTTCCTCACGACCTGTTCGGAAACTATATAGAGTGTTCCGGTAAACTGGTGGTAGGCGGCAATTCAATTGAATCAAGCATTCTGATAATTGCGCCGTTTGCTACATCATGGGAGGAGGGGAGATTTTGCTGCTGCCTTTCATAGTCCAGCGGAAGAAACTCCGTCATCGTCCCTCGATATCGCTTGGGCAGGAAGGTATTCTGGCAGCGGGGATTCTCCCGTTCCCTGATGGCCACCGTCTCATAAAACCGCTTCCATAGGGATCGGAAGCAAAGCTCCTCCTCACCGGGCAGGGCCAACTGCAGGCTGTCTACCCGCATCATTCGGGATCGGCCGCTGCTGTATAGCAGTAGGTCCTTGTGTGTACTGTCGTAGATAAAAAAGGATTCGTTGGCATAGCGATTGCAGAAGTGGTTTCGCAGCAGGGGGAGGACTCGATTTTTTGGCTCGATTTCCGCTCCCAGCACGCCACTGTACTCGGAAAAACGGATGAAGCCACGCAGCTTCTCTAACTCGCCGCTCATGTGCCGCAGAGCCTTGGCCACGGGGTAGTAGGCCGCATCCGACTGGTTTCTCAGGAAATCCGGTCCTTCGTCCATCAGCTTGCGGACAAAGGTGTAAAGGTGCAACTCTTTATCCTCCATACAGGTGAGAAAGGCACGGTGCAGCAACTCTGCGGCACGCTTGGAGCGCTTGAAGATGCCCCGGTACACCCGGCGGGCGTGCTCCGGCACCGTCAGGATGCTGCGGACGGAATACAGGGAAAAACACTCCTCATCGCTGTAAAAGGCGATGGGGAATTCTTTGTGTACATAGCTTTCAAACACGCAGCAAAGGAATCCGTCGAAGCTGCCGTCGTATTGAAAGACCACATCCTGCCATGCCATCGTATCACCCCGCCGAGTCAAACAGCGACAGCTGCCGGCACTCTTCCGGCGGCAGCTGCCCTCGCTCCATCGCCTCTAATTGCCGCTGAAGGGTCTGGGCGGTAAATTGCAGGCCCTGCCGCATCCGGCCGCCGCAGGTGATAAAGAACTGCGCCCTCTTCAGCACCACCCCCAGTTTTTTCAGGTCCTCGAACCGCAGCGTACCATGGCGGCGGGCCGAGACGATACGCCGTGCGCTTATCGGACCGATGCCCGGCACCCGTAGCAGCGTCTCGTATTCGGCGTTCATGATCTCCAGCGGAAACTGTTCCAGATGTCCGATGGCCCAGTGGCACTTGGGGTCCACCAGCGGATTGAAGTCCGGGTGCTGCTCGTCCAACAGCTCCTCGGCCCGGAAGCCGTAAAACCGCAGCAGCCAGTCCGCCTGATACAGGCGGTGCTCCCGCAGCAGAGGGGGCTTCGTATCCTTGGAGGGCAGCAGACTGTTCTCGACTACCGGCACATAGGCAGAATAGAACACTCGTTTGAGACGGTACTTCTCGTACAAAGACTGGGTCAGGTGCAGGATATGGCGATCATTGTCCGCCGTGGCGCCCACAATGAGTTGAGTGCTCTGTCCGGCCGGGGCAAACACCGGGGCGTGGCGGGACTTCGCCAGCTCTGCCTTGCTCTCTCTGGCCCGGTCCCGAATCTGTGCCATGGGCCGCAGAATGGCCTGTTTGCTTTTATCCGGAGCCAGAGTTTGTAAGCCCTTCTGAGAGGGCAGCTCGATGTTAACGCTGAGCCGGTCTGCCAGCAGCCCCAGCCGCTGCACCAGCTCCGGCGATGTGCCGGGGATGGCTTTGGCATGGATATACCCGTTGAAGCGATACTCCTCTCGCAGGATCCGCAGGCACTCGATCATCCGTTCGGTGGTATAATCCGGGCTTCGCAGCACGCCGGAGGAGAGGAACAGCCCCTCGATATAGTTGCGGCGGTAAAAGCCGATGGTCAGCTCCGCCAGCTCCCGTGGTGTGAAGGCCGCCCGGCGGGTATCGTTGCTGCGCCGGTTGACGCAGTACTTGCAGTCGAACACGCAGCTGTTGGTCATCAACACCTTCAGCAGGGTGATGCATCGCCCGTCGGCAGAGAAGCTGTGGCAGCAGCCGGCGATAGAGGAGGTGGTGTTGCCGATCATCCCAGGCCGGGCGCTGCGTTTGACACCGCTGGACGTACAAGCCGCATCGTATTTGGCGGCGTCCGTCAGGATGGCCAGCTTATCCAGCAGCTCCATGCCGTTACACCGTGCGGCGGCGCTGCTGGGGACGATCCAGCCGGTCGATGACATGAATGGCGCTGCCGGAGAAGAAAGCCACGCCCACCACCATCATAATAAATCCAAAGGTCGTCATAGTACATACCTCCTGTGAAACTTTTGTTCTATCCTCATTATAAGTCGAACATCCGTTTCTGTCAATATGAAATCGAACAAAATTTCTATATTTCTGCAGAGAGGTTGACCGGCCCCGGATTTTGTATTAAAATAGGGGAAAACAACAAGCAGGGGATAAAAATACATGAATGAATTACAGCAGCGCTTTATCCGGGCAAGGCGGCAGGCCATCGCCCTGAACTATCAGCATCTCAACGACAAGCAGCGGGAGGCGGTGCTCTCCACGGAGGGGCCGCTTCTTCTGCTGGCCGGAGCCGGCAGCGGCAAGACCACGGTGCTTATCAACCGGGTGGCCAACCTTCTGCGCTATGGCCGGGGCAGCGACACGGAGGAGATCCCCATGCCCATCTCCGACGATGAGGTGGAGTTTCTGGAGCAGTATGTCCGGCACCCGGATCCGGAGCAGAAGCCCTTGGCGGATTATCTGTGCGCCGTGGAGCCCGCCCGCCCGTGGGAGGTACTGGCCATCACCTTCACCAACAAGGCTGCCAATGAGCTGAAGGATCGTCTGGAGCGGATGCTGGGGGAGGAGTCCCGTGATGTGTGGGCCGCCACCTTTCACTCCGCCTGCGTGCGGATTCTGCGGAGGGACATCGACAAGCTGGGCTTTGACCGCAGTTTTACCATCTACGATACCGATGACACCAAACGGCTCCTGAAGGACATTCTCAAGGAATTGGAGTTGGATGAAAAGACCTTTCCCGTCCGGGAGATCCAGACCATCATCTCCCGCTCCAAGGATGATATGATCCTGCCGGAGGAGTTTGCCGCTCAGGCAGAAAAATCTCAGGATTGGCGGCGTAAGCGCATCGGTAAAGTATACGCGCTTTACAATCAGAAACTACGGGACGCCAATGCGCTGGACTTCGACGATATCATCCTCCACACGGTGGATCTGCTGCGGACGGACAGGGAGACGCTGGCCTACTACCAGCGTAAGTTCCGCTACGTCCTCATCGACGAGTATCAGGACACGAACCATTTGCAGTATCTGCTGGCCAGTCTGCTGGCAGGGGGACACCGCAACATCTGCGTGGTAGGCGACGACGATCAGAGCATCTACCGCTTCCGGGGGGCCAACATCGAGAACATCCTGAATTTTGAAAAGCAGTATACCGGCGCCCGTACCATCCGTCTGGAGCAGAATTACCGCTCTACACAGAACATTCTGGACGGGGCCAACGCCGTCATCCGCCACAACACCGGCCGCAAGGGCAAGACTCTGTGGACGGAGAACGGAAAAGGGGAAATCATCACCGTCAAGACCTGCTTCAATGAGTCCGACGAGGCCAACTATGTAGTGGGGCAGATCATGATGAACTACCGTCGGGGCGTCAACTGGAAGGAACACGCCGTGCTCTACCGAACCAACGCCCAGTCCAACGCCATGGAGTATGCCTTTAAGCGCAACGGCGTACCCTATAAGATCATCGGCGGCATGAAGTTCTTCGACCGGGCCGAGGTCAAGGATATGCTGGCCTATCTGTGCGTCATCAACAACCCCACCGATGATCTGCGGCTGCGGCGCATCATCAACGTACCCTCCCGCAAGATCGGCACCGCCACGGTGGATAAGGCGCAGGTGATCGCTACGGAGGAGGGGAGGCCCCTCTATGAGATCCTCTGCCACGCATCCGACTATCCAGAACTGAAAGCAAGCGCTGTAAAGCTTCTTACATTTACAGATATGATGGAGGAAATGCGCCGCCATGTGGCCGATCTGGGGCTGGTGGAGTTCTACGAATATGTGTGTGACCGCACCGGCTATGTGCGGATGCTGCAGGAAAAGGACGATATGGAGAGCCGGGGCCGGCTGGAGAACGTACAGGAGTTGGCCTCCAGCATCATGGGCTTTCTGGAGAACGAGCCGGAGAACCCCACTCTGGCGGGCTTTTTGGACGAGGTGGCTCTATATACGGATCTGGACAGTCAGGCGGACTCCGACAACTGCGTCACCCTCATGACCATGCACAGCGCCAAGGGGCTGGAGTTTCCATGCGTGTTCGTGGTGGGCATGGAGGACGGCCTGTTCCCCGGCAACCGGGCCATGGGGGATGAGGAGGAGATGGAGGAGGAGCGGCGACTGTGCTACGTGGCCATGACCCGTGCCAAGGAGAAGCTGACCCTCACCAATACCCGGCAGCGCACCCTGTACGGCCGTACCAGCCCCGCTATGCCCTCCCGCTTTCTCAAGGAGATCCCGGAGGAGAATATGGAGTGGCTGGGGAAGCCCGAACCCCAGCAGGCGGCGTCCCACTGGGAGGGGGAGTGGCAGCGTCCTACCGCTGCGTCTCAGGTACGTACCCGTCGGGAGGAGCCGGTCCGATCTACAACGGCTCCGTCCGCTCCGTCGGTGCGGGCTCGCTCCGCAGCACCCTCTGCGCCCCTGATGCAGCTGCGGGCCGGCGACAGCGTTCGCCACAATGCCTTCGGAGACGGTATGGTGCTCAGCGTCCGGCCCATGGGCGGCGATGCGCTGGTGGAAGTGGCCTTTGACAAGATCGGCACCAAAAAACTGATGCTCAAGGCCGCCGGGACCCATCTGACCAAGCTGTGAGAGGGATAGACTCCCTGCGTTGGCGCAAAAATGCACGGAATGTTCGGAATATTTGCTTAGAACTTCTTGAAATTTCTCCCGGCGTTTGCTATAATAGCCCCAAAGGATAAACCCATCCACAATGGTAAAAAATTCAGCACAGAAAGGAATCGTTACCATGATCTATACTGCGGAAGTACAGCATATGTGTCCGGTGGCCAAGGGCGCTTACCACGGCCCGGCTCCCATCCCTGAGGAGGGGAGGTGGGTGCAGGCCAAGGAAATCTCCGATATCTCCGGCTTTACCCACGGTGTCGGCTGGTGCGCCCCTCAGCAGGGCGCCTGCAAGCTGACCCTGAACATTAAAAATGGCATCATCGAGGAGGCACTGGTGGAGACCATCGGCTGCTCCGGTATGACCCATTCTGCCGCCATGGCCTCCGAGATCCTCATCGGCAAGACCATTCTGGAGGCGCTGAACACAGATCTGGTGTGCGACGCCATCAACACCGCCATGCGTCAGCTGTTCGAGCAGATCGTATATGGCCGGTCTCAGTCTGCCTTCTCTGAGGGCGGCCTATCCGTGGGCGCTTCTCTGGAGGATCTGGGGAAGGGACTGCGCTCTCAGGTGGGTACCATGTTCGCTACTAAGGCCAAGGGACCCCGCTATCTGGAGATGGCCGAGGGCTATGTCACCCGGCTGGCGCTGAACAAGGACGACGAGATCGTGGGCTATGAGTTCATCAGTCTGGGTAAGATGATGGACTTCATCAAGAAGGGCGACGACGCCGCTGCGGCGCTGGAGAAGGCCAAGGGTCACTACGGCCAGTTCGAGAACGCCGCCAAGTACATTGACCCCCGGCAGGAATAAGAGGAGGACAAAAAATGGCACTGTTTGAAAGCTACGAAAGAAGAATCGACAAGATCAATGGCGTCCTCGCTCAGTATGGCATTGGCTCCGTGGAGGAGTGCCGGGAGATCTGCAAGGCCAAGGGCTTCGACCCCTATGAGATCGTCAAGGGCATCCAGCCCATCTGCTTTGAAAACGCCTGCTGGGCGTATACCGTGGGCGCAGCTATCGCCCTGAAGTCCGGCGTCAAGACCGCTGCCGAGGCCGCCAAGATGATCGGTGTGGGCCTGCAGTCCTTCTGCATCGACGGCTCCGTGGCCGAGGACCGGAAGGTGGGTCTGGGTCACGGCAATCTGGGGGCCATGCTCCTCAGCGATGAGAGCAAGTGCTTTGCCTTTCTGGCGGGCCACGAGTCCTTCGCTGCTGCCGAGGGCGCTATCGGTATCGTGAAGAACGCCAACAAGGCCCGTAAGGAGCCCCTGCGGGTGATCCTCAACGGTCTCGGTAAGGACGCTGCCCAGATCATCAGCCGCATCAACGGCTTTACCTATGTTCAGACGCAGTTTGACTACTATACTGGCAAGCTGAGCATCGTCCGGGAGATTCGTTACTCCGAGGGTGAGCGGGCTGACGTCCGCTGCTACGGTGCCGATGATGTCCGGGAGGGCGTGGCCATTATGCACCACGAGGGTGTAGATGTGTCCATCACCGGCAACTCCACCAACCCCACCCGGTTCCAGCATCCTGTGGCCGGTACCTATAAGAAGGAGTGCATCGAACAGGGGAAGAAGTACTTCTCCGTGGCCTCCGGCGGCGGCACCGGCCGTACCCTGCACCCGGACAACATGGGCGCCGGTCCCGCCAGCTACGGCATGACCGATACCATGGGCCGGATGCACTCCGATGCCCAGTTTGCCGGTTCCAGCTCCGTCCCCGCTCATGTGGAAATGATGGGCTTCCTGGGCATGGGCAACAACCCCATGGTCGGCGCTACCGTTTCCGTGGCTGTGGCTGTGGAAGAGGCTCTGAAGAAGTAAGGGTAAACCCCTGCTTTTGAACCTCAAAAGTTCAAACCCCACTTTTCGCAAATAATAAGCAAGGAAGCACGTCCTGCCGAAGAAATTCGGCAAGATGTGCTTCCTGTTTTTGCTGTTTTAGGGGTGTTTTTGATGAAGAAAATGAGGATGTGCTTTCCAAGAGAAAAGACGTTCAGCGACGGGTTCCAAGAATATATTCTGGACTGCAAGGCAAGGAATTTACGGGACGGAACCATCCACCATTATCAGGAATCCGTCAAACAGATTTACAAGAGAATTCCACCCAATACGCCGATATCCTCTTTGAATCAGCAGACCATGCAGAAGTTCTACATTGCTTTGCGTGATGACCCAAATTTGAATGAAGTTTCCATGGGGACGTATGCCAGAGACCTGAAAACCCTGATGCGCTTTTTTATGAAATGTGGGTATGTCCCCCATTTTGAAATTCCCCTTCCAAAAGCAGACAAAGCGCCCATTCAGACCTACACGGACGAAGAACTGCGGAAGCTCCTGAAAAAGCCTGATGTCCGTAAGTGCATCTTCTCCACCTATCGAAGCTGGGTGATTGTGAACTTTCTGCTTTCTACTGGCGTTCGACAGAACAGCTTGGTCAATATTAAAATCAGGGACGTGGATTTTGACAACGGTGTGGTCTACGTCAATACGACGAAGAACAGAAAGCCCTTGATTATTCCTCTGAACGAGGACATTGTGAAGATTTTACAGGAATACTTGCAGTATCGTGGCGGCGTGGCCGACGATTGGCTCTTTTGCTCGGTGTACGGAAAACAGCTCACCAGAAGCAGCTGCTACCATGCTATTTGGGACTATTGCCACGAAAGAGGGCTGGAACAGACAGGTGTTCACCGTTTTCGGCATACGTTCGCCAAAAAATGGGCAACCATGGGCGGCTCCGTGGTGACGCTCCAAAAGATATTAGGACATAGCAGCTTGGCAATTACAGAAAACTATCTGAATATTCTGACCAGCGACTTGAAAGAGGACGTGGACAAGGTAAACATCATCCGAAGTTTGAAGCAGGAGCGAGTTCGGATGAAAGCCTAGCATCTTCTATCATCTTTCATCCTCTATAAGCAAATGGGGAGGTGTTTTCACATCTCTCCATCATTTTTATACATTTCCAAGGATTTTTGCAGAAATTCCTGCATTTTTGCAACGACAGGTTCAGGAGAAAGAATTTTTACCCTTCTTCCAAAAGTGGCAATCCACGCAAAGAAAGTGGGGCTGACTTCGATGGGGGCGGTAATGGTGAAATGCTCGGCATCCACCGCAAACATCTGGATGTCCTTGCCGAATTGGTCAATGACGGCATCGGCAAGTTCATTGCGGAAGCGGATGCGAACATCGCAAGCCGTGCCCCCATACATATCAAACACCTTTGCCTTTTGGCTTGTGATGTCCTTCTCCTTATAAAGCTCTCTACCCTCTCGGGGCATTGCCAAAGGCTGACTGATGCGCTCCATCCTGTCCACTCGGTAATAGCGGAACTTTTTTCCGTCGTAGGCGTAAAGATAGTAGTTGCCGTTGTTCCAAAGAAGGGCGTAGGGACTGACAATCAGCTGTTGACCGTCCTTCACATAGTTTTTAGCGTTTCCTGTGGCGGGGGAATAGTGGAAATAGCGGAAGCCGATTTTTTTGTCTTTGCGGATGGCCTCGTGGATGCGGTCGGCATCCTTGACCACACTATCGTTCATGCTCCGCACTCGGTTGGCAACATGGTTTTCTCTGTTCAGGCTCTCCACGGTGTCCTTGTCCGCAAACCTTTTCAGTTTGGCAGTGATCTCCCTTGCTTTTTCCCTTGTGATGAACTTGGAGGACTGAACACTATCCACCAAAAGGCGAAGTTCGTAAGGCTCAAAGGGCGGGTTGAGAAGTCGGTAGCCTTTCTTGTGAACATCGTATTCCAACTGTAAGCCGCAGACATCCCCTAAGGCGGCGAAGTCCTGATACAAGGTTTTCTTTTCCACTGGCATATCATGTTTTCTCAAGAGGTCTTCCAGTTCCCGCCGCTGTACAATTCTGTTTCTGCCTGCGTTGGCTTCAAGATATTGTTTCAGCAGTAGCAGACGGACGGCGATGTAGTATTTTCCATAGTTCGCCATAGGCAGAACCTTCCTTTGCTGTTTTCTATTAGTATAACATGCCAAAGGGAAAGAGAAAAGCGATTTTCAAAAATATGAAATCCTATGCAGCCAGTTAATTGTTGTTCAAATTCCTATATGATAGAATTTTTATAGGAAGTATTGTACTGAACGCTTTGAAAATGTTCCGATTTGCCTTGATTTTTTTGGGCGGGTATGATATTATAATCTTGCGACACAACTTAATACCAATGCGCAGAAGGGCGACTCCTCATAAGGACATCTTGAAAACACCAGATTAAACCGATTGAGAGAATCTCTTGGTGTCGACCAAACGGGAATAGCCATCAACCATTTCATCGTGGTTGGTGGCTATTCCTGTTTAAAGGTATATTCATGTTGAAATCCGAACCGGAATCTTTGTAAAATTCCCTACCGCTCTTTAACCAGAAACAATGGGTAACCGCATGCCTAACCGGGAGAGCAGTTCGTTGGTAATCGTCCCACAGCATGCAGCCAGTTCCTCTGCCCGAATCACCTGACCGCCATCCCGGCCGATAATAGTCACTGTATCGCCAGGAGCGACCTCCGAAAGATCGCTGACGTCCACCAGCAACTGGTCCATGCACATCCGCCCCACCATAGGACAACGCCGGCCCTGAATCAGCACCTGGCCGCCCCGCTGAGGCAGATCCCGGGGCAGACCGTCCGCGTAGCCGATGGTGACCACCGCCAGTTTGGTTTCTTGCTCTGCCTGAAAGACCCGCCCGTACCCGGCGCTCTCTCCGGCTTGCACAGTGCGGATACTGGCCACTCTGGCCCGGAGAGACAGAACCGGTCGCAGATCAAGGCTTCGCTGAACAGGCGCATCATCGCTTCGAACTCCATAGAGTGCGATTCCAGCCCGGACATAGTCACAGGGCTGAGCTGGGAGGTTCCAAAGTCCATAGCTGGACTGGATATGAACTTTGCCGGGATCATATTCGGCAGTTCGGAGCCAGGCCACCGTATCATAGAACAAGGTCAGCTGCTCCTGGGTGTAGGCAACATCTTCGGCTTCCAGGCTGTCCGAGACGTATAGATGAGAAAAGACACCGTCCACTACCAGGTTCGGAAGCCGGAATGCCTCCAGGATCTCCTTCCGGT
The DNA here is from genome assembly GCF_018408575.1 of Vescimonas coprocola. NCBI lineage: Bacteria > Bacillati > Bacillota > Clostridia > Eubacteriales > Oscillospiraceae > Vescimonas > Vescimonas coprocola. The sequence continues at coordinate 840,953 of NZ_AP023418.1, forward strand.
TTTCCGCCAGGATGCCCAGCCGGTGCATCCCCGTGTCCAGGGCCAGATGGACATGGACACGCCGCCCTCTGGCTGCCAAGGCCCGCCCGTGGTCAATATCCGCCACCGTCTGGGTCAGATGCCATCGTGTCAAGAGCGGAGTTTCCTCCGGGGAGGTATAAGCTAAGATCAAGATCGTCCCCCGGATGCCCGCCTTTCGCAGAGCAATCCCCTCGGCCAGGCAGGCCACGGCAAAGGCCCGGACGCCCGCTCGCTGTAAGGTGCGGGCGGTCACTGCCCCGCCGTGACCGTAGGCCTCCGCCTTTACCACCGCCATCAGCTCTGTCCCCGGGGCCAATGTGTTCCACAGCACCTGGGCGTTGTGCCCAAGGGCCGCCAGATCCACCTCTCGCCAGGCCCGAGCGGTGGGGCTGGGCTTCTTTTGAAGCCTCAGCAGGCAAGGGGCGGAGAGCAGCGCACTGAGCGCCAGCACCACAATAAAATGGAGAACACTGTTTTCAATGAGCATTTCTCCCAGTCCCAGTAGCTTTGCCGCTCCCCGGACCAGTACGATGCAGAGGGGATGGAGCACATACACGGCTGTGGAAAATTCCCGGACTTTCCTGGACTCGCCCTTGTTTCTGCCCAGCAGCAGAGAAAAAAGGCATACTATGCACAGGGGGAGGGCGAGGTACATGCTGTCGTGGCGCTGGACATCCATGCGATGGAGCCACAGCCCCTCGGCGCTCATGGCTGCCAGAGAGAGGAAGAAGCCCGCCAGAGACAGCTTTTGGTTCCACCGCCTTCCGGCGACCCCAAGCAGAAGGAACAGTGGCGCGAAGAACAGGCCATTGCGGGTATAGCCGCACAGTGTAAAAATGCCGTCGTAAAGGGTCCGAAGCAGCGGGATCTGGGAAACCAGTCCATAGTAACTGTCCCCGCCCAGACCGATGAGATAGAGTAGCGCCGCCACAGGCAGAGCCACCCGGTGGCCCAGCCGGCTGAGCCACCGGGCGATGACGATGCCCAGAATGGTCGCCGGGAAATACCACAGGTGGTAGAAGGTGCCGTCCACCAGCAGTTTCCGCAAAACATCCGCCGGACCGGTGAAGCTGCCGGCATAGAGATTCACTGGCAGATACAAAAGGATGCAGACGCCGTAGAGCAGGCAGAGCTTTTTCAGCTGCCGCCCCACACCAGCCCAGTGATTCCGGCTCAGGAAGTACCCAGTGGTCATCAGAAAGAATGGGACTGCCACCCGGGCCAGTACCCGGGTAAGCCAGAAATCAGCCATGGCAGACACATCCGCCAGGGGCGAGGTGTGGTTCATCACCACCAGCAGGACTGCCGCCAGACGAAAGAGGTCCAAAGTCGGGACGGTTTTCTTAGCCGTTCTCATGGGTATCCCCCCACCATGTCAGGATAAATCCCTCCACATTGTCGCCGGATATCTGGCAGCAGCCCTCCGGCACTTCCACCTCTGTGACGGCTCCGGCGGCGGGCACATAGAACACCTGGGCCATGCGGCCGTTTTCCAGAGCGACGCTCCGGGGACCCTGCCGCAAAAAGTCCCGGTACTCCTCCAGACACAGCCCGTTGGTTTCCATCAGCTGGGCGTGGGGCGCCCCCACATAGCGGAAGTGCCACGGCTCAGCCGAGATCCCGGTGACTTCCTCCTTGCCCCGCTGGTAGCGTTCGATAAAGCCGTACCGGGCCGCCAGACGCCTAAATCTTCCGCAGACGCCGTCATAGGGAAAGGCAGGCCGGATGAAGTCGATGTATCCGGCAGCCTTTCCCAGGTCGATGGCGAGGCCGGTCTGATGCTCACTGCATCCTGGAAGGGCCACATACTGGCGGGTAAATGTCTCCCCATGCTCCGCCATGGAGTCATCCCAGATCCGCTGCTGTTCCTGCTGGCTCCGCCAGCCGGACACCGGCACGATCTCCCGCTGTCCCCCCGCCTTTTGGATACAGGCAGACAGTAGCTGCCGTGCCCGGCTTTCAAGAAGAATGCCGGGGTGGTGCGGGTCCACCGAGGTCAGCGCAGATCGCTCTTTTTCATGCAGGGGATGCGCCCGGTTGACCAGGACCAGCGGCCCCTGAAAAATCTGCTCCCGGGGAATCGACACGGTTCTCATCCCGCCACCCCCAACTCGATCAGGCGGGTCACCAGCTCCCCAAAGGAAATGCCGATGCCCTGCATCATGCTGGGGTAGCGGCTGTGGGCGGTGAAGCCGGGGATGGTGTTGACCTCATTGAAGACGATCTCCCCATCCGGGGTGAGGAACAGATCCACCCGGGCGAATACCCGGCAGTCCAGGGCACGGTAAATGGTTTTTGCCGCTGCCTGGATCTCTGCCGCCTTCTCCGGCGGGATGCGGGCGGGACAGTGGATGGCGGAGGTCTTTAAGGTGTACTTCTCCTCATAGTTGAAAAAGCCCTCCGACAGCGCAATCTCGTCCACCAGACCCACGGTCAGTTCCTCGTTGCCCATGACCGCGCAGCCCACCTCAAAGCCGGGGATCGTCTCCTCCAGGATCACGGCGCTGTCGTGGCGGAAGGCCTCCTCCATGGCGGCGGGCAGCTCTTCCGGCCCGGAGACTTTGGTGATACCGAAGGAGGAGCCGGCCCGGACCGGCTTGACAAACACCGGGTATCCCAGTTCCTCCGCTGCCTGGGCGATCCGGCTGAAATCATCGCTGGAATGAAAGACGTGGCTCCGGGGGACCCGGATGCCGGCCAGGGCCGCCAGCTGGTGGGCCCGGTCCTTGTCCATGCACAAGGCGCTGGACAATGTCCCGCAGCCGATGACCGGGACCCCGGCCAGTTCAAAGAGTCCCTGTACCGTACCGTCCTCGCCGTTCTTGCCGTGGAGGACTGGGAATACCGCGTCAAAGAGGAGACGGCGGCCGGAGCCGTCCAGCAGTAGTAAAGCGTGGGCCTCCCGTTCCACCAGCGGGGTGCAGGGGATACAGTCTGCCGCCTGCTGCCAAGTACCGTCCTCCAGCCGGGAGAGGTCGCCGGTATAGCAGAGCCACTGCCCCTCCCGTGTGATGCCCACAGCCAAAGGAGTATAGCGGGCGGGGTCCATGTGGGACAGCACCGCATAGGCGGAATGGAGAGAAACTTCGTACTCCGTGGAGCATCCGCCGAAGAGAACGAGAATGGTTTTCATGGGATAAGACCTCCTAATCAAAATAAAGCGCCTGGTTCTGATACTGAAATGGTACCAGAACCAGGCGTTTCATACTTGTCTATCTACCAACGGATGCCTTGCAAGTTTTCTGCGAAATTCTTGTGATTTTCTTACGGCGCTTCTGAATGGTCTGACGGAAGACAGATGGTGAAGGTGATCCGATCCTCGGTGCTGTCCGCCCGAATGGTCCCGCCGTGGAGCTCCACGATCTCCTTGGCGATGGCTAAGCCAAGGCCCGCACCACCTGTCCGGGTGGCGCGGGAGCTGTCCAGACGGAAGAACTGTTCAAAGATCCGGTCCAATTTCTCCTGGGGGATGTTCTTTCCCGCATTGGAGAAGGTGAGTACGATTTTCCCGGCCTCTATCCGTCCGGCAATTTCCACCGTGCTGTCCGGCAGGCTATAATAAGACGCGTTGCGCAGGAGATTATCAAAGACCCTTGCCAGCTTATCCGGGTCACAGGAATAGTGCAGCTTGGGCGGCAGATCCAGGCTGCATGACAGCCCCGATTCTGCGAAAATGGGGCGGAATTCGCTGGCGACCTGCTCCAGCATCCGCGTCAGGTCCACGCTCTGCCGCTCCAGCTCCAGGCGAGAGAGGTTGAAGCGGGTGATGTCGAAGAACTCGTTGATGAGGTCCTCCAGCCGCTCCGCCTTCTCCAGGGCGATGCCGGTGTACCTGGCCCGGATCTCCGGGGAGATCTGAGGCTCATCCCGCAGGAGGGTCAGGTAGCCGATGACGCTGGTCAGGGGCGTTTTCAGGTCGTGGGCCAGATAGACGATTAGGTCGTTTTTCCGCTGTTCTGCCTCCCGGGCTGCCCGGGCGTCCCGGAGAGCCTGCTCCCGGGCCAGATTCAGCTGGATGGAGATGTCCTCCAGGGAATCCGGCAGCTGGATGGGCTCCTCACTGGGGCGGGATAATTGCTCTGCCGCATTGGCCACCACGTCCAGCTGCTTGATGGGCTTGGAGATAAAATAGAAGCTGATGACCACCCAGCCCGCCAGCACTGTGACGATGCAGACCAGAACGATGTAGTCTCGAACCCAATTCAGGAAGTCGTAGAGCGGCGAGGGCTGCCAGGTGATGCTGGCGCAGATGATGAAGCCCAGGAATGCCAAGGCCATCACTGCGACCACCCAAGCCATGAGGACCAGCAGGTAGCCGCCCCAGATGCGCAAAGATCTCCGGCGGCTGCGGGTATTTCCTTTCTTACTCAATGGTGTACCCCACCCCCCAAACGGTCTTGATGAATTTGGGCTTTCGGCTGGGCTCGTGCATCTTTTCCCGTAGCCGGGCGATGTGACTCATGACGGTGTTGTTGCTGTCCATAAACGCCTCGCCCCAAACATGTTCAAACAGTTCCTCGCTGGACACCACATTCCCCCGGTGCTCACATAGATACCAGAGAATGGAGAATTCCAAGGGCGTCAGGGCCAGTTCCTCGCTGAACAGGACGCACTTGTGAGTGGCCTTGGAGATCTGAAGGCCTCGAAAGTCGTATTCGGTGACCTCCTGGACTGTCCCCTCCCTGGGGTTGTACCGGGTGTAGCGGCGCAGCTGAGTCTTGACCCGGGCCACCAGTTCCAGAGGATTGAAGGGCTTGGTGATGTAGTCGTCCGCTCCCAAGGTCAGCCCCATGATCTTGTCCATATCCTCCACCTTTGCGGTGAGCATGATGATGGGGAACAGGTGGTCCTCCCGGATGCGCTGGCAGAGGGTAAAGCCGTCCATGTCCGGCAGCATCACATCCAGCACCGCCAGATTCAAGCGTGTCGTCCGCACACAAGCCAGGGCGTCGGAGGCATTATAGAATTTGTGGATGGTGAAGCCTTCGTTTTTCAGATAGACCTCCACCAGATCTGCGATCGCAGTCTCGTCATCGACGACTAAAATATGTGTAGCCATAGTTGCCGGCCTTTCGTGTTTTTCTGCATTATAGCACGGAACGTATAAAAAAGCGAGTATGACTCTTGATTTTTCCTAAACATGTCCTAAAGGGGACTGTTGCGGTCTCCTGTCTGCGCAAAATTCTCACCAGACTGTATCGAAACTACGATCTTCCAGACTCCTGATTTCGTAGGGTCGAAGTCGTGAAGCTGCGCCGCAGTGCTCTGTCATCCTTCGCTGGCAGGATCGGTCTGCGTATCATACGATGAACATTCCTCCAGATCTGCAGCCTGCTACCCGGATAGGCTTTTTTCAGCTTTGTGACAGCACGCTCCTTTGCCTTTTCCACGGCGGACTCCTTCATCATGTGGTACATGCCGATTTCCTTCAGCGAAGTTTTTTCAAATCCGAATACGCCGTAGAATTTTCCGAGGATGTCCCTGTCCTTCTTCGGGAGAGCATCAAATAGTTCCTGCAGCAGCTCAATGCAGACTTTTCGATACACGACCTGCTCCGCAGAAACAGAGAGATTCCCAGGCATCAGCCGCTCAAAGGGATCACCGTCATAGCTCCCAGGGATAAGATCATTGACACCAACAAAATGGGTGTTGTAACGGATGTGCTTGACAGCCTGTTCCAGAAGGACATCCATTTTCTCCGCGATCTCTTCGATGCTGAACTGACCTGAATGATATAGCCTTTGTGCCTGCCGGACAGCATCCATCTCGTGCTTGCTCAGAGAAAGATTTCCGATATGTTGCTCCAGCCAACGGATCATCCGGCCTTTCAGATGTGGGTACAGGTAGGTGGCAAGCACAGCACGGCTCTCATCGTATTCTCTGCTCTGGACCCGTGTCAGAAATTCCAACGCACCCTCGCCGCAAAGATCCTCCAGAATCGTTTTCGTATAGCCGGACAACTCTCCCGGTCTTTCCCTGTCCATATGCAGACAGTTGAACTCTCTGGCAGTCTCCCGGGCGATGCGCCGGATCAGCCCGAGATTCCTGCGGTACAACTCCTCCAGCGCGCGCTCATCACCGCCGTAATATCGGCGAACCAATTCCTCATTGGTCATGGGTCCCACCCGCCTTTGCTTTCGGTGGACGCCCTCGGGGCTTGCTCACTCTGGTGATGCGGCAATATTCATACACTTGCGCAGTAGATATTTGTTCAGAAAACTCCTCAACAGAGATATCCGGGCTGCGCAGCGCATCGTAGAGCCGGTCTCGCACATGATCCTTGGCTCTTCTGGCATCCTCCTGAGAGATAGCTCTCCGCTGCATATCCTTCGTGATCCTGGAAAAGGCAGTCAGCTTGGCCTTCACCTTGGGGTTGTTCTTTGCCAGTTCCTTTTGAACTTCCACCGTGCCAAATTGCCGACAGGTGTAGCCAGGAGCGTGGGGACAGGCCCCTTCGCAGTACAAAGCGTGGACGCCGCTCTTCAGCATGAAGTATTTCCCGCAGATGATGCAGCGGCGGATGTTGTGTCCGCTATTCAGGGCCAGCATATAGTCTGCCTTCATCAGCGCCTGTAAGCTGTCCGTCACATGCTCCTGACAGATGGCCATGGAGCCGTCCGGCAGCTCCCGCGGGACATAGGAGAGCATATATTCATCGTGTCTCCTGTAGCAGTCCCCGTGGTAAGTGATGGGGTTGACGATCAGCTTCTCTGCGGTGCGATCATCGTTATAGAAACCATAGAGCGCTGCCGCATAACTTTCCGGCCCATTGGTCGTGAGTGTGGAGAGGATAAACTTGATGAAATTCCGGATGGTAGGAACAAAGGCACGGATGTCGTGAAGATACATCATGTAGCGGTCGATGTATTTCTTGTAGGCACTCCAGGTATCTTCGCACGCTCCCAGGAGGCGAAACATCTCGTAATAAAACAACTCGCCCTTTTCCTCGCTGCCCTCTCTGCGACGAAACAGATCCAGCAGTCCCAAGGAGATTTCAGGATCGCTGTCCCCATCATCGCTCTGGAAGAATTCTTCCGCTGAGGCGCTGAGAAGTTTTGTCTGATCATCCTCTGAAAGGCTGTGCTCCTCGGGAGGAAACAAGCTGAACTGTCCTGTGATCTCCCGTATCACCGAAAAGAAAGCGTCATAGCAATCGTCCGGTAGCAAGCGGAACACAGTATATCGGCGAAGTTCCTGACAGAGCTGCTCCATCTCATCATTCAGTTTCCACCAAAGTTCACTCTTGCGGACATACTCGTAGATGTCCATAAGGGTACGGATGCGCACCATCCGTTCGTGCAGGGGGTGGTAGTCATCCGGTGATAGATTCAGCAGATCTTCGGTCAGCCTGCCTGCCTCAAACTGCTGCCCGTTCAGCTCCAAGGTGCTGCCGTAGGTATAGAATATGATGCTCCCCTCCATTTCCGCTGGCCCCCTCCTCTGCAATAATTTGTCCTACTTGATTTTTAATCTGTCCATGCTTTTTATCAGGATACCATCTTTTCCACCACAATACAAGCAGAGGGGCAAGGGGATGCTCAAAAGTCCTGTGGGCACTGCTCCTCTAAAAGAATACTGCTCCCACTTCTTTCGAGGTGGGAGATTTTTGTATTCAGATATTTTGAATTGGAGGTACTGACTATGAGCAACAAAATGGACCGTCCCCTGGTCACGGTGGACGGTAGGACGCTGATGGACCGTCCGCTGGAGCCGCCCAATTTTGTGGTGGACACGCTGATCTCTCAGGGTCTGCATATCCTGGCGGGTTCACCCAAGGTGGGCAAGTCCTGGCTGCCCTGTGGCTGGCGGTGACGGTGGCCAAGGGAGAACCGGTCTGGGGAATGAGCGTGAAGCAGGGCACCACCCTCTATCTCTGCCTGGAGGACTCCGTCCTTCGCATCCAGAACCGCCTCTTCGAGATCACAGAGGACGCGCCGGACAGCGTCCATTTCTGTACGGAGTGTGCTCCCATCGGCCAGGGGCTGGAGGAGCAGGTGGAGGGCTTCCTCGTAGCTCACCCGGATACTGTTCTGGTCCTCGTCGATACGCTGCAGATGGTCCGCCCCGTCCACGATGCCACCTACGCCAATGACTACCGGGACCTGTCCGTGCTGAAGCGGCTGGCGGACAAGCACGGCATCGCCATCCTGCTGATCCATCATCTGCGAAAGGAAACTGCCGATGATGTGTTCAACCGTATCTCCGGTACGACAGCCATCAGCGGGGCGGTGGATTCCAGTTTTACTCTGGTGGAAGATCGGCGCGGCAGCGGTAAGGCGAAGCTCTCCTGCATCGGTCGTGACATTGAATACCGGGAGTTGTCTCTGGAACGCAACGTTGAAAACGTGTGGGAGATGGTAGCAGACAGCAGAACGCAGCCGGAGCTACTGGGCGACCGGATCACCTATCTGGTCTCTGAACTGATGCGCGACCGTACGAAATTTATCGGCACTCCCACAGAGCTGTCTGAAAAAATCGACCCTGTCGGTATGGAGCGTATCTCGCCTAAGAAAGTGTCCCGCCTAATCCTGCAAAGCCTTGACGCGCTAAGCAAAATCGGAATTTTCGGTATGGTGCGCCGCAGCAACGGGAAGCGGCTCATCGAGCTGCGCCGTGCCGAAAGTGACGATGCCCAGGGTGTACCTGTGGTCGCCCCTGTTGACCCTGTTGGGGCGCTGTGCGGCGATTTGCGGGAGATTGCCGGGCATGGCGAGTAAACACCCGCAGGGAAAAAGAAACGCCGTTTGTGGCCATTTGTGGCCGAAAGCGGAGCGCGGGTGTTCGGTGCAGGGAAATCACCTCCTTGGAGGTGGCCAGCATCGCGTTTGTCTGGTCTGCGGCAACGCCGCTGCCCGACTTCCGCATGAATTCCGGGCAGAAGCCCGGGCCCACTTTATCTACGATTTGGAGGAAACGACATGAAAAAAGATGTTAAATTCAGCACCCGCATGGCGTCCACAGACCGGGAGGCCATCAAGGAGTTGGCGAAGCAGTCCGGGACGTCCATGAGCGACTACGTCACTGCCTGCTGCCTGGGAAAGCAGGTGGTGGTCATCGACGGCCTGAAAGAAGTGCTGAAGGAGCTGAAGTCCATCGGCAGAAATCTGAACCAGCTCGTCACCCTGGCGCACATGGGACGAGTGACCGTGATCGATCTGGAAAGCGTATGTCGGGCGTTCTCTGAACTCTGTGGTGCCGTTCGGATGATCCTTGAACGAAAGCGCTGGTAAGCTATGGCTATCATCAGCTTCACAAACTACAAGCGGGGCCAGACCACCGGATGCATGAGCGCCGTGATGCGGTATACCATGCAGGATAAAAAGACCGAGTTCGAGGGGCAGCAGTTGGTCACAGGTATCAACTGTCAGCCGGAATCTGTCTACGCGGATTTCATGACCACCAAGCGGCTCTACCACAAGACGGACGGTGTACTGTTCTATCACATGGTACAGAGCTTCCCGAAAGGCGAAGCAGTCGACCCGGTCACCGCTCACGCGGCCGCACTGAAGCTGGCCGAGTACTATGAGGGATACGAAGTTCTGGTCTGCACCCACACAGACCGTGAGCACATCCATTCCCACTTCCTCATCAACTCGGTCAATTTCGATACCGGACGGAAACTGCATATCGCAAAGGAGCAGCTCCAGGAACTGCGGCAACGCAACGACATGGTCTGCAAGGAGTTTTCACTTCCTGTATTTCAACCCAGGGAACAAAAGCAGAAAACAAAGACTATGACCATCGGAGAGTATCACACGGCGGCCCGCGGTCAGAGCAAGAAGCTGCAGCTCATGAATATCATCAATGACTGTATGCGCCACGCTTCCAACCGCGAGGAGTTCATTGCGCTGATGGAGAGCGAGGGCTACAAGGTTCGCTGGGAAAAGTCCCGAAAGAATATCACCTATACCACGCCGAGTGGCTGGCAGTGTCGGGACCGTTTGCTGTTCGGTGACAAATATCTAAAGGAGAACATGGAATATGAATTCAGGATCAGAGAAGAAATTATCTATGGACGAGCTCATGGCCCTGAACCGGCCCGAGCCTTCACCGCAGCCGACAGCGCAGGAGTCGAGTTCACCGATCACGCCCATTGTCATCCAGTGTCCGTTGCCGGAGGCTCTGACGATGCTGACACAGAAGACAGAATCCATCGGGTGGGAAGTGCGTGGAATGCGGGAGTATATTCCGAACCTGAGATCACACACAGACCTGACAGCGGTGCAGAACAGCATGGCGGAGATCCAGAAATCGTTGACGGAGATGACCACTCTGCTGGAACAGGCTGGGAAGAAGAAAGAAAAGCATTCCTGCAAATGGCTGGACTGGCTTCCGGACTTCGACCTGATCGTAGTGGCCAAATGGATCGTACTGGTACTGCTCATCGTGGCGGCACTGCTGGGGATGGGGTATGGCACAGCGACAGTGGTCAGCAACATCCGCAACCTGTTTCTATGAAGCCGCTCCACGCTGGACTGTATGGTCTGGCGGTAACTGGAGCGTTACTGGATGATGGTAACGAAGATGTCGAGGAACGTTACCGCCGTATCCAGGCAGAACAGGAAGCCAAAAATATCGGCGCTGTCATCGGACTGGTGGCCGGCGTAGCCATGGTGCTCACACAGGATGAGCAATCATCTACAGAACAGCAGTGGACCGAAGATCAGCAGGCAGAACAAACACAGCAGCAGACCATGTAACGGTCTGCTATTTTTGTTGCCTGACTGTAGCGTCAGGGGAAAGGAACGATATGGCGTATAAATTCAAATACAATGAGCGTCCCCGCTCCTACAGTGAAGAAAAGCATGGAGATGAGGATATTCCCTCTGCCAAGGCAGTGCAGGATACCGCAGTGGAAGAAAGGGACGGCAAGATTATAAAAAGCCGCCGACAGCATGTATGCGGCAGAGAGTACATTGTGTTCGCGGAATTCAGTTTCGGAGGAACGCAATCTACGGTCGATCTTATGAAACAGGTCATCGACCTGGAGCAGGACGCAAAAAATATTTCCGCCTGAAAAACAGGTTCGCATAGACAAACAAACCGATTGGGGGTATTGTATGGTTGCAATCTCTCAATCGGTTTGGCATTTTATGAAGGAGGTCAATATGTTACAGCCAAACCAAAAGATCACGGCGCTCTATTGCCGTCTGTCCCGAGATGATAATCTGGAGGGCGACTCCAACAGTATCCAGAACCAAGAGTTAATATGTAAAGGGTGGTTTCTCCCACCTAATACATATGACTGCGGCTCATTTGTGGTGAATGGAACAGCAGTTGTAGGAAAGGAGAAGAAAAGTCCGTATAACCGCTGGAAATCAACACAAAAAGGAGCTAATTTTTATGAAATCTCTATTTGAGGAAATGGGCGGCACTTACCGTCAGGAGGGCGATTATCTCATTCCAAACCTTGCGCTGCCAGAGGAACCGGAATACCAGATTGGCAAGTATGGACATATGCGCCGCAGCTATCTGAAAGAACATCGCCCTATTTTCTACACAAACCTGCTCACAAACGGAACGCTGCATCGGCACCTTGCCGAGATCGACCAAGCCTGCAACGAGCGCATGGAAATCATCGTTTCTGCAATGGTGAAGCAAGAAGGCGTGACCGAAGCACTCAAAGCTGCCGATCAAATGGAATGGGTGCGCCGCATGAACAGCATCCGCAGCCGCGCGGAGGAAATCGTTTTGACCGAGCTTGTATATGAATGACAAATGCCCGTTATCGGTTGCGTGGCCGATAACGGGCATTTTTACACTTTAGTTCTTTTGTTCCGTGCTGGCTACCAGACGGTCAAAGTCGCTCTGATACAGATGATCCTGAATGACGCGGTACTGCTCAAACTCGCTTTCGGCAAAGGCTTTTGCAATGGCAGCGGTGACTTTTCCCTTATTTTGCAGAATCTCTGCATCATTGAATTGCAGAAAAGCGTCCAGCTTGGAGGCCCAATCTGCCATGGTCATGGGAATATGCCGTCTGGCCTGCCGGGTAGCATAGTCCAGATACATGGTGACGATTTCGTTCAGTTCCTGCATTTCATCCATGGATAAGTAATTTTTTGCAACGGACACATCTGCCTTGACAATCTTGCCGTCAGGAGCATTCTTCCATGAGGTCAGCCCCATGTGTTCCTTGGTGTGATCGGCTCGTGCCATAATGACCTCTGCCGCTGTGCCGCCATGGACGGCATAGTGCATCTTATTCTGAACTGTGGCAAAGAAATCCTTTGTGGTCTGGCTATCGAGAGAGTAGTCCACAGCAGTGGCGTAAATATCCGTAATTTTCTGATAGAAGCGCCGTTCGCTGGCCCGAATCTCCTGAATCTCGGAAATCAGGTGATCGAAGTAGTCCTCATCAAAAATCTGCCCATTGATGAGCCTGCTCTTGTCCAGCACATACCCCTGCTTGGTGAAGGTGTCCAGCACCTTGGTTGCCCACTGGCGGAACTGCGTGGCTCTGCCGGAATTGATCCGATAGCCTACGGCTATGATGGCGGACAGAGAGTAGAACTTATAGTGATAGGTTTTTCCGTTATCCGCAACTTGTGCAAAATTTGCACAAGTTGCATCTTCGGACAATTCACCGCTTTCATATACATTTTTCAGATGCTTTGTCACAACGCTCCGGTCTACATCAAAAAGCCGTGCAATGGCCTTTTGGGTCAGCCAAACGTCGTGATCCTGTACCCGTACCTCAATGCCATCCTCATGGGCATCTTTCGTGAACACAAGGAAATCCACTGTGCTGTTGCGGATTTGCAGTTTATCCTTCTTGGCGTCTGCCATGTCGTTTCACCTCAATCTTCTTCGCTGGTTTTCTTCCCACGGCTCTTATAGACATTATACTGATTCTTGCAGCGGGGACTGCAAAAAGCGGAATTGGAGCGGCTGCTCAGGAACACCTTCTGGCAGTGCTTGCACAGCCGCAGGGGCTTCTCTCCGTCCACCAGCAGGAAGCTGAACATCATCTGGATGCCCAGCAGCAGCGAATGGAAGTCCCAATAGATGGTCGGTTTGTCCAGCAGCTCAATATGATAGCTGGGCGCAATGCCGCCGAAAGCAGCCATGCCTTTGCGATACAGATTCCGGGTATCCTCATCGATCAGGTCATAATCGTTGTAGTACAGAATAGATGTGGTCAGCGTAAAGGCCCAGTCCTTGAACTGCTGCGCCACCCAGTCATAGGCTTCAGCATACTCTCGCTGGAAGCTCATGGTTTTCGCCATGGGTTCACTCGCAAAGGTCATGGTCAGCGCCACCATCATGTTGTCGCCGGACACGCTCCATCTGGACTCAATGCCCTTCTTGACCAGATCCAGCTGGTCAAAGGGATAGAATAGCGCCAGATAGTCCTCGGTTTCCATGGATTCTGCCTTGATGAAGTGGTTTTTCGGCAGATAGACCGCCTCATAATCCATGAAGGACGGCGTGGTGGGCAGCGCTGTCATCAGGCCCAGCAGACCGTAATGGGTTACAAATTCCAGAATGGCCTTCTGCACCTCGTCCTCCGGGCTGCGGTTCATCATCAGCATTCCCACATTCAGCGCATCCAGCACGATTCCCGGCGCTTCCTTCAAGGGATTATATATGTCGGGCTTGGCATTCTTCCCCGGCGTGATATACCGCTTGCCGTCTGCGGCTGTTTTCAGTTCATAGCGGTCATACCGTACCCAATGGGAACGGGACTGCTCAAAGAGATTCTTCATGGCGCTGTTCCTCTCAACTCGTAATCCAACTATATATTAACCGTATTACTATTGTATCAACCGTCCTTGTCATCGTCAAGGGCGGCTTTCTTTTTTCTCGGTTTGGTTTTGTTTTCCCGGCGGATCACGGCATCTTTGCCCATGGTTTGCAGCAGTGCTTCATATTCCTCTACGAACTCGCGCTCCCGCAGAGTAATGCTGTAGTCCCTTTCCAGCTTTTCACTCAGATGCTCATACATCCGCCTTTGCAGCTTTTTCTGAATGGTCATACGCAACTTTCGGATATTCCGGTCGGACTGCCCACGGATGGCAGCAAGCCTTGTGGTGCTGTATTGCTTGACGAACAGGTAATACAGTACCTCCTTCTGTTCATCACTGAGGGTGAAGAAGAGCTTGGAGAGAAAACGGTTTGCTGTCAGCTCATGCAGCTCGTAGGGACAGGAGAAGATGATGTCGAGAAAATTTCCCTGACAGAGCTGGCGGAACCTTGGCAGATTCATCCAGAGGGGAGCAATTCTCGGCTCTGGCACGGCCTGAAACTCCAACGGCACATCCCCGCGCAGGTTTTCGTGGTCACGCTCCCGGCGTTCCCGATTTCTGTCCAGCTTGTTCCACTCGTCTACCACAGTCAAAAAATCCGATTCCGTCCGGGCTGCTTCCTCCAGCCGCCGCACAGCCTCTGCGCGAATTTCCCGCTTGAGCCGTTTTTCGCTGGTGGGCGCGGCTTCCTCTTCCTCGTCCTCCAGCTCGGCGGCATAGTTTCTGGGATGCTCGTCCTGCTCCAGCTCGCTTTCCAGCTCCAGCGTGCGTTCCTCTGCAAGCGCTTCCTCCAGCGATTCGTTCTCCGGCGCACCGTCCGACGCATCCTCCCAATCGGCGAAGCTATCCTCATCCATTTCAAGGTCGGCTTCCTCTATTTGCTCCTCGGTATCTTCTTCCTCATCGGAAAAATCATCATCCCACAGCAGTTCATCCTCCCATGATTCCACGACAGCTTCACCTCCTCGAAAAAAATATTTTTTCTTTTTTCTCAAAAAAACAGTTCCGATTTACACCCCGTATTTCTCCTATTAGTAGAGGAAGTAATCTTAACGCAAGTTACACAGGTTACTCTCCGAGCCATCAACGAAGAAAAGGAGGATATGGGGCATGGAAAACCAACAGAAAGACACGGTTGGCTTACAGTCAACGGAACCGGATTTATTATATCAAAAACCAGCAAATTACGCAAGGAGGAAGCCTATGGAGCAAACGCAACAGGAACAGTTCATCATTCGGCGCATCGGCGGCACCACCTATAAGGTAAGGGTCGCATTCAGCGAAACAGCAGCGGAGACTATGGAGGAAAAGATTCTGCGGATGATCCGCAATGAGGGGGTTACAAATGACGGTACTTGTGGTATAATGGAAGCACCACAAATGAGCCGTCAGTCTGAAAGGAGCGCCGAATGCGCATGAAACAGACTGAGGAAAAGATCACCGCTCTGTATGAGCGGCTGAGCCGTGACGATGACAATGCTGGTGATAGCAACTCCATCGTGAATCAGAAAAAATACCTCGAAAGCTATGCCCAGCAGAGAGGCTACGCCAACTGCCGCCACTATACCGATGACGGATGGAGCGGCGGTAATTTTGACCGTCCCGCATGGAAACGGCTGGTGGCGGACATCGAGGCCGGAAAGGTTGCCCATGTCATTGTCAAGGATATGAGCCGGGCCGGTCGTGATTACCTGCAAACCGGCTTTTACACGGAGGTATTCTTCCGGCAGCACGGCGTCCACTTTGTGGCGATTGCCAACGGCGTGGACAGCGACGATCAGAACAGCGATGAGTTTGCCCCCTTCCTCAACATCATGAACGAATGGTATCTGCGCGACCTGAGCCGCAAGCAGAAAACCGCCATCCGTGTCAAGGGGGAATCCGGCAAGCCCACCACCAACTGCGCCATTTACGGCTACAAGAAAGATCCGGAGAACAAATACCACTGGCTGATCGACGAGGAAGCGGCTGCCGTGGTGCGGCGTATTTTCCGATTGACCATCGAGGGCAAAGGTCCCTATGACATCGCCCGCATTCTGTTCGATGACAAGATCGACACCCCTGCGGTCTACTTCGGCAAGCAAAACAAGGGCATCTGGAAAAGCAAAGAGGAATTTTCCAATCCCTATAACTGGAGCGGCTATGTCGTGGGACAGATCCTCTCCAAGCCGGAGTATATGGGGCATACGGTGAATTTCCGCTCCCACAAGCAGTCCTATAAAGATAAAAACGCCGTAATGAATCCCAAGGAGGATTGGCTGATCTTTGAAGATACCCACGAGGCCATTGTGGACAGAGAAACATGGGAGCTTGCCCAGAAGCTCCGCAAGACGCCCAAGCGCATCGACACGCTGGGGGAAGCGAATCCGCTGACCGGCCTTTTGTACTGCGCCGACTGCGGCGAGAAGATGTATAACCACCGCTCCAAAGGCGGCACAGAGAACAATCCCTATCCATCTGACTTCTTCGATTGTTCCTCCTATACCCTCGCCCATCAGAAAAGAACTGCCGCCTGCTGCGGCCACTATATCACGACCAAAGCTCTGCGCACCCTGATTCTGGACACCATCCGCACGGTCAGCACCTTTGCAATTTCCAATCAGGCGGCGTTTATGGAAAAGGTGCGCTCTGCCTCCCAGCTCCGGCAGGTGGAAGCGGCCAAAGATGCCAAGCGAAAGCTGAGCAAGGACAAAAAGCGTATTGCTGAGCTGGACACCATCATCAAAAAGCTCTATGAATCCTTTGCTGTCGGGCGCATTACCGATGAGCGCTTTGACAGTCTGCTGGCAGATTACGAAGCCGAGCAGAAAGCGCTGCAAGCCTCTGTCGCAGAAGCAGAAGAAAAGCTGTCCGCTTTTGCGGAGGACGCCGCCCGTGTGGAGCAGTTTCTGGAGCTGGCAAGGAAGTACACGGACTTCTCCGAGCTGACTACACCCATGATCAACGAGTTTATTGAGAAAATCATCGTCCACGCCCCGGAGCGTATCGACGGTGACCGGGTGCAGGAGGTGGAGATCCACCTTCGCTTTATCGGGCAGTTTGAGCTTCCCGCACCGGAGCTGACCGAGGAAGAAATCAAGCGGCAGGAGCAGCTCAAGCGACATCGCATTAAAAGCCGGGAACGGTATCAGAAAATCAAGGCTGGTGAACACGCTGTCGGTCAGCCTTTCATGCTGACCTGCAAGTGCTGCGGGCAGGAATTTGCATCCAAACGGACGAACACCCTGTTCTGCGGCCCCAACTGCCGGGCAAAATTCTACCGGCAGGAGGCGGCAGAAAGCCGCAGCCGGGAGTGTACCTGTGAAAACTGCGGCAAGGTGTTTCCTACGACACGAAGCAGCGTCAAATACTGCTCCGATGCTTGCCGGTATGCAGCACAGATCAAGCGGCAGGGCGCACGGAAGAAAGCCTTGCGAGAAGCCAAGAATGAGGAAGAAATCAAAACATCATAAGAAAAGACACAGACGGCGGCTTGCCCCAGATCGGGCAGGCCGCCGTTTTTGCGCAGAAATGGAGGTATCATGCGTATTTTTGAAATCGTAAAAGAAAACATCAATCTGCGGGAAGCGGCAGAGCTGTACGGGATCGATGTGAACCGATACGGCAAAGCCCTCTGCCCGTTTCACAATGACCGACATCCCAGCCTGTATGTGGCCGACGACCACTATTATTGCTTCGCCTGCGGGGAGCACGGGGGATGTGATCGACTTTGTGGGCAGGCTGTTTCAGCTTTCACCCTACGATGCGGCACGGAAGCTGATGACAGATTTTCATCTCAGCCCGGACAAGCCGCCCAGCGCAGCAGCGCTTCACGCAAAACGCATCCGAACAGAAGCACAGCAGCTCATGGAAAACGAGCGGCTGTGCTTTTCTGTTCTGTCTGATTACGCCCGTGTGCTGCGGAACTGGAAGGTGCGGTATGCGCCGCAGTCACCTGATCAACCTGTTCACGCACGGTTTACGGAAGCCTGTCGCAAGCTCGATGAAACGGAATACTATCTGGATATTTTGTGCGCCGGGGATTCCCATGAACGCGCCGAAGTGGTGCAGCACCAGATGGAAGACGGCAAGCTGGACAGGCTGCGAAGAAGATTAGAGGAAATTCACAAGGAGGAATTGGAAGATGGAAATGACACCGCAGGCGTGGCCTGACTGGTACGATGGCAGGCATATCAATGAAGTGCTGTTCTGCCAGCAGTTTTTGGACAAGCACCCCATGAAATGTGTGCGCGGGCGGCTGTTCACCGTGGACGGTCTCATCGAGGACGAAGGGCAGATCGGTAATCTCATTCTGGAGGAAATCTCCGGAGTTCTGACCTCCGGACTGTCCAAAGTTGTGACAAATCTGCTTGCCAGCATCAAGCTGCAAGCGTATTCACCGCCGTTGCCCATTGAGACCGACCGTATCCATGTTTCCAACGGAACGTATTTCATAGACGGCAGCTTTACCGCCGTCAAGAGCTACTGCAACAACCGACTGACGGTTGCCTACAACCCTGACGCGCCCACTCCGAAAAAGTGGCTGCAATTCCTGTCCGAGCTGCTGCAACCGGAGGACATTCCCACCTTGCAGGAGTTTTTAGGCTACTGTCTGCTGCCAACCACCAAGGGACAGAAGATGCTCATGCTCATCGGCAAGGGCGGCGAGGGTAAAAGCCGCATCGGTCTTGTCATGCGCTCGCTGCTGGGCGACAGCATGAATACCACCAGCATCCAGAAGGTGGAGAGCAACCGGTTCAGCCGTGCGGATTTGGAAAACAAGCTCCTGATGGTAGATGACGATATGGATATGAGCGCTCTGCCCAAGACCAACTATATCAAGTCCATCGTGACCTCCGAGTGCAAGATGGATATGGAGCGCAAGGGCGTTCAGAGCTACCAAAGCCAGCTCTATGTGCGTTTTCTTTGCTTCGGCAACGGTGCGCTGACCGCCTTACACGACAAGTCCGACGGTTTCTTTCGCCGCCAGATCGTGCTGACCACCAAAGACCGGCCCGCAGGCAGAGCAGACGATCCGTTTCTGGTGGACAAGCTGCTGCGGGAAAAGGAGGGCATCTTCCTCTGGTGTCTGGAGGGGCTGCACCGGCTGATCGGGGACAACTATCAGTTCACAGTCAGCTCAAAGGCCAAAGAAAATATGGAGACGGTCAAGCGCAGCAGCAACAATGTGATTGAGTTTCTGCAATCCGAGGGCTATATCCGCTTTCGGGCAGACAGCGAGGCCAGCTCCAAGGCGATCTATGAAGCCTACACAAGATGGTGCGACGATAATGCGCAGAAGCCCATGTCTGCCAACCGGGTCAGCTCTGAGCTTGCACAAAATGAGCGGCTTTACAACGTGGAGGCCACCAACAATGTCCACGTCGGCGGCAAGCGGGTGCGTGGCTTTATGGGCATTGAGGTAGTCAATCCGCTGCCGTATTGAAAACGAGAAACGGACTTCAAAATTGCCGTACACGCCGTACACTCTGTACGGCTGTTTTTGATTCCATCCTAAAAAACCGCTTTTGCTTGTGCGCACCGTAAAGCATTTCACGGCAGCGTGTAAAATCTGTCGCCAAATCGGCGGCCGGTACGCAAAACCGGCGTACAGAAGCGTACAGAAGGCGGGCTTGCCGTACCAAACCGTACACCGACGGCTCTATTTTGCTATTCCAAAATCAATGCTTGTGAAATCCGTGAAGATTTTTGCCGCAGGTCGAACGGACTGCACCATCCGGTGATTTACCGAAGCGCGAAGGCGCTGCACCTGACGGCGGCATATTCTGCCGTTCCGTATGCTCTCACACAGAACGATGAAGCCGATAGGGCGAAGTTGTGAACAGGGCATCACGGACGGAAATCTGAGCGGATTTGCGGCATGGCAGATTTTTCACTGCAAAGCGCACACAGTTCACTTACTCAAAAACCAATATCACGAAAAATGGAGGTAAAAAGTTGATGAAATCCAATCTGAGAAATGAGATCAAGTCGTACATCGTCCGTCAGGGCATGACCATGCAGGAGGTGGTCGATCTGCTGCGGGACGAACACGGCTGGTCTGACAGCGTATCAAACCTGTCCAATAAGCTCCAGCAGGAATCCCTGCGCTATGTCGAAGCTGTCCAGCTTGCCGACGCGCTGGGCTATGAAATCGTCTGGCAGAAACGAAGATAAGGAGGGCTTTCGCATGATGACAGATGCGGAAAAGAAACTGTTGCAGGCACAGCACCGGTTGGAAGAAGCGCAGGCGCGGGATCGGGTCAAGGAGCGCAAAGCCAGAACACGCAGGCTCATTCAGGAGGGCGCAATTCTGGAAAAGGTGCTGCCAGAAGTGCGGACGATGGAGCCGACTGTACTGGAGGATTATCTGATACAGAAGCTGCCGCAGCACGATTGAATCTGCTGGGAGGTCTCCGGGAAACCGGGGACCTTCCTCTTTTTTCTCCCAAAGGGCGCACTTACTCACCACCCCCGAAGGGGCGGTGGTATGCCCTACGGCATCGTGCGCTCTCCGAGGGGGGATGTCGCTTTCTGCGGAAAGCGACAGACAATGCCACAGCATTTGCGGATGCTGCTGTCATCGTCTGCGCGATTGGGCAAATACCGTCGCTTCAACCGACGCTATTTTCCAACCGCCTGCGCAAACCTGCCACCGGCAGCTTTGCCGCAGAAATGGACAGGCGTTCAGCCCGTCCATTTTCTCTTTTACAAAAGAGAAACAGAAAAAAGAAAACGAGGTGAACGAACAATGGCAATTTACCATCTGGAAGCGAAGGTGGTCAGCCGGGGTGCGGGACGCTCCGCTGTGGCCGCCTCCGCTTATCTGAGCTGCTCCCGCTTGTATAACGATTACGACGGGATACAGCATGACTACACAAAAAAACAGGGACTTGTCTGGCAGGAAGTGTTTCTGCCGGAATATGCCCCTGCAGGAATGGCAAGATCGTGAAAAGCTCTGGAACGCCGTGGAGGAAGTGGAGACAGCCAAAGACAGCCGTTTGGCACGGGAATTTGTCGTTGCCTTGCCCATAGAGCTGAACCGTGAGGAGCAGATTGAGTTGCTGCAAGAATTTATCCGGGAGCAGTTTGTGGCCGATGGAATGTGCGCCGACGCAGCCATCCACGACACCGACGGTCGCAACCCTCATGCCCACATTCTCTTGACGGTGCGCCCGTTGGATGAGCAGGGACACTGGCAGTACAAGACCGAGAAGGAATATCTCTGCATGAGAAACGGTGAGGAACGAGGTTTTACTGCCGCTGAGTTTAAGGCGGCACAGAACGAGCGATGGGAGAAACAATATCCCTACAAGGTCGGCAAAAAGAAGGTGTATATGGTTCCTTCCGAGGCCGATGCGCAGGGGCTTGCCCGTGCAGATAAGCACCCCAAAAGCACCCGCTACGGCAGACAGAATCCTATCTCCGAGCGCTGGAACAGTGAGGAGCAGCTTGCGGCATGGCGGGCTGCATGGGCGGATGTGACCAATCTCTATCTGGAGCGCGCCGGACGGGCGGAGCGAATCGACCACCGCAGCAACGCAGCCAGAGGTCTGGATGAGCAGCCTACCATCCATGAGGGAGTGACCGCACGGGCGCTGGAGCGGAAAGGGATCATTGCTGACCGCTGCGAGATCAACCGGCAGATCAAGGCGGACAATGCCTTGCTGCGGGAGCTGAAAGCTGCGGTCAGGAAGCTGGCACAGGCGGTAAAGAACACCCTCCCGGTTATTGCCGAGGCGATGGAAAAGCTGCGGGCAAATATGATTGTTTTCCGCTATCAGCTGCGGCATATCGGCCGGGGCAGGCAGCGCATGAAAGATTATATCCACGCGGTTCAGCCGAATCTGGTGCGCTATACCGAGCTGGTTCAGGAGATTCGGGGCAAGGGCAAGGAACGCAAGTCTTTGCTTGCCCAAAAGAAGGAGACACCCCTCTATCTCATCCCGAAGCAGTGTGAACTGTCCCGCCATATTGCGGAGCTGACCGAGGAATTGGAAGAGCTGAAATCCGAGAAGGATATGCTGCTGCACTCGCTGGAATGCAGTGACGATGCCGGTATCGCTGCTGTGAAAAAGGACATTTCCACGATGGAAGCCGCACTAAAAAAGCTGTCGCAACAGGAAGAAAAGTACACGGCTGAGCTGAACGACGCTTTGCAGCAGTATGCTGATTTGAAGACGCAATCGGCAGAATTCGACCCAGACGAATTGCAGGACGCAAGGCTCGACCTGCGTCCTGCAATGGAGCGCTCTGTGGTTGACCGTGTGCAGTCTGCTTACGGAGATAAGTACGATTACTTGATGATGTACGACAGCAAGCGGGATGTTGCTGATATACTTCATGAGGAAACGGAAGCTCGCTCCATCCGTGAACATCTGCGTCAGAAACAGCAGGCACAGCAGAAGCAAAACAAGAAGAACAGCAGAGACACTTGGGAACGATAATATATATATGCTACCACATTCTTGCGCTTACCTCTATCCCAACTATTGACATAGAGCCGCACAAATTTAAAGGAGCACGGTCGTGGCTGACCGTGCTCCTTTAGCATCGCTTGCGATGCATAGTCACAGATGGAATCTGTGTCAAAGGGGTTCGAGGATTTTATCCCAGACAGGCGATTTATAAGCCCCTGCTGCGGCAGGGGCTTATAAATTTTGCATGAGTGGGTACCGCCATGCATTGCTCGTTAAGATCGTGCCCAACTTTTTTACTTACGCCGCATCGAATATTTGCGAGATAACAGCCCCTGTATATGCGCCTGCTGCACTGGCAATTAAGTTCACAAGTTCAGATTTTGCTTTTTGCTCACTTAACTTCAACAATTCATCACCACGAGGAGAACAGTCGTATGCGTTAGCACCATGTGGCGAGCCACATTTCGTCATTTCATAGGCTCACTAAAGAAGAGAAACCATTATCTCAGCTTATCGTTTCGATTTCTCCAAGCAAATCATTTTTTCCTGAGTTGCTAATTTTATCTGCAAAATTGACTTATTTATGAGGACTATCATAATCTGCACGCGCTGGAACACAAGAGCAACTTTTTGAAATAACGTACCTTTGAGGAGTCTGGACTGGCTCCTCTTTTTTGTTGCACAAATTGTGCAGGCGGTGCTTGCACAATTATCAACCTAACATCTGCATTCCATACAATCTCGATATTGTCCTCCTGTTGTTCTGCGTTATGCTTTCTCCGTGCATTTTCGTATTATTTATTCTGCCATCTGACTTCGCCCTTGGACAGAAGCGGATAACAGATCAGCTGATCTGAATCCAGATTTTCCGCATGCATGTCAACCGCTGTGATCTGATGATTATCATAAGTCGTATAATAATAAATACCTTTTGCTGTATTACAACAGGACGTGTATATCGTGATCTCATATTTGCCTTCTGTCACCTCACAGCATCCACGCTGCTGATCTACGGATCCTAAGATATGGAAGAACTGGCTTACACTCTCATCCTCTTCTTCACCGGAGATCGAATTTAATTTTGTAAAGGCAACTTTCACAAATCTTGACTGGCTGGAAAGATCTCCAGGTATTCCCATTCCACCCATTCCTCTGCTATATGCATCAAGCTGTAATACTCCTGCAAAAGTACTCTCCGGCTGTTTTCTGGATACTCCGGCATAATTATTCAGTGCAAACATCTGACTCGGGAATGGTGGATTATTGGTAAGCACTCCTACCGGATTATCATATACATGCAGCCCATCTTTCATAGACTCAACAACGATACAGGAGTCTTTGTCTGCAATGATCCAGTGAAGCTGTGCTGTCGGCAGCTGTTCACTGAATGCTGTGCCTGTCAGTCTCATTGCTGCCAGCTTCTCTCTCGCCTCTGCTACAGTAGCACACTGTGTAAGGATCCATGGGATGAACTCGAACTGTGCCACCTGGCTGACTTCTGTTTCATCTTCCGGCAAAGCTTCTTCATATGCCGCATTGCCGACAAAATTAAGACCTGCCATTCCAAGGCCTTTTTCATTAACAGCATCATAATAAAGCGGATAACCTCCTGCAACAAATGCCATTCCGATCAAAGCATAATGGCTTTTTATCTTCCCGGCAAACCGGAAATCAAATTCGTAATTTCTTGGCGTTATCGTGATCTGTTCCCCATAGGAAAATTCATAATCAAGCGTTCTGCCCATATAAAAATCTTTTGTTTTGTAAGTTGCTGCTGTACACATATCGAACACCTCTTCTTTCTGCTATAATAGTCCTGCAAACAATCTCATAAACAACTGTCCGAGCCATAAATATGCACTCCGTCCTGTGCGGTACTTTTCGGTCACTTCCCTGCATTCATTCGAGGATTTTTCTTTACACAATAACTCCATATAATTACCGGAATCAGACAAAGCCGAAAAAAGAAAGAAGATTAGGAACCGTAATAATTCTATTCAAATTTTCTTTCTGATTCACTTCACTCTGCATGTACGGTCACCTCACTTTCCTTTTTTTAGGCATAAACCAATAAAATATAACACAAAATGCTAAAGCAAACACAACACCAAAAACATTTTGACTCACTCTAAGACTAACCGCTCCTTGTAGTCCATATGTCTCTGCAGCAATGGCTAAAGCACCAAATGTGTTAAATACTGCCTGCCAGCCATATTGTGCTGAAAATCCTACACCGATTCCACCAAGAATTCCTATATATGCATAGATTGACGAAGGAAGCAGAAAATATAATACTGTAAAACATATAACACCTGCAATATTTCCGACAATCCTTTTACGGACTCTGTAGTGCATATCTTCCATAGACGGCAAAATCACGGACATGGCCGCAATACCAGCCCACATTGCACGTGGCATATTACAAAGTTCTGCAATGCAAAGGACAATCGGTACGCATAAAATCTGACATATCTGCCATTTTGTTCTGGAAGAAGTGATATCAAATTCTTGTATCAGATCTTTCAGATTTCTTTTATAAGTTCTGTTTTTATGATTTCGATAAAATACGAAGCAGGTAAGTGCTGCACCTAAAGCCATTCCGACTAATCGCATCTGATAGCTTTTTCCCGTAACATCATAACCATATAGCAGCAGATACCCAAGAACCAATGTAGATTGATTAAACATGGATGGATTATGGCATCCGAACAGAATCAACACAGCCAGTGCCGCAATATTTAACAGCATTCCCAATACCGGTGAAAACTGATTTGCTAAATGCGGACATACAGTCATAATTACAAAGAACAAAGCCAAAAGCATCGTAGATTGTCCGGTGTGGATCCCCAGATCCGCATTCCTAAACACCATGAGACATAATAAGACTACTACACCTACAATGCTGTTCTCATTTCCAAATAGGATGCTGAAAATACTAACAAAGAAAAAACAAAATGCCATTGTAGCAGCTATCTTCACCAGATATACCCACATATGATATAGTTTTTCTTTTAGTGTTTCACTCTTTTTCAACAGGTTTTTAGAACCTGCCTGATTTAACTGCAACTCCTGATAAAATGTCATATAAATACTCCCATCTTCTAATTTATCTTAAAACTAGATAATCTCATCTTTCTGCTTTGGCAGCTCTATAACAAATCTGCATCCACCATATTCACGGTTTTCTGCTTTGATTGTTCCTCCGGCACTATCTACAATCCGTTTTACAAGTGCAAGACCTAGGCCATTTCCTTCTGCTTTATGAGATCCATCTACCTGATAGAACTTGTCAAATATTCTGGATTTTACATCATCCTCTATTCCTGGTCCTTCATCTTCCAGAATGAACTTAACAGAATCCTGTTCTTGTTTCAGAAACATCGTAATTGTCCCCTTTGAAGGGCTGAACTTAATCGCATTATCTAAAAGATTTATCCAGATATGCATAAAAAGTCCTTCATTCGCAGTATATTTAACTTCCTCCAATTCTACCTGAAAACCAATTTCTTTTTCTGTCCATTTTGTTTCCAATGAAAGAACTGCCTGGCGGATCTGTTCATCCAGACGATTATCGTCAATAAACGCACAAACTATTCGAACGCCTGCTACATCATTGAGATATGTCTGTATTCTCGTCTGAGTTGCTTTGTACATTGGACAGCTCCGGTTTGCGGGTATGCAGCCGCCGTTCGATTGATTCGTGTAGAAGCTGAGATACAAGAGCCATTAACGGAATAAAGAAAATCATGCCAAGGACACCGAACAGTTTACCGCCCAGCAAAACCGCCAACAACGTCCAGAACGGGGATAGCCCTACACTGTTTCCCACGACGTGCGGATAGATGAACTGATTTTCAACAAACTGAGTTGCCTGATAGACGATCAAGCATAGGAGCGCCTTGTTCGGAGCCGCCAATAAAGTAAATAAAATGCCGAAAGCGCAGGAGAGAAATCCTCCAATATAAGGAACGAATGCAAAGGCGGCAGTTAAAACAGCTGTTAGCCCCGCATATGGAATCCCTGCAACAGAAAACGAAAGAAAGATCAATGTTCCAAGAATCATAACCTCGACACACTGACCAGAAAGAAACTTCGCATAGGTGTCATGTGCAAGTTTCGAAATATGGCAAATTCTATCTGCAACGGATTCCTTACAGTAGGCATACAGTGCCCGTTTGCTTTGACTGCTCAATTCACGCCATCCAATTAGCACATAGAATGTGATCACAAGTGAAATTGCAACATCAGCAATCGCAGATACCGTAGAGCCAGCAACATTGGCAACTGAGAAAATCACTGTGTTCATTTCGCTCGAAATGCTTTGCAGAATAGATTTCCAATCGAGCGCAGCAAAATGTGCCGACAGTTTCTCTGTGTCAATGCCGTATCTTTGCAATAAGCCGACCCAGTCAGGCCATTTTTCTTGAACAAGAGCAGCAATGCTTTTTACAGATGCAGTGAGCTGTGGAATCGCAATTACACACAGAAGAGCAATAATCGCAATAACACATATCAGCGTCAGTAACAGGCTTATCATGTCTATTTGCCGATCTGTAGCTTTAGTCAGCTTTCGTCGAAGCCTCTTTGCCAGTCCGCGCACGGGTACACTCAGAACAAAGGCCAGCAAAAGGCCTGATAAAATCGGAGCGAGCAAGCCAATACACGATTTTAGAAAGTTGGCAACATAGTTTAGATTGTTGAATGCCGCAAATAAGATCACCCCAAACGTGATTAGTAGAAGCGGCTTTTTGTAGGATTTATCCATGATTACATCCTCGTAAGAAATCGGTTTGTTTTATTATTGGGGAGTATCTTATAGGCAATCCACCAACCAAAGAAACAGACTGGCAATGCAGCGAGAACATCCATGATAGAATGCTGTTTCATAAAAACGGTGGAGAGACTGATACACACGGCGATTGATGTAGCAGCGATTTTCCATCCGACGCTTTGGAGCGCCTTGCAATCCCATAACCCAAACATCGCGGCAACAGAGCCTATTACATGAAGTGAGGGGCAAACATTTGTATTGGTATCGAAACTATAGAATAATTCAATAAAGCGTGTAAGTAGATTATTGCGTACAAATGCTTCTGGCCGCAAATTTTGGCAGGTTGGAAAGAACAGGTAAATCAAAACCGTGATCGTATAGGTGACTATCACAAAATACATCATACGCCGAAATGCAGGTACATCGACGAAAAAAGTATAAACCAACGTACCGATTAGAAAGACAAACCAAAATAGATACGGAATCAACGCCCATTCACAAAATGGTATTATATCATCGAGTCCACAATAGACGGGATAGTAATTTCGTTGCGGTTGCAACCGCTCAAGAAACAAAAACAGCAAGCCGAAAATTGGCCAGTAAAGCAATAGCCTGACGTGAGAAAATTCAGGTGTATTAAGTTTATGGATGCGGAACTCACGGTAATTAACTTCCGGCTTTATATGATTACTTTGCATGACTGTATATCCATTCATAGATTTTATCGGCTGCCGTACATTCCGTCTGCGACCGCATTGCCGCGCGCATTTTAGAAAGAAGCACTGGGGCATTTAGCGTTTTTATTGTGGTGTCTGCGATTGCTTTTGGCGTATTGGCTGTGACGGCCATTCCATTACGCAGAAAAAAATTCAGATTATGTGTCTCGCAGCCAGCCACTGCATCGATAAGCACCATTGGTAACTCTGCCGCCATTGCCTCAGATGTACTTAGACCTCCGGGCTTTGTCAGGAATAGGTCTGAGGCTTGCATGAGCTGCGGCACATTATTGACGGTTCCCAGAACATGAACTTGAGAATACTTTTCTGTCCTTTTTTGGAGTTTTTTGCGTAAATCATCATTTGTGCCGCATACAACACTAAGTTCTTGTTCTGTTGTGAGGTAAGGGCAGAGATACGATATAATCTCCTCCATTGGACCGCAGCCCATGCTACCGCACATCATTAAAATATGTTGATGAGCAGGAGAGATTCCGGCGTTGGCTTTTCCTGCTTCTTGTGACACACGCTGGTAGAATTGCTGCCGCACAGGGATTCCACTGGCGATCAGCTTTTGAGGTTGAAGTCCACATTGTTCAAACTCACCTAACAGCGAAGTGGACGGAATGAAATACCAGTCCAGCGCAGAATCCGCTGTGCAGGGAGCGCAGGTATAGTCTGTAGAAATGTGGCTCGTTACAAGCTGTAAGCATGGGTGCTGTCGGCGCATTTCTGTCAACGCCAAGGCTGGGAATACATGAGTACAGATAATATTATCGTAGCCTGCAGAGCGGATGTATTGATACATCCGCTCTGCGCCGGAGGAAAGTAGCTTATAGATCGGCGTTCCCTCACAAAAAATATCTTCGTGAGATTCCGCACGCTGATACCCAGCATCAAAAAGCCTTGGAGCATGGCGGTAAATTCGGGTATGCCAATTAGAAATAAACGTGGATGCTTTTTCTGAAATAAACTGCAAAGAATCTGTAATATTGCAGATTTCTCCGCGAGAGTGGTAGGCTTCCTGAACTGCTTGCGCACAGGAGTTATGCCCTGCGCCAGTGTTGCAGCTTAGAATTAGTGTTTGCATTTGAATCTCCTATTTTTTCCTTTGCTGCATAGCAAACAGCTTTTGCAGGCGTGGGCGATTATAGCGCTGGACAACAATAAACGGCAAATTACCCAGCACAATGTAGATAATCGTTATACATACCCCGCCAACACCGGACCATATTTTCAGCAGTCCAAGACCGGCGATAGACAACAGAATATGTGTCCACTCTGCCACGCAAGTTTCTTCTATCATGCGCGGCAAGTTCTCATAGTTTTCCTTTGTCAGTTTCTTTTCCGGCATGATTTTAACGAATATGCGGCTCATATCGGGGATCTTTGCCTGCCATTTCCGAACATGAAGCCGCTTCCATAGTTTTTGCTCTGCCGGGTGGCAGACCCAAGGAAAACGATCGGCGTGAAACCAATGCTTCGGGATCAAGCGCCCCACTACAAAGGAGAGAACCCCTAACGCCGCGATATATAGCAGACACATAAGAAAATGCTTCATAAAAACCTCAACATAGCGGTGCGAAAATACGAAGGACACCATCTACGACCCAGCGGCGCGAATAATGTTTCATATCATAGGGCTTTACCTCTTTACATTTTGCCTGTGTAGCGATGAAATCGTCCTTTATTGCTGCAATAATACTGGAACGATAAAAGAACGAATTGTTTTCAAAGTGGAGAAAGAGACTGCGGTAGTCCAGATTGACAGTTCCTATCGTCGCAACTTTGTCGTCTGATACAAAGCTCTTTGCATGAACGAAGCCGGGAGTATACTCATAAATCTTGATGCCGCCAGTCAGCAACACCTGATAAAAGCTCCGAGACATACGGAAAATCAGCTTCTTATCAGGGATGCCGGGCATAATGATCCGCACGTCTACACCACGTTGAGCAGCGGAAATCATTGCATCCATCAAGTCATCGCCAAGCATAAGATACGGTGTAAAAAACCATGCGTAATCCGTGCTTTGAGAAAGCAAGTCAATAAAGAGCTGATTACTGGTAGCTTCATGGTTAAGGGGCGAATCGTAGTAACTAAGCACATAACCATCAAATGTGTGCGGCGGCGCAGGATACCTTTTGGGATATGTGGGCATTGCAAGCTGTCCTGCTTCTTTTTCCAGCGAAAATGCGTTCCAAAAGGTCAAGAACATATGGGTAAAATTTTTTACTGGCTCACCAGTAATCCGAAAGCCTGTGTCCTTCCAGTGTCCATAGGGATGTTCCAAATTGATATACCGATCTGATAAGTTGATACCTCCGCTATAAGCAACTTCGTTGTCAATAATCAGCATTTTGCGATGATCGCGATAGTTTGCAGTTCCTTTTAAGGCAAGGAAAGGATTAAAAGGAATACATGGAATGCCTTTCTTTTTCAGTTCACGGACATTACTGAAATTGAACGAAGAAATACTGCCAAGATCATCGTATATCACACGTACATCAACGCCCTGCTCCATTTTTACTTCCAGTTCGTTCACGATTGCGTCCCACATATGCCCCGGCTCAATAATGAAGTATTCTACGTAAATCGAGTTTCTTGCATTTTTCAAATCGGCAAGCATATCAGGGAACATATTATCGCCCAACGGATAGTAACGAACCTGCTCAACTGCACACATCGGATATTGCGTTTTTTCTTCCAGCCACCGCACTGTTTGCCCCATGCGTTTTTCGCCGTCAAAGGGAGCTTCTTTTATTGGAAGAGGCTGCGGATTGCAACTCTTTTGAACTTGCTGCAAGCGCCTTTTTAGAGGGCGGGCCGTCCGTTTATTTCCAAAGAGCAGATATAGTAACGCTCCTACCAAAGGTAGTGACAGAATAACCAGCAGCCAAAGCAATTTATAAGCGGTTTCATCTCTCTTTATAATAATAAATACCACCAAGAAAAACGCTGCAACGGAAAGCAGTGACACAATAATCGGTGCGTAAGGGGTCAGCCATTTCATCAACAGCAAAAGCCAGAGCGATTGTAAAGCCACCGCTGGAATAATTGTTAGAATGCGTCGAATGATTTTTCCCATATGTTTACCCCCCTCTATGTTATTTCTCCTCCGAAGATGCTTCCCAATCGCAAACTATTTGTGCCATTTCCTGTGGGGTTTCTTTATAGCCTCGTAATACCCACGCATTCATAAGCCCAAACAATCCATATGTAATAAATTGGATAAAGTAGTGCGTTTTGGCATCGGCATTAGCGACAATGGATGCCACTTCTTGTAAATAGAAGTTTAGAATCACATATTGGCGATCAGCTGAGTAGAGCAGATCACAAATAGGACGAGTGGAAAGGCAAAATTCAAAAAACAGCCTGATGCCGTCATAACTACCAGTGGCGAAGTTGGTAGCACCGTGTTCGTCGGAAAAGCGCTTCCACAGACATGTGATTTTGAAAGACAGAACTTCATCTTTACTTTTGAAATAACGGAAATAAGTGGAGCGACCTACATCTGCCTTGGCAGTCATCTCCTCAATACTGATTTTTTCAATGGGTTTTTCTTTCATTAGTTCCAGCAACGCTGTACCCATACATTCTTTCAGATAGTCTGTTGTAGCCGTTGTCCTTCGCATAAGAAACGTCTCCTTTAATTGCGTATCATTGAAACAAGGATTGTCATTTGTTCCACTTTCGCTCGGACTATTGACAACGCCTGCTTCTGTGATATTCATAGCATCTATGATACTATCGTTTCATTTATACTATCATTTGCTATTTGCCCTGTCAAGCTAAAATGCGAGTACGACGAGCAGAAAGGAAAACTATGGGTACGATTTTTTCCCGTGTAAAACTCAGCGGAAAGCATGTGGCCGCCCTCTTGGCGCTGATGCTGCTCTCCGCTGTGACAGCCATGCTGCTGCCTACTGCCCTGGCCAGTATGATTGACATCGGAGTGGCCGGAGAAAACCGAAACACCATCCTAATCATTGCGGCGGTGATGGCAACCCTGGCCATTCTGCGGCTCTGTGTTTATTATATCTGAGCTATTCACAGTAAAGTTGGACATTTGTATTCAGCGGGAGAAAATAACCTTGACAAATCTCGTCTCAAAAACTTATCCTGCAAAAGTACGCCGATGAGAATGGGTTCCAGAACACCAGATTTTATGTGGACGATGGCTATTCCGGCGCGAATTTCAATCGCCCAGCCTTTGAACAGATGATGGATGACATGAGCAACGGCGACATCGCCGTCATCATCACAAAGGATCTTTCCCGCCTTGGAAGAAACCAACTGCACACCGGTCTTTATATCGAGGAGATATTCCCTTCCAATGATGTGCGCTACATCGCTGTCAACGACAATGTTGACACCAAGTATGAAAACAGCAACGAGCTGATGCCTTTCAAGAATTTGTTCAATGAATGGCACGTGCGGGACTGCAGCCGCAAGGTGCGGAATGTAGTGAACGCCAAGGCACAGCGGGGAATCCGGGTGGGGACACGAGCTCCTTACGGCTACCGCAAGGGTGCAACCAAGGACTCTCCTCTGTTGGTGGATGAGGAGGCGGCGGCTGTCGTCAAACGCATCTTCGCCATGTGCGCCGGCGGAATGGGACCAGCCCAGATTGCAAAGCAGCTCAAGAAAGAATGCATCTACAGTCCATCCATGTACGCCTATACGAAATTCGGCACATCCCATTCCGGGCTGAATGCAGAGCGGCCCTACAACTGGACTGGCGACATGGTGGCGGATATGCTTCAGAACATGGTCTACCTTGGGCACACGGTCAACCTTCGCTACAGCACCAAGTCCTACAAGGACAAAAAACGATGTGAACGCCCGAAATCAGAGTGGCTTATCTTTGAGAATACTCATGAAGAGCTGGTGGATCAGGAAACCTGGGATATCGTACAGGAGGTGCGATCTCATAAGCGCCGCCGCACGAATATGGATGAGCAGAATATGTTCTCTGGATTGGTGTATTGTGCGGACTGCAGTAAGCCCATGGTATTGCACCGGGCGCACACCATGAAGCCGGAACAGAATCATTTCACCTGCCGCACCTACAAGAAGGACGGGGCAGAAGTGTGTAGCGCTCACTATATCCGGGAAGTGGCACTGAAGGAAATCGTGCTGGAAACAATCCGCAGAGCCACAGAGTTTGCCAGGAGCGACCCGGAGCGGTTCGCCGCATATATTCAGCAAAAGCAATCTACTGAGGTGGCAAAGGAGATCCGGGGGTTGGAACGGGAATTGTCCACGATGCGGAAACGGGATGGCGAACTGGATGTAGTGTTCAAGCGGATGTATGAGGACAGCGCCTTGGGACGGGTGAGCAATGAGCAGTTCCGTTTGCTGTCTGAGGCATACTCCAAGGAGAAAGCGCAGCTGGCCGAAGCCATCCCTGCCACGGAGGAGCGCCTGGAGAAACTACGCAGTAGCATGGCCAACGCCAAGAACTTCATCGCCAAGGCCAGAAAGTTCACCGACATGACGGAACTGACCCCGGAACTGCTCCGCACCTTTGTGGCGAAAATCATCGTGTATGAGAAAGAGGTCAAATACTCCAAGCACGCACCGCAGAAGATCCACATCTGTTTTCGGGACTTCAACCTCAACGAGACAGACGATATGCTTCTATGCGGAGAGACAACAGAAAAGGCAGACAGTACAATTGCACTGCCTGCCTAATCCGAGGACACGCTTCAAGGTACCCCTATCAGGAGTAGCGGAATGGTGTGCTGTTTTTACCTTGGTAAAAACGCATGCCCTATTTTCGCATGCCGTTTTGGGCGTTGGGAAAGTTGTGTCGCAGCAATCGGGGCTGCGTTTTTCGGTGCGTAGCTTCGGCTGCGCACTTTTTTATTTTATACGAAAGAAGGAACGCAAATGAAAAAGACAATTTCCCTACTCTTGGCGCTTGTGCTGTGCCTGTCCCTATGCGCTTGCGGAAGCAACTATCAAAAACAAGCAGAGGAAGTCGCTCCTAAATTGGATGGTAAGTGGGGACGAAGTTGGACTGCTCCAGTCGGAACAATGTATCAGGTTTATATCTTTGAATTTGAGGATGGAAACAGCGGAACTGCGGTACTTTATAATCAGGTAGATGACACACCAACGTCTGCTTGGAATGGTACATTCTCTGTCAGCACAAAGAAAGACGGTATCATTGATTTGTCTTTCCACACCTTTGTCGATAACAGTGGAACAGATGAGCTAGATGAGCCTAAGGAGATGGTGGTTCATTATACATACAAAGACGGAAACCTTTCTCTGACAGACGATGACGAGAACACACTTATTTTGCTTGGATAACGAATACACGAAAGGGTCAAACAAAAATGCCTACCGTACATTCCGTTTTTGAAATTGCTCGCAAAACCATACACGCCAAGAAGCGCATACTTCTAATTGCTTTGGTTTTACTCTTGGTTGTATCCGTTTTCATTGGCAGCAGCATCTATAAGCGTAATTATTTCTCCCATGTTGTCTCTCAAATGCTGCGCCAATATCCTTTTGCCGACAATGGGGTAGCACAAGATGGCAGTTATTTGGAAATAGACACAAACCCCAATAATGCTGACCCAGATTCTGTTTCTTACAATAGCCGCAAAGCCAGTGACTCTTTGGATGGAATCAAATTTGTGAATGAAAAACTCGGTTTTTCCAACTCTGTTTATCAAAAAATGGTATCTACTACTGCATTGATGGGACGGCAAACCGCAGAGAACAAGCATTTTCGTGTTTCTTGGACATATCATCCGAACAAAGGTCTGGAAGTAATGTACGAGCGAAAATAGCCTTTAATTTATTTCTTTGAAAAATGGAACGAAAAGGGCAGAGCGTTGTTGCGTTCTGCCCTTTTTGATTTTTATCTCTCCAACAGCTCAATATACTTATAAACCGTTGTCCTGCTCAAATCGCAAACCCTTGCCAATTCCGAAACATTCAGCGTTCCACTTTTGAATGCAGGATAATGTCTCAGGAAATTTGCAGGAATGTCCTCCTTGCCTACCTGCGGCCTGCCGATTCGCTTTCCCTTAGCTTTGGCATTCGCCATACCAGAGCGCACACGGCTCCGTATCATGGCAAGCTCCAACTGGCTGAACACGCCTGCCATTTGCAGAAATGCCTCGCTCATAGGGTCTGCTTTGCCCTCCCGACAGTCCAGCGTGATACTGCCAAGAATCACCAGCCGCAGGCGCTTTTCTCGGATGATCTCGATGATCTCACAAAGCTGCTGGGTGCTTCTGGCAAGTCTCGGGACCTCCAACACAAGAATGGTGTCGCCTGCCTCGGCGTCTGCGAACATCTGCGCCTGCTGGCTTTTCACCTTGGCGTCTCCGTGTTCGTACTCCATGTAGACGACCTCTGCGCCAGCGGCTTTCAGCTCCCGTACCTGTCTGCCAATGTCCTGCTTGGTTTCATTGGTGGAGCATCTGGAATATCCTCTTTTCATCCTGCTATTCCTCCTTCCCTCTCCATGAGCCTGCAAGCCCATGGAGAGGGGTTCTTTTTTAGGCGCTGATAGTGAAGCGACGGCTGGAAACCTGCTTGGTGTACGCCTTGTAGATTTCAGGCATCACCTTTTTGAATGCGGTGCTGTCAAATCGGTTGGAGAGGATAGCAGTGTATCGGACGATGTACTGTCCAGCAATCAGTTCCTCTACCTCTCTGGCTTCCATCTCTGCCTTGATGGTGTTGCGGATGGTGTCGGCCTCGGCTTTAAGTTCCTCCATCATGGCTTCGTATTTGTTCAGCAGTTCAATCTTGGCAAGCAGTTCGATTTTAGACATTTTCGGTTTCTCCTTTATTTTGTGGTTGCCGTCTCTCCGTGCTGTCGCTGCTCCTTTGTGGGTTGTTCAGGGGGCTTACAACAGGCAGTGTTGAAATTGGCTGCCCCTCAATTACAAGAAAATTATAGCACTAAATGCTGGTGCTGTCTATTGACATATTGCACTAATATTTGGTGCTTTATTTGTTCAAAATTAGCACTTGATTTTAGTGCATATCTGTGATAGAATAAGGACAATGGAAAAGGAGGCGCATTTTATGGCAATCCGTTACAAGGTGGACGTGTTGGCAGAGCTGAAAAAGAAAGGCTACACCTCTACCAAAATCCGTGAAGAAAAACTGATTGGTCAGTCCTACCTCCAACAGCTAAGGCATGGGGAACTGGTGTCGTGGAAAACGCTGGACACAATCTGCGCTCTGTTGGACTGTCAGCCTGCCGATCTGATTGAGTATGTAAAAGAGGACGATGTCAGCGAAAGGGGCTGACGTGTTTCCTGAACAGAAATTTTGCGTTTTGGGGTGCCTTCAGGGGCGTTTTTCAGGAACCAAAAGTGTCTGCGAAACCAAATGTTTGATTGTACAAGGGGCTGTATTTCAGGAAAGCCAGACGATTTCCCACCATACGGAAAAAGGCGTGGCCTGCGCTCCTACCAAGAGAGGGTTTGATTTCCGCAAACGGCTTTCAGGTCTGTTTGCGGACAGCCCTTTTTCACGCCACACGGCGCAGACGGCAGAAAACGAAAAAACGGCAAGCCAACCAAGGGTTTTCCTTGTGTCGGCTTGCCGTTTCTCTTAAAGTTTGATTTTGATTTCCTTGTTCCAGTCCTTCAGCAAATCGTCCACTGCCGCATCCAATGCCGTTTTCATGGACTTTTCCATAATGCTGAAAATCTCTTTTTCAAGGACGGACTGCTTCTTTTTCTTCTTGTCCTCTTTCTTTTCGCTCATCGTTTGATCTTCACCTCGCTCTTGATCTTGACAGAATCCACGGAATCCGCAAGTTCTTCCTGTTCTGCCTGCTGTCTGTTCATTTTCTTGTGGAGGGCGTATCTGATCTGCTCAGGGGTGTAACCGTCCATGCACATGGAATCGTAGTATTCAGGCACGTCCTTAAAATAATCATCAATTAGGCTCATTGATTTGCCTCCTTCTTTTTTCTTCTACTCTCTATGGGAAATGGAATGGATGGACTGTCCTGTTTTGCTTTTTTAATTCACACTATTAACACTGGATATAATTCTATATTTCCAATGTTAACAGTGTGGTTCAAATTTACCCGTATGCCCGTTCATAGCTTTCATTGGTGAGGGCAATCAGCGTTTGAATTGCCTCCTGCTCCATGGCATTGGCTTCGGGGACGGCCTGCTTTCTCGGAAAACCGTCGTATTTTTCCAGAATCATCGGACAGACGATTTTCAGCTCTCCGCCGAATTCCTCTTTCCAGCCCCAGTAGTCGTGCCATGCCTCCAAGTATTCCTGCTTGTCGGCTTCCCTGTAAACTCCACCGTGGGCAAAGTAGTAGACAAATTCCTGACTGCTTTTGGACCAGAGGCCCAAATCATAGAGCTTTTGCAGATAGACGGCGATACTCTGCCGTGAGACGTGATGGCCGCATTCCTCCAAGGCCGCAGCTTTTCGCTCATCGGGATAGGTGAAAAATTCCTCGTCATTGAAGCAGTAATAGAACAGGTTGCGGACCTTTTCAAAGTCGGAATTGGGGGCAAACTGCAATTCTCGGATGCAATAGGTTGGGAAACGATCTGGAATGGATTGAATCGTGATTTTCAGCTTTGCGCCTCGGCCCTCTGCGGTGTAGGCAATCCCTCGCCGTTGCAGCTTTTTCAGAACGCTCTGACGATCTGCTGCCCCTCCCAGCTCTTGGGCAAGCTGAGGGAGCGTGTAGGTCTTTTCTTCTAACATGGCTCCTCCTTCTGGAACATTCAAGTGGGCTATTAACATCGGAAAATATGGTATTTTCCAATGTTAATAGTGTGATTCAAAATCAGGACGCTTTCTTTTCGGCTTTGGTTTCCTCGTCCAGAAAGGTCATTCCATTGACCACCTCGGGAGAATGGCTGAGGTAAAACAGCGGGTTCGTTCGGAACTCGGGGAACTGCGCCGTGAACCATTTCCGCACCAGAGAATAACCGTTGTGCTGGACGGCAGAAGCGAAGTCCTTCACGAAGCTGTACTCCCGCAGATAGCTTTCCTTCTTGGGAAGGGCAGAAAGGAACTTCTCCATGCGCTCATAGGTCAGATTTTTGAACTGGTTGCAGTTGAACTTCTCTCCACTCTTGGTTGTGTAGTGGGTGGCGGACTTGTGGGTTTTTCTCATAATCACCAGCGCAGGAAAATCGGCTCTGAATTTCTGCACCAGCTTATATTCCTCTCTCTCGGGATTGTTCATGGCCTCTGCAAACTTGGCGGTAATGGTCAGGGTCTGGGCAACAACATCAAACTTGAACTTTTCCATGGTAGATACCTTTCCTTTCTATGTGTGGGTGGATTAAGCTGCTTCCTTGGTTGCCTGCACAATGCGGAAGTCGGCAATGGTCTTTCTGGCGGCATCCATATCGAAACCGCTTTCCTCATCGCTGAACTTGCCAAGAAACCACTTCTTGGTCAGAGGGTAGGCCTTGGTTCCGCACTTTTTCGCCATTTCCTTGACGGATTCATATTCATGCGCCAAAGTAGCGTTCTCGAAGGTCGCAATGTAATCCTCCATGAACTTGAAGTCCATGCCCTCATAGGTTTTCTTGGCGCTTGTCGCCTTGTGCTTCTGCTCTTTGACCGTCAGCGTAAAGGTGGGATGCGCCGCCATTTTGGCAGTCAGTTCCTCGTACTCAGGGCCGAAGCCCTTTCCGGCCTTGGCAAAGCTGGCCTTGGTGCCGGTGATGGTCTGCTTGAAGAAGTCGATGGTGAAACGGACGGCGGAATTGGTAGAAGTAGTGGTGTTCATGGTAATGTCCTTTCTTGGCTCTTGGCCGTGGCGGTAGGTCGCAACCCTTATTTCTTTTGGAGAGGTTTTTGTTTTGTTTATCTCTCTCAATCTTTACACCCAGATTATACAAAAGAACCTATCCAATATAATAGGATAGGTTCAGAAAAGAAATCACTTATTTTTGATTGGCTTTTCCTTCTCTTGGCGACAGGATGATACAGAGATGATAAAAGATGATAGAGAAGGAAAGAAGATGGAAAAAGGTGTTTAATTAAGTCAAAAGGGCTTGTTTCGTGGACAGAAGATGTGATAAAATGCAGCCAGTTAAGAAAGCACATTCTATTGGAACGAGAAACGTGTTTCCTGATTTGTGAAAAATTGGGCTTGCTGCACGAAAAAGCCTTGCGCCGCAGGCACAAAGCCGCCGACAGGCGGATTTGACGTGGAAATGATGGGCTTTTTGGGCATGGGCAACAACCCCATGGTCGGTGCTACCGTGGCTGTGGCCGTGGCGGTGGAGGAGAGCCTGAAGGGCTAAGGCTATGCTGCTGAACTGCGTATTCGTTGGTTTGGGCGGCGCAGCCGGTTCCATCTGCCGCTATCTGCTGGGGCTGCTGCCCCTGAAACCGGTCAGCGGCTTTCCGGCTATTACCCTGTGCATCAATATCGCAGGTGCCTTTGCGCTGGGCCTAATCGGGGCGCTGGCGGGGAAGTATGCCAAGCTGAACCCGCAGCTGCTTCTGTTCCTTCGGGTGGGGGTGTGCGGCGGCTTCACCACCTTCTCTACCTTTTCCGTGGAGACGGCAGGTCTGCTGCAAAGCGGAAAGACCGGCCTTGCGATGCTGTATACGGCGCTGAGCCTGCTGTTGGGCGTGACGGTGGTGCTGCTGGGGCAGCGGTTGGTGCGGTAAAGCGGCAAAGAAGAGACATATACAAATGGCTCCTGACAAGCTGTCAGGAGCCATTTTTTGTTATTACGGGATGCCCGTTTCATTTCGATCATCTTCCGGCAAAGGACTGCACACCGCTGTTGATGAACTGCCCGGCGAAGCGGGCTATTTCCTCCGGGGATTCTCTGGTGCCGTCCTGAAGCCAGCGCAGGGCCAGCATCAGATTTCCCGGCACGATGAAGGCGCAGAAGTAGTGGATCTTCTCCCGGTCGCCGGGACATAGCAGGGACAGATACGCCTCGATGAAGTCATCCCGTAGGATGCGGCAGATGCGCTCTGTATAGGCCCGGTCACCGTAGCCCCCCAGCAGCACCTTGCACAGGTCAGCGTTCTCCTGAATGAAGGCGTAGAGGTCCGTCAGGAAGGGGTAGCCGCCGGTCATGGAGTCCTTGGGATCGTGCCGCCGACAGAGCTCTGACAGACGCTCCGCCATCTCATCCTCCAGATGCAGCAGCAGGTCGTTGACGTCCTTATAGTGGATATAGAAGGTGCTGCGGTTGATATCCGCCTGCTCCGCCAGCTCCCGGACCGAGATGCTCTTGGCGCTCTTCTGGGTCATCAGATGCATCAGCGCCAGCCGCAGCTGCTTCTTGGTCTTTTTTACCCGTCTGTCAATGGTCGTGCCATGCATAGTCAACACCTCCGTATGCTGTAGAATAAATTAACTTTATTCTACCATATTCGTCCCTGAATAATCAACATTTTGTTGGATAAAAGACAGAAAAATTTACATCTTCTTAAACCATATCCCTTCTAATGGGCCGTCCCGCCGCATATGCTGGGAGCAAAAGCTGATAGGATTCGGAGGAGAAGCATATGAATCGTTCCACATCCATGTATCAGGATATGGCATCCCGCACCGGCAGCAGCATCTATATCGGCGTGGTGGGGCCGGTCCGCACAGGAAAATCCACCTTCATCAAACGGTTTATGGAGACGCAGGTGCTGCCCAATATTGAAAACGACTACCGACGGGAGCGGGCCAGAGACGAGTTGCCCCAGAGCGGCTCCGGCCGCACCATTATGACCGCCGAGCCAAAGTTCGTACCAGAGGAGGCCGCAGAGGTGCGTCTGCCGGACGGCACCTCCTTCTCCGTGCGGCTCATCGACTGCGTGGGGTACATGGTTCCCGGTGCCGTGGGGCAGTTCGAGGATTTGGCGCCCCGGATGGTCATGACCCCGTGGTATGACCATGAGATCCCCATGACGGAGGCGGCGGAGCTGGGGACCCGGAAGGTCATCTGCGACCACTCCACCGTGGGCATCGTGGTCACCACCGACGGCAGCGTCACGGACATTCCCCGCAGCGACTATCTGGAGGCGGAGGAGCGGGTCATCCGGGAACTGCAGGAGCTGGGGAAGCCCTTTGTGGTGCTGGTGAACTCCCTGCATCCGGAGGAAGC
Source organism: Vescimonas coprocola (assembly GCF_018408575.1). NCBI lineage: Bacteria > Bacillati > Bacillota > Clostridia > Eubacteriales > Oscillospiraceae > Vescimonas > Vescimonas coprocola. The sequence continues at coordinate 881,700 of NZ_AP023418.1, forward strand.
CCGTCCGCTGGCGGAGGAATTACAGCAGAAATACAGTGTGCGGTGTCTTGCGGTGAACTGTCTGGAGCTGGGGGAAGGGGACCTGCAGGAGATTTTGCGGAGTCTACTGTATGAGTTCCCGGTGCAGGAATTGCAGCTGTTTTTCCCGGAATGGGTGGAGGCTCTGCCGCCGGAGCATCCCATCCCAGCAGGCCTTTATCATGCGGTGGGGCAGGAGGCCAGGCGGCTGGAGCACGTCCGGCAGCTGGAGGGCTGCATGGCAGCGCTGGAGCAGTCGGAGCAGATCCGATCCGTGATGCTGCGGCAGATGGATCTGGGGACCGGCGTGGGGCAGGTGGAGGTGCAGCTGCCCCGAAGCCTGTTCTACGATACGGTGAACCAGCAGACGGGGTTGAGCATCACCGACGACGGCGATCTGATGGAGCAGCTGGTGACGTTGGCGGGCCTTCGGAAGGAGTATGACCGGGTGGCGCAGGCGGTGTCCAGTGCCCGCTCTACCGGCTATGGCGTGGTGATGCCGTCGGTGGAGGAATTGGAGCTGGAGGACCCGGAGATCGTGCGGCAGGGAGGACGATACGGTGTGCGGATGCGGGCCAGCGCTCCGTCTATCCATATGCTGCGGGCGGATGTGAGCACCACGGTGTCCCCCATTGTGGGGAACGAGAAGCAGTCGCAGGACATGGTAAACTATCTCCTACAGGAGTTCGAGGGGGAGCCGGGGAAGCTGTGGGAGTCCAACATCTTTGGCCGCAGCTTCCACGAGATCGTGGGGGAGGATTTGCAGGCGAAGCTAAAGCGGATGCCGGAGGATTCTCAGAAAAAGCTGCGGGAGGCGCTGGAACGCATCCTCAACGAGGGAAGCGGCGGTCTGATCTGCATCATTCTGTGAGGGGACGCATCCATAACGAAGAGAGGCAAGGCCGATGGCCTTGCCTCTCTTCGTTATGGTATCCTTATTTGCGGAGAATCAGCAGATAGTCCTCGCCCTGCGGGGCGGAGGTGATTTGATAGCCGTTGTTTCCGGCGAAGCGGGTGATGTTGTCCACGGCGCAGGGATCGTCCACCAGGACCTGGATCTCGGCGGGGTTCTCCTTGGCGGCCTTCTGGACCATGATCACCGGCATGGGGCAGAGCTGTCCACGGGCGTCGATCATGCCTTAGTCGCCTCCTTCCGGGAATTCAGCAGGGAGATGGCCAGCAACACCACAAAGCCGATGACCACGGCCACCTTGCCGGCGTTGGCGATGCCGCCTACCACCAGCTCACCGGCATCATTGGTGCTGTCGGGATTGCCGGCCAGAGCGAAGTTATGGGCAAAGGCTGCGCCCACAATCATACCGAACACGGTGACGGCGCTGTCGCCGTTGCCGGAGCCGGCCAGAATCAGCTGACGCAGGGGGCAGCCACCCAGCAGCACGCTGCCCCAGCCCACCAGAACCATGCCCAGCAGGTTCCACAGGTGGCTGCTATGGGCGATGGGCTGCAGGTCGAAGCCCAGCTTGAAGCTGCCCTGAACCAGATTGCCGATGAGAACGGTGAGGAAGATGGCGATGAAGCCATGCAGCAGGTGATTGTCCTTCACCAGAATGGAATCACGGATGCCGCCCACCATGCACAGGCGGGACTTCTGGGCCAGAGCGCCCACCACCAAAGCGATGAGCAGGGCGACGATGGCGGGGGCGTGCATGGAGCCGGGGCCTGCCTCGCTGGCGTGGAAGATGGCGGGGACTGCCAGCACCAGCACCAGCAGCACAAACATCACCACGGGAAGGGTGGTGCCCTCCACCAGCTTGGCGGGATAGGAGCGCTTGAGGCTGAAGCCACGCTTGAGGAACAGGATACCGATGACAATGCCGATGACGAAGCCGGCCAGACCAACCAGAGCATTCAGGTCGCCGCCACCCATACGCAGAACCATCCGCAGGGGGCAGCCGAGAAACACCAGTGCGCCAATCATAACGAAGGCACCCAGCACGAACCGGGTGGCAGGGGAGGAACCGGCCTGCGGACGGAACTCCTTACCGGCCAGAGCCATGATGAAGGCACCCAGCACTAGGCCGATGATCTCAGGGCGGACGTACTGCACCTTGGCAGCACTGTGCAGGCCCACGGCACCGGCGATATCACGCTCGAAGCAGGCGATACAGAAGCCCATGTTAGCGGGGTTTCCCAGCTTGGTCAGCACCAGAGCCGCCACGCCCACCAGAACGCCGGCAATGATGACCAGCCAATTCTCTTTTTTCATTACAAAACTCCTCTCTCTTTTAACATTTTGTTCATATATCATACGATAGAATACATTTTTTGTCCAACAAATGGTTCCTATAGCAAAGAGCTGTTATCGAATCATTCGATAACAGCTCTTTTTCGACTTTTGAATGGATCAGAGATTCCGGCGAATGGCCATCTGGCGGCAGAAGCGGACAAAGGCCTGCTCCGACTGGGAGAGGATCGTCTCTCTGGGGTAGACCAGATAGATACTGCGGTGCAGCCCCTGCGGGTCCATGGGGAAGGTCAGCAGGCGGCCGTCATCTACCTCAGACGCCACAGAAAGGGCTGATAGCACCGAGACGCCTACGCCTTGGGCGGTCATACGCTTGATGGCCTCCGGGTCATCCACTCTGGCCACGATGTGCAGGTCCTGATCGGCAAGGCCCATATTCCGCATATAGGACTGCACGGTGCGGTCCGTGCCGGAGCCCTCTTCACGGGCTACCGTCGGCTCCCGCAGCAAATCACGGCCATAGACATTCTGCTTCTTCAAAGCCTGATAGTGAGGATTGTTGGCGGTACACATCACCAGATGATCCTCCAGCATGGGGAAGTAGGTCATGGAATCCGGCTCCAGCATAGCTCCCACGAAGCCCAACCGCACGGAGCCGCTGTGGAGCAGCTTGTGGATCTGGGCCGAGTCGCCCCGGCGCAGGTGGTAGCGGACGCCCGTAATCTGCTTCATATACTGAGCCAGCAGCTCCGGCAGCAGATACTGCGCCGGTACCGTGGAGGCTCCCAGCAGCAGGGGAAGGCCTGCGCCATCCTGATTCTGGAGGACCTCCTCCAATGCAGCGCAGTCCGCCAAGATTTTTTTGGCTGCCGGATAGACCCGCTCGCCCTCCGGTGTCAGCCGCACCCGGCGGCGTGCGTCACGGTCCAGCAGGCGGGTGGACAGAGCCGTCTCCAGTGCCGCCAGATGTGCGCTGACGGTGGACTGGCTGAGGAACAGGGCCTGCGCTGCCTGTGTAAAGCTCCCCAATTCCGCCACGGCCACGAATACCTGGATCTGTTTCAAGCTGAATTCGCTCATGTCTGCCTCCTTGCTGCGTGATACTTATAGAAATATAACACATTTTTCTATGTCTCGTCAAGTCGTGGGGCTCCGGCTGGCGAGTTTTGTAAAATCGCCGCCGACCGTTGCCAAGTCGGCTCGTGCGTGTTACAATAGAAAAAACAATGATGAACAGGGAGGAGACTTGCCATGCTGCTGGCGATCGACATCGGAAATTCCAACATATCTGTGGGGCTGTTTGACAAAGCGGGGAAACTCCTGTTTCTCTCCTCCATCGACACCGACAGCCGCAAAACGGCGGATCAGATCAGCATCGACCTGATGAATCTGTTTGCACTGTACCGCTATGATCTGAAGGACGTCACCGGTGCCATCTTTTCCAGCGTGGTGCCGCCTATCAACTTTATGATGACCAAAGCCCTGACCCGGCTGCTGGGCGAGCCACCCATGGTGGTGGGCCCCGGTGTCAAGACAGGGTTGAATATCCGCATGGAGGTCCACAACCAACTGGGGGCCGATCTGGTGGCCAACGCCGTAGCGGCGCTGGAGAAGTACGCTCCGCCCATCATTATGATCGACATGGGGACGGCCACCACCATCTCCTATATCTCCGCCAAGCGCAGCTATGAGGGCGGCCTGATGTTTCCCGGCGTGCGGCTGAGTCTGGATGCGCTGTCCGACCACACGGCCCAACTGCCGGATATCTCCTTGCAGCATCCCAAACAGTTGATTGGGAAAAATACAGAGGACTGTATGCGCTCCGGCATCGTCTACGGCACGGCGGGAATGCTGGACGGCATTATCGACCGCATCAGGGAGATGTTGCCGGGTGAGCAGCCCACCATTGTGGCCACCGGCAGTAATGCGCCGGTGATCGTACGGTATTGCCGCAACAAGGTGTATTATGACAAATATCTTCTGATGAACGGCCTGTGGGCCATCTATCAGAAGAATCACTGAACCGCAAAAGTCTCCGCACATAGATGCGGAGACTTTTGCGGTTCCATCGGATCAGCACAGCAATGACGAGATGGATGACCGTATTTCAATCCACGCATTCCATGAGGAGTGCGACAATTTGTCCGGAGTGATGCGATTGTCAGAAGTGACCCGAGGTTATCCGGAGCCAACACGAGCGCAGATGCCGCAAAACGGGGAAAAGCTTGTTTTCTCCTCTTCTCGATTGAACAAAATTTTTATTTTGTTCAATCTCGCATATCGTCTCAAAGCCTCTCCTTCCTGCGGGTATCGGTGGCACCATGGTAGCAGACAAGCGGGAGCAAGTCAAGATTGAACAAAATAATTGTTATTGTTCAATCCGTGCGGTTAATGTGGCCTACGGGACTGGTGCGACTAAGCTGCCAGTTGCTTGACGATGACAACGTACAACGAAACCAGCGTGTGTGACTACTGTTCACACACGCTGGTTTTTCTTACCGCGAAGAAGTCTGACCAGGACACCTCTTTTCAGAAGTCCCCTACCCTGCAACACGCAAGATAGCAAAAGCACCGGCCAAACGGTCGGTGCCTTTACGGTATTTCAATGCGAAAGGGTATTGAAATGCATGACTGAGCTTTGTTAATCCCCTGACAAAGATTCACAGATTTACAGAAGTTGCAGGGGGTAATACTGAACCCCCTGCCCTTGTGAGACATACACAAAACAACGGGAAAGAAATTGTGCAGTCTCACGAAGATTGTGAAATCGTAAACTAAGATTCTCAAATTCTCAGAGATTACAGGGGTAATACTAAGTATATTATACCAGATAGGCGAAAAAGTGTCAACCAGAATTTTTCGAAAGTGCATTTACAAAAAACCGCAGTCCGCAGGAACCACGGCGGGGTCGGCTTCGGAGACGAGCGCCGCAAGCGGCGAAGCCTGAGGATTGCACCGGTGCAGCCGTTCCGATGCCCTGCTGCATGAACGCCGCAAGCGGCGCACGCAGTCGCAGGGCGAACGGCACCACCGGCACGATCCTCACCCGCCTGCCTACGAACTGCGGCAAAAATAAAAAAAGATTTTACCATGGGTAAAAACAACGGGAAAGGCTATGGGGATAAGAAAGAACACGGGGAACCGCCCGCAAGGAGTACAGAGGTGCCTCAAAATAGCAGCAAACAGGGTCGGCAGCGTCTACCGAGGTGCGGCGGACTATCCTACTTGCACTGAGTTGAACAAAACATCATCCATTTTGTTCAATCTTGTGTGCCGAAGAAAAGGATCCCCCGCTGGAGCCGAGATGCCGTTTTGCGTATCATAACAGGCGAACAAATGTTTGTCAAGTAAGTCATCATGTCGTGTGGCTCAATCAACCCCTCCCTCTTTAGCCGGAGGGGTTGATTGAGCCTATAAGAACCTATTACGGATTAGAAACTTGAAGCTTGCGTGATATCTTTGATACTCCAGCAGCGATATCGTTAAATACTTCCCAAATACTTCTAAATCCCGTCACGCTTCTAAAATTTCCCGGAGCTTTGCCAGTCCCTTGCGCTCCAAGCGGGACACCTGTACCTGAGATACCTTCAGGATACGGGCAGCTTGCTCCTGTGTCATTCCCCGAAAAAAACGCAGAAGTATGGTGATCCTTTCCCGCTCCGGCAGGCTGTCGATGGCTTCCCGCAGCGCTATTTTTTCTACCATCCCCTCCTCCGGGCTGTCTGTCCCCAAGGTGGATTCCAGCGTCAGGCCGTCGATGGTCTCCTGCTGGAGGGATTCCAGCGGCCCGTTGGCCAACTTTACGGCGGCGACCTCCTCCACAGTCATTCCCGTCTCCTGCGCCAATTCTGACAGCTGCGGTTCCCTCCCCAGTGTATGGCGCAATCGTTCACGTGTATAAAACAGGGTCTGGCCCTTTTCCCGGAGGCTGCGGCCCACCTTGACGGAGCCGTCATCCCGGAGAAAACGGCGGATCTCACCGGCAATTTTGGGGACGGCGTAGGTGGAAAACTGCGTTCCATATGTGAGGTCAAATCCCTTTACAGCCTTGATAAAACCAATACATCCCAGCTGGTAGAGGTCGTCTGTGTCCACGCCGCAGCCGCTGTATCGCTTGACGATGCTCCAGATAAGCCCCACATTTTCCGTCAACACCTGCTGACAGGCGTCATTGTCGCCATTCTGCGCCCGATCCAACAGCGTCAGCAGCTCGCTCATCGCTTCGCCGGGACACGGGAGGCGATACGCTTACGCATGGTGACGGTGGTTCCCTTGCCGGGGGCAGACTTTACCGCCAGTTGATTCATAAAGCTCTCCATGATGGTGAAGCCCATACCGCTGCGCTCCTCGCCGCCGGTGGTGAACAGCGGCTGCCGGGCCTGCTCCACGTCCTCCATGCCGCAGCCCCAGTCACGAATTACCAACTCCAGCGTCTGATTTTCCAGCATCCGCAGCTTCATGACGATCTTCCCCAGCTGATTTGGATAGGCGTGGACGATGGCGTTAGTCACTGCCTCGCTGACGGCGGTTTTGATGTCTCCCAGCTCGTCCAGCGTAGGATCCAGCTGGGCGGCAAAGGCCGCTGCGGCCAGACGGGCAAAGCCCTCGTTGCTGCTGCGGCTCAAAAATTCCAAGGTCACATAGTTCTCCGGTCTCCGCTTCATATGTACTCCCCTCTCATCGTATGGTCAGATAACGTTGGAGCCCCGCCGCATCCAGCACTCGGCGGGCCTGTGCTGCGGCACCGCAGACATCTGCCGTGCCGCCCAGCTCCTGCATCCGCTGCCGGGCCCGGATCAGCAGGGCGATGCCGGAGCTGTCCATAAAGGTCACGCCGGAGAGATCCAGCGTCAGCTGTGTAGGCAGGGCCTTCTCAATCTCCTGATCCAGCCGCCGCAGGAGCCCCTTAGCGCTGTGGTGGTCCAGCTCACCTGAGAGGCGGATGCAGATATGGCGGGCCTCGCATTTTACAGAAACTTCCATTGGGATCGCTCCTTCGTGCAAAAAATAAAATCACCGCAGATCCTTCGATCTGCGGTGATTATACATGATGAAGCGGTTATTTTCTGTCAAAAACGGGGGCTTGGAAAAATTAGCCACGCATGGCCGCCGCGGACTCCCCCAGCTTGGCGATCAGCGCACGGGCCTTGTCAGCCTTCTCCCGCTCGGCATTGACCACGGCCTCCGGGGCCTTGGACACGAAGCTCTCGTTTTGCAGCTTCTTCTCGATGCGGGCCAGATTCTCCTCTGCCTTGGTTTTCTCCTTGGCGATGCGCTCCAACTCCTGCCGGATGTCCACCAGCTCCGCCAGAGGCAGATAGAGGGTGGCGTTGTGGGTGGCCACGGTGACCATACCCTTCAGATCCTCCGGAGACTGCGCCTGAACCTCCACCTCGCTGGCGTAGGCCAGCCGCATGATGAAGTCCCGGCCGCCGGCATAGATATCCGGGGTCTGGGTGACGATAAGGATCTTGGCCTTCCGGGAGGGCGGCACGTTCATCTCGGAGCGCCGGGCTCGGACGGCGGAAATGGCGTCCTTCACCGCCTCCATGGCGTTTTCCTCCTGAGTGAAGGCGAAGCGCTCCTGATACTCCGGCCACTGGGCCTGGATCAGGAAGTCGCCCTCGTGGGGCAGCGCCTGCCAGATCTCCTCGGTGATGAAGGGCATGAAGGGATGCAGCAGCTCCAGCACCCGCAGCAGCACATAGCACAGCACGTTCTGAGCCGCCAGCTTGGCCTCCTCGTCCTCGCCGTACAACCGGGCCTTGGTAAGCTCGATGTACCAGTCGCAGTAGGTGTCCCAAATGAAGTCGTAGATCTTGGCGGAGGCCACGCCCAGTTCATAGGCCTCCATATTATCCGTGACCTCCCGGATGAGGGTATTCAGCTTGCTGAGAACCCACTTGTCCTCCAGCTCCAGCTGCTCCGGTAGCTGTACATGGTCGATGGTGAGGTTCATCATCACATAGCGGGAGGCATTCCAGATCTTATTGGCAAAGTTCCGCATGGCCTCACACTTCTCCACAAAGAAGCGCATATCGTTGCCGGGGCTATTGCCGGTGATGAGGTTGAAGCGCAGGGCATCGGCACCGAACTTGTCCGCCATCTCCAGCGGGTCAATGCCGTTGCCGAGAGACTTGGACATCTTGCGGCCCTTGTCATCCCGGACCAGACCGTGGATGAACACCGTCTTGAAGGGCTCCTGCTTCATCTGCTCCATGCCGGAGAAGATCATACGGGCCACCCAGAAGAAGATGATATCGTAGCCGGTGACCAGCACGGAGGTGGGGTACCAGTACCTCAGGTCCTCGGAGTCCTTGTTGGGCCAGCCCAGCGTGGAGAAGGGCCACAGGGCGGAGCTGAACCATGTATCCAGCACGTCCTCCTCACGGGTCAGGTGGGTGCAGTCGCACTTTTCGCACCGGGTGGGATCCTGACGGCTGACGTTGATGTGTCCGCACTCGTCGCAGTACCATGCGGGAATCTGGTGGCCCCACCACAGCTGACGGGAGATGCACCAGTCATGGACGTTCTCCATCCAGTTGGTATAGGTTTTGGTAAAGCGCTCCGGCACAAACTTGATGGTGCCGTCCTTCACCACCCGGATGGCCTCCTTGGCCAGAGGCTCCATCTTCACGAACCACTGGGCGGAGATCAGGGGCTCCACGTCGTTGTGGCAGCGGTAGCAAGTGCCGACGTTGTGGGAATAGGGCTCGGTCTTGACCAGATATCCCTGCTCCTCCAGATCCTTGACGATGGCTTTGCGGCACTCGTAGCGGTCCATGCCGTTGTACTTGCCGCCGTTTTCGTTGATGGTGCCGTCGTCGTTGATGACACGGATCACCTCCAGATTGTGGCGCAGACCCACCTCGAAGTCGTTGGGATCGTGGGCAGGGGTCATCTTCACAGCACCGGTACCGAAGCCGATCTCGCAGTAATCATCACCCACAATGGGGATCTCACGGTTCATGATGGGCAGGATGCAGGTCTTGCCGATGAGGTGCTTGAAGTGCTCGTCCTCCGGGTTTACCGCCACACCGGTGTCGCCCATCATGGTCTCAGGCCGGGTGGTGGCCACCACGATATCGCCGCTGCCGTCGGCCAACGGGTAGCGGATATGCCACAGGTGGCCGGGCTTGTCGGTATACTCCACCTCGGCGTCGGACAGCGCCGTCAGGCAGTGGGGGCACCAGTTGATGATGCGGCTTCCCTTGTAGATGAGGCCCTTGTCATACAGCTCGCAGAAGGCCTCACGCACCGCCTGAGAGCAGCCCTCGTCCATGGTGAACCGGGAGCGGGACCAGTCACAGGAGGCACCCATCTTCTTCTGCTGCTCCACGATACGGTTGCCGTACTTCTCCTTCCAGGCCCAGACACGCTCCAGGAACTTTTCACGACCCAGATCATAGCGGGTCAGGTGCTCCTCCTCCCGCAGTCGCTCCTCCACCTTGATCTGGGTGGCGATACCGGCGTGGTCGGTGCCGGGAAGCCACAGGGCGGAATAGCCCTGCATCCGCTTAAAGCGGGTGAGGATATCCTGCAGCGTGGAGTCCATGGCGTGGCCCATGTGCAGCTGGCCGGTGACGTTGGGGGGAGGCATGACAATGGAAAAAGGCTTCTTCTTCGGGTCGGGGTCCGCCTTGAAGCAGCCGTTGTCCATCCACATCTGATAGATCTGCGGCTCCACCTCACGGGGATCGTATACCTTCGGCAATTCTTTACGCATATGTTCTCTCCTTCTGATTTGGATTTTATCATCAAAAAAACCGCCCCGCTCCGCCGATGCGGAACAGGACGGACTGTGATCCGTGGTACCACCTGTTGTTCGGGATGACTCCCGCACTCATGGGGCAAGCGCCCCGCCCCGATAACGGAGGGCAAACCGTTGGGACCTACTGCCGTGTTCAGTCCAAGGCTCCGGGACGACTTGGGCGGCGCATCACGGGAGCTTACACCCACCGCTCCCTCTCTTGGCTTCCGCACTCCGCTTACTGCTTCCCTTCTGTGCCGTTACACAATATATATGCAGTATAATACACTCCCGGAAAAAAGTCAAGTTCCCCTTTCCCTTTGGGCGGGGCGGTGTTATAATAGGGAGTATCTAAGAGAGGGGGCGCCGCCTTGCATATTCTGGAGCATTTGCGTACCGTGAACCGACACCGCCATCTGGTGCGGAAATACTGCTTCCGGTTGGGACTGTACTGGCAGGGACTGACCCATGATCTCAGCAAATACAGCCCCACGGAGTTCTGGCGCAGCGCCAAATACTATCAGGGCTACCGCAGTCCCAACGATCAGGAGCGGCTGGTCAACGGCGTCAGCCTGTCATGGCTCCACCACAAGGGCCGCAACCGCCACCATTTTGAATATTGGATCGACTACTGCCGGGGCGAGGACGGAACGCCCTTCATCGGTGGCTGCAAGATGCCGGTGAAGTATGTGGCGGAGATGTTCTGTGACCGCATCGCCGCCTGCCGGGTGTATCAGAAGGAGAAATACACCGATGCCTCTCCCTACGACTATTTCCAGCACTCCAAGGGGCATCTGTGCCGGTCGGAGCACGGTCACGGCTTCATCCATCCGGAGACCAGCGAGCTGCTGACCCGGTGGCTGCTGCTTCTGAAGGAGCAGGGTGAGGATGCCGCTTTCCGACAGATCCGGCAGGAGCTGAAGGAGCTGCGAAGGTCATAAATGCCGGGCAAAAGCTGCTGCCGACCCAATAGATCGGGGTGGCTTTTCCTTTTCGGTGTTTTTCACAGGCTTTCCTTTGATTTATACAGCATATTGAACAATTTCTATGTAGGGAATCCCATTAAAAAATGGCAGCAGCAGGGGTTGTGGAAGGATGTGCGCCGTGATATACTGTATGATCGTGAGAGGAAAAATGATGAAAAAGAGGAACATATGATGGAGAAAAACGGGAAAAAAAGTTTATTTTCGATTGAAATAACCACAGGGTCCCTGTGGAAAAATATTCTGCTGTTCAGCCTGCCGCTGATGATGACGCAGGTGCTGGAGGTGCTGTTCAACCTCAGCGACGTGGCCATTGCCGGTAAATTTGCCGACTATCTGGCGCTGGGCGCTGTGGGCTCCACCACTCTGCTGGTATCCCTGTTTACGGGACTGCTCATTGGCATCGGCAGCGGTGTCAATGTGGTCGTGGCCCGTGGACTGGGGCTGGGCAGTCATGAGGACGTGGAGAAGACCATCCACACCTCCCTGCTCATCTGCAGCGGTATCGGTATCGTGGTGTGCCTGGTCTGTCTGCTGCTGGCGAAGCCCATGCTGCTGCTGCTGAATACCAAGGAGGAGTTGCTGCCCGGCGCCGTGGGGTATCTGCGGATCTACGCTCTGGGTATGCCGGCCATGGCGGTATACAACTTCGGCAATGGTGTCCTCAGTGCCGCCGGGGACACAAAGCGGCCTCTGCTGTATCTGAGCATTGCCGGCGTGGTGAATGTGGCCCTGAACCTGTTCTTTGTGATCCAGTGCCACATGGCCGCCCTCGGTGTGGCCATCGCCAGCGCCATCGCCCAGTGGCTGTCCGCTCTGCTGATCATGCGGCATCTGATGAGCCAAAAGGATGCCTGCAGAGTGCATCTGAAAAAGCTGTGCATCGACAAGGCCGCCGCCAAGCGGGTGCTGATGATCGGCATCCCCTCCGGCCTGCAAAACGCCATCTTTGCCGTTGCAAACCTCTTCGTACAGATCGGCGTCAACAGCTTCGATTCGGTGATGGTATCCGGTAGCTCGGCAGCTGCCAACGCCGATACGCTGATCTTCAATATGATGTCTGCCTTCTATACTGGCTGTGCCACCTTTGTCAGCCGCAACTGGGGTGCCGGAAAGACGGATCGTATCCTCAAGAGCTACCGTATCGTTCTGCTGTATTCCTTTCTGGTGGGCAGCATCTGCGGCGGACTGCTGCTGCTGTTCGGAGACAAGTTCCTTGGACTTTTCGCCAATGAGGCGGACGTGATCGCCGCCGGTATGCAGCGGCTGAAGATCATGGGCTTCTCCTTCGGCGTCAGCGCCCTGATGGACGCCAGCATTGCCGCCTCCCGTGGAATTGGGCGCAGCATCATCCCCACCATCATCGTCATCATGGGCTCCTGCGTGTTCCGGGTCATCTGGGTGTACACGGTGTTCGCCTACTTCGGCACCATCCCCTCCCTGTTCCTGCTGTACATCTTCTCCTGGGCCATCACGGGCATTGCCGAGTGGGCCTACTTCCGGCACAGCTACAAGAAATACATCCTGCACGGACAAATATGGTAAACGAACGCCCCGGCCAGTTGACTGACCGGGGTGTCTTTTTTCGGTTCTGGTTGCACATACAAACAACTGGCCCTCCGGCATACTCGGAGGGCCAGTTTTACAGCTTATTCAGGATACGCTTACTCGGCGTCCTCGTCCCCGTCGTTCAGCAGAGCACGGATGGACAGGGAGATCTTTTGCTTCTCCTCATCCACAGCGGTGATCTTGGCATCCACGATCTGGCCCTCGGACAGAACATCACCGGGCTTCTCGATGCGGCGATCGGCGATCTGGGAGATGTGGATCAGGCCATCCACACCGGGAACGACCTCAGCGAAAGCGCCGAAGGTCATCAGCTTCACGATACGGACGGAAGCCACGTCGCCCACCTTGTAGGTCTCCATGAACTTGTCCCAAGGATTGCAGGAACGGTCCTTCACACCCAGAGAGATCTTGTGCTTCTCAGGATCGAAGGAGATGACGTACACATCCAGCGTGTCGCCCACAGAAACCACCTCAGCGGGGTTCTTGATGCGGGACCAGGACAGCTCGGAGATATGTACCATGCCGTCCACGCCGCCGATGTCCACAAACACGCCATAGCTGGTCATGGACTTGACGGTGCCGGTATAGTGCTTACCCACCTCGATGCTCTCCCAGATGGCGGCCTGAGCAGCCTGACGCTCCTCATACTGCACGGCACGGATGGAACCCACCACACGGCGGCGGGCGCGATTGACCTCGGTGATCCGCAGGGAGACGGTCTGGCCGATCATCTGGCTCAGATCAGCACCACGGGGCTGACCGCTCTGAGAGGCGGGAACGAACACACGCACACCCTTGACGTTGACGACGATGCCGCCCTTGTTCTCCTCGGTGACCTTGCCCTCAAGAGTGGTTTTGTTCTCGCAGGCCTCAGCGATATCCTCCCAGACCTTCACGGCGTCCAGACGCTTCTTGGAGAGCATAGCGTAGCCCTCCACGTCGTTGACACGGATGATGTAGGTCTCGATCTCGTCACCCACCTTCACCACGTCCTCAGGCTTCACGCTGGAATCGGCGGACAACTCTTCCGCGGAAATATAGCCTGCCTGCTTGCAGCCCAGATCCACCTGAACCTCGGTGGGACCCACGGCCGTCACGATACCGGTTACCTTCTCTCCTGTATTTAAAGTCTTAAAGGATTTGTCCAGCAGTTCCTCAAAGCTCTCTTCCTGGGGTTCCATGTTCTTGATTTCTTCGCTCATTGTTGTATATACCTCCTTAATGATGCCCGCCGGGGTGGACGCGCCGGCCGTAAGCCCCGCCATTGTGCATCCGGAAAGAAAGCCCGTCGTCAGCTCCCCCGCCTGTTCGATCTGATACACGACAGGGCAAGCCTTACGGCAGATCTCCGCTAAATGCTTCGTGTTGGCACTTTTACGATCTCCGACCACGACCATTACGTCAGCCTGAGCCGCCAATTCGGCTGCCTCCAACTGACGCCTATGCGTAGCGCTACATATTGTATCAAAGATTTTTGCGTTTGTACACAGTTTTTTTAAAATTTCTTTGGAAGTTTCCCAAATTGTTCGGATGCAGGTGGTCTGAGCCACCGCCGTCAGGGACAGAGACTGCCGGGAAGGCTCCTGCAGGAGCCATTTTTCAAGCTCCTCCGGCCCCGGAAAGATGACGCTGCGATCCGACCAGCTGGCCACACCCATGACCTCCGGATGCCGAGGCTCCCCAATGATAAGGGGGATACGCCCCTCCCGGTCGGCCTGCGCCACCAGCTGCTGGATCCGCAGTACGTTAGGACAGGTGGCGTTGACACACACCGATCCCAGTTGCTCCAGACGGTCAAAGACCTCCTTGCGCTCCCCGTGGGAGCGGATGATCACCGTCTCGCCGGGGCGGACCTCCTCCACGGAGTCCACCTGTCTGGCCCCCAGCGCCTCCAGCTCCGCCACCACATGGACGTTGTGGATGATGCTGCCCAGCATGGCGCAGCCGCCCTTTTCACGGGCTGTCTCCTCCGCCAGCTTCACAGCCCGCTCCACGCCGTAACAGAAACCGGCGCTTTTAGCTACTCTTACCTCTGCCATTGGATTCCTCCCAGCGCATAGGCCCGACGCATGATCTCCTCGGCGTTGGACTGATACTCCTCCGCCGTTCCCTTCCGGCCGGTATATACCGGGTCGTAGGGCTTTCCGATGATGATGGACACCCGGTGAAACAGGCGCTTGTCCCGGCCGATGAACACCGGCACCAGCGGCACGCCGGAGCGAATGGCCATCATGCCTACGCCGCCTTTGACATCCACGCTGCCGGGCTCCTTGACCCGTGTCCCCTCCGGGAATACCAGCAGATTCCAGCCGTCCCGCAAGCTCTGGATGGAGGTCTTGACGGCGGCGATGTCGGAGTTTCCCCGATCCACACCGAATACGCCGATGGCCCGCAGAAAGGCTCCCACCACGGGAATTTTCATCAGCTGCTTCTTGGCCATGATCCGCAGGGGGAAGTCCTGCCGCATGGCGCATATCAGCAGGATGGGGTCCACGGCGCTGGAGTGATTGGCGCACAGCAGTACCGGCTGATCCTTGGGGAGATTTTCCAGTCCCTCCACCCGCAGCGGGTGAAGAAACGTGGCAAAGGGCCGCCATGTGGCCCGGATAAAGCGGTAAAAGCGATTTTTTACCATCCGATCCTCTCCTTTATCATGTGCAGCAGGGCCTCCCGGCTCTGGTCAAAGTCCAAATGGCTGGTATCCAGCAGCAAAGCGTCCTCCGCCTGCCGCAGGGGTGCCGTCTCCCGGTGGCTGTCTGCCCAGTCCCGCTGGAGGATATCCGAGAGCACCTGATTGTAGGGCTGCGGCGTTCCCCGCTGCTCCAGCTCCTTCATGCGGCGCTGGGCCCGAATCTCCGGCGAGGCCGTCAGGAAGATCTTTACCTCCGCCTGCGGCAGCACTACCGTGCCAATGTCACGACCGTCCATCACCACACTGTGGCTGCGGGCCAGCTCCCGCTGCATCTCCAGCAGAAAGGCCCGTACCTCCGGGATGGCGGAGACCACCGAGGCCCAGCGGGAGATTTCCGGACGGCGGATGACGTCCGTCACGTCCTCCCCGTTGAGCAGCATACGCTGCAGGCCGTCCTCACCGTAGGCCATGCTCACCTGAATGTCCGGCAGCAGGGTGATGATGGCCGCCAAATCATGCGGGTCTGCCTCCCGGCGGCAGGCGTACAGGCCGATGGTGCGGTAGATGGCCCCGGTATCCACGTAGAGGATGCCTAGCTCTGCCGCTGCGGCCTTGGCCAGTGTGCTTTTCCCTGCGCCGGAGGGGCCGTCAATGGCCACGGCGTATCTCTTGTTATCCATGCGATTCGCTCCTTATTCCTCTGCGGCACTGACCCCGGCACAATGGCCGGTGGCCCATGCGATCTGCAAATTAAAACCGCCCGTATAGGCGTCTACATCCAGAATTTCCCCGGCAAAATACAGCCCCTGTACCAGCTTGGAGGCCATGGTGGCAGGCTGCACCTGCCCTACCTTCACGCCGCCGGAGGTGATGATGGCCTCCGCCACAGGCCGTGGCCCAGTGACGGGCATGGTGAAGTGCTTCAGCAGCTGCACCAGCGCACGGCGCTGCTCTCTGGTCACGGCGTTGGCCTGCTGCTGGGGGTCCATCCCCAGACGGTTCAGTATCACCGGCACCATGCTGTGGGGAACCAGACCGGAAAAGATGCGCTCCACGCTGCGGTTGGGGGCCTCACCCAGATCCCGCAGGATGCGGCTCTCCAGCTTCTGTTCGTCCAGTGCAGGCTTTAAGTCGATGCTGAGACGATAGGTCTCCTTCTCCCAATTTCGCAGGTGGGCGCTGGCCGACAGCACCAGCGGCCCGGAGACGCCGAAGTGGGTGAACAGCATCTCGCCAAATTCCCGGAAGATGGCTTTCCCTTTCCGGTTCAGCACCGTCAGCTCTACGTTTTTCAGAGCCAGCCCCTGCATCTGCCGGCAGGCCTCGTCCTCACTGACCAGCGGGACCAGTGAACCGTGGGGCGGGACGATCTCATGCCCCAGCTGCGCCGCCATGCGGTAGCCGTCGCCGGTGGATCCGGTGGCGGGATAGCTGACACCGCCGGTGGCCAGCACCACCGCCTCCGCCGGGTAGGTATCCTTCTCACCACGGACGCCGGTGACAGCACCTTCCTCTGTCTCGATGGAAACCGCCCGGTCGTGCGACCAGTGCACCTTCAGGCGATCCAGTCGGTGCTTCAGAGCACCGGATACATCGAAGGAGCGATCAGACTGGGGAAAGGCCCGGTTGCCCCGCTCCGTTTTTAAGGGGACACCCAGCTCCTCAAAAAAGGCCATGGCATCCTGGCTATTAAAGGCGGAAAAAGAACTGTAAAGGAATTTTCCATTACGGGGGATATTTTGCAGAAGCGCCTCCTCCGTACAGTTGTTGGTGACGTTGCAGCGTCCTTTTCCCGTGATATTCAGTTTTTTTCCCAGCCGCTCGTTGGGCTCGATCAGCGTGACTTGCGCCCCTCGGCCGGCAGCGGCAATGGCCGCCATCATTCCGGCGGCTCCCCCGCCGATAACTACCACTCTTTTACTCATCTTCCGTTTTCCCGAACACACTGTATTGTGACCAGACCCGCTCCAGCTCGGAGAAGGTTTCCGGCACCTCTTCGTTTTTCCGCTGACCCACTGTGACGATCAGGGCGTTCAGCAGGCTCAGCGGCGCTGTGATGGAGTCCACAAAGGAGATCATGTCGCTGCGGACCAGCAGCGCTGCCGAGGCCAGCGGATACAGGGGGGCCAGCGTACTGTCGGTGATGGCCACCACATCCGCCCCCTTTTCTCTGGCGTACTGCACGGCATTGACGGTCATTTTGGAGTACCGGGGAAAGCTGATAGCCAGCAGCACATCACCGGGCTGCACCTGCACCAGCTGCTCGAAGGTCTCCCCTGCCACGGCGTTCTGCACCAGTGTCACATTTTTGAAGATCAGGCGGAAATAGAAGTTCAGATACCCCGTCAGAAACGATGACGAGCGCATCCCCAGCAGGTAGATGTGCTGTGCCTTCAGCAGCTTGTCCACCATCTGCTCGAACTGCCCCCGGTCCACCTGCTCGATGGCGGTACGGAGACTGTCCATATCCCGCTGCATGACGCTGGTCAGCAGATCCCCCTGCATCTGGTCGTTGGACACCTGAATGCGCTGGATAGAGGTGAGCTTTCCACGGATCAGCTCCCGCAGATCCCGCTGCATCTCCGGATAGCCCTCGTAGCCCAGCTGGGCGGCGAAGCGCACCACCGTGGACTCGCTGACCTCCACCGTCTGTCCCAGCCGGCTGGCGGTCATAAAGGCCGCCTTGTCATAGTGCTCCAGAATGTAGGCGGCAATGCGCTTTTGTCCCTTGGAAAACTGTGGCATTTGCTGGCGAATGGTATGCAGCACGTTGTTATTCAACCCCATCGCTTCCCTTCAAGTCTTGTAATTCCTCATCTGTTAAGTATCTCCACTTGCCAGATGGAAGGTTCCCCAAATGCAGGGTATGCTCCTGCACCCGCCGCAGCCGCAGCACGGAAAGCCCCGCCTGACGGCACATCCGGCGGATCTGCCGGTTCTTGCCCTGATGGATGATCACCTCCAGCACCGCCGTCTCCCCTTTTTGGGACAGACGGCGCACCTGTGCCGGTTGAATGGGCTCCCCCTCCAGCATCCGCATCCGGGAGAGCCGTTCCTCGGCCCCCTCCAGAGCGCCGGATACCGTCACCTGATAGACTTTGTCCACCTGATGCCGGGGGTGCAGCAGCTGTTGGGCCAGGGTCCCGTCATTGGTGAACAACAGCAGCCCCTCGGAATCCTTATCCAGCCGTCCCACGGGGAACACTCTCCGGCCGCAGTCCGCCACCAGTTCCGCCGCCGTTTTGCGGCCCCGCTCGTCGGAAAGGGTGGTGACGTACCCTCTGGGCTTGTTCAGCATCAGATACACCGGCTCCGGTGCCGCAGCCACAGGCCTTCCGTCCACCAGCAGGGTATCCCGCTCCGGGTCGCCGCTCTCCCCCAGTCCGGCCACCCGGCCGTTGAGGGTCACACGCCCCTGCCGCAGCAGTTCCTCTGCCGCACGGCGGGAGGAGATACCGCAGCGGGCGATCCATTTTTGCAGGCGTTCCTCCATGGGATCCCTCCTTACGGCCCGAAGCCGAATTCATACAGGGCGGTGTGGTCCGCCCAGTCGTTGCCGTCCTGTAACGTAACGGCGATCAGTGTCCGCCCGTTTCGCCGGACGCAGCTCACCAGCGTCCGCCCCGCCGCACGGGTGTAGCCGGTCTTGAGACCGATGCACCCGTCGATGCTGCGGAGCAGCCGGTTATGATTGGTCATGGTGCGGCCGCCCACCGTAACGCTGCGGGTGGAGCACAGCCGCACAAGTGTTTCGTTTTTTACGGCGCAGGCCGCCAGACGGGCCATGTCCCGTGCCGTGGAATAGTGACCCTCCTGATCCAAACCGTTGGGATTTGCAAAGGAGGTACCGGTCATGCCCAGCTCCGCCGCCTTGCGGTTCATCTCCGCCACAAAGCGCTCCAGACCGCCGCAGTGGTCCGCCAGAGCCAGCGCCGCATCGTTGCCGGAGCAAAGCAGCAGCCCGTACAGAAGCTCCTCCACCGTCACCCGGTCGCCGGGCTTCAGATACATGGAGGAGCCCTCCGCTATGTGCTGCTGGGTCACTGTGACCACATCCCCCAGACCGCCACGCTCCAGCACCACCAAGGTTGTCATCAGCTTGGTGGTGCTGGCAATGAGCATCTGCCGGTCGGGATTCTTTTCGTACAGGACCTCCCCCGTATCGCCGTCCATGAGAATGGCCGCTGTAGCGGAAGTATCTGCCGCCCACGCCGTGGGCAGGCACAGCAGCACGATTGCCGTCACTGCCGTCAGGATTTGCTTGTACACAGAATCACCCTCTTCCCTCAGGTGATCCTATTCTATTCCGTCAGAAGCTCTCTTTTTCCTCTTTTCTCTTGTCGATAAAGTGCTCCACCCGGTCCATGACCTCCGGGACCATCTCCACCATGCGGGCCGCCGTGGTCACGGCAGGCACGCCAACCGGCAGCACACGGGTCACACCGTCCTTCACCACCAGAAACGCCACCGGCTCCACCTTCACACCTGCAGTGCTGGCGCCGCCGAACATGGCGGGGGTCTGCTTGCCGTAGTCCCCGCCGCCGCAGCCAAAGCCGAAGCTCAGCCGGGACACGGGGATCAGGGTCACGCCGTCCGGCGTCTGGATGGGCTCACCGATAATGGTGTTGGAGTCCACCATCTCCCGAATTTTGCTCATGGAGGCATCCATCAGATCAATAAGGGAGTGATTCTTCTTCTCGTTGTTTTCCATAGTATAGCTTCCTTTCTTTATGATGCGGTCTGCTCCTGTGCCGGCGGCGGAGCCGCTTTCACAGATTGTTCGATTTCCTTTTTCCGTTTCCGCAGCCATTTCAGCAGCGGGATGCCGAAGCCCAAGCCGATGATGAGCAGATCACCGATGCGGAAAGCGACACCTGCCTCGCCCTCTATTTGGGTGCGGGCTGCACCGAAATCCGTTCCCAGATGGATGTGCGGGTCCGGTATCTTCAGCAGCCGCTCCAGCTGGGGCATCAGCGTCCACATGGCGCTGCTGGCCCAGCCATAGGTCTGCGCCACGGCAGCAGAGTCCTCCCCGGCAAAGACCACGGACAGACGCAGGGGGTCGATCCGCATCCGCCGCCGGGTCCGAGCCAGCGCCCGCTTCAGGCCCTCCCACAGGTACGGCAGCGCCGAGCGGACATCCTCGAAGCTCAGAGAGAGCTTTTCCCGCTGCTTGGCAGGCTCCTTCTCCTCCTGTGCTTCTCCCTTGGCTTTTTTCTTCTGCTTGGTCTTTTGCTCTGTCTCCGTCTTTTCCGGCCGGGGCAGCAGCTGGATGCGGGCCGGACCGGCTATGACCGTCAGCTCCAGCTGTTCACCGAAGCGGAGGTGTACTCCCACCCGCAGCAGCAGAAGCAGGATAAGCAGCAGCAAAATGCCGCCGATGATCCACAGTGCCGCCAAGCCGATCCCCCCTTTCGCCGTTTATACGGCAGTTTTACGCATTTGCATCATCCAGCACGGAGCCGTCCTCCGCCAGACGCAGCTGGCCGTCGGCCTCCATCCCCGGCATCTCCGGCAGATCCTCCAGCGAGTTCAGGTGGAACGCCCGGAGGAACGCTTTGGTGGTGCGGTACAGCCGTGGTCTTCCCGGCACCTGCAGCCGCCCGCACTCCTCGATAAGGTGCCGGTCCAGCAGCAGCCCCACGGTATAGGAGCTGTCCACGCCACGGATCTGATCCACATAGGCCCGTGTGGTGGGCTGGTAGTAGGCGATGATGGTCAGCACCTCCAGCGCCGGCTGGGACAGCTTGGCGGGCTTGCGTATCTCAAAGGCCCGACGGATAACGTCGGCATACTCCGGGGCGGAGCACAGCTGCCAGCTGTCCTCCAGACGCAGCAGCCGCATCCCACGCCGCTCAAAGCTGTAATAGTCCATAAGCTTTTGCAGCACAAGCTCCGCCGTTGGTCGATCCAGCTCCGCCGCCAGACAGATGCGGTCGATATGCACCGGTTCGCCGGAGGCAAACAGGATGCCCTCCACGGCGGCCTCGATCTCTTTCATTTCCCGTGTTTCCACGCTCATTCCTCCTCCGTCTCCTGACAGGTCACCGTGCAGTCGGCGGCAGAGCCCGCCAACCGGATGATATGGTTCCGGCACAGCTCCAGCACCGCCATGAATGTAGCCACCAACTCGCTGCGGCTGCGGCTGCCACGGAACAGCAGCAAAAACCGGGTGATGCCGTTCCTTTTCAGCCGCTCCACCAACTCCTTGGCCTTCCGCTCCACCGGATACGGCTCCCGCTTGACGATCTCTTCAAAGGCCCGCAGCGGCGGTGTCTCCGCCTGCCCCCGGCGATCCAGCACCTCCTGCATGGCAATGACCAGATCCCCCGGCTCCTGATCGTACTCGTATACCTTGCCCCGCTTCATGGGCTCCGGCCCACGGGTCAGGATGCTGCGGCCAAATTCACTCATGGGTCCCATGCGCTCCGTCAGCTTCCGGATGCGGGCGTAGGCATCCCCACGCTGCCGCTCCGCCAGAGACTGGATCAGGGCGTCCATCTCGCTCTGGGCCTCTTCATCCTCAATGCTCAGCAGCATCCGGGTCTTGATGTACATAAGGTGAGCCGCCATGGTGACAAATTCGCTGGCCACCTCTAAATCCATCTGCTTGCGCTGCTCCAGATACGCCAGATACTGGTCCAGAATCAGTGCAATGGGGATATCCTGTATCTCGATCTTATTCTTGTTCAGCAGAAACAGAATGAGATCCAGAGGCCCCTCGAAGTCCTCCAGTGTCTCCCCTGTTTTGGGCTGTACCACTTTTTCCAGTTTGAAAATGGGATGATCCAATGTTGACACCTCAAGAAAGGCCGACGATCCGGCAGAATATCCGAAATACCCACGCAATGGCGCTGTTCAGCGCCCCGCTGCCTACGTCCAGCAGCACCAGGCCCCACAGCACGAACATTCCGATGCGCTCATACCGCAGCATCGTGTCGTACATCCGATCCGGCAGCAGGGAGAACAGCACCTTGGCACCGTCCAGCGGCGGGATTGGCACCAGATTGAAAAGGCCCAGACCGATGGAGAGCACCGCCGTAGACAATAGAAAGTCCAGTATCCCCTGATTCAGCGCCGAATAGGCGGCGTGGTCCACCATGATCCGGGCGCCCACCAGCAGTACCAGTGCCAGAAGAAAGTTAGAAACCGGCCCCGCCAGCGCCGTCAGCGCCATGCCCTGCTTGGGCTTTTTGAAGTAGCGGGGATCCACCGGCACCGGCTTGGCCCAGCCGAAGCCCAGCGTCACCATCATCAGAAGACCCATCCAGTCGATGTGCCGCAGTGGATTCAGACTCAGCCGGTGCATCCGCTTGGCGGTGGGGTCTCCCAGGGCATAGGCCGCCAGCCCGTGGCAGGTCTCGTGGGTGGTCAGACACAGGAATACCGATGCCAGCCGCAGTAAAATATTTCGAAGGGAGCCGAAGTCCAGCGCTGCCCATAGTTCTTGCAAATAGTTCAAAGAAGTTTTCTCCTATCGGCATAAGATCATGTCGATTATACCAGATACTATCTCCAAATACAAGGTAAAATAACCAACTCCTTTCCCATTGTTTCACAAAATGAAACTTTCAGTTGACTTGTCATAAAACGCCTGCTATAATCAGTACGAATATATACAAGGAGGCTATCTATGGGTTCCTTTTCCTATCATGTGGGCCAGCGGATCAAGAAGTACCGCAAGAGCCGTGGCTACACCATCGAGCAGTTTTCGGCCATGATCAACAAGAGCAAGGCCACCCTTTCCAAGTACGAAAACGGCACCATCACCATCGACATCGAGACCCTCTACGACATTGCTCAGGCGCTGAATATCGACCTGAAGTGCTTTATCGACTATCAGCCGCCGGTATTTCATCAGGAGCAGGTGCTGACGGGCAATTTCTATTTCAACACCCCGCAGGCCTATATGTACTACTTTGACGGGCGCATCCATCAGCTGGTGCGCTCTCTGCTGCGCTTTTCCCCTGCCGTCGACGGCGAGGGCATCGACGTGATCCTCTATATGGGCGTGGAGAGCTTCGACGATCCGGATCAATGTCAGCACCTCTTTACCGGTGAGATGAAGCCCTATGACACCATCACCCATATGGTTCTCCACAACCAGATCAATGCGGCGGAAAAAATGTACATCTGTATGCTCAACCCCATGCAAACCCGCACCCCGGCGGTTGGGATGCTTTCCGGCATCGGCAGCTCCCCCTTCTTCGCCCCCGTGGCCCTGAAGGTGCTGATCTCCAAGGAGCTGCTGGAGGAGAACGACCGGCTGCTGGACACCGTGAAGCTGGATAAGGACGACTATCATCTGCTGAAATACTACAACATGATGGTCATCAACCGGCCCGCCTCCCTGTTTCTGGAGCCCTGAGAACCCCGATATGAGCAAAAAGAGCTGTAAGGCTAAGTTGCCTTACAGCTCTTTTATTCAGCTCATTTTCACGATCTCACGCCGCAGACGCAGGATGATGCGTTTTTCCAGTCGGGAGATGTAGGACTGGGAGATGCCCAAGCGGTCGGCCACCTCCTTCTGTGTCAGTTCCTTCTGCCCCCACAGGCCGAAGCGCATGGTGATGATAGCCCGCTCCCGCTGGGACAGCATCCCTACGGCGTCGCTGAGCAGCTTGCGGTCTGCATCTGCCTCAATGGGCCGCAGCACCACGTCCCCCTCCGTCCCCAGTACGTCGCTGAGCAGCAGCTCCTTGCCGTCCCAGTCGGTGTTTAGTGGCTCGTCGAAGCTCACCTCCGTCCGCTGGCTGCTGTTTTTCCGCAGGAACATCAGAATTTCGTTTTCGATGCAGCGGGAGGCATAGGTGGCCAGCTTGATGTTCTTATCCGCCCGGAAGGTGTTGATGGCCTTGATGAGTCCGATGGTGCCAATGGAGATCAGGTCCTCGATGTTGATGCCGGTGTTTTCAAACCGGCGGGCGATATACACCACCAGCCGCAGATTCCGCTCGATGAGTGTCTGCCGGGCCTGTGGGTCCCCCTGCTCCAGGCGGGCGATGACCTCCGTCTCCTCCTCTCTGGGCAGAGGCGGCGGCAAGGTGTCGCTGCCGCCGATATACATGATCTTATCCCGCCTGCGCAGACTGTGCAGCCACGCCAGCAGCCGCCTGAACAGCTTTTTCATGCTTCCTCCCCTCCGTTCCGCCCCACAGGGCCTGATACCCGCCGCCGTCGCTGACCGGCCCCGGCGACAGGGCCACCAGCGTCCGGGGATATGTAGTGCCGCCGATCTGCACGCTGTCGCTGCAAACCGCCAGCAGCAGTCCCTCCGGGGCTCCTATGCTGCAAAAGGGCAGCAGACTGAACCGTCTGCCCAAGTCCGTGGCGTGGAGTTGGGCCATGCGCTCCTCCGGCGGGGCCCGCCGGGTCACGATTCGTTCCACCTCCGGCGGCAGAAGCCCGCCCAGCGACGTCTGCTCCAGCACCAGCACCGGCTGTCCGGTGACGGGGCTTCGCAGGGTGTTTCCCGTGTCGTGCAGCACCCGCACGGCACGACTCTGTCCTCCGATGGATATGGTTGCGTCCATGATCTCTCCTCCCCCATGTCTGGCCGCCTGCCGGAATACCAGATGCAGCAGCGCATAAAATCCCAGCGCTGCACCCAGCAGCATTGGCCAGCTGATCTCCGCCCGATACAGTCTCCCTACATATACCGCCACGGAGCCGGAGGCCAGCCCCAGCGCCAGCACCAGACCGCCCAGCCCTCCGGCCAGCAGAAAAAACAGCGCCGTCAGTCGCCACGGATGGGCCTCCCGCCGCCACGCCGCCAGCGCCATGGCGGCTCCCACAGCCGCCCGGCACAGGGGATGCGCCAGCCAGCCAAGTCCCGGTAGGAACACCGCCCCGGCATACAATGCCCCGCCGGCAGCGCACAGGGCCAGCCTTCCCCTCCGCAGGGGGATACCCGCCAGCCGGGCCGTGGTCAGGAGCAATAGGTAATCCACCAACAGATTCAGCAGGAGTACCCGGTCCAGATACACCACCGTCACGCCGCTTCCCCCCTTCCGCTGGACACATTATACCGTCCGCCGCCGGAAAAAAGCGTCAAAAAAAGAGAGGACCCCATCGGTCCTCTCCCCATGTACCGCATACGCCGATCCCCGGCCGTGGGTTCACAGGCTCAGGTATGGCACAATGAGCGTTGCCAGCATCAAGACAGCCAGCAGCAGAGCCACGCCCATAGCCAGATAACGGGTCCATTTGGGTCTCATATCGATTCCTCCTCTGTAATCATGCGTTTGATACTTTTCTCCAGCTTTCGGCGGGGGGCCATGACCTCGTGTCCGCAGCCGCAGCAGCGGAGCTTCAGGTCCATCCCTACCCGCAACACCTCCCAGCGGCGGCTGCCGCAAGGGTGTTCTTTTTTCATCTCTACGATATCGTGCAGCTTCAGATCCATAGGCGCTCCTTTCGTTCAAGCACGCCTGTACCGGCGCATAGTATGGGATATCTGAATGTAAGGGTGTGTCATGATGGAAGAATATAAATGGCCGCTGCCGGAGGGATTCCGGGAGCCCTGTACGCTCCGGCAGCTGCAGGATGCACTGGCGTCCCACGAAACACTCGCCTCTCCCGTCCTGCGGTGCGATGCCCAGCGCAATCTGCACCTTCGGCCGGGAGGCTGCGGCGGCATCATCCCACAGGATCAGGTGGCGGCACCGTTTCTCTCCGGCGCTCAGCGGGATATCGCTGCGCTGTCCTGCGTGGGGCGCAGCGTCTGTTTTCAGGTAACGGGTCAGCGCATAGCAGCCGACGGCAGCACGGAATTTCTTCTCTCCCGCCGTCTGGCGCAGGAGGAGGCCATGGAGCACATCCTGCG
This sequence comes from Vescimonas coprocola, assembly GCF_018408575.1. Taxonomy (NCBI): domain Bacteria; kingdom Bacillati; phylum Bacillota; class Clostridia; order Eubacteriales; family Oscillospiraceae; genus Vescimonas; species Vescimonas coprocola. The sequence continues at coordinate 907,683 of NZ_AP023418.1, forward strand.
CCACGGGACGCCCGGCATGGTGATTCGGGGGCAGGTAACGCATCTGGCACCCTTCGGGGCCTTCGTGGATGTAGGCTGTGGCCTTGTGGCCCTGCTGCCGCTGGCGAATATCTCCGTGGCACGCATCCGCCATCCGGCGGAGCGCTTCGCCCTGCACCAGCGCATCCGTGCCGTGGTGCAGAGCATCGACCCACAGCAAAAGCGCATCGTCCTCAGTCACAGGGAGCTGCTGGGAACGTGGCTGGAGAACGCCGCCCGCTTCCGGGTGGGCGAGACGGTACCGGGCATCGTCCGCAGCTGCAAGCCCTATGGCTGCTTCGTGGAGCTGACGCCCAACCTGTCGGGCTTGGCGGACAGCCGGGAGGATATCCCGGAGGGACGGCTGGTGTCGGTCTACATCCGCTCCATCCAGCCTCAAACCGGCAAGATCAAGCTGCAGATGGTGCAGGAACTGGGGCAGCCTGACTTCCCCACGCCGCTGCACTATCAAATCACCGGCGGCAGCGTCAGCGGCTGGCGCTATCGCCCTTGATCTCGTCCCAGTAGCGCTTGGCGGCCTGCTCTGTTTTGTTGGGACCGTATTCGTAGTAAACAGCGTCCTTTACAAGGTCTGGCAAGTATTGCTGCTTTACATAGTGATTGGGGTAAACGTGGGGATATTTGTAGGTCGGGACCTTTCCCGTTCCGGCGCTGTCGGCGTGGACATTCTGCAAGTGCCGTGGCACCGGCCCCACCTTGCCGCGGTCGATGTCCTGCATGGCGGCAATGATGGCATTGTGGGCGGAATTGGACTTGGGAGCTGTGGCCAGCAGCACCGCCGCCTCTGCCAGCGGGAGCCGTCCCTCCGGCAGGCCCAGCTGCAGGGCAGCGTCCACGCAGGCCTTCGTTACCACGATGGCCTGTGGATAGGCCAGCCCCACGTCCTCCGCTGCGATGACCAGCAGCCGGCGGCAGGGGCTCAGCAGATCTCCCGCCGCCAGCAGCCGCCCCAGATAGTACACCGCCGCATCCGGATCCGAGCCACGGATGGATTTTTGCAGCGCCGACAGCAGGTCGTAGTGCTGATCCCCCTCCCGGTCATATCGCATGGCGCTGCGCTGGGCCAGCACCTGTGCATCCTCCGTCGTCAGGAGCAGCCCTCCGTTCCTAGGCTTGGCGGACTGATACAGCAGCTCCACAGCGTTGACAGCCTTGCGGACATCCCCGCCGCACCCGGCGGCGATGAGCCGGGGAACCTCCTCCTCCCACGAGAGGGGCAGGCTGCTGCGCTGCTGCTGGAGCGCCAGCGCCCGCTCCACGGCAGGTACCGTCTCCTCCGGTGTCAGGGCCTTGAACTCGAACACCGTGCTCCGGGAAAGGAGGGCATTATACACATAGAAAAAAGGGTTCTCCGTGGTGGAGGCGATGAGGGTGATCTTTCCGTTCTCCATGAACTCCAGCAGGCTCTGCTGCTGCTTTTTGTTGAAGTACTGGATCTCGTCCAGATACAGCAGTACCCCGTTAGGAGCCAGCATGGTGTCCACGTCGCTGATGACCGCCTTTACGTCCTGCAGGGACGCCGTGGTGGCATTGAGGTGGTACAGGGTCTTTTTCGTCCGGTGGGCGATGATGTTGGCAATGGTGGTCTTCCCCGTGCCGGATGGGCCGTAGAAAATCAGGTTGGCCTCCGCCCCGCTCTCAATCAGGCGGCGCAGCAGTGCTCCCTCCCCCAGCAGGTGCTTCTGTCCTGCTACCTCGTCCAGTGTCTGAGGTCGTATTTCATCTGCCAGCGGCCGCATCACGGCACCTCCTCTTCGCTGCGGCCGGAAGCTCCGTGTCCGCAAAATCAGTTGGATTATACCACATTCTTTTCCGATTTGCACCCCCTATTTGCATTTTTCCCGCCGGTCTGGTACAATGGGTGAGAGGTGATGCACAGATGAAAACCAAACAGGAGGTCTCCGCCATCATCACGGCGCTGAAGGCCTTGTATCCCGACGCACAATGCTCGCTGGACTATGGCAAGGACTATGAGCTGCTGTTTTCCGTTCGGCTGGCGGCCCAATGTACCGACGCACGGGTGAATCTGGTGACCCCGGCACTTTTTGCCCGCTACCCCACGCTGGAGGCCTTTGCGGAGGCGGACGTGGATGAGGTGGGACAGTACATCCACTCCTGCGGCTTCTGGCGTGCCAAGGCACGGGATATCGTAGCCTCGGCCCGTATGCTGCGGGAGGCGTTCGGCGGCAGAGTGCCGGACACTATGGAGCAGCTGCTGCGGCTCCCCGGCGTGGGGCGCAAGACCGCCAACCTCGTTCTGGGGGATATCTACGGGCAGGAGGGATATGTCTGCGACACCCACTGCATCCGCATCACCGGCCGTCTTGGCCTTACCGACGGCAGCAAGGACCCGCTGAAGGTAGAGCGGCAGCTGCGGCAGTGCATCCCGCCGGAGGAGTCCAACAACTTCTGCCACCGGATGGTGCTCCATGGACGGGCCGTCTGCACCGCCCGCTCTCCCAGGTGCGGGGAGTGTACCCTGCGGCCCTATTGTGACTTTGGGCAGGGCGCAGAAAACTGAATACTTATATCAGACTGCCGGAAGTACGCATTGCTTCCGGCAGCTTTTTGCATGAGGAGCAGGCACTTTTCCCGCTGCCGCCACATATATTGGCAGTATCAAGACCTATCCAAGGAGGCAGCTTATGGATCAGAAGGAACTTATCGACCGACTGCGCCGGGACCCTAAGGCCGTGCAGTCGCTGATGACCTCCGCCGACGGTCAGCGGCTGATGCAGCTTCTATCTGGCGGGGACGGTGGGCGCACCCTTCAGCAGGCCGCCGGAGAGGCTGCGGCGGGCAACACCTTGCAGATGACGCAGATGCTCAAGAGCGTCATGTCTACCCCGGAGGGGACCGCCCTGCTGCGGCGCATCCGGGACAGTCTGCAGGGATAGAGAGGAGGACGGCAGTGTGTCGGAGATGGACGAGAAACTGAATACACTGCTGTCAGACCCCGGCAGCATGGCCCGGATCATGCAGCTGGCTCAGCAGCTCTCCGGAACTATGGGCGGTGCAGAGAAGAGCACACCGGAGCCGCCACCTCCTCCGCCCGCCGCTCCTGAGGATCAGGCGGGCGGAGGGACGGCAGGCTTTGGCGGATTGGGCGGACTGGACCCGGCGCTGCTGGGGAAGCTTCTGCCGCTGGCGCAGGAGTATGGCCGCAGCAACAGCGCCTCCATGCAGCTGCTGAACGCCCTGCGGCCGTTTTTGAAGCCGGAAAAGCAGGGCAAGGTGGAACGGGCGGCACATCTGGCAAGGCTCATCCATCTGGGGAAAAAATTCCTGTCGGAATGGGAGGGATAGCGTGTATAACCGGTACATCCGCAACGAGCAGGGGGCATACAGCCGCATCCCCCAACAGGAACCGGCTCCGGGGCCCGTTTCCGGGCGACCGCCCCCTCCCCCGCCGTCGGAGCCCCCGCCGCCGGGCGGCGACTCGTCACCGGGCAGTCTTCCGCCGGGAGGGCCGCCGCCCAAGCCGCAGGAGCCATCTCCCCGTCCGCCGGAGGGACGGTTTCTGGACCGACTGCTGTCTCGGCTCCATCTGGGGGACATCGACTCCGGGGATCTGTTGCTTCTATTGATCCTCTTTTTCCTGTTCCGTGAGGAGGCTGACGAGGAGGTCCTGATCGCCATCGGACTGCTGCTGATTTTGTAAAAAAGGACCGAGCGGCACAGCCGTTCGGTCCTTTTTTACGTTGTAAGAATCATCACCTGCCACGGCGGAAGATCTTGCCCAGCATACTGCTGACCAGCCCCCGCTCATAGCGGTTCATACCGAAGAGCCACAGGCTTCCGGCATAGACGGCTATGAATACGCAGCCCCACAGACCAATCTGTAAGTAGCTGCCCACCTGAGCAAAGCGAGCGATCAGCACCGCTACGATAGCCGGCACCAGCATGGAGGGCAGCAGCTGGGCGATGCGCCGCCAGAAGCGGCTCACATCCAGTCCGATCTTCCTGCGGTAGTACCAGTTGATGGGCAGGACATTTCCCAGCAGTGTGACAATGAGGATACTGCTGGCAACGCCCAGCAGGCCCCACCTCCGGCACAGGGGGATCATCAGCACCACGTTGACGCCTGCCGCCGCCAGATAGACCCAGGCCCGGAACTTGTGCATTCCCTTGGCCCGCAGGATCTCCAGCCCCACGAACTGGATGGAGGACATGATGGTGGAGAGAAACAGCAAAATCGCCACGGGATAGTCGATGGCAAAGCTGGCGTCGCCCTTGGCCCACAGCACCACGAAGGGGCGGCCCACCGCCACAAAGCCCAGAAACACGCACATGAGCATGATGAATTGCAAACGGCCTGCACGGGTCATCAGCCGCCCCAACTCACGGGTGGGGGTGTTGGAGGCCACCATGCGGTGCACTCGGGGGGCCAGCACATTGGAGATGGCCATGGCGAAGGACAGATAGTACACGTTCAGCTGATTGGCGTTATAGTATACGGCGCTGAGCTCCGTGCCGTGGATCCATGTGGTCATCAGGGTACCGATACCGTAGTTCACCTGATCCACCACCACGGCGATGAACACATAGAAGGTAAAGCCCATCATGCTCTTCATGAGGGCGAAGTCGTAGCCACGGAAGCTGATGGGCATCCGCAGACGGATGAGACAGTAGAAGGCCTCCACCACGCCGCTGACGATGGTCAGCATCAGACTCAGGATAGCGATGGCCGGCGAGTGATACCCCAACAGCAGCAGCGGGATGGAGATCATGGGACTCAGCACCGACTTGGCCATGGCCACCAACTTCAAAAACAGATACCGCTCGTTGATATTGACATTGGACTCGAACACGCTGATGGGGAACGACAGAGCCGCATTGACGGACATGATCCGCAGCAGCTCGGCACCCAGCGCCAGTTCCTCCTCCGTCCACTTGGCACCGAACACGTTCTGCGGATACGCCGCCAGTGTGAAGCCCAGCACCAGCAGCACCAGACCCAGCACCGTGTAGGTCACAAGAAACATTCCGTTCAGCTTGGCCATGGTCCGGCGGTCCTGCGCCACCTTGGCCTGAGAGTAATACCGCATATAGGCGCTGCCCAGACCCATACTCAGCAGCAGAAGATATGCAATGATGGGGCCTACGGAGCCGTATACGCCGTATTCACTGGTCCCCAGCTGCCCCTTCATGATGGGGGCATATACCAGCGAGAGGATGGTGCTCACTGCCATGGAGACATAGGAGAGGATCGCACCCGCCCGCACTTGATTTACCTGCAAAAAGTCATCTCCTTCCGGGCAGTCATACCGTCTGCCGAAAATATGATATCAGTTTATTATACCGTATTTGTCACCCCCTGTAAAGCGCCAAGTTTCGCTCACGGAGGCAAAAACATTGGAGATGACGGCGGACGGCGGCCCTTCAGGGGATGCAAAACTGGCGGAGAGGTATCTCTCCGCCAGTCTCTCATGCTCTGGGATGAGCCTTGTTGTAGATATCCTTCAGCTGCTTTTGAATCACGTGGGTGTATATCTGTGTGGAGGAGATATCCGCATGGCCCAGCATCTCCTGAATGGCTCGCAGGTCTGCTCCGTTCTCCAGCAGGTGGGCTGCAAAGGAGTGCCGTAGGGTGTGGGGCGTGATGTCCTTTTCGATGCCCGCCGTCTCCTGATAGTGCTTGATGATCTTCCAAAAGCCCTGACGGCTCATGCGCTCGCCATTCATGTTGACGAACAGGGCCGTCTCCGTCTCGTTGGCGATGATCCGGGGCCGGATGTCCCGTATGTAGTCCTGAAGGGCCTTCACCGCACCGTGGTACAGGGGGATGATGCGCTCCTTGCCCCGGCTGCTGCAGCGGATGAAGCCCGCTGTCAGGTTCACATCCGTCACGTTCAGGCCGATGAGCTCCGATACCCGTATGCCGGTGGCGTACAGCAGCTCCAGCATGGCATGATCCCGGAAGCCCTTCTCGTCCACGCAGCGGGGCTGCTCCAGAAACAGCTCCACCTCTTTGTTGGTCAGTATCTCCGGGTACTTCCGCTCTGCCCGGTGGGTCACCACCGCCTTGGCGGGGTTGGCCTTCATGACCCCGGAGGCCTGCATATACCCATAAAAGGATTTCAGCGAGGCGGCGCTGCGGGTCACGGTGGCCGGGGACTTCCCCCGCCGCTCCAGATACCTCAGGTACTCGTTGATGGTATCGGTCTTGACCCGCCGCAGATCGGCTGCCCCGTTTTCCAGCAGCCAACTGCGGAACTGGTTCAGATCCCGCAAATAGGAGCTGACGGTGTTGGCGGAGGCGTGCTTCTCCTGCTCCAGATAGCTGCCGTATGCCGCAATATGATCCGCCAAGGTCCTCAACTCCTCTCATGATAATGTTCCCAGTGCCCACTGCACCAGCCTCGGTACCAGCGTCAGCTCCAGCGCCATACCCAGAAGCAGCAGCGCCCCGCAGACGGCCAGCTTCCTCCAGCGGTTCCTCTCCCCTACCAGCATGGCCGGGTAAATGCTGCACGGCAGCACGATCAGGCACCGCACGCCGAAGGCCGCCAAGGCCAGTAAAACGCCGCTGCGCCCCAGCGCAGCAGCGAAGCAGCCCGCAGAAAAGGAAAGAAAAAATCCCTCCGCCGCCAGAACCGGCAGGATCAGCGCCGCCCCGGCGGCGCCGCAAAAGCCCAGCACCGTCACCAGCAGCGGATAGCGCAGGTACACCCCTGCCACCCGCAGCAGCGAGGCGGTGCGATCTGTTGTCTCACCCCATACGGCGGCGTACTGCCGCAGATAGGCGGCCAGCTCCGTCCGGGATGCCTCCGGCACGCTCCGGGCAGCCAGCTGCCCCAGCAGGATGCCCCCGCAGAAGCAGAGCCCCAGCAGCACCAGCCGCCATAGGCCGGTGTGCCGTCCGGGCCATCTGTGAAAATGTGATGCTCGTCTCATGCGGCCAGTCACCTCGTCTCATCCTATGAGACAAGCCGGCCGGATAGAAGCGCAAGTTCTGCGGTCTTGCCGCAGCCGCAGCACGACATAACTCACGAGGTTGCCATAACATATGATAGGGCAAACGCTGCATTTTCGCAAGAGCTTTTTGCTGGCGCTGCTGTTTTTTGTAAATTATGTTAAATAGTTATGTAAAGTGTGTTATGTGAATCTCAAAAACCTCAAAAACTACCCTCCGCCCCCACGCAAAGGAAGGACAAGATATGGGGCGGGATTTTTTTAGACCGCCACCACATCTTGCCCTCCCCCGTCCCGGCGGCGCAGGGATACTTTATCCGCTGCCGCCGTCATGGCCCGTCAAGCAAAAAATGTCTCACAGAGAGATTTTCGTGATTTTCACCATGGAACACTCTATATCGTCCCTCGATATTGCCGTCCCCGCCGAACAGGCTTCTTTTTTCGATGCCGTCTCCCCTGCCCCAGCACGGCTCCCAGCAGCGCACCAGCCACCACCGCCAGCGTGATCCCCAGACCGTGATGGGCAAAGGCCGCCGTACCGAACACCGTCAGACCCACCAGCCAGATCAACACATAAGCCCCTGCCGCCAGCAGCAGCGAAGCCTGCACGGTGCCGCTGCGCCCCCGCACCGCCACCCGCACGCCCAGAAATGCGCCCAGCGCCCAACCGCCATAAACCCACGCAGCCACGCTCCCCATGGGCAGGATACCCTTCACCGCCAGCAGCGCCCCAATCACATCCGCCGCAATGCTGGAAAGAAACAGCACCATCAACCCCAGCCAGTCCCGCCGACCCCACGTCAGTTTCCCTGCGGACATAAAAATACCTCCCCTGAATCGCTCTTACTGCAAGCATATTCAGGGGAGGGTGCTTTATTCGCTTTTATTCCTCGGTCTTATCCTCGGTGGTCTCCTCGACCTTCTCCTCTGCCACAGGCTCACCCTTGGACTTCTTGGCAGGGCGCTGGGCGGCGGCCATCTGCTGATCCAGCGTACCCACAGAACCGATGGCGGACTTGACGAACTCCATGCGGACCCGATCCTCGCTGGTCTCGATGACCACGGTGCGGTCGGTGATGCTCACCACACGGCCATAGATGCCGCCGATGGTGGTCAGCCAGTCGCCCTTCTTCAGGCTGTTGCGCATTTCCTCCGCCTGCTTCTTCCGCTTATTCTCGGGACGGATCAGAAGGAAATAGAAAATAGCGATCATCACGACGATCATAATGATCGTGGAGGTCATGTTGCCGGCACCGGCGGCTGTCGTGCCGTCTGCGGCATATGCGAACTGAATCATGGGACAAAACTCCTTTTTTCACAATATGGTATGTATTATACTGGATTCTGTGTCCGTTTGCAAGAGGGACAGGCCAGTTTTTTGGAAATCCGCTGCGGAATGAACAGATCAGAGCTTTTCACCGAGTTTTTGGCTATATTCCGCCCGGAAGTCCGCAAAGCAGTCGGCGTCAAGGCTCTCCCGGATGCGCCGGGTCAGCTTGTTATAAAAGTACAGATTGTGCATCACCGCCAGACGCATCCCCAGCATCTCCTCCGCCGTGAACAGATGACGGAGATAGGCCCGGCTGAACCGGCGGCACACCGGGCAGTCGCACGTCGGGTCGATGGGTTTGTCATCCAGCTTGTACTTGGCATTTTTGATGTTCAGGGAGCCCTGCCACGTAAAGAGCTTTCCGTGACGGGCGTTGCGGGCCGGCATGACGCAGTCAAAGAAATCCACACCACGAGCCACGCCCTCGATGATGTTGCTGGGGGTCCCCACACCCATGAGATACCGGGGCTTGTCCTTGGGCATATAGGGCTCCACCGCCTCGATGATGTCGTACATCACCTCCGTGGGCTCCCCCACCGCCAGGCCGCCGATGGCGTAGCCGTCGCAGTTCAGCTTGGCGATCTGCTGCATATGCCAGATCCGCAGATCCCGATAGGTAGCACCCTGATTGATGCCGAACAGCATCTGGCGGGGGTTCACCGTATCCGGCAGGGCATTCAGTCGGTCGTGCTCCGCCTTGCACCGCTCCAGCCACCGCAGGGTCCGCTCACAGCTGGCCTTGGCATAGTCGTACTGGGCCGGATTTTCCACGCACTCGTCAAAGGCCATGGCGATATCCGAGCCCAGATGGGACTGGATCTGCATACTCTCCTCCGGCCCCATGAAGATGCGGTGGCCGTCCAGATGGCTGGCGAAGGTGACGCCCTCCTCCGTGATCTTCCGCAGACCCGCCAGAGAGAACACCTGAAAGCCGCCGGAGTCCGTCAGGATGGGGCCGTCCCACCGCATGAACCGGTGCAGCCCTCCCATCTGCCGCACCACGTCATCGCCGGGGCGCAGGTGCAGGTGGTAGGTATTGGACAGCTCGATCTGGCATCCCAGCTCCTTCAAGTCGAAGGCATCTATGCCCCCCTTGATGGCCCCCTGTGTTCCCACGTTCATGAATACCGGCGTCTGCACCTCGCCGCCGTGGGCGCACCGGAAACGGCCCCGACGGGCGGTACCCTCCGTTTTAATGACCTCAAACATGGAATTTCTCCTTTATCATCGTGGTTATACTTCCCCTATCTTACCAGATTGCGCCGTCAAGTCAAGAGAGAGATAAAAAGGTTGAAGCGGCGGGAAACGTATAGTATAATATATGTCACGGAATTTTCCCGGAAACTACGGAAGAAACAGGTCATTTTCTATGAAAACCAGTGATTTTAATTTTGAACTCCCCCAAGAGCTTATTGCCCAGACCCCCATCCCCCGGCGGGATGCCTCCCGCCTGCTGGTGCTGGACAAGGATACCGGCGCATGGGAACATCGCCACTTCTACGATCTGCCGGACTATCTGCGGCCCGGCGACTGTCTGATCCTCAATAACTCCCGTGTTCTCCCAGCCCGGCTGCTGGGTCACCGGCTCCCCGGCGGCGGAGCCTGCGAGATCCTGCTGCTCATTGACCGGGGTGAGAACACGTGGGAATGTCTGGTACGGCCCGGTAAGAAGCTGCGCACCGGCGCCCGTGTCTCCTTCGGGGATGGGCAGCTCACCGCCGAGATCACCGAAGAGCTGCCCGGCGGCAACCGGCTGGTACATTTCGAGTACGAGGGCATTTTTCTGGAGGTGCTGGACCGACTGGGAAAAATGCCCCTCCCCCCCTACATCAAGGAGGAGCTGCAGGACCGGGAGCGCTACCAGACCGTCTACTCCAAGGTCAACGGCAGCGCCGCCGCCCCCACCGCCGGACTTCACTTCACTCCGGAGCTTCTGGAGCGTGTGCAGACAATGGGTGTAAAGGTTGGATACGTGACACTCCATGTAGGGCTCGGCACCTTCCGGCCCGTGAAGGAAGACACCATTGAGGGCCACGAGATGCACAGCGAATACTGCGTCATCCCACAGGAGACGGCGGATCTTATCAACGAGACCAAGCGCAGCGGCGGACGGGTCATCTGCGTCGGCACCACCTCATGCCGCACCGTCGAAAGCTGGGCCGCCGAGGACGGCACCATGACCGCCTCCGCCGGTTGGACGGACATTTTCATCTATCCCGGCTACCGGTTCAAGGTGCTGGACGGGCTGATCACCAACTTCCACCTGCCGGAGTCCACCCTCATCATGCTGGTATCGGCGCTGGCGGGGCGAGAGCACGTTCTGGCCGCCTATGAGGAGGCTGTCCGGCAGCGCTACCGGTTCTTCAGCTTTGGCGACGCCATGTTCATCGCCAGCGGTGCGGTGCCGCAGGCTTGAGTATATCCCCTTTGATACGCATAAAAAATCTCCCTTCGATAGAAGGGTGTATGTAAGACAGTATTGCGCTAAGATTGACGAAGCGGCACGAAACCGCATAGAGCTGATCGTGCGGTCACTGGCAGAGCAAAACGGCGTGACCGAGCAACTGAAAGCTGAAAACCAAATGGAATGGGTGCGGCAGATGAACGTTTGCAAGGTACAGGCAGAGGAAGTTGTGAAAGCGGAATTGATTTATGATTGAGCGAGGAAGTCCGGGCAGAAAACTGTTCGGACTTTTCTCATATATCCAAAATGACGGTAGAATTATTCACAATTTTACGGTATAATTTAAATATGAAAATTGTGCAACAAATCGGAATTTAGGGAGATATGTGTGATGCGTGGCTGCGAATGGTGCGATTATAAAGAAAATGAGTGGTTGCTATATCAGTCATTATATTGGTCTGTCTATCTGGCAGATAGACAGGATTATGTCGGCAGATGTATTCTGGTGTTGAATAGACATTGCGGCAGCCTTTCAGAATTGGATATTTCTGAGTGGATTGAATTGAAAACCATTATAGATAAATTGGAATGGATCTACAAAGAGGTATTAGGAGCTGAATTAAGTAATTGGAGTTGTTTGTTAAATAACTTTTACAAAGAAGCGACACCAAACCCCCATTTGCATATCCATGTGAGACCACGATATAAAAATGCCGTTGTGATAAACGATCACGCATACATAGATACAGAATTTGCGCATCACTATGCTTTGAAAAAAGAGAGCTTATTATCTGATGATGACAGGCAAATGTTGTATGCACTCATGAAGAAAAACCTTGTCTTGTAAATTCCAGTTTGGCGAACTGATAAAATCCCTTTAGGAGCTAAAGGGCGCACTTCTATACTCTCCTATCGGGAGTATCGTGCGTCCTGGGTCACTTCATTCCCGGTCAGCAGAAGAAAACTGCTCGACCGAGAATGTTGCGTCACGACCTTCCGTCAAGGTGGCTACACCACCTTGTGCCGCTTATGCGGCTATCCCTTGTGGACTTGCTGGCGGCAAACGGTTTTGACAAACCGTTTGCCGCCAGCAAGTTTGAAGATTAGACATAAACAAATCCTCCGCATGGTCTAAGCCATACGGAGGATTAACTGTTTTACGGACACCCTTCGATAGAAGGGAGATTTTTTCGTTTCTGTTTACTTGGTGATACGGCGGGCTTCGATGTAGTAGCGCTTATCCTGAGCGTGGCCCATGGAGAAGGTCTTGCGGGGCAGCACGCCGTCAGCCATGACGGTCTTAAAGAGCTGCTCCTTCCCCATGGCCGGCAGCAGGAAGCCCATGTTGCCGGGCTTGGAGCCCAGTTCACGAGTCACGTCATCGCCGTGGATATAGTCCACCTCGCCGCCGTTCTCCTTCAGGTACGGATCGATAACTCCCTGCAGGGTGCCCACCGCCAGCTGTACCTTGGGATCAGGGACGGTGATGAAATGACTCTCACCGTTCCACACGAACTCAATGGTGTGGCCCTCGCCCCGGCCCTCGTAGGCGTTGGGGTAGGCAGCCTGAAATGCCTTCATGAACTTCTCGTGATCCACGCCGAACAGTACCCGGTGGATAGGCTCGAACTGCAGGGCGTCGTCGTGGTTGTTCACCACCTCCACCAGCGCAAACCGGGAGGGCAGCGCCAGATTCTCCTCCGGAGTCTTGCCCTTCTTCTGCTCCTCATAGCAGGCCTTGGCGGTGGCCAAAGAGTGGTTGCCGTCGCCCACGGCGAACAGCAGGGGCGCCACGCCGGAAACGCCGTACTTCTTCTGCATGGCCTCGTCGGAGGCAAGGCCCTCCAGTGCCTTGGCCACAGCGTCCACCTGCTTGTCGGACAGCTTGTAGCCCCGAATATGGCCGCCGTTTTGCATCAGGTCGAAGTCATACAGCTTCTCCATGGTATCGGCTGCCGCCGTCAGCGGCTCGATGACGGTCTTATCGGGATCGTCCACCAGCAGCATCACATGGGGCAGCTCGATGGGGGCATGACGGCGCACCTTGGCACGGGGCGGGATGCGATCCAGCACTGTCCCCTCGGTGGCACGAATCAGGGCGCCGGAGCCGGGGGTGAAGTCGTAGGCGTCCAGATCCACCATGCCGATGAGGCCATGGCGGATGCGTCCGTCGGACTGCTGGCGCTCCACATAGATCAGGGAGTCCTCCAGCGTCTGGAATACGCCGTCTTTCAGATACTGCTCCATGGCAGCGTTGATGCCGGAGATGTACTCATCCACGTTGGGGGCCTTGAGGTTGGCCTCCGGCAGGATCAGCCGCAGGGTAGACGGTGCCTTGCCCACCTTCTCCTCCACCGCCTGCCAGTACTCCGGCTCGGAGGTGAACTGGTCGCAGGCCACCACGGCCCACTTGGTCATGTCCTGATCCTTGGGCAGCAGGATATCCGCCGGGTAAAAGCCCAGCTTTTCAAAGGTCTTGTTCATGTTGTTCCTCCTTGTGTGTGGACGCCGCCGGAGCTGTGCCGCCGGCCGCCCGTTGATTCGTTCCTGTTCTTCCTGTATTATACAATAGTCCCCCCGGCTATTTCAACGTCAATTCCACAGAATCTGAAAATATTTTTGTCGTGCTGACGAATTTTCTGAATAATCCATCGTCAAATGGGCAAACTGACGGAGCAATCTCACAGATGGGAGGTTTGACCGTGAAGATCGTAGATCGCATCGCCCTGATCCTCGTCATTATCGGCGCTTTGAACTGGGGCAGCATCGGCCTGTTCCGCTTTGACTGCGTGGCCGCCATATTCGGTGGACAGCTGGCAGTATGGAGCCGTATCATCTATACACTGGTGGGCATCGCCGGACTGTGGTGCATCACCCTGCTGTTCCGGGAGGACGATGTCGAATAACCGAAAAAACCGCTGCGTGACGCTCACGCAGCGGTTTTTTATGTCTTATTCCGCAGCCGGAGACTCCTGCTCCGCCGCCCATTCCGCCTTGGCCTCCGCCAGCACCTTTCGGTCATGCTTGGTGGTGAGACTGGCTTCATCGAACCGGGCAAAGAGGTCCGGCCGCCGGGTCATAGTGCGTTTATAGCTCTCTTTTTTCCGCCAGTCGTCCACCTTCCCATGGTGGCCCGACAGCAACACCTCCGGCACCTTTCGACCATGCCACTCCTCCGGCCGGGAGTACTGTGGGTACTCCAGCAGACCGTCCCAGTGGGACTCGTCGGTGTAGCAGCTCTCCTCCGGCAGCACCCCAGGCACCATCCGGCACAGGCAGTCCGCCAGCGCCATGGCCGGTATCTCGCCGCCGGTCAGCACGAAGTCCCCCATGGAGATCTCCTCGTCCACGCACTCGTCGATGAACCTCTGGTCCACTCCCTCATAGTGGCCGCACACCAGAATCAACCGCTCATAGGCTGCCTTCAGCTCCTTGGCCACCTGCTGGTCAAACACCCGCCCACAGGGGGAGAGATAGATGGTGTGTACCCGCTCCCCCGCCTCCTGACAGATATGGTCCCAGCAGCGGTACAGCGGGTCCGCCTGCATGACGGCTCCCCGGCCTCCGCCGTAGGGATAATCATCCACCTGCATCTGCTTATTGGTGGTGTACTCCCGGATCTGGTGAGCGGTAATGGTCACCAATCCTCTGGCCTGCGCCCGCCCGATAATGGACTGCCCCATCATAGCATCAATGGCGTCCGGGAACAGGGTCATGATGTCAATCCTCATCCGTGGCCAGTCCTTTCATGTTCCGCACCCGCATGGTGCCGGTCTCCATGTCCACCCCACGGATGAACACCTCCCGCACCGCCGGGATCAGATACTCCCGCTTCCCCCGGACCTCGTAGACCTTGTGGGCCGGATAGTTCAGCACACGGGTGAGCCTTCCCAACTCCTCCCCGTTCTCGTCGTCCAGCACCGTCAGCCCCTCCAGCTCGGCATCGAAATATTCGCCCTCCGGCAGGTGGGCATCCGTCCGGCGGATGAAGACGGGCTTTCCCTTCAGGGCCAGCGCAGCATCCATATCCTCCACTCCCGGCAGCACCAGCAGTACCGTGGACTTGTGGACCCGTGCGCTCTTCACCTTTGTCTCTTTTCCGCCGATATACAGCGTGTCAAACGCCGCAAGAAAGGCCGGATCGAACCCGGCCGGATTTAGCTTTACCTCGCCCCGGATACCGTGGGCGTTGACAATCTGCCCCACGGGGATAAATTCAGGCCGCATAGAACCCCTCCGCTGTGATAGTTTTCTTTATTATACCACGCCCTGCCCCATTCTTCAATCTTTATTTACAACCGTTGTCACCGTCGGTAACCTTTCTGTAACCAATGCCTCGGCAGCTGCCGTTTTTTACCTGTCAGATACCCGAACAAAACCGTGAAAAGTGGTGTGTAACCTCATGAAAAATCCAAAAAACTTGACAAAAGTGGGTGGAAGTGATATACTCCTCCCATATTTCAAAAAAGTAACAAAAGTTACAAATGCATTGCGAGGTGATTTTCCACCGCCCCGAACCCTGGAAATGAAGGGCGGAATTGGGAGGTTTTTTATGAAAGAAGCAGTAATCAGAATGGAGACGGCGGCCCGGCCAACAACGGACCGATCCGCATCTCCCCGACTCTTGAAGGGGTTGCTGCTGGCAATTACTCTGGTGGCTCTGCTGGCCACCACCGTGATCCTCTGTCAGCAGGATATCGAAAACCCCAGCTATGTATACATGATCCTGGACGAGACCGGAATGCAGATCATCGACGGCCGGCCCGACGGTGACCGTACCACGGGTCTGCTGGACATTCGGGCCGACAACAGCAGCCGGGACGCCCAGCTGTTGCTGGTAAAGGGCCAGCAGGTGCAGGTAGCCGACGCTCAGGGCGCCACCTATCTGGTGACCACCCGGCGGGAAACGGTGGATAACCTGCTGCGCCGGTCCGACGTCACCGTGGGCGACGGCGAGATGGTCGTGGTGGACACCACCGGCGAGACGCCTACCGTCTCCGTTATGGCAGAGTATTCCCAGACCCGTGACGTCACCGTCACCACCCCTTACAAAACAGAGCGTGTGGTGAACCATATGCTGGCCAAGGGAACGGAAGAGGTGGTGCAGGAGGGCGTTCCCGGCACCGTCATCGAGACCTACAAGGACACCTACCGGGACGGCAAGCTGGTCTCCACCGAGTTGGTCAGCACCACCGAGGACAACGCCGTCACCGAGATCGTCGAGTATGGCACCATGGTCTCCTCCGTGGAGCGATCTGACTACATGGTGGACGTGACGACCTTTGATGACGGCACCGGCTATCTGCTGTTTGCCTCCGGCGACACCATGGCCTTCTCCTCCGTGTACGGCTCCTGCGAATCCACCGCCTACTCCATCCACGGCTGGACGGCCTCCGGGCGGCCCACCGCCTACGGCAACATCGCCGTGGACACCTCGGTGTTCCCCTTCGGCACACGGTTCTATATTCTGACCAACGACGGTTATCTGGAGTACGGCATGGCCGTGGCCTCCGATACCGGCAGTGCCATCAAGGGAACAAAGCTGGATCTGTGGTTTGACTCCTACGACGATGCCTGTTCTTTCGGTCGGCGCTACTGCACCGTCTATGTTCTCAACTGAAGCTCTGCAAAAAAGACCCCCGCTTCCTCTATGGAAAGCGGGGGTTCTTTGTGTAAAGCATGATTCCTTTACAGATATCATCAATGGGACAGCTCTGCGTCATAGAAAAACTGCCGCACCGCCGTCTCATATGCCCGACAGTCCCCAGCCTTACGCACCTGCCGCAGCAGGGTGTCCGTCTCCCGGAAGGACCGGGAGAAATAGTTCCACAGCTCCCGCATATGGTGCAGCACCGGCACGTCGCCGGAAAAATCCCGGCAGTACAGGCCGTACAGCCGGTCGTGAAACTCCCGCAGCTCCTCCAGAGACGCTGCCGGGCCTCCCGTCGCCTGCCGCAGCAGGGACGGGTCCGCCACCAGTCCACGGCCTACCATGACGGCGTCGTCGGGAAAGGTCTCCCCCATCTCCCGCAGGTCACGGACGGTGGTGACGTCCCCGTTGTAGCACAGAGGCAGCGCCGTGTGCTCTGCCGTCCAGCGGAACACCTCCCGGTCTGCCGCCCCCTTGTAGAACTGCGTCCGTACCCGTGGATGCACCGTCAGGCGGCAGATAGGGTATGTCTCCAGCAGGGCCAGCAGCGCCGGCCACTCCTCCGCCCGCTCCCAGCCGATACGGGTCTTGACGGAAATTTTCATATCCGGCAGGGCATCGAAAATGCCGTCCAGCAGCTGTCTCAGCAGCTCCGGCTGGCGCAGCAGTCCCGCCCCCTTGTTCTTTCCCGTCACGGTGCCGGAGGGACAGCCCAGATTCAAGTCTATCTGCGCCCAGCCACGGCTGCGGCACTCCTTGGCGGCCCAGACGAAGTACTCCGCCCGGTTGGTGAGGATCTGCGGCACCACCGGAATACCCCGGTTTCGCTCCGGGTCCAGTTCCTCCAGCTCCTTGCGCTGAAAGCTGAAATTCCCGTTGGGGGACACGAAGGGCGTCACATACAGCGCTGCTCCGCCGAACATCTCGTGCTGCACCTGCCGCCAGCGCCAGCCGGTAAGGCCCTCCATGGGCGCTGCATACCATTCAAGCATCGATTTTTCCCTCCAAACACATCTCCAGCGTCACACCCGGTCTCCGCCGGTAGCGGGACACCTCCAGCTGCGGCAGCAGCTGCGAAAATGCGGTATCCTCATGGATGAGGCGTTCCTTCTCCGTCCGGGTCAGCTGCTTGATGCGGTATTCCAACCGCAGGGCCGCTCCCTTGTCCTCCGCCTCCCACAGTGCCGCCAATGCCTGTATCGGGTGGGCTCGTGTATACCGGGCGCAGGCTGTTCCCCGGTCGGTGTGCTGCCGCATCCGGCGGCAAATGTCCTGTGCAACTCCGGTGTAAAGTGTATCGCCTTTGCAGTACACCATGTATACGAAATACACGTTCCCGCCTCCTTTTTCCTCAGTATAGCACGGATGCCCTTGCAATTACAACCGCCATGTGATAGAGTTTTGGGGAAAGTGAGGAGAATGTATGACTCTTTTTGACCACTATTTGGAATACATGACCCAGCTGCTGGAAGGACGCCGCTCACCGCCGGAGGGCATCACTCTGCCGGAGGGGGACGTGACGGAGAAGGCCGCTTCCCTGAGCCGCCAGCTTCAGCAGATGGGGGCCACCGCCTTTGTCCGTGCCTGCGCCCATCAGGACGGCGTTACGCTGCCGGAGGAAATTTACCGGCAGGCGGACGATACCACAAGCCTTCAGCAGCTGCTGCAAAGCGCCGTACAGCAGACCCCCGTACAGGAGGCTTCCCCGGCGGAGGAGCCCTCCGAGGCGGCCCCGGATCCCGATGCAGGCAAGCACGCCTTCGAGGTGTTTCTGGACTGCGTGGCGCTGGATGACGGTCTGGTGCAGTACCTGATGGAGGTGCTGCAAAAACGGGACTGGAAGGAATTTTACAAGCTCAGCCAGATCACCACCAAGCTGGATCTGGACCCGGAGGAATTTCTCTATTGGCTGGGCAACAAGGAGCTCTACGCCGACGAGGAGGAACGCTCCTGCGCCGTCATCATGGATGCCTGTCTGGAGCGGCTGCGGCAGGAGGGACAGCTGGAGCTGATAGCGGCACTGCTCTCCGGTGACCGCCGGACCTTCGAGCTGTTCCGGTGTCAGGCCCCGGAGCTGCAGCATCTGCCCGCCGCCACCTATGAGTGGTACAGCAAGAACTATTTGGATCGGGACTACCCCATCCGGATGCTGATGAAGTGCCGGGGCATCCGGTTCCCGGAGCATATCCCAGGAAATGAATCTAAGTAAGGAGCAACGATCCCATGACCACCAATGAAATGTATCAGCAGCTGGGCATCAGTCCGGAGGTGCTGGATTTTGGACAGCGAGTACTGGACGGACTGGACGAGGAAATGTCCCGTGTGGACGACATTGCCGAGTATAATCAGGCCAAAGTTCTCTCCGCCATGCACAAGAATCGTCTCAATGCCACCCACTTTAACCTCTCCTCCGGCTACGGCTACGACGACGAGGGCCGGGACAATCTGGAGCGCGTCTATGCCGACGTGTTCCACACGGAGGCGGCGCTGGTCCGGCCCCAGATCACCTGCGGCACCCATGCGCTGGCACTGGCGCTGGGGGCCAACCTCCTGCCGGGCGACGAGCTGCTGAGCCCCGTCGGGGCGCCCTATGACACCCTGGAGGAGGTCATCGGCATCCGCCCCTCTCCCGGCTCCCTGCGGGAATACGGCGTCAGCTACCGTCAGGTAGACCTGCTTCCGGACGGCAGCTTTGACTACGACGGCATCCGGGCCGCCATCCATGAAAAAACCAAGCTGGTGACCATCCAGCGCTCCAAGGGCTACGCCACCCGCCCCTCCTTCTCCGTGGAGGAGATCGGGAAGCTGATCGCCTTCTGCAAAAACTGCAAGCCCGACATCATCTGCATGGTGGATAACTGCTACGGCGAAC
Organism: Vescimonas coprocola; assembly: GCF_018408575.1. NCBI lineage: Bacteria > Bacillati > Bacillota > Clostridia > Eubacteriales > Oscillospiraceae > Vescimonas > Vescimonas coprocola. Next base: position 926,893 of record NZ_AP023418.1, read on the forward strand.
TGGTGGAGCGGCAGGAACCCACAGATGTGGGGGCCGATATGGTGGTGGGAAGCCTCATCAAAAATCTGGGCGGCGGTCTGGCTCCCACCGGCGGCTATGTCTGCGGCCGGCAGGATCTCATCGATCGCTGCGCCTACCGGCTCAGCGCACCGGGCCTCGGCAAGGAGGTGGGCGCCAATCTGGGTCTGCTCACCAGTTTCTATCAGGGGCTGTTTCTGGCTCCCACAGTGGTGGCCTCCTCTGTAAAGGGCGCTATCTTTACAGCGGGATGCTATGAAGCGCTGGGCTTCCGTGTGGTCCCCGGCAGCCGGGAGGTGCGCCGGGATATCATTCAGGCGGTGGAGCTGGGCAGCCGGGAGGCTATGTGTGCCTTCTGCAAGGGCATTCAGGCCGCCGCACCGGTGGACAGCTATGTGACCCCGGAGCCGTGGGCCATGCCCGGCTACGACAGCGACGTTATCATGGCCGCCGGAGCCTTCGTGCAGGGGGCCTCCATCGAGCTCTCCGCCGACGGCCCCATCCGTCCCCCCTACGCTGTGTATTTTCAGGGTGGCCTGACGTGGTATCACGCCAAGCTGGGGGTCCTCATGAGCCTGCAAAAGCTCCATGATGCCGGACTTTTGCCTAATTTGTAAGCATCCCCTGTCCTGCACGGCAACCAGAAGAAACACAGCCCCGGACGCTTCGGCGTCCGGGGCTGTATGTTACTCACATCCACATCTCAAACAGCCGCAGCAGGGTACTCAAAAGCTTGCGGTACCACGGGCGGCTCTTCCACTCCTGATACGTCACCCGGCGGGAACAGTCCGTGATACGCTGGATATCCTCCGCCAGCCCCTCAATGGCCGGTACGCCGTAGAGTACCGTACCGCACTCAAAGTGCAGCTGGAAGCTGCGGTAGTCCATATTCACAGACCCCACAAAGGCCGCCTCGCCGTCTGACAGCACGGTCTTGCCGTGGAGCAGACCCGGCTCGTAGATGTAAATTTTCACACGATGCACCAGCAGCTCACCGTAGTGGCTCTGGGCCGCCAGATAGGCGAACTTGTGGTCCGGTATTCCCGGCAGCAGCAGCCGCACATCCACGCCGCTGTCCCCGGCAGAGCACAGGGCCTGCCGCATGGGCTCATCAATGGCCAGATACGGCGTGGTGATATGGACGGAGCGGCGGGCGTTGTTGATGAGGTGCAGGAACACGTCCTCCGCCGTGGAGATGGGGTTGTTGTCCGGCCCGTCCACAAAGGGCTGGCAGAAGCCCGCCGCCTCCCGGTGGTCGTGGGGGCGGTAGTAGTCCCGCTCCTGCATCAGCTGTCCGCCGTTGCGCTGCCACATATGGAGGAACTCCCGTGTCAGGCCCCATGCGCCGGGGCCGTCCAGCCGGATGCCGCAGTCCTTCCAATAGCCGAAACGGACGGTAAGGTTGGCGTATTCGTCTGCCACGTTGGCTCCGCCGGTGTAGGCCGTGCTGCCGTCGATACAGACGATCTTCCGATGATCCCGATAGTTGAAGTACAGGCGGTTGACGTAGTGGTGGACCGGGTTAAAGATCTGCACCTCTACCCCGCTCTCCCGCAGGGCCTCGATCTGTTCGGCGGGAAGGCGCATCATGCTGCCGAAGTCATCGAAGAGAATCTTGACCTCCACACCTTCCGCCGCCTTCCGGCGGAAGATCTCCTCCATGCGGTCCCATATCTGTCCCTGTGCAATGATGAAGAACTCCAGAAAGATGAAATGCTCCGCCTGCTCCAGCTTCTCCAGCATATCCTGTAAAAATGCCTCGCCGGTGGGCAGATACGTTGTCTCCGTATCACCGTAAAGGAGATATCCTTGACGGCTTAGATAGACACTGAGCCGCTCCCACTGGGGGAATTTTCGCCGCAGCTTCTCCATTTGGATGCGGTGGGCGGCCTGTTGGGCTTCCGGCTCCTCCGGCATGGGCAGCTTTTTCAGGTCCAGCCGCTTTTGCTGCCGGTCACCGTTCCAGAGAAAGTATAGAATGAGTCCCACCACCGGCACCGTCAGAACGAGGAAGATCCAGCCGAACTTATAGCTGGCGCCGTCGGTGCGGTTATAGATCCGCACGGCGTAGCCGAAGGCCGCCAGCTCCAGCACCGTGTAGATGATGGCAGCCCGCTGGCGCAGCTCCGTGCTGAGAAAGAATGCCAAAGCGATCTGCCCCAGCAGCAGCGCCGCCACGAAAACCAGCCGCAGCGCCGCCGAGATACGACGTTCCGTTTTCTGTTGTACCTGATGCGTTTTCAACGGGTCACCTCCTGTTCCCTTTGGGATACCACGCAGAGCTGTCCGCCAAAGTGGACAGCTCTGCTTTTTTGCTTATTTTCGATTGCGGAGCAGATCCTGCTGGATGTTCCACAGTCTGTCGGACAGATCCACATAGTAGCTGTGAGGATTGTCGAAGCGCTTCACCTCGTCCCACAGGGTGTCCACCTGCTGGCGGCAGTAGGCCTGAATTTCCGGCAGGCTGGGGCTGTCGTACACCCGCTTGCCCCCCAGAAACACCGGCACCAGCAGAGGCCGGGCGGTGAAGTTATACACCGTCTTTTTCTTCCAGGTGGCGCTGGGGTCGAAGATCTCCAGATCCTTGGTGTCGTCCAACGTCTCGTCATAGACGGTGATGTAGTCGGCGATGGCCTTGCCGGTGTCGTTGCCGTAGAACCGGTAGACCTTCTTGAAGTGGGGAATGGTGATCTTCTCCACGTTCTCGCTAATCTTGATCTTGGGGGTGATGTTCCCCTGTTGATCCTCCACGGCCGCCAGCTTATACACGCCGCCGAACACCGGCTCGGACTTGGCGGTAATCATCCGCTCGCCCACGCCGAAGAGGTCGATCTTGGCATCCTGCAGCAGCAGATCCTGGATCAGGTACTCATCCAGAGAGTTGGATACGGAGATCTGGCACTCCGTCCAGCCCGCCTCGTCCAGCATCTTCCGGGCCTTCCGGGTCAGATAGGCCATGTCGCCGGAATCCAGTCGGATGCCGCACTTGGTGATGCCCATGGGCTTAAGCACCTCGTTAAAGGCCCGGATGGCGTTGGGGACACCGGACTTCAGGGTATTGTAGGTATCCACCAGCAGCGTGGCGTTGTGGGGATAGATCTGGCAGTAGGTCTTGAAGGCGTCATACTCCGAATCGAACATCTGCACCCACGCATGGGCCATGGTGCCGCCGGCGGGAACGCCGTAGATCTGGTCAGAGATGGTGCAGGCCGTACCGGCGACACCGCCGATGTAGGCGGCACGGGCGCCGATGATAGCGGCATCCGCCCCCTGCGCCCGGCGGGAGCCGAACTCCAGCACCGTGCGGCCACGGGCGGCACGGGCGATGCGGTTGGCCTTGGTGGCGATCAGGCTCTGGTGGTTGATGGTCAGCAGCGTGAAGGTCTCGATGAGCTGGGCCTCGATGGCCTTGGCCCGGACGATGACCATGGGCTCACGGGGAAACACCGGGGTTCCCTCCGGCATGGCGTAGATGTCGCCGGTGAAATGGAAGTCCTCCAGATAGGACAGAAATTCCTCGCTGAAAAGGTTCCGGCCCCGCAGATAGGCGATGTCTTCCGGAGAGAAGTGCAAATTTTCGATATAGTCGATCAGCTGCTCCAGACCTGCGGCGATGGCAAAGCCGCCGTCGTCCGGCACCCGGCGGAAAAAGACATCGAAGTAGGTGATACGATCCTTATAGCCGCTTTCAAAGTACCCGTTGCCCATGGTCAACTCATAAAAGTCGCAGAGCATGGTCATGTTCAGCTTTTCCTCAGTTTTCATTTTCATACCTCAAGTAAATTTTTTTGGGTGTGCTGCGTACTATTATACTATCATTCCCCGAAACAGGCAATCCTTTTCCGTATTTTTCTCCCCGCTCCTCCCCTTTTCGTCGGTTTTTCCCGGACATTTCGATAAAATCTGTGTATCAGGGGTTGACAAAACAATCTCTTCTTGCTATCATAAGAAATTGTAGAGTTCTCTTACAAGTTCATACCTTATCAAGAGTGGCGGAGGGATCGGCCCGATGAAGCCACGGCAACCTGCGAAGCAAGGTGCCAAATCCGGCGTATGCTGAGTGCGGAAGTGATAGTCCCGCATTCGTCCTTCGACAGATGAGGAGCGTTATTCTAACACGATCCGTCGAATGGCGGAGCGTGTTTTTTCATGCTCCGGTCAACCTGAGAGAGCTTTCACCCGTATGGAAAATATTTTATAAAGGAGCATGGAAAAGCTATGGCAAAGAGACTGTTTACCTCAGAATCCGTGACGGAGGGACATCCCGACAAAATCTGCGACCAGATCAGCGATGCGATTCTGGACGCCATCATGGAGAAGGATCCCAATGGCCGTGTGGCCTGCGAGACCTGCGTGTCCACGGGCCTGATCCACATCATGGGCGAGATCACCACCCACTGCTACGTGGATATCCCCAAGATCGCCCGTCAAGTGGTGCTGGACATCGGCTATGACCGGGCCAAGTACGGCTTCGACGGCCACACCTGCGCCGTTATCACCAACATCGACGAGCAGTCCGGCGATATCGCCATGGGCGTGGACAAGAGTCTGGAGGCCAAGGAGTCCGGTGACAGTGCGCTGGACAACGGCGCCGGCGATCAGGGCATGATGTTCGGCTACGCCTGCGACGAGACGCCGGAGCTGATGCCGCTGGCGATCTCCCTGGCCCAGAAGATGGCCAAGCGCCTGACGCAGGTCCGTAAGGAAAAGCTGGTGGATTACCTGCGCCCCGACGGCAAGACGCAGGTGACGGTGGAGTATGACGAGAATGGCAAGCCCACCCGTGTGGATGCCGTGGTGGTCTCCACCCAGCATGCCGCCGAGGCATCTCTGGATCAGATCCGCCGGGATATGATCGAACTGGTCATCAAGCCCACGGTTCCCGCTGAGCTGATGGACGAGAACACCAAGATCTACGTCAATCCCACAGGCCGCTTCGTCATTGGTGGCCCTCAGGGTGACAGCGGTCTCACCGGCCGGAAGATCATCGTGGATACCTACGGCGGCAGCGCCCCCCACGGCGGCGGTGCTTTCTCCGGCAAGGACCCCACCAAGGTGGACCGCAGCGCCGCTTACGCCGCCCGGTACGTGGCCAAGAACGTGGTGGCGGCGGGTCTGGCCTCCAAGTGCCAGGTGCAGCTGGCCTACGCCATCGGCGTGGCTCGTCCCGTCAGTGTGCTGGTGGAGACCTTCGGCACCGGCGTGGTGTCCGATGAAAAGCTGGAGGAGGCTGTGGAGAAAGTTTTTGACCTGCGTCCCACCGCCATCATCCGGGATTTGGATCTGCGCAGACCCATCTACCGCCAGCTGGCGGCCTATGGCCACATGGGCCGTGAGGATCTGGGCGTGCGCTGGGAGGCTACCGACCGTGTGGCGGCTCTGAAGGCCGCTCTGAACGGCTGATTTCCCCCTTGCAAGACCGGAGAAAATCTGATATAGTAAGGGTACGCCGTCCGTGATCGGGCGGCGTACCCCCTCCCCTATCCGGGTATGGCGGAGTTGGTACCGTGCCACATTTGGGAGTGCCGTGGCGGTATCCGGGACAGGGCAAGGCGAAACGCCGCAAAGCCTTGCAACACCTGCGTTTGCGGGATTTTCCCCGATTGCCGAAAACGGCATAAAAGCGGCTTTGACCACAGAAATGACCACAGACAGAAAAATCTTTGATTTTCCTCCCCGCCGTGGTATAATGGCAGAAATTGAATATCCGGGTGTAGTTCAGCTGATAGAACGCGTGGTTTGGGACCACGAGGCCGAGAGTTTGAGTCTCTCCACTCGGACCAAAATCCCTCTGAAATCGTTGATTTCAGAGGGATTTTTCTTATTCTTTGTCTATTGCGGCGCAGATGTCGAGCTTGTCATTCTCAACATATCTTTTCGACAAGCGCAGACTTAATATTGTAATTTTTGCCGAATTGCGGTATAATTAATTAACGGTAGGCTTTCGTGACACTAAGGCAGCCGTATGGGTATCTCATACGGTTTTTTACATTATATTATTCTAAGGAGAACATAAAAATGGCAGAAGCGAAGTACATTTTCGAAAAGCTCACGCCTATAACTGACAGCGATATTAGTGTCTATGAGTCAGCCATAGATTTTGTTTTTGAGAATAACGATGTTAAAAATATTGCCCTTTCGGGTGCTTATGGCGCAGGAAAGAGCAGTGTGCTCGCCTCCTATAAATCAAGCCATCCCGACACAAAGTTTTTGCATATTTCTTTGGCACACTTTCAAGACGATCAAAACAATGCCAGTTCTGATGCACCTATTAAAGAATCAATCCTTGAGGGCAAAATTCTCAATCAACTAATCCACCAAATTCCAGCGGAAAAGATTCCCCAAACCAATTTTAGAGTAAAGAAATCTACTGGGAATGGCGCTATCATTTGCTATACTATAGCGACTGCGTTTTTCTTGTTATTTTTATTACATATTCTATTTTTCGACAATTGGTCGCAGTTTGTTGGCACTCTTCCCGATGGAATAATTCAGCGTTTTCTAAGCCTATCCACCGCCAATATGTCGCTCCTTTTTAGTGGTATCGGCTGCTTTGCCATAGCTTGTTTCTTCTTTTTCCGAATTCTTTTGGTCCAAAAGAATAAAAGCATCTTTAAGAAGCTTAGTTTTCAGGGAAATGAAATCGAGGTTTTCGAGGAAAGTGACGATTCCTATTTTGATAAATATCTCAACGAAGTGTTGTACCTCTTTGAAAATGTTCAAGAAAATGTAATTGTGTTTGAAGATATGGATCGTTTCGACGCAAGCAAAATTTTCGAACGGCTGCGTGAAATTAATACCCTCGTAAATCTCCAGCGAGAGAAAGAAAATAAACCCATCCTCCGTTTCTTCTATTTGCTTCGGGATGACATTTTCGTTTCTAAAGACCGAACAAAGTTCTTTGACTGTATTATTCCGGTAGTTCCAGTTGTTGACAGTTCCAATTCCTACAACCAGTTTATTTCACATCTCGAGAAGAACAATCTGCTCTCAAAATTCAACGAAGGGTTTTTACAGGGCATATCTTTGTATGTGGATGACATGCGGTTGCTCAAAAATATCTGTAATGAATTTTTAATCTATTACAACAGGCTGAATACAACCGAACTTGATTACAACAAAATGTTTGCGCTAATTACCTACAAAAATCTGTTTCCGCGAGATTTTGGCGATTTACAGCTCAACAAGGGGTTTGTATATGCTCTTTTTGATAATAAGCCAAATTTCATTTCGCGTGTATGTGATGAACTAAAGGCCAAGATTGATAAAACGCGAAAACGTATTGCAGATGCAAACAATGAGCTCGCAACATCGGAATATGAATTGGGACTTATATTTCAGCCCAAAAGGGGTTATTATTCTCGATTGAGCAGCTCTGATCAAGCTGATTATGACAGAAGGTTACAAGCGATTAATGACAGGAATAATAATGTTATCCGAGACTTAGAAGAGACTATAGTTACATATGAAGAGGAACTTCGGAAAATTGGATGTGCCCCGCTTGCTTCGCTTATAACCAGAGAAAATGTTGAAGAAGTGTTCAACCTAACAGTCACCAACGAAATCGGGGAAGAAAATGATTTCAGTGAAATCAAGAGCAGCGAATACTTTGCTCTCGTTAAGTACCTCATCCGAAAGGGGTACATTGATGAAACCTATGCAGACTATATGACTTATTTCTACGAAAATAGTCTCTCTCGTATTGATAAGACTTTTCTGCGTAGCATAACAGACAAAAAGGCAAAGCCCTACACCTACGAGCTAAAATCGCCAGAAATGGTTTTTTCCCGTTTGCAGCCGAACGATTTTGATCAAGAAGAAACGCAGAACTTTATTCTTTGCGATTATCTCTTGAGCGAAAAAAGCAGCTCAGAGCATTTGGCGCACTTTATCTCACAACTTCGAGATTCTAAGGCATATCCATTTGTCTCTCAGTACTTTAACTGCACGTCATACATGTCCCGCTTTATCCAAGTTTTTAACGAACAATGGCCGTCTTTGTTTGTGGACATGCAAGCTGATTCTGGTTTCAGCAAAGAACAATTACGTCTTTTTTCTGTGCATACCCTGCATTTTGTAGATTCCACCACACTGGACAAGGTCAATGAAAACTCAGTCCTTACAGAGTATATTAATGCGGCTAACGACTATTTGGCCATCCAATCCCCTCAAGTTGAAAAGCTAATATCTGCATTCCAGCAATTGAATGTTTGTTTCCCTGAAATTAACTATGATTGTTCTAACAAAGGCCTCATACTGGCTGTATATGAAAATAATCTGTACGAGTTGAATTTCAAAAATATTGCAATGTTCTTGGAAAAACTGTGGGGGATCGATGACTCCGAAAATATTATACACCGAAATTATACCATCATCAGCAGCGACAAGACTTCTCCTCTTTATAAGCGCATTGATTGCAATATGTCCAAGTATGTCGATATTGTTCTGCGGGAATGCAGCGGAAAGATCATTGATGACGAATGTGTTGTTATAGACTTACTGAATCGCACAGACATAAGCAACTCGCAAAAAGAAGAATATATCAAACCTTTGATTACTCCCTTACATATGTTATCTGCCGTAAGAGATCATTCGATTTGGGCATCGCTACTTGATACCGACATTCTTATTCGTTCCGAACAGAATGTACTGGATTATTTCTGCGTTAAAGGCAAGCTTGATGTTGGGCTTATCAGTTTCATAAACAGTGCGAATCATCTTTTAGACTTTTCTTCCACAAATATTTCGCTCACAGAAGATCAAAGCAGCTCTTTATTCAGCGAAACTATAGTTTGCAACGAAATTCTTGATACTCAATATGCCAGCATACTAAAGTCTATCCAACATTATGACGAGGCTTTCAATATCCCCAATATCCAAGAATCTAAAGTAAATATTCTGATATGCCATAATATAATCCGGATGAACCCAGATACTCTAAAATATATGCGTAACGAATACCCTTCCGTTATTCCCTTCTTTATTGAGAAAAATATTGATGAATATGAGCGGATGATGAGTTCTGAGCTGTTTATTCAATCCGAACTTTTGGAGATACTATCTTGGAACATCTCTGATGCTATCAAGCTTAAGCTTTTGGAGTTTTCCGATGACGAAATCTCAATAATCGGAAAAAACTATTCGACACAAATTTGTGTATATATACTTACACACAATTTGGAACAAGAAGATATGGGAGTTCTTTACAAGGTCTATAGTGATCAGCAAGCCGAAATCCAGAAAATAATTCTTGAAAATGCAATGGTGAATATTGAGGAAATTATTCTGGATCCAAATATTGCAGATAAATCACTAAAAGAGAAAATTCTCATAGATTCTAATTTAGCTTTCGAAAAACGGGTAAATCTTTTTGTAGCCATGCTTCCGTATATAGAACAAGATGAAGCGTGTAAGTATCTATCGGCACTTAATCTTCATGAGTATGTCAGGATATTCGATTCCCACAACAAGCCTAAGTTTGAAATAAATCAGCAAAGCGAAATCATACTTGATGCATTTAAGCAAAAAGGCTGGATATTCGAGTATGTCGAAGATGAAAATCGTCCCGGTTATTATAAGATTCGTAGACGGGAACCACGGAAAAATGAAAAAGAGTAAACATAGGAGCGGTTTATCCATGGATAAGCCGCTCCTATAATATCCTCGTCCTTATATCATTTTATACTTCGGTTCTTCCACGAAGTTAATATGGAGAAATCAATCGGAACTGCAAAAAATGATTGAGTTTTTCTTCTTTCCCCGTTTGCCATTCTTCTCCTCTGGCGGGCTTCCATCGCCTTCGCCTAAATCCTTCAGTCGCTGCACCTCCACGATCTCCGCTTTCATCTCCATGATCAGCACCTTCAGCTTCTCCTCGCACTCCTCGCGGGTGTGGGCGTAGACATTGCGGGCGTGCTTTTTACCGTCGGGCCATTTGGGGGAATAGCGCCCCTCGAAGAGATGGTCGTTGATCTCGCTGACACAGCCGGTGCCGGATCTGCGCTTGCGGCCCACATAGGGCTTGAAGTCGGTCATTCTCGGCTTTTCCGCCTGGGCCGGGGCAGTTTCCTGCCCCGGCTCCGAAGCGTCCTCCTGCGGCACCGCTTTGCCGATACTTCGGTCGATGTTGGCGGCGGCTGTGAGCCGCATATCGTCGGTGATGTGAGTATAGATGTCCAGCGTAGTGGCCGCCGACACATGCCCCAGCATGACAGAGAGGGTTTTCACATCCATGCCGTTCTCCAGTGCCAGGGTTGCAAAGGTGTGGCGCAGATCATGGAAGCGCACATGCTTGCAACCTGCGTGTTCCAGAATGAACTGCAATCTACGGCGCACCACGCCGGGCGTGATGGGGCAGTCCTCCTTCACAGGGGACGGGAACATCCAACGGGAGTCCACCGTCTTTTTGTACTCCCGCAGCACTGCCACCACAGCAGGCGGCAGGACGATCTTGCGGACGGAGTTCTTCGTCTTGGGTGTGCTGATTTGAAGCTGCCCCCGCACATCGTAGACCTGCTTGTTCACATTCAGTACGCCGGTTTTGAAGTTCAGGTCGTCCCATTGCAGCGCCATCAACTCGCCACGCCGTAGGCCGGTGGCCAAGTCCAGAAGAAAAACTTCGTAATATCCCTCAAACTTCGCTTGAATGAGGAATCGCTGCAACTCTTCTCGTGTCAGCACCTGCATCTCCCGCGCCTTCTTGGGCGGCAGCTTGCAGCCGATGGCCGGGTTCACGCGAATCAGTCCATCCTGCACCGCTTTCTCCAGCGCGGAGCGACAGGTGGCGTGACACATGCGCACCATTCGGTCGGACAGCCCTTCGCCGTACTTGTCGGTGAAGCGCTTCCGGCCACTTTTCTTGAGCCGCCCATAGAACTGCTGCAGGTCATTCTGTGTCAGCTTATTCAGCGGGATGCTGCCAATCTCCGGAATGATGTGCAGGCGGATGCGGCTCTCATAGGTCTCCTGCGTGGTGGGGCGGATCTTAGGCTTGGAGTGATTCTCGTACCAGTATGTCAGCCAGTCCCCGAAGGGCATCTCAGGCCGCACCTTCTCCGGCTTCAGTCCGCCGCATTCCTCCTTGAGCTTTTGGAGCTTTTCAAGGCACTCCTTCTTTGTTTTAGCGAGAACATTTTTCGTTTTGGGATAGCCGTTATCATCGTAGCCGATGACGATGCGGCCCTCCCATCGTCCATCCTTGCGCTGTCTTACCGTTCCGTCACCGGCTTTTCGCTTTCTTGCCACGGTTTCAACTCCTTTCCGAAGATGTCCTCCATGAAGCCGCCCACGATGCCGCAGGCTGTCTTCTGCATATCGGTTGTGACATGGGTGTAGGTGTCCAGCGTGAAGGAGGCGTTGGTGTGGCCCAGGATACCGGACAGGGTTTTGGCGTCCACACCGCTGGTGAGGGCGTGGGTTGCGAAGGTATGACGCAGATCATGAAAGCGGATACTGGGCAGACCCGCCCGCTGGAGCAGCGTCTTCATGTGGCGATAGGCCGCGTTGGGATCGACGGGATCTTCCGGCTTCACCGGGTCAGGGAATATCCATTGGCTGATGGCATCCGCTTTGCGCCGCCGTAGGATTTCGGTCACGCTGTGCGGCAGAATGATGGTACGCATGCCCTGATTGGTCTTCGTCTCGCCGGTGGTGTACTCGCCCTTCCGCTGGCTGTGGAGGGTTCGACATACCTTCAGCGTACCGGTATTCCCATCGAAGTCGCTCCACTGCAGACCACAGATCTCGCCGCGGCGCAGGCCGGTCATCAGCTCCGTATGGAAGAAGTCCCGCCACACCTCGTCCTGCTCCACCACTGTAAGGAAGTCGTCCAGCTCCACGCGGGTGAGGATACGCTTGGGCTTGTAGTTGGGCTTGGGCGCCGTTGTCCCCTCAGTAGGATTTCTGGGAATGACATGGGCCTGCACCGCGTCCTTCAGCGCGGCGTGGAGTGTGGAATGGATGTGGCGCACCATGGAGTCGGAGAGCTGATGCCCCATCTCGGGATGCTCGTGGATGCGCCCCTCCGTTTTTAGGCGGCGGTACATCCGCTGGATGTCCTGCTGGGAGAGGAGGGAGATCTGCTTGTCGCCCAGTTGCGGCTTGATGTAGTATTCGATGTAGCGGCGGTAGCCCTCGAGGGTACCGGGCCGCACCGTGCCCGCCTTGTACTCCGTGAGCCAGCGGTCCAGCCACTGGCCCAGCGTCATCCGGCTGTCCTCGGTCAACTCCACATCGCGGTAGCACTCGATGTTCTGGTGCAGCTTGTCCAGCAGGGCCTTTTGCGTCTTGGCATACACATGACGGAACAGTGGCTCGCCGTTTTCCCGGTGTCCAATGACGATGCGACCCTCCCAGCGTCCGTCTTCCCGCTTGCGCACCATGCCGTCACCGGCTGGTCTTCGTTTTGCCATGTATTTCACTTCCTTTGATTGAGATTTTTTTGCAACACAAACAATTACCACATTTTTGCGGAAATAGCTATCAGAACTTTGAAATGGTTTGCCATTACATCCGCATAGAAAACCCGTGGTACTGCTCGTACTCTTCCTCTTCCTCTTCGTCATCTACGGCGTATTCCACCGTGCGGTCGATCTTGCCGCCGCGTTCCAGAATACGCCGGATCTCCTGCTTGCTGTGATGCAGTGTTTCCAGATGGAAGCGGTCATTGTCACCGGTGTTCAGCGCATCCAGAATGGAGATCAAACCGCAGACTGCATCGTCCACCGTAGGCAGGAGTTCACCGTACTCGGTGGCATCGATGCGGCTTTCCAGATACTCACAGCCGCCCATATCGAAGTAGGCTTCCATGCTGCTGCGCAGAAGCGTCTGGTCGAAGAGCTTATTGTCTCTGCATCGGACATTCTCCGGTGTGGTGTAGGTGATGTATTTTTGATTCGCCTCCCATCGCACCTTGTAGCCGTACTCCGCCATGAATGCGATGAACTCCTCACGGGTAGCACAGTTCTCCATAGCTTCCTTAATGGTACGGCACAGCCGTTTCTTCCAAGCAGGAATACGGAACGGATCCGCCTTGCTCTCGGTGAAGGACAAGCCATACTCCCGGCAGAGCTGGTTGCTGTATTCCTTGGCCTGCTGCATCTCCCGGGCGCTCTGGTGAAACTTCTGGCCGTTTTCAAAGTTTACCGAGTTCATGATGATGTGATTGTGGATGTGCGCCGTATTCATATGCGTGACCACCACGCACTGGTAGCCCTTGAAGTATTTCGCAAACTTCAACCCGCTCTCATGCGCTGTATCAAAATCCAGCGGATCGTCCGGGGCGAAGGCTTGGACGATGTGGTAGTAGCTACGGCCATCTGTTTTGCGGAACTGTTTCTTTACCGCTTCGAATTCATCCTGAGCTGTTTGAGCCATGCAGTTGACACCGGATATGAGACGCTCCACCGTTTTCTCACGGTTTGTAACATAGTCCAGGATACCGCTCAGACTGCGTGAGACAGCAATGAATTTAATGTTTGCCATGCGTTCCGGTACACCTCCGTAAAGGGTTCATAGTTCACCTGTGTGATACGCCCCTGCCGAGCCATGACCGTGAGCTGATTTAGGTTATTTCCCTGATAGCGCAGCTCCCGCAGGAGCTCATCCATACCTTCAATGACCGTGACCTCACGATCCATAGCCGCCCGGCGCACAAACTCGCTCTCGGTCATATGAGCTGCATCCGCCTTACGGCGGATGCAGTCCTTTTCCCACCCGGCAACGCGGGCGCGGATAAATTGATTCTTAGCCATGGTGCTCGTTACCTCTGCTTGCCAGCATAGTCATCGTCTCGATCTGCTTAGCCAGCGTCTCGTCCCGCGCATGCATATAATAGAACTCCAGCATCTTTTCGACTGCAAAGCACTGCTGCCACTCCGCACAGCCAGACAGTGCGGCTTTGCCCTTGCCGGTGAAAAAGTGATTCAACTCTTCACAGGAGACATCCGCGCCGAGTTGATAGAGCATGACTTCCCGTACATCGCTGAGCATCTCTTCCTTATCGTACTTGTCCATCATAATTTCATAGGGATTATAGGTGTTCTTCGTCATAATCTTTATCTCCTTTAAATTCATTTTTCTTTGTGTTGATAGGGGTGTGGGCTTAGCCCGCCTGCCGAAGGGGTCGGAACGGGGCAATCGCCCCGTTCCGTACCACGAAGGCGAAACTTGTCATTCTCGAAGCGAGAATTTTCGGCGCTGACGCGCACTTCAGCCGCTCTGCGGCGCTTTGCGGAAAAGGCAGTCATCCCGCTTGGTCAAGCATCCATGGCGCATCACCTCCTTCCGTGCAGAACACGCTGCGGTAGGTACTGACATCCGGCACCATGCCACGCTCCAGCATGATCTCATGTTGCAGTAAGCGCACGCACATTTCCTCATAGACGCTCCGCATCTCGTCGCGGCATCGGCGGGCGAAAACCTTCTGCTCCTCGGTCAGATCGCCGCGATGTTCATCGCAGAGAAACAGGCGAAGTCCGTCTTCATCAATGAGGTCGGCATGATCCTTGTTCCACGCCCACCGGATGTAGCGTACTGTGTCGTGCGTGCGCTGGAGAACCATCATCGGGTCATGGTCTACAATAAAGTTTGCAAGCTGCTGCATCATGCGCTTTCCTCCTTTTTGTTCTGCCGATTCAACTCGGCCAGCCGTTTCTCTGCCTTTGTCCGCTCTATGTCACGCTCCGCCCGCAGGAACTGCCGCTGATAGTTCAGCTCCAGTGCTTCCTGAATGGGGCGGATGGTGTAGATGAGACTTCCGTTACGCACGCGGCCGTCCTTTGTGGTGATGGTACTGGGCTCGGTGTGAATAAGCCCCTTCTCCTCCAGACCGGCCACATACTTCCGCACGGTGTTTTCGCTCAGCTGCACCGCCTTTCCGATGGTGCGGTAGCTGGGATGGCACTGGTAGGTTCTGCGATCCTCGCAGCGCAGAAGGTAATTGTAGACGGCAATCTCATGCGAGCTGAGACCGAGGTTGAACACCTCGTTTGGCACGAGGTAGTAATACTTGTTCGGATCTCGCTTAGGCCAACGCCGGAACATCAGGCATCACCTCCTGTCTGCGCATCTACCCACCGGCGGAACTCTTCTTTGGGTACCACGATGCGGCTGCCTATCCGCAGCGCGGGGAAGCCCGTCTCGTGCATGAGCTCATAGGCGCTGGAGATGGACACGCCCAGCACCTGCGCCACCGTGTTCGCATTGAGGAACAGCGGCAGCTGGTCATAGTTGGTAAATGTGGATTCTTGCATCGGATTCCTCCTTTATAATTTTTTGTTGAGAGCTGCAAGCAAAAAGCTCCCACTGAAAAAGTGGGAGCAGTATCTATATTGCAAATTTGGAATCTCATGATAGAATAGAAGCATCAGGAGGTGAGCCAATGCCGTTGGTGAAATACAGGATCTACGAACTGTCCGCCAGAGCCGTGATCAGCTACGGAAGGCAGCAGGAGGGTGCATACGCCTTCCAGCTCAGCGCCGCCGAGACAGAAAAATGCAAATCACTTTCCGCGCCCCATGAGCAGGACGATAACGCATTGTTCTATCAGACTATGTGCGTGCTGCGCGGCGATGCCTTCACCGGAAGACCCGGTGGGCAGCTGGTGACTGACCTCTCGGACATCATTTTCTATATGGACTTCTCCGGCATATTCGACCGGAGCGGTGCCAGAAAGAAATACCGGATCCGGCAGGAAAAAGCGAAGGCCCTGTTCCGTTCCGAGGGCGTGAGCCTTGATTTTGGCTCCGGCCCGCATCGCTATCTTGCCTTTGAGCGTTCGGGCAGCATGAGCCGGCAGGCGCGGCTGACCTTCATCCGGGAGGATTTTTATGACACGGTGCGCCGCCGCATCATGATGGATATGACCATCGGTGACTGCCAGCTCAGCAAGCTCTATGCCTACAACGGCCTGATGCTGTCCGGCGGTATCCGCATTGACGGCATCGGCATTGACCGGCCCCACCGGGTGGTGGTCATCGACAATCCTACGCGCACAGAGCGGAATGTCAGCGTCATCACCGTAGAGGACGACGGAACGCAGAGCAGTACCCGCAAATATCACCGGGTGGAGAAAAAAGAAGACATCGAAATCACCTGCTTCGACGGCGAGGGGCTGATCTCAAAAGAATATGCCCGCGTCGTGGACGAGAAGCTGTGCGGGAAGAAAGTCCACACCTCATTCCAGATCCGTATGCCCTATGTCAAGGGTATGCTGCACGAGGTGGACTTCAAAGACTTCCTGACCCTCTGCGGGACGGACACCATCACCGATCTGTGGGGCATGGAGCATTCCGTCCGGGATGTGGACGTCATCCTCACCAAGAGCATGTTCAAGGGATACGGCTGGCTCACTGCCAGTGGCATGAACTGGGAGGACTACCGGACGGTGTTTCGCAAGTACCGCCATGCGCTGTACATCACCAATGTGAGCAAGGAGAAACCGGAACAGACCACCGAGCTGAACTATCAGTTTCTGACCACCGTTTCCATTCAGGGCGACGAGTTCCGCCCCGCCGATCTGCCGGACGGCTGGGATCACAGCCCGGAGACGGACGAGCGAAATTGGCTCACCAAGCAGACGGAGCTACGGTACTATAACCTCTGCGCAAACCCGCAATTTCGGCAGAACTACTTTCTGGAGAAAGCGGATCGGATCAGCTGGTGGGAACGGCATCAGGGCAAAGACCAGATCCTTGCCGCCGTGCTGAAAAAGAATCCGCGTTTCATCAACGAACCGGTCTATGCCAAGCGACTGGAGGATGAAGCCGATAAAATCGTGGAGCAGTACGCCGTCGGCCGGTTGATCGTAGCGGGAGACAACCGTTATCTTTCCGGTGATCTTCTGGACTTTCTGGCATTTCTGCTCCCGACTGTTCCGCCGCGCAAACGCAGGCAACGGATGTTTTACAGCACCGTCATGACCGACCACTTCCCGGAGAGTTCCTTCTATGCACCCCAGGCGGCCTATGCCCATGACGACGCCTGCACGCTGCTACGCAATCCGCACATTGCCCGCAACGAGGAGCTACAGCTTTCCTTCTACGACGCGAAGGAAGAGAGAAAGCAGATGCGGCATTACTATTTCGGGCACCTGACGGATGTGGTGATGGTGGATTCCAATATGCTGGCTGCGGAGCGGCTGGGCGGCGCTGACTACGACGGCGATATGATCAAGACCATATCTGATCCGATCCTGAATGCCTGCGTCCGCCGCAACTACAACCTCTACCGCTACGAGAAACACAAATCCCTCACCAACACAGAGAACATTCCTCTGCTGATGATCCCTACGGCCCAGCCCCAGATCCGCAGTGCCGACGACTGGGAGGCACGCTTTGAGACCGTTCGCAGCACCTTCTCCTCCCGCGTCGGCCAGATCTGCAATGCTGCGCTGGATCGCAGCATTATCGCCTACAACGAAAACTCCGATGCCGAGGAGCGGGAGCGCTGCCGGGAGGAGACGGAAACATTAGCCATCCTTACCGGGCTGGAGATCGACTCGGCTAAGAGCGGCATCCGCCCCGATCTGGATGAGTACCTGACCCACAAGACCGTCAAGCGCAGTGCCTTCCTCAAATATAAGACGCTGGTAGAGGAGGCGGAGACCCGGCGCGCCTGGTACGAGCCTACCCATGCGGCCAAGGTAAAGGCGTTTTTCAAAAAGGTGGATTGGGACGAGGTGGACTCCAACGTGGAGCGCCTGCCGTATCTGGCACAGCAGCTGAAAAAGAACACGCCGCGCATCAAGGCAAAGCCCGCCAAGGACGAAGAATTGTTTTCCTTTGCTGCCCAGCAGCCGGACTGGAGGGAACAGCTGGATTCCGATAAGCTGGCGGCGGTAGATGCGCTGCTGCGGGATCACGACGCCTGCCTCTCACGCATCCGGGCCTGCCGCGTTCCGGTGAAGGAGAAAAAGCGGAAGAGCGATGTGGATCGCATCCTGTATGCCAGAGAGCAGGAAGATGACTACGATCCCGACGAGTTGTACGCCCTGTTCGGCGGTCTGCCGCCGGAAAAGGTATCTGCCCTGCGGCAGGCCATGCGGGAACAGGCATGGCACCTCATGGACGAGGATGCACGGGAGCGCTTCCTGCGGGAATGGCTGCCGGAGTTTGAAGACATATACGATTTGCTGACCGATTTCCGCTTCGGCAGCTACCGCATCCTCGGAGACATTGTCTGTGATATGGAGGACGAGAACACCGGCAGGGAGAAAAAGCAGCTGTTCCGCGAAAGCGACTCGAAAGCCTTCACCGCCATGATGAGCGCCTTCGCGGACAAATCCGCCTCCCGGAGCTACCGTGATGCGGTGACGGCCAAGTGCCGGGAGCTGCTGACCGCGATTGTAAGACCGGCTTTGGCCGTGCGCTATGTGGTGGCTCTCGGCAGACGCGACCTGCTGTGGGATCTGCTGCCGGAGTATATCGAGAAAAATGTTCTGGAGGTGCGGGATGATTAACGAATGGAAGGAATTCTGCGCATATACCGGGACGGTTTCCTATACCGCCAGCAAGAAGAGCGATACGGCATGGCTGGGCCGTTTCACCTTTGCCACGATCCTGGAGTTTGAGGGAATGGCTCGGATTTTGACCATCCTGGCCCGCGGATATCTGTTCCACAGCAAGGACGGAGCAGTCATTTTGGGTGATCCGCATGATCGGGTCGACTACGCCCGCCGTGCGCTCTGCGCCTGGTGCAGTGTGCCAGAGGACGGGAAGCGTGCGCCGGACAAGGAATGGCAATTCCAGACGGACTTTTCGGAGCTTCATACGGAGTTCCCGGAGCTGGTGGACGCGGACGGAACCGGCTGGTTCCTCCGCCATGTCCTCCGCATCGCGGACTTCATGCTGGCGCACCCGGAAAAGGTGCGCAGCACCTCACTCAAGTATGCGGAGGTCCTTCGCTCGAAGTTTGCCTCCGCATGGCGAAGCAAGGTGATGCAGTATCAGATCCCGATTTTCGCGCCCCAAACCAAGGGTGCCTGGACGCTGCGTTTTGATGATGTCCTTGCCGATGCGCTGGAGCTTGGCCCGCTGCGCAAAGGGGGACCGGAGCTGCCACCCGAGCTGACAGAGAAAGTGAAAGCGGCGCTTCCGAAGGAAATTCCAGCCGAAGTTGTCTGTACGCTGATCTGTTATTATCTCGCCAACCGGCAGGATGATTGCGAATGGGTGGTTCTGCCGGTGGCAAACTTTGATGCCTACTTCGGAGACACCAGCTTCAGCAAGAAATATCTGCCCAAGGTCCCGCCAGAGATCATGGAGCGGAGCAGCGCTTTCGGCGTCAGCCGGTATCGGGTCATGGAAGAATATCTGCCATAAGACACAAACAGCGGGACAAGCCTTTACGGCCTGTCCCGCTGCTTTTTCTGTCTGGATTTTGAAAGTGTTTTCCTTGTCTATGGCGGTGCATCCGCTGAGCTGCTACCTATGATTTACTCGTCATCATCGGGCCACGATGAGATCATGTGAATATCGCCGGTGTCCATATCTGTTATTTGAATACCTTGATGACCGCATCTTTGAGTTTGTCAAAAAGACCACGGTTGGCAAGATCTTCTTCAATCATCCGCTTATACTTTTTATATACATATTCTTCAATATCTTTTTCTGTCATACAGTCAAGAAGCATTACGCTTCCAAGTTTTGATAGCGATTTGGCAATTTCAGCAAAATGCTTGGTGTTCTCTTCTGCTTGAGGATATTCGCCCATAACACGCATTTCTGCTTTTAAGGTACCAATGACAATCATTTTCTCACTGGAGAAAGAGCGCCAAGTCAATTCTCTGAATCGCAGAGGATTTTCAATAACAAATTTTGCGAGTTCATAAGGATCATCGAGTGTTTCATCAATGGACAATGCAACACGGAAGTAGCAACGAGAGAGAACTCCAAAAAACAAGCCTCGACGTTTTCCCTGAGTCAATAACCAGTGATCCTTAAACACAGAGGACCCCTTCTTTACAGGCATATATTTAAGAGCTACCTCATACCCGATTTCAAAATTTATCCAACACCAAAAGCGCTCATCCGTTAAAACATAAAGTGGAAGATGGCGGAGATGTTCATACAGAAGAATAGAATTGTAGATATCCGTTTCACGGTCTTTGCCATCCTTAGGAACTCGAAGTGCGAACTCCTCAATTTCATACTTCTTAGTTACCCATAGTGTGCCGGGAAAAAAATCTTTTAGCCATGAGGAACTTTTCGGATTTTCGATGAGTTTTCCCGTGATAGCATCTGTATTGGCCTTTACTGTTGCCAGGGCTTCATCTGTCATATATTTAATGTGGATTTTACTCATTCGTCCTCGCCCTCCTCCCCAGGATGGTTCATGCCGCCAAGGAGCATATTATTAAAGTCCTTGAGACCGTTGCAGGATGCACTATTCAAAACCATCTGAGCCAGTTCCAGCTTACTCATATTTTCGAATTCCTCGAAAGTAAGAGCGTTTCCGGTCTTCCGCTTATAACTAATGCAGACAGCGTTAAACCAAGAGTGGGCATCCAAAATCTCTTCAAGGCTACCATATTGGGAGTAAATATCCTCCAAGCAGTAGGCTAAAGAAGGAATTGCGATCATAGCAAATGCGATATTGTTGCACTCTTTCTTGGTCTTGATGTTATCATAGCAGCCATAGTACGCAGCGGGCAGTTGAACAACAATTCTCTTCTCATCGTAAACGCACGACATCAAATCGCCATCGCCCTCTTTTTTCACAACCGTGAAAATGGATGCTACCTTATCATCTTCAGAAGGATCGAGGTCGATTTTGAACTTAAATCCATCATCAACTGCCAAAATATCGAACTTATCAATATCAAAGGAATAACCGGCGTATTCTGGGATAAAGCCAGTACTCTTAAAATTAGCAATATCCTCTGCTGCATACAGATAACAGGATGCTACAACATTGCCGTTGATCTCGTGAGCAGAAACCTTGAGGTCATACGGAATGGTGCTGATCTCGAAACGGCTTCTGTACACAGATGCAGAACATTCAACAATGAAAGCACCTTTCATCTTACCCTGTTCCAGCAAAGAGATAAGAGATGCATCCGTGATTGTATAGTGGAGATTTTTGAAGACAACTTCACCATTTTGCACAATGGGCGCACCACTTTCATCAACATCAAATTCAACCTTAAAAACTGAATCCTCAACATAGTCGGAAAGCGCTTCATTTCTGTTCAAAACAGGATACGGAAAGATTCTATTACCGATATGCACTCAAAATCACCTCACTTGCAAACATCTCTGTGCTGTTGACAGAATAAGAAATCTTATAGGTTTTACCTTTTTCTATTTTCATTCCAACAATTTTACCGTCCTGGACAGTGCATTCTACACCATCAATGGATGCGGAGAGAATATCAACGGGATATTTGTCTGCTGCCTCACCACAAAGACGAATAGCAAATTCACAGTCATTCTCATCATACTGGGATGTGAAAATGCAATCGTACTTACCAGTTACCTTGTTTGTAACCACGGTACGGTAGCGCATACCACTTAACGGCACTTTTTTCAAAACGGGAGATTTGCCTGGGCCGACCTCTGTCTGGTCTTTAGGCTCCGACTTAGGATTGGGGTTGGGCTGAGGCTTCGGCTTGGGTTTTTTCCTCGGTTTTTTACCAGATTCACCGTTTTCGACCAATTCACCCTCTCCAAACTCATACGTTTCACCAGCTTCACCCGCTTTTGCTGTTTTGGGTGTCTGAGGCTTAACTATCTTCATGGGTTTAATCAATACTTGCTCAGTTGAGATGGTACTGCCGGACACGTTGCCAACCTCATCCTGCGAGGGAAGATACTCTCCTGCACCCTCGATATCGGTGGTTTCACCGGAGCTCGCACGAAGAATCTCTTTGATAAAATCGTTCACAGCAGTTTCTAAAGCTTTTTTTATTTTGCGAGTTGCGCGTTTTTCATCGGGGAAATCGTTCAAACGCTTAATCTCCCAATCGGTATGCTGGGGATTTTCAATTGCACGAAGTTTTTTATTAAGTTCATTATCATGAATCACGCAAAGTGCGGAAAACGGCAGAAACGCACCAGGGTTTATGTAGGTAATCTTCATATAGGGATATCTTACCATGACACAATGCTTTGTTGCATTACTTTCGTCCTGCTGGCCGTATTGCTTTAAATACACCGTTACAGTGTTATTCTCATCAATGGGAAGTTCTTTTACAATGACAGATTCATCATTCTGCAACAGTTCATACTGGGCACGAATTTCACGGTATTCGATTTTGCCGCGACCACCTTGGAATACTTCATCATAGATAATGCTGCTGACAGTATTCTGATTTACAACAATGCCATCTACGATTACTTCCAGTCCGCCACACATCACTGCCACCATGAAACTCTCGAGTACCTTGGCAATGATGTCATACTGCCAACCCTTAAAGTTATTAAAACCAATAATGTAGACATCGGTACCATATTGGTTTTCACTTCTCACAAACCCTTTATCAAGATGCAGTTCGCGCAAAATAGGTAGATTCTTCTCGGTTTCAGCATAGTAGCCAACACCGAGCGTTAACAGGTTCTCATCTTTCCCTGGGATCGGGGCAGAACGCAATTTGCTGATACCGATGAAACCAGATGTTCCATCATTGGCTTTTGTAGAATAAAAGACAGTATTTGTTGTACTGACAACAAATGATGCAAATTTGCCGATGCCTTTTGAACCACCACTGCTACCACCTTTGTTACTTACACCAGAGCCTTTTGTAAGGTCATAAAAAGGAACGCCACTTTTATTGACTTTTACGCCAAAAATGCCTGATGTATTAAAATCACTAACACGTAAGCAGGTTATTGTATCACGGCTAATGCTTTTCTTCAGTTCTCTGAGGGTAGGTTCCTCTTTTGGAGAGTCTTTCTTATACTTGTAACAGGCATCAATTTGTGCTGCCAAATCATCAACACCAGGGACTTCCCCTCTTGCCACCTGGAACAAGCTGAATTCAACACGAACGGGTTTTTCGCCGAAAGCAGCATCAATGGAGTTTTGGCAAATTTCCCTTGCTAAAGACGAAACCGGATCCTTTTTAAACATTTCCATATCGCTGGTGTCCAAACCATTTTCGCTTGTGTAGTTATTATCAGGAAATCTCCACTTTTGGGTAGTCATCTTTAGCCCCTCCTTAGAGTCTAAATTTTTTCTTTTTAGGTCCACTATCTGCGAAGCGTTTTTTTTGGGTATCCAATTCCTCTTGGATTGCCGAAAACATAGCCTCTATTTGATCTGGCGTATATTCATAGTAAGAAGTGTTTGATAGATTGCCCAGCAGTGTAATGCTTTCAATGATTTTGTTCGTTCTCGCTTCTGCGATACGAATAAAATTTGCTTTTTTATCTACAGCCATAATTCGACACCTCCTTTTTCTGTATGATATCATTTTAGAAAATCGCCGTCAAGTATTTTCAAAATATTTTTATAATATTTTTTATATATTTCCGACCGAGTAGAGGATGATAGAAATAATCTGTGTTGCGTTAGGAAGAAATATCGCCAAAAGCTATTCCCATTTGACCGATGGTATGGTAAAATAAATTTTTAGGTTGTATTCAATTCTGACAAGTTAGGAGGTGACACATTTGCAGCAAAGAAATCTAAAACCCATATTAAAATGGGCCGGAGGTAAAACCCAGCTTTTAGCCGAGATTTCTCATGTTTATCCTGATGGCTTTGGTAAAACTATTCGGCGTTATGCAGAACCATTTGTTGGCGGTGGTGCTGTGCTCTTTGATATATTGTCAAAATATGAGCTTGATGAGGTATATATTAGCGATGTAAATGCAGAGCTGATCAATATGTATCTTGTTGTTCGCGATCAGGCGGATGAATTGATTGCTATATTGACTAATTATCAAACCGAATACTTAGCCTGTGGGGATGAATGTCGCAAACAGTATTATTATAATAAGCGCGACGAATTCAATGAGCTGATCATTAATGGAGAAAGCAAGGCCGGCGTCAAAAGTGCTGCACTGTTCATTTTCTTAAATCGGACTTGTTTTAACGGCTTATACCGCGCAAATAGAAACGGTCTTTTTAATGTTCCTAAGGGCGATCAAGCTAATCCGTTAATTTGCAATGTAGAAAATATTTATGCTGTTTCTGCGGCGTTGAAAAATGTTCAAATTGTATGTGGTGACTATTCCGCATCGAAATCATTTATCGACAAACATACTCTTGTATACCTTGATCCCCCGTATCGTCCCTTAAAAGGGCGAGATAGTTTTATTTCATATACCGAGACAGAATTTGACGATAGTTGTCAACGTGCGCTTGCTGGATTTATTGAAGAAATAAATGCGAGTGGTGCTTATATTATTTTGAGCAACTCCGACCCCAAAAATGTCGATCCTGAAGATGACTTTTTTGAGGATTTGTATATTGACTATGATGTTCAACGCATACAGGCAAAAAGAAGAATCAACAGAAATGCAGATCTTCGTGGCTACATTACGGAACTCCTAATAAAAAACTATTAAACACATGGTGATAATGTCACACGAATTCCGATCCTATTAAATTTTGTTTCAAGCCCCGAAAGAAATGATTGAACCTCCGGGCAGTCAGAGCTACAATGCCAACACATCATTGCGAGGTCAAACTGATTGGAGGTCAAATGATGAATTATGAAGTAAACTCATTTCAGAACTACGAATCGATCACCATTGACGAACTGAAGGATCAAGCTAACAGCCTACTGAATCTGGTAACGGAGGAACAGCGGCCGCTGCGCGTATGCATGAATAATGGCAAGGAGTTTCTGCTGTTCCCTCAGGACCTGCTCTCTCCGATCTGCGATTCCGAATTTCGCTTAATCCTGCTGTCGGCAATACGGTATGCGATGGGCAGAAACACATGCATGCCCGTGGTGGTTTCCGATTATATCAAACGTCACATTCAGCTTCTGGATGATAAGTTTCTCGTACTGGCTGCCGATGATATCAGTCGGCACCTTGAATACTACGCAGATCATGAGCCGAATCCGAATCTTTGGCAAAGTCTTTTAGATGCACTTAAAACAGAGCAGGGAGCACGTGCCACTCGTAAGGCAAGGAAAATCAGACTATGTCCAACCTGCGGAAAACCATTGGAGATCATGAGCATTACCGACAACTGGCATTCACCCGGCGGCTTCGATGTGATTGCTCACTGCCGAAATTGTCTCTCTAATTATGAATGGTTCTGCGATAAGGATGGCGGTGTCTCAGATATGAAGCAGTATTTCTTCGGGTAAGGCAAGTGTGTGTTCCGGCAGGAGACTTTGGTGTATTCCTTGTTTATAGCGGCTCAACCCTTAAACTGTGCGCCAACTACTATAAAGCGACTAAAAGGGCCGCACCTGCTCGTATGAACAGGTGCGGCCCTCTAATTGACGGAAATTTAATTCAGTCTGAAATAGCAGGTGTTTTTACCTTTTCCTTCTTTTTTCAGTTCACCAACGGCGACTAACTTCCGCAGAGCACCCTCAATGGAACTGTCGCTGAGCGTCGGGCAGAGCTCCCGGATGTCCTGCTTATTAAACCGCCCGATTCTATTCTTGCTTGCTCTGCGCACCATTTCCAGTGCGGGCAGCTTGGTTTCCACAAACGCCATGCGATCCTCAAAGTCCTTATACGCCGCAAGAATTGTCCCGAGCAGATACTTGATGAAAGGCACTACATCCTCTGTGCCTTCGTGCCAGCCGGTTTGCGCCTGTGCAAGCGCATCATAGTACAAATCCTTGTTTTTGGCGATTTTGGCTTCCAAGGAGATATACTTGCCGACATAAAAGCCGTTTCGGTACAGAAGCAGCGTCGTGAGCAAGCGGCTCATTCTCCCGTTCCCGTCATTGAATGGGTGGATGCACAGGAAGTCATGGATGAAAACCGGAATTGCAATTAACGGCTCCAGTTCCATATTCCCGATTACGCGGTTGTATTCCTCGCAGATTCTGTCCAGCGCTTCCGGCGTTTCATAAGGGGTAAGCGGCGTGAACAGCGTTTCCACATGACCGTCCGGATAGGTGGCAGTGATATAATTCTGCACGCTTTTTGTGCGGCCCGCAAGCGGGTTATTCATGTGGCTGTACAGGATTTTGTGAAGCTGAAGGATGTAGTTCTGCGTAATTGGAATCGCGTCAAAGCTCTCATGAATGATACTCAGCACATCGCGGTATCCAGCGATCTCCTGCTCATCTCGGTTCCTCGGCGTGGTTTTCTCCTCGACGAGCTGCCGGATTCGGGTACTCGTGGTGACGATGCCCTCGATGGCATTCGATGCCTCGGTGCTCTGTATCTTGGCAATTTCCACGAGTTTTTCGAGTTCCTCCGGACGCTGCTTCAAATACAATTCTTGCTTTCCAGCTTCCTTGTATATAGCTGCAATCAGGCCAAGAACATCCGAGTCCCACTTCTGTTCCTTGATTGCGGAGTAATTGAAGGTTCTCATCCCCCCACCTCCATTCGTTTTCCCTTAAATAATAATATAAAATAAGGGAATAGTCAATGGGCTGTGCCATAAATCCCTTACTATTATGTCTGTATTAAGGGATTTATACTCAGAGAGCAAGAAAAGTACCTCTGCCTATCTTCCCGCCTATTCTTTGTCTATAGCGCCGCAGCTGCTGAGCTGCCACCCACGCAGAAACAACTTGCATAACACCCTCCGCGGAGTTACAATGCAGACGGTCTGAAATGTGAAACGCTTCCCATCCGGCACCGGTGAATGTTCACCGAAAACCGGGCGGGAAGCGTTTTTGACCACATAGATTACCACATACGGCGCTGGAACACCCGGAAACAGCGGAGATAAGAGCGTCAAAGAGTAAGCAAAACAAACAGGAAACGGCTAAAAACCGCTATAAACAAGTGAAAAAAGTATTCCCAATAAGTTTGGGATCAAGAGACCGGGCGTTCGAGTCGCCCCACTCGGACCATAATGTGGAGACAAAAAAGATGTCTCCTGCGAAAAGCCCGAATATATCGGGCTTTTTTGCTACCCAAACGGCGATTTTTCTCTGTACCAAAACACAGATGTAAAATCGCCGTTTTCCCTTTGTGGATAGACTTGAACTCCCGAAAAGTAAATATCAGATACACAGGCAGATAGAAAGCGAAAATCTATCTGCCTTTTTTATTACCCTAAAAAGGAGAAGTCAGATATGCTACAGAAAGAATTAGCCAAAGCCATAAAGCAAAAAATGCTCACTTGCGTGAGCGAAAAATACACGAGCCTTGGCACGGAAGAAATCACGGCTCAAAGCCTAAAAGATATATTCAAGACTGTGCCGCCGCTGACAGCCTATGATAGCGACTTAACAGACCAGGCAGTCAGCGAGATCCAACTGAAAAGAAACGGCACGATAAGCCTTGTACTTATAAACGGTCAGAGGATCGAAAAGGAGAAATCAGCATGATGCAAGCGACAAGCGTACAGCCCCCAAAAACCGTCCGCATTATCCCTGCAACGATAGACACCAAAGCGGCTATCACACAGAACTACCGACAGCTTCGAGTTGCCGCCTACTGCCGAGTATCCTCCACGGTCAGCATCAGCGGGAGTTCATCAACGGAATTCTATTTGGATTTTCTCATTCAGTTCCTTTCTACCTTTCGCCCAGAAGGATTTTATTCTTTGTTTTGCGGCCCAGTTTTTGAGCCGCTTACATGGTCATGTCAGGCCACTGCTCCTCATAGTCGGCTGGCTTGTGCCCCAAGGCCATGCGCTTCTCCTGCAGCTTTTTCAGCCGCTTGCGGTCGATCTGGATTCCGCCGGGGCGGGACTTTGGGGCAGAGTTGCCCCGGAAGATCCGACTCATGTGGTGGAGCAACCGGGTCACTGCCAGCATCGCAGCGGGCGGACGGATTTCCTCCAAGTGGTTCAGAAGGTACTGTGCATTTCGTTGCGGAAAATATCGTTGGTGAGCTTGGACTTGATCTGACGGATGCCCTCTTTGGAGAGGTAGGCCTGTCCCGGCTTTGCGGACCAGGCCATCATGTGGATGTGCGGGCGCTCGCCCTCGTCGTGAAAGGCGGCGTACCAGCGGAAGTCACCGGGCGGTATCTTTGCGGGTGTGTTGTGTGATCCACATTCCTCCTTTGCCCTCATCGGTAAACTATCTTTTTCGCCTCCTCCGTGTTAGCATAAAAAGAGACCGTGCTCCCGGGAGCACGGTCAGAGATGGAAGGACCTTCCGAGCGGATTGCCGTATGGCGGAGAGTACCCATGCTCTCATAGATACTCTGTCGAAGGCCATGTGGATTCGTCGGCGCGGAGACCGTGCCGTACCGAACCAGGGGCAACCTCAACCGGGTGAAATTGTCCTTCTATTATTACTTAGAAAAAATCGATTTCTTATGCGGCTGTCCGGTTTCGGCGTGTGCGATGGAAGATCAGTCCCACGAACAGGCCCACAGCGGCAGGGCAGATCCAGCCCAACCCCAGCTCGAAGAAGGGCAGGTAGCTGTCAGCGAAGCCGATGACAGCGGAGACAACAGGGGTCTCCGTAATGGCCTTGGGCAGCGCCTTCACGAAATCGAAGAGGGCGGCCACCAGTGTGAAGCCCGTGACCCACCGATACACCACGGTATCGTGGCCGTACAGATTTCCCAGCAGCGCCAGCAGGATCAGGGTGATG
Organism: Vescimonas coprocola; assembly: GCF_018408575.1. Taxonomy (NCBI): domain Bacteria; kingdom Bacillati; phylum Bacillota; class Clostridia; order Eubacteriales; family Oscillospiraceae; genus Vescimonas; species Vescimonas coprocola. Next base: position 955,556 of record NZ_AP023418.1, read on the forward strand.
GCCAGTGGGAACAGGAACATCAGCACCGGCAGAGAGATGGCGATGATGGCGTTAAGGCCGATGTTGGTGACCAGCAGGGAAAAAATACTGAAGCAGGTGGCCCAGAAACCGTATTTCGGCCCATTGGGGAACATGGCGGTGAAGGTTTCGGCACAGCTGGTGACCAGACCGATGGAGGTCTTGAGACACGCCAGGATCACCGTCAGAGCCAGCACCACCAGCCCGGCCCGCCCCAGATAGTGCTCAGCAATGACGGCAAAGGCCTCGCCGCCGTTGGTGCAGGAAACGGTAAGGGAGTGGCTCCGGGTCCCCACGATGGTGACGGCCACATAGATGCCGCCCATGAACAGGCAGCTGAAAATGCCGGAGAGCACCGTATTTTTGGCGATAGCGCCGGGCTCCGTGACGCCCAGCCCCCGGATGACGTTGATGACCACGATACCGAAGGCCAGACTGGCCAGAGCATCCATGGTGTTGTAGCCCTCCAGAAAACCGGCGAAGAAGGGAGCCGCAGCATAGGCCGCCGACGGCGTCACGTCGGCGATGCGGTCTGTGGGATGCAGCAGGGCCGTCACCACCAGAATGGCCAGCACCAGCAGGAACAGCGGCGTCAGCAGCTTTCCCACCCACGTCAAAATCTTGCCGGGGCGCAGAGAAAAGAACAGCACGGCGGCGAAGAACACGCAGGAGAACGCCGCCAGCAGCACCGTGGCGTTGACATTCTCACCCAGCAGCGGCTCGATGCCCACGGTGAAAGACGTGGAGGCGCAGCGGGGAATGGCGAAGAAGGGACCGATGGTCAGATACAGAGCGCAGGTGAAGAAGATGCTGTATCGGGGACTCACCCGCCCGGCCATCTCCTGCAGGCCGTTGCTGCGGCTGATGCCCTGTGCGGCTACGCCCAGAAGGGGGATACCTACGCCGGTGATCAGCAGACCGACGATGGCGGGCCATACATTGCGTCCGGCCTGACTGCCCAGAAAAATGGGAAAAATCAGGTTTCCTGCCCCGAAGAACAGGCCGAACAGCATGGTGGCGATGAAGAATTGCTGGCTGAAGGTCAGCCGGTTGGTTTGCGTTTTCATAATACACTCCCCCAATTTAATTGCGTACCAATATAACACAATTTTTGGCGGGCGTCAAGAAAAATCACAGACATTTGTACCTGATAAACGGACGAATAGATAAAATGTCCTTTTCAAGCGTATCTTTGTGTGCTATAATGGAACGAAAGGGGGCGATGCACTTGCAATACGGAGAGGTGCGGCAGGCGCACTTTTTGGAGCGGCCCAACCGGTTCATCGCCCATGTAGAACTGGAGGGCGAGACGGTGGTGTGCCATGTGAAGAACACAGGCCGCTGCCGGGAGCTGCTGGTGCCGGGGGCTACGGTCTATCTGGAGCGTGGAACCAATCCGGCCCGCAGGACGGCGTGGGACCTCATCGCCGTGGAGAAGGGCCACCGGCTCATCAACATGGACGCTCAGGCCCCCAACCGCATTTTTGCCCAGTGGATCCGGCAGCAGGAGCCGGGAATCGCCGTCCACCCGGAGTACCGTTACGGGGATTCCCGGCTGGACTTCTGTCTGGAGTGGCCGGAGGGGCTGCACTTGGTGGAGGTGAAGGGCGTGACGCTGGAGCGGGAGGGCCACTGCCTGTTCCCGGACGCCCCCACGGAGCGTGGTGTCCGGCATCTGCATGAACTGATGCGGGCCGTGGAGGAGGGCCACCGGGCCACGGCCTTCTTCGTGATCCAGATGGCGGACGTACTGGACTTTGCGCCCAATGACGCTACCCACCCCGCCTTTGGCGAGGCCCTGCGGGAGGCGGCACGCCAGGGTGTGGAGATCGTGGCCTACACCTGCCGGGTGACGCCGGAGACGGTGACACTGGACGCTCCGGTGCCGGTACAGCTGTAACAGGGTATGCCATCCCGCTGCGGCGGCGATGTGTATATACAATGTATCAGGAAAGGATGATGCTTTATGAACATGAGACGTATCTGGAGGGTGTACGTTTCCTGACCCTCCCAATTTATTTAGGAGGAAACCATCATGAACAAGACCATTCACATCCGGGAGGCCGTGACCCCGGAGGAGGTGGAGCGCTTCTGGCAGGAACTGCACGCCTATCACGCACGGGACATTTTCCCCGACCCGGCGGAGGAGGACCGGGCATATTTTCTGGACGACAGCCAATACCGAGCCGCCGTACAGCGGATCCATGACCGGGAGGGAGATCGCTGCTACTACCTGCTGTTCCGGCGGGAGGGCCGGGATATCGGCTTTGCCCTGACAGCACTGTACCCCTCGGAGGACGGCAAGTGCTTCGTCATGGAGTTCTGTGTGCTGCCGGAGTTCCGGGGCGACGGGACAGGCACCGCCTGCGCCCGTCTGCTGCTGGATTGGGCAGCGGATCAGGGAGCGCAGTATGGGGAGCTGAACGCCGCCGACCCCCGGCGCATCCGATTCTGGAGCCGTCTGGGCTTCCGGCCCAATGGCCGGGACGAGTGGGGCGAGCCGCTGATGCTGCGCCCTCCGGAGCAGGCGCTGCCCATCACCGTGGAGCTGCTGAGGGACCCGGCGGACTGGCAGCTGCGGAAGCTGGAGAACGGCTATCTGGCGGAGATCGGAGAGCCGCTGCTGACGGAGGAGAGCACAGAGCGGCTGCGGGCCGCCGTGGAGCAGGGGCATATCCGCTTCCTGCTGGCATACCGGGGCTGCCGGGCCGTGGGGATGTGCTCCGTGGCAGAGAACTTCTCCACCTTCTGCTGCGGGCCGGTAGCGGTGCTGGAGGATCTGTACGTGGAGCCGGTGTTCCGGAGACAGGGCATCGCCCGGCAGCTGACCCACAGCGCTCAGGCACTGTGCCGTGAACGGGGCGTGGGCAGCCTGACCGTGTGCTGCGCCCCTTGTGACGAGGCCATGTATCAGGCGCTGGGCTTCAACGTCCCGCTGGGCGTGAGCCGGAGCTGCCTGCTGTAAAAAATCAAAATCTCCGGCTAAGCCGGAGGTTTGACGAGGCCCTATAAGGGCCTATTACGGGCGAAGCCCCTTAAGGGGCCCGAAAGGTCTGCCGACCGCATTTCCTTCTCGGGCTACCCCTTAAGGGGTCTTATTTATGCCTTGGATTCTTACTACCCGTAAACGGGTCTATAAATTCCTTTATGCTGATTTAGTCGGATATTTTGTCCTGATAATGTACAATAAATTGCGCAAATTGGAAAATGCATAAAAGAAGACATAGCTTGCAGGCTCTGGCAGAATGAAGTTCCCACACAAACATTCGAAAGGAGACAGCAAACTATGTCCGAGAAAATTATACAGCTGAATGAGGACGGCTTTCGTGAGGTTTTGGGCGCCGCCGAGGGCATGAAAGAGGACAAGACCAGCTGGGTCAGCTTCTTCCAGTGGCTCCGTGGACGCAGCTTGGATGGCGCAAAGCTCATCGTTGGTGACAAGTGCATGGGGATGCTGGGAGATGGCGGACTGGGAGAGGTAGTTCTCCTCTATCGCCTGCGAACAGCTGCGCAGCCGCACCACGAACTGGAAGTATTTGAGTTGTCTCAGCACTTGCCCACTCCCTTTTCCTGATGCTCTCCCATTGTAACGCAGCACTTCCACAGCGTCCACCGCCTGCGCCCACACCATAGTCCATCCCAAGGAGCGCCTCGCCGCCTGTCATGCGGAAAAATCGTTATGCCGTTACAGCTTCCCCAACTGCTCCGCCCACTGGGCCTCCTTGAAGCCCACCAGAACGAAATCGCCGCCCACCAGCAGCGGTCGCTTCACCAGCATCCCATCCGTGGCCAGAAGCTGCAACATCTCCTCCTCGCTCATGCCCGGCAGCTTGTCCTTCAGCCCCATGGACTTATACAGCAGCCCGCTGGTGTTGAAAAATCTCTTCAGCGGCAGCCCGCTGCGCTGATGCCACGCAGTCAGCTCCTCATAGCTGGGGTTCTCCTCCTTGATGTCCCGCAGCTCATAGCTGATGTGGTGCTCATCCAGCCACTTCTTCGCCTTCTGGCAGGTACTGCACTTGGGATAGCAAACAAAAATCATGGTTCTCTCCTCCTGTTTCATTAGATCGTATGAATTACTACCTGCTTTTCTTGTTCCTGTAAATCGGCCGCTCCTGTATTTTCTTTAGGCGATTTTCAATAGCCGTCGGCGTCCGTTTTAAAACATTTGCAATCATGTAGATATTAGCTCCTCTATGATGCATTTGGATAAGTTGCCTCTCCTCTTCTTTACTCCAAAACTCCATACAACGTGGATATTTTTTTCTATTCTCTTCCCTACGCTGCTTTCTTTCCTGCACCTTTTCTTGCTTAATACGAAATAGGTACTGTTCGTTAGATTCGATCGTGCAATGATCCAAAATTTCGATCAATGCATCTTGGATCTTCTCATTTGAACAGCTGTCATTCAGTGGAAGCACTCTGCCGCTGAGCGGGTTAATTCCTTTGCTAAGGCTCTCAACCATAGTTCTTGCGAGAAAAGGATCCATACCATCATCCTCCTGTTGATTTCCTGTGATACACGTTCCAAGGCTGCCCCTTTCATTCACCCGTACCACGTTGTCATCACAATATACGGCTATCTTTCCTCCCTCAATTATACCGATTCCCCCGCAAAAAGACAACAAAAAATGTGCAGGCGCTTGCTTGCACATTCTTCCCCCGACTGCTACAATGTTAAAAACATTCTGCGAAGGAGTTTTCATATGATCCTCTATTTTTCCGGCACCGGCAACAGCAAATATGTGGCCCAGCGCATGGCGGAGGCTCTGAACCAATCGCTGCTGAGCATGAATGACTGCATCCGCTCCCACGACACCTCCCCCGTGGAGACGGACGAGCGCCTTGTGATCGTCACGCCTACCTACGCATGGCGCATCCCCCGTCTGGTGCGGGACTGGCTGCTGGAGACGGAGTTCCCCGGCGCAGCGCAGGTGTGGTTCATCATGACCTGCGGCAGCGAGATCGGCCACGCCAGCCGGTATAACCGCTCCCTCTGTCAGACCAAGGGCCTGACGGACATGGGGACAGCCCAGATCATCATGCCGGAGAACTACATCGCCATGTTTGACGCTCCGCAGGCGGAGGAAGCCCGACGCATCGTGGCCAAGGCCCAGCCGGATATCGACCGTTCTATCGCCGCCGTCCGGGAGGGCCGCCCCTTTCCCCCGCCCCACGATCGTCTCTATGACCGCTTCATGAGCGGGCCGGTGAACCCCATCTTCTATGCCTGCTTCGTCAAATCCAGCGCCTTTACCGTTTCGGAGGCCTGCACCGGCTGCGGCCGGTGCGCCCGCCGCTGTCCCACCAACAGCATCACCCTCCGGGACGGCAGGCCCGTCTGGGGCAAAGGCTGCACCCACTGCATGGCCTGTATCTGCTACTGCCCCACGTCCGCCATCGAGTACGGAAAAAAGAGCCTCGGCAAGCCCCGGTATCACTTCGAGGCCCTGTAAGCCCTCCCGTCAGGCGATGGCCTCCCGCCACGTTCCCGCAGCGGCAAATTTCCGGTACTGCTCCTGATTCCTCCGGAAGAAGCCCCGGATGATCAGCAGCACGAACACCGTCGGCACCACGCCAAAGGACAGCAGCAGCACACCCTTTTTATATTGTGTGTTCATGTCCCGCTCCGTATGTTTGCCTTACACTACTGTGTAATATTCAGTCGTTTCATTTTTTCAATAAGACTTTTGAAAAAATTTGCATATCATGGAAAGCGCCACCGGAAGATATCTCCGGCGGCGCTTTTTGGTATACTATTTGGGAAGAATCTTACCTCGTCCAGCCTCACCTTATAGGTATTCTGCATAAGCTGCAAGCTTTTCCTCAGCAGCGGCAGCTTCCTGCCGTATCCTGTCGGCACGGGACAGCAGGGCCGACAATTCATCATATTCCCCTTTATCGACTCCCGTTTTGAGGGAAATGATCCCCGATTTGATGCAATCACGCCATACCAGCGTAACGGAACGGCTCTTTTCGGGAAATTCCACTTCGATCAAATATTTGCCGGGCCGCCCTATGACCCTCCCAACACCAAAGCTTCTGTGCGCAATGGGACTGCCCGCAGAGAGTCTTTCTTCAAAGAACTCCTCTGCGTGCTCCAACCTCGCCACCTGCTCCTCCGCCTTTGCCCGTTCCTCTGCTGCGGCTCTTGCGGCGTCTATCTTTGCCAGATAGGCCTTTCTCTCCTGCCCATTCCTCATGGTATAATGGATACCATCAAACAGGCCGTAGACCGAGCAGCAGTAAATGATGTCAAACGCCAGAAGATGCAGTGCTTCGTCCGGATGGATAGGACCTCTTGCATAATCTGCCCTGCCCCGGTTTGTTTCCAGCAAAGCAGGACAATCCCTGATGGCCTTTACAAGCTCATCGCACATCCGGTGATAGACCTGCAAGTCCATCTGGGTGCCGCTGCCCCAGTTGTCATAGAACTCCACACAATCAGCGAATCTCTTGGCCTGAAGCGCCTTATACAGATAATAATGCTCCGGGTCGTAGAATCCCGTTATCATCATGGGAAGCCGGATGCCTGCCTGATAGCGCCACCGATCCCGATAATATTTTTCATGCATGGTCTGGCAAAAATTCAAGAATCCTGTAAATCGATGGTTTCTTACCTGCAAGTCGCCGCCGTCCGGCTCCAGCAAGTCACGAAGCGCTTGACGCACCGCCGTCGGCTCACGCTTGGCATAGTCCGACAGCGCATAGAAGGAAAGTTCATAGCGATTGTCGATGGTCTGTTCCGTCAACTGCACCACATCCACAAGCCGCTTGGGAAAACTGGTATCATCAGCCGCCAAAGCCCTATCTATCATCGGGCGGAACTGCGCTGCGATTTCCCATTTATATACCTCGTCATGTCCCCCGGTATTCAATTCCGGAAACCGCTTCACATAGCGTCCAAAAATCTGTTCCAGATTTGCACGATTCATTCTATCTATCCTTTCGCCCGGTATATCTTCTGTCTACTGTTTATTATAATACTACATCCAACTATAAATAGCAAGAAATCCCTGTTTCTTACGACATCTAATATTCTCCCCTCCCCTGCATCTTTCCCTCCTTCACCGCATAGGCTTGTCTGTGAGGTGATACCAATGAAACAGATCCATATACGCCGATTCCTGTCCCTGCTGCTGGCGGCGCTGACTCTGTGGGCCGCCGCCGTCACCGCCGGGAGCGATTCTGCCGCCGCAGCCCTCCAGCAGCTGCGGCAGGGCAGCCGCCTGCCCCAGCAGGCGCTGCGCTGGGAGCTGGGGGACTTCTTCGGTCTGGACTCCCTGTCCGCCGTCACGGTGATGACGCTGGCCCAGTCCCCCCTGCTGCTGGCAGGCCGCAGCACTGTGGCAGCTCTGCTCTCCGCCGGCGTGACCAGAGATCCGCCGGAGCCTGCGGCCCCGGAGTCGCCGGATACGCCCTCCCCCTCCGCAGATCCCTCCCTCACCGACGGCCTGACCTTTGCCGACAACGGTGTCCCCGCCCAAACCACCGCTCCTACCTCCTCCAAGGGGTACACCGTGGTCAACGGCGTATATCTGAAAAACTCCTCCGGTACGGAGCTGGATGCTGATGCTCTCGCCGACGGCAGCTTTGCCGCCCAGCTCACCGATGACGGCCCGCAGGTGCTCATCGTCCACAGCCACGGCAGCGAGGCCTACACCATGCCCGCCGGGCAGGAATACACCCCCACCGGCAGCTTCCGCACCGACAACGATGCCTGCAACGTGGTGCGGGTAGGCGACGAGATCGCCGCCGCCCTGTCGGAGCGTGGCATTTCCGTCCTCCACGACCGCACCCTTCACGACGTGCCGGACTACAACGACGCCTACCCCCACAGTCTGGCTTCCGTGGAGGATTACATGGAGAAATACCCCTCTCTGGTGTTCGTGCTGGATGTCCACCGGGACGCCGTCTCCGACGCCGACGGCAACCAGTACAAGCTGGTCAGCGCCGAGGAGCCCCACGCCGCCCAGATGAGTTTTATTATGGGCAACGCTTACGACGGCTGGCAGGAGAATCTGAAGCTGGCCATAGCCATTCAGCAGAACCTCAGCGCCGACTATCCTACCCTCATGCGGCCTATTACGATGCTGAACTACCGCTATAACCAGTTCGTCAGTCCCGGCGCCATGCTGCTGGAGGTGGGAGCCGCCGGCAACTCGCTGGACGAGGCCCTTTACGCCGCCCGTCTCTTTGCACAGGGCTTTGCCGACACGCTGCAAAGCTGAAAACCACACGGGACAGAGCACCGCTCTGTCCCGTGTGGTTCGTTCAATTTTCCCGTCATAGTCTCTCCCCCGCATCCTCCCTTTCCGCATCCGCCAGACACAACCGCAGACGCAGCCGTTCATTCCGGTACGCCCGCTGCCCCTTCTCCGTCAACCGATAGTTCCGCTGCCGTCCCTGCACCGACGTCTCCTGAATGAAGCCCTCCTCCAGAAAACGCCCCAAGATGGTATACAGCGTCCCCGGCCCCAGACGGACCCGCCCCTCCGTACACCGCTCCGTCCATGCGGCGATCTCCGTGCCACACACCTCTCCCCGCCGCAGCGCCATCAGCACGTAGAACATGGCCTCCGTCAGCGGTGCGCCCGCTTTTCCTGTCATAGCTCCCCTCCTACATCGTCATTCGATATCATATATCGATATTGTATCCTTTCCTGTGGGCTCTGTCAAGAAAAATGCAAAATTTACAAAAATTTTTGTGGACAACTCTTATAAGCTGTGATAATATGAGGAATCAATAAAAGAGATACCATCCAGAGCATCCCGCCCGGCGGGAGAAAGGAGCCGTTTATGTCTGTCAAGGAAAGCTATGCCGGCAAGATCAACCGTAAGCTCAACAAGAAGCTCCACGTCATCGACGTGGCGGCGGGCCGGGCTCCGGCGGATCTGGTGCTGAAAAACGCCACTTACGTCAACGTATTCTCCAATGAGCTGTGTCACGGGGACATCGCCGTGGCAGAGGGTCTCATTGTAGGTATGGGCGAATACCACGGCAAGGTGGAGGTGGACGTGTCCGGCAAGCTGGTGCTGCCCGGCTTCATCGACGCTCACATCCATCTGGAGAGCTCTCTGGTGAGTCCCACGGAGTTTGCCAAGGCGGTGCTGCCCCACGGCACCACCACCGTCATCACCGACCCCCATGAGATCGCCAACGTCATGGGTACCGACGGCATCGAGTATATGCTGCAGGCCACGGAGGACCTGCCGGTGGACGTGCGCTTCATGCTGCCCTCCTGCGTCCCCGCCACGCCGCTGGACGAGTCCGGCGCCAATCTGGATTACCGTGCCATCGACTCCTTCTATGACCATCCCCGTGTGCAGGGACTGGCGGAGATGATGAACTATGTGGGCGTGGTCAACGGCGACGGTCAGGTGGTGGAGAAGATCGTGGCCTCTCAGGCCCACCATAAGAAGATCGACGGCCATGCGCCGGGCCTTTCCGGCAAGGATCTCAACGCCTACATCGCCGCCGGCGTCTACTCCGACCACGAGTGCTCCGATATGGAGGACGCCATGAATAAGCTGCGTCTTGGCCAGTACATCATGATCCGTGAGGGTACGGCCGCCCGGAATCTGGAGGCTCTCATGCCCCTGCTCACCAGCCAGTACGTGGATCGCTGTATGTTCTGCACCGACGACAAGCACCCCAACGACCTCCTGGAAAAGGGCCACATCGACTACATCGTCAAAAAGGCTATCTCCCTGGGGGCCGACCCCATCGTTGCCGTGAAGGCCGCCTGCCACAACGCCGCTCGGTACTTCCTGCTGAACAACCGTGGTGCCATTGCCCCCGGCTATTTGGGCGACTTCGTCATCATCGACGACTTCCAACACTTCGAGATCGAGATGGTCTATAAACGTGGTGTCCTCATGTACGACGGTCAGTTGCGGGACTTCCCCGCCCCGGAGATCGACCCCTATCTGGTGAAGCGGGCTCACGACACCTTCCATGTGGCCCACCTGACGGCGGAGGACTTCTCCGACGGCCGTCCCCACGCCGTCATCGGTATGATCCCCGGTGAGATCGTCACTCAGGATGCCGGCTACGCCGACCACGCCGACCCGGAGCAGGACATTCTGAAGATCGCCGTTATCGAGCGGCATAAGAACACCCACCACATCGGCTTGGGCTACATCAAGGGCTACGGCCTGAAGCGTGGCGCCGTAGCCACCTCCATCAGCCACGACAGCCACAACATCATCGTGGTGGGTGCCACCGACGAGGATATGGCCGCCGCCGCCAACCGCATCGTGGAGAACCGTGGCGGCATCACCGTCATGGAGAACGGTCAGGTGCTGGGCGAGGTGACGCTGTCCATCGCCGGCATCATGTCCGACGACAGTCTGGTGATGGTGAACAGCGCTCTGGAGGATGCCAAGGACGAGGCCTTCGGTTTGGGCGTCTCCCGTGGCATCGACCCCTTCATGACCCTGAGCTTCATGGCCCTTCCGGTGATCCCTTCTCTGCGGATCACCACCCGTGGTGTGTTCGATGTCTCCAGTCAGCGTTATATCTGACCTCCTCATCCTCCCCATAGCGTGATACCCCCCGGAGCCTTCGGCTCCGGGGGGTATCACATTTTCCCTTGAAAAGAGGGAGGACGCCGCAGCGTCCTCCCTCTTTTCACAGGCTATTCTTACTTCACCGTACCGTCGGCGTTGAACACCGGCAGCGGAGCCAGATACTGGATGTCCTTGCGCTGCTGGGCGTCGCCCTCGGCCAGCACGGCGATGCGGTCCACCACGATGCCGCCGGCCAGCTTCACCAGCTCCTCCATGGCGTGGAGGCTGCCGCCGGTGGAGATCACATCGTCCATCAGCACGATGCGCTTGCCACGGATCATGTCGGCGTCGTCCCGACCCAGATACAGCTTCTGCACCCCGGCGGTGGTGATGGAGCGATCCTCCACATGGATGGGATCGGGCATATAGGCCTTGGGGCCCTTCCGGGCGATGAAGTACTTCTTGGCGCCGGACTGCCGGGCCATTTCGTGAATCAAGGGGATGCTCTTGGCCTCGGCGGTGAAGAGGTAGTCGTACTCCTCATTCTCCACCAGCTTCAGCAGGTCACGGGCGCAGGCCACCGTCAGCTCCGCATCACCGAAACAGATGAATGCACCGATATACAGATCATCCGCAACCTTGCAGATGGGAAGTTCCCGCTGCAGGCCCGCCACGGTCATGGAATAGGTCATCTTTGAAACTCCAATCCGCCGGGCGCAGCCACGCCCCGGCTGCCGCCTTTGGGCGGACGGCACGCCTTTGTTTTTAAGTACCGCTTGGATGCACTGGCCAAGCCATAGTATATTATATAAGCAATTTGGCAAATGTCAATATCCGTCTGCACTTCTGCTTATGAAAGTTCCTGCTTTTCGCTCCCACCTGTTTCTCTCCATTCTAATATTTTTTCTTGTGCTCTCATAAATTTTCAGCTTATTTTTACGTTTTGCACAAAAAACGCCGGTATTTTTCAGTAACCCCCGCTCGTCCTTTTCCCTCGGACCCCCTTGCGGGAACCGGAAATTGGTGTTATCATGACCTTAACAGGGTTCATTCTTCCTGTGAAAGTAACGGAACAAGGATTTAGGAGGAACAAATTATGAACGCATATCTGGCCAGTGTTTTGGAAAACGTTCGGACAAAGCACGGCAACGAGCCGGAGTTCGTGCAGACCGTAGAGGAGGTTTTCTCCTCCATCGAGCCGGTCATCGAAAAGCACCCTGAGTATGAGAAGGTAGATCTGCTGGGCCGTATGGTGGAGCCCGAGCGTATGTTCACCTTCCGGGTGGTGTGGTGTGACGACAATGGCCAGTGGCATACCAACCGTGGCTGGCGCTGCCAGTTCAACGGGGCCATCGGCCCCTACAAGGGCGGCCTGCGGTTCCAGAAGAACGTCTACGAGGGCATCATCAAGTTCCTGGGCTTCGAGCAGACCTTCAAAAACAGCCTGACGGGCCTGCCCATCGGCGGCGCCAAGGGTGGCTCCGATTTCGATCCCGCCGGCAAGTCCGACGCCGAGGTCATGCGCTTCTGCCAGAGCTTCATGACGGCTCTGTACCGCTACATTGGGCCGGACGTGGACGTCCCCGCCGGCGACATGGGCGTGGGCGGCCGTGAGATCGGCTACCTGTTCGGTCAGTATCGCCGCCTGAAGGGCGCTTGGGAGAACGGCGTCCTCACCGGCAAGGGCCTCAGCTACGGCGGCTCCCTGATCCGTCCGGAGGCCACCGGCTACGGCGCTGTCTACTATCTGCAGGAGGTCCTCAAGCACGAGGGCGACACCATCGAAGGCAAGCGCATCGCCCTGTCCGGCTACGGCAACGTGGCATGGGGCATCATGAAGAAGGCCGCTGAGCTGGGCGCCAAGGTCACCTATATGTCCGGCCCCGACGGCTATGTCCACGACCCCGACGGCATTAACACCGAGGAGAAGCTGAACTTCATTCTGGAAATGCGTGCCAAGGATCCCATGCACTGCAAGCCCTATGCCGACCGCTTTGGCTGCGAGTTCGTGGCCGGTGCCAAGCATTGGGGGGCCAAGGATGTGGATGTGAATATGCCCTCCGCCATGCAGAACGACGTCCGCATGGATTCTGCCGAAAAGATCGCCGCCTCCGGCGTGAAGTACTACATCGAGGTAGCCAATATGCCCACCACCAATGACGCTTTGAACTTCCTGCGGGCCCAGAAGCATATGATCGTGGCCCCCTCCAAGGCCGTCAATGCCGGCGGCGTGGGCGTCTCCGCTCTGGAGATGGCACAGAACTCCGAGCGTCTGGTCTGGACCGCCGAGGAGGTGGATGCCCAGCTGCATAAGATGATGAAGACCATCCATCAGGTGTCTGCCGAGGCCGCTGAGGAATACGGTCTGGGCTACGATCTGGTGGCCGGTGCCAATATCGCAGGCTTCAAGAAGGTGGCGGAAGCCATGATGGCGCAGGGCTGCTTCTAAGCCGTCCCTTCCCCCTATTCACCCATAAAAAAGCATCCCCGGTACAGCTGCGCCGGGGATGTTTTTTCTTTGGATGCGGAAACCACCAGCCCTGTCGGCGAAGGTACTCCCTGAAAGCTTTCCCTTCCATCGACGAGCAGCCAAGTGAGCCGCAAGCAGATGTCTTGATCGAGGAGTTTGTGCAAGCAGATGCCTTAATAGGGAGAATCCGTGTAAACAGAACACAAGTTTCCCGTTTACGGGTCGAAAATCGCAAGGAAATAAAATTCAGTGGTTTCTGCTCCGTGTCCCTTGATTGGTTCCGCCAGCAAAATTGCCCATTTCAGGGCAATCGAACCTCCGGAGTCATCGAGAAATATATTTCTTCACAAGAAAAACGGCTGTAAGGTAGCTCTACCTTACAGCTGTTTTATTTTCTCACTTTTTCCCTTTTCCCCACTTACTCATAGGGCGGAATACCAGCGGCCAGACGGCTCCCGCCACCAGCACCAGCAGGAAGTACCGCACGCCGCCGGCCAACCCCTCATGGCCCAATAGCGCCAGCAGCGGAGCCTTCAGGCCGCTCTTGATGGCCAGCAGCAGCGCCATGCCCACGACCACCTTGAGTACCTGCACCCACCAGACGGCCTGCGTCTCGAAGTGAATATACCGCCGATCCAGCAGCCAAGCCAACGTCATACCCGCCACAGCGCCCAGCATCTTCCATGCATTGCCGATGCCGCTGGCCAGATTCTCCGCATCCATATCCGCCGGAAAGCCGCAGGCCTCCACGAACACCACAAAGGCCCCGCTGACCACCAGCATGGCAGCCAGCACATAGCCCATGTATCGGGGCTTTTCCTGCGCCCGCCGCATCAGGGGATACAGTCCCAGCACCAGCGCCGCCGCCAGTACCAACGACACCCCCACGTCCGCCGGGGTATGTACCCCCAGATACATCCGGGAAAAGGCGATGATCAGCGCCAGTGCCGTCAGCCCCAGCCGCACCCACCGGCGGCCGCCCCACAGGGCCATGCCGCCGAAGAGCCCTATGGCGTTCTGGGTATGGCCGCTGGGGAAGGAGTACCCCGTGGCCTCCGCCCGTGCGCTCTCCACAATGGTAAAGTTGGGGTCCCGCACCCACGGCCTCGGCACCCGGCAGATCAGCTTCAGAAACTGGTTCAGCACCGTGCCGCAGAAAGCGATGGTCATCAGATAGTACCCCTCCCATTTGCTGACGCACCAGAACACCACCACCGCCGCCACAATGAAGATCACCTCGCCGCCCAGTTGGGTCACGGCACTCATGACGCCGTTCCAAAAGGGCGTTCGAATTTTTTCCAGCGCATATAAAATGTCCACTTTTCCGTCTCCTTTTGTCCTGATCTCTGACAGAAATTTCGTCCTATATCTGTCCGATATCAGTTGGAATTTTGTCCAGATTATTTGTCTCGATCAGAAAACTGCATTTTCTTCTTCCAAACAATCCTCCTCCGATTCTTTCTTCCGACAAGGCTACCGAGAAGGGCAGCAGCTGCCCTTCCTCAGCTGTCTGACTTTTCCGTCATTTCTTTCTCCGACAGCTGTTCCCCGATCGTCTGCTTTCCAACCGCCCTCTTTTAGTGGTGGCCGCCGCAGCCGTGGGACTCCTTCTCCGGGGCGGCGTAGCTCTTTCCCGTCACCGTCTCCGGTACGATCCTCACCACACGGGTGGCCGACATATATTTTTCCATATACTCGCTGAACCGGCCCATGCCCTTGGGGTCATAGGCGGTACACAGCAGCAGCATGGCCTTCACCTGCTCCGCTTCATCGGTGACCACCTCCGCACGGCCATGAAGCACCGCCGAGGCATAGGCCATGGAGAACTCGTTGGGGATGGCCGCCGCATAGGAGACTGCCGACAGGCATACCGGCGGGTTTTTCGCCAGCAGCTCCCACTTCTCGCCGTGACCGGCGCAGTGGAAATACACTACATGGTACGCCTCATCCACCACCGGGGAGATGGGGATGGCGTAGGGCTTCCCCACCTCATCCGTCAGAGACAGGGTGGCATAGGGAGCCTTCTGGAATACCTCCCAGGCAAAGGCGGCATCCCGCTCCCGATCCTTTCGCAGCATTGCTTTTTCCTCCTTATCAGGCGGCCGGGCCACCCTGTTTTACCCCGCTCTCTTGACCAGCAGCCAAGCGGATATGCGGGGAAAATATCAGACATATTCAAGTGATATGGTCTATCCTATGGATGGTACCATGATTCCCATAGAAATGCAACAAACATTCTTGACTTTTCCCGGAGGTGAAATATAATATATGGGTGAAAATTTTTGCAACGTGATGAATCGATATTAGGAGGACAAGCCCATGACACTGGATCACAGCTATTTCGAGGAAATGGAGGCCAAGATCCCCCACGGAAAGGTCCGCACCCGGTTCGCCCCCTCCCCCACCGGCTATATGCACGTGGGCAATCTGCGGACGGCGCTGTACACCTGGCTCATCGCCCGCAGCCACGACGGCACGTTTATCCTGCGGATCGAGGACACCGACCAGAGCCGTCAGGTGGAGGGCGCTGTGGATGTCATCTACCGCACCATGGCCGAGTGCGGCCTGACCCATGACGAGGGCCCGGACGTAGGCGGCCCCGTGGCCCCCTATATCCAGTCCCAGCGCCGGGACACCTACGGAAAGTACGCCCGGCTGCTGGTGGAAAAGGGCGGCGCCTACTACTGCTTCTGCGAAAAGACGGAGTCTGAGGAGGATTCCGGGGAATTTGACCGGGCCGCCGATCCCTGCCGGGAGTTGACGGCCCAGCAGGTGCAGGAAAAGCTGGAGGCAGGTCTGCCCTACGTCATCCGCCAGCGTATCCCCGCCGGAACCACCACCTTCCACGACGCCATTTTCGGGGACATCACCGTGGACAACAGCACGCTGGACGATCAGGTGCTGCTGAAGCGGGACGGTCTGCCCACCTATAACTTCGCCAACGTCATCGACGACCACCTGATGGGCATCACCCATGTGGTGCGGGGCAGCGAGTATCTGGCCTCCGCCCCAAAGTATAACCTGCTGTATGAGGCCTTCGGCTGGGAGGTCCCCACCTATGTTCACTGCTCCCCCGTCATGCGGGACGCTCAGAACAAGATGTCCAAGCGCCACGGCGATCCCTCCTATGAGGATCTGAAGGCGGAGGGCTATCTCACCGAGGCCATCCTCAACTATGTGGCCCTGCTGGGCTGGAGCCCCAAGGGGGAGTTGGCGGAACAGGAGCTGTTCACCCTGCCGGAGTTGGTGAAGGCCTTTGACATGACGGGCATCTCCAAGTCTCCCGCCATTTTCGACCGGCAGAAGCTGGATCACTTCAACGCCGTCTATCTGCGGGGCATGGCCCCGGAGGCCTTCGCCAAGGCCGCCGAGCCCTACATCCGCCAGACGGTGACAGACCCCCGATTCGACACCGCCGCCATCGCCGCTCTTTTGCAGGCCCGGTGCGAGAAGCTCACGGACATCCCGGAGAAGGTGGACTTCTTCGATGCCCTGCCGGAGTATCCCGTGGACTACTATACCAATAAGAAATCCAAGACCAACCCCGACGTCTCCCGTGCCATGCTGGAGGCGGTCATCCCCGTGCTGGAGGGCCTGACGGAGTGGACGGACGAGGCCATTCACGACGCACTGGTTGATCTGGCGCAGCGGCTGGAGGTGAAGAACGCCACCCTCATGTGGCCTGTCCGCATCGCCGCCGCCGGTAAGCTGGTGACCCCCGGCGGAGCCGTGGAGATCTGCCGCATTCTGGGCAAAGATGAGACGCTGCGCCGCCTGAACGCCGGTCTCGCCATGCTGGGGGCATGATGGACTGGCTGGAACAGCAGCGCACCCGGCTGCACGGATTTTACCGCACGGAGTACCGCTACTCCCTCCGCATCACCGCCATCGCCTTCGGCGCACTGATCCCGCTGGGCTTTGCCGGCAGCCTGCTGCTGCCGGATCTGGCAGACCAGCTGTTCCTGCAGTTCGCCCAGCAGATGGCGGAGCTGGGCATCATGGACACCACCGGCCGGGTGGATGTGCTGGCGCTGTTCGGCAACAACGTCCGGGCGACGGTGTTCAGCATCGCCTACGGCTTTATCCCCTTTATCTATCTCCCGGCCCTGTCCATCGGCATCAACTCCCTGCTGCTGGGGCTGTTTGCCGGGGTGTACGTCAACAACGGCATCTCCCTGCTGGCGTATTTTGCGGGCATCGTCCCCCACGGCATTTTCGAGTTGCCGGCCCTGATCCTGGCCCTCAGCAGCGGCATCTATCTCTGCCGCAAGGTCACAGACTACGTCCGGCACAACGAAAAGGGCGTTATGGGTCCCCTGATGAAGGATCTGCTGCGCCTGTTCGTCATGCACATCATCCCACTGCTGATGGCAGCGGCGGTGATAGAGGCCTATGTGACACCGCAGCTTTTGAAGCTGTTTCTGTAAAAACTTTAGTGCCGCAGCGTGCGGCGAAAGGAGCATCACATGAACGAGAAGAATGTACGAAGCATCCCGGAGCTTTTTGGCAGCATGGTATTCAGCCAGGCTCAGATGCGACAGCGTCTGCCGGAACGGGTCTATGACGCATGGCAGCAGTGCCTGATCCAAGGAACTTCTCTGGATCGCTCCATCGCCGACGAGATCGCCGCCGCCATGAAGGACTGGGCCATCGAAAAGGGCGCTACCCACTACACCCACTGGTTCCAGCCCATGACGGGCTTTACCGCCGAGAAGCACGACAGCTTCATCGCCCCCAACGTCCCCGGCACCATTTTGATGGAGCTGTCCGGCAAGGAACTGTCGCAGGGTGAGGCGGACGCCTCCAGCTTCCCCTCCGGCGGTCTGCGGGCCACCTTCGAGGCCCGTGGTTATACGGCGTGGGATCCCACGTCCTATGCCTTCATCAAGGATCAGACCCTGTATATCCCCACCATCTTCTGCTCCTACGGCGGCGAGACGCTGGATAAAAAGACGCCTCTGCTGCGCTCCATGAAGCAGCTGGATACGCAGGCCGTCCGCATCCTGCGGCTGTTCGGCAACACCACGGTGCAGCACGTTACCGCTCAGGTGGGGCCGGAACAGGAATACTTCCTCATTGACAAATCCATGTATCGCCGCCGGGAGGATCTGATGCTCTGCGGCCGCACGCTGTTCGGTGCCAAGCCTCCCAAGGGGCAGGAGCTGGACGACCACTACTACGGCGCCATCAAGCCCCGTGTGGCGGCCTTTATGCACGAGCTGGATCAGGAGCTGTGGCAGGTGGGCGTGCTGGCCAAGACGGAGCACAACGAGGTGGCGCCCGCCCAGCACGAGATCGCCCCGGTGTACTCCGACGCCAACAGCGCCTGCGACCACAATCAGTTGACCATGGAGTTTCTGAAGAAGGTGGCCGACCGCCACGATCTGGTGTGCCTGCTTCACGAAAAGCCCTTTGCCGGGGTCAACGGCAGCGGCAAGCACGACAACTGGTCGCTGGCCACGGATACCGGTGAGAACCTCCTCAAGCCCGGACGTACCCCCAGTCAGAACGCCCAGTTTCTGCTGTTTCTGGCGGCCTTTATCAAGGGCGTGGACGAGTATCAGGAGATGCTGCGCTGCTGCGTGTCCTATCCCGGCAACGATCACCGGCTGGGCGGCAACGAGGCGCCTCCCGCCATTGTGTCTATCTTCCTTGGCGACGAGCTGACGGCCATCCTCCGCTCCATCATCGACGGCACGGCCTATGTGGACATCACCAAGAAGAAGCTGGAGATCGGCGTGGACACCCTGCCGGAGCTGCCGCAGGATACCACCGACCGCAACCGCACCTCCCCGCTGGCCTTTACCGGCAACAAGTTCGAGTTCCGGATGTTGGGCTCCTCCCAGTCCATCGCCAGCCCCAATGTGGTGCTCAACACCATCATGGCCGACGAACTGAAGCAGTTTGCCGACCGGCTGGAGCGGGCGGAGAGCTTCCATCAGGCCCTGCAGGAGCTGCTGCGGGATACCTTCCGGGATCACCAGCGCATTATCTTCGACGGTAACGGCTACGACGACGACTGGGTACAGGAGGCCAAGCGCCGGGGGCTGAGCAATCTGCGGGACACCGTGGACTGTATGCCCGCCTACATCGACGAGAAGAATGTGGCGCTGTTTTCCCGCTTCGGCATCCTGACGCCGGAGGAGATGCACGCCCGGTATGAGATCCATCTGGAGAATTACTGCAAGGTCACGGCCATTGAGGCCGCTACCCTGCGGGATATGACCCTGCGGGGCATCCTGCCCGCCGTCACCCGCTACACCGGCGATCTGGCCAAGGGCGTTGTGAGGAAGCGGCAGGCGGAGATGGCCACTCCCTGCCGGGTGGAGAACTATCTGGTGGCGCAGCTGGACGCCCTCAGCGGCGACCTGCTGGACGCCTGCCAGGCTATGAGCCGGGCGCTGGAGGCCGCTCCCGCCGCCGATGCCGGCATCGACGCCGCCCGGTACTACCGGGATCAGGTGGCCTCCCGGCTGGAGGAGATGCGGAGCATCATCGACCGCATGGAGCCGCTGGTGGGGGCCGACTACTGGCCCTATCCCACCTATGCAGACATCCTGTTCTCCGTGTAATGATACCCGATACGAAAAGAGAGTGTGTTCCGGATGGAACACACTCTCTTTTTCGTCAACCGGCGGGGTGAGCCAGACGGCTGAGTAAACTAAACGGAGGGATCAATAGTCGGAGTTCAGCCACGGCTTCTGGCCGTAGTGAAGAAGCTGCGCCAGCTGCTGCCAAGGGCCGGTGACGGCGACGGCTCCCAGCCGCACCATGCTCTCCAATCCGCAGGAGGCCATCAGCAGGGATGCCAGATCCCCCTGCCGGCACGTCACCGTTACCTCGGCGGGTGCTTCCTCCGGGAGGGCGGACCAGCGGCCGCCGTCGAAGCGCAGCACCGTGCGGCAGTCCCGGTGGGCCAGCTCATCACGGTAGCAGAAGGCCGCTGTCAGCGTCCCCTGCGGGAGGGTGCGATAGGCGGTGGCGGTCACGAAGGCCGCCGGGTCCAGAATCTTGAACATGGTGCCTATGGCGGAGACGTTGGTTTGCAGGAAGCCGTAGTCGATGTAGTTGCCGGAGACGTCCTGCGGATCCTCCAGCAGGTGGTGGAAGTCCTCCTCTCCGGTGCGGAGGAGCACCGTCTGGGCCAGATCCTCCTGCAGCTTCAGCGCTCCCAGCAGCGCCCGGAGGACAGCGCCGTCGTCGTACACCAGTTCCTCCACCGACAGGCGGTTGCGGGTGTAGTTGGTGTCGCTGGCGCTCTCAAAGCGATAGGCCACATAGCCCTGCAGCGTCCCGTCGTCGGCGCAGTAGCCGATGCGGCGCACCTGAACATCCGTGCGGGCTGCCCGAACCTCCTCCTCGAACTTCTCCACCATGCCGTGGTTTTGGGCGGCGAAGCGGCTGTGACAGGCCAGCACCCGGTCAAAGTCCTCCGGCTGCAGCAGGCGCAGATGGCGGCGGGCCTCTCCGTCGGGCTTGGGCAGCACGGCGGTGGGCAGATGGTACTCGTAGAGCTTCCCCGCAAAGCCATAGCCCATGCGGCGGTAAAAGGAGATCTGGAAGGGCAGCAGCAGCGTCAGCAGAGCGCCGTGGCGACGGGCGTAGTCCTCGAAGTAGCGGATCATCTCCAGCGCCGCCCCCTGCTTTTTATGGAGGGGGTGCACCTCCAGCGCCATCAGGCCGCAGGCCGTCTGCATCCGGCCGAAGCAGTTCATGGAAAAGAGGATCAGCTTCATGGTGGCAATGAGTACGTCCCCTTCAAACAGGCCCACCGTCTGCACCTGACGGTCCTCCCGCAGCTCCAGACGGTGCTTCTCCCGGTAGTGCTCCCGGCACGCTTCGTCCAGCGTTTTATAGGCCGGGTAGGCGTTGAGGTAGATGTCCAGATAGGCCTCCAGATCCTGCTGGGTCAAGGGGCGGATGGTGCGGTTGGTGTGTTCCATGGCGGCGGGCTCCTTTCACATGATCAGATGAAGCTATTGTACCGTGTTTTGCCGGTTCCGTCAACGATGGGTAAGAAAAAAGCCCATCTGCTCAGGCGGATAGGCTTTCAAGGGAAACTACTTTACAGGGACAGGCTCTTCGTCCACGCAGAGACCTCCTGTGCGGAGGCATGGCTGGACAGGCGCTTGCCCTCGTTCCAGCGGGTATCGGGGGGCGCAGGAGGATCGCAGGAGCTCCACGGTCTTGCCCATACCGCTGCCGCCGGAGGTAGCGAAGGGAATCACGGTCTTTCCAGAGAAATCGGCGCTCTCCAGAAAGGTCTGGATGATGCGGGGCGCCTGATACCACCAGATGGGAAAGCCCACGAACACCGTGTCATACCCCGCCAACCGAGGGGTCTCCGCCATGGCCGGGCGGCTCTTGGGGTCGTTCATCTCCACGCTGCTGCGGCTTTTGGCGTTGTTCCAGTCCAGATCGGCTGCAGTGTAGGCCGTCTGGGGACGAATTTCGAAGAGATCGCCGCCGGTGACATCCGCCAGTGTCTTGGCCAGACGGGCCGTTTCGCCGCTGGCAGAAAAATAGGCAACCAGAATTTTGCTCATGTGTATGCTCCTTTCAACATTTCTCCGGGATCGCTCCGGGCGGCGGGACATCCCACTCTCCCCCCATTGTATCAGCCGAGGGCGGCGGATGCAAGGCACTTTTCCCGGAAATGGGTGCTTATCGGACAGTGAAGCCCAGCCCCGTCAGCCAGTCCGCCACGTCGCTCCGGGCGGCGCTGCTGCCGAAGCGCTGGCCCTCCTGCCAGTCGCCGGTGCCGGCCAGCTGAGCCAGCGTCTCCCCGCTCTGGCCGAGGGCGGAGGAGGCGGAGGTACAGAAGGGGATCACCGTCTTCCCTGTGAAGTTATTTGCCTTCACAAATCCGTTGACAGGCCATGCGCTGCCGCCCCACCAGATGGGATAGCCCACAAACACCGTGCTGTATTGTTCCCAGTGCTCCACGGTGGCGGAGGTGAGAGCCACATCTTGCAGAGAGACATTCTCATGCTCCCGACAGGCCCGGCTCTCGCTGTTGTTGTAGTCCAGATCCGCCGCCAGATAGGGCTCCTGCGGTGTCAGCTCAAAGGTATCGGCTCCCAGTGTCTCGGCGATGTATCCCGCCACAGCCTTGGTGCTGCCGGTGGCGGAGAAATACACCACCAGCACCTTGGTCTGCTCCTCGGTGGGGGTGCTATCCTGTGGGGTATCGGCGTCCTGCACCTCGTTCTGCGAGGCATCGCTGTCGGGCTGCTGCTTCTTTCCGCAGGCGGCCAGCGCCGGCAGCATCAGCAGAGCCAGCAGCAGGCAGCTCCATTTTTTCAGTTTACGCATCATTCTTCTCCTTTCACGCCAACGGCTTACCGCTGAACACCGGAAATCCATTGTAATCGCCGTAATCCGTCAGGTGCTCCATGCTCCGCAGCGTCTCCATGTCCTCCGGGGAGATGGCAAAGTCCACGGCGGCGTTGGAGCGCATATGGCCGGGGTCCGCCGTCTTGGGCAGGGCCACCGCTCCCAGCTGCAGGACATAGCGGATGCACAGCTGCGGCACGGAAACGCCGTATTGCTCCGCCATGGCGGTGATGGCCGGATTTTTCAGGGCCTCGCCGTGGGCGATGGGGGAATAGGCCTCCACTCGGATGTCCTGCCGGGTGCAGTAGTCCAGCAAGGGCAGGTCCGTACCGGCGATGTGCAGCAGCAGCTGGTTCACTGCCGGACGCACCCGGCAGCCGGTCAGCAGGTTCTCCAGATCGTCCCGCAGAAAATTGGAGACACCGATGACCCGCACCTTTCCCGCTGCCTGAGCATCCTCCAGCGCACGCCAGACGGCCCTGTTCTCCTGAAAATACCGCTTTTCGGCCCGGAACTCCCTCCACGGCTGGGGAGAGTGGATGAGCATCTGGTCCAGATACGTCAGGCCCATTTTCTCCAGCGTCTCGTCAATGGAGCGGGCGGCGTCCTCATAGGTCTTGTGCTCCGCCGCCACCTTACTGGCCACGAACAGCTCCTCCCGCTTCAGGCCGCAGGTGCGGATGCCCTTGCCCACGCCCTGCTCGTTGCCGTAGGCCTGAGCCGTATCGATGAGCCGGTAACCCAGCTCCACCGCCGTGCGGACGGCCTGCGCCGCCTTGTTGTTGTCAATGAACCATGTGCCAAGCCCCAGCTTGGGGATGGCTATACCGTTTGCCAGCGTATAGGTCTCCTGCAAAATCATTTCGCATCCTCCTCCGTCCAGATCCCCTTGGCCATGCGGAACACCGCCCACGCCTTGGGCCAGCCGCAATAAAAGGCCGCATGGGTGACGATCTCTGCGACCTCCTCACGGGTGATACCGTTTTTCTTAGCGCTGAGCAGGTGGTAGCGGAAGGATTCATCCGTCAAGCCCTGCGCCATCAGGGCCACCACCGTCACCAGCGAGCGATCCCGCAGGGATAGCCTGTCCTCTCGACTCCATACCTGACCGAACAGGACATCGTCATTGATCTCTGCGAATTTCGGGGCGAACTCCCCCAGGGCGTCCCGCCCCGCCGTCTGTTTGACTGCCATATGGCTCTCCTCCTTACAGTTTGCTGTATGCTTCGTCGCTGACCGGCTCCGAGAAACGGAGTCTTGACAGTAACGCTCCTACGCTGTATGATGCTCTTAAAGCTTATCTATACTCTAAAACTGAAAGTACACTTTAAGTCAAGGGGTTTTGCAAAATTTTTTCGGAGGAATTGGAAAATGGTCTATACCGTGGGTGAAATGGCGAAGCTGCTGGATATCCCGGCATCCACGCTGCGCTACTATGACAAGGAGGGGCTGCTGCCCTTTGTGGAGCGCTCCTCCGGCGGAATCCGTCTGTTCCGGGAGTCGGACTTCGAGTGGCTGCAGGTCATCGGGTGCATGAAAAAGGCCGGGATGTCCATCCGTGACATCCGGCAATACATCCAGCTGGCCATGCAGGGAGACGACACCATCGACACCCGGCTGCAGATGTTCCACCACCAGCGGCAGGTTCTGCTGGATCAGATCCGGGAGATGCAGCACACGCTGGAGACGGTGGAATACAAGTGCTGGTTTTACGAGACGGCGCAGGCCGCCGGCACCACGGACGTCCCCATCCGCATGGCGGAGGAGGAGGTCCCCCAGCGCTTCCGGGCCATCCGGCGGGAGCTTCACGGCGAGGAGCCGGTGAAGGACGATGCGTCGGCGTGAGATTTTCCCTCTTGACAAGCTCTTTACGGGATGGTATGATGTCCGTGACAAGTGAACATCAAAAGCGATGACGAAGACGGAGCTGGCAGCACGTCGCATAGAGAGCCGGGGACGGTGGAAGCCCGGCGGACAGCGCCAGAACTCTTATCCCTTCCGAGCCGAGTCCCCCAACGCATCTGTCAGTAGGAGACTCCGTGTAGGCTACGTGAGTGCATAGGGCTTGATGGAGCCTGAAGTGGCAGGACGTTTTTCGTCGTGCAATTTGAGTGGTACCGCGGGTATTGTATAGCAAGACTCGTCTCAAAGGAATTTGGGACGGGTCTTTTTTTGCGGAAATTTTGAAAAAAACAAGGAGTATCGACATGAAACTGAGTAGGAACAAAATGCTGCTGGTGAGCTTTATGCTGTTTTCCCTGTTCTTCGGAGCGGGGAATCTGATCTTCCCGCCCTTTCTGGGGCAGAACGCCGGAAGCCACACCCTGCCGGCCATGCTGGGCTTTCTGGCCACGGCGGTGGTGCTGCCGGTGCTGGGTGTGGTAGTGGTAGCCCGCTTCGACGGGCTGGACCGGTTGGGGCAACAGGTGGGCAAGCGCTTCGCCATCGTCTTTACCCTGCTGATCTATCTCTCCATCGGGCCCGGTCTGGGTATCCCCCGTGCTGCCTCTGTCCCCTTCGAGATGGCGGTGGCCCCCTATCTGCCGGAGGGCGCCAATACCACCGTGTGGATGCTGGTGTACTCGCTGGCGTTCTTTCTGGTGGCCCTATGGCTGTGCATGACGCCGGGAAAGCTGGTGAACCGCATCGGCCACTTCCTGACCCCCAGTCTGCTGGTGCTGCTGGTGTTCCTGTTCGTTTGCTTTCTGTTCCGGGGAGAGGTGAACGTGGCCCCGTCCCAGACGGCCTATGACGCCGCCCCCTTCCTGAAGGGCTTTTCCGAGGGCTACCAGACCATGGACACCATCGCCGCCCTGAACTTCGGATTGGTCATTGCTACCACGCTGGGTTCCTTCGGCATGACGGAAAAGCGCGATCGGATGCGCCACACCGTTCTGGCAGGTATCTTCGCCGGAACCATTCTGGCGCTGGTGTATGCCATGCTGTCCTACATGGGGATGTGCAGCTCCGGAGTCTATGCCATTCAGGAAAACGGCGCATGGACCCTGCGGTGCATCGTCTACCAGCTGTTCGGCGCACCGGGAGCCGTGCTGCTGGCGGCCATCTTCACGCTGGCCTGTCTCACCACCTGCGTGGGGCTTATCAACTCCATCTCCCAGTATTTCTCCACCCTTTTCGGAAAGCTCTCCTACCGCCAGTGGGTGCTGGTGATGACGGGCTTCTCCTTTTTGGTGTGCAATCTGGGACTGAACGCCATCCTCAGCATCTCCATCCCCATTCTCAACGCCATCTACCCCGTGGCCATTGTGCTGATCCTGCTGGGGCTGACCCACAGCCTGTGGGTCAAGAATCGTTGGGTCTACTCTCTGGTGGTGGCGGGCACCGGAACCGTCAGCGTCATCTATGCGTTGGATGCCGCACAGCTGTCGCTGGGCGCTGTGACGGAGCTTTGCCGGAAGCTGCCCCTGTACGATATGGGCTTCTGCTGGGTCAATGTGGCGGCGGTGATGCTGGCAGTGAGCCTGCTGCTGGGTCTTGTGCGGCGGGAACGGGCGTAAGGGGCAGAAAAAGCTTGCCCTTCTCCTCCAAGGCTGGTAGAATGAGACATATTCTCCACCGAAAGGAGTTTTTCTCATGAAACTGATGATCGCCTCCGACCTCCACGGCTCCGCCGCCTACACCCGGCGGCTGCTAAAGCTCTATCGGGATACCGGCTGCCAGCGGCTGGTGCTGCTGGGAGACCTGCTGTACCACGGCCCACGAAACCCGCTGCCGGAGGGCTATGAACCGCCCGCCGTGGCCAAGATGCTCAACGACATGGCGGACGAGCTGCTGTGCGTGCGGGGCAACTGCGACGCCGAGGTGGACCAGATGGTTCTCCACTTCCCCATTCTCTCCGACTCCGCCCTGCTGGTGCTGGACGGCCTCACCATCCACGCCACCCATGGCCACATCCACGGGCCGGACACGCCACCGCCCCTGCGGCAGGGAGATATCCTGTTGTGCGGACACTTCCATGTGCCGGTGCGCCGGGACTGCGGCCGTTACACCTATCTGAATCCCGGCTCCGCAGCCCTGCCCAAGGAGAACAGCCCCCACAGCTGTATGGTGCTGGAGGGCGGACAGTTCACATGGCTGGACGTGGTGACGGGTCAGCCCTTCCAGCCCCGTGGATGACGGTGCTGCTTGACGCTGCATAAAAAAGAGGACTCTGAGCCGATGGCTCAGAGTCCTCTTTTTATGTCTTACTTCTGGTTGGGCATTTTCCAGCCCTCGTGATCCGTATGGAGCAGATGGTGCGAACGGCCGCTGAGAGGCGCACGCAGGTACTCCCGGTACAGGGTCTGAATTTCCGGGTTCTCGTGGGAGAACCGCACCGGGGACTTCTTATCGATGTTCCACAGGACATTTCCACGGGCCTCGGCCATCTCCGTGCCGTCGTGGATGGGTTGCCCGCCGCCGCCGGCACAGCCGCCGGGACAGGCCATGACCTCCACGAAATCGTAGTGGACCCTTCCCTCCTCCAGATCGGTCATCAGTTGGCGGGCGTTGGAGAGGCCGCTGACCACCGCCACGGAGAGGTCGCCCTCCTTCGGAATGGTGAAGGTGGCCTCCTTCCAACCCTTCACGCCACGGATGGCGCTGAAGGCATCAGGGTCGGGATTGGAGCCGGTGACCAGATAATAGGCGCTGCGGAGGGCGGCGTCCATCACACCGCCGGAGGCACCGAAGATCACCGCCGCACCGGTACCGGTACCCAGCGGACTGTCGAAGGGAGTCTCCTCCATGGTGGCGGGGTTGATCTGCTCGCCCCGGAACATCCGCACGATCTCACGGGTGGTCAGCACCACATCCACATCGGGATCGTCGCTGACGGTCCGCATGGTAGGCAGGGCCGCCTCGCTCTTTTTGGCGGTGCAGGGCATGATGGACACCACGAAAATGCGCTTGGGGTCCACACCGATCTTCTCGGCAAAGTAGCTCTTGGCCAGAGCGCCGAACATCTGCTGGGGACTCTTGGCAGTGGAGAGATTGTCGGTATAATCCGGGAACTGGCCCTTCAGGAACCGCACCCAGCCGGGACAGCAGGAGGTGAACATGGGCCACGTGTACCGCTCCCGATGGGTAAAGCGGTCCACGAACTCACTGCCCTCCTCCATAATGGTGAGGTCGGCAGTAAAGTTGGTATCAAACACGTAGTCAAAGCCCATCTGCTTCAGGGCGGTGACCATGCGCTCCGCCGAGGCGAACTCCGGCGTCAGATGGTAGTACTCTGCCCAGGCCACCCGGACGGCGGGGGCCATCTGCACCACGGTGATCTTATTGGGGTCGGCCAGAGCATCGAACACCTTGCCGGTGTCATCGTGCTCCTGCAGGCCACCCACGGGACAGTGGACCACGCACTGGCCGCAGAAGGTGCAGTCGGACTCCCCCAGGGTGCGGTACTTCCCCACGCCGATGGTGGTGTGGGAACCGGTACCCATCAGATCCCAGACGTGCATCCCCTGGACCTTATCGCAGATCTGGACACAGCGCATACAGCGGACGCAGCGGTTCTCGATCCGCACCACGGGGTTGCTGAAATCCGTGGGGATATTCCGCAGGTCCTTGATGTAGTGCTCCCCCAGCAGGTTATAGTCGTTGGCCAGCTGCTGAAGACGGCAGTTGCCGCTGCGGGTACACTTGGTGCAGCGGATCTCATGCTGGCTCAGTAGCAGCCGGAGATTCACCCGGCGGGCCTCCCGCACACGGGGAGAGTGGGTATGGATCACCATGCCCTCGGCCACCACGTTGTTGCAGGAGGGGATCAGGCGCTCCTGCCCCTCCACCTCCACGATGCACAGGCGGCAGGCACCGATTTCGTTGATCTCCTTGAGATAGCACATGGTGGGGATCTCGATGCGTGCGGTGCGGGCGGCCTCCAGAATGGTGGTACCCTCCGGCACGGTAACGGTCCGATTGTCGATGGTCAATGTTACCATTTTTCGTTTCGACCTCCTCTGAAAATTCCGTAGCCGAAGTGGTCGCACCGCAGGCAGCGGCCTGCCTCGGCGCAGGCCCCCTCTTGGGTCAAGCCGCACTCGATATCCTCGAAGTCGCGCTTGCGCTCACAGGCCTCCCGCTCGGTGGTATCGATGCGCCCGTGGGGGGGCGAGTTGTTCAGCTTGGGGCTGGGAATCTCCACGTCCACGGTAATCTCGTGGCGGAAGCCCAGATGCTCGTCGATGTTGGCGGCTGCCACCTTGCCGGCGGCAATGGCCCGGATGGCAGTGGCAGGGCCGGTAACGCAGTCGCCGCCGGCGAACACGCTGTCCATATCCCGCACCTGCCCCGACAGGCCCGCCACAAAGGCACCCCGCTGGATGGGGACGCCGGCCTGATCGAAGCCCTGGATCTCGACGCCCTGTCCAATGGCCACCACGATGACATCCGCCGGGATGCGGACCTCCTCCAGCGCCGCCTTGCCGGGACGGGGACGCCCTGCCTTGTCCACCTCCCCGATGATCTGGGGCTGGACCCACAGGGCCTTGGCGGCGCCGTCCTCATCGGCCTCGATGCGGACGGGAGCGGCCAGCGTCATCAGCTCGGCTCCCTCCGCCAGCGCACCGGTGATCTCGTCCGGCAGCGCCGTCATGTCCGCCTGACGGCGGCGATAGACGCAGGTGACCTTGTCGGCCCCCAGTCGGATGGAGCTGCGGGTGACGTCCATGGCCACGTTGCCGCCGCCGATGACCACCACCTGCTTGCCGGTGAAATCCGGCATCTCGTTGTCGCCGATGGCACGCAGCATCTCCACGGCGGAGATGACGTTCTTACTGTTCTCGCCGGGGATGCCGGTCTTTTTATCCTGATGAGCGCCGATGGCGATGTAGATGCAGTCATACTCCTGCTCCAGCTTCTCCAGCCAGATATCCCGGCCCACGGTGACGCCGGTATGTACCTCAATGCCAAGAGACAGAATGGATTCGATCTCGGCGTCCAGCTTCTCACGGGGGAAGCGGTAGCTGGGGATGCCGTAGCGCAGCATACCGCCCAGCTGCTCCCGCTCCTCGTACACCGTGACCCCGTGACCCATAAGGGCCAAGTAGTAGGCGCAGCTGAGACCGCTGGGGCCTCCGCCGATGATGGCCACCTTCTTGCCGGTGGCGGGAGCGCACTCCGGCTGGGGTACCACCCCGGCGTGGTCCACGGCATAGCGCTTCAGGCCACGGATATTGATGGCATCGTCCACCATATTCCGGCGGCAGCGGGCCTCGCAGGGATGCTCGCAGATATAGGCGCAGGCCGTGGGGAAGGGATTGTCCTTGCGGATCAGGCGCACTGCATCAGCGCAGCGACCCTCCCCTACCAGCGCCATGTAGCCGGGGATATCCACGCCGGCGGGACACAGTGCCACACAGGGAACGGGATTTTGCAGGCCCGCCAGACAGCGGTTGTGCTTCACGTGCTCCTCGTAGTCATCCCGGAAGCCCTCCAGCCCCTCCACCACCAGACGGGCGGCGTCACGGCCGATGGCACAGTCGGCGGTGTTGACGATACTGCGGGCGGTCTTTTCGATGATGGCAATGGTCTCCATGGTAGCCTCGCCGTCCAGCACCTGATTGATCAGCAGCGTCAGCTGCCCCAGCCCGATCCGGCAGGGGACACATTTGCCGCAGGTCTGTGCATGGCACAGCTGCAGAAACGACAGGGACATATCCACCGGACACAGGCCCGGAGGGCTGGCGGCAATGCGCCGCTCCATATCCCGGTAAAGCCCTTCCACCACGGTCTGGGCCCGGCTGGGTGTCTTGATATCCAGTCTGCTCAAAGCAGGACACTCCTTTCGTCGGCACGGAGAATAGCGCCCCATTCTCCGGCGCATATGATTGAATTATGTTAAGAATGACATAATTCACAGCCAAAGTCAATGGGATAAAATCTTTTGTTGCAGTGAAAAATTATCATTAGTTTTCTGAAAAAGTCACGAAAGTGTATACAATTCCGCAAGAATTGTGAGATTTTTCCATGGAACATGGCTTTTCACCTCATGGGGGCCGGGCGTCCTGCCCTCCTGCGGCGATGTTTTTTGTGCAAAAATTTTCGTCCCACGCAGTCCCCTCCCCTCTCCGGCGGGGGCATCGGGCCGGACTTGACAGGGACAGTCCGGGGGAATATAATTTGAATACTTATGGCCATTTGCGATACGGCTATTTCCTATTATAATATTTACGGAATGTGCAAAGGACAAGTGACATGAACTTTCGTTTGATACTGAACATCATGGGCTATACCCTCTGGGTGGAAGCCGGGTGCCTGCTGCTGCCGCTGCTGGTGTCCGCAGGCTATGGTGAGGCCTGCTGGGAGCCGTTTTTGTGGACGCTGGGGCTGTGCAGCCTGTGCGGGCTGATCCTCACCCGCATCCCGGCCCGGAAGAACCGTCTGCAGGGCCGGGACGGCTATGCGGTGGTGGCCATGGCGTGGATCGTGCTGTGCCTGTTCGGGGCGGTGCCTTACGTCCTCAGCGGGGCTGTCCCCCACTATGCTGATGCCCTGTTCGAGACGGCCTCTGGCCTCACCACCACCGGAGCCACCATCCTGACGGATGTGGAGGCCATGCCAAGGGGTATCCTCTTCTGGCGGGCGCTGACCCAGTGGATGGGCGGCATGGGTGTGCTGGTGCTGTTTCTGGCCCTGATGCCCCGGACGGGGGCGGGGGCCGTACACCTGATGCGGGCCGAAAGCCCCGGTCCCATCAAGAGCAAACTGCTGCCCCATGTCAGTGACACCGCCAAGGTGCTCTATGGCATCTACATTGGTCTGACGGCGGCAGAGATCGTGGCCCTGTGTCTGGCAGGCATGGACTTTTACGAGGCTGTGCTCCACTCCTTTTCCACCATCTCCACCGGTGGCTTCTCCACCCGCAACGCCAGCATTGCCGCCTTCGGCTCCCCGGCCATCACATGGATCGTGGCCATCTTCATGTTCCTGTCGGGCATCAACTTCTCTTTGATCTTCATCTCCCTGCGGGGACACATCCGGGCGGCGCTGCACAGCGAGGAGCTGCGGCTGTATACCCTGCTGACGCTGGGATCCATCGGCCTTATCGCCGCCAGTCTCATGGTGCAGCAGAGCGTTCCGCTGGGTCGGGCGCTGAAGGATTCCGTCTTCAACGCCGTGTCCACCGTGACCACCACCGGCTTCGCCACGGCGGACTTTGCCCAGTGGCCGGTCTTTGGTCAGATGCTGCTGGTGATCCTCATGTTCACCGGCGCCTGCGCCGGGTCTACCTCCGGCGGCATCAAGGTCTCCCGCATCCTGCTGCTGGGAAAGCTGCTGCACCGGGAGATCAAAAAGATCCTGCACCCCAAGCATATCTCCGTCATCACCGTGGACGGACAGCTGGTGGAGGACCGGGTGGTCTCCTCGGCGGCGGCCTACATGGTGGCGTATATGATCCTGCTGCTGGGTGGGGCCACCCTTCTGGCTTGGGACAACCTGGGCTTTACGGAGTCCTTTACCGCCGTGCTGACGTGTCTCGGCAACGTGGGACCGGGGCTGGGCCGTCTGGGCCCGGCGGGGAATTTCAGCCCCTTCTCCGGGTTCAGCAAGGTGGTCATGTCGCTGCTGATGCTGCTGGGGCGGCTGGAGCTGATGCCCATTCTGGTGATGCTCTCCCCACGGATGTGGCGGGAGCGGTAATAGCGCTGCCCGAAAATCTAAGGATCTTTCAAGCGTCGATCTTGGCAAGCAAAAAACAGCCTGCCGGTGTTACCGGCAGGCTGTTTTCCGTTAAAAGACGGTTGATACGTTCTTACTTGGAGCGCAGAGCCTTGCGGATCAGGGGGGCGATGGTCACGGCCAGCACGCCGCCGATGGCGGCAGTCACCAGCTGGGGCCAAGAGAAGCTGGCAGAGATTGCCGCCACCTGCTTTTCCGCTAGTCCCAGTGTAGGCAGCACCAGCTTCACGATCAGCAGCCACAGGGCCAGAAACTTGGTCACGGCTCCTACAGCCACGGCCAGATAGCTACGTGCGGCGATCTTGTCACGGCTTGCCAGAAGGTGCAGGATAACCACCAGCACCATGTTGCCGACGGCCACCATGGGGACAATGGGCAGAAACGCCGGGCCGATGCCCAGCAGAAAAGCGAAGAAGGGACTCACCAGCGCCACCGTCAGGCCGCACCACAGGCCACCCACCAGCACCGATACCCCCAGCACCAGATTCACGCAGGAGCCGGTGACGAACTGTCCCAAGGGTTTGGTGGCCCACTGCAGCGCCACCAGCAGGGCGATCATCACGGCGGTCTCCGTGATCCAGAGTGTTTTCTTGTTCATGGGTTTATACCTCCAGAAGTTTTTCCCTATTTTACCACACTATCGCTGGGCTTACGTTGCCCGTGCAACGAAAGGAGCCGTCTATGCAGCCGGACATCCCTCTGTTACAACAAACCATTCTCTTCTCCGGCATCGAGGCGGAGGAGCTGCGGCATCTGCTGACGTGCCTTGGCGGCTCCGTGCGCCGCTATGGCCGGGGGGAGTTCCTCTGGCACGCCGGGGACACGGTCCTGCAGGCGGGCATCGTCCTACAGGGGGCCGTGGACGCCGTACAGTACCGGGAGGACGGGGCCATGCAGCTGGTGGCCCGCCACACCGCCGGGGGCGTGTTCGGGGAAATGCTCATGGCAGCAGGCGAGGCAAGCCCGGTATCGGTGCTCTCCCCGGAGGGGGCGGAGGTGCTGTTTTTGCCGCTGGAGCGGATCATGGAGGGCTGTGAGCGCCACTGTGAGGGCCATGCCCGGCTGCGAATGAATCTGCTGCGGGAATCGGCCCAGAAGTTCTGGCAGATGCGGCACCGGGTCACCTATCTCTCCGAGCCAAGCCTGCGGCGGCGGGTGCTGCTGTATTTGCAAGACTGCCGCAGCCGTCAGGGATCCGACTGCTTCCGGCTCTCCCTGTCCCGAGAGGAGATGGCGGCGTATCTGGCGGTGAACCGCAGCGCCCTGTCCCGTGAGCTGAGCAGGCTCCAGCAGGAGGGGCTCATCGAGTTCTACCGCAATTCCTTCCGGCTGCACTTTTCCCCGGAGCAGCTGTCGGTGACGGAAATGTAATGGATTTTTCGCCAGACGTCTGGTATACTTCTCCTCAACAAGGAGGGATGACGGATGGAAAAGCGATACTCCGGCCGCAGACGGCGGCGCTTTCGGTGGCTGTGGCTGCTGATGATCCCGGTACTGGCGGCAGCGGGATATACCCTGTGGCGCTTCGGACCGCAGCGGTCCTACACCGCCCAGCAGCTGGGACTGACGGACCTGCAAAGCCCCAACGACGCCGACGGCGACGGC
Source organism: Vescimonas coprocola (assembly GCF_018408575.1). NCBI lineage: Bacteria > Bacillati > Bacillota > Clostridia > Eubacteriales > Oscillospiraceae > Vescimonas > Vescimonas coprocola. Next base: position 989,178 of record NZ_AP023418.1, read on the forward strand.
GTGGACGACTGGACGGATGTGGTGCTGGGCGCACGGGCCTACATCGCCACGGATCCCCACTATCAGAGCAAATACTACGCCGGAGGCTATCCCGATGACGGACTGGGGGTCTGCACCGACGTCATCTGGCAGGCCCTTCAGGCGGCAGGCTATGACCTGAAGGCGCTGGTGGATGCGGACATCGCCGCCTGTCCGGAGGCGTATCCCCACATCACCACCCCCGACTCCAATATCGACTTCCGCCGGGTCAACACCTTGGATACCTTCTTCCGCCGCCATGCGCAGGTGCTGACCTGCGGCCTGTCGGATGGGCAGCAGTGGCAGCCGGGGGACATCGTGGTGTTCGGTGACCGGGCCCATATCGGGCTGTGCTCGGATCGGCGGAACCGGCAGGGTATCCCCTTCCTGATCCACCACGGAAACCCCATCGACGAGGCGGTGGAGCGCAACGACATCCCCCGCATGACGGTGACAGGACATTTCCGCTGGCTGGGCTGACGGGAAAAAAACAAAACGGTGACAAAAAAGACATTGCGGAGCGAAATTTTCCGTCAGATTTTTTCGCTCTGTAATGTCTTTGTCATTGCTTTTAGAAAAAATTGTGGTATACTATGTTATGTATCCCTCGTGAAAAGCCGAGGGTATCCTTATGTTAAAACGCTTCCGGCCGCGGCCGTATGAAGCTTACCGTCTCCGGGCAAGCTACCCTTGTCCCGGCTATATGTAAAAAGAGAGGATGCCTGTTTTGAACAAGTATATCATTCACGGTGGCCGTCCCCTGTTTGGTGAGGTCACGATCAGCGGTGCCAAGAACGCCGCCGTTGCCATCATCCCTGCCGCCCTGCTGGTGGACGGCGTATGCCGCATCGAGAACATCCCCCAAATCAGCGACGTGACCCTGTTTTTCTCCATTCTGGATGAGCTGGGCGCACGGGTGCGGGTGCTGAATCAGCACGCCGTGGAGATCGACTGCCGCACCGTCCGCAGCACCCATCCCTCCTATGATATGGCACGGCGCATCCGGGCGTCCTACTATCTGCTGGGGGCGCTGCTGGGCCGCTTCGGCGAGGCCACCGTGGCCATGCCCGGCGGCTGCAACTTCGGCGTGCGGCCCATTGACCAGCACGTCAAGGGCTTCCGGGCCATGGGCGCCGAGGTGACGGAGGGCAACTTCGTCCATGCCGCAGCCAGAGGCGGCCGGCTCACCGGCGCCAACGTCTACATGGACGTGGTGTCCGTGGGTGCTACCATGAACATCATGATGGCCGCCGTGCTGGCCGACGGCACCACCACCATCGAAAACGCCGCCAAGGAGCCACACATCGTGGATCTGGCCAACTTCCTCAACTCCATGGGCGCCGACATCAAGGGTGCCGGTACGGACTCCATCCGCATCAAGGGCGTGGAGCGCCTCAGCGGCGGCACCTACTGCATCATCCCCGACCAGATCGAGGCGGGGACCTATATGGCCGCTGTGGCCGCCACAGGCGGACAGCTGCTGATCCGCAACATCATTCCCAAGCACATGGACTGCATCTCCGCCAAGCTCATGGAAATGGGCGTCACGGTGGAGGAGCAGGACGACACCATGCTCATCCGCCGCAGCGGGCCGCTGCAGCGGGCCAACGTCAAGACCCTCCCCTACCCCGGCTTCCCCACGGATATGCAGCCCCAGATCACGGTGGCGCTGTGTCTGGCCCAAGGCACCAGTCTGGTGACGGAGGGCGTATGGAACAACCGCTTCAAGTATGTGGAGGAACTGCGGCGTATGGGCGCTCAGATCCAGGTGGACGGCCGGGTGGCCGTGGTGGAGGGCGTCACACAACTCACCGGTGCGCCGGTGCAGGCCTGTGATCTACGGGCCGGTGCGGCTCTGGTCATCGCCGGTCTGGCCGCTCAGGGCGAAACGGAGCTGACGCAGGTACAGTATATCGAGCGTGGCTACGAGGATCTGGTGGGCAAGCTCCGCCAGTTGGGCGCCGATATCCGGGTGGAGGAGATTCCGGAGCCGGAGGAGACCGAGGCTCACATCTGCTGATAGGACATAATCTTTCCGCCGCAGGCTGTTGGCAGTCTGCGGCGGTAGTCGGTTTATTGCGAGGAAAGACACATTGATGACCATACATACACTGGCCAGCGGCTCCGAAGGGAACTGCCTGCTGCTGTCGGACGGGGGCGTGCATCTGCTGCTGGACGCCGGAATTTCCACACGCCGCATCAAGGCGGGGCTTTTGCAGCTGGGGCTGACCATGGCGGACGTGGACGGCGTACTCATCACCCATGAGCATTCGGATCACGTCAGCGGCCTGCAAACCATGGTAAAGCACCACCGCATCCCCATTTACACAAGTCCCGGCACCGCCCGGCAGCTGGCCTACCGCATCGCCGGCATCGAGTCCCTGCTGCGTCCGGTGGAGCCGGGGACGGTGTTTTCCGTGGGAGACTGCCGGGTGACGGTATTCCGCACCTCCCATGACGCCGCCCAGAGCGTGGACTATCGGGTGGACGGCAGCGCCGCCGTGGGTTTTCTCACGGATACGGGCTATGTGACCCCGGAGGCGGAAGCCGCTCTGGCGGGGGTAGATACGCTGGTGCTGGAGAGCAACCACGACGTGGAGTGGCTCCGCAGCGGGCCGTATCCCTATTCCCTGAAGGCCCGCATCCTGGGAGACGAGGGGCATCTGTCCAACGATGCAGCGGCGGAGTTCGCCGCCCGGATGGCCCGGTGCGGCACACGGTGCATCGTTCTGGCCCACCTGAGCCGGGAGAACAACACCCCCCAGCGGGCATGGGACACGGTGCAGCGACGCCTGAATACGGTGGAGGCGGAGGTACTGCTGGAGGTGGCTCCCCGCAGCGAGGTCAGTCCCCCCTACGGGATGGAGGTACCGGTATGCAGCGAGTGACGGTTCTGTGCGTAGGCAAGCTGAAGGAGAAATTCTATCTGGAGGCGGCGGCGGAGTACGTCAAGCGGTTCCAGCGCTTCTGCAAGCTGGAGCTGGTGGAGCTGCCGGAGAGCCGTCTGCCGGAGTCTCCCTCCCCGGCGGAGGTACAGCGGGCGCTGGCGGCGGAGGCGGCAGCCATCCGGGAAAGGCTCCCCAAGGGTGGGGCAGTCATCGCCCTGTGCATCGAGGGAAAGCCCTGCTCCAGCGTGGAGCTGAGCCGTCGGATGGAGGAACTGGCCGTGGCCGGTAAGACGCAGCTGACCTTCCTCATCGGCGGCAGCGTGGGGCTGGACGAGAGCCTGAAACGGCAGGCGGACTGGCGGCTGTCCATGTCCCCCATGACCTTCCCCCACCATCTGGCCCGGATCATGCTGCTGGAGCAGATCTATCGGGCGTATCAAATCTCCGCCGGAACAAAATATCACAAATGAAACACTTCCCTTTTAAGAAAATTCGTGATATAATACAAGGACATATATAAAGGAGGCCTATCCATGGAACTGAGTTACTGGGGTATCTCCCCCAATATCCCCGCTTGGCCCACTGACGAAAACGGTGAGCGGGAGCAGGCAGTCCTGCTTGCCCACACCTTCGATTCCCCTGCCGACGCAGACGTGACCATCTCCCTGCTGACGGCTTACGGGATCCCATGTTTCAAATACTACGACAAGGAGGGCGGCGCCGGAAAGGTCATCAACGGCTTCTCCGGCTTCGGCGTGGGATTGTACGTCCCGGCCTCCATGGCGGAGGACGCCCAGAATCTGCTGGCCTCCATGCCCATGCCCAACGAGGCAGACGAGTAAACCGAAAGGAGCATCCATCATGTCTTATATGCAGGAATATGAAAAGTGGCTGGCATCCCCTGCCCTGAGCGAGCAGGAGCACGCCGAGCTGGAGAGCATCCGGGACGATGAGAAGGAGATCCGGGAGCGGTTCTATGGGCCGCTGGAATTCGGTACCGCCGGTCTGCGTGGCACCATGAAGGTGGGCCTGCACCAGATGAACATCCACGTCATCCGCTGGGCCACTCAGGGCTTTGCCAACGTCATCTGCGCTGAGGGCGAGGAGGCCAAGGGCCGGGGCGTGGCCCTGTGCATGGACTGCCGCAACCACTCTATGGAGTTTGCCAGAGCCGCCGCAGAGGTCTGCGCCGCCAACGGCATCCATGTGCGTATCTTCGAGTCGCTGCGGCCCACGCCGGAGCTGAGCTTCGCCGTGCGGGAATACGACTGTCAGGCGGGCATCAATGTCACCGCCAGCCACAATCCCAAGGAGTATAACGGCTATAAGGTCTACTGGTCTGACGGCGCCCAGCTGCCGCCCCAGCACGCTGCCGCCATTGCCCGTGAGCTGGAGCAGATCGACATTTTCACCGGCATCCGCCGGATGGAGTTTGACGATGCCAAGGCCCAGGGCCTCATCGAGATCATGGGTGCCGAGACGGACGAACGGTTCATGTCCCACGTCATGGCCATGGTCAACGACCGGGAGTCCATGGCCAAGGTGGCCGATACCTTCCATATGGTCTATACCCCCTTCCACGGCTGCGGCTGGAAGCTGGTACCGGAGGCGCTGCGGGGTCTGGGCGTGAAGCATCTGCACTGCGTTCCGGAGCAGATGGTGCTGGACGGCAACTTCCCCACGGTGGTCTCCCCCAATCCGGAGAACCCGGAGGGCTTCTATCTGGCCATCCAGCTGGCGGACAAGGTGGGCGCCGACTTCATTCTGGGCACCGACCCGGACAGCGACCGGGTGGGCATCATGGTTCGCAGCCGGGACGGCTCCTTCATCCCCGTCACCGGCAACCAGACGGGCGTTCTGATGCTGGATTACCTCATCGGGGCCATGCGCCGGGCAGGCAAGCTGCCGGAGCATCCCTACTTCCTCAAGACCATCGTCACCACGGAGATGGCCCGGAAGGTGGCCGAGGCCAACGGCGTTACCTGCTGCGATACCTTCACCGGCTTCAAGTTCATGGCGGAGAAGAAGAACCAGCTGGAATCCCAAGGGTTGGGCCATGTGATCATGAGCTACGAGGAGAGTTACGGTTATATGCTGGGCGACTATGTCCGGGATAAGGACGCCGTTACCGCCTCCCTGATCCTGACGGAGATGGCGGCGTGGTATGCCGTGCAGGGCATGACCCTGTTCGATGCGCTGGAGGCCCTGTACCGGAAGTACGGCTTCTACGGCGAAAAGACCCATAATCTGGTGATGCCGGGTCTGGACGGGCTGGAGAAGATGGCGGCACTGATGAAGTCCCTGCGGGCCGCTCCCCCCACCCACATCGCCGGGGTAGAGGTGCTGCGCCGCAAGGACTACACCGACGGCAGCGTCATCGACTGCCGCACCGGCGAAAAGACCGCTATGGAACTCTCCGGCAGCAATGTGCTGCGGTATGAGCTGGCGGACGGCACTACCATTCTGGTGCGGCCCTCCGGCACGGAGCCTAAGATCAAGGTCTACATTCTCACCATCGGCAAGGATGAGACGGGGCGGGACGAGAATCTGGCCAAGTACAGCCAGTGGGTCGCCACGCTGACAAAGTAACAGGAACGATAAAAAGAGGCGGTGCGGCTATGTCCCCCCCCTCACAGGGGGAACAAGTGATCCCCAGGATACCCCGGCAGGTCATCGTGTTTACGATGCCTGCCGGGGTTTCTCTGTGTCCTGGGGTTCTGGTGCTTCCAGTGCTTCTTCCACATCCTGCTGACCACTGCCGACATAGCCAATGCCGTTGTAGTAAATCTCCACGGTCTGGGGCGCGTGTTTAGACCACGTTACCTCTTTCTTGTGGACCACGATCCTCTCAATGAACGGCCACAGCAACTCTGGTGCCAGCGCCGTGATATCCGTGTACCGCTTTGCTTTATCAAGGAAGCTGTCCGTCCCGTTCACGGTTTCCCGCAGGCGCTGGATCTCTCTCTTTCTGTGGAATACCGGTGGCGTTTCCCGCCCCACACGGGTGTTCTCCCACTCCGGCGGGCAAAGGATGCCAGCAGGTGTGAAAGAAGGCTGCACGGGGCCAACATGGGTAGTTATCGCCCAACCGCTTTCGGCAATGTTACCCAAAGCGGTTCTCGACTTCTGCGTAGCCCCCTCACTATCCCTCCCGAAAAAACAGCGTGGTGAGTAACCAGAAATTAAAAATTTCTACAAAAAATTGATGGTATAGGGTGTTTCATTGACCCCCTGCCGCCGAAATTGAGGGTGTCTGACAGCCCCCCCTCATCATAGATAATTCGCACAAAAAATCAGCGGACAGACCCTTGCAAAGTCTGTCCGCTGATGGTAACATGCAACAAATTACGGAAGGAAGCATGGAACATGATGCATGCTTTTTTGATGCTGGGAGTGACGCTGCCTGGCGGGCTCGTCCGTCTGATGCAGGCGCTGCGGCTGTCTGTACCGCTGCCTGTATGGGGCACTGGCAGTTACCGTGTCTCGTCCATGGTATCTGGCTCACACCACGCCGGCGGATGGTATTTTCTTCGTACTGGCGGGACTTGCAGCATTGTCCTGGGTGGTGTCCCTGATCTGTGTGGCGCGGGAAATGGTCGTGTGATGATAAGGTTTGGCAAGATTGCCAAACCTTACTTTTAGACGACTTTGCCAAAAAGTAATATCGGGTTCGGTGAATTCAGCGAACCCGATATTTTATGCTTTGCACGTGAAGAAATACTTTAGAATGCGAGGCATCGTTTTTTTGAGAACGGGTTTTGCAGCATTGTCAAACCCGTTTTTCGGCGGCTGCCGCTTGTGACAAGATTGTCTGCAGCGCTTTCGTGCAGTCCGCTGTGATCGGGTTTGGCAATATGGGCGAACCCGATTCTGCGCCCTCACCTTCTGGCAACGTTGCCGAGAAGTTTCCGCCCGCAGGCGGCATGGTTGACTGGGGATTTCCCCAGCAAGCGCATTTGTCATACAAACGCTATGCTTGCGCCAGCGAAAGCAAACCCGGTATGGGAGTTTTTCATTTTATAGCGACAGATAATTCATCAGAAATTGTAATAAGCCTGTAGGAAAGATTGTTTTGAAACTGCAATAAGCCGGAGAGCAATTTGTTGACTTTACAAAAAGCTGATGGGATCAAGGCAGACAATCAATTACTGAGCTTCTAACTTGCTCACATCCAAAATCCTGTAGCGGCTGCGACCAACGTGCTCCAAAATACCCTTGTCGCAGAAGGAACGAAGTGTCCGCAGCAGATGCCGTTGACTGGTTTCCAGTACGTCAGCGCAAAGTCTGGTGTTGTAGCCGAAGTAACCATCTTTTTGCTCCCGCAGAATAAACTGAGCTAATCTGGTTGGCAGCTGTTCATAGTGAATGAAATTTTTCCTGATATGCTCTGCCAGATACGAGCAGGCGTAGTTGAGAAACTTTGTATCTTGGTGAAGCGCCTCCCCGTATAGATCCACGGAAAGACTCAGACACAGGCAGGGGGTCAGCGCTTCAATGGTGTTAATGGCGGGCTTATTCCAAAGAGCGGAAGTAAGTCCTAAAATGTTAGGACTCTGATACTGCAGCTCGCAGTGCAGTTTTCCGCTTTTAGAAACGCTGGAGGCTATGAGTGCCCCATCCGCCAACAGCTGGATCTCCGGATAGATCTCACCGCTGTGGCACAGGGTTTCTCCTGCCTCACAACGCAGCAGGACAGAGCATTTCTCCAGATCAAGCGAGAAATACTCTTGAAAATGGTGTTTTTCTATCAGTGCGCATTTCAGCGCAGGATCGTTCAACTGGATCATAGCAAACATTCCTTTAGAAGGTGCAAAAGTAATCGTTTTCTTCTTGTGCAGCCATATTTCTTAGTAATAGTAAAGATAACATAGGTTTATAAAAAAGTAAAGGGATGACAAAACATTATCTTTGGAGAAACAAAAAGTGGGCATTTGTCCTTGAAGAAAAGACAAATTTTGGGAAGTCCTTTTGTTTGCACGCCCGCATCAAAAATTCCGGGGAAACCGCAAAAAAGTTCGGCGAAAAGAACGTGACATATGTCATTTATTTTTAGCCGTCAGAGAACTATGATAGCAAAAATTAATTTTAAGTTTAGTGTTGCAAAGCGGTAAAGTGTTAAAGCGTTTGAAAGCTCAAGCGCGAGGCTGAAATGCATTGATTCCGTTTAGAAGTGGAAATGAACAGAGGAAAGGTGGGTATCAACAATGTCAACACAGGTACAATTCAAGGATTACAGCATGGGTTTTAAGGACGATGACGGAAAGGTCTACAACCTGATCGACCATCTGAATATGCAGTTGGACGAAGGAAAGGCTTTGGGAATCGTAGGTGAATCCGGCTGCGGCAAAAGCATGACCAGCCTTTCTCTGATGCGGCTTCTGCCGGCTGCGGCCTCTGTACAGGGAGGAGAGATCCTGCTCAATGGAGAGGATCTGCTGAAAAAGTCTGAGCCGGAGATGGAAAAGATCCGGGGAAAGCAGATCGCAATGATCTTTCAGGAGCCAATGACAGCGCTGAATCCAGTCATGACAATCGGCAAGCAGATTGGCGAATGTCTGAAGCTGCACCATCCGGAAATGAAGGAAGATGAGATTCGGAAACAGGTCTGTGAGGCGCTGAATGATGTGGGCATTGCCAATCCAGAGACCCGGATCAATCAATATCCGCATGAATTTTCCGGCGGTATGCGCCAGCGGGTAATGATTGCCATGGCCATTATCAACCATCCCGCCATACTGATTGCCGACGAACCGACCACCGCATTGGATGTAACGATCCAGGCGCAGATCCTGGATATCATGCGCCGCCTGAAGGGATCCTCCGGCAGTCTGATGCTGATTACGCACAATCTGGGGATCGTGGCAGAGATCTGCGAGGAGGTGGTGGTGATGTATGCGGGCCGTGCCATTGAGCGTGGCACACTGAAAGCGATTTTCGACAACCCGCTGCATCCCTACACCCAGGGACTGATGGCCTCCGTACCTACTATGCGCAGTGAAAAGAAGCCGCTCTACACCATACCCGGCACTGTGCCTACTGTGTATGATTTTAAGGAGGGGTGTCGGTTTGCGGATCGCTGCCAACACTGCACGGAGGAGTGCCGCACCAAAATTCCACCGGTAAAGCGGGTGGGAGAAGACCATATCGTTCAATGCTGGATGAACTTTGAAGGGGAGGAACCGTACCATGAGTGAAAAAAAGGAAACCCCCATTTTGAAAGCAGAACATCTGACTAAGATGTTCCCTGTGAAAAAGCGAAAGCTGATTGAAAAACAGAGATACGTGCACGCCGCAGAGGATGTCAGTTTCGAAGTCTATCCCGGCGAGGTGCTGGGAATCGTGGGAGAATCCGGTTCCGGTAAGTCCACGTTGGCCCGAACGATCCTTGCGCTGACGCCCTCCACCTCTGGGCAGGTGTTTTATCAAGGAGAGGACATTACGGACTTCAAAGTATCTGCCGGCGAAAAGCGTCGCCTGCGCAGCGAAATACAGATGATCTTTCAGGATCCCTACGCCAGCCTGAACCCAAAAATCAAGATCGGCAATGCGATCGCCGAGCCAATGCTGCTTCACGGTCAGGCATCCAGTTATGCTGAGGCAAAGGAAAAGATCCAGCACCTGTTGGAAGTCGTGGGGCTGCAGCCTGCGGTGTTCGACCGATATCCCCATGAGTTCTCAGGCGGTCAGCGGCAGCGTATCGGCATCGTCCGGGCCTTGGCGGTGAATCCAAAGCTGATTTTTTGCGATGAGTCCGTTTCCGCACTGGATGTTTCCGTACAGGCACAGATTTTGAACCTGTTTCAAAGTCTGAAGGAGCAGTTTCATCTGACTTATGTGTTCATTGGCCATGATTTGGCTGTGGTTCGCTATATCAGCGACCGGGTCATGGTGATGTACTTGGGCAAGGTCATGGAGATCGCCCCGTACAGTGAACTGACGGGGGACGATATCCACCCATATACCCGGGCTCTGCTTTCCGCTGTACCGGAACCCAGCATTGCGCTCCACAAGGAGCGGATCCTGCTGGAGGGAGATATTCCCAGCGCAGTAGATCCTCCGGCAGGCTGCCGATTCTGCCAACGCTGCTTCATGGCAAAGCCCATTTGTTTCGAGCAGGAGCCGGATATGAAAACGGTGGGGACTGATCACTGCGTGCGCTGTCACTTTGCAAAGGAGGGTTGATCCATGGTTCGTTATCTTCTGAAACGTCTCGGGCGGGGTATTCTGACGATCCTGCTCTCCGTGACGCTGGTATTCTTTATTGTCCGTGCTATGCCCTCCAATCCCGTAGATCTGATGGTCAGTCCCCAGATGTCCGAGGAGGCGCAGCAGGCGCTGATCGAGGAGTTCGGCCTGGACCAGTCGAAGCTGACCCAGTACGGCCTCTATATGAAGGAATTGCTTCATGGCAACCTGGGAAGCAGCTTTGCCAAGCGAATTCCGGTTTCCCAGTATATTGCGGAAAAGCTGCCTTGGACGCTGCTGCTTTTGGCGGCAGTCATGCTGATCGTCATTCTGATTGGCATCAGCGTGGGCTTGTACGCAGCAGCCCACAAAGGAAAACTTTCGGACCGGGTCATCAGCGTGCTGGTGACGATGGGAATATCTGTATTCATTCCATTTATGGCGTTCCTACTGTTGTACCTTTTTTCCTTTAAGCTGAAGCTGCTGCCTACCGGCGGCGCATATACGCCGCCCAAGGGCACCGGCTGGTCTTATTACGGCGACGTTGCCAAGCATCTGATCCTTCCCGCCATCGCCCTGTCCATCACCAACCTTGCCAATGCGGTGCTGTATACCCGCAACAGCATGATCGATGTGCTGCATGAGGACTATATTCGCACCGCTTACGCCAAGGGAAATAACAAGGGGCGTGTACTTCGTGTCCATGCGCTGAAAAACGCACTGATCCCCACTGTGACGGTCATCGGTATGCAGATCGGATTCATGGTAGGCGGCGCCACGGTAACGGAAACGGTATTCTCTTGGCCGGGCATCGGTCGGATGGTCTATGACGCTGTGAATGCACTGGATTACCCGGTGCTTCAGGGTGCGTTTCTTGTGATGGCGGTAGCCGTGGTAATCATGAGTTTTCTCACTGACCTTGTGGTCGCTTGGCTGGATCCCCGAATCAAGCTAGGAGGTTGATTATGAAAGAACGAAAAGGCTTCCTCTATTATTTTGTACGTAATCGCAACGGTATGATCGGTATGATCGGCGTCTTGCTGATTCTGCTGATCGGTCTGGTGGGGCCGATGCTGATCGCCAAACCAGATGGCTACACGCAGGATATTCTTCAGGCTCCCAGCGCTCTGCACTGGCTGGGGACCGACAACATTGGTCTGGATATTTTTGCAGAACTGGTCTGGGGTGCTCGCACCTCGCTGTACGTTTCCGTTATGGCTATGCTCATTGCCGGCGTGATCGGCATACCGGTGGGCCTGCTGTGCGGCTATAACACCGGCTGGCTCCGGGAAGTGATCGACGGCTTCATTGACATTTTTATGACGCTGCCCATGCTACCGCTGATGATTATTATTGCGGCGGTAATGGGAACCTCTATTACCAACGTGGCGATCATCTTAGGTATATTCTCCTGGCCGCAGTTGGCCCGTGTAACGAAGAACAGCACCATGAAGATCCGGGAGATGCAGTATATTGAGGCCTGCACCTGTCTGGGACTCTCCAAGCCTCGTATCCTCTTCAAACACATACTCATCAATGCTACCGGCCCGGTGTTCGTCAATATGACACTGGTGATGGCCTCCGCCGTGTTGACGGAAGCCAGCCTGAGCTTTCTTGGCTTGGGTGATCCGACCACTTGGAGCTGGGGGACCATGCTCAAGCGGGCGTGGGGGCAGAACGCCGTGATCAGCTCCCCCAATCCCTGGTGGTGGTGGCTGCTGCCCAGCTTGTGCATCGTCGTGTATGTGGTTTGCTTCAATTTGCTGGGAACGGCCATCAATGACAGTCTCAGCCCTAAATCCAGAGAGTGATTAGAAAGGAGTAGAAACGTATGTATGATTATCTGATTAAAAACGGCTTGGTAGTGGATGGCTCCGGAAAGCCTGCTGTTAAAGCGGATGTTGCGGTAAAGGGTGACAAGGTAGCCCGTATTGCCCCTGATATTCAGGAGCCTGCTGCCGAGGTATACGATGCCGCCGGCAAATACGTGATTCCCGGCCTTATCGACCCCCACGTTCATGAGGAATGGTATTGCTTTGACGATGGGCGCTATGAGTCCTATATCCGTCAGGGCGTGACCACGCTGGTGAACGGCAATTGCAGCCACAGCATTACACCCGGACATAAAAAGGAAGTATTGGACTATTATCTGGGAAACGGCCTTGTGGGACTGAAGCAGTATCAGCGCTATCTGCGGGACTGGCCCGACTGGCATGATTTTGAGGGGTATGCTCAGGCCGTGGAACAGGTGGGAACCAACTGCAACTTTGTCACCCTGTTGGGCCACGGCAGTATCCGCCAGTATGTGATGCATGGTGCCTATAACCGGGCACCGGACGAGCTGGAGCAGGCACAAATCGAAAATATCATCCGCCACAACATGGATCAGGGCGCTTGGGGTATTTCCTTCGGTCTGGACTATGTCCCCAGCCGGTATGCCTCTATGGAGGAACTGTGCAATGTAGTCAGTCAGATCAAACGATATGACGCAGTTTCCGCAGCCCATCTCCGCCACCAGATCGGTATTCCCGAGTCTACTGCGGAATTCTGCGAGGTGGGCCGCCGCACCGGTGCCAAGATCCAGATCTCCCATCTGGCTTCCGCTGTGCCCGAGGCATACGACATTGCTCTGAAAGCCATCGAAGAAGACGGCGTTCGCGCCCGGATCGATGTGATTCCCAGCAGTGTGGGACACTGCACCGGCAAGGAGCGGATGCTGCTGTTCACCATGGCCCTCAGTGACGAGCTGTTCAGTCAGGGCATTGAGGGTGTTAAGAGGGCGCTGCATACGCCTGAGGGCCGGGCAATGATCAAGAAGGACAACTATACCTTTGCCGGTCCTAAGGACAAGGTTTACATCGTCAACTCCGATGATCCGCATCTGGAAAACCGGTCTGTCCGGGATATTGCGCAGGAGCGGGGCATCGATGAGGATGACTGCATGCTGGATCTGCTGGGGGATGAGAAGAACTATGTGTTCTGGCTCAACGCACCCGCCGCCAATGTGCCCAGCAACTTCATCGACCACTGTGAATCCATCGTGAAGAATCCCTATGTTTCCGTAGGCAGCGACACCATCATGGGAGATCCCGCAGATCCTTACGATTGGTACGAGATCCGACGCCGGGGCGGGTTCGCCATCTTCGCCCAGATGTATGTGGGCAAGGGCGTTCCCTATGAAGAGGTTGTCCGCAGAAATACCAGCATGGTGGCCGATCACTTCGGCATCTATAAGCGGGGCCGTCTGGTGGAAGGCAATTACGCCGATATCGCCGTGATCGATCTGCCCAACTACCGGTATCCGGAGATGGATCAGATGCAGTACAAAACACCGCAGATGAATGCCACCGGCTGCGATCTGGTGCTATGCAACGGCAAGGTCGAACTGAAAGACGGTGACCTGCTGAGAACCTACGCAGGTCGTGTCCTTCGGAAAAATGCTCAGGGCTGAGTGTCAGCCCAATCAATTTCAAACGTTGCAGTGAAGCTGTGATGAAATATTACTGGAGGTAACAATATGAAAAAATTTCTTGCACTCGTGCTGTCTCTCTGCCTGGTGCTTTCCCTGGCAGCCTGCGGCGGAAAGACGGCGGATGATGACACTGGCGAAGGTTCCAAGACCGGCGGCACCATACAGGTGGGCCTGAACAGCGCTCCCGTGAGCATGAATATCTGGTGTCAGAATGACCTGAATTCTGCAACCATCATGAATCTGGTCTGCCCCAACCTCGTTGCCATTGATGATGACGGCAACAAGTATGACTATTTGACTGAGTCCTCCGAGTCCAACGAGGACTGCACCGTCTGGACCATCAAGCTGAAGGAACTCTACTGGAATGATGGTACCCCCGTCACTTCTGCGGATCTGCTGTTCACCGCCAAGTACGGTGTGGAGCATCACATCGGCTTCTTCGACAGCTACTATGGTCTGGTGGATTTTGAAAAGTCCTCCTGCCCGGATGAGCGCACCGTGGAATTTGCTCTGACTTCCGGAAACGTGAACTTCTGGAAGGGCGCCGGCAACTGGATACCCGTGATGCGTGAGAGCGAGTGGTCCTCTGTGGAAGAGCCCACTACCTATTCTTACTCCGGCGCTGGTTACGGTCCCTACTATATTTCCGAGTGGGTGGACGGCGAGTATGTCACTCTGAAGCGCAACCCCTATTTCACTCAGGCCAATGACGGTGCCGGAGCCTGCATTGATGAAGTGGTATTCCGCGTGTACACCGACGAGAATGCTATGGTGCTGGCCTTGCAGAACGGCGAGGTCGATGTCTGTGCCAACTTCCTCAGCGCATCTTCCATTTCTCAGCTGCAGAGCAACTCCAACTATCAGATCGAATCTGTTGGCTCCCTTGGCTATACGCTCATCACCTTCTCTCAGACCAACGAACTGCTGCAGGATGTGAATGTTCGTAAGGCCCTGGCCGCCAGCTGCGACCGTGAGGCTCTGGTAAACGTGGCCATGTCCGGCGCTGCAACGCCGATGTACACGCCTATCAGCCCCGTTTACAGTGACTTTACCGCTTCCAACATCCGTCAGCCTGAGTTTGATACCGCTGCTGCCGCCTCCATTTTGGAGAACGCCGGTTATGTGGATACCAACGGCGACGGCATCCGTGAAAGCGCCGATGGCAAGCCTCTGAGCTTCACCATTACCTACAAGGGCACGATGGCCAATGTGGACGGCATCATGTCCATTCTGTCCTCTGACTTTGCCAAGGCCGGCGTGGAATTGAAGCTGCAGCCTGTGGACGCCGCAACTTTCTCCGCCAACGTGACCCAGGGCCACAAGTATGACATCAGCTACAGCAGCTGGGGAACCATCGACGATGTGGATACCACCCTGCTGACGGTCTTCGGCATCGGCCAGACTCTGAACTTCATGGAGTTCAACAGTCAGGAGCAGGAGGATCTGCTGAATGCCATGCAGAGCGAAACCGACTACAACAAGCGTTTGGAGCTGCTGAACCAATGGCAGACGTGGTTTGTGGAGAACCTGCCCTGCTGCCACCTGTTCGTGCCCAACAACACCTATGCCGCTGACACCACCAACTTCACCGGCTGGCACCTGTCCCCCGGCAATAGCGCGTTCCTGGCCTGCGCCAACTTTGTCAACGTCCATGCGAAATAAAGCACCCCTGCTGCTTCGTATGTAATGGTTGCATGGAGAGAGGGGGGCTCCTGCGGGAGCCCCCCTCTTTTCAAAAAAGATTATGAAGAAAGGTGTTTGAACTGATGAACTTTGTACAAAAACCTGCTTATAAGGGTTATAAGGCTTATGAATATCTGGAAGAGGGCAAGGACTATCCAAAGATCGAATGGGCACAGTGGGACTGGGCCGGACGCCATGTTGTAGAGCTGGAGCCGGATCAGGAAGCCATGGTGCAGGAGATCCTGAAGAAGCATCCTTACATCAGCCTTCACGATCACCCTACATTTTACCCAAAGGATATGTCCAGCATTGACCACATTTATGATTCCATGCGGCAGGGCCGTGCTGTCTGCGGTTATGAGGCACTGTCCTATTCCAATATTGACTGCATCTTCGACAATATGATGGACGGTGTGAATATCATCTCCAGTCCCGGCGGCTGGAAGTGGATCGACATTATTCATGATCTGGGAATGCGGCTGTGCGACCTTGCTCATCAGGATTTTCTGATCCAGTGCAAGACGGTTGATGACATTTTTGCTGCCAAGAAGGCTGGCAAGATCGCCTGGGTGCCTTGCATTGAGGGCGCAGCTCCCATTGAAAATGAAGTGGATCGCATCGATATTCTCTACGGTCTGGGCGTCCGTCAGTTGGGCGTGACCTATTCTGAGAGCAACGCTTTGGGTAATGGCATGAAGGAGGATCACGACGGTGGCTTGACCATGTTCGGCAAGCAGTGCGTGGAGCGGATGAACAAGGTGGGTATGCTTATTGATGTGTCCCACTGTGGCCAGCAAACAGCCTATGAC
Organism: Vescimonas coprocola; assembly: GCF_018408575.1. Classification (NCBI taxonomy): domain Bacteria; kingdom Bacillati; phylum Bacillota; class Clostridia; order Eubacteriales; family Oscillospiraceae; genus Vescimonas; species Vescimonas coprocola. Next base: position 1,005,233 of record NZ_AP023418.1, read on the forward strand.
GCGGTCATGTATTCCAAGAAACCCATTATCATGAGCCACGTGGGCGCCAAGGGCGTATGGGACATTAAGCGTATGGCCGGCGATGATCTCATTAAAGCCATCGGTTCCAAGGGCGGCGTGGTCGGTATTGAATCTGCCCCCCACACAACCATGTCCAAAACCAAGATGACCCATGATCTGGACAGCGTGATGGAGCACTTCGAGTATGTGAAGAACCTGATCGGCATCGACCACGTTGGTTTTGGCGTGGACTGCCTGTACGGCGACCATGTGGGCGTACACCACGCCTTTGCCGCTGCCCTGTCTACAGCGGAAACTGCGAATACCTCTTACGAGGAAGTGCCCTTCGTCTGGGGCCTGGAGAATCCCACAGAAGCCAGCTGGAACATCATCCGCTGGCTGGTAAAGCACAATTACAGCGAAGAGGACATCGGCAAGGTCATCGGCGGCAACGCCATCCGGGTGCTGCGGGAAGTCTGGGCCTGACCGTTCTGCTGAACAGGAGCAAATTGTATGGAATTTCAACTGAAGAAAGGGTATCGCCCCTATGAGGCGTATCAGTATCTTGAGCCGGGAAGGGATTTTAAGGTCATTGACTGGGCGGACTGGGACTGGGCCGGTCGAAACGTCCTGCCCTTGAATCCGGAAGAAGAGGCCCGGTGCAGGGAACTGCTGGAAAGAACGCCCTACGTCAGCCTCCACGATCATCCGGACTTTACCACACGGGATATGTCCACCTGTGAACCGCTGTTTGACGCCATGCGGACTGGCCGGGACCGCTGCGGATATGAGGCGCTGGCCTATTCCAACATCGACTGTATCTTCGATAATATGATGGACGGCACCAACATTATTTCCAGTCCTAACGGTTGGAAGTGGATCGACATCATTCATGATCTGGGGATGCGGCTGTGTGACCTGGCCCATCAGGATTTTATTGTCCATTGTAAAACCGTGGACGATATCTTTGCCGCAAAAAAAGAGGGCAAGATCGCCATGGTGTTTGTGATCGAGGGAGCTGCTCCCATTGAAAACGAGGTGGACCGCATTGACATCCTGTATGGATTGGGCGTCCGCCAACTGGGCGTGACTTATTCCGAGAGCAATGCATTGGGGAGCGGCTGCAAGGAGGACCACGACGGCGGGCTGACCATGTTCGGCAAGCAATGCGTGGAGCGGATGAACAAGGTGGGTATGCTTATTGATGTGTCCCACTGCGGCTCTCAGACCGCTTATGATGCGGTGGTCCATTCCACCAAGCCCATTATTATGAGCCATACCGGAGCGAAGGGTGTTTGGAACACAAAGCGCCTTGCAAGCGACGAATTGATTCAAGCCATTGCTGCCAAAGGCGGTGTGGTCGGTATCGAGGCTGCCCCACACACCACCATGTCAAAGACCCGTATGACCCACGATATTGACAGTTACATGGAGCACTTCGAATATGTAAAGAATCTGGTGGGCATCGACCATGTGGGATTCGGCGTGGACTGTATGTACGGCGACCACGTGGGTCTGCATCACGCTTTTGCCGCAGCCCTGTCTACCGGGGATACTTCCAAAACCACGGTGCCTTATCAGGAGGTTCCCTTTGTGAAGTATCTGGAAAATCCGACTGAGGCAAGCTGGAATATTCCCAGATGGCTCATCAAACACGGTTATACGGACGAGGAAATTATCAAGGTGCTGGGCGGCAATGCCATCCGGGTGCTGCGAGAAGTCTGGTCCTAATTAAAAACAGAAAGGAAACCATGCAATGGAGTACAAAATGAAGCCTGCCTATAAAGGCTACAAAGCATATGAGTATCTGGAGGAGGGAAAGGATTTCCCCAAATTTGAGTGGGCCGACTGGGACTGGGCCGGCCGCCATGTAGTAGAGCTGGAACCGGAGCAGGAGGCTCGTGTTGCGGAGCTGCTGGCAAAATATCCCTATGTCAGCGTCCATGATCATCCGACTCTGTTCCCGAAGGACGTTACCAGCAAGCAGAATATCGACAATGTGATGCGCAACGGCCGGGAGATGACCGCTTATGAAGCACTGGCCTATTCAAATATCGACTGCGTATTCGATAACCAGCTGGACGGTGTGAATATCATCTCCAGTCCCGGCGGCTGGAAGTGGATCGACATCATTCACGATCTGGGTATGCGGCTGTGCGATCTGGCTCATCAGGATTTTATTATCCATTGTAAGACCGTGGATGACATTTTTGCCGCCAAGAAGGCTGGAAAGATCGCTATGGTATTTGTGGTGGAGGGAGCCGCTCCTATTGAAAACGAGGTAGACCGCATTGATATTCTCTACGGCTTGGGCGTCCGCCAGCTGGGTGTGACCTATTCCGAAAGCAATGCGCTGGGCAACGGCTGCAAGGAGGTCCATGACGGCGGCCTGACCATGTTCGGCAAGCAGTGCGTAGAGCGAATGAACAAGGTGGGTATGCTCATTGACGTATCCCACTGCGGCCCTCAGACTGCTTATGATGCAATCACCTATTCCAAGAAGCCGATCATTATGAGCCATGTAGGTGCAAAAGGCGTGTGGAACACCAAGCGGATGGCCAGCGATGAGATGATTCAGGCCGTTGCTGTCAAGGGCGGCGTGGTCGGCATTGAGGCCGCTCCCCACACCACTATGTCCAAAACCAAGATGACCCACGATCTGGACAGCTTTATGGAGCACTTTGAATATGTGAAAAACATGGTGGGCATCGACCATGTGGGCTTTGGCGTGGATTGCCTGTACGGTGATCACGTGGGCGTGCATCATGCCTTTGCACAGGCACTGTCCATCGCCGCCACCTCCAAGACCGGTGCGGAGTATGAAGAGGTCCCCTATGTGAAGTATCTGGAGAACCCCACCGAATCCAGCTGGAACATTATCCGCTGGCTGGTAAAGCACAACTACAGCGATGAGGATATTGCCAAGGTCATCGGCGGTAACGCCATCCGGGTGCTGCAGGAAGTCTGGGCCTGATGCGAAAACGGATGCAGGCAGCAGACTGTTTTTAGAAATATCCGAGTCGATCATTTCCCACGTTGACCGCTATTCGTGTGTCTACCATAAGGAATCGAAATTGATAAAATGCTAACCTGAAAGCTGCAAGTCCTTTATTGATCAAATCGGCGGCAATATACCTAATGAGGTATATTGCCGCCGATTTATATGCTCTGAACGCAATTCATGTTGTCCTTGTGCGTGGATAACTTATGCCGCACCGTCTCTTTTTATCTTGTAGGAAGCCTTCCTCATCCCGGTCACAGGGCCTGTGGGCGGGACTCCAGCAGCTCACGGGCGCAGGAGCGGACCGTCTCCTCTTCGTCGTAGGGGATCTTCTTCCCCTGCACCAGCTGGTAGCCCTCCCGGCCCTTGCCGCACAGCAGCAGCATATCGCCGGGACGCATCTGCTCCAGCGCATAGCGCACCGCCTCCCGGCGGTCCACAATACCCACATGGGGGCAGCTGCCGGGGCCGAAGCAGGTGGCAATGTCCGCAATGACCTCCGCCGGGTCGTCCCGATCCGGGTCGTCGGTGGTAATAATGGCCAAATCGGCCCCCTTGGCCACTGCCTCCCCCAGCTGGTGGCGGCGCACTCTGGTGCGGCCGCCGGTGCCGAACACGGCGATGATGCGAGCCGGATCGTAGCTGCGGGCCGTTTGCAGCAGGGCGTTCATGCTGATGGAGTTATGGGCAAAATCCAGCACTACGGTACATCCCGGCATCACGTCCGGCAGCACCTCGAACCGGCCCGGCACCGTCACATAGCTGAGGGCCTCCGCCAACTCGCAGGTGCGGTCCGTATAACGCCCCACCAGTGCCACCACCGCCAGAGCGTTGTAGACGTTGTACTCCCCCGGCATCCGAATGTGGTAGGTAGTGCCGGCCGCCGTGAACTCCATACCGAACAGGTCCCCGGCCTTCAGGATGTTCACTCTCTCCGCCCGGAGATCCGCCGGACGGTGAATGGCATAGGTGCTCTTTTCGCAGGGACTGCCCGCCATCATGTACTCCGCCTCCGGGTCGTCGGCGTTGAAGATGCCGTGGCGGCACTGGGCGAACAGCCGCTTCTTGCTGTCCCGGTAGTGGGCATAGTCCGGGTGCTCCTCGGTGCCGATGTGGTCCGGGGAGAGGTTTGTGAACACCGCCGTATCGAAGGTGATGCCGTCCACCCGGTGGCGGGCCAGCGCCTGAGAGGACACCTCCATCACCACATACCGGACGCCCTCGTCCCGCATGGCCCGAAACAGCCGCATCAGCTCGTAGCTCTCCGGTGTGGTATTGCTGGTTCCCACGTGCTTCCCGGCGTAGGCGGCCCCGTTGGAGCCGATGACGCCGCAGGACAAGCCCATGCGGTTCATGACGGAGCAGGCCGTCTCCGCCACGGTGGTCTTGCCCTTGGTGCCGGTGACGCCGATGATGGTCACATCCCGCTGGGGAAAGCCAAAAAACGCCGCCGAGATCTGCGCCAGCGCCTGACGGGCATCCGATACCCGCACCACGTCCGCATCCTCCGGCACGTCCAGCGTCCCCTCGCTGACGAAACAGCGGCAGCCCTGTGCATAGGCCGCCGGCGCAAAGTCCTCTCCGTTGGAACGGGCGCCCCGCAGACAGAAAAACAGGCTCCCGGTCTGCGCCTTCCGGGAGTCGTAGGTCAGCGCCGTGATCTCCTCTTCTCCGCAACCGCCGGATAGTAACTGCACGCCGGAGCGCTCCAGCAGGTCCTTTATCTTCATGGGAAGGTCCCCCCTTTTATACAAGATAGGCGGCAGGACAAGACATCCCGCCGCCTATATTATACCAATAATTGTGCCGGATGCAACCTCTCCGGCGCAGAAAATCCGGCCTTAGCGCCAGACCTCGCCGAAGAAGAACAGCGCCACCGTGCCGGGGCCCACATGGCCACCGGTGACCGGCTCATAGCACACCGACAGGATCTCGCCGGTCTGACCGGCATCCCGCAGCTTAGCCTGCAGCCGCAGCGCCCCGTCCGGGCAGTCGGCATGGGCGATGCCCACCGTCCGGGTGCCGTCCACAGCGTACTCCTTGTACAGCTCCGCCAGCGTCTCCATGGCCTTCAGCTGACCACGAACCTTGCTGTGCTGGATGATGTGGCCCTCCGGATCGGACTGAAGGATGGGCTTGATCTTCAGCAGAGAGCCCGCTACCTGCGCCGCAGCGCTGATGCGGCCGCCCCGGCGCAGATACTTCAGGTCGTCCACCATGAAGAACTGGCGCATCCGCCCGCAATTTTCCTCGGCCTGCCGGATGATTTCATCTGCCGTGCAGCCCTTCTCCAGCATTTTGGCTGCCTCCAGCACCACGAGGCCTTCTCCCAACGAAGCGCCGCAGGTATTCAGTACCCGGATCATGCGGTCAGGATACTCGCCCCGCAGCTCCTCCGCCATAAGCTCAGCGCTCCAGCAGGTGCCGCTGATGCCGCCGGAGATGGCGATGTACAGTACGTCATCCCCATCCTTGAGCGCACTCTCCATGGTGTCCCGAATCAGAGCCGGGCTCACCAGCGAGGTCTTGACCTCGGCGCCCTTCCGCATGGCCTCGTAGTAGTCGTGGCCCACCAGCTCCGTGGGCTGGCCGTCCAGCAGATACGTCAGGGGCATGGCGGTGATGTGATACTGTTCCAGCAAGTGGGGCGGGACGTTGGCCGCCGTATCGGTGAAAATTCTCAGCATAGCTTTCTACTCCTTCTTATACCCGTATCCGCAGCCAGTCCGCCAGTGTGTCGAACAGCCGCTCATAGCCGGGCATGGTCAAATGGATACCGTCTGCGGCGATGAGCCGCATCAGCCTGTGGTCGTTGAGGAACTCCTCCCGCACCGGGATCAGGGGCAGGCCCTCGGCATAGGCCAGCTGGGTCACCGCATCGGAGTACATCTCCTGATGCCGGTAGATCATCTGCACGTCCCCCAGCCAGTCCATGATCCGCTCCTTCCGCAGTCCGTCCCGGCAGATGAAGGCCAGATACCGGGTGGCGTCAATGGGCGGTAGGCTCATGAGCACCGGCTGGATGCCCTTCTCCCGCAGCATGGTCACCGTGTGGCGGAGCTTCTCCCGAAAGGCAGGCAGCTCCGTCCGGGGATGATGGTTCCCCGCCGGGTCTGCGTCGATGGCTGCCCAGTCGTAGTCACTGTCGTTGCCGCCGTAGGCCACCAGTGCATAGTCGGCCTCCAGCCCCCGGTTCAGATCGTGCTGCACCAGCGACTCGCCCTTGGAGATGGTGGCTCCCATTTTGGATCGGTTCACCACCTGCGTCCGGCGTTCCGGATAGCGCTGCAGTACCTCGTCGTAATGGAAATGATAGTGATACCCCTCATCCGGCATGGTGGCCTTCAGCAAGGAGTCACCATAAATATACACCTGCTTGGGCATAATAGCAAGCCCCCTATCTTCTGTTTTTCCTAATATAGCATATTAGATTTCGAAAGTCAACAGGTCAACTGCTATTTACCCTTGCAAAAAACAAGTTTTTCTGATATTATATAGTAGTTGTTTAAAGACTGTTAAGAAAAACAGCCGACTTCCACGCTGCCGGTGCGCCGACGGCGCCTGCACAGGAGGTACGCCATGTCATACGATAAGAAACTCATTATTCACAAGCTGGAGCGCTGGGATCGGTTCATCACCAATTACCATCTGCCGGACTGGGATTCCATCCCTGATCTGGGGCTCTACATGGATCAGGTGGTGGTGCTGCTGGTGCAGTATCTCGGCTTCATCCCGTCCATCCCCGGCGGCAAGGAGAGCTTTGTCACCTCCTCCGCCATCAACAACTATGTGCGCCTGAAGATCATGCCTGCTCCGGTGAAGCGGAAGTACTACCGGGTACACATCGCCTACCTCATTATGATCCTCACCATGAAGCAGAGCATCAGCATCAGCGACGTGCAGAAAATTTTGCCCGCCGACAGCAGCGAGGACTGCGTGCGGTCGGTATACGAGGCCTACTCCGAAAAATTCCGGCAGCTGGCCCTGTTCTTCAACCAGCAGGTCCAAAGCGCCGCCACCGACATCCGCACCCCCTCCAGGGACGAGGAGGGGGCCGTGGGGCGGCTGGTCATCGAGTGCGGACTCATCGCCGGGTTCTCCAAAATTCTGGCGGAGAAGTTGATCCGCCTGTGCGACGCCGATACGGAGGCCGTTCTGGCCGCCGAGCAGCCCCATGAGTAACGCCGTCTGTCCCGCCCGCCGCCTGACGGAGGCGGATGCAGCGCAGGTCTGTGCGCTGATGCAGGGCAATCCCCTGTTCTACCGGTATCACCCGCCGCAGCCCACGCCGGAGAGCATCCGGACCGATATGACCGCCCTGCCGCCGGGAAAAGCTATGGAAGATAAGTGGTTCGTGGGCTTTTACGACGGAGACTGCCTGATTGCCGTGATGGATCTGATCCTGAACTATCCCGCCGCCGACACCGCCTTCATCGGCCTGTTCATGACGGCTCATGACCGTCAGGGCTGTGGACTGGGCAGCCGCATCCTCCGGGACTGCATAGCCCGGCTGGCCGCTGCCGGATATCACCGGCTGCGGCTGGCGGTGGATGAGGGCAATCCCCAGAGCCTGGCCTTCTGGACCAAGAACGGCTTCGTCCTCACCGGTGAGGTCCACCCCAATGATTTTTCCGCCTATCTCCCTATGGAGCGCAGTATTTGAAGCAGCAAGCCCTCCGGCCAAGGCCGGAGGGCTTTTTCTTCATTTTTCCTTTATTGCAGCATCTGCCCCACCACGCAGCGACCGTCGGACCAGACAGCGGTGATGTTGTGGCGGTGGAGCATATATATGGCCCGCTCGAACCGCTCCCGCACCGTCAAGGGATGGCTGGCCTCCGTGAAATCGCTGTCGTCCACCACGATGGCGTGGAGCCGGTTGCCTGGGGCGAAGCCATCTCTGTCCCCGAAATAACGGTGACCTGAGCTGGTAGCCAGATAGTAGGCCTCCGGCACCGTCAGGAAGTCCTCGGACCAGTCCGTCTCGATGCGCTTGATCTTGGAGGCCCGGATGCTCATGGTAGCCACCTTATACATGGGCAGACAGGCGCCGCCGGCGATGTCGGACCCCAGCGTCACCCAGATGCCCTGCTGGAGCATCTCCCGCACCGGCGACACGCCGCTGCACAGATTGATGTTGGAACCGGCGCAATGAGCCACCACCACCCCAGCCCGGCGCATGGCGTCGCACTCCCGCCGGTCGGAGTGGACACAGTGGGCCATGATGGTGCGCTCCTTCCACAGGCCGTACTTATCATAGGTCTCCCAGTACTGCTGACAGTCCGGGTGCAGCTCCTTTACCCACTGGATCTCCCCCAGATTCTCCGACAGGTGAGACTGAACATACAGCCCCTTCTCCTGCGCCAGACGGCCCAGCGCCGCCATCAGCTCATCGGTGCAGCTGGGGGTAAAGCGGGGGGTCAGAATGGGCTTGACATGGTCGAAATGACATCCCTCCAGCCACCGCAGCGTCTCCCGGATGGATTCCTCCGTGGTCTCCTGCAGCACGCCGGGCAGGCCATTGCGATCCATGTTCACCTTGCCCACATAGCCGGTGACGCCGGCCCGCTCCAGCTCCTCCATGAGGATCCACGTGGCGTCGGTGTGGAGGGAGGAGAACATACACACACGGGTGGTGCCGTTGGTGATGAGGTCCGTGGCCAGACGGCGATAGATGCGGCGGGCGTAGTCCGTGTCGGCAAACCGTGCCTCCGTGGGGAAGGTGTAGGTGTCCAGCCACTCCAGCAGCGGCAGATCCATGCCCATGCCCAGCATGGGGTATTGGGGGGCGTGGAGGTGCATATCCGCAAAGGACTGCATCACCAGTGCCTGACCGTAATCCACCAGCGGCGCCGTAGCATATTCCAGTGGCAGCCGGTCATAGACGCCCCGGATGACGCCGTCCTCCATCACCAGATAGCCCTGCTCCGTGATCTGCAGCTCCCCCAGCGCCGGGGCCTGCACGATGTTTCCCTTCAAAACCTGCACCATATCCGTTTCCTTCCTTTCCGCAAAAAATAGGCACCCCGCCGCTTTTCCGGCAGAGCACCCATAGTAGAGCCTTCGGCGGCTCCGTAGAAACGCCTTGCACCATTTCCGCAAGGCTATATGAGCTTTCCTATCACGGGCCGCAGCCCGTTTTTCTGTTCAGCCGTTCAGGACACCTGACCGCTCTCACTCTCCCAGTTATACGGTGCCTCTCTCTGTGCCAGCATAGCCTGATGCTCTTCGGCTGACAGGAGCAGGTCGTCTACCTGTATATCGCCCACTTCCACGATCTCATAGCTGTCCACATCGTTCTCCATCAGCTGCTCCAAGGCCGGGGAGCGCCTACCCTTTCTCCTCCGGTTTTTCACACCGGGCAGCAACGGGCCTGCACTCTATGGTGATTTTACCATATATTTCTCCTCTTTGCAAGGGTAGATTTGTTTATATTTCCGCCGGTGCCTGACTCTCACCGGGAAAATATTTCCCGCCGTGGTTGAAAACTTCACAATTTCCGTTTAAGATAGAACCAGTCTCCCTCGGAGACAGCTACAAGCGAGGTATTTCTATGAAAACGATCGGCAACATCCTCTGGTTTCTCTTCGGCGGACTCATCGGCGGACTGAGTTGGGTGCTGGCGGGCTGCCTGTGGTGCATCACCATTGTGGGCATCCCTGTGGGCCTTCAGTGCTTCAAATTCGCCTCTCTGGCCTTTTTCCCCTTCGGCAAGGAGGTAGTCTACGGCGGCGGGGGCTTCTCACTGCTGGTGAATATTCTCTGGCTGCTGCTCTCCGGAATGGAGATGGCCTTGGGCTATGTCATTCTGGGATGCCTGTGGTGCGTCACCATTGTCGGGGTCCCTGTGGGCCTCCAGTGCTTCAAAATGGCCCGTCTGGCCCTGATGCCCTTTGGGGCGTCGGTTGTGTAGCTTTTTGTTCCCATGATCCCCACTTTTTTATGAAAAACACTTGCATTGTACCACTCGTTGTGCTATGATTCTGCCACGGATCGGAGCACTTCGATCTTAGGAGTTGCGCCTGTTTCAGCGCAGCAATCGCAATCAACAGGAGGAAATTTATCATGAAACACATTGGTTTGTTCGCCGCCGGTCTGCTGTTCGGCACGGCCGGCCTGAAGATCCTCACCAGCGAGGACGCTAAGAAGGTCTATGCCCACACCACCGCCGCCGCTCTGCGTGCCAAGGACTGCATCATGCACACCGTCACCTCTGTCCGCGAGGGCGCCGACGACATCTACGCCGACGCCAAGGCCATCAATGACCACCGGGCCGCTGAGGCCGAGGCCGAGACCATTGAGGACACTTCCGCACAAGAGGCTTAAGTTCAGCACTGCGTTATAGGAAGAGCCGCATTCTGCGGTTCTTCTTTCGTTTGGAGGTTCAAACTGATCTATGAAATGCAACATTCTCCACGAGTCCCCCAACCGCCTGCGGGTACATCTGCACTGCGCCCGGATGTCGTTGCATGAGGCGGATCTGCTGGAATACTATCTTCGCAGCGTAGACGGTGTCACGGAGGTCACGGTCTATGACCGCACACAGGATGCCGTGGTGCGCTACACCGGCCAGCGCAGCGCCGTGATCGGCGCACTGGCTTCCTTCTCCTTCGCCAAGGCCGAGGCCATGGAACTGGTGCCGGAGCACACCTCCCGTGCTCTGAACCGGGAGTTCGAGGACAAGCTGGCCATGACGGTGATGCGCCGTATCTTCTCCAAGCTGTTCCTCCCCGCCCCCATCACCACGGCCATGGCCCTGTACCGCTCCGTGAAGTACATCCGGGAGGGGCTGACGGCCCTGTGGCACGGCGAGCTCTCCGTGGCGGTGCTGGACGCCACCGCCGTCACCGTCTCTATGGTTCGGGGCGACTTCTCCACCGCCGGCTCCGTCATGTTCATGCTGCGGCTGGGCGAAATTCTGGAGGAGTGGACCCACAAGAAGTCTGTGGCCGATCTGGCCGGGGCCATGTCCCTGAATGTGGACAAGGTATGGCTGCAAAGGGGCGATACGGAGGTACTGGTTCCCATCGGTGACGTGCAGCTGGGCGACCGGATGCTGGTCCGCACCGGCAGCCTTATCCCGCTGGACGGTCAGGTGGTCAGCGGCGAGGCCATGGTGAATCAGGCCTCCATCACCGGGGAGTCCATGCCCGTGGTCAAGCGCCCCGGCAGTCCGGTATACGCCGGAACAGTGGCCGAGGAGGGCCAATGCGTGGTGGAGGTTCAGAAGGTGCAGGGCAGCGGCCGCTACGACCGCATCGTCCGGATGATCGAGGAGTCCGAGAAGCTGAAATCCACCACCGAGGACAAGGCCGCCCGTCTGGCGGACCGGCTGGTACCGTATACGCTGGGCGGTACGGTGCTGACGTACCTGCTGACCCGGAACGTCACCAAAATGCTGGCGGTGCTGATGGTGGACTTCTCCTGCGCTCTGAAGCTCTCCATGCCCATCGCCGTGCTCTCCGCCATGCGGGAGTGCAGCAGCTATCACATCTCCGTCAAGGGTGGCCGCTTCCTGGAGGCCGTGGCCCAGGCGGATACCGTGGTGTTCGACAAGACCGGTACCCTCACCTACGCCGTCCCCACGGTGCAGGACGTGGTCCCCTTCGGGGGTCACGACGCTCAAGAGATGCTGCGTCTGGCGGCGTGTCTGGAGGAGCACTATCCCCACTCCATGGCCACCGCCGTGGTGGAGGAGGCCAAGCGCCGGGGCCTGTCCCACGAGGAGTACCACTCTCAGGTGCAGTACATCGTGGCCCACGGCATCTCCAGCATGGTAAACGGCGAAAAGACCCTCATCGGCAGCGCCCACTTCGTTTTCGAGGACGAGGGCTGCACCATCCCCGCCGGGGAGCAGGAGAGGTTCGATGCCCTGCCCACCCAGTACTCCCACCTCTATTTGTGTCTGGCCGGGCAGCTAGCGGCGGTGATCTGTATCCACGATCCCCTGCGGGCCGAGGCCAAGGACGCCATCCGTGCGCTCCACGACTGCGGCATCCGCAAGGTGGTCATGATGACCGGCGACAACCGCCGTACCGCCGCCTGTGTGGCGGAGGAGGTAGGGGTGGACGAGTTCCACGCCGAGGTCCTGCCGGAGGATAAGGCAGACTTCATCCGCCGGGAGCGTTCCGCCGGACACACGGTCATCATGATCGGTGACGGCGTCAACGACTCCCCTGCCCTGTCGGAGGCCGATGCCGGTATCGCCATCTCCACCGGCGCCGCCATCGCACGGGAGATCTCCGATATCACCATCACCTCCGAGGATCTGTTCCAGCTGGTGACGCTGCGGCGCATCAGTCAGAGCCTTATGGATCGCATCCATCGGAACTACCGCTTCATTGTGGGCTTCAATCTGGGCCTGATTCTTCTGGGCGTGGCGGGCATCCTGCCCCCCACCACCTCTGCGCTGCTGCACAATGCCTCCACGCTGGGCATCAGCCTCAAGAGCATGACGGATCTGCTGCCGGAGCCTGAAGCGGCGGCAACCGTCCCGGAGAGATCCGGCGAGTGACCCCGCAGCCGGTAATCGTAATCTGGCGGCCGGTGATTTTGCAGCGACATATCTGCTGCTGTTCCGATGGAACATCTGAAAAGGAAGGAAGCCCTGCGGCAAAGCCGCAGGGTTTCCTTCCTTGTTTATTTTTCCCTCACCGGGGCAAACTACCTCAAATACGAAACACGAGGTGAAGTCTATGCAGACCAAACGAGCGGGCCGCCAGACGGTGCAGCTCTCCCATCCTCCCAGCGTGGTGTCCTTCGCCAACATCGGCGGCCGCATGGAGGGGCAAGGCCCCCTCTCCGACTATTTCGACGAGCTATCCCCCGATGCCTTCTTTGGGAAAAAGACATGGGAACAGGGAGAATCCGCCATGCAGGAGCGGGTCCTGCGCCGGGCGCTGGAAAAGGGTGGCCTCACCGCCGGTGAACTGGACTACGTGCTGGCTGGGGACCTGCTGAACCAGTGCATCGGCACCTCCTTCGGCCTGCGGAGCTTCCATATCCCCTTCTACGGGCTGTACGGCGCCTGCTCCACCATGGGAGAGAGCCTGTCCCTGGCGGCGCTGCTCATTGACGGGGGCTTCGCCCGGCTGGCCGCTGCCATGACCTCCTCCCACTACTGCACCGCCGAGCGCCAGTACCGGATGCCGGTTCCCTACGGCAGCCAGCGCACCCCCACCGCCCAGTGGACGGCCACCGCCTCCGGCTGCTGTATTCTGGGTGCTCAGGGGGACGGCCCCTATATCACCCACGTCACCTGCGGCCGCATCGTGGACTGGGGCATCACCGATGCCAACAACATGGGGGCCGCCATGGCCCCCGCCGCCTACGACACCCTGCGGGCGCACTTCACTGCTACCGCCACCGGCCCGGAGGATTATGACCTCATCGTCACCGGCGATCTGGGGTTGCTGGGCCACCAGATCGTCACTGACCTCTTCCGGCAGGACGGCGTGGACATGACGAAAAACTACACCGACTGCGGGCTGCTGCTGTACCATCTGGAGAAGCAGGATATGCACGCCGGAGGCTCCGGCTGCGGCTGCTCCGCCGCCGTGTTCAACGGCTACCTGCTCCGTGGCCTGCGGGAGGGACGCTGGAAGCGCCTGCTCTTCGCCCCCACCGGGGCGCTGCTGAGCCCCACCTCCTCCTTTCAGGGGGAGTCCATCCCCGGCATCTGTCATGCGGTGGCGCTTTCCGCCGCAAAGGAAGGAGTGTAAGCCTTGGATTACCTGAACGCATTTCTCTGCGGCGGCGTCCTCTGTGCCATCGGCCAGTTTCTCATCGACCGCACCCAACTGACCCCTGCCCGCATCCTCACCGGCTATGTGGTGGCCGGGGTACTTTTGCAGGCGGTGGGCGTCTACCAGTATCTGGTGGACTGGGGCGGCGCCGGCGCCACTGTCCCCCTCACCGGCTTCGGATACAGTCTCGCCAAGGGCGTGGCCAAGGCCGTGGCGGAAAAGGGGCCGCTGGGCATCCTCACCGGTGGCCTTACCGCCACCTCCGGCGGCATCGCCGCAGCGGTGGTCTTTTCCGTGCTGGCAGCCATTTTCTTCAAGCCCAAGGAAAAACGTTGACAAATACCCACAGGGGGTATATAATGCCACCATGAAATTATACCCCAGGGAGGTATTTGCATGGACTGCTGCTGCCATAAGACAAAGCACCGCTCCGACGAGGAGCAAAAGAAACTCACCCATCGCCTCAACCGCATCGAGGGACAGGTCCGTGGCCTGCGGGAGATGCTGCAAAAGGACGCCTACTGCCCGGATATCCTGATCCAGGTCTCCGCCGTCAGCGCCGCCCTCAACAGCTTCAGCAAGGAGCTGCTGGCCACCCACATCCGTACCTGCGTGGCCGATGGCATCCGTCAGGGGGATGACGCCGTCATTGACGAGCTGGTCACCACCCTGCAAAAGCTCATGAAGTAAGGGGGTGCCGATGATGACAGAGCAATTCGCCGTGACCGGCATGACCTGCGCCGCCTGCTCGGCTCATGTGGAAAAGGCGGTCTCCAGGCTCAGCGGCGTGCAGAGCGCCCCGGTGAACCTGATGCTGGGCAGCATGACCGTCACCTACGACGAGAAGGCGGTCACCGAAAGTGACATCATCGCCGCCGTAAAGGCGGCGGGCTACGGAGCCTCTCCCGCCTCTCAGACGGATCAGGGCCAGCTGCGCCGGGATCAGGACGCCGCCCTCCGCCGCCGGAAGAAGCACCTCATCTGGTCGGTGGTATTTCTGGTGCCGCTGTTCTACCTGAGCATGGGCCACATGATGGGCCTGCCCCTGCCGCAGGTGCTGCATATGCACCCTCTGCTGCTGGCCTGCCTGCAGCTGGCGCTGGTGATCCCCATTCTCATTCTCAACCGCAATTACTTTACCGTAGGCTTCTCCCGTCTGGTGAAGCTCAGCCCCAATATGGACTCGCTGGTGGCCGTCGGCGCTGCGGCTGGCCTTGTATACAGCCTCATTGAAATGGGCCTGCTGGCCGCCGGACAGGTATCCGGTATGCCGGACCTGTACTTCGAGTCCGCCGGCATGATCCTGACGCTGGTGACGGTGGGCAAGTATCTGGAGGAGCGCTCCCGTGGCAAGACCACCGGCGCCATCTCCGCCCTGCTGGCTCTGGCCCCGGAGAGCGCCATGGTGCGCCGTCAGGGACAGGAGCTCACCATCCCCACGGAGGAGATCGTGGCCGGTGACACCGTCATCGTCCGTCAGGGCGGCCGTATCCCCGTGGACGGCGTCATCACCGACGGCCACGCCGCCGTAGACGAGTCCGCCATCACCGGTGAGAGCCTGCCGGTGGAGAAGGTCCCCGGCGACGCCGTCACCTCTGCCACTGTCACCAGCTCCGGTTATCTGGAGCTGCGTGCCACCCGTGTGGGCGGAGACACCACCCTCTCCCAGATCATCCGGCTCATGGAGGAGGCCGCCTCCTCCAAGGCCCCCATCTCCCGGCTGGCAGACCGCATCAGCGGCATCTTCGCGCCGGCGGTCATGGCCATCTCCCTGACGGCGGCCCTGCTGTGGGCCTTCGTGGGGGGCATGGATGTCCGCTTCTGCCTCTCCATCGCCATCGCCGTGCTGGTGATCTCCTGCCCCTGCGCTCTGGGTCTTGCTACCCCCGTGGCCATCATGGTAGGTACGGGACAGGCCGCCCAGCAGGGCATCCTCATCAAGTCCGCAGAAAGTCTGGAGCTGCTGCACAAGGTGCAGACGGTGGTGCTGGATAAAACCGGCACCGTCACCATGGGCCAGCCCCGTGTCACGGATACCCTCTGCGCCCCCGGCGTCACGGAGGAGGAGCTGCTCTGCGTGGCCGCCTCGGCGGAGAAGCCCTCGGAGCACCCGCTGGCCCACGCCATCGTGGAGGAGTCTCAAGCCCGCCACATCCCCCTCTGCCCCGTGTCCGGCTTCCGCTCCGTCCCCGGCGGCGGGATCCAGGCCACCCTCTCCGGCGAAGCGGTGCTGGCCGGCAATGCCGGTTATCTGGCGCAGAACGGTGTCTCGCTGGCGGCCATGGAGGCCGACGCTCACCGGCTGGCCGAGGACGGCAAAACGCCCCTGTTCTTCGCCGAGAGCGGCCATCTGCTGGGCTGTATAGCCGTGGCGGACGTGGTGAAGCCCGACAGTGCCAAGGCCATTGCAGCCCTGCGGCGCATGGGCCGCCGAGTGGTGCTGCTCACCGGCGACAACCAGCGCACCGCCAACGCCATCGCCCGTCAGATCGGCGTAGATCAGGTCATCGCACAGGTGCTGCCGCAGGATAAGGCCAAGTGCGTGGCCCAGCTCCAGCAGCAAGGTCAGCGGGTGGCCATGGTGGGCGACGGCGTCAACGATGCCCCGGCGCTGGCGCAGGCCGATGTGGGCCTTGCCATCGGCGCCGGTACGGACATCGCCATCGAGTCGGCGGATGTGGTGCTGATGAAGAGCAGTCTGCTGGACATCCCCGCCGCCATGGACCTCTCCCGTGCCGTGCTGCGGAACATTAAGCAGAACCTGTTCTGGGCCTTCTTCTATAACTCCATCGGCATCCCTGTGGCCGCCGGTGTCCTGTATCCGGCCCTGCACCTGACCCTGAATCCCATGCTGGCCGCCGCCGCCATGAGCCTCAGCTCCGTGTGCGTGGTGTCCAATGCCCTGCGTCTGCGGGGCTGGAAGCCCCCGGCCTTTCCCGATCAGCCTGCACCCACCGCTCCCCTGCCGGAGAGCGCCGTGTTCCAGTCTCAAGGAAAGGAGGAGAATACCGTGAACAAGACCATCCATATTGACGGCATGATGTGCACCCACTGCACCGGCCGTGTGGAAAAGGCCCTCAATGACCTGCCCGGCGTAGAGGCCACCGTGGATCTGGACTCCAAGTCCGCCGCCGTCACCTGCACCCCCGACGTGTCCGATGACACCCTGCGTCAGGCCGTGGAGGACGCCGGCTACCACGTTACCGGCATCCGGTAATTGCCGCCTCCCACCACGGGGCTTTCCTCCCGGGAGGACGCCCCATCCCATGGCATTTTCCCAAGAAAAAGAGCATCCTGTGAGGGCTATTTCCTTCACAGGATGCTCTTTTTAATTCTGTTATCCGTTGTTCTGCTGAACCACATAGGAGAAGTAGTACCCGCCGATACCATCCGTCAGCAGTCCCGTGTAGGCGCTGCTGAGCCGGCTGCTCTGGCCGGTAAAATACAAGGGGCATACATACCCCGTCTCCAGCAGCAGACGCTCGGCATCCTCCAAATAGGCGTCCCGTACCTCTACCTCGCCGCAGTCCGCTGCCACACCCATCAGCATATCGTAGGCGTGGGAGTAGAAGAACTCCCCCTCCTTGCTGCCGCTGGCCCACTGCCGCAGCAGGCCCATGGCGTCGTTGCGGTCGCTTTTCAGCGTCACCATGGCGATGGTAAACTCGCCGCTGGCCACATCCCGCTGTACCTCCTCGCCGGTAACGCCCTTCAGCGTCACCACAAGGCCCAGCTGATCCCGCCACGTATCCCGCAGCAGCTGGGCGAGCTTGGCGTTGATGTCGTTCTCCTCGTACAGCAGCGTCACCTGCCCCAATCCCGCCAGACTGCTGGGGTCCGTCAGACCGGCCTGCTGCATCAGCTCCGCCGCCTTCTCACGGGCAGCCGTCAGCGCCTCTGGGTCGTTGTTAATGAGGTCGCCGCTCTCCGTGCGGAAGTCTCCGCCCATGGTGTTCCGTATCCCTCCGGGAATCAGTCCGGTCGCCAGAGTCACCAGACGGCTCTCTGTCAGCGCCGCCAAGGCGTTCCGGTCGATGACCAGCGACATGGCCTGCCGCAGCTCCTCGCTGGCCAGGCTCTGTGCCATCTGGTTCACCAGCAGCGTCATCACCTGAGGATAGCTGTCCGGTGTCCATGTCTCCGGCTCATCCGCCAGCTCCTCTTGGGACAGTCCCAGTACGAAATCCACCTCGTTCTTTTTCAGCAGTTCCGTCCTCATCGCCGCATCCGTCTCGAACCGGAACACCAGCGTGCTCATTTGCAGCCGTCGTCGGTCGTAGTAGCTCTCCGGTACCGTGGCGGTCAGCAGACCGTTCTTCCATTCGCTGATGCGGTAGGCCCCGTTGGTACACAGGGCCGTGGGATCCGCCTGCCAGTTCTTCGGCTGATCGCTGCGTACCGGCATGGTGGCCGCTGCCGTACACACGGCGCTTAAAAAGTAGGCGCACCGATTGCTGAGGGTCACCACAAAGGTGTTCTCTTCCGGGGCCGACACCTGCAGCTTGCTGACATCGCCGCTGCTGCGAACCTGCCGATACCCCGCCACCATCTCCAGCAGCGCCGCATTAGGGGAGGCCGTGGCCGGGTCCGCCAGCCGCTGCCAGGCGTAGACAAAATCCGCCGCCGTCACTTTCTGCCCGTCGGACCACTTCATGTCCCGCAGGGTAAAGGTATAGGTCTGGGTTCCGTCGTTGTTGTCGGTGCAGGTATATTTCCGGGCAGCCCCGGCCTCCACCCGGCTGCCGCCCTGCCCGTCAGAGGACAGCTTCATGAGATTCTCATACAGATGGCTCACCACGATGCGCTCGGAGTCTGTGGTGACCATAGCCGGGTCCAGCGTCCCCGGCAGCTCCGGCAGGCATACCCGCAGCGTCTGCGGCTCCCGCCGGGTGCCGCAGCCCGCCAGCGCCGCCGCCATCACCAGCGTCAGCAGCAGGCAAACGCCCCGTTTCCAAATATTCATAGCCCCACCTCTTACTTCTCCAGCGGAACCACCGTGCCGTCCTCCTCCAGCTTGGCGGAGACGATCTGGCTGCGGGTGTTGCGGGCGATATCGTCCAGCCGCATCCGGCTGGGGAAATCCGACAGCAGCGTGTAGGCCACACCGTGGCGCTTGGCCCGCCCCGTCCGGCCGATGCGGTGTACGTAGTACTCATTCTCCTCCGGCACGTCGAAGTTGAAGACGGCGTCCACATCGTCCACGTCGATGCCCCGGCTGGCCACGTCCGTGGCCACGAACACATGGAGCTTGCCCTCCCGGAACTGGGCCATGACCTCCTCCCGCTTCTTCTGGGGGATATCTCCGTGGATGCACTGGGCGTCCAGCCCACGCATCTGCAAAAACTTCGTCAGCCGCTCCGTGGAGCCCTTGGTGTTGCAGAAGCAGATGACCCGCTCCAGCCCCTGCTTCTTGATGATGGCGGCAATGGCGTCCACCTTGGCGTCGGAGTCCACATCGAGGCGGTACTGCAAGATATCGGGCTTATTCTCCTGCGTGGCCTGCACCGTGATCTCCTCCGGATCCCGCTGATAGATCCACGAGATATCCATCACCTCACGGGAGATGGTGGCGGAGAACATCCCCAGATTCTTCCGGTTGGGGATCTTGTCCAATATCCGCCGCACATCGTGGATAAAGCCCATATCCAGCATCCGGTCCGCCTCATCCAGCACCACGGTGGACACCTCGTTCAGCACCACCGTCCGCCGCTTCATGTGGTCGGAGAGCCGCCCCGGCGTGGCCACCACGATCTGGGGCCGCCGCTTCAGGGCGTTGATCTGCTTACCGATAGGCTGGCCGCCGTACAGGCACACCAGCCGCACCCCCTCGTGGCACACCGCCACCTCCCGCATCTCCTCGGTGATCTGCATGGCCAGCTCACGGGTGGGGGCCAGGATCACCGCCTGCACCGCCTCGCTCTCCGGGTCGATGCGCTCGATGATGGGGATGCCGAAGGCCATGGTCTTACCGGTGCCGGTAGGGGCCTTGGCGATCACGTCCTTCCCCGCCAGCATGGGGGGGATGCACCCGGCCTGTACGGGGGTGCTCACTTCATATCCTTTGTTGTGTATGGCACGCATGGTCGCCTCCGACAGCCCAAAGCTCTCGAAGGGTGCGCCCTGTGTAATGTCCATAGTGTTGTCCTCGTTTTCGTATATTTTCAGCCATAATAGATTATACCACCGCTGTCAATAGAGCGGCGCACCCTCCCGCCGGAGAATACGCCGCTCATCATCTCTTACTCCGCTCGTTGGCGCTGCACCTGCTCCACCGTGTGCCGGTACTGCTCCGCCGCCGTCTCGGCGCTCACCCTTTCCGGAGAGCCCATCAGCCGGAAGCTCCCGTCCTCCAGCCTTACGCCGTAGGAGATGCCGCCGAAAAAGTACAGCCGCTCCTCCGAGACCGTCCCTCCGCCCTCCTCGGCCAGTCCCTCATAGGCCGGGATACCGTCGAAGGAGTAAGCGCCGGTGCAAAGCTCCCCGCCCAGCGCATCCACTTGAAGATACCCTGTCTCCATGCCGCCGGTGGTCAGCCTGCACACATATCCGTTGCACCGGTCGTCGGGGCCGTAAAGGGGCCTGCCTTGGAGGATCGCCGTGGTATCGTCCCATGTGCAGTCCGGCCCGCCCTCCCCGGCGATGCGGCGGATTTCACCCTCTGCGAAGGTCATGGCCTGCTTTTCCGTCACGGATACCTCCGTCTTCTCCGGTTCTCTGCCGCCCCGACCTATCCAGAGCAGCACCAGCACAAGCCCTGCCAGCAAGGATACCGCAAGCACCGCTATGTTCCTTCCCGCTTTCATGATAGAGCCTCCTTTATCGCCCATCCAACCACTGTCTTTCTCCTTACTTTTACCATACCTCCACGGCAAAGTCAATAGATTCGTCCCTCATTTTTGTGCAAAGTGCATATTTTTCGTTTCGCCACTGGCCCGGCCGACCGTGTCCCGTGCCGCCGCCTACATCCCCCAGCGGCAGGAGGACGGCCTGCAATTCTATGCCGGTGCCGCCTATGCCACCTACCGGCAGAACGGAACCCTCTGGGTGACAAACCTCCGCACGGGAGATACCCACGACACCGGCGTCTCCGCCGATGCCCCATACCACATCTGCACCGGCGGAACCGCCCTCCTGCGGAGGCTCTCTCTGTCATGCGTTTCCCCTTTACAGCGCCTGTTCAATGGCCGCCAGCAGGTCGTCATACTCCTCGAAGGCCGGATACTGGGGATAGTCCGCCCTGATCTGCTCCGTGGTGCGGAACAGGAAGCCCGCCTTGCTGGCCCGGATCATCTCCAGATCGTTGTAGCTGTCGCCGGAGGCGATGGTATCGTAGCCCATGGACTGGAAGGCCCGGACGGTGGTGAGCTTGGAGTGACTGCACCGCATCCGGAAGCCGGAGATCATGCCGTCCTCCCCTACCTCCAGCGTGTTGCACAGCAGGGTGGGCCAGTTGAGCTTCTCCATCAGCGGCAGGCCGAACTGCTCGAAGGTGTCGCTGAGGATCACCACCTGCGCTTTAGTCCGCAGCCGGTCCAGAAACTCTCTGGCTCCCGGCAGCGGGTCAATGCGGCGGATGGTGTTCTGAATGTCCGTCAGCCCCAGTCCATGCTGGCGCAGAATGTCAATGCGCCAGCGCATCAGCTTGTCATAGTCCGGCTCGTCACGGGTGGTGCGCCGCAGCTCCGGGATACCGCTCTCCTCTGCGAAGGCGATCCAGATCTCCGGCACCAGCACCCCCTCCATATCCAAACAAACGATGTTCATAGTCCGCTCCTTTCAGCTCCTCATGACCTCTGCCAGCACATAGTCCAGCATCTGCTCCTTGTCGATGACGTCCCGATGGCGCACCGTCCGGCCCTGCAAACCGGCGAGATTCCTCGGCACCTCTGTGCCGGTGAGCCGGTGCAGCCGCTCCATCATGGCGAACTCGTCGCCGTCGCAGCCGCCCTCCAGCGCCCCCAGCACCGCCGCCGGGAACTTGTAGGGTGATGCCGTGGAGAGCACCACCACCGGAGCCCCGTCCTCCAGCCGCACCTGCTCTGCCGCCGACCACGCCACCGCCGTGTGGGGGTCGCAGAGATAGTGCTGCTCCTGCCACAGCCGACGGATGACCTCTGCCGCCCCGGCATCGTCGCAGCAGGCACAGTCGAACTCCGCCTGCAAGCGTTCCAACAGCCGGGGCGACACCTGATAGTGTCCCTCCCGGTTCAGCTGCTCCATCAGCCCCGCCACATAGCCGCAGTCCCCCTCCGACAGCAGGTACAGCAGCCGCTCCAGATTGCTGGACACCAGAATGTCCATGGAGGGCGACGTGGTCTTATAGAAGGGCCGCCGCCGGTCGTATACACCGGTGGAGATGAACTCCGTCAGTACATCGTTGGCGTTGCTGGCGCACACCAGCCGCCCCACCGGCAGACCCATGCGCTTGGCGAAATACCCTGCCAGAATATCTCCGAAGTTGCCGGTAGGCACCACAAAGTGGACCTTCTCCCCCACCCGGATGCGCCCCGTCTGCACCAGATCGGCATAGGCCCGGAAGTAGTACACCACCTGTGGGGCCAGCCGCCCGATGTTGATGGAGTTGGCGGAGGATAGCACCGCACCGTGAAGTTCTTTCCCTTTACAGGCTGCAAAGACATTCTTCACGCCGGTTTGCGCATCATCGAAGTTCCCCCGGATGGCGCACACCCGGACGTTGCCGCCCTCCTGCGTCACCATCTGGGCCTCCTGCACCGGCGACACGCCCCCGGCGGGATAGAACACCATGATCCGGGTGCCGGGTACGTCGTGAAAGCCCTCCAGCGCCGCCTTACCGGTGTCGCCGGAGGTGGCGGTAAGGATTACCACATCCCCGGCCCCCTCCTGCTTGGCGGCGGCGCTCACCAGCCGGGGCAGCACCGACAGGGCCACGTCCTTGAAGGCGCTGGTGGGCCCGTGGTACAGCTCCAGCACATACCGCTCCCCCACCGGCACCAGCGGCGTCAGGTCATCGCTGGCGAATTTTCCGGCATAGCTGGCCCGCACCAGTCCGTTCATATCCTGAAAGTCCGGCAGCAGTACACCCAGAATGTCCGCCGCCATGGACATGGTATCCTTCTGCAAGGTCCCCTGCCAGTCAAAATCCAGCTTCCCCGGATCGCAGACATACAGTCCTCCGTCCGGTGCGATGCCCTCTAAAACGGCTCTGGCCGGGGCCGCCGTCAGTTTTTCATCCCTCGTGCTGTGGTAGATCATAAAAAACGCTCCTTTTGCCACTTGCTTTTTCTGAAACAGTATGATACACTGTCTCCAAGAAAAAAGCAAGTGTTTTTATTCCGAGGACATAAATACTCTCTGTCCGCTGCGGAACAAACGGCACTGTATCCATGAAAGAAAGGCGATCCTCCTATGTTAAAGGTATTGAAATTCGGCGGCTCCTCTATGGCCGACGCCCATCAGTTTGCCAAGGTGAAGGCCATCGTGGACTCTGACCCCAGCCGCCGTGTGGTGGTGGTCAGCGCCGCCGGAAAGCGCAGTCGGGACGACCACAAGCTGACGGACCTGCTGTATCTGTGCTACGCCCACCTGCAATACGGCGTCAGCTGCGACGCCGTGTTCGACATGATCCGCAGCCGCTATCTCTCCATCCGGGACGAGCTGCACCTGTCCACACCGCTGGAAGCGGAGTTCGCCGCCTTGCGGGAAAAGATGGACCGTGGCATCAGTCAGGACGAGCTGGTGAGCCGTGGCGAATACTTCGCCGCCCGCCTCATGGCGGACTATCTGGGCTACGATTTTCTGGACAGCATCTGCTGGCTCCGCTTCCGGCTGGACGGCACCGTGGACCAGCCCGCCAGCTACGAGGCCCTGCGCCGCACCGCCTCCGGCCGCCGGGTGGTGATCCCCGGCTTCTACGGGGCCATGCCCGACGGCAGCGTCAAGACCTTCACCCGCGGCGGCAGCGACATCACCGGCGCTCTGGCAGCGGCGGCGCTGGACGCCGACGTCTATGAAAACTGGACCGACGTCTCCGGCTTCCTTATGGCCGACCCCAAGATCGTGCAGGACCCCCGTCCCATCGAGCGCATCACCTACGCCGAGCTGCGGGAGCTCAGCTATATCGGGGCGCAGGTGCTCCACGAAGGGACCGTCTCCCCGGTGCGGGAGAAGAACATCCCCCTGAACATCCGCAACACCAACCAGCCCGACCACCCTGGCACCATGATCCGGGAGCGCTTCGACGAGCCGGAGCTGGCAGACGAGAACCTCATCACCGGCATCGCCGGCCGCAAGGATTTCTCCGTCATCACCATCACCAAAAACGGAATGTCCTCACAGGCCGGTGTCCTGCGGCAGATCCTGGAGGTGCTGGAGCGCTACGGCATCAACGTGGACTACCTGCCCTCCGGCATCGACACGGTATCGCTGGTGGTGTCGGCCCAGAAGGTGACCCCGTGCCTGTATCCCATGCTGGGTGATCTGCAAAAGGAGTTGAAGCCCGACAGTATCCATGTGACGGACAACATGGCCATCGTGGCCGCCGTGGGCCGGAAAATGGCCTATAAGCCCGGCACCTCCGGTCGCATTTTCGCCAAGCTGGGTGAAAACGGCATCAACATCCGCATGATCACCCAAGGACCGGAGGAACTGAATATCATCGTGGGCGTGGACGGCAGCGACTTTGAGCGTGCCATCCGCGTCCTGTACGACAGCTTTGTAAAATAAGGAGGAACCAAACTATGAACGTTGCCATTCTGGGGGCCACCGGTGCGGTGGGCCGTGAAATGATGAAAATACTGGCCGAGCGCAGCTTTCCCGTGGAGGAACTGCGGCTGCTGGCCTCCCCCCGCTCCGCCGGGCAAAAGCTGCTCTGGCAGGGCCGGGAGCTGACGGTACAGCCCGCTGAGGACAGTGCCTTCGAGGGTATGGACATCGTGCTGGGCGCTGCGGAGAACGACATCGCCAAGCGCTTCGCCCCGGCCATCGTTAAGGCGGGTGCCGTGTTCGTGGATAACTCCAGTGCCTTCCGCATGGACCCCAATGTGCCGCTGGTGATCCCGGAGATCAACCCGGAGGACGTCCGCCGCCACAAGGGCATCATCGCCAATCCCAACTGCACCACCATCGTCTCGTTGGTGGCCATCAATGCCCTGAACCAGGACAGCCCCATCCAGAGCATCATCGCCTCCTCCTATCAGGCGGTGTCCGGTGCCGGAGCCGGCGGTCCCCGTGAGCTTATGGAGGAGGTGGAGCTGCTGCGGGAGGGCAAGCCCGTCCACCCGCAGGTGTTCCAGTACCAGATCGCCTACAACGTCATCCCCCAGATCGGCGGTGAGGCCTATGAGGGCTACACCTCTGAGGAGATGAAGATGCAGAACGAGGGCCGCAAGATCATGCATCTGCCGGACCTGCAAGTCAGCTGCACCTGCGTCCGGGTACCTGTGGTGCGGAGCCACAGCGTCTCGCTGGTGGTCCGCACCCGTGAGAAGATCTCCGTCCAGCGGGCCAGAGAGCTCATCGCCGCCGCCCCCGGCTGCCGTCTGGTGGACGATCTGTCCAGCCGCCGGTACCCCATGCCGCTGGACACCAGCGATCAGGACACCGTGTTCGTGGGCCGCATCCGGGAGGATCTGACCTGTGACAACGGTCTGAATATCTGGTGCTGCGGCGATCAGGTTCGCAAGGGGGCTGCCACCAATGCCGTGCAGATCGCCCAGCTGCTGCTCCCCTGATAGCCCCCTGATAGCCGGATATGTAAAGCATCCCTGCTTCACAGGAAGCAGGGATGCTTTTTTCACGTTTTTCCCTTATTCGATGGATTTCAGCGACTCCGCCATGCTGATGCGCCGCAGCTTGAAGTACATCACCACGTTCACGATGGCGGCAAACACCGCCGTCAGCAGTATGGAGAACATCACGCTCTGCCATGCGATCCGCACGTCGAAGGCGATGGTGTCAATGCGGATCTGGCTCATCACATAGGCGTGGAGCCACTTGCCCAGCGGCAGACCCACCAGCATCCCCAAAAACGTCAGGGTGTTGTTCTCCCGGAACACATAGGCCGACGTCTCTCCGGGATAGAAGCCAAGCACCTTGATGGTGGCGATCTCCCGGATGCGCTCGTTGATATTGATGTTGGTGAGGTTATACAGCACAATAAAGGCCAGCGCCCCGGCGCACACCGTCACCATCCACACGATGTAATCCAGCACCGACATCATGGTTCCCACCCGCTGGCGGGTATCCAGATTCACCGATACCGCCGAGACGTTCTCCAGATCCAAAATCCGGGCCGAGGCGGCGTGGACACCTGCGTCGGAGTTGTCCGTCACCCGGATGAAGGCGGTTTTCACCGGCGGCACGCTGCCCCACTGATCCCGGCAGGTGTCCGCTGACACGATGGCGTAGTTGGACACGTAGTTGTCAAAGATGCCGCTGACCGTCACCGTCAGGGTGTTCATGTCGCTGTCCCGCAGGGTCACGGTATCCCCCACGGACACGCCCAGCGCCTCCGCCAGAGCGTCGTTGAGCAGCGTCTCCCCCGTTCCGGGCATGGACAGCTTCTCGCCGCCCCGGTGGAGGTCCATCATGCCCTCCAGACTGCTCTGAGGCACCAGCAGATTCACCGTCTTGGCCCCGCCGCCTGCCTCCACCGTCACGGAGCCGTCGTGGAGGAACACCACCGCCGACACATCGGCGGCCTGCCGGGAAAACGCCTGCTGCGTCTGCGCATCCATCTCCTCTGTGAAGGACACCGCCGCATCGTACAGGGTAATTTCCTCGAACTGATAGTCCACCACATTGGCGATGGAGTCCTTGATGCCGAAGCCCGTCAGCAGCAGCGCTGTGCAGCCGCCGATGCCCAGCACCATCATGAAGAACCGCTGCTTGTACCGCAGCACGTTCCGCAGGGATACCTTGGTCAAAAAGCCCAGCCGCTTCCACAGGAAGGTGATGCGCTCCAGCAGCACCCGCTTGCCCTCCTTGGGGGCCTTGGGCCGGATCAGTTCCGCCGGCACCTCTCGCAAGAAGCCACGGCACACCAGATAGGTGGCCCCCAGAGCGCACAGCAGATAGGTGGCTACGGAGATGGCCGCCAGCTTCCCATCCAGCACAAATTCAATGGGGATCCCGAAGCCGTACATGATGTTATAGGCGTGCCAGAGGATCTTGGGAAAGATGTAGGAGCCTCCCACAAAGCCGATGGCGCACCCCAGCAGCGAAGCGCTGCCGGAGTAAAAGAAGTACTTGAACAGGATGGCCCCCCGGCCATAGCCCATGGCCATCAGTACGCCCAGTTGGGTGCGCTGCTCCTCCACCATGCGGGTCATGGTGGTGATGCACACCAGCGCCGCCAGCAGGAAGAAGAACAGCGGGAACACACGGGAAACTCCCGCCACAATGTTGGTGTCGCTCTCGAAGCATACATAGCCCACGTTGGTGTCCCGGCCCAGCACATAGGTGTCCGGCTCTTTCAGATCCTCCAGCTTCTGCCGGGCATCGTCCAGTTCCCCCTCATGGTCGGACAATTCCCTTTCGCCGTCCTCCAGCTCCTGCCGGGCGCTCTCCAGCTTGGGACCTGTCTCCTCCAGCTGGGCCTTGGCCGCCGCCAGCTGCCGGGCCGACTCCTCCAGCTTCTCCTGCGCCTGTGTCAGCTGCCGCTCCGTGGTATCCAGCGCCGCACCCGCCGCATCCAGCTGGGCCTTGCTCTGAGCCAGCTGCGCCGCCGTTGCCTCCAGCTGAGCCTGATTCTGAGAAAGCTGCGCCGCTGTGGCGTCCAGCTGCTCCTTCATGGCCGCCAGCTTGGCCTGCAGGACCGGCAGCTCCGGGCTATCCTCCGGCAGGGCCGCCGCCTGCTGCTCCAGCAGCTGATACTGCGCCAGCGCCTCCTGATACTGCTGCTGTGCCGCCTGATACTGCCGCTGGCCCTCCTCATAGCCGGCCTTCCCCTGATTGTATTGGCTCACGCCGTTTTCATAGTCCTTCCGGGCCGTCTCATAGGCCGCCCGGCCACTGTCGTATTCTGCCAGCCCATCCCGGTACTGGCCGGCGCCCTCTATATAGGATGCATGTCCGTCCTTGTACTGGGCAAGGCCGTCGTAGTATTCCGCCCAGCCCGTTTCCAGCTGCTTCCGGGCGTCGTCCAGCTGCTGCTGGGCATCCGCCAGCTTTTCCTGCGCCTCACTGCGGAGAGAGTCGTACCGCAGCTGCGCCCGCTGGGCTGCCAGATCCTTCAGGGGCTGCTCCATGGCCTCCACGGCATCGTCATAGGCCGCCGTATAGATGCGGCCATCTGCCCCGGTGAGGGTCACGTCGATCTCCGTGTAGTAGTCCATCGCAAAGCCCTCCGGCAGTAGATAGACAAACGCCGCCACGGTGCCGTTTCCCAGCGCCGTGCCGCCCCGCTCATAGTTGATGTACATAGGACTGGCAGCCACGCCCACCACCGTATATTCCCGGCTGGCGAAGGTATCCATCGTATCGGCGGAGTTGTTGTCCGACAGCCGGATGACGCTGCCCAGTGCGCTCTCATCGTAGCGCCATGCGTCCACCACGCACTCGTCAGCCTTCTCCGGCAGCCGTCCCGCCTGTAAGCTCAGGCGGTTCACCTGCTGCGTCAGGGAGTGGGCCTTCAGCACCATGTCGGAGCCGTCCTCCCCCACGCACAGCACGTCGGCGGAACGGGCGCCCTCGGCGGCGGATACGCCATCCAGCTTCCGGAAGGCATCCACATCCTCCTCCGTCCAGCCCAGAGTGGAGAGGATCCGGTCATCGAACATGGCCAGATCCTTCAAATAGTGATTGGCGGTGGAGATCATAGCGGTGCGGGTCACCCGCAGTCCGGCAAAAAAGCCCACACCCAGCGCAATAATGGCCAGAATGGCCAGATACCGGCCCAAGCTGGTTTTGATCTCCCGAAAAGCAGTTTTCAGCAGCATATCCTCACCACTCGATCTCTTCCACAGGGGTGACGTGTTCATTCTTCCGCACGGACTGGATGGTGCCGCTCTTGATGGAGATGACCCGATCCGCCATGGCCGTCAGAGCGGAGTTGTGGGTGATGATGACCACCGTCATCCCCGTCCGGCGGCAGGTGTCCTGCAGCAGCTTCAGAATGTTCTTGCCGGTAACATAGTCCAGCGCACCGGTTGGCTCGTCGCACAGCAGCAGCTTGGGGTTCTTGGCCAGCGCCCGTGCAATGGCCACCCGCTGCTGCTCGCCGCCGGAGAGCTGGGCCGGGAAGTTCTTCATCCGCTCCCCCAGTCCCACCTCCCGCAGCACCTCTGCCGCATCCAGCGGATGGGGGCAGAGCTGGGCGGCGATCTCCACGTTCTCCAGCGCCGTGAGGTTCTGAATGAGGTTATAAAACTGGAACACAAAGCCCACGTCGCGGCGTCGGTACTCCGTCAGCTGCCGCCGGTCGTAGCGGGAGATATCCCGGCCATCCAACTTCACCGTGCCGCCGGTGAGGGTATCCATACCCCCCAAAATATTCAGCAGCGTGGTCTTTCCGGCACCGGAGGCCCCTACGATGACGCAGATCTCCCCCTTTTCCACCTGAAAGGTGGCGTCCCGCAGCGCCGGGATCTCCACCGTTCCGGTGTGGTAGATCTTGCTGACCTTTTCAAATTCTA
Organism: Vescimonas coprocola; assembly: GCF_018408575.1. Taxonomy (NCBI): domain Bacteria; kingdom Bacillati; phylum Bacillota; class Clostridia; order Eubacteriales; family Oscillospiraceae; genus Vescimonas; species Vescimonas coprocola. Next base: position 1,034,590 of record NZ_AP023418.1, read on the forward strand.
CAAAAGCCATTGTGACCTCCTCGCTTCTCCAGAATGTTTCTTTTATTATACAATTCCGATTCCGGATTATCAATGGACAAACTCTGAACTTTTAGAGAAAATACGTAAAAATTGGACACCTCCCCCATTTTCCTGACAGTCTGTGGACATCGTATGGACCTGCAAGGGAGCCGTTTTCCGTCCGTTTTTCTCCTCTGGACGCCCCGGTTGCTTCCGGGGTACCATCTCCCTTTGGGAACAGACATCTCTTCTTAGGACGCATGGGCAGGATATGTCTATTCTGCATAAAATTCATCTGCATCTATCAATCTATTTTTACGTATGTGCATCTTTACACTACTTCGCTAAAGTGTTAAAATATATCCATCGTCAGCGGGGCAACCAGTCGCTGTGAATAAGCGACCGGGAGCATATGGTCAAGCGGAACCGCAAACTGCGGGAGCGGCTGCCCGGTGCCATGCGATAGACCGTAGAAAGACGAGAGAGACAGCTTTGATCCATGCGGTTTCGTCAGAAATGAGGTTTTGGTATGGAGCGACACCATCGATAACAGATAGAAAGCACAGGCGCCCCCAAAGTGGGGCAGCCTCCGGCGGGGCAGCTTTCATAGCACCCTCGTTGCCCCAAGGGAACCGGTGAAAATCTCGGCGGCGGTTCTTGATAAAGGCCCGCAGAGAGGAAACCTGCGAAAATCCCAATCGGGCGGCGGTGAGGGCTGCGGAAGCCTGCCGACGAAAAACAACGGCAAAAGGCCCGATAACGTTGCGGTCCACGGAAAACGGCGGTGGAAACCAACGGTGAAAGGTCCCATAGGACTGCGGTGAGGACGGTCGAAAGCAGCAGAAAACGGCGGTGGAAATCGGCAGCGGGACTTGCAAGTTCCGGAAAAGTAAGCGATAATAGTGCAAGACTCATGATGCCCAGCACAGGATTTGGGCCGTCCGTCACAACACCGTTCCGTACAACGTTCCGCCGAGACAGCCTGATGGAGTGTGGGCTGAATCGATATCATGCGGCACGGCGCAGGGTACTCCCTCATTCGAGCAGCGCATCCCTTACTCCGGTGCGGCTGATCAGACATCAAGACGGAGTAACCGAGAGCAGGCTGAACCGGCATTTTGCATCGCAGAACATCCCCCGCACAGCGCCGGTAAATGCGGCGCAGCATGAGCCACCTCACACAATACAGCGTGGCCCCACACAGCGCATCATCTAACACAATACATCTGTTACAACACATCCGTGTACCATATCAAGGAGGATATTCCCATGAAAAAGTTCAAGCAGCTTCTGTGTCTGGCGCTGGCACTGACCATCAGCGCCTCCCTGCTGGCCGCCTGCGGCCAAAAGGACAACGGCGGAAGCAAGGATTCCGACGAAAAGGTTCTGACCTACGCCGTGGAGGGCGGCTCCGCCGGCGAGGAGATCGCTCTGGAGAAGGGCTGGAAGGTCACCACGCTGGAGGATCAGGCCGCCGCCCTGATGGAGGTGGCCTCCGGCACCTCCGACGCCGCCATCATCGATCTGCTGATGGCCGGGGCCATGATCGGTGAGGGTACCAGCTACCCCGATCTCACCTACACCGACAGGCTCACCGAGGAGGAGTACGGCATCGGCTGCCGCAAGGGCTCCGATCTGGCGCAGTACATCAACTGCGTGCTGGGCGATGCCTATCAGAGCGGGACCATGCAGAAGCTGGCCCAGCAGTACGGCATCACCGAGGAGCTGCTGGTCCCCCAGCAGGAGGGCACCTTCACCGCCGGAGAGGACAGTGACGTCAGCTATATCCAGCAGAAGGGTACGCTGGTGGTGGGCATCACGGAGTTCGCCCCCATGGACTATAAGGATGAAAATGGCCAGTGGATCGGCTTTGACGCAGACCTTGCCAAGCTGGTGGCGGAGCGTCTGGGTGTGGAAATTCAGTTCGTGGTCATCGACTGGGGTCAGAAGATCAATGAGCTGGACAGCAAGGCCATCGACGTGGTGTGGAACGGCATGACCCTCACCGATGGCGTTATGAGCGCCATGGCCTGCACCAACGCCTACTGCAAGAACGCACAGGTCGTGGTGGTGCGTGGTCAGTAAATAACGGCCAGAATGCCGCTGCGGGGGCTGTCCGCCGCAGCGGCATTTTTTATGGCGGCCCGTGAAAAGGGCGGCCTGTGAAATCTGAGTGTAAGGAGTTCTTCCCATGTTCTGGTCTGTGACACTGTCCCTGCTGGAGGGGCTGCGTGAGGTGGTGAAGCTGTTCGCCCTGACGCTGGTATTCTCTCTGCCGCTGGGGCTGGCGGTGACCTTCGGCTCCATGAGCAAGTGCCGTCCGGTCAGCTGGTTTTTTAACGTTCTGGTGTGGATCGTCCGGGGAACACCCCTGATGCTGCAGCTGATCCTGATCTTCTACGGCCCCGGCATCTGGCTGGGCCACAACATCTGGGGCAGCCAGCGGATGCTGGCGTGTACCGTGGCCTTCGTGCTGAACTACGCCTGCTACTTCTCCGTCATCTACCGGGGCGGCATTGAGGGCGTGCCTGCCGGGCAGCGGGAGGCGGGAGAGGTACTGGGCCTCACCCGCAGGCAGATCTTCTTTAAGATCACCCTGCTGCAGATGGTGAAGCGCATTGTGCCGCCTATGTCCAATGAGATCATCACGCTGGTGAAGGACACCTCGCTGGCCCGCATCATCTCCATCATGGAGCTGACCAAGGTGGGCGAGAGCTACATCAAAGCGCAGGGCATCACATGGCCCCTGTTTTACACGGGGGTATTCTATCTGGCCTTTGTGGGGCTGCTGACACTGCTGTTCCGGTACATCGAGCGCAGGCTCAGCTATTTTCGGTAAGGAGGGGGTACTATGGCGATCCTGGAGGTGGCACAGCTGGAGAAAAGCTTCGGCGGTACCAAGGTCCTGCGGGACATCAGCTTTTCGCTGGAGGAGGGACAGGCTCTGTCCATCATCGGCTCCTCCGGCAGCGGAAAGACCACGCTGCTGCGGTGCCTGAACTTTTTGGAGACACCGGACAGCGGCCGCATCGCCGTCCGGGGACGGAATCTGCTGGACGGGAGCCTGTCCCCTCAGGAGCGGCGGCGGAACCGGCTACACTTCGGGCTGGTGTTTCAGGATTTTAATCTGTTTCCCCAATATACGGCGCTGGAGAATGTAACGCTGGCCCGGCGGCTGCTGGCCAAGTCCGAGAGAACCGGGGAGGCCCCGGAGGCCATCCGCCGGGAGGGCGAAGCCCTGCTGGAACAGATGGGTCTGGGAGATCGGATGGGACACTATCCCCACCAGCTCTCCGGCGGACAGAAGCAGCGGGTGGCCATTGCCCGTGCGCTGGCCATGAAGCCGGACATCCTGTGCTTCGATGAGCCCACCTCGGCGCTGGACCCGGAGCTTACCGGGGAGGTGCTGAAGGTCATCCGGCAGCTGGCCCGGCAGCGCACCACCATGGTCATCGTCACCCACGAGATGGCCTTTGCCCGTGATGTGGCGGATCAGGTCATCTTCATGGACGGTGGCGTCATCGTGGAGCAGGGGGAGCCACGCATGGTGATGGATCACCCCAAGGAGGAGCGCACCCGGCAGTTTCTGGCCCGGTACGCACAGGGATAAGGCTTTCTACGAAAAAAGAGCGCAGGCATCGCCTACGCTCTTTTTCTGCTATCTTACACGGGGGATCAGCAGCAGCCCCGACGGCAGCGGAGTCTCCTGCTCCAATCCGTTGGCGGCGCAGATGGCCTGCTCATCCGTGCGGTAGCGCTTGGCCAGCTCCCACAGGCTCTCCCCTTTCTTCGGCCGGCACAGCACCAGAGAGGGACGCCGTCCCGGCTCCGGCTCCGTCAGCTCTGCGGCGGTAATGGCGTCCCATGTGCATCGGCGGCTGCGCTCCACCGTCAGCTCCACCGGGACCGTCAGCTCCAGTCCCGTGCCGGAGGGGCGCAGGCTGGGAGACAGGCAGGCGGCACGGGCGGTGGTCACATCCCCAGGCACGGGGGCGGCGGCCTCGTCGGTGCGCTCCGCCGTGACCGGTGCGCCGGATTCGTCCAGATACAGCAGCCGCAGCCGCAGAGGGGTGCGGAGTGTGGTATGATCCCCCTCCTGCCCTGTGGTGACGGCGCCGCAGTCCGCCGCCGTCACATACAGGAAGGGGCGGCTCTCCAGCTCCTGATGTACCTCCGGCTGTACCGTCTCCGGGGGCCAGGTCTCCGTCAAGGTCAGGCTCTGGCGCTGGAGAGCGGTGTCCCAGCGGGTGCTGTACAGGTCCGTCACCGGGGCGACGGTGACCGTCTCATAGGTCCGCACCAGTAGGCTCAGGGTCAGCTCCACCCCGATGGCGGCTGCGCCGTCGCTGCGGATGAGCCGGGCCGTGCCGCAGGAGCCGGTGACCGTGACCTGCGCCTCCTCCGGGACGGTAAGGCCGTCCAGAAGGCAGGAAAAGGGCAGGGTGTCCTCCCATGTGTGGAGGGAGCCGTCCTGCGTGCGGTACAGCAGGCAGATGCGGGCCTCGCCCTTTGCCAGCAGGCGGCTCCCCACCGGCTGGCTGCCGGTGATGCGGGGGCAGATGCGCTGGGCCAGCAGTTCCTCCGGCGGCTCGCCCCAGTCCTGGGGCTGGAGCTCCTGAGTCACGCTGCTCTGCCGCTGCGTCACCGAGGTCAGCAGGGTAAGGGACTGCTCCTGACGGTGCAGGCGCAGGGTAGGCTCCTCCCCTACGCCGGTGCAGATGCGGTGGCGGCGGCAGGTGTAGCCGGTGAGAGTCAGCTCCGGCATGACCCGCAGGTACAGCTTTCGGCCGGTGACGGCTCTGGCCTCCGTCAGCAGCAGGCGGCCCGCCATGCAGACGGTGTCGCAGCCGATGAGGCGCTTATCGTCCGCTTGGGTCAGAAACGGCACCGGCAGCGTCAGGCTCCGCAGGCCAGGGCTCTCCTCCGAGGTATAGAGCACCGTGACCAGCACCGAGCCGCTGATCTGCCGGCTCGTATATTCCCGCAGGCACAGCTGTCCTACGGCGTCCACGATGCGGGTGACCTCCGGGCAGTACTCCGGGATCGCCGCCTCCAGCGTCTCCTCCTGCGTCAGGGTAACGCTCTCCCCTGCCTCGCAGCAGGACAGCTCCGTATATTGCAGTTCCAGCTCCATGTTTTCGTCCTCCCGTAATTTCTTACTGCGCTGGACTACTCTATGAGCCGTTTCCGCCGTTTATTCCCGGATGCCGAAGAGCATCCGCAGAACCCCACGCAGCAGACGGGGCGACTTCCAAACCACGATCTTCACAGCAGCTACCTCCTATCCTTCAAGCAAACGATCCCACAGGCGATCAGCAGGAACGACACCAGAAACATCAGCACGCCCACCGGAAAGATGGCGGCAATGAGGATGCCCAGTCCCAGCCCCAGCGCACAGATGCCAAGAAATCTCCCGCAGCCGTCTCCGTGTCTCATGTGACGTCCCTCCCTCTCCGTTTCGCTTCTATGGCAGTATATGCCGGGAGGGGCAGTCGTGACAGCGGCGGCGCACAAAGAGAGAGCGGAAGCGATGCTTCCGCCCTCTCTGAGCGTTCTCTATTTGTGCTGCCAGTCCCGCAGGTCCTTCAGCTCGTCATACAGCCGCACATAGCTGCGGTGGCGGCTGGCGGGGATCTTACCGTCCTTCACCGCTTGCAGCACGGCGCAGCCCTTTTCCTTCACATGGCTGCACCCCACGAACCGGCACTGGCCCAGATAGGGGGCAAACTCCGGGAAGGTCTCCGGCAGGCGGGCCTTCAGCTCCAGATCCAACTCCTCCGTGTCGAAGGAGGAGAAGCCCGGCGTGTCGATAACGTAGGTATCCTCGTCCAGCGGGAACATCTCCACATGGCGGGTGGTGTGGCGGCCACGGCCCAGGGCCTTGCTGACCTCCCCCACCGGCAGGCCGAACACCGGCTCCATGGCGTTGAGGATGCTGGACTTGCCCACGCCGGAGTTGCCGGTGAGGGCGTTCAGCTTTCCCTTCATGGCACGGCGCAGCTCCGGCAGGCCCTCTCCGGTGGCGGCACTGACCCGCAGCACCGGAATGGCGGAGGCGGCATAGCTGTCGTATAGTTCCTGCGCCGGGTCCAGATCGCATTTATTCAGGCACAGCAGCACCCGGCAGCCCTTCAGGACGGCGATGGAGGCAATGCGATCGATGAGGTAGGGATCCGTGGTGGGGATGGCCTGTGAGCCGATGATGACCAGCTGGTCGATGTTGGCGGCGGCAGGACGGGCAAACCGATTCTGCCGGGGCTCGATGGCCTCCACGAAGCCCTCGCCGCCTCCCAGCTCACGGACCTGTACCCAGTCCCCCACCAGCGGACTGATGCCCTCCCGGCGGAATTTTCCTCTGGCCCGGCATTGCAGCAGCCCCTCCGGTGTGCGGACGTAGTAGAAGCCGCTGAGGGCCTTTTCAATGCGGCCCCGGCTCAAAAGCTGACCACCTGAGAGGCCACCTCGGTGCCGTTGATATACAGGTACACCGTGATGCTGGTTCCCTTGTCACCGGTGAAGGTATGGCTGACGGAACGGGCGGCGGCGGGGTCCGTGGTATCCACCGTGGTGGAGTAGACGACGGTGGTATCCTGACGGATCTCCACGTTCAGGATGCCCAGCTCCGGATTCAGGTACTCGCCGGGGATATCGAACGTCACCGTCTGCTCCGTGGTCTGAGACGGCTCGGGGCCCTTGCTGACGGTAAAGACGATCTCGGTGCCGGGGGCTACCTCCGTTTTGGGAGCGAGGCTCTGGCGGATGACGCTGCCCTCCGGCACGGTGGCATCGTACTCATACTGGTGAGCGCCCACGGTGAGACCGGCGTTCTCGGCTTGCAGGGCGGCATCGTCCACGCTGAGACCGGCGTAATTCTGCACGGTGACGGGCTTGGTCTCCGGCCCCTTGCTGACGGTCAGCAGGATGCTGTCGCCCTTCTTGATGCTCTCACCGTCGGCGGGGGTACTGCTGATGACCTTACCGGCGGCATACTCGTCGGAATACACCTCCCGGATCTGGACGTTCAGGTTCAGATTCAGGTTCGTCAGCTCCACCTTGGCGTCCTGCACATCCTCGCCCAGAACGTTCACCATGAGGTTGGTCTCCTCCTTGGCGCAGATCCAGACGGTGATCTTCAGGTTATTCTTGCGGACATGGCCGGACTTGGGGTCCTGCTCGATGATCTGGCCGGGCTGATAGTTGCTGTCGGCCTTGCTGCCGGCCACCTCGATCTGGAACACGCCCTTGATGCCCTCCATCTGCTGGGCCTCCTCCACGGTCTTGCCCAGAACATCGGGGACCTTATAGGACTGGGCGGCGGGGTTATTGTTGATGCCGCTGAACACGAACTTGAACAGCAGGAACACCACCAGCAGCGCTGCGGCAAAGCCACCCACCACGATGGCGATGAGCTTTTTATCCCGCTTTTTCTCCTCCGCCGGGGTGCGCTCCTTGCGGGCGGCCTGAATGGCGGCGGTGGGGATGGCCTGCGTAGGCTCGTGATCCTCCGGCTCCTCCAGATCGGCACGGATATAGCCAAGGTCCACGGAGTTATTCTTGCGGAACTTCTCCAGATCCTCCAGCATGGCATCCGCCGAGGGGTAGCGCTTCTCCAGATTGGCGCACATGGCCTTCATGCAGATCAGCTCCAGCGCCTCCGGGATATCGGGATCGATCTCACGGGGGGCCAGTGGGACGGAACTCAGGTGCTGGATGGCCACGGATACGGCGGACTCCCCCTCGAAGGGAAGACGGCCGGTAAGCATCTCATAGAGCACCACGCCGGCGGAGTAGATATCGCTGCGGGCGTCGGTGCGGTCACCTCTGGCCTGCTCCGGGGAGATGTAGTGGACGGAGCCCAGCGCCTCCTGCGTCAGGGTCTGGCTGGCGCTGGCCAAACAGGCGATGCCGAAGTCCGTCACCTTGACGCTGCCGTCCCGCAGGACCATGATGTTCTGGGGCTTGATGTCCCGGTGGATGATGCCCCGGCTGTGGGCATGGCTCAGCGCCCGCATGATCTGGGTGATGAAGTGCAGCGCCTCCCGCCAGTCCATCTTGCCACGGCGCTCCATGTACTGCTTCAGGGTGATGCCGTCCACCAGCTCCATGACGATATACTCCGTGTCGCCGCTGCGGGACACGTCGTACACCGACACGATGTTGGCGTGGGACAGCTGGGCCACCGCCAGAGACTCGTCCCGGAAGCGGCGGCGGAAGTCGGCGTTCTCCGCCAGATCGTTTTTCAGGATCTTCACCGCCACCATTCGGTTCAGGCGGTGGCACTTGGCCTTGTAGACGTTGGCCATGCCGCCGCTGCCGATGAGCTCCAATATCTCATAGCGGTTATCCAGCATTTTTCCGATATATTGATCCATAGATGTCATCTCCTTCAGATATTCATAAGCAGCACAGCAGTGACGTTATCCGGCGCTCCCCGCTGACGGGAGAGGGCCAGCAGCCGATCCAGACACGTGTCCAGCGGCTCGCTGTGAATCACCTCGAAGAGAAGCTCCTGATCGGACACGGTGTTTATCAGTCCGTCGGAGCACAGCAGCAGGAAGTCCCCCTGCTGCCATTTCAGCGGGAAGGCATCCGCCGCCACACCGGGCTCCGTCCCCAGCGCCCGTGTGATGAGGTTGCGGCGGGGATGGTGCCGGGCCTCGTCACGGGTCAGGTCGCCCTTTTCCACCATATCCTCCACCACGGAGTGGTCCCGGCTCACCTGCCGGATGCCCTCACGGGTGATGTGGTAGGCCCGGCTGTCGCCCACGTTGCTCACCAGCGCCAGATCGTCCCGGACCACGGCGGAGACCAGAGTCGTCCCCATACGCTCAAAGCCCGGATGGGCCAGCCCGTACTCCCGGACGGCATCGTTGGAGAGAGCCACGGCGTAGCCCGCCGCCTGCTCCAGCTGTCCGGCGCTCATGCCGGGGCGCAGGCTCCGGCTCAGCTCACGGGTGAAGGTCTCCACCGCTATGGCGCTTGCCATCCGCCCCCCCTGCGTGCCGCCCATGCCGTCGCAGACCACCGCCACGGTGTAGCCGTCCGGCGTCAGCACGGCGCAGGCATCCTGATTCTCGCTGCGTACCAGACCACGGTCCGTTACGCTCCATGTTCTCATTGCAGGTCTCTCCCTTCCTCCATGGCCTTGCGGCGCAGCTGGCCGCAGGAGGCGTCGATATCGCCGCCAAGGCTCCGCCGCACGGTGGCGGTGACGCCATGGGACTGTAATCTCTTTTGAAATGCCGCTGTGCGGCGGCTGGGCTTGAAGGGGCTCTCCACCACGTCGTTCAGGGGGATGAGATTCACATGGCCCGGCATCCCGGCGATGCGCCGGGCGATGAGGTCCGCCTGCCAGTCGTGGTCGTTGACGCCGTCGATCATGGCGTACTCAAAGGAGATGCGGCGGCCCGTCTTTTGGAAGTAATCGTGGCAGGCGGCGAACAGCTCCTCCACGTCATAGGCCCGGTTCACGGGCATGATGCGGGAACGGGTCTCGCTGTCCGGGGCGTGGAGGGACACCGAGAGCGTCAGCTGGAGCTGAAGCTCCGCCAGACGCCGGATGCCCGGTATCACGCCGCAGGTGGACAGGCTGATGTGCCGCATCCCGATGTTCAGCCCCTTGGGGTGGTTCACCAGCGTCAGAAACCGCAGCACGGTATCCATGTTGTCCAGAGGCTCTCCAATGCCCATCAGCACGATATTGGAGATCTCCCGGCCGGAATCCAGCTGGGTGAACAGCACCTGATCCAGCATCTCCGAGGGGGTCAGGTCACGGACCTTTCCGGCGATGGTGCTGGCGCAGAAGGCGCAGCCCATGCGGCAGCCCACCTGAGAGGAGATGCACACGGTGTTGCCGTGGTGATACTGCATGAGCACCGTCTCGATGCAGTTGCCGTCCGCCAGCTCCCACAGGTACTTGACGGTGCCGTCCAGACGGGACTCCTGCTTGCGGGCCACGGTGGGGGCGGTGATATGGAACGTCTGCGCCAGCTGCTCCCGCAGCGCACGGGGCAGATCGCTCATCTCTTCAAAGGAGGTGACGCCCCGGTGCAGCCAGGTAAAGACCTGACCGCCCCGGAAGGCGGGCTGTCCCATCTCCCGCAGGGTGTGGGTCAGCTCCTCCATCGTCATGGATTTGATGTCAGTCATGCTTTCCTCCGCATTCGGCAGATGTAAAAGCCGTCGGTCCCCAGCCGCTGGGGCCACAGGGTCGCCTCCCCGTCACACAGGCCCACGGGCCCCGGCAAGGTGAAGGTCTCCCGTCGGAACTCCGGGTGGCGGGAGAGGAACACGTGGATGATCTCCTGATTTTCCTCCGGCAGCACCGTACAGGTGGAGTACACCAGCACGCCGCCGGGACACACATAGCGGCAGGCATTTTCCAGAATATCCCCCTGAATGGCCGGAAGCTGGGCCAGATCACGGGGGTTTTTATACCGGATATCCGGCTTTTTGCGAATGATGCCGAGGCCCGAACAGGGGACGTCCGCCACTACCACATCCGCCTGCTCCAGCCATGCGGCGTGCTCCTCCCGTGCATCGGCCAGCGCCGTGCGGATGCTGGTGATGCCCAGACGCTGGGCGCCGCTGTCGATGAGCTTCAGCTTGTGGGGGTGGACATCGCAGGAGAGGATCTGGCCCCGATCCCGGCGGTCCATGGCCATGGCAAAGGACTTGCCGCCGGGAGCGGCGCACACGTCCAGCACCCGATCCTCCGGGGCCGGAGCGGCCACGGTGGCCACCAGGCGGGCGGCGGCGTCCTGCACGGTGAAGCGGCCCTCCCGGAAGGCGGACAGCTGCTCCAGATCGCCGGTGCCGCTGACGGAAAAGCATCCCGCCAGCCACGGGTGGGGCTCCACCTGTGCGCCGGTCTGGCGCAGCAGCTTCTCCAGCTCCTCCGGGGTACCCTTCAGGGGGTTTGTCTGGATGGTAGTGGGTACTACCTGATTGTTCATACGGAGATACGCCTCCGTCTCCTCCTCGCCGATGAGGGAAAGCAGACGCTCCACCAGCCACCGGGGGTGGCTGTATCGCAGGGAGAGAGTCTGCGCCGGGCTGCCCTTGGGCAGGGGCGGCATATCCTCCCGATTGGCGGCAAATTTCCGCAGGATGGCGTTGACCATACCCGCCGCCTTTTCCCGGCGGTGGCGCTTGGTCATCTCCACGGCCTCGTTGACGGCGGCACGGGGCGGCACCTTATCCAAAAACAGGATCTGGTAGCCACCCAGCCGCAGGATGTTGCGGATGACGGACTCCAGCCGCTCCGGGCGCTGGCTGCACCAGCAGCCGATATAGTAGTCCAGCAGCATCCGGTTCTGGATCACCCCGTAGCACAAGCGGGTGGCCAGCGCCGCATCCCGGCTGTCCAGCTTATTTTTGGCGATGGTGCGCTTCAGGCCGCCGTCGGACCATGCGTTGGCGCTGTCCACCTGCATCAGGACCTCCAGAGCGGTCTCTCTGGCGTCCGGCTTTCTCACGTCGCTCATACCGTCACCTGCACCGGGTGGCCTGCCAGATAGCTGGCCGCCGCCATGCGCTTGCCGTTTTGCGGCTGAAGCTCCAGAATACGGAGCGTCCGGCCGTCGCCGCAGGCGATCTCGATGCCGGTCTTATCGGCCCGGACGATCGTTCCGGGAGCGGCCTTGACGGCGCCGCCCACAGCGGTACGGTACACCTTCACCGTGGCGCCGGACAGCTCCGTCACGGCGCAGGGCCAAGGCTGGAGGCCACGGACCTGATCGTGGAGACTGCGGGCGGGGCGGGTGAAGTCCATGGGGGACAGCTCCCGGCTCAACATGGGGGCAAAGGTCACGGCGCTCTCATCCTGTTTGGTGCGGCCGGCGGTGCCGGCGGCCAGCGCCTGCACCGTCCGGGACAGGGTCTCGGCTCCCAGCTCCGCCAGACGGTTCGTCAGGGTCAGAGCGTCCTCGTCGGGATCGATAGGCGTCTCGGCGGCGGAAATGATATCCCCGGCGTCCAGCTCCTTGGCCATATACATGATGGTGACGCCGGTGACGGCGTCGCCGTTCAGGACGGCCCAGTTGATGGGGGCTGCGCCACGGTATTTGGGCAGCAGCGAGGAATGGACGTTGATGGAGCCCAGCTTGGGGGCCGCCAGAATGTCCTCCGGCAGGATGCGGCCATAGGCCGCCACCACCGTCAGCTCCGGGGCCAGAGTACGGATCAGCTCCAGCGCCGTACCGTCCCGCAGCTTGGTGGGCTGGTACACCGTCAGGCCCTGTGAAAGAGCATACTCCTTCACCGGAGAGAAGGCCAGCTTATGGCCCCGGTTCTTGGGCTTATCCGGCTGGGTAAACACGCCGCATATCTCGTGGCCGTCCTCCACCAGTCGGCGCAGAGAGGCCACGGCGAAGTCCGGCGTTCCCATAAACAGGATCCTCATTCCTCGTCTTCCTCCTGCTGGTTCATATACTCCTCCAGCTCCTCCTCGGTCATCAGATGGTCCGTGTGCTCCACGAACAGATGGCCGTCCAGATGCTCGATCTCATGGCAGAAGCAACGGGCGGTCAGCTCCTCGTCCTCTACCTCGAAAAAATTGCCGTCCCGGTCCTGCGCCCGGACACGCACCGTATAGGGGCGGGTGACGATGCCGAACTTGCCGGGGATGCTGAGGCAGCCCTCCAGACCCGTCTGCTCCCCCTCGGCGGCGATGATCTCCGGGTTCACCAGTTCAATGATATCCTCATCCTCGTTCATCACCACGCACACACGGCGCAGCACGCCCACCTGCGGGGCGGCCAGACCTACGCCGCCGGAATCCAGCAGTGTCTCCTTCATGTCGTCGATCAGCGTATGCAGGCGCTGATTGAACTCCGTCACCGGGCGGCACACCTTGGTCAGGCACTCGTCGCCCTGCAATACGATCTTTCTCAAAGCCATATCCTTCGTACCTCTAATCCATCAGATTGCAGTCCGTGTGGACCGCCATATTGCGATGCTCCGGGCGACGGGCGAAGGCCTTCATATAGGCCGCCAGCAGCTGGCGGAGCGGTTTTTCGTTTTGGCCCACCACCGTGATCCGGTAGCGGTAGCGGTTGTTCAGCTTCACCACCGGGGCCGGGGCAGGCCCCAGCACCTCCGGCTCCATGGCCCGGTACGGCTCCTGCGACAGCGCCTGCCGCAGAGCAGCGCACAGCTGGGCGCAGGCCCGGCGCACCGGCTCCTCCTCCGGGCCGGTGACGGTGAGGGTAAAGTGGTCGGCAAAGGGCGGGTCACGCCGCAGACGCCGCAGACGGATCTCATCGTCGTAGAAGCGGTCATAGTCCTGCTCCGCCGCCGCCAGGATCACGTCGTTGCGGGGGGTGTAGGTCTGGATCACCGCACGGCCCTCCTTCTCCCCCCGGCCGGCCCGGCCCACCACCTGCGTCAGCAGGCTGAAGGTGCGCTCCGCCGCCCGGTAGTGATCCACGTACAGCGACAGATCCGCCGCCAGCACGCCCACCAGCGTCACCCCGGCGAAATCCAGTCCCTTGGCCACCATCTGAGTCCCCAGCAGAATGGGGATGCGGCGGCGCTGGAACTCCCGCAGGAGCTTCTCGTGGCCCTCTCCCACGGTATCGGCATCCATCCGCAGAAGCTCCGTACCGGGAAAGAGCCGGGTCAGCTCCTCCTCCACCTTCTGTGTACCGAAGCCGATATGCTTCATGGCGCCGCCGCAGTCGGGACAGGTATCCGGCGCAGGCTGGGAGTGGCCGCAGTAGTGGCACATCATCCGCCTGTTGGCGGAATGGTAGGTGAGGTAGACGCTGCACCGGGGACACTGGGGAACGTAGCCGCACTGGGGACACAGCAGCTGGCGGCTGCTGCCCCGGCGGTTCAGAAACAGGATGCTCTGCTCCCCCGCCGCCAGATTCCGCTCCAGCTCCTGCTGAAGAGGGCGGCTGATACAGCTGAAATTGCCGTCCCGCAGCTCCCGGCGCATATCCGCCAGAATGACCTGCGGCAGACGGCGCTGATTGAAGCGCTCCGTCAGGCGGCAGAGGCCGTAATCCCCCTTGCGGGCGTAATAGGCCGTCTCCACCGTGGGGGTGGCGGAGCCCAGCACCAGACGGGCTCCCTCCTGTACGCAGCGGTATTTGGCAATATCCCGTGCGTGGTAGCACGGGGCTTTTTCCGATTCGTAGGAGCTCTCCTGCTCCTCGTCCAGTATAATGAGGCCCAGCCGTTCCAGCGGGGCGAACACCGCCGAGCGGGTCCCCAGCACCACCGCAGCCTCGCCCCGGCGGATGCGCTTATACTGATCCCACCGCTCCGTCAGCCGCAGGCCGCTGTGCAGCAGCGCCACCTTTCGGCCGAAGTAGGCGGTGAACCGAGCCATCATCTGAGGGGTCAGGGCGATCTCCGGCACCAGGATCATCACGGACTTTCCCTGCTCCAGCAGGGTCTGTGCCAGACGGATATACACCAGCGTCTTGCCGCTGCCGGTGACGCCCTGTAAAAGCGTCACCCCGGCCCGGCCCGTCTCCGTCTGGCGGAGAATGGAATCATAGGCCTCCTGCTGCTGTTGGTTCAGGGTGATCTCCTCCGCCGGGACACCGTACTCCCGTGGGGAGATGCGGTACTCCTCCCGGCTGCGGAGGGCGATGAGGCCCTGCTTCTCCAGACTGCGGAGGGTCTGGCGGGTAGCGCCGGTGAAATAGCACAGGTCGTGAACCGTGGTCTCGCCGCACTTGGCCAGAAACGCCGCAGCTTCATACTGCCGGGGGGCGGACCGGCGGCGGCGCTCCAGACGCTCCAGCACCTCCTGCGCCGGGGCGGCTAAGGACGCCAGCTCCACCATGTGGTCCTTTACCTTGCGGCTGGTCTCCGTCTCCACGGAAACCAGTCCCTTCTTTTTCATCTGATACAGCACCGGCGGGATATCCTCCCCCAGTGCGGTGCAGAGGGTCTCCCGCTCCTGCGGGCCGTCGGAGAGCATCCGGCACACCGCCTGCTCCCGTTCCGTAAGGCCCTCCTCTGCCGTGGGGCAGAGGCTCCAGATCTCCCGGTAGCGATACCACACCGCCGCCGGGAGGATGGTGTGCAGGGCATCGTAGAAGGTGCAGAAGTACCGCTGGCGCATCCAGAGGGCCAGCCGTATCTCCTTCTCCGACAGCACCGGCTCCTGATCCAGTAGATTGCGGATGGCCTTCAGGGGCTTGGCAGGCACCTCCTGCCGCAGCTGAAGCACCATGCCCTCGGCGGTGCGGTTGCCCCGCCCGAAGGGTACCGTGACCCGGCAGCCCACGGAGAGCTCCATACCGGACGGCACCAGATAGTCGTAGGGCTTGTCAATGGCGTAGGTAGCCGCCGCCACAGCGACCTTGGCGATCTGCGTCATTGACGGTCCCTCCCTCAGTCTTCCTCGATCTCCGTGTCGATGGTGTGGGCGTCGAACTTGCCCTCAGCCACCTCATGGATGGCCAGCGTCACCGGCTTCTCGTCCAAATGCTGGCCGGTAGCCTCGGCCTCCTCAGCGATCTGGCGGGCCCGGCGGGCCACCACATTCACCATCATATAACGGTTGGGGATATACTCCGTCAGCTTGTTCATTGCGGGATACAGCATCATAATGATCGACCTTCCTTATCTGCCTTTCGGCTGTAATTTGACTTATTTATGCAGGAGCTGCTCCAGACGCTCCGCCGGGCGGCAGTGCTCGGCGCACAGAATGGCCGCCATCTCCGCCACCGCCTGCTCCACGGTATCGTTGATGACCAGATAGTCGTAGCTGCTGGCGGTTTGCAGCTCCACCTTGGCCCGCAGCAGGCGGCTCTGGATGACCTCCTGACTGTCGGTACCACGGGCGGTAAGGCGGCGCTCCAGCTCCACCCATGAAGGGGGTGCGATGAAAATTCGCACCGTCTCCGGTCGCTTGGCGCAGATCTGGTTGGCGCCTTGGATCTCGATGTCCAGAATGACGTCCCGACCGTCATCCATGGCACGGTCCACGTACTTCTTGGGGGTACCGTAGAAGTTGCCTACGTACTCGGCATACTCCAGAAACTCGTCCTCCTCCACCATCCGGTGGAACTCCTCCGCCGGGATGAAGTGGTAGTGGACACCGTCCACCTCCCCAGGACGGGGGTCACGGGTGGTGGCGGAAATGGAAAAATACAGGTCCGTCCGCTGATCAAACAGCGCCTTCAGCACGGTGCTTTTTCCTACACCGGAGGGACCAGATACGATGAATGTCTTACCTCTTCTCTGCACTTAAGCTTCCTCCTCTGTCAGATCCTCCAGCCGGACGCCCAGACGGGGCGCCAGCTTCTCCGCCGGCAGTGCCGACAGCACCACATGGTCACTGTCCATAATAAGTACCGACGCCGTTTTTCGGCCATAGGTGGCGTCGATGAGCATCCCGCCGTCCCTTGTCTCCTGAATGAGTCGCTTGATGGGGGCCGAATCCGGGCTTACCACGGCGATGAGCCGCCCGGCGGCAATGAGGTTGCCGAATCCGATGTTTACCAGCTCCATAGAACGCTCCCTTACTCGATGTTCTGCACCTGCTCCCGGATCTTCTCCACCTCGGCCTTCATGTTCACCACGTCCTGCGTAATGGTCAGGTCGCTGCACTTGGAGCCGATGGTATTGCACTCCCGGTTGATCTCCTGAATGAGGAAATCCAGCTTCCGGCCCACGGGTTCATCCCCCCGCAGCATATCCCGCAGCTGGGACAGGTGGCTGTGCAGGCGCACCGTCTCCTCGTCCACGGCGATCTTATCGGCAAAGATGGCTGTCTCCGTCAGGATACGGGCCTCGTCGATGGTGGTGGAAGCCAGCACCTCCCGCATCTTGCTCTCCAGCCGCTCCCGGTAGGCCGACACCGTCTGGGGAGACTGCGCCTCCACACGGGCCACGGTGTCCTCGATGGTATCGGCTCGGCCGGCGATATCCTCTGCCAGCTTCACGCCCTCCACACTTCGCATCCGGTTATAGGCCGCCAGCGCCGCATCCGTCACCTGACAGATGTCCTCCGCCAGCGTCTCCAGATCCTCCTCCGCCTTGGTGACGGAGAGGACGTCCGGGCAGCGGGACAGCTCCACCGGGGTGACCTCCCCCGACAGGCCGAAGGTCTCTTTTAGCCGCAGCAGTGCCTCATAGTAGCTGCGGGCCAGTGGCTCGTTCACCTTCACCACGGACACGTCCGCAGCGGAGGAGTCGATGGTGACGAACACGTCCACCTTGCCCCGTGACACCGCCTTCTGGACACGGCCCTTGATGGCATCCTCAGCGAATACATAGGCTCTGGGCAGCTTCACAGTACAGTCCAGATACCGGTTGTTGACGGAACGCACCTCCACGGTGATATCCCGCTTGTTTCTTGTTTCTCTCGCCCGGCCATAGCCGGTCATGCTCTTGACCACAGCTTTATCCTCCTTCAAAGGGGATGGGGGTCCCCGTTTATATACAACAGAAATAGCCACCGCCGCCCAGCAGATTGCAGCACAGCATGGTACCGCACAGGCGGGTGCAGGGATCGTCGCAGCCACCGGTGGTAACACGGCTGTATCCGGCGGGGCGGTAGCCGGCGGAGCGACCCTCCGCCATAGCCAGTGCCTGCTGGTACTCCGGGTTGCCGGGGTCCATCTGCACCGCCGTCTCATAATAGCGCTTGGCCTCATCCAGCCAGCCCCGTTTGAAGCATATGGCTCCCTTCAGGAAGTTCCACTCGGCGTTATGGTCGCTGCGGGCGTTGAGCAGCTCCTCCGCCAGATTCAGGTTCCCCTGACGGATGGCCAGACGGATGCGCTGGATGGCGGGGTCATAGCTGCCGCCGTAGCCGCCGGCACCGTAGCCGCCGTAGGAGCCACCATAGCTGCCGCCGTAGGCTCCGTAGCCATTGCCGGAGGCGCCGCGCTTGCGCTGGTTCTGGATCTCCTCGTAGGCCTCGTTGATCTCCTTCATCTTCTCCTGTGCCAGATCGGCCAGGGGATCGTCGTGATAGTTATCGGGATGGTACTTTTTGGCCAGATTCCGATAGGCTTTTTTGACTTCCTCGTCTGTGGCGGTGCTGGGGACACCCAGCACCTGATAGGGATCACGCATCGCCGTGTCCTGCCTTTCGTTCAGGGTATTTCTCTCTCCGGGGCCGCTGATGGAAGGTGCCGTTCAAAACGGCGTTTCCCACCTGATACAGCCCCGCATATACCACACTTTCAATGACCGGCTGCCATACGCCGCACTCCAACAGCTCGAAGGCCGCCGCCATCCGCTCCACGGACCGATCCATGGTCTGGGCCAGCTCCTGACGGCTCTCCTCCGTCAGCTTGCCCTCCTGCACCGAAAATCGCAGGGGCAGCGGATTGTAGCTGCCGCTGCGCTGGTCCTTGGCCAGATCGTCCGCTGCGTCCGTCAGGTATATCCAGCGGCCCAGATGGTACAGCAGCTGCGCCAGCACCCGCCGCCGGACAGGATCCGGCTCCTCCTCTGCCGCACCGGCCAGCAGCCGGGCGAAGGTATCCGCCGGACGGTCAATGGAGGGACAGTTCTCCCGCTCCAGCGCCGTCAGTTCTCCCAGGCAGCCCTGCACCAGCCGGTCAAAATCCGGCCGCAGGCGGGCGGCCTTGCGATAGCTGCGGCGGACAAACAGGGCGGCCAGCCGGTATTTCAGGCCCCCGAAGAAGCCGTGATCCGTCACGCCGTCACGCAGCTGCCACCAGGTCAGGATGACGCTGAGATCCGCCGCCGCATCCAGCGCCGGGTTTTCTTCCCCGCAGGGGCAGCCCCGGATGGGATGCACCGGGCAGCGATGGCGAGCGCAGGAAAAGCCGCTGCCGCCGGCCAGCAGAATGGCCAGAAAGGCCAGATCGTAGTTCAAAATCATCCGGGCCGGCAGGCCGTACCGCCGTCCCAGCGTGCGGCACAGGCCGCAGTAGGCGCTGCGGAACAGGTCTGTCTGCTCCTGAGTCAGCCGATCCGCCGCAGGACGCACATAGCCGAACATCAGAACTCCCGCACCACCGTGTAGGTCAGGGCCTCCGTCTTTTTGGCGTGGCGGTCATAGGCCACGCTGGGCAGGAAGGCCAGCGCCGCTGCGCCGATGGCGATGGCGTAGCGGACGCCCTCCGCCAGTCCCTCCGACAGGAAGTAGCCCAGCAGGAAGCCCACCACCGGCAGCAGATACACCAGGGCTACTACGCCCAATATCTTCCGGGTAGCGCTCTCCACCACCACCTTCTGCCCCGGCCGGACCCCCACAGGGTCCTTGGCCCGTGCGTGGATGGCGGCACCGGTCATGCCGCAGCCGGCGCATTCCTCACAGTCGTGGCCGCAGGCAGACTTTCGGGGGACGGATATCTCCACGAAGCCGCCGGGCAATATCTTTTCAACCGTTGCGATCTGTGTCATGGTCGCTTACACCTCTCTTGCTATGTCTACGGCTGCCCCGGTTCATCCGGAGTCACCGACAGATCCACCACCATCTGATACGAGCCCTTGATACCGATATTCTCGTAGCCCTCGATGCGGATGGTCACCGGCACCGTATGGACCCCTGCGCCGGTGAGTCCGGACAGGTCTGCCACGATGTGGACGTTCTCCGCCGTCAGGGCGTTCACCTCCGCTGTCAGGCCCCGCAGCCGCACGTTCAGCGACTCCGTCTCTGCCGTGGCGGTCATGCCCTCCGGCACATTCTCAAAGGTGAACCGGGAAACGGTCAGCGTCCGCTCCGTGACGCCACGGACCACCACCGTCACGGTGGCGGTGTCCACGCCGTCGGCAATGGTCACATCCTCCGGCACGGGGATGGTATAGGTCAGGCTCTGGGAATCCTCCAGATCCTGCACATACAGGGTATCCAGCACGATGCTGTCGATCTCATCCAGTCGGGCCTTCTCGCCCACCAGCTTCACCGTGGCGGGAGAGATGGTGTAGTCCACTGTCTCCATGGTGGCCCCCACGGCCTCCACAAAGTTCACCCGCAGAGGCACCTCCTTCACCGTCGACACCGGCATGGTGGCGCCGATGAGCTTTTCACTGCTGCGGATGGCGCTGTTCTCGATCTTCACATCGTTGTGGTCGTACAGCTCAAATTCCAGCGCCTGCACCACCGTCTTGTCAGCTCCGGTGATATCCAGCCGCACCTTGGCGTAGCTGACATTCAGCAGGTCGTCCCGCTGGCCACGCAGCAGCAGCACCTCCGGATCCAGCGTCAGCTCCCCGGCCATAAAGCCGTCAGCCACGCTGCCCACAATTTCGCACTGAATGGGTACTTCCTTGCTGTCCAACTCGCCCACGGTAACGGTGATGCTGTAAATGCTGGCAGAATCCACCGTCAGCTTCCCTCTGCGGATGTTATCCGGAAACACCACCTCGTAGGTCAGGGTCTGGCTGCCGGCCTCCTTGATATTGCTGGTATTGGCCACGATCCGAATCTTGCTGCGGTCCAGCTTACGCAGCTCGTTCCGGGGACCCTTGATGACCAGATCCACGGTGGTATCATAGCCCGACAGCAGCATCAGGCCACGATCTGCCAGTGTGGTATCCTCGCCGGAGAATTCCACCGGCACATTTTTCACCTTCAGCGTCACCTCCGGCGAGGTGACGGTATCCACATAGATCCACAGAGCGATCGCCACCAGAATGGAACCGATGATCCGCAGCGCCTTACGGCTGGCATCATTCTTCTTCATCGTTCTGCGCCCCCTTTCTCCGGGTCCGAAGCAGTTCCCGCAGCGGGAAGCGGGCCTTGTCCGTCTCCTCCTGCTGGGGCATCAGCTCGTTATGCAGCAGCTGGGACAGGGTCTCCGCCTGCAGATGGCGCTTCAGCATCCCGCCGATAGCCACGGAGATAGATCCCGTCTCCTCTGAGACGATGACCACCACGGCATCGGAATTCTCGCTCATGCCGATGCCCGCCCGGTGGCGCATCCCCAGATCCCGGCTGAGGTTCACATTCTTAGACAGGGGCAGCATACAGCCCGCCCCCAGGATCCGCCCGTTGCGGATGATGACGGCGCCGTCGTGCATGGGCGCCTTGACAAAAAAGATGTTCTTCAGCAGTTCACTGGAGACGGAGGCATCCAGCGTGGTACCGGAGCGCACCACGTCGTCCAGCAAGATCTTCCGCTCGAAGACGATCAGCACACCCGTGCGGGTGCGGGACATCTCCGTGCAAGCCAGCACCGTCTGGTCGATGGCCCGCTCCAGCTCCGGCAGCTCCTTCTCCGGTGCCAGCGTCCGCAGCAGACGGATGTTCTTGCTGCCCAGCTGCTCCAAGATCCGGCGAATCTCCGGCTGGAACACGATGATCAGGGCCAGCACGCCCCACTCCACCATGTGGCTGAGGATGTAATTCACCACCCGCAGGTTCAGCTTCGAGGACAGCCACAGCGCCGCCAGAAAGATGGCCACACCCTTCAGGATGTTGGCGGCCCGTGTACTCTTCACCAGCGACAGCAGCTTATATACCAGATACGCCACGATGGCCACGTCCAGCAGGTCCGCCAGACGGATCAGAGGCAGGTATCCTTTGATATTTTCCAATACAGACAGGATCTTTTCCATATTGCAGACCTTTCCCATTCGCATACCAATAGGTATTTCACATTATATAATTATTTTCGGAGAATTGCAATAAAAACGTAGGGGCGTGTCTGACATTTTCACGAATCGGCGGGATTGACGGGAAAAAAAGCCCCCTCCGGCCGGGGCCGGAGGGGGATAAGGAACAGGGATTTACTTTACAGGGAGCGGGAGCTTCAGCTCTGCTCCTCCCGGCGCAGGATCCGCTTCCACTGAGCCAACTTCTCCTGATTGGTGGTAACGTCGAAGGAGGCATCCTCCAGTGCCTCCATCAGCTCCCGGCAGGATTGGAAGCGCCTCACCGGGTCGGGCTGCACACACTTTTGGATCAAGTCACCCAACTGATGCGGGAAGCCGTCGATATGCATTGCATGGATGCAGCCTATCTCATAGGGCGGCACGCCGGGGTTACAGCCGGTCGCCAAATAATAGAGCGTGGCCCCCAGACCGTAGATATCTGTCCGGGCATCGGTCTGTCCCATACCGCCGAACTGCTCCGGGGCGGCATAGCCCCATGTACCCAGACAGACGGTATCCCCCGCTTTGCCGGGTTTATAGACACGCATCGTGCCGAAATCGATCAGTGCAAGACGGCCATCGGGCCGCAGCAGGATATTTCCCGGCTTCATGTCACGGTAGACATAATTTCTCTCATGCAGATAGCGCAGCACATCGCATAGCTGCCATGCCCAATCCACCACTTGGATCAGATCCTGAGTCCCTTCTCTGGCCATGACGCTCTCTAGTGTCTCGCCATCAAAATATTCCCGGACCACGCAGAGGGTCTCCTCATCCTCCAGAACCTCTACCAGCTTTGGAATGGCCGGGTGATCCAGCTGCCGGAGGAGGTCAGCTTCCTTCAGGAGCAGCTCACGGATGGCCTTTTGGGCGGGACGATCATCCTTTCGGCAAGGCTTCAGCACCACAAGCTTATCCGTACGGGAGCTTTTCGCCAAATAAACGTCCTTTACGCTCAACGGGGCAAGTGTCCGGATGATCTCATACTCCCCTATCCGCTTTTCCCCTGCAAAATCGCCCATTGGACTCGGCGGCGTTTCCTGCCGGGGAGGTGTGTACGACTCATTCCGCAGGTCAAATATGACCTTCTCAGTCCTTGCAAAAGCGATCTCATCATAGGCCGCAAGCTGATACTTCTTTCCCGGTATGAGCTTACGTCCGTTTATCCACGTACCATTGGTAGAAAAATTGTCTCGCACAAACCAAATTTCCTGCTCATAGAAAAAGGCCGCCTGCCTCCGTGCCACGGTCCGTGCGCTCAGGCGGACGTCACTGTCAGGCGCTCTGCCTACCGTTACCATCGGCTTTTTGATCCGCAGCTTTTCACCAGTGCTTGGGATCGTAAGGGGGAGTACATCGGAATACAGGACCACCGTGGTATCCGGCGGCAGCATCACATATTCCGAGTCATCCAGTATGGGTCGGCGCTCCTTCTGCGTCAACAGCTTCCAGTTTTTTACGGTCAGCAACTTTCCGCAGCATCTGCATACGTATCTGGTTTCATCGGTACCTTCTTCAAAAGCCATGTATTCATGCTGTCCATCCCTGCAATCGAGAATTGCATCGGCCTCTTTGCCCAGCATCTCACGCAAGACAAGCTTTGCGAGCCGCTCCATGCCGGTCCTGGTGGGATGAGAGCCGTCGATGGCATCATAGGGCAGGTGATAGGCATACAGATCGATGAGCCTGCCGCCCTCCAGCACTGCCGTGCGGCGGATGATATCGTTATATACCTCGATGGAGATACCGCCTACGCTCTCCGGAAACGCAAAGGCCGGATCGGTACTCATATAAGTGGAGCAGAGTGTGCAGCACCAGAGCTCGGCATCCGGATAATTGACCCGCAGCTTTTGCAGCATTCGCCGGTAGGCCGTCTCGAACACAGAATACCACTCGTCGGACACTCCGCTGTCCTCCATGGGCCGGACGGCGTTCGCCCAGTCATTGGTGCCGAGATAGACCAAAATCACATCCGGCCGGACACCCCGCATATGCAGATGGCTGGTCCGCTGATCGCTGCACCCGGAGGGGAACAGCTCATGCTGCCCCGGCAGCTTTGTCACCCGACTGCCGGACCAGGAGTCATTGACCAGCAGTTCACCGCCGAAGAAGTCGATGACCTGCCCCCACCATGTATCCGCCATGGTATAGACCCCCGTCTGGCTGCAGACGTCGCCTTTGTAGAAGACGCTGTGATCCGGCGGATTATAGTTTTCCAGTGTGCTGACAGAGTCTCCCAAGACGGAAAATTGTTTGCCTCGATAGAGGTTTGTCGTTTTCCACTGGGAAAGCTCCTCCTGCCGTATTTTCTCCGGGGTAGGCGCATCGTCCACCAGCCACATGGGGCCGGAAAAGCGGAGCTTGGCAGCCTCGGTAGAGAGACCGTCAAAGGCGAGCTGGAAGGCCATCAGGTTCGGACACGGCTTAAAGGGATCGTTGCCGTTGCTGCTTTTGATGGCAAAGACGATATCTGTGAAGCAGGTATCGTAGTGCTCCTCCAGCAGAACATCCCGAAAGGCCTGCGCCACGATCTCCGGCGGATTCTTGAAGGCTCCGCAGCCGAAGGCACCTAAGATCAGCACCCGAATGTCGTTATCTATGGCGGCATTGAAGATGTTGCGGATACGGGAACGGAACAGATCCCCCAGCACGGCGGAATTCGTATGCGGCAGCATGAATAGGATGGGTGCAGCGCAGGTGATCACATCCACACGAAACCACTGGTTCCGCTCCTTCAGGCTCAGATCCTCGTTTTTGAATACGGTCACACCCTTGGTGTAGATCAGGCGGTCGGAGTAGAGATACCGGCCGTGCTCATAGTGATACTGATAGAAGTCATCATATACGCCGGGTGTATTGGCCAGACACGGATAGAGATTGCTGCAGCGGCAGAGGCACTCCTCCTGCGCCGTGGCACCGTTTTTCACGCCACCGCCGGGGACCTCCGGATTGGCAAAGTTCAGCACAGCCACGCCGTATTGATTCCCGAAGCGGGCAGCCGCCGCAAAGGTGGTGGTATCCTCCACCGTGATGCGCCGCTCATACCGGGGCATGAGCGGCTGTTGGGCCCTGAAATCCTCACGGTAGACCTTGGTTCCCTCCATGGCCTGACGGGTAGCGTCCCGCAGTGCTCCGCTTTCGCAGCGGCGCAGCGTGTCCTCAAAGTGCTCGATCAAATTCTCTGGCATTTTTCTTCCTCCTTATCATCCGAAACCATCAAAGCCTCCGGCTGGGGCCGGAGGCTTTGATGTCGGCTTATGCCGGGTCAGGTCTTACTTCTCTTTGTCGTTCTTCTTTTTCTTGCCGGCGGCCAGAGCGATCACCACACCGGCGATCACTACCACAGCGGCAATGGAGCCGAAGAACAGCGGCTTATTGTTGTAGTAGCGCACGAACAGGTTCGTGGTGACGTAGAAGTTGGTGATCTCCTCCGTCTGCTCGTTGCCGGCGGCGTCGGTGCAGACGATCTTCACCTGATGCGCTCCGGTGGAATCGCCCGGAATATCGAAGGTGAACTCGCCCTGGTCCGCCACGATGGCGGCGATCTCTTCTGCTGTCCACGTCTTGTAGGCCTTGCTGTAATCGTCCAGATACACCACCACGGACTGAAGCAGCAGGTTATCTCCGGCGGACAGGCTCACCGTGAGGTTCTCCAGAGGATAGGTGGTATCGCTCTCCAGATTGGTCACGACCATGTTGGGCTTGGTCTTATCCACGCCGAAGCCGATCTCCTGCTTCTTGGTGTCCAGCGTGTTTTCCGCTATGTTGCCCGCAGCATCCTCGGAGTAGAAGGTCAGGCGATAGACGCCGTCATCGGCAAAGTTCTTGGCCAGCACGGTGTAGATGTACTCATACCACTGACCATTGCCGCCCCGCACCTCGATGCGGTAGTCCGTACCCTCCTGCAGGATGATGGTCTGATTGTTCTTGAAGAGCGTGATGCGGATGTTCTGGAGGGCGTCGGGGTTGGTCTCCGTCACCACCACATCCTGCGGCGTCTGGACGTAGGAGCCGTTGAGCTGCTCCGTGGCGGCGCTGAGGGCATAGGTGGAGCCGAAGCGGTTGACGGAGAACAAAATGGTCTTTTCCGTGGTGTTGCCCGCCTTATCCGTCAGGGTGGCCGCCAGCGTGTAGATATCGTCTACTTCCTTCTCCTTGGCGAAATTCTTGAAGGTAAAGACCTTGCCGTTGTGCTGGTCGGCATAGGAGCCGTCCAGCGCAACGCCCTTGCGCATGGCGCCGGTGAGGGTGATGCTCACCTGTGCATCATCGTAGTTGGTATCGGAATAGGACACTACCGGGATGATGTCGCCGTTGTTGGCGGAGCGGTCGGCTACGCCGGTGATCTCCAGCGTGGGAGCCGTCGTATCCACATAGAAGGTCTGCTCCGTGAAGTCGGCGGAGGTGTTGCCCGCCTTATCCGTCACGTCGATGTCGAAGGTGTACAGGCCGTCACGCTGATAGGCGATGGTGGCCGTATGGCGGTCGCCGCTGGAGGTCCAGCCGCTGACCGTGGGCAGGGCGATATCTGCGCCGTCGTCGGTGGCCCGGAGGGTGATGTTCACCCGGCTGGCGTCGAAGTTGTGCTCCGTGACAACAACGGTGGCCGTGCGGTTTGCGTTGTAGTAGTTTCCGTTCAAGGCGGAGTTGTTGTCATAGGTGACGCTGATGGTGGGGCGGGTCTTATCGATGGTGAAGGCCGTCGGAGCGACGGTACCGTCGGCATAGTGCACCGGCTCGTTGGGGTTGCCCGCCTTATCCGTCACGTCGATGTCGAAGGTGTAGTCCCCCTCGGCGGTGTATTCGATGGTGGCCGTATGGAGGTCGCCGCTGGAGGTCCAGCCGCTGACCGTGGGCAACGCAATATCTGCGCCGTCATTGGTGGCCCGGAGGGTGATGTTCACCAGGCTGTCGTCGAAGTTGCGCTCTTTCACCGTGACGTTGGCCCGGCGGCTCTCCCGGAAGAAGGTGCCGCTGTCCGCCGCATTGTTGTCATATTCGATATTGATGATAGGCTTCGTGATATCGATCTTGATGGAATACTCCATGGACGTGACATTGCCTGCGTTGTCCTCGGCGGTCAGCAGGATGTGGACATCGTTGCTGTTGTTCTTCTTTGCATCCACAGTAAAGCGCATTTTCTCCTTGGACTGGCAGGGGGGGACTTTGCCGTCCCAGCTATAGAGCACGCCCCGCTGGGTCACATCTTCCTCGTTATAGACCGTCCCGTTATAGACCGTATAGGTCACCTGCTTCAGGCCGGAATACACGCCGTTTTCCACGGGATCGTTTGCCGACACCACCACCGGCACATCGCCGTTATAAATCTTGTTGTTGGTCAGGCCGGACTCCTTTACGATTTCCGGGGCCGTAAACTCCTCGTGAGGTCTCTCGTTGTCCACCACCAGACCGTTGGTGCTGAGGTAGGTGACATGGCCGGCCATATCCGTGATCTTCAGATAGACCACAAGCTGCTGGTTGGGTGTAAATTCCGTGGTTTTGCCTATATCGGTCCACTTCTGCTGCGCCAGCTCCTTGACTGTCAGCGCCTTCTTCCCTTCACTGTCGGTCTGGAATTTCTGGACAAAGTATTCCTTGCTCTTGATGGGAGAGGTCTCGTCCCATTCGTTATGGGTAATGACGATCTTATCATTGGCCCAAACGCCAAAGGTCAGGTTCTCGCTGCCGATCAGCGCTGTCCATACAGGGGAAGAAGTGGGGTCCTTTCCTCCCACCACATAGGTGTTGGCGGTGATGGTACCGGTGGGGGCTTTCGTATCCACGGTGAAGCAGTAGGGGGTCTCACCAATGGTGGTGGCGTTTACGCTCTTCTTCTGGTCCTTGTCAGCAAGGGCGGACAGACCGGCCTTGTTGGTGTAGGAGATGGACCAGATGTAATTGGCATCCTCAGAGAAGGTCACTTCACAGAAAGCTTTATCCGGGTCAGGAAGCTTCGTCTCCGGGTCAACAGCATTACTCCAATCGGTAATCTTGACCTTGCTGCGCACGTCGTTGCCCACTGTATCCTTGATATCGAACGTGACCGCATCGAGATCCAGTGTGCTGGCTCTGTCGGTGATGGTCACAGTGGCGGTGCGGGCAGCTTTGTAGTAGCCACGCTCAGTGCCGTTCTCCTCCACCACATTGACAGGTTTTTCCTTGACAGGTTTTCCCTTTCCGAACTCGATCTCGATGGTAGGAGACGTAGAGTTGATCTTCACTGCCTTCTCCTCTGGCTTGGACACATTGCCGGCCCGGTCAGTGACCTGCACATAGATCACAACGTTGTCGCTGTTGTTCTTCCCGGCATCCACGGTGAAGGAGAGCTCCTTCAGCTCCTGCAGGATATCGCCGCCCTTCGTGTAGGTATAGAGCATCTCCCGCTGGGTCTCGGTCCCCCTGCTCCGTCTCGGTGCGGTCCTTTACCACCCAATACTCCACGGACTGGATGCCGGAGTAGTCGTCCGGGTCGTTGATGCCATTCACCGTGGCGGTGAAGTTCTTGTTGTAGTAGCCGTTGGTGTTGGCCGCCTCGAGCGCCAGCCCCAGCTTGGGGGCCTTCTTATCCACGACGATCTTCAGGCCCTCCAGCTTCTTGTCTGCCAGCTGTGCCACACGGATCTCCGTCTCGCCGTAGAACACCCGGATGGCCTGAATGGTCTTGGTTTCCTGAATGGCCGCCGGCTGCGTAAAGGAGGCGGTCTTCGCATCGTAGCCGCCGGAGGTCGTTCCGTCGGCAAAAATCAGCTGGATGCCCTTGATCCCGGTCTCGCTGCCAGTCTCATCGGCGGCAGCAGAAAACTGGACCGCTGCATTGTTTGCAAAGACGAAGGTGGCGCCATCCCGGCGGATGGCATTGTCGGAGTTCCAAGTGATGCCATCCAGCGCAGTGAGGTCACTGGTGTTGATCTGGGGGCACGCCGTAAAGGTGACGGTCACCTTCGTATCCCGTTGGACTTCCGTCAGAAGTAGCTTATACGACTTCTCCGCCGCTCTTCTCACGTTGGCCTTCACATCGGCTTCGTCTACCGTGATGGTGTCGATGATATAGCCGTCCTTCGGCGTGATGGTGAGGTCGACGCTGCCGTTATAGTTCACCTTCTCCGGACCCTCCACCTTCACCTCGCCTTGCTCGCCGGAGATCACCGTGATGGTCTGCAGCGTGGGAGCAAAGGTGATCTTGATGGTGTGGGGCGCAGTAATGTTCTTGATATCCCGTGTGAAGGGAGTATCCTTTACATATCGATTGTCATCAAAGCTTTCCGCTTTGCCGTCGATCTCCACCTCGCTGACACGGTAGTTTTCGTTGGGAGTGGCCTTTATCGTCAGGGTGCCGCCCTGCTTCACGAGGACTGCTTCCACCTCGCCGCCCTGCGCTGCGGGGTCGGTTTCCACCGTTCCGTGCTGGCTGTCGTAGGTGACGGTAACGGTGTACACTCTTATGAACTTCACGGCGATCGTCGTGTCCTTATCCACCGTCAGCTTCTTTGTAAAGCTGGCAGTATCTGCAATATCCTCCTGCGTACCGTCGATGGCGATGGATTCGATCTGATAGTCATCGTCCGCCGCAACAGACAGCTCGACCTCAGTCCCCTCTTTGTAGGTCTTTTCCGTGACCGCTTCGCCGTCCAGCAGCACATTGCCGCCCTTGTCGGCGGTGACAGTGACGGTGTACTCCTGCACGAAGGTCACGCTGACGGTGATATCCTCGTCGGCGGTCAGCGTCTCCTGAAACGTCTCGCCCTTCTTCACTGTCCGGGGCTCACCCTTCACCGTAAGCTCCTGAATATAGGCGCCCTTGGCCGGGATCAGCTCCAGCTTCACATCGCCGCCCTTCTCCACGGTGGACGTCTCCGTCTCCTGATCGTTGATCCGGACTAATCCGTTGCCGGTCTTGGTGACCGTCACATTCACGGTATCAGGGGTCTTGACCGTCAGCTTCACATCCACATTGCCGGTCACATCCGTGACAGCGACACGGTCGAAAACGGTGTCATAACCCTCCGCCGATACGGTATAGGCCAATGTGACCGCCTTGCCGTCTGCGATGTCCTGTGCATAGTCGGTCATCTCCTGAATGACCGCCTCGCCGTCGGTGGTGGTCACGGTGTTCCTGGCACCTTCCGTGCCATCCACCTCGATGGTATAATCCACCGATGCGCCGTCCAGCTTGGCATCCTCGTCGCCGCCTGTCACGCAGATGGTAAAGGCATCCGCATGGGTCGCCGTGCTTGCAAACGCAGAGACCGGCACAAGACTGACGGTCATGAGGAAGGCAAGGACGGCAGACAGAATGCGTTTTTTCATTCTAACTTCGTTCATCTCTCACTGCTCCTTACTGTTGAGGTGTTTCTTGGTGTCTTATTTTGTCATCCGCTAGACGGATGATAAAAACTACTCGATGATCTCAGAGCTGGCGCTAAAGCCCATCTCCACATCCGTATGGAATGCGCGCTTCTCCTCCGACTTCGGGGCGGCAGGCTCTCGCTCCGCTTCCGACAGGACCGTTGTGGCGCCCACCTCCTCCGGCTGCTGCAGAACCGTCGTCTCCGCCGCAGTCTCGGTGAGCACGGTGGTAGCCTCTGCCGCCGCTGTCAGCTCCATGGTGGAGAGTTTCTCCGTACCCGGAGAGCCGCCCATTCCCGCCATTTGTGGCTCCAGTCTGCCGGAGGGCGATATCTTCGCCGTGAGCTTGCCACGGGCAGCATTTACGGGGCTGGGCTTATATGCCTTATTGCCGCTGGCCTCGTTCTGGGCCCGGATATCCCGGATGGCCTTGCGGGCCGTAGCTCCTGTTACGTCACCGATGACGCTGCGGATATCCAGCAGGAAGAAAATCGCAATGGCCGCCAGTAGGAAAATACCCGCCAACACATAGGCCACCGTCGAGAGCATTTGCAGCGTTTCAACCGTCATGCCTGCTCCCCTCCCTTCGTGGCATATGCCGTCTCAACGGCCTTTTTCGTATCCGCCAGCAGCGAAACGGTGGCCTCCTTCTTATGCTCCGTGGTGTCGGCAGTGGCAGAGATGCCTGTCACCGTTCGCTCCACCTGATCATACATCTGCATCATATCCGCCTGGCTGATGCCGTCACCCTTAAACTTGGTGGCATACTGCTGGAGCGCACTGCGGGAGAGCTCCAGCAGCTCCAGCCGCACGATCTCGCTCTCATTTTCATCGGTGGCCACCGTATCCAGCAGCTCACGAATGTTGTCAAAGAAGGGCTTATACTTTCCCTTATCGCTGGCCTCGGTGATATCGGTGGTGATATCCCGGTAGAACGAGCCGATGTTCACATAGACCCTCGCCATATTCAGGTTTGCATAGCCCTCCGGGGCGTTGTCCAGCACGTCCTGGAACCACTCCACGGCGCTCTTGGCCCGTGTGACCTGATTGTCAGTCCCGTCGCCGTAATCGTAATAATACCAGTAGAGCTTTCCGGTCTCGAAGCAGATCTCCGTATAGTTGGCGGGATCCGCCTGCAGCGCCGCTTTGTTGCTCTTGATGTACTTGGTCAGCTGATTGGCCTCCTCCACGGAGAACCGGGAGTCGTTATTCTTGTAGGTCTGGATCAGCGCCAGATAGGCATCCTTTTCCCCGGCCTTATCGGGAACGGCGATGGCCTCGCCATAGAGTGCCACCTTCTCCCCGTAATCCGCCGTCTTGGACGCCTCATACAGGATATCCCGATAGGTATCCGTGGCCTGTTGGGCCGCCACATGGCTCAGTGCAAAGCCCGCCACGGCGAATACCACTGCAAGGGCCGTCGGGACAATGAATTTTGCCAGCTTGCGCTTCTGCTTCTTCTTGTAGTCCTCGTCGATCTCCTTGTAGTGGTCCAGCGCATACATCAGCTCCGCCGCTGACTGGTAGCGGTCCTCCGGGTTGCGCTGGGTACACTTCAGGATGATGCGCTCCAGACCGCCGGAGAGACTGGGGTTGATCTCCCGGATGGGCTTCATCTCATAGGGCGGTTCGCTGGGGTTGCAGCCGGTGACCAAATGGTACAGCGTAGCACCCAGACAGTAGATATCCGTGCGGGCATCCGTCTGACCCATGCCACCGAACTGCTCCGGGGCCGCATAGCCCACAGTGCCGAGACAGGTGGTATCCGCAAGATTCTTCTCCTTGAACTCTCTGGCCGTGCCGAAGTCGATGAGGGTCACGTTGCCATCCGGCTTGAGCATGATATTGGCGGGCTTCATGTCCCGGTAAATGATGGGCGGCTGCCGGGAGTGGAGGTACCCCAACACATCGCACAACTGCTTGGCCCACTCAATGACGTACTCCTGCGGCTGGGCGCCGTACTCCTCCAGTGCCTTGTTCAGGGAATTGCCCTGCACGTAGTCCATGATGATGAGGAACGTATCCTCCGTATCAATCACGTCGATGATACTCGGCAGACTCGGGTGGCTCAGCTTCTTGAGGATACTCGTCTCCGCCACCAGACCCTGCTTCACGGCTTCAAAATTCAGTACACCGTCCTTGCGGACCTCCTTCACTGCCCAGGTCTTGTTCGCCTTCTCATTGATGGCCATATATACGACGCCCATTGACCCTTGTCCGACCTTGTTGAGGATCTTATATTTTCCGTCAATGAGGGATCCTATCTCCAGCATCCCGTTCCCTCCATATTTCAAAATGTTCTGATGGTCACCACCGAAATGTTGTCACGCTCCCGGCGCTGCTTGTTCAGCTCGATCAGCGCCTCCATATTGCGCTGCATCCCATCGGCATCGGTCATCACCGTCGGGTTCAGATAGGCATATATCTCCCCCTCCGTGATCTCGTGGCGGAATCCGTCGCTGCACAGCATATAGGTGGCATTCAGCGCCGTATCACCAAAAAACATATCCGGATAGACCTCGTCGGATGCACCCACGCATTGCAGCAGCACACTGCGCCGGGGATCGGTCTCCGCCTCGACCTGCGTCAGGTTCCCCAGCTCCACCTCTCTGGCCACCACGGTCTGGTCCTTGGTCAAAAGGACCACATGGTCGCCTATCTCGTAGGCACGGGTATCACCGACGTTGATGATATAGTACCGCTGCTCCGTCAGGAGCAGTGCCGTCACCGTGGTGCCAAGGCCACTGGCAAGGCCGCACCGCTTTCCGTACAGCTTGATCTTCTCGTTGTACTCGGTGGCGATGCCCACCCAGTCCGCCCGGATGGCCGAATCGGTCAAGCCGCTTTCGCACAGATCGGGAAGCCGCTGCTCCGCCCACTTGCAGAATGCATTGACCACGGATGCACTGGCTACCTCGCCCTTGTCCAGACCACCCATTCCGTCGCAGACCACGGCAAAGGCCATCCGGCCCAGCGGCGTCGTCACCACACGGGCGTTAAAGCTATCCTGATTGGTAGCCTTGGTGGTCCCGATATCTGTGGCTGTGGAGATGATGAAATTCATTGCTATACATCCTCTCTTGGCAAAAATAGCGCATCTCAGCGAAGCTTAAATTCAAAGTCCTCGTTGCCGAGACGGATCTTGGTTCCCTGCTGGATTGGCACCTCCGTGTTGGGCTGGATCATTTTGCCGTCCACGTAGGTGTGATTGGTGGAATTGGTATCCACGATGAAGTATGTATTCTCACGGGTGATGATGGTGGCGTGGCTTCTGCTGATGGCCGGATTGTCCCCAATGAAGTAGTCCACATAGCTCCGCTCCTTCCCGATGCGGAACTGGGGCTTATTGACGGCGATCTCCTCGTGGTTTCTGCTGCGGATCAGGTATGGCGCAATGCGCCGGGACTGCTGGGAGGCATTGTTGAGCACCGTGGTCTCCCCGACCCGGCCGCCGCCGTTGAGGATCGTTGTATTGCCGAAATCCATTTTTTCACCGGTCTGCACCATCGGGATCGTCTGAACCGGCGGCTGGACCGGTATCTGCACCGGCTGGACTGCAGCAGGCTGCTGCACGACCGGGGTCACAGGTATCTGTGGCTTGGGCTGCGGAGGTGTCTGTATCACCGGCTGCACGGCCGGGGCCGACTGTCCGGGGATCGCAAAGCTCGGTGCGCTGCCTTTTTGCTCCACACCCGGAACCGCAAAGCTCTGGCTTTTTGCCGACTGATTGGCGGGCCTTTCGGTCTTTGCGGGCTTGCTTGGTTTAGAGACCGCCTGCTTGGGCTTACCCTTCTGCGCCGCCTTCTGCTGATCGTACAGGGCCTTATTCTCCTTACTGTAATGGGTCAGCAGGTGCAGCAGCGACATTTCCTCCTTCGGGGACTCCTGCGTCTGCTGCTGCGGCGGCTGAGGTACAGCGGGCGGTACGGCCGGTGTGATGATCGGCTGTGCGGGCGGTACATGGACGGGAGCAGTCTTTTGTACAGGAGGGACCGCAGGCGCACCTACAGAGGGCTGCCCATTGGGTATCTTCTTCACCTCCACCGTCACTGTGGGCGCCGAAGGCTCATTGCGCAAATCATCCAGCAGCTTTTTGAAGCCCGGCAGAGAGAATACCGACGAGCTGTTCAGGAAGTTCAGGATCTTCGCCACATGGTCCGAGTCCTCCGCGGGGTCCGTCTGCGCATTGACCACGACACTTTTGAAGAAGGCACCCAGATCCGGCTCCTTCCCCTCTGCACTGGCGATGGGCAGGCAGATCAGTGCAGCGGCACAGGTCGTGACATCTGCAAAGATGTACTCCGGGTCCAGCACGATGCTGGACGTGTCGATCATATAATCCTCCGCCGACAGAAAGCCCTCCGTGATCCCGTTGAAAACGCCCAGCAGCCGCTTACGGTTCACAACGCCGCCGAAAAACTGCTGCATGGACACCTTGGAGGAAACATTGTACTTAATATACCTCTTCTCATCCATCTGCGTAAACAGGGCTCTGGTGAGTCCCGGTATGCTGTTATTGGTGAGCATCCCCAGGCTCAACGTGTCGATGGAGTCCCCCTCTTTTATCTCATAGACAAGATAGGTATTTGCCCCTTGATTTTCGTAAGAAAAATCCATGATGATCCACCTCAACTGTCGTATTCGCACAGGACCAGAAAGCTCCATGCGGCAACGCTCTTCACACAGGCTGCTCCGTCCGGGGAGAAAACGCCTGCGTCAAAATACTTCTCCTCTACCACCAGCTCACCGTCGGTGTTGATATAGCCCCACCGATCATTTTCCTCTACCGGGGCTAAGCCCAGCGAGAAGGATCTGGCGTTTTCATATTGCGGCTGGATGACCAACTCGCCCTTGGCATCCGCAAAGCCCCATTGCGAACCCACCTTCACCGCCGCATAGCCGTCGTTGGCTGCGACCATTGCCGCACCGTCATAGGCGGCACCGATCTGCTTGCCGTCGTGATCCACGAAGAAGTACTTATCTCCGGTACGGACCGTAATACGGTCAAACATGGAGCAGTAGCCGTAGGAGTCCACCAGGATCTCATCATAGGTAAAATCCGTGATGTTTTTCAGCTTGCAGTTTATCAGGGCCCATTTATCGCCCTTTTTCACCGCCGCTACACCATTGGCAAAGGCGCCGGCGTAGTCAAGTTCAAACATCTGCTCATGAAATTCCGTGTCGATGTAGCCGTACTTGCCGTCCCGCTGAGCCGGAGCCAAACCGTCGCCAAAGGAACCCAAATACTGATAGGTATTGTCGCCTACCAGCTTCTTGTTGCCCTTGACGTCGATATAGTAGTACGATCCCTCCAGACAGCAGGGGATCACGCCGGTATCCTTGTCATAGGCCCCCAGGTACTCATAGGTACACTTGATCTTTCTGGTCCCGTCCTTGGCGGCCATCCCGTACCGGCCCTCCTCGGACACCGTCACATAGTTGCGGTCCGGCTGGACGTGCCAGTCTCCTACCGTCTCGTAGGAGGAGTACTTCTCGATGCACGTGGTAGACAGCTTCTTGGAAAGCGCCTGAATATCCTCGTTGTCCTTGACCTTAGCGGCGCTCTTTACCACCTCCATGGCCTCGCTGTAATCCGCCTTCTCCATGTAATAATCTGCTTTTTTCAGATAGGCCTGCGGATCCTTGGGAGCCAGCTCAATGGCCTTGTCGCAGCAAGCAAGAAAGCCCTTATAATCCCCCACCTGATAGTACATATCCGCCAGCTTCATGGTGATATCGTAGCTGCCGCTATTCAGCTCCAGAGCCTTTTCGTAGCTCTCCAGCGCATCGATGTAGATGCCCTTCTCCTCGTACCTTTGCCCCTGCTCCAGATATTTTCTATATGCACTGCTGCTATCGATCTGATTTTTCAGAAGCCCCAGCCACGCCAGTGCCGTGAATGCGAGCAGGCCGATCAGTACCAGCTTTGCAGTTCCCTTCTTCATCCGCCGTTATCCTCCTATCAGCATAAACGCATATTCTATCGCCACTCCGGCGAACGCAAAGGGCGCCATGGGGACCGAGTCCCGCAGCTTGACCTTTTTCATCAGCAGCAAAACGATCCCGACAACGGCTGACACCACAAACGTATAGAACAGTGTCGCAATAATCTCCATACTGCCCACATATGCACCGATGGTGATGAACAGCTTCACATCGCCCATGCCCACACCCTTCCGGGAGAGGAGCATCGCCACCGCCAAGATCACGCCGCCGATGCCGGCGCCAATCAGCGGATAGAGCAGGATGCTGCGCCAGTACTCCGGATCGGAGATCAGATTGCAGCCCAGAAAGGCCACTCTGGCGATCAGCAGGACGCAAATCAGGAAATTGGGGATCAGCCGTTCCCGGTAGTCGATATAGGCCAAGAGATACAGGCCCCACAGAAGGGTCGTCCACCGCATCAGCACCGGAAGCTTCAGCAGCTCATTTCGCAGGGAGTATTGGATACTCAGCGTCACAAACAGCAGCAGGACCGCTGCGGTAATGGCCAG
Organism: Vescimonas coprocola; assembly: GCF_018408575.1. Lineage (NCBI taxonomy): Bacteria > Bacillati > Bacillota > Clostridia > Eubacteriales > Oscillospiraceae > Vescimonas > Vescimonas coprocola. The sequence goes on from NZ_AP023418.1 coordinate 1,070,973, forward strand.
AAGCACCCAATGCGCCTTGAACGCCGTCCGGGTCAGCGCCCCTTTTTCAATGCTGTAACGCTTCTTCACATACAGGAGTGAGGCAACGAGCAGCAAAAGCGTATAAATCGTTATGATGATGCCGCAGACCATGCTTAACCTCCCAATGCCTCGTCTCTGTATGTGATATTGACCTTGACACCGGTCTCCTGCTCGATCTCATTGGCGATCTCCTGCAGCAGCGAGGCAAACTCCGTCGCCTCCTCCGGCACCACTATAATCAGGACCTTCTCCCGGTGCATGGTCTTTTCCAGCGCCGTCTGGCAGTCCGTGCCGTCCGACATCTCGATGCTCTCGCTGATGCTGTCCACCGCACGGTTCAGTGCATTGGCGTAGGCCTTCAGCGCCGCCTTGATCTTCTCCCGCTTCAGGATGTAGTCGCTGGCCTTGGTGCCGTCGCCGGAGCGCACATAATCCGAGTAGGAGGCGGCAAACACGTTCATGGAGTGGACCGCCGTAAAGGTGTTGCTGTCCTGATCATAGAGATCCACGCCCACGCCGTTCTTTACACCCTGATGGGGGTTCTCCCCCTGCAGCTCACTGACGTAGTCCTTGCCACGCTCCATGTCGCTCTTCTGCCACGCCGACGTTTTCGAAGCCACGTCGCTGAGCTTCACGCCCTCGGTGTCCGCCAGCCATGCCGCCGTGCTGGCCGTCTGCTTGACGATCAGCTTCTGGTCGAAGATGCCGAAGCCCTTCACGTCGATCTCGTACACCAGCACCACATTGATGGTCCGCTGGTCCATCAGGAATGTGGACAGGCTGAAGTCCAGTCCGTCCAATCCGTTGACCACGCCCATTTTCTCCAGCACCGCCGAAGCGTCATCCTGCTGGGTGATGTACTTGGGCAGGAGCGCCTTGCACAGCGGCTGGGCGATGACCCGGCTCACCAGAGCGGAGCCGCCCTTCTGCGCCACCACCTGTGCCAGCGCCGTGATGGCACCCTTGGGGTCGCTCATCAGCGGGGCAAAGCTGTTGTACACATTCTGTGCCGAAGCGGTGATGGATTTGAAATCATCGCCGCTCATGCCGCTGAGCATATCGCTCAGGCCCTCGGAGTTCAGGGGCACGCCGTTGCCGCCGGTGGAGCTGCTGAGCACGTCGGAGAAGTCGTACATGGACTGCACCGCCTCGTCGATGCTGTCCACCGTGGCCTCGGCGGAGTCCTTGGGATGCACCAGCAGGTTGGCCCGGCTGGCGATGTATGTATACTTGGAGATCTCCTTGGCCGCCTGGTCGATGGCATACTGGGTGGTACTCTCGATCTTTGCAACGGTGGCCAGCGAAACGATGGTCACAAAGGCAAACATGAAGATCGACAGCGACAGGATGGCCTCTACGGTAAACGAGCCCTTTTCCCCTTTGTCTTTCACAGTCTCACCCTCTCATGGTTTCTTAATTACGCCGCCTTTTTGAGATTCTCGATCAGCGTGTCCATGGCAGCATCCAGTGCAGCATAGCTGGCAGAGGAATCGTCCTTGGGAACGCCAACACAGAAACGGACAACATTTTCATCGGTCACATAATAGAATGCGATGAACTGGCGATTCATTGTTCCTTCACCAGTCTGGTCACCCTCCATGGTGCCGCTGACCTTCAGGATGGTCTCGCCATAATCGTTCTCGATTTTGCTACTGGTGCTGTTGGTTTGCTCGCTAGGTTGAAATCTAAATGCCGCACGCATCGTACTTCTTACGTGTTTAAACGCTGAATCTGTCACATTATCCCAAGTATCAAAATCAATATCATCAAAACAGTAAATAACAAGGGAGTACTCTTCCGTTTCAGCAATAAGGCCGTCAGTAACCGTTCTTTCATCTACATCTCCATCAAAGGTAAAGCTATAGCCAAGCACTTCCTCTACTCGGTGCTCCATATCCTTTGCGGGATCATCCTTAGACGGTTCATCCGTCTGATTCTGATCATTGTCCGGCTGGGGATCCGTGTTCCCTCCATTGGAGCCGCAGGCCGCCAAGGTCAGCAGCATCAGGGCCGCCAAAATAAAAGCTAAAAATCTTTTCATAAATTCCTCCTGTTTAATAGCCTAATACACTGGAATACTTGAGCTTCTGATATCCGGTGCCGATCCTGCTGAAATCCAGCTCATAGGACGTCTCGTCGTCTACATTCACGGTAGTCACCGGGACCTGGAAAAAGGTGGTGCGAACGGATACCTCCGCCGTAGCCGTGACCACGGTAAAGGCCTTGGTGACATCAAAGCCCCTGCTCTGCTGCTGGACATTGGCCTGAATCAACTGGGCCGTCCGGGTCAGCATGGCGTTCTTGCTGCCGTCTCCCATCAGCAGGTGGATCATGATAAAGGTCTTGACGTACTCCTTGTAGTTCATGGTGAGGCCGCTGGCCGCCGCCGTACTGCCGGAGGAACCAGCGGAATCCCCGGCGATCCCCGCCGTAAAGCTGCTGATCTCATCCTTGATCTTCTCTTTTGCCTGATTGCCGCCCTCGGTGATTTTCTCCTCCAGCGATACTTTAAATTTATCACCATATGCGTTGATTTTACTCCGAATAGCTTCGCTAATCTTCGTTTTGAGTCCTCCAATTAACCCACCGGTATTATCCGTTCCATATAGCATTTTATTGATTTCTTCAATGGCATTCCCATTCTTTGCAGCATTATACATCTCATATAGCTGCTCAGCGATATTCCCCACCTCATCAGATAGCAACTTATCAATGGCCAGATCCATGCACTCGTTTACCAGCCCTGAACCACTGTTCTTCAATCCCTTCAAGGTCTCCTCCACCTTGTTTATGATATCCGCCTGACTTAAGGTCTGCGAGGCTCCCGTGATCTGCAGAGCCAACTGTGAGATAGGACCGGCGATTGCACTCTGAACTTTCTCATAAACACCGTCGAGTGTGTCATCTACGTATCGTTCAGTTTCATCCACCCCAAAGTCCACAAGCTTCCCACTCGCATCCACAGCGGCATTTTCCAATCTGTCAAAGATGTCATACACTACTGCATTGGCAACATTTTGGATGAGATTGGTTGCTCCTTCTTTAATTTTATTTTTCAATCCATCATAGCCCAAAGCCCATGTGTTGGAAGTTTTATACAGTGCCACGTCCTTTCCCTCGTCGCAGAGGGCCTTGACGTCCACGAAGGACTCCGCCATGGCCCACGCCAGCAGGATCACCGTCTTTACGATGGGCACGCCGAAGCCCGTCCAGCCTGCGATGGCTGTGGCCGCCGTCAGCGCCGGCACGGTGGTATCGGTGCTGGTGAAGGCGTACACGGCGTTCAGGGCAAAGCGGATGCCGAAGATCATGGCACGGGTGCTCTGCAGGTTCTTCGTCACGCTGTCGTTGCCCCAGAGGATATATTCCGCCTCAGCCCCAAAGTAGGGGTTGTTGGTCATATCCTTGCCGTTCATGGCCTTGGCTACCAGATTGCCGTCACCATCCTTTTTCAAGGTGTCGGTGTAGCAGCTGAACATCTCCGTCATGTACTCCTGAAGGTACAGCTTGTCTCGCCCGGCCTCAGCAACCTGTCCCAGCAGCTTCAGCAGCTCGGATATCTTGGTGAGATTGTTCTTGTTGTTTTTGGCGGCCTCTTTGTCACTGCCGGAGTCTACCTTTTCTGCATGGAAGGTACTCTTGCCCTCTTCACCGCCTTCGTCGGAGCACAGCTGGTCGATGGCCTTGCGCACGCTCTCGTCCACAGAGGCGCTGATGGTGCCGGGGATGTCCGCCGGCAGGCCGGCCGTAGACTGCGTCGAATTGGCCCCGGAATTGCCGGCAGAGATCAGGTTCTTTTTCAGGCTCTCTGCACTATCCTTGCTGGTCTTATTCTTCTTTGCATTGGCAGAGGCGCAGACCCGGCACAGGTAGGCGTAGAACTGCTCCTCCTCCGTGACCTTCTTGGCGTTTCCGGGTGTCACGCTGCTGACGCTCTGGCCGGTATATTTGCTGTTCATGATCTGCGTCGCCTGGGACTCGATCTGCCCCAGCTCCGTGAAATCATTCTTGCCGATGGAGGAACTGAACTCGTCCTTATAATCTACTGAGCCATAGTCCTCCCGGCAGATGGGCTTGTCGTACAGCTTGATGCCCTCGACGACAGACTTGACGGAGTCAAAATGTTTCTTGTAGGTATCCACCAGCGCCCGCAGGCTGTTGATGGCATCCTTATTGATGTCCTTGGCGGCATTCTCATATTCGCCCTGCATGGAGGTCTTGACGTCGCCCTCCGAAAGGTTATCCACCTTATTGGCCCAGTTGGTCCGGGCCTCGTCCAACTCATCTACATTCTTCAGCACCGCCGCCAGCGCCGTGTCCGCCTTTTCCAGCGCACCGGTTATGGCACTGATGTCCTTGTCCCAAGCGTACAGCTTGGATGCAGCCGACCGGCCCTTCTCTGTGGCGTTTTCACCCCACAGCTCTGCCCAGCTTCCTCCCTCGCCAAGGAACATAGCGAGTTCTGTGTATGCCTCCGTTTTTTTATCAGGCACCTTCATTTCATCGGGAAGCTTCTCGGCATACATTCCGTACATCAGCGCATATGTAAAGCTGCTCTTTACATTTGGGAGCTCCTTGTAGATTTTTACATAGCCGATCTCTTTGCCCAAGTCTGTGGACTGTGTGATCTCCAGCTTGAGCATCTTTTCGTCATAGTTTATTCCAAAGTCAATCCCATAGTCTCCATTTTCCACCGGCACGACCTTGATGCCTCTCTCTGCCAGCTTCCCTTCAATATAGGCCATGGTATCCAGCTCTCTATTTGCTGCTTTCGACTTTTCATAGTAGGACTCCACCTCCTTGCGTGTTGCGGAATCCACCTTGAAGATTGCCCATTGGTCCTTCAAAATAATGACTTTCAGGGAATCAAGGCTGCTGGGCCTTTCATTGATAAGCGGCGGTACGTTCAGCTCCGAGCTGTTGTAGGCCACCAGATACTTCACCATGTCCGCCACATCTTTTTTCGCACTGTCGATATCCTGCGAAAGCTGATTGAGATACTCGTTGGAGGCAAACTTCGAATTACCGCCGATCAGATCATTGTATTCGTTGATGGCCTCATAGGCCTTCTTGCAGGCATCCTGGACTGTGTCCAGCTTCTGATCGTAATTCACCTTGGCTTCGATGGCCTTTGTCTGCTTAGAGGTCTCACCGATGCATCCCAGCTTGGTCAACAGGCCCTTGCCGATGTTGATGGGGCCCCGATACTTCATATAATCGACGATCTGGCGCTCCAGAACCTTGGGATTGCCGATGGCTGACGACTCCACGCCCTGCAGCGTGAACCGGTCCGCTTTCAAGTCAACGATGTTGTTGAACTCCATTTCATCCCCGGAAAAGGAGGAGAAGATGCTGTTGATAAACTCTCGTGTATAGGAGTCGCTGTCGTTGAGGATCCCGGTGTTGTCGATGGAGTTGGCAAAATATCGGGAGACGTTGTTCTGCAGCTCCTCCATGTTCTCCGAGACGGCGAAGATGCCGTACACATCGTACAAGATCTGGTCATACTCCGACAGAGCGGCATTCATAGCCAGATCACCGGCGCCGGACAGGGATGCCTTGGCCGCAGAGATCCTGGCTCCGTCCACGATCAGGCCCGCCACCGTCATCATGGGCAGCATGATCAGCGCCAGAAACAGGCTGATACTGCCCTTGGTTTTTTCAAAAAAGTCGATCATGCTGTCATAACCCCCACTTCGCCCGTGCATCCGTGAATTTCTGCTTGAAGATCGCCACCCGCTGACTCATGGTCTGGTTGCTGTCGCCGAACTTCAGATTCTCCCAGAGATAGGTCCCCAGATCATAGACCATATCCGTATTGCGGATAAACTCCGACGTGTCGTTGACCACCGCCACCGCCGTAACACTGATATCCAGCGACGACGTCAGCCCCAGCTGCCGGAGGAAGCCCGGTGCGCTCAGGTGCTTCACCACGTTCACCTTGATGGCTGGCGCCAGTGGGTCGGCGGAGGCGCTGATGGTGCAGTCCACATTGGTCCCAGCCAGAAATGAGTTCTCGGCAATGAGCTGCCGCAGGGCCTTTTCCATCGTCGTTTTATTCTCGCTCTTCAAAAAGCCCTTTCCCCAGTACCGATACGGGTCATGTACCTTCATGACCTCATTGATGATATCCTTGCCGGGCATATAGCCGTCGCTCCAGTCAAAATCCGTCTTTGTGGTGATCCCCGTGCCGGCGAAGAAGTTCTCATAGCCGGGCATCTGCCCCTCTCTGGCCGCTATCACGGCGATCTTCTGCGCCTCGGTATACATGGCGGTGCTTTGCAGCACATAGCTGCCCACATAGATCAGAAAGCCCAGCACAAACAGAACGATTGGAAAAATCAGAGTCATTTCGATGATCTGCGCCGAGCCGCTCTCACTATTCCACTTTTCCCGCAAAATGCCTTTCATTTCTCCACTCCTTCCGCTTCTTCGGGGCGCTATCCGTACACCGCATTTCTGCGGTGTACGGATAGATATACATCGACTTAGGAGTTCAACGTTTCTCCTTTGATTCGATCCATAAGGCTCTCAACAATTTCTGTTATTTGCTTTCTAAAAATTCCAGCCAGCGTCACGACCACAGCAATGATCAGAATGATGGCGATGATGTCGGCCGCACCTCTCTCCTCCTTGGCAAAGTCCTCCAGCAGACCCTTTGCACGGAAATAACCCCGCAACAACTTCATTTTCATTAAGTCGTTCCTCCTTATGTATTTTCTATTTATATTCAACAGAGCACCCTCTGCGGAACATCACAGCATATTGGAAAAAATCGGTACGATGATCATAAACAGGATGCCCACAAACATGATCATCAGGGGAATCATCAGCTTCGTTCCGGCCGTCTCGCCCTTGCGCTTGGCCCGGTGCTTCTTCTCCTCCCAGCTCTCCTCATTCATATAGCGCAGGCTCATGGTCAGCTCCGAGCCGCCCTTTTGGATGTTCTGTGACAGGATGGAGGCGAACTTCCGGATCTCCTTCACGGAGCAGCGCTGGGCAAAGTTGTGCAGAGCGTCCAGCTCCGAGACGCCGTTGTTCATCTCCTCGCTGGTCAGCTGCATCTCCTTATACATGGCCCGGTCGCAGGTATAGGCTACCTTGATCCACGCCTCACGGATCACCATGCCCGCATTCACCAGCAGCGTCAGCTTGGAGAGGATCTCCGGATAGTCGGAGAGTATCTCGTCGTGCTTCCTCTCCACGGCGCCGCTGACCTCCATATCCAGATAGACGATCAGCGCCGCAGCCGCAGCCACCGCCAGAATGGCAAAGGTCATGTCGTTGGTCATGGCCCCGATGAACAGACCTAACGGCGCAACCGTCAGCGCATAGGTGATCTGTCCGCCGACGATGCAGTTGTGGTAGTACTCGGCGTACTTCTCGCCGTAGATCTCAGCGATCTTCTTTTCCTTTTTTCGCCCGGCCTCCGTTTTTAGGTTCACCTTGAACATATCCATGAACCCGAAGCCGATGAAGAAGATCTCCGGGAGGAAAAACTGCTTTTTATCGATGGCGGCGATCATGACGTCGTACTGGCTGCTGTACCGGAGGTACAGCATGACCCATAGCACCACCAGCAGCGTTCCCGCTCCTGCCAAAGCGTAGGCAACAACAAAGCTCATTTCTCCACCCCTTTACACCTTGATATCCGTGATCTTCCGGCCCAGCTTATACGCAATGACAAACATGAAGATGGCGATCAGCTTCACCAGAACGTTCAGCGGCGTATTGGCCGTGATGGATGCCTGTCCCAGCGTCCCCATCATGGCGATGATGACAAAGGGCATGACGCACATGATGTTGATCTCATTCTTGTTGGCAGCCACGGTGGTCTGGATCTCCATCTCGATCTCGATCTTATCGCTGATGATATCCCGGCTGTCCACCACCACCTTCTTCAGGTTGCCGCCCAGCCGGTTGCAGACGGCGAAGGTCTCGGCAAAGCTGTTGATATCGTCGATGCCGCAGCGGGCGGACATATCCCGCAGCAGATCCTCGATGACGAAGTTATTGTGCAGTCCGCTGACGATGATGGCCATCTCCTTCACGATGGGAGCCTGCTCACCGTAGGCCAGCTTCAGGTCGCTGTAAGCATCCGTGAAGGCATCCGGGGTGTTTTTACCGGCAGAGAAGGAGTTGCTCAGCGAGTCCAGCATATCCCGGAATTGCAGCAGGATCGCCTTCCGGCGCCTTTCCTGCAGGTACCGCCGGTACACGGGGATGGCGTAGAAGCCCACCGCCGCACCGATCACAATGCTGGCAATGACAACGCCAAACATGATCTGCGCCGCCAGAAATCCCGCCGCGAAGCCGATCAGATACCCGATGATCTTCTCCCGTGGATCCATGATGTAGATGTTATAGTCCTCTCCGATACCGGTCAGGCCGGTCAGCGGGACATACTTTTCTTTTTTCTTGCTCTTCCCCATAAAATCACCTATATCGTTTCCTGAAATCCGGCCAGCCGCAGCTTGTGGTCGTTCTTCATTGCATATTCCGTCCGTTTCAGCCGACCGGACACCTTCGTCAGGGTGCTGTTCTCATCCTCCTCAAACACATAGAGCGGGTTGAGCACGATCCGGCCGTCCTCATAGCCCACCACCTCGGTGATCTCCATGGTTTTTCTGGATTTGTCACGCAGCCTGGAAAGATGTATAATGATATCTACCGCCGATGCGATCTGCTGGCGGATGGCCTCCAGCGGAAGGCCTGCCGCACCCTGAAGGACCATGGTCTCCAAGCGGCTCAGCATATCCTCGGTGGAGTTTGCATGGCCGGTGGAGAGTGAGCCGTCGTGGCCGGTGTTCATGGCCTGCAGCATATCCAGCGCCTCGCCGCCACGGACCTCACCCACGATGATGCGCTCCGGGCGCATACGCAGCGACGATTTGATCAGGTCCCGAATGGTGATCTGTCCTGCACCAGAGGCATTGGCGTTGCGAGTCTCCAGACTGACCAGATTCTCGATGCCCTCGATCTGCAGCTCCGCCGAGTCCTCGATGGTGATGACACGCTCATCCTTGGGGATATAGTTCGACAGCGCATTCAGAAAGGTGGTCTTGCCGGAGCCGGTACCTCCGCTGATGAAGATGTTATACTTGGCCTCCACCAGCATTTGCAGCTTGTCTGTGATCTCCTGCGTCAGCGACCCGTACTCAATGAGCTTGGCAATGGTCATAGGGGTCTTGGAGAACTTTCGGATGGTGACCGTGGGGCCGCACAGGGCAATGGGCGGCAGCACCACATTGACACGGGAGCCGTCGGGAAGCCGGGTGTCGCAGATAGGGTTGGCCTGATTGACCTCACGGCCCGCAAGGCCCACGATCCTCTGGATGATATCCTCCAGCTTCCGCTGGCTCTCGAACTGCTTGTCCAGCTTGAACAGCCGTCCATTCTGCTCGATGAATACGTTTTCAGGCCCGTTGATCATCACTTCCGTGATGGTGTCATCCTTGATGATGGAGTCCAGCAGGCCAAAGCCACGGATGGAGCTATACACCTGCTCCACGATGGAGACCCGCTGCTCGATGGAGCAGTACCCCGCTCCGATACGCTGCTCCACGATATCCTCGATCTGCTGCTGCAGCTCGCTGTCGCTGATCTGGCTGAGAGGCAGCTGCTCCGTCACATACCGTTTTACCTCGGCCGCAAATTGCTGTTCCTGCTCATAGTTCATCGTCTATACCGCCTTACTGGATCTTATCAAACAGTTCCTTGGGAGCCAGCTGCTCCAGAACCTGCGCCGTGGATGCGTGCTCATACCGTGGCGCACCGCCGATGCTCCGAAGCTCCGTGCCGGTCACGGCCGTGCCGGACTTGTTGCTGAATTTATTGTAGATCAATGCGATCCGTGCCGTCAGCGGCACCTCTGCGTTCTGCTCTAAGATTGCCAACGCCTGATAGGCCCGTGCCAGCTTCCGGTTGGATATCTCCGAGCCATCGCCGGTCCAGACGATGGCACCGGCCTGCCGCAAAATTTGAAGTGACGCCCGATCCATGCCAAATTCCAGATCAGCGATGACATACTCGTAGTTCCCGGACAGTCTGGCCTCGGAAATCAGCCGTCCGATCTCGTCGGCTCCCAGCTCCAGCATATCCAGCGCCACCTTGGACTGGGAATAGAAATACACACCTCTTGGGTCTTGCTTGACACAGCTCTCCATTTTCATGGAGAGGTTTGTTTTTTTACTCTTCAGCGCAAAAATAATGCCGCTCATGTCAAACTGCCCCTCCGCAGCGAAGAAGGCATCCGACGAGCCGAAGCGCTCAAAATTCAGATACAGCGTCCGCTTTCCACGGGCGGCATAGTGCAGGGCGCAGGCCGCCGCCATGGTGGAGCTGCCAACACCTCCGCAGGGAGACGTGAAAGCGATGACCTTGCAGGAATCATCCCCCAGCTTCAGCCCGGAGGCGCTCCCGGCGTACTCGGAATAGATGCTGAGGATCTGCCGGTAGATCAGGTCCGCCTTCTGGAATTTGCAGATGGCCCGCTGGTCGTTGACCGAGTCCACGTCCGCCGACTCCACAAAATAGGCCAGCTGACACCGCTTCGGCAGCGCACTGCTCTCCACGACAAAGGTATCGCTGGCCACCAGCACATCGATGCGGGACGGCTCCAGCGCCGCCATGGCGCTCTCCAGCTTGGTGAAGGAGTATATCTCCAGTTTGTCGGCGTACTTGATGTTGAACGCCGTCACAATCCGATTCAAATAATTCTGGTCACTGTCCAATAGCGCTAATTTGATCTTCATATTGTCCTCTCCGTATCGTCTTTTTCCAAAATACTCCTGATAGCCGACTTGATCAGCCGGATCTGGGGTTCGATATAGCTTGCCTCCCCGAAGATCATGTAGTCCGTCACCGTGGTGATGGCAAAATACACATAGGGAGCAATCTCCTGAAGCTCGCAGTGAAGCTCCGACGCAAAGCGTGCGGCATATTTTTCATATCTCTCTGCAAGGCGTCCCAGCACCGGGCGCAGCCGTTCTTCGTACCGGCTGCAGGCGCACACGCTGGCAAAGAACTTCATCATCGGCCGCAGCTCATCTGCCCGCAGCCGCAGCCGTTCCATCATCCGATCCGGCTCCCGGATATCCTGCAGGGCCGGGGCGATCAAATGCTCCTCCAGCCGCAGAGCCGCCTCCTCGGCACAGGTCACCACCACATCGTCCTTGTCCTTGAACCAATAGTAGATCCCTCCTGATTGCAGAGCCAGTGCTCTGCTCAGGTCTCTCACACTGGTCTCATACAGCCCCCGACGGATGAATGTCGCAAGGCAGACGTCAAGGATCTCCCGTTTCCGCTGGGCGTTTTCCATCGTTTACATTCCTTTTCCTGTTTCCGGAGTCCTTGTCCACGCAATCAAACGAACGTTTAGTGAGAGGGCAAAAATAAACCCTCATCTTGCGTAGAACGGTTGGTTCTTAACGCAAAACGGCCAAAAGATGGGCTTGAAACCGTCCTTTGGCCGTTTGTTATGCAGTCAGTATGATTCTACAAAAAGCTTTTCCAGCTGTTCCCGTTTCCGCTCCACGGAGGAGTGGACGTAGGTGTTCAGCGTGGTAGAAACGTTGGCATGGCCTAAAATCTCGCTCAGTGTCTTGACGTCCACTCCCAGTTCAATGCAACGGGTGGCAAAGGTATGGCGCAGAGCATGGTAGTTGATGGACGGCAGGCCACACTGATCCAGTACCCGATGAAACCGATATTCGTAGGTCCGTGGGCTCACAAACCCGCTCTTGTCGGAGATGACGTACTCCGAACGGCGTTTTTCATACAGGGGCAGGAGCACCGCCATCAGTTGTCGGGACAGGGGGATATCCCGTAGGGACGACTTGGTTTTCGGGGTGTCGATGATGAGTCTGGTGGCGGTTCCGCCATCGGTTCCCCTGACACGGGCCACGGTGGAGCGGACATGAAGAACGGCCTTCCGAAAGTCGATATCCTCCCACCGCAGGGCGCAGACCTCACTAATGCGAAGGCCCGTATGCAGTGAAATGAGGATCCCTGTGCCGGTGATGTCCGGCTTAGCCAGAAGGTACGTCTCCAGCCTCCGGAGGGCATCGGTGTCCAGGATCACCACCTCCTGTCGATTCGCCGCCGGTGTCTGGAGCGTGGTTTTCACGGGCGGACACAGGCCCTCCGCGGCGGCAAATTCCATAATGTCCAGCACCAGCAGCATCATGCTGCGGACATAGGAGGACGACAGGCCGCCGCTATGGTCCAGTCGCCCGCAGTGCAGCTTGGCATTCATAAAATCCGCCAGCAGCAGCGTGTTTATCTCCTCCAGCTGCCGAGCCCCCAACTCCGGCAGGATGTGGCTCCGCAGCAGATTTTCATATTTTACAGCGGTGGCACCCTTGTAACGGGCCACATTTGTCCGGTGCCACAGGGTTGCCGCCGCCTGAAAGGTCACAGACGCAGGCTCCGGGGACTGGACAAGCTTCTGCCGACTTCGTACCTTTCGGGCGTTCTCCGCCTTTTGCCGGCAGCGAAGATGAACGTTTCTTCGTTTGCGTATGTACGCTCTCTTTTTCGACATGATGCAGCCCCTTTTCTCTGGTAGAGATTTCCATATTTTGGCATTTTTGGCAAATGCCGGAAATGTGAACGCTTCTGCCCGTTCTGTAAGTCAGAAAAATGACAATTTTATTAACGATCCGTGAACGTTTTTCATTGACAAGACACTCGCTCATCGCTATAATGTAGAAGAAAGCAAAATCTCGTCGATGTTAAGAACCAACCGTTCTACGCAAGATGAGGGTTCAAGGGGCCATTGTGCTCCTATTTTTTTGCTATGCCGAAGTATTCTCCCACCCGCTGCACCGGCCTTGCGGCGCAGATGCTGCCCACTGACAGCAAAAGTCCGGCACACAGAAGAACAAGACAAACCCCTCTCCCCTCCGGCCACAGCCGTACTGCGTTCATTATATCATCATTTTCCACGATAACGCCATATTTGCATCCTATAAGCGAAATAAGGGACAGCAGTATTGCCAGCACCGAGATTCCCTTCACCAACTGCACCACATACCACAGCGGAAAGTGCTTCGGTCGAAGCAGCATCGCCAGCGCCAGCGGCAGCCCTACCCCGCCAAAGGCCACGGCCGCCAGCTCCCCATGGCGCAGTCCGCCGCAAAGGACGCTGGCGGCGGCTCCCAGCCGTACCTCCCTTATCCGGCCGCCCAGCAGCAGCGTCACCAGAATGTGTCCGCCCTCATGGAGCGCCGGGTACAGGAGAACCGCCGTGAATAGCCCCAAAAGAAGTAGCATCGCTCCTCGCTTAGCATCCGTCATCCGCCTCACCTCCTACTGCATATTATGAAAAAAGGGACCTGCCTTTATCCCGGCAGGCCCCACTTTCTCCGCAAAAAGCAGGAGGGGACGCTCTGCATCCCCTCCTGCTTTTTGCGCTATGAACTTACACTATAAAAAGAAAGGCCTCCGGCGATTGCCGAAAGCCTTTATGTGGGAGGACTATAAAATAGATTTTTTCGCCTTTTTGGGGTTAGTATTTGTTCCCTTACGAAAAATCTTGAACTTTCAAAGTTGGGTGCGGAGGTGAGCCGCTGTCATTCGGTCAGCGGCTGCACCGATTTAAGTCCGCCTTTGAATATTACAGTAATCTGTTCTTTTGAGTCCACCACTACACATTCGAGCAGTTGGCGGACGATTCGGTCATCGTATTCCATCGGACGGTTTTTTATGCCGTCCAGTATTGTATAGATATCATCGAGTCGGGATTTTGCGTTTTCTCGCCGTTGCTCAGCGTCGGCTATGTTGTCGAGCTGCTGTTGCAGGCGGCTTTTTTCATTCATAAGCCGAGCTACGGTTTCCTCATCAAAGGCTTCGATGGTGTCGGTGGATACCCGGTCGAGCATCTTTTTGAATTCTGCGTCGATCTCGGCGATCCGTATCTGTAGGTCGATGCTGTTATCCTCGCTCTTTTCTCCCGCCAAGCCCATGCCGATGTGCAACTTCAGCGTTTGCAGCACCTCAGTGTTTCGGGCTGCCGTTTTCATGATCGCCGCCATCACAGCCCGTTGCAGTATGCTTTCCTCTACGGAGGGTGAGTTATGACAGTATTTCTTGGCGTATTCAATGCGGTTGATGCATCGCCATACAATTTTCTTTTTGCCGCCTGCCGTCCATGTGCATCGGCGGTAGGCGGACTTGCATTCACCGCAGACGAGCAGTTCTGTCAGAGCGTATTTACTTGAGTATTTGCCTTGCTCGGTCTTGGCTTTTCGGCTGATTTTGCGTTTGCCGGAGCGCCTTGCGAGTTCCTCCTGAACTCTGCCGAAGGTGGACGAGTCGATAATGGCAGGGTGGCTGTTTTCCACATAGTATTTCGGGCGTTCGCCGTTGTTGACTCTGACCTTTTTGCTGATGCAGTCGGTGATGTAGGTCTTATTGATGATGGCATCGCCTTTGTATCTCTCGTTGGAGAGAATGGACTGTATCGTGGAAAACTACCATTCTGCTTTTCCTGTCGGGCTTTTGATGCCCTTTTCTTCAAGTAGTTCGGCAATTCCTTTTAAGCTGTCGCCTGCGAGGAAGCGGTCATATATAAAGCGGATCGTTTCGGCTTCTTCGGGGACGATTTCGGGTTGTCCGTCCTCGCCCTTGCGGTAGCCGAGGAAGTTCTTGTATCTGAATACTACCTTGCCTTCACGGGCGGCCTGCGCCTTGCCCCATTTAATGTTGGCGCTGATATTTTCCGATTCGCTTTGGGCGATGCTGCCGTAGATGGTGATGTAAAATTCCGCACCGGGCTGATTGCTGTGGATGCCCTGTTCCTCGAAGTACACATCGACACCAAGGTCATTGAGCAGTCGGACATACTTCAAGCAGTCCACCGTGTTCCGTGCGAACCGGGCAATGGATTTCGTGATGATCATGTCGATTTTCCCTTGCTTGCATCGGCGGATCATGCGGTTGAATTCATCTCGGTTTTTCACGCTTGTGCCGGAGATGCCCTTGTCGGCGTAGATACCTTCAAGCGTCCATCCGTTTTCGGAATTGATGCGTTCGGTATAGTGTTCCACCTGATTTTCATAACTGTTGAGCTGTTCCTCCTGCTTAGTGGAAACGCGGCAGTATGCCGCCACCCGCAGGACTCGGTAATGGGTTTTCACGCTCTCTCTGACCGATATTGTCGGTTCGATTATCCGCACCACTCTCTGAGGAGCGACCGTTGTTTGTTGCATGACCTTGCTCCTTTCGTATGATCTGTCCGTTCAGCAGTATGATGTCTGCCGTTTTGTCGGTGTACAGGCGTATTTCGCTGACCGTGCGGTTCAGCCGCTCGGCGATGTCTGCCGTACTGTCAAGTTCGGCCTTCAGCCTTTGTACGGCGTAGCACCCGTTGCCGAGTTCTTTATATTTCCGAGCGAGGCATTTCGTCATTTTGCTTCGTAATACGGTTTTGTCTATTTCCGCCATGTCAAGCATTCGGCTGATCTCGTTGTTCAGGCGTATTACCTCGGCACTCGGTTCGTAGGGCGTTTCGGCAGGCAGTGTGATGCTGTCGGCGGTTACCGTGCCGAGAAGGTCGGCGAGTGCGGTCAGCAGTTCGGCATCGGATATCTCGATCCGCAGACGGCAGGCCGAGTTTTCACAAGTCCAACGCTCTTGGCATTTGCATCGGCTGTCGTGTCGGCGGCGCATTCGGTCACCGCAGCTTGGGCATCGGACGGGGACGGTCAGCTTGAATATGTCCCGTGTTTTGTCCGTGTTCCTTTGGGTGTTGCGCCCATGCTTTGTTTTCTGTATTTTCTCATAGGTCGCTTGGTCGATGATCGGCGGATACACCTCTGTGCCGAGATATTTTGTATTGTCAATGAGATGCTTGAGCCGCCCCTTGTTCCAACCGGTAACGCCGTCCCTGTATTCGATTTTCTCTCTGTTCAGCTGCTCGGCTATGGTCAGCATTGAGGAGCCGTCAAGGAGGGTTCTGTTTTTCATTCGGTTCTCACCGTCCTTTCTTGGGGATTTGCTCGGTCAGTGCAATGCCGCCGATGAGCTTGAAGGTAAGGTGTTCGCTGCTGTCCACCGTGATGCTCTCGACGATTTCGTCAAACAGCCCGTTGTCAAACTCGACGGTCGGCTCATATTCATCGAGGATAGTATTTAAGTCTTTGAGGGTGGCGAGCAGTTGGTCGTCCTCATCCTCAGTGAGCTTTTGCCGCCGCTCGATGCGTAACTCGGTGAGGCGGTTGCCGATCCCCGAAGTCTGCATGGCGTAATCGGCGGCGTTCATAGCGCCGCTTGTGTGCAGCCTTGCAATGACATGGTTCTTCGCACCGAGGTCGGCAATTTCTTTGTCTATCTGCCGTATACGCTCCTGATTGCGGCTTGTGCGGTCCTGCATGGTTTCCATTTGGTGGATCAGCGTACCGAGCAGTTCGGCTCGGTAGGTTTTCAGCTTGATAACTATATCGGTGAATATCTCATATACGATATCCTCACGCACATGGCGGTGCTGACATTCGGTCGCACCGGACGAGCGGCAGGAGCATATCCAATGCGCCTTGCCGTTTACGATCTGATGCCGGAAGGCTCTGCCGCATTCGGGACAGCGCAGCTTTCCGGTCAGCGGATAGGACTTTCTTTTGCATCTTTCCGTTTTCCGTGAGCGCAGCAGATTCTGTGCCGCCTGAAAGGTTTCTCGGCTGACGATGGCAGGGTTGCTGTTCTCCACATAGTATTGCGGCAGCCGTCCGTCGTTTTTCATTTTCCGAAACGGCAGGGTTTCGGTAGTGTAGCTCTTTTGCAGGAGCGCATCTCCCATATAGCGTTCATTGTTCAACACATAGTTGATGGAACTCGGCAGCCATTTTTCGTAGCCGTGCTTCCGCGGTATGCCGTCCTCATTCAGCATTTTTGCAATGCCAAGCGTTCCGTATCCTTGGAGATATAGGTCGAATATGCGCCGAATGACCGCCGCCTCCGTTTCGTTGATTACGAGCTCGCCGTCCTTGAGGTCGAGGCCGTAAGCCGGACAGGTGCAGTTGAAGTCGCCGGACTGCATCCGCTTTTGATAGCTCCAACGCAAATTCCCCGATATGTTCACACTTTCTTGCTGTGCGGCCATACCGGGGAATGTTACGATCATTTCCATATTCAGTTTTTCGGTGTCGATGCCTTGTTCCTCGAAGTACACGCTCACGCCGATCTCTTTGCACATCCGCAGCAGTACGAGCAGCTCCTCGGTGTTCCGTGCCAATCGGGAAACCGATTTGACGATGATGCGGTCGACCTTGCCTTTCCTGCAGTCGGCTATCAGCCGGTTCAGCTCGTCCCGCTTTTTCATCTCGGTGCCGGTCAGACCTTCATCGGCGTAGATGTCCACCAGCGTATATTCGGGATGCTTCTTGGCATAGTCGCTGTAGTAGCGGATCTGTGCGGCGAAGGAATGGAGCTGGTCGGTTGAATCGCTCGATACGCAGCAATACGGGGCTAACCGAAGCCGTTCGGCTGTCTGCTTCTTTGTGCTTGTGATTTCAGTAATGTTCATGTCTTTCTCCTTTCCGCAAGGGGTCACCTTGCTGTTATTCGCCTTTTGGCACGACACACCATACCACAATAGTTCGAATACTTCCAGCGGTTTTTCGCAAAAACTTGAGAATTAAGATTTCAGACATAAATAAGATCAGCACCGTAATGTTCGGCACTGATCTGAGTGATTTTTTCGTACTCGTCCTCGGTTATCAGATTCATATCAAGCAGCATTCGTAAAAGGCTTATGCCGTAGGCGAATGATGCATTGTTGATGTCGGTTCTTTTATCCATTGAGCAGTCCCTCCAAGTATTTGATGCCGAGGCTCACTACAATGGCACGGTCAACGGCGGCGAGTGTCTTGCTGTCGAGCCTGCCGATGTATTCGCCGAGCCTCTCTTTGTCTATCGTCCTGATTTGTTCGAGCAGGACGGTGGATTCGGTTTTAAGCCCTTTCGCCATGATTTTCACATGGGTGGGCAGAGCTGCTTTTGTTTTTCTGCCTGTGATCGCCGCCACGATGGTGGTGGGGCTGTGCCTGTTGCCGATATCATTCTGTAAAATCAAGGACGGGTGCGTTCCGCCTTGCTCACTGCCGAAGCCTGTACCGAAGTCAACGGCATAGATTTCACCTCGTTTGATCTCTTTCATATTAGCCTCCGTTTTAAGTAAAAGGCGGTCGAGTGCTTTGGGGCAAACGACCGCCTTGGTATTTGTATCAATCGTTTTTGCTTTTGTCCGTATTTGTCCACGACACCCCGAACAAGGGAACGCATCCTCCGGCAATGCATTTTGCCTCATGGGAATCTCACCCCTCCCAGGATCTCTGCGAGGTGCTCTCATTGGTTGCGACGGCTCACGGCGCTTTTTCGTGCCGCTTCAACGCTCGACCTGTGACTGAGCACAAGTATCATTATCGCTTCTGCCTGTCATGGCCTTCGGTGCGGATGCGCCGCCCCGTTCGACTCATAGGTCGTGTGGCTCATCGGCTCTCGCCGACGGCAGAAGGAAGGTAAAGAATGCGCTGTACTATTCGGTTTTCAAAGAACGGGCGGAGGCTATTGAGAAAGCCCCCTCACTTTTTCAGCCGAAAAAGTGAGGGGGCTACAACCAAATTTTTTAATTTCTAAAAGTTTTTTGAGTTTCGCACGGATCTTTGCGATTTTCTTGCTGATTGCCTGCTGTGAAACGCCGTAGCGCTCGGCAAGCTCCGTCTGCGGAACTTCGTCATAGAAATGTGCAACAATCAGAGCCTTTTCATCCTCCGGCAGAGCGTCCACCGTTTTTCGCAGCTTGTCCAACAATTGCTGATGGACAAGCGTATCGCACACATCCGGCAGCCCAGCAATCAGAATTTCCTCGCCATTGAACTCATCACTGTTCAAGGCGTCATACGAAACATCGCCGTTATCCCTGCGCTGCTCGTCGAGATATTTCTGTCGCCGTTTGTTGCGGTAGAATTCAATGTATTCCTTTTCACTCACCTCCATGATCATGCTGTGCAGGCCGATGAATTTCTTTTCTCGGTAGCCTGCATCGGCTTCTTTCCGAAATTCATGCTCCGCGGGAGTAATTTCCCGATAGCTGCCGTCGGCTATAATAAAAACCTTTTTAGGGTTCAGTTTTTTCAAGTTTATGTACCTCCGTTCAATCGTTTTTTTGTTAGGTCAAAAACGATTGATACGGAGGGCTTCGACAGCCTACCGCAAACTTCGACAGTACGCCGCCGTTTATACAAACGCAGAAAGCCAAGCCACTTTGATATTCCGAAATAACAGATTTATCGTTGGTCTTTTGCAGATATCGTATGGAATTCTGTTGACCGCAGAGGTCAAAAAAATATAGGTGTCTGTGTGTTTGCGCAAAGACAGCCTTTGCTATTTCAACACCTGTTTCTTTCCTGTATTCTTTTTCATTCTTTCACCTTGTCGCTTGAAAACGGCAGGGCGCCGCTTTTTATGGCACTGCGTTGTGTTGAGCTTCGTCGATTGATTCTGCAAGGCTAAACATCGCGGTCACCTCCTGTTACGGTATTCGGGAAAACAAAAAAGCGACTGCGCTATGCTTTAAGGCATAGTACAGCCGCATGAGGGCGTGCATATAAAAACCGTTTTGTTAAGACGGTCTTGAATGTTGCGTTTCGCTTATGTACATGATTGTTAGGGGCTTCTCCTTGTTTTCATAATTACCTCGCTGTATTTGGTATCTGTTGATATCCGTGTGTCCGCTGCCGGGGCAAAAGTGAAGAGTGCATAAGTGTGATATACGCAGTATACATGGAATCCGGCAAAAAATTGTTGGGTTATGACCGAGAAATTGCTTATTTTTCAAAAACAGTCGCCAAGGAAAGAAATACGGCACAGCGGTTTTTATACCCTCTGTGCCGTAATTGTGATGTTTCCGTGATGGATCGTTAATTGTTACTTATCTTTGATTATTTGGCGGAATGCCTTTTCCTTTTATCAAATACCGTTACACCTGTCAGAACACCGCCGCTGGCAAGCAGCAATGCGCTCCACAGCATGAGGTTGCTTGTATCGCCGGTCAGAGGAGACTGCGGCAGCTTCGCCGTTACGGTGTCGGCTTTTTTGATTTCCTTGGTGCCGTCTTTGTCGCTGTAATACCTATTGCAGCCGCCGCAGTACCAATACTCGATGTTGCCCTCGGCATCCTCGGTGGCCGCCTTGGCGGGGATATGCTTGAGGTCGGTGTGGTTCTTCGGATCAAGCTCACCGTAGGATTTGCCGCAGACTTCGCATACTGCTTTTTCGGCGCAGGTTGTCTTGCCGCCGGAGCAATCCTTTGTTTCAAGCCCGTTGCAGCCGTCCACCGTGCATTGACGGGTGTGCGTGCCGTCGCCGTTCGATACCCATTCACCATAGGTATGCCCGTCGTTGACCGTTACGGTCATCTCGGCGGTGTTGCCCGCCTTGTCGGTGACAACGATTCTCTGCTCGCCGTCTGCGGGAGCGAGGGTAAAGCTATTGTTTTCGTCAAGCGTGACCTCTGTGCCGTTCACGGTGATGGTGTTCACATACTTTTCGTCAACGGTGACCGTCTGCGCCTCACAATAGATCTTGCCATTTTCTATGCCACCGATGACCGGCTGAACATTGTCAAGCGTTACGCGGTCGGAACGAAGGTATGTTATGTTCATGCTCTCGTCAACAAGCATTGCATAAACAATATATTCCCCATTGGGGTCTATGCAAAACGGCTCCTCATATCCGCTAAATACGAGAGATTGAAGCTCCGCCTCTGAAAGATCCCGATCGGTCACCAAATAGGAGATAAACACGGTTCCGCTGTTGTCGGCGGCGTTTATTGTTACCGTCTGCGTGTCCTTAAAGAACAGACCGAAGGTGAGCTTATTCAAGAATTCCTGCCATTTATTGGCACCTATGATAATTTCGCCCGTCGGCTTTTCGGTGTCTTTCCACCGTGCTTTGAGCGTTATATTCTCGGCAGGCATGGTTTCGGGAATTGCCTTATCCCAGCCGATGAAGGTGTAGCCCTCTCTTTCCGGGGCTTCAGGTGCGGTAATTACCGTGCCGTAGTCCTGCGTAATCGGAGCAATCTCGCTGCCGCCGTTGGTGTCAAAGGTAATTGTGTATTGATTGATTTCCCACTGCGCGGTGACAGTCATATTTTCAGCGGGCATGGTTTCGGGAATTTCCCTGTCCCAACCGATAAAGGTGTAGCCCTCTCTTGTCGGGTCGGCAGGGGCGGCAATATTCGTGCCGTAGTCTTGCGTAATGGGCGCAATCTCGCTGCCGCCGGCGGTGTCGAAGGTAATCGTGTAGGTGTTCGCTGCCCATTTTGCATACAATGTTATGTTATCGGTGACTTTATCGCTTGCATAATCCCACGCCGTGCCGTCGGCCTTGTTCCAGCCACCGAAGGTATAGCCCGGTGTGGCGGCGGGAGTGTCGGGACGCGTCGCGAGAGTGCCGGAGGGAAGAACCTGCTTTGCGTATTCACTGTCGCCGTCCTTGTAGGTCACGATGACGCCGGTCGTATTGCCGTAAATATACAGACCGCCGTAGAAGAGGCCCCAGTCAACATGGCTTGGATTTACACTGGAAGTTCCGCCGATCACCGTCTTGCCTTTGAAGGCGGTAATACCGTTATCTTCTGCAAGACAGGTGATCTTACATGCCTGATTTAGGTGAACCCCACCGTATACCTCGCCGCCGTTGGCGTAAATTGTGGTCATATACGCAGCATTGATAGCGTATCTGCCGTTGTTTTTGATCAGGCCGCCGGTCAACGTGATCACGCCGGTTGTGTCTATGTTCGCCATCGGACCAAAAGCGTATATGCCGCCGTAAGAGGCCTCTCCGGTCGTTAATCTGTTTGGTGTTGAGCAGCCGACAATGCTGCCGGCGTTCATGGTGAACGAACCGTCTGAGAGGAACAGGCCACCGCCTTCATTGGCTATGCAGCCGACGATATTGCCGCCGTTCATGGTGAGTGCGCCGCTGCCGATGATCACGCCGCCGCCTTCCACCCCGTTGGAGAAGAAGATCCGGCTGCCCGTGCCGCCTGTGATGATGCCACCATAGACGGTCTCTGTACCGCTGTCGTCCAGCACCCAAGGTTCTACGCCGTTAACCTTGAATTTGTGCTCCGCCGTGGGATTGCTGTCGATAAGGGTCAGGTCGCCGGTGATGCCGCTCTTATTATCGAGGATAATAACGCTGCCGCTGCCGGTCATTTTCAGAACATAGCCGTTGAGATCGAGGGTGACCTTGCGGAGGACGGTCAGGGTCGTGCCGATTGCAATGTCATTTTTCAGCGTGATGATGTCTACGCTGCTGTCCGCCAGCGCATCGACAAGCTCTTGTTCCGTTTCGACTTTCCTGTTTGTCTCGCCCTCGGCAAACGCCGTAGTCGGCACAAGGCAGAACAGCATACATAGGGCGAGCAGGATACTAAGTATTCGTTTCTTCATTTTGCATTACCTCCGGGTCGATACGATTTTTTTCGTTTCACGGTAAGCGCCGTGCAAGCTCCGCCGCTGACAAGCAGCAGTGCGATCCACAGCATGAGGTTGCTGTTGTCGCCGGTCTGCGGAGAATCCGGACCAGTCGGCTTGCCCGGCTCAGTCGATGTTCCGGTAGCCGGAATCTCAACTGCCGCCTTCTTGTAGCCGCAAACCTTGCACTCCTCATGCTTGGAGCCCTTTTGTGTTGCGGTCGCTTCCTTATCTACCACCCACTTGAAGCTGTGTGCTACAACATCTTTCTTATCGCCGCAGGAGCACTCATGCCAGTGGTTGTCGGCATCGTTCTTCCACTCGCTGCCGTAGCTGTGAGTATGCTCACCGCCGCCGGTTGCCGGGATGGTTTCGGTTGCCATCGTATAGCCGCAGACGGTGCATTCCTTATGCTTTGAGCCGCTTGTGGCAGCTGTTGCCGGGGTGTCGATAATCCATTCACCGGCGGTATGCGCCGCCTTGCTGCCCTCGATGATCACGCCGCAGCCGACAACGGTGCACTCTTTCCAATGATCGGTATTATCGGACTTCCAGTCGGAAGCGCTATGACCTGTTGCCGCAAGGATTACGCTTGTCTTGTCGGTAATTTCGGATGCACCGGTTGCATCCTCAAACCACTTGTCACAGCCATCGCAGGTGTAATATGCTGTGTTGCCTTTCTCCGTGCAAGTAGGAGCCTTTGCGGGAACGAGGGTCAGATTGTGCGTATGCGGTACGGTCTTGTCATATCCGCAGGTGTCGCAGATGTTATCGCTACCGTAATCGTGAGCCGCCTCGTCCTTCTTTTCGTGGCAGCGAGAGCATTCTTTCCAATGATTGTCTGTGTCCTTGCTCCAATCGCTTGCCCATGCGTGCCCGAGCTGTGTACCTGCTGCCGTAAAGGTTTCTGTTGTGCTGATCTCTCCGCAGGAGCAGCTCTTGAAATATACTGCATCGTTGGTGCAGTCGGCAGCCGACTTGAGGGTTTCCGGCTTCTGAATTTCCTGATCGTAGGTATGGGTATGGGGAATTGTGTAGGTCGCTTTCACGCTGACTTCACTGTCAGGCATTATGAAAGTAGTGGTTTCACTGTTCGCATCTTCAAGAGTAGTGTTGCCGCTTTCTACTACCCACTTATCAAACACCTTACCGTCAGGAGCCGCATTTGCGGTCAGAGTAATGATTGTGCCTTGCGCCGCTTTAGTGATTTCGCTTCCTGCACCGATTGTCGCTTTGCCGTCCGTTACGATGATGGAATACTCTTTACTCTCCCAGATTGCATAGAAGGTAGTATCCGAGCTTACTTCATAGGTCGTGCCGGAAATAACCGAACCGTCGGCACTGGTTGACCAGCCCTTGAATTGCTTGCCTTCCGGTTCAGTAAAACCGCAGGCGGGCAGGGTGTAGCTGCCGGAAACGCCGGTGACATCTGCCATTGTGCCGCCGCCACCGTTGGCATTGAATCTGACGGTATGCTCGGTAGGTGCAGGAGGCTCGTCCTCCTCGAAGATAGCTTTGACCTCAACATTGCTGTCCGGCATGGTGAACTTGTTGTTGGTGATTACAAGCCCTGCCGGAGATACGACCTGCCACTCCTTGAAGCGGTAGTCCTCTTTGGGCGTTGCGGTCAGGGTGATTTCCGTACCAGCCACGGCCCTGTCAGGAGATGCGGAAGCCGTGCCGTTGCCGTCCGGGCTGATGACCTTCACGTGGTGCCTCCTGTATATTCTGACTGTCGCCGTAGTTTCGTTTCCCGCGTTGTCAGTCGCAACCACGGTATATTCCGCTCCTGCGTCATTGTTGCCGCCGTCGGGTGCGGGGAGAGAATAGGTGGGACCGTCTTGCGGCTCGCCGTTGATGGTCACCGACTTGATGCCGGAGGACGTCTCTCCCGATGCAGCCGGGTCGCCCACGGTGAAGGTGTACGCACCGGGATTTCCATCGATGTTATCCTCGACGATGTAGCTTTCGCCGTCCGTCAGAGTTTCCATAACCGGGGCTTTCGTGTCCCTCTCAAGCACATGACCGCACACAGTGCAGAGCTGCTTCTGATTGCTCCAGTCGCCGGGAATGTGTTTGGCGTTTTGTTTGGACATTTCCGCGGCGGGGTCCCGCGCACCGCATTTCTTACAGGCCCAGATGTGGCAGCCGTCCCTGTCTGTCCAGCCCAATTCATGGCTACAGGTACTTTCCTCGCAGTGCAGCTCCAGCCTGCCGATCACTCTGCCGTAATTGCAGGCATACGGCAGGCTCAGCCGCTGCAGGTCCACGCGCCCGTTTTCGTTGGGGATGAGAAGCTCCGTCGTGGTACCCCAGTCCCATTCATACTGTCCCTGGCTGAGACGCCACTGCCACCCGGTCGCGCTCAGCCGCACGGACTTCCCGTCCGAGGCTCCGATTTTGATGTTATATTCGCTAGTCAGGCCAAACTCCGGATTGAACAGTGCCGTCGTCCAGCCTGAACGGTTTGAGCCTCTTCCGACCGCAACTGCAGGGCTGAGGTTAATGGCTACGGCGTCATAATCGCGGTTCGGATAAAGCGGAACGGACTGCGCCGTCAGCGTTGCGTCTCTGATCAGAATGTTCCAGCCGTCTCCGTTCATTCCACCGCCGATGCCCGCGCCCCAGTAGCCTTGCGCCATCACTTCGCCGCCGATGATGGAAATGTCATGGCCTGAGCTGTATCTTCCGCCGCCGATGCCTGCGCCGGCATAATTACTCCACGCGATGACACTTCCGCCGGAAATCTCAATATCATGTGTATCCTCCGACGCACCCGGCCCGGCGTAATCGCCGCTGCCGATTCCGGCTCCGGCTGACCGGCTGCCGGCCTCCACCGTGCCGCCCTTGATATAAATAAAGCGTCCGGGGCCGCCCTGACCGCCGCCGATCCCTGCGCCTTGCGAAACGGAGATCGCCGTCAGCTTGCCGGAATACACATAAATCCACTCGCCGATGCCGCCGTTTGCACCGCCGCCGATACCCGCACCGCCTACGCCGCTGGTCGCAAGAATCTCACCGCCATAGATATCCGTCGCCAGAGAGCCGAAATGAAGGTTCACGCCGTGTCCCTGCGAGAACTTCTTGATTCCGACCTTTGAGCCTCCGATGCCAGCGCCATGATGACCGCCCTGACACGTGAGCTTTGTCCCCGTCTGCACCAGAACCCGGAGATAACCCTCGGTTTTGTTTTTCTGCAGTGCGGCGAAGTTCTCTGCGCCGATCAGCTCGCTGTCGTTGCCGATAAAGTACAGACAGGCAGAGGCACCGCCGTAAAGCTCGATGGTAGGGCCGTCCTCGGGTGCCTGAAGGCGGACGCCGTCCAGAAAGATGTGCGGTGTATTGTTCTTGCCATCAATTTTGATCCGGTACTGAAAATACCAGTTCGGATCTGTGGATCCCTTGATCAGATAGGTCTTGCTGTCCTTGATTTTCAATTCTTTGTTCTGCTCCGTAAGGTCCACTATCTTGTCAAACGTCGTTGGGACGGAAAGTTTGACATCCGGTAGCTCACCCGCAGCAAAGGCCGCTGTCGGCAGCAGTGTCAGCACCATGCAGCACAGCAGTAGGATACTGAGTATTCGTTTCTTCATTTCTCGTTACCTCCGTTCAAGTATTGCGAGCGGTATTTATCTGCAAACAGAGCGACGCCCTGCTTTAAGACCTCCATCTGGGTTTTCAGATAATATTCGTCCTCGAACATAGCGTAATGTACGCAGGCGCGGACGAAGATAAAGATCAACGGGGTGATGACCGTATAGGGAATGCCTATCTTCGGCTCCAGCCGCTTGGCATACTCGGTATAGCGCTCGTTCACGCCCTCGAAGAATTTCTTGCCGTGCTCGATATACTTCGGATGCGTATAGATCTGATACATCAGCCGATATTTCTTGCCGTGCTTTTTTGCCGTCCAGTAGGGAACCTCCTTCACAAACCGGACAACATCCTTAGGGTCGGTGGGCGCCATCTCCATAAAGTCATCCTCAACCTTTTCCATACAGTATGCCGTTGATTCGATAATCAGTTCGTCCACACTGTTAAAGTAGGAATACAAATTCCCCGTCGTGCAGCCGCACGCCGCTGCCAAAGCCTTGATGCCCGTACCCGTCAGCCCGTTTTCGGCATAGCATTCAAAGCATTTTTCCATCATTTCGCGCTTGCGTGCGTTGTGCTGTTCCTCTGTTGCTCTCATATACGCCACTTCCTTCTTGATAACTAACTAATCAGTTAAATATAATATAACATAGAATTGTGTCGAATTCAAGAACTGTTCGAGAAAAATCGAAGAAAATCAAATTGCAATATGATCTCATAAAAAAGTCCTTACAGCAGAAAGAAAATAGCGGATGGCCTCAACGATCAAAACCGTACTAATAAAAATGTCTTTGTTATCTCCGGATTTTTCAAAAAGAAACCTCTGTGTCTTTTTCTTTCTGCTGTAATCTATCTTCAGTTGGGTAGTTCACTTTCTTCTTCCACCATGACAGGTGGCACCTGTCACTTCGTCATCGCAAACTCCGCACGATTCGTTTTGCCGTAGAACGGCAAAAGCTCATCTGCTCCGTTGCTCCTCCTCTCCCCAAAAAGCTGTATAGTTTTTTGGGGACCCCGAGAACGCAGTTGCCCCTTGGCGGAGCGTTTTGCTTTTTTCACTCCGCTTTCAGCCGGAACAGCAGACTGCTCTTGCCACTTTTTTTCTGTACCGCTGCTCGGTTGCGAGGAGCCCTGCTTTTTTGAGGTCACGGATCCCGCGGCGGACGGTGGAGGGCGAGAGCTTGAGGTCTGAGGCTATGGTCGGGATGGCAGGCCAGCACTCGTTGTTCTCATTTGTCCTGTCGGCGAGATAGATATATACCGCAACGGCTCTGTGCGGCAGCTCGGTGCGGTAGAGAAAATCAAGACGGCTCATTGCTTTGCACCTCCGTTTCGGTTAAGTCTTTTATGATCTCTGCTTCCGTCATGTCGGGAGCAGTTTCTTTTTTCGGCGGTGAGGTACGGATGGGGTTGCCGCCTCGCTTTTCGCTCTTGGGCTGTGTTCTCTGCGGCTCGTTCTTTGGGCTGGCCTGCTGTGCCTGACTGCCGCCGCCAGCGTCGCTCGGTGCAGGCGTTTCCTCTTTCCACTCCGGCGGATATTTTTCGAGGATGCCGTCCTGAATTTCCTTCTTGTCGGCATACCTGACCTCACGGTTGCCTTGGTCGGGTACGGCGTAAGGGTGTTCATCGTTTGTAGCGACTGCGACGGGTCGTTTTTACTGCGGCTGACCGAGCCCGACATGACCGTGCGGCTGCCGAGAGCCTTGGACAGCGTTTCCGCCGAGCTGCTGTTGGGAGCAAAGCCGCCGAAGATGGTATCCTGCGTATTATGCTCAGCCACCCGATGCAGTCGCCGTTTACGGCAATGAGCGCAGGAATATTGTGTTCTGTGGCAGACTGTTCGGTCGGCTCTGCGCTCGGTTCTGTTTCCGTGTCCGACACGGATTCTGCCGGAGTTTCGGTCATCGGCAGTTCGGCTATCTCGGCAACGGCTTTGAAATCTTCTTTTTCTTTCTGCTGTTCTTTGAGTTGCGAATAGATATTAACACCTGACAGCACGGCAGCCGCCGACAGCAGAAAACAAAAAAATATGAGGGCGGGCTTATTCCTCATCCTCATCGTCCGTACCCTCGTAGAACTGTTCGCCGTCAATGTCGGGCATTGCTTCACCCTGCATACTCGCTTCAAAGTATAACGCCAGAATGCGCTTGATCTCCGGTTTTTTCAGCCTGTGTACCTCAAAGCCCTCGCCGGCGATCTTGCTTTCGATGCGGTTGGCGGTTTCAAAGACCTGCTTTTCCTTTTGGCTTTTCAGCCGTGCCACAGAGAAAAACTGCCGCGCCGTCGCCATTTCCGTCTGAATGTTGTCGAGGAAGTCGATGTCCTTTCTGATGAGCTTTTTGACCTTGCCGTTTTCCTCGGCTTTAAGGCGTTCGGTAAGATAGGCCTTGTTATCGTCGAAGCATTCCGAGGAGTCGGTGCAGACGATCTCAATGTCGGGCAATGCCGACAGCACCATCATCAGATGGCGTATCTTGATCTCAATGTTAGTGTGGGAGAGCACCGAGATATTGGTGGGCGACACAAGGTAAAAGAGTAGCTCGCCCTTATTGGTAGAAAGACCGTATTTCGTAAAGGTTTTGATACCGAGCAAATCCTGCACCGAGCGGCCTTTTTTCTTTTTCTGCTGTTTCATTGCCATCATCTCCATTCGTAGTATTGCTGTGTGGACAGAAAGTACCGCACGGCGTAACGCATGAAGTCGAGTACGGTGGTATCGTCCATACGCCTTCCTCGGAGGCGATCTCACGGAATCGCCCGAACCATTCGGGGCTGTCGGTATTGAAGTCCTCCAGCGTAATTTTCACCTCATCCGCTGTTGTGCCGAGCCTTGCGAACGCTTTGTCGATGGCTTCTTCCTCGCAGGGCAAATACAAGAATTCGGTTTTTCCGTTGTACTCAGCCCGTATGAAGCAAAGCATTTGATCATACACATATGCCGGAAAATTCTGCCCGTCATAATCCTTTACGAACGGTGTGTCCTCATCGACGAAAAGCAAACCGTGTTCGGTAAAAACGCCCTTGCCGGATCGAATCAGCTCCCGCCCGAATTCTGCATATTTCGGATCGTCCGCATCGTCGGCAGGCAGACAGCCCTTGACCGTGAGCAGATACTCTCGACCAATCTTGCCCATATCGCTGATGTCCTGAATCAGAGGATAGCGATTGAGGTTGAAACTCAGATTGATAAGGTCGGGCAGAGTGTCGAAGCCCTCTAATTTCATTGCCTCGTAAAACTGATATTCCTCATCGCCGAAAAAGCTGTCCATCCGTTTTCCGAGGTAGTTGACTTCATCGAGGTCAACGAATCGGTCTTGGAGGCAACCGAGTTCCTCGGGGAATATGACCTCGGATACATACAATTCAAGGGGCGTGATATCCTCGGCGTGGATTCTTTCGAGTGCCGCATTCATTTCCTTTTCGGTGCAGGGAAAGCGGAGATCGGTCTGACTGTTTCCATATTTGAATTTCAGTTTAATCATGGCAATTCTCCTTGATGGCGGTGAGTCCGAAGCGGCGGATTGCCATAGCGTTGCAGATGGTGCGAAACAGCATAGGCGGAACAAGGTCGGCGTCCGACAGATCCGACACGGTAAGATGCTTTGTGCCGAGCGTCAAGTCCTTTGCTGCGCAGTAAAGGGTGTAGGCTCGTTCGGTGCAGTTATTGAGCTTAATGTTCTCAAAGAACACACAACCGTTAATTATATGGTGCTTGCAGCAGCTCCACAGCTTTTGGTCTGCGGTAAGCAGATACAGCGCCGAAAGCAATGCGTAATTCTCTCGGTGTACATTCTTTGCGGCAAGCGTAAATCTTGCCCGATGCTTTTCATTTATATATGTCATTGGTTTTTCCTCGCTTTCTATATATTCATTGAATCTCTTTCGGAAGGGCGGACACCGTATCTGCCGCATGGTTTCCGCAAGTATTTCCGTGGGTGTTGCAGCGGTTATTGTGATGAGCACCTGTGATTCCGAAAAACGAACACCGACACCTCTCGGCTTGAAGTTCGGGATTGCGGTCATAAACCGTTCGATTCGGCGGTCATGTGGATTATCTGAAAATATGGTCATTGTTTTTCTCCTTGCTGTGAAATAAAAAAAACCCTCCGGTTTTTGTGTAACCGAAGGGCGATTGATAGTATTACATATTCTGTTGTGAAGCTGCCGACTGCTCAAAGGTCGGCGGCTCGGCTTCAAGAGAGGGGTATCCGTCCGTGAGCTTTTCTTGGAGCTTATCCAGCTGCCGTTCCTGCTCATAGGTCAGTGTTTCGCAGTTGACTTTGGCAAAGTCCACACAGCGACAAAGGTCTGCCGATTCATTCTCACTGAACAGGCGGTGTTTGTTGACGAGACCGGAGCGCACGGCGAAGGCTTCCTTGACATATTCATAGTTCGGCGAGTAATCTCCCCAGAACACCGAGTCGCCGTCTGCATTCTGTTTCCATGTGCAGAACATAAAACCGTTCTTTTCGCTGTAGGTCGCCGCCAATACGGTATCTCCGAAGGCGGCAAGTTGTCTGTAATCGGAGACATCGGCAGCTTTCATCTGCGGCGCGTGTTCGTAGAGTCCGACATATTCTCGCACCGTAGAGATCTCATCCTGAATATCTGCAATTTTACTGCGGTATTCATCCGAGAGGTTTTGGTCGGCGTTGCTTAGAAATTGACCGTTGTATTTTATCCGGCAGAGGGGGATGCCGTCCGAGGACACTTCCATCCATTCGTTGCCGTCCATCTTGGTGTCGTACCGAACTTTGAGGCGTTTGGCTAATTCTTTCTGCAGTATATTTGATTTCTCCTTTTTAGGGTAATAAAAAAGGCAGATAGATTTTTGCTTTCTATCTGCCTTGCGTATCATTATTCGGTTGTGTGAGAGTTCAAGACATCCAACAAAGGGAAAACATCATTTTTATATCTGTCAAAACGGTTCGCTGAAATTTTGCCGTATAAACGGTGAAAACCCCGATAAAATCGGGGTTTTCACGGGCTACATCTATTTTGTAGCCCTTTTGTGGCAGCGGGAGAAGGATTCGAACCCTCACATACGGAGTCAGAGTCTGCTGTAAAAATCATCCATAGATTCTTTGGCTCGGTCAATAACATCCGGAGTCATAGATGTATATATTTTACTGGTCACAGAAATATCCGAATGTCCCATGAGGTACTTTGCAACATTGATTGGTACACCGGCTCGTTGTAAATCTGTACAGTATGTATGCCGCAAACAGTATGCAACCAGATCCTCCGCTACCACACTTTGTACGATCTTATTACGATAAACCTTCGCTCCCATTTGAATATCCAGCGCCCGCTTGAAATTGTTCCAATAATCATTCGCACTGCTGGACGAGTGCATTCGCCCGGTGAGTGGTTGGCAGAAGATAAGTTCGTCTGCATTCTTTTTTCTGTGCCAAAGGCGTTCATACAGATAATCAGAAATTGGAAGCACTCGCACCCCCGCAGAAGTCTTTGGGTCTTTGATTTTAACCTTTGTCCCGCTCTCTACGGCACGGCTGATTGTAATCGTCCGTTCCTTAAAATTGATATCCCCCCATCGTAATGCTATTGCTTCACCGGGCCTTATTCCCGTTTGCAAAAGTGTCAGCACATAAAGCCCGGCATAGTGTTCCTCTGCTAACCGCAGAATTTCTTTTCTTTCTAAATCTGTGATGCTACGGTGTGTCCCTTCCGGGGCCTTCGGCAACACGATATTTTCAGATGGGTCATTCAATATCAATTTACACGACTTTGCTCGTCGAAACATTGCCTGCATCACAATCTTTACCTTTTGGGCTGTGGATTTGCTGCTATTGGAGCTGTTTAATATTTCCTGAAGCTGTATCTCCGTTACTTCTCGCATTGGCACATCGCCAATCTTCGGTAAGATATAGTGTTTCAGCTTCTGCCTGTACATTGTCGCCGACTTTTCGGTAATATCACGGTTCGCAACGTAAGTGCCATACCATCGCTCAGCCCACTCCGAAACGCTTATATCGGGTGACTGGCAGCATTGAACAAGTTCCTCAAGAAGCACTTTGATATCCAAAAAATCCATGTTATCTTTTTTCTCCTTCGTAGTAGTCCATCCAAATTATACCATATCCGGCACTCTGCTGCATGAGGCGAGGTGCCGGTTGACCTCCGAACCGGCAGGGGTGCGCACCCCTGCCGGACAACTATTTCGGAGCAAAAAATGAAAACAAATAGGAGGCAAAAAACATGAAGATCATCGCCATCTGCAATCAGAAGGGCGGCGTCGGAAAGACGACCACCACCATCAATCTGGGCGCAGCCCTGTCCAAGCTGGGCAAGCGTGTGCTGCTCATCGATCTTGACCCTCAGCGCAACCTCAGCGACACGCTGGGATATGTCCCCGACAATACGCCCAGCACCGTCAACGAGCTGATCTACTTCACCGCCTACAATATGCCTGTGGTAGTGTCCGGATTTATCCGCCACCACGATGGAGAGGATCTGGACTACATCCCGGCCACCCCTGCTCTGTCCAGCGCTCCTACCCTGCTGGCCACCGTGGCCGATGGCGCACGAGTCCTGGCACGGGCCATCGCAGCGCTGACCATGTCGGACGGAGCAGCCTCCTACGACTACTGCCTGCTGGACTGTAAGCCGTCACTGGATCTGCTGACCATCAACGCTCTGGCAGCGGCAGACGGGCTGCTAGCTCCGGTAGAGCCGGAGGAGTACGCCGTGGCCGGTATCTCTGACCTGCTGGGTACGGTGCGGCAGGTGCAGCGCAGCTATAACCCGGCGCTGGAGGTGCTGGGTGTGCTGCTCACCCGCTGCGATCGTCGCCGCAGCAGCGTCCAGCAGGTGCGGGATGACCTCATCGCCGCTCTGGGCGACAAGGTATTTGACGCCATGATCCCCTATCTGACCGAGGCCAGCAATGCACCCCGTGAGCGACGCAGCTGCGTCAGCAAGCCGGGCAGTGAGATCGGACGGGCCTACATGGCCGTGGCAAAGGAGGTGCTGGTAAGATGAGTGGTGGGAACACGATTCGTCGGCGCACTCTTTCCAAGGAGCTACGCTTATCTCAGGGGTATGTCAAAACAAAGGAAGAGTATGAAAGCCAAAATGTAAAGTATATGGGTTCAGTTGGCGCTGCTGCAAAGCAGGGCTATTTCACCATTGCAGCCTGTGAGCGGAAAGGTGTTCCGGTGTCGCAGGATGAGCTTCAGAACATCCGGTACTTTGCCATGCTGGCTGATTGCTATGTAGATCAGTGCATTACGGACGAGACCGGCAGCAAACGCAGGCCGTGCATACCGGTATTTTATCGAGAGCAGGAGGAAAGCAAATGACCTTGCAGGAACGCCTTGCCATGACGCAAGGGCAGGACAACGGCATGGATATCATTCTGGGCGGCATCCCTGCTGCTGCCCAGCAGGAGCAGGTGCAGCAGCTTCCGGCAACGGCGCTGCGGCCCAAGAGCAACCACACCTTCAAGGTGCGGACGGGCAGCCCCCACTACACGGCACTGGTGGACAGCATCCGCAGCAGCGGCATTCGGACGCCGCTGCTGGTGCGGCGTGACCCGGTGCAGCCGGGGGCCTATGAGATCATCGCCGGACATACAAGGTGGACGGCGGCGCAGGAGCTGGAGCTGGCCACGGTGCCTTGCATCGTGGCGCAGCTCTCCGATGCAGACGCCGACATCATGATGGCGGAGACCAACATCCAGCGCCCGGACTGGCTGCCCTCCGAACGGGCCAAGACATACAAAGTGTGGCTGGAAGCAGTTCAAACCGAAACGGGGATAACACAGGGTCAACGGACGGATACAACTTCGGGCACTGAGTGCCCGAAGTTGGGAAGAAACCGAGATGTTGCCGCTCAGCGTTTCGGAATCGGCCCCAAAACGCTGGATATGTATATCAAGCTCAATGACCTGATCCCGGAGCTGCTGGATATGGTAGATGCCAATGCGGTGGACAGCAAGACCGACATCCAAGTAAAGGCCGGGTATCAGCTGGCATTCCTCTCACCTAACAGCCAGCAGGTCGTGGTGGCTGTGTTGGCTGACAACCCTAAAATCCTGCTGAAAGAAGCACAGGCCAAGGCGCTGCGGCAGGCAGAGACAGACGGCAGGTTGACGGCGCTGGATGCAGAGGAGGCACTGGGCCTGTCCGGTGAGCAGCTGCCCCACCGGACGAAGCGTATCAGTATCTCCATCTCGGAGGAGCTGCTGCCGGAAGGCGCAAAGCAGCTGACCAAAGACCCGGCGTTTCAGGACGCCCTGACGGCGTGGATCAGACAGTACATAGAGAAGGAGGTGAAGGCATGAAACGAAAGCGCATCCATGTCCCGGCGACGCCCTGCGGGAATTGCCGCCGAGACCCCATGTATTGCAGCTCCGGCTGCATGGCGTGGAAGGCATGGTTCCGGGGCGTCTGGCCTCTGGTAACAGGCCGACCGGCTGACGGCAAGGCACCGACTGCCGGGCAGTGACGATTTTCTTTATGAATAGAATTTGACCGGTGATTTTGCTGTCACGAAAAACTCTTGACATATTTTTATGTCCTGCGTATAATACTACCGAAGGGTAGCAATACCCAAGAAGCGGTGTACCCTACCATGAGTGGGAGCTAAAAAAGCGGTGTACCCTACCGTAAGTGGGAGCTAAAAAAGCGGTGTACCCTACCACGAGTGGGAACTGAAAAGTTGAGGGCTGGACTGTATAGTGTCCAGCCCTCTTTTTTGAGAGGTTTATATGAAATTTTCTTTCTACCGTGCCGATGCCTTATACTGCGATTATTTGCGTAAAAGTGACCCGTGCGTTCCATACACTATGGATCAAAAAGAGGCTCGTCCGTTTATTGGAATCGTCCTTACTCTGAATGACTATGACTATTACGCTCCTCTTACTTCTCCGAAGCCCAAACATCTGCACATGAAAAATCAGGTTGATTTTTTGAAGATCAATGGCGGTGTCTGGGGTGCTATCAATTTTAATAACATGATCCCGATCCATTCAGATCAGCTTGAACACATTGATATACGAATCCTGCCAACAGACGATAAGGCTACCGTTGATTACAAAAATCTTCTGGCCAATCAATTATCTTGGTGTAACACGTCAGCGAACGCAGCTTCGATTATCCAAAAAGCAGAAAAACTCTATCGCATCATCACCAGCAAGACCGCACGCCCACAGTTGGCAAAACGGTGTTGTGATTTTAGAGTACTTGAAGTGGCAATGGATCATTACATCGACTGCCAACATATGCAGGACGATCCCGGACTGAGGAGCGCCATGGCCAAGCTGAACCCTGTAACGCACACACAGGAGCAGCCTGTCGCCCATGATAAGGAGCAGGATTGGACACACTGATTACCGCTCAGAGCAAACGGGAACTCAGTTCCCGTTTGCTCAGTAATTAACTTCGGGCACTCGGTGCCCGAAGTTAAGACGACGCACCTGTCCCAACAAGTAAACAAACCAAACAGCAGCGGCAGCCTTTCGGCTGCCGCTGCTCCCGTTAAAGGAGGAACCCGTTATGCTGAAAGACCGCAAAGGCCCCTATCCATATCCCAAGCGGGATGTGAGCAAGATCCCCATGTTTAACTATGCCGAGATGGATCGGCAGCGTCAGGAGCGGGCGGAGCAGGCCGCCAAAAAGTGGACATATACCCCGCTGCTCGGCCAGCTGCCGAAGGAGGAGCCGCACAAGGACGACGCCGTGGAGCTGCCATTGAAGGAGCTGTCCGCCAGCCCCAAGAACGCCTTCCGCCAACTGGACGAGGAAACCTACTCCGAGCTGAAAGCATCGTTGCAAGCCAGCGGCCTAGTGTACCCCGTCATCGTCCGGCCCAGGGACAGCATCCAGAGCTACCCCATCAACGGCGAATATGAGATCCTCGCCGGACACAACCGTGTCCGGGCCGCCAGAGACCTGGGCTGGGAAACCATCAAGGCCAGCATCGTCCGGGTGGACGATGTGCAGGCGGTGCGTATCATCAACGACAGCAATCTCCAGCGCACCGGCGTTACCGAGTTGGAAAAGGCATGGGCCTACCGCCAGCTGTTTGATGCCATGCAGCGGCAGGGCCAGCGCACCGACCTGATGGCGATGCTGGAGGGGCAAAACACCATGGAGGGTGATGACGGACTTGGTGCAATGGTTGCACAAAGTTCCAACGGGAGCAAGCGTACTTCTGATACCATCGGAGAGGTGTGCGGGCTTCCGGACACCGTGTCCGAAAGTTCTAAAAGGGAAACGGTAGATACCATTGGCGAGATGTACGGACAGTCCGGCAGGACTGTCCGTCGAAAAATCCGACTCACCTATCTCATTGACGAGCTGTACCGGCTCTATGAGCGGAAGGATATCTCGCAGGGCGCAGCGGTTGACCTCTCCTATCTGGATACCGACACCCAGCGGCTGCTGCTCCAGCTGCGGCGCACCTACCGTTTCCCGCTGGCAGACGGCAGCTGCCATGCCCTGCGGGTAGACTACAACGAGTGGAACCGCAGCGGCAGCGAGGCGGAATACGCACCGCAGCGGCTTCTGCGGATCATGCAGGCCCCGGCAGCAGAGACGGAGGCCGCTGCACCGGTACCGATGAAGCCTCGGAAGTATACCGTGCCGGAGACGCTGTTCCCAATCACCGTGAAGAAGCGTGACCGGGAAGCCTATGTGGAGAAGGCTCTGCGCTATGTGCTGGAGCATGACATCGAGCTGTAAGACGGAGGTGGCGGGGAAAGACAGTTTCCCTGCCGCCAGCGGGCCTGCGGAATGTCTCCGCAGACCCCAAAAAAGCCACCGAAACTGCAAAAACCGCAGTTTTTGCAGTTCAACTGAAAAACCCAGATTTCATGCGGGTTTCCAGTGGTGTGCTTTTTTGCTTTACAAGATATAGCAGTCATGCACACCCTACGGGCGTTCACGCCAGCTATATCCGAGACAGTCGCCCTCACAGGTATGTTCGGGTTGCAATGGGACTGCGGCCCCCTTGACCCCCGTGGAGAGGCTTGCCGGTGGCAAGCGCACCCGTCAGCGCTGCTGCCGGGTGTAGGTGTTCGCCGTGCGGCGAACATGATTCGGCAGTGTGCCGCTGCGGCACACTGCCCACCTTTTGAAAGGAGGAAAAGCATGGCATCCGTGGAGAAATTCGGGGAGCGATCGAACTCGAATCAGCTGCGGCATATCCTGCGGCAAGTCAGATATCCGGCCAACGCCGACATCGACAGCAGCAGGACGCACCTGAATTATTCTCTGTCTCCCGACAGAGACATGGCCCCTGCGGACTATCTGCAAAAGCGGCTGTCTCAGCTCCACTGTATGGAGCGTGAGGACGTGCGCACCATGTGCGGCTGGGTCATCACCAAGCCCAAGGATCTTCCGGAGTCGGAGGAACGCCGGTTCTTCCGGCTCTGCTATGATTTTCTGGCCCAGCGCTACGGAGAGCGAAATGTGGTGGCCGCCGAGGTACACAAGGATGAGAGCGGAGAGGCGCACCTGCACTTTTACTTCGTGCCGGTGGCGCAGTACACGCCGAGCCAGCACATGGTCAACGTCGTCCGGTATTTTGAGGAGCATCCGCATGAGGCGAACATCTCCAAGGTGGCCCGTGAGCTGGGTACCAGCAGAAAGACAGTGCTGCGCTACCGGAACAAAACGGCGTCTGACATCCCGGACGGAAAGGTCTGCGCCTACGAGGTATTGAATCGGAAAGAACTGCTGTCCTTCCACGGCGATCTGAAGCTCTGGCTGCTGCAGAACGGGCTGGACGCCAATGTCAACAGCGGTATCACCGTGGAGCAGGGCGGCAACCGCACGGTGGCCGAGCTGAAGCAGGAGCGTGAGCAGCAGCGAGAGCAGCAGCACACCACAACACACGAGCATGAATTTTAATTTAAGGAGGAAATCACCATGTTGAACAAGATCATCCTGATGGGCCGTCTGACCCACGACCCGGAGCTGCGGCGCACCCAGAACGGCACGGCAGTCACCGGCTTCTCGCTGGCCGTGGAGCGTGACTTTAAGGACGAGGACGGCAAGCGGGCCACGGACTTCATCGACATCGTGGCATGGAGAGCCGCAGCGGAGTTTGTGGCCAAGTATTTCACCAAGGGCCGCATGGCCGTGGTGGAGGGCCGCTTGCAGATCCATGACTGGAAGGACAAGGACGGCAACAACCGGCACAGCGCCGAGGTGGTGGCCGACAATATCTATTTCGGAGACAGCAGGAAGGACACCGCTGCACCGGCAGAGCCGCTGCCGGAGGAGCTGGAGGAAGAGTTGCCGGACTGATCTCCCCCAACGATTTGACCTTTTGGAAAGAACCTGCTACAATCGGTGAAGCCAAATAACCTTGACAACACGATTCTTAAAGGATACAATACATCAAAAGAGAGGGGTACAGCTATGAACAACGAAGAAAAGATCCTTGTGCTGCTGGAACAGCACAGCGAAATGTTTGCTCAAATCAATTCTCGACTGGATAAGATGGACGAGCGTCTGAATCGGATGGATTCCCGGCTGGATAAGATGGACGAACGTCTGGATCGGATGGAGGAATACGCCGAGATCACCAGAGACGGCGTCAACGCCCTGCTGGACTGGGCAGAGGCTTGCAGCGAGACTTACAGCCTGCCGCTTCCCAAGATCGGTCAGTAACAAAACGGAATAATATATCAGAAAAGACAGCGAACACCTCGCTGTCTTTCTTTTTACAACGATTCAAGGAGCCTCTGCACAGCGGCTCCTTTTCATATATACAAAAATTCATTTCAAGAAAGGACGAGACACATGAAGAAACCTATGAGCAGACTGCTGGCCTCTGTGCTGGCGGCCATCATGCTGATAAACTGCATGATCGTCACCGCTCTTGCGGCAGACGCCCGTGTTATCAGCATGAATTATCAGCCGCACCCGCTCTACCCCGGCATGAACGGCAATGCCGTGGTGGAAGTAGACTACGGTGACAGCACTGGGCGTGGCATTTGCGTGGAGCCTGCCAAGGACGGCCCTGCCGTCGGTTCCACGCTCTCCCTATCGGAAGCAGATACCACTATGACCCGCTACGCCTATATGGCATCCCAGACCTCCGATATCTACCGTACATGGTGCATCCATCATGCTGCGGCCAATCATCTGGGGCTGGGCAATGGCTCCCGTGATAGCGGCATCACCGCTGTGGAGAATGAGGTAGGCAGCGTTAGCGTGCCGGACAGCTTTGAGGCATTCATTGGTCGCCCCTCGAACTCCAGTTATCAGGTAATGCTCCTGTGGCGTACCAAGCCCACCGGCAAGGTGACTCTGACCAAAAGCAGCGCCAACACAGCTTTGACAAACGGAAACAGCTGCTATTCGCTGGCCGGGGCCGTGTACGGCGTATACGGCAGTGAGTCGGACGCATGGTCGGACAGCAATCGGCTGGGTACCCTGACCACGGACGCAAGCGGCAACACCGTAACATTGGAACTGCGGGCCGGAACTTACTGGCGTCGTGAGCTGACGGCTCCCAAGGGCTATGCTCTGGATACAGGCGTTTACTCCTTCAGTGTAACAGCCGGAAACACCACGACCCTGAGTGTTTCCGATAACCCCCAAAGCGATCCTGTCGGCGTACTGCTGAAGAAGATCGATGCGACAAGCGGTGATGGTGAGATGCGTTGACGGTTGAAAAGGCCGTCCGGGCTTTTTAAGCCTGAACTGCTGCGCTGATGGGCGGCAACGCCCACACTGAACTGCGGAGTGCGCCGGTTATATGGAGTATGACCGGGGTGCTGATCCCGCTAAAGTCGGCCGAATGTGTCTAAGTCCTTCGGGATATGATGCAGATAGGCCGGGTGTCGGATAGGCATGGAGAGAATGTGCGGCCTGCACACGCCGCACTGACGAACCTCCGAAGGTACGGGGCGCTTGACAGGCGAAAGCCTGTATAGCGGTTGAGGTCGAGTAACTATCATCACGGCGAAAGACCTCTCCAAAAAGACCGCTACCCCATAGGACGGCTCCTAACCCTATCCCATGATAGGTGCAGCGGAACACAGAAAACAGTTTGTCTGCATAGCTACTCACTCCATGAGGCAGATAAGCTGCGAGAGCGGCGTCACGAGCGAGGAAGTCTCTGTAATGGGGATGGAGCAACAGGCGCCAGTCACATCTGAAACTAACAAAATTGACACAAACTTTGTACCTCATTTGCACTTTTTAGGAAACTATGCTATGATTAGAAACACCCTTCCAGGACAGAAAGGAGGCCCCTATGAGGAAAATTTTTGCGCTTATGTTGGCCATTGCCATGGTGCTGACCATGGTGGCCTGCGGCAAGAAAGCAGACAATAAGGCCGATTCGATGGTCACACCGGAGCTGTATATTTCCACTGTAGACGGCAAGGATACCGTAGTGGACAAGGACGGCAAGGCCGTCACCGGCTACACACTGGACAAAGACGGCAATGTGGTGGACGGCAGCGGCAAGCTGGTTCTTGCCGCCCAGCAGCTGAAAGCCCTCCCCAGCAAGGCCGCCGAGAGCAAGCCCGAAGCGGACACCAAAACGGATGTTAAGACGGATGCAAAGCCTGCCGATGGCAGCGATCCTGATTCCGGCAGCAGTTCCATCGGATCCTCCAACTCCTCCAGCGGAAGTTCTGGCAATTCTTCCGGTGGAAGCAGTGACAGCTCCTCCGATTCCGGCAACAGTGGCAGCAGCACCCCGGTAGCGCCCGATCCTACGCCGGTACACCAGCACAGCTGGGAGCCGGTGTATAAGACGGTCGAAGATTACGAGATGCGTGAAATCAGCTACTGCGTTACCTGTGGTCAAGATATGACAGGATGGTCTAATGCTCAACTAATTGAACATAGTGACTATCATCTGGATCGAGGCGAGAGTGACCAATGGCGTTCCGAGGGGCGGCAAGTCAAGGTTGGTGAGCATCAAGAGATAGACTACTATATCTGCTCCTGTGGTGCGACCAAGGCACCCTAA
This sequence comes from Vescimonas coprocola, assembly GCF_018408575.1. Taxonomy (NCBI): domain Bacteria; kingdom Bacillati; phylum Bacillota; class Clostridia; order Eubacteriales; family Oscillospiraceae; genus Vescimonas; species Vescimonas coprocola. The sequence goes on from NZ_AP023418.1 coordinate 1,112,030, forward strand.
AAAAGAAAAACCACACTTGACATTTTCTGCCCGTGTGGTAAGATAAGCATAGAAAGAGTGCTGCGACAAGCGGTTGGCTCTGCGGAAAGTTACAGAATTATAGCAAAGCTATGAAAACCGTCACTTGGCAGAGTGGCGGTTTTCGCTTTTAACCTTGATCGTAATTACAAATCCAAGGATATGTAAGGTCAAAGTTATCGGCATAAGCCTCACCCCCTTTCGGGTGGTGTAGCCAACCGCCTGCCGTTCGTGCAGCACTCTTGTCAAATATTGTAACAGGATATCCGTTTCCTGTCAACTTCGCCGACTTTAGCAGGTCGGCATTTTTTGTGTCAATTTTATTTCAGATATGATGGAACGCCCGGTACGCTGAAAGGTGTACGCCGGGTGTGGGCCGGGGGAAAAGGCGGCGAGAGATCAAAGCCTTACCTATCGGCATAGGTGTCCAGCGGCGATGCGTCGCTGGCCGGTGCAGAATTTACCTTCCGGTACTATGACGGGCAGTATGCCACCGCAGCGGAGACCGAGGCCAGCGGTGCGCCTACCCGCACTTGGGCTTTCAAGACCAATGAAAAGGGGCGGATTCGTATTATGGACGAATCCCTCAAAGTGTCCGGAGATGATTTGTTTTATAACAGTATGGGACAAATCACCCTCCCCATCGGTACGCTGCTGATTCAAGAGACTAAGGCACCGGAGGGCTACCTGATCGACCCCACTGTGTATGTCCGTAACATCACGCCCGACGGAACACTGGAGGCTGTCAACAGCTACAATGCCCCCACGGTATCGGAGCAGGTGGTCACGGGCCGTATCCAAATCGTGAAGCACACGGATACCGGCACCACCAAGGTGGAGACCCCGGAGGTGGGTGCCACCTTCAACATCTACCTCGCCTCTGCCGGGAGCTATGACGCTGCCCCTGCAAATGCCAGAGCGCAGCTCACCATCGATAAGGACGGCTTCGCCGTCTCTCCCGACCTGCCCTACGGCCTCTATACTGTGGAGCAGACCTCTGGCTGGGAGGGCAGCAGGCTGATGGAACCCTTCACCGTAAAAATCGACGAGAACGGAAAGACCTACAGCTATATCATCAACAACGAGCGGTTCTACAGCTACCTGAAGGTGGTGAAGGTGGACGCTATCACCGGCGAGGCCATCCCCGCAGCTGGCATCGGCTTCCAGATTATCGCCCCTCAGGGCCAGAAACTGGAATGGTGGGGCGCAGATACCTGGTACACAGACGGCAGCGGCGTTATGAAACTGCCCTGTGAGCTGGAGTATGGCCGAGGCTATCAGGCTGTGGAGGTAGTGGCACCCAGCGGCTATGTGCTGGCGGACAAGCCCTTCCTCTTTGATGTGCTGCCTGAAAATGCAGCACAGGAGGATGGCCTCACCGTAATTACCCTGACGGCCCCCAACAGCCCCACCCAGATCAGTGTAGCCAAGGTAGACTATCAGGGGAACTTCGTTCCCGGCGCTACCCTGCAGCTGCTGGATAAGGACGGCAATGTGGCCGCCCAGTGGGTGACGGAGAATACTCCCCATACGCTGTACGGTCTGCCCATCGGAGCGGAGTACACGCTGCATGAGGCAGCGGCCCCGGAGGGCTGGCTGCTGGCGGATGACGTGACCTTCATTGTACAGGACACCGCCGAGGTGCAGACCATCACCATGACAGATCTTCCCACAGAGCTGCATCTGTCCAAGGTAGACTATCAGGGAAATTTTGTCATCGGCGCTACTTTGCAGTTGCTTGATAGGGACGGCCATGTGGTGGATGAATGGGTCAGCGGAGACACGCCCCATGTGATCTACCACCTGCCTATTGGCGCAACCTATACGTTGCATGAAACAGCAGCCCCGGAGGGCTGGTTTGTGGCAGAGGATATGTCCGTCACCGTGGGCAGCGTAGTCAGCGATTCAGCCTTTTCAATGGAAGACGAGGAGATCCCCATCCTCCACACCACTGCTACTGTAAACGGAGAGCATATCGCCAAGGCAGCGGGGACGCAGACCATCTCCGATGTGGTCAGCTATAAGCACCTGATTCCTGGCAAGGAATACACCGTCACCGGTAAACTCATGGATAAGTCCACCGGAAAAGTGCTGATACAGGACGGAAAGGAGATCACTACCAGCATCACCTTTACCCCCGCCGAGCCAGACGGCACGGTGACGGTGGAGTTTACCGTGGATGCCTCCCTGCTGGCGGGTAAGACCACCGTTGTTTTTGAATCGCTGAGCAAGGAAGGTAAGGAACTGGCAGTTCACGCTGACATCGACGACGAGGGCCAGACTGTCCACTGGCCGGAGATCCACACCACCGCCACCATCGATGGCAAAAAGAATGTGGTATCCGGCAAAACCTATGTTCTTAAAGATGTAGTGGGGTACACCAACCTTATCCCCGGCAAGGAATATGTTATCACCGGTACAGTGATGGATAAATCCACCGGCAAGGCTCTGGAGCAGGGCGGAAAGCCTGTGACGGCCACCGCTATCTTTACTCCCACGGAACCCAATGGCACCGTGGAGTTGGAGTTCACCATCGACACGGCCCTGTTGGGTGGCAAAGCGTTGGTAGTCTTTGAAAGTATTCAGATGGATGGGCATGAGGTCGCCATTCACGCCAATCCGCAAGACAGGGGGCAAACGGTGGATATTAAACCCGCCATCGGCATTATCACTATCAAGGACAAGCCCGTTTTTGACGGCGGCAGCGTTAAGACCGGCGACAGCGGCGTTACCGTCGCCGTGCTTGGCCTGCTGCTGTCCGCTGCGGGCCTGACTTATCTGCTGCGGCGAAAACGGCACAGCTGATACAGAGCAAGGAGCGGGTACACACCCGCTCCTTTTCCTACAAAAATCTATCGAAGGAGGGAATCCCATTGAAAGTGAAAGAGCTTCTGCTGACTGGCTTGCTGGTGCTGCTGTGCGCCATGCCCAATGTGGCCATGGCGGCAGACACCACGGTGACACGCAGCTATCCCTTTGAGTCGGCCACGCAGGAAAACCCCCACTACACCGTCCCGGAGACGGTGGAGGAGGGCGGCAAGACCTATACCCTGACAAGCGTCGAGTATGAGATGAAGGCGCATCGGGAGCCGGTGACGGTGGTACGCACCATCGTCACCGGAGATCCCGGCGACTACCCGAAGCAAATCACCGAGACGGTAGACGGCACCAGCCGCACCCTGACGGCGCAGACCCCCACATGGGCCACCGGCGAGAGCCGGACGGTGATGCAGGAATACGCATCGGAGTCGGAGGTGCCGCAGAGCCTGACGGTGGACGGCGTCCGCCTGCCGCTGGCATCGGTGACAGCCGGTACAAAGACGGAGGCATTTTCCGCTCCGGCTGTGTTTCAGACCTCCAATCCCGCCAGCAGGCTGTATGCCATTGGTGATACTGTGGTCACAGTAGGCGACGCCCCCCTATGGGACGGCTGGCAGGCCGTGATGACGGCGTACCTGGGCCTGAGCGGCAGCAGCTACACACTGACGGGCGGCAGCTGGGACGGCGATTTCCAGCAGGAGGGTGATAACTATACCCGCATGGCCATCTATACCGGCACACGCCAGACCCCGGTCTGGACGGCCACCTATCAGACGGAACCGGAGTACACGGCGGAAATCACCTACACGGACAGTCAGTACCCGGACGGCCTGTACGAAATGGAGGCCGTTGCCACCTACACCATTCAGGATACTGGAAGTGCGCTGGAGACCATCTTGAAGGTGGGCGCTGGGGTACTGGTGGTGGCGCTGGCCGCTGCGGCCCTGATCTTTATGCTGCGGAAGAAGAACAACAAGAAAACGGACGAAGAAAGTGAGGTTTAATTATGGATGGTTTGGTTGCAGGACTGTATGAGATCGTACCGGCACTTCAGAAGGTGGCGGCAGCGCTGACGATCCTTGCACTGGTGGTGCTGGGCATCGGCGTCATCACCGGAGGCGCCGAAGGACGGTCAAAGTTTAAGGAGGTCATGAAGAACATCGTCATCGGCTGCGCTTTGGTCTTTGGCGCATCTTCACTGGGCAATATGCTTATGGAGTGGTTTTCCTGACAGCGTGGCAGGAGGCGGGGCTGCGGCCCTGCCTCCTGTCTCCTTTACCTTCGGGCACTCGGTGCCCGAAGGTAGGCTCACTGAAAAATTGCGGAGGTGTAAGTATGAAGAAAAAAGAGAAAAATGCCGTCATAAAGACATGCCTGGACATACTCCCCGTGCGGAGCTGGGAGCCGTCTGTGGGCGCATTCCTGCTGGCAGACAGCTCATATCTGGATCTTCTCCGGCTCGTCCCCAGAGACCTCCAGAACATTGCGGAGGATGAGCTGGAGCTGGAGATCTATCAGTTTACCAAGGTGCTGAAAACCGTAGGCTGCGATCTGAAATTCCTGAGCATGAGGTTTCCGCTTTCGCTGGAGCGACAGAAGGCAGTGCTGCTGCACCACGCACGGCAGGCCGGAGACGAGACCCGCATCCGCTGGCTGGAGCGGCAGATCCGTGAGCTGGAGGTGGCCGAGACCAATATCAGCTCCCAGCATTTCTATCTTGCCTATTGGGGCAAGGATGCGGATACGCTCCGCAAGAACCATGACATGATCCGAAAATACGCCGCCACCGGCTACCAGCCGCTGGTGGAGGAGATAGACGCCAGGCAAAAGGCCAAAGTGCTGGAGAAGCTGGCCAACATGAACACCATCATCGATATCTACCCGGACGGGGACGATGACTCCGCACCGGGCTTTATGGAGGAGGAAGGATGAGCAAGAAAACGGCCAAAGCTCAGGCCGTGGACGCACGGCTCTTTCAGCAGATCCAGCCACACGGCGGGATCACCTTTGCAGATCCGTCCTATACCCGTATGGGAGACGGCTACTGCCGCTGCCTGCATATCTACGGCCTGCCCAACACACTGGACAGGCACTGGCTGACGAGGATCTTCACCGTCAGCGGCTGCATCTGTTCCTTCGATGTGGCCACGGAGGACATGGCCGCCGTGAAGCGCAGCATCAACCGCTCCATCGGTGAGGAGGGCGCCAGAGCCTACGACGCCAAGGACTACAACGCACTCTATGACGCCCAGAAGCGGCAGGCGGAGCTGCAGCAGCTCTATGACGAGCTGGAACGCATGGGCGAGGTGATGAAGATCTGCGACTTCCGGATCTTCCTGCAGGCCCAGATGCTGGCGGAGCTGGAGGAAAAGACGAAGGAGCTGCAGGACAATCTGGACGCCTCCGGCTATAAGAACACCGTCCTGTTGGGGGAACAGAAAACGGAATGGCAGTCTCTTTACGAGCCGTTCGCCGTCACACACGCCAAGCCCGTGACCATGAAGGGCCTGTCCCTTACGGCCCGGCAGCTGGCGGAGGGATATCCTTTTGATTACAGTGACCTGCTGGATGAGCAGGGAGCGCTGCTGGGCTTTACGGACATGGGCGGTGCCGTGGTATTCGATCTCTTTTCCAAAACGGTCAAGAGGAAGCACTATAACGCCGCCGTCTGCGGCGATATGGGCAGCGGCAAGTCTACGCTGCTGAAGAAGCTATTCAAGCAGAACGCCAGCATCGGGAATTATATCCGCTGCTTTGACGTGTCCGGAGAGTTTTCCGCCCTTACGCTGGAGTTCGGCGGCAAGATCATCCGCTGCTCCGGCTCAGATGGGATGCTGAACCCGCTGGAGATCCTGCGCTCCGGTGAGGACGACTACGCCTCCTATGCCAGGCATATCTCCAAGCTGCAGGCGTTCTTCCGCTGCATCAATCCGTCCATGTCAGACCAGCTCCTGCAGGAGCTGGCCAACTACCTGCGGGAGTTTTACGCAGGCTTTGATCTGGTACCCGCAGACGGCAGCTCCGTCACAGGCCGGGCCGCAACGGACTACCCCACCCTCTCTCAGTTCCGGGAGTTTTTACAGGGCTACATCACCTTTGTGGCGCAGCAGGACAAGGCAGCCGAGACGGAGGTGGAGACGGCCATCCATGTGGAGCAGGCCCGGAACCTGCAGATCCTGCTGGGTGCCGTGGAGAATCTCTGCAGCAACTATGGCAGGCTCTTTGACGGACACACCACCATATCCGACATCACCGGTGAGAAGATCGTCACCTTTGACATCTCCACCATCAAGGAGCTGGGCAATGTGTTTACGGCCCAGATGCAGAATCTGGTGTCCCTGTGCTGGGACAACGCCATTGCCGTGGGCGGCCCTGAGAAGGAGAAATGGGAGAGCGGCGCATACGCTATCGAGGACATCACAAAGTTCCTGATCCTCATCGACGAGAGCCACCGCTGGGTGAATACCTCCATGCCCCTGATCCTGGACATGGTGACCCGGTATCTGCGGGAGGCCCGGAAGTATTTTGCCGGGATCGTGCTGGCCTCCCAGAGCGTCCGGGACTATATGCCGGAGGGCGACTTTTCCGGTGCGGATAATATCCGCATCCTCTTTGAGCTGTGCCAGTACAAATTCATGTTCAAGCAGGACAGCAGCGCCAAGGAGCATATCCGCAGGATCTTCGGAGAGGGCATGACCTTCTCGCAGGTGGAGAGCATCCCCTTTCTGGAGCAGGGCGAAAATGTTCTCTCCATTGCCGGAGCCGGAGCGCTGCAATTCCGTGTCTGGCTCAGCAGAGACTACGAGGCGACGCTCTTTTCAGGAGGCCGGTAATGCGGAAATGGAAACTGTGGCTGCTGCTGGGCAGCAGCAGCTTTCTGGTGTTTTTCCTGCTGCTGGTCGCCACGGCGGCAGGCAGCTTTGCCGACGACGTGACGGCAGCTTTCGGTGGCCGTCAGGCGTCCGCATCGGAGAGCCGCACCCCCATCAAAGCCACCTATGTGGGTGTGGATGATACCGACACGGACTTTTCAGGCTGTGTCATCCCGGAGACCCGGCGCTGGAGCAATCAGCACGGAGCTTTTGAAAACGGCTATGCCGGGTACTGTGAGCTGTGGTGTAAGGTCGTGTACACCTACGCCGGTCTCCCCTACGAGGGCTTCTGCTGCGCTTACAGCCACGGCGCAGCCATGGCCAACCGGGACGGCCCTATCCCCAAGGGCGCCCTGATCTTCTCCGGTGTCATCCCCGGCACCGGGAAGGTATACGAAAACGACCACCGTTCCGGCGCCTTCTGCGCCTCCTGCGGTCACTATGCCGGTCATGTCGCCATCTATGTAGGCGACGGCTATGTGGCAGGCAGTCAGGTGCCGTACCTGCAATCCATCGACGTGTGGATCAGCATCTACGGCTACGGCGGCTGGTCTAAAAGATAAAAGGAGGATCGAACCGTGAAGAAGATGGTGATATACCTGCTGCTGGCGCTTTTGTGTCTGCTGCCATGCACGACGGCTCTGGCAGCGGAGACCGGCAGCGAAAACAACACCACGACCCCCACTGCGGACGATCCCTATCACAAGGGAGAGTCCGACGACAATTCCGACGCCGACGACCTCCAGTGGTACCGGGACAATGCCGCCCTGCTGGAGAATAATAACATCGTTGGAAACGCACTGCGCAGCGTCAGCTGGAGCATCACCGGCCTTGTCTGCAAGGTGGCAAACGTCGCAGAAACGCTGTATACCAAGACCTTCGGCCTGATTGACATCACCAATTACCCGCAGATCAATGATCTGCTGGATACCCTGCGGCCCGTGCTGCTGGCCCTGACCGTCCTCTGCTGCGCCGGGCTGGGCATCATGCTGCTGGTACAGCACGAGAAGCGCCCGCCCCTTCTGAGGAATATCCTGCTGGGCATCGTGGCCGTCAGCGCCTCTGCATGGCTATTCTCCACCGCCAACGATCTGGTGATCGCCTTCCGGGACGGCATCCTGGGCGGCGAGGAGGTGAACCAATCCTATGAGCTGGTGGAAAGTAACCTTATTGACCTGATCCGCATCGACAAGCGGGGTGATATCAACGCCCTGAACTACAAGGCGGGACAGGGCGTCATCTACGGTGTCGGGATCGCCAGTCAGGACGATATGGACAGCATCGACCTCTGCGAGACGCTGGATTGGCACACGGCCAAAAACGGCAAGAACCTGTACGGCTGGTCTACAGCGTTTAATAACCGGGTAAAGTACCGTCTGGCCCACACGGCAGACGGCGATGTGGCCCGGAAAAACTATGATGGCCTCACCAGTGCCAACATCGGCAATCAGTTTTTCTACCGCTATTCCTTCGATTTCTGGAGCTGCCTGCTGCAGCTGCTGTCCCTATCACTGCTGTTTTTGGCGCTGTGCTATAAAAATGTGCGCATCGCCTATGAGCTGGTGGTGTCCCGACTTCTGGCCTTCCTCTTTGCCGCCGATATCGGAGGCGGCGAAAAGCTGAAGAACACGCTGCTCTTTGTCCGTGACACTTATCTTACCATGTGCGTGTGCGTCCTCAGCGTAAAGCTCTATGAGATCATGGTAGGCCTCGTCACCTCCTTCGGCATCACCGGCATTGGAAAGGGCATCGTCTGCCTGCTCATCGCCTACGCCGTCATAGACGGCCCGAATCTGGTGGAGCGTATCCTTGGCATGGATGCAGGGCTTTCCTCCTCTGTGGGCCGGGCCATGGCCCTCTTTGGAGCCGGTAAGGCCGCAGGCCGTACCGCTGCCAGACTGGGCGGCAAGGCGGTGCGTGGCGTGAAGAACACCGCCATGGCAGCGGCCACCGGCACCACCCTCCGCCAGCGTCAGTCCAAAGGCTCCACCGGCGAGCAGTTCGGCAAGGGCATCCACCAGCGCTTCCACCGTGAGGACGAGGATACCCGACAGCAAGAGCAGCCGTCCCGGCAGCAGGAGCAGCAGGAGCAGACCCGATCTGCCCGGCCGAAGGCGACAGAGCCGCCCGCTGCCGGGGCCGAAGCTGCCGCAGCGACGGAGGCGGCCCCGGCAAAGCCGCAGCCCTTCCCCACGGACTTCATGGATGCAGGGACAGCGGGGACATCTGGCGGCTCCAACTTCGGGAACTCAGTTCCCGAAGTTAAAAAACGAGTATCGAATCCGGCCTTCTCGGAGGCCGTGAAGCGCCTGACGCCCGGCCCGAAGTCGTCCGCCGAGGAACGCAAGGATTTTAACCGTCAGGTGACGGCCATTGTGCGTGGCCGGAAGCACCGGGCCATCCAGCCGCCTGTGGGCGCAGATCTCTATCAGGTGAAAAACTACGAGAAGGCGCTGGAGCTGGAGAAGGCGTATCATGCCTACAACGGCCCCAAGCCGGATCGGAAACCGAAAAACGGAAAGGAGGACAAGCGGCATGGCAGATAATGTCACCACGCAAATCGAGTCCAAAACCAGAGTATCCCGGCATATCAACCTCAGCAGCCTCTATTTTATCGTAGGCTACCTGATGTTTGCCTATATGCTCAAGGACTTTATTTACAGCCTGTTTTTTGTACCCTACATGATCTTCTCCCTGTGCTGCGCCGTCTATCTGGTGCTGCCCTCCCGCTATAACAAGGGCCGGGCCAACTGGGAATCCATTGTGGTGCTGCTGCGGGCAGACCGGGCCGTATACCGGCCCTATGCGGAGCAGGAGGTGGACGATGCTTGATTCCATGCGGCAGAAGCTGCAAAAACGGCCACGGGGTGTCCGTGGCCTGCAGATCTTCTGCATCATCTTCCTGCTGGGCAATCTGCTTTTCTTTTCAACCGGTATTTTTATGCCGAAGCATTACAAGGATGTAGAGATCGCACCCATCGGCACAGAGCTGGAGCTGGGCGAATATACCCTGACTATCACCTCCTGGGATTGGGCGGAGAAGGACAGGGCCTTCGAGATCATCTTCGAGGTGAAGGATCTGTCTCTAAATCGAGAGCCGGGATATACCTTCCGTTTCCGCTGCGGCGACAGCCACTACCTCTATAAGATTTACCGGGATCTGGGCGACCTGCTGGTGGTGCGGGTCTCCGGTGTCTCCAGCCGCTTTGCGCAGGTGGCCATGACCGTCAAGGCAGGCAGCGCCAGCAGATCCATCTACATGGACGACCGCACCATGGCCCATGTGGAGCGGCTGGAGGAGCGCTCCGACGCAGCGTACCGCATCCACGCCGTGGAGGGTAAGGCTGCCGGTCACCGTCTGGCCTTACAGCAACTGGAGCAGCAGACGGAGGAGAAGAACGCAGACCTCCGCCTGGCCTATGAAAAGCTGGAGGCCCTGCAAGCCTCCAAGGCCGATAAGACGCCCCAGCAGCAGGAGGAGATAGACGCCAACCTCCGCACCATGGCGGAAAAGCAAGGACGGCTACAAAATGAGCTGGAGGACATGATGCTGCGCAAGCAGGCCCTTCAGGCGCAGCTGGAGCAGGAGGAGCAGCTGCTGGCCCGGATGCAGGAAGGCGGTGACGGCGCATGATCCTCTGTGTGGGCGATTCGGTCAAGCTGGGACATCTGAGAGAGGCGCTGGAGCAGCGTCTGCATCAGGAGGTCACCTTTCTCCCAGCAGCGCCGGATATCCGCAGGCAGGAAAACGACATCCTGCTGGCGGCCCAGGGCACCGATGCCATCATCTATGATACCGACGCCTATTATAACGACGGCGAGGAATTGATAGGCGTCATCAAGCGGATCTGGCGCACCAACCATGCAGCGCCCATCCTGCTGGTGCCTACCGACAACCCGAAAAATGAGATCGTCAAGGCAGCGCTGGCCGTGCAGATCAAAAATATCATCAATGTGGCCCTGTCGCCGGGAGAGCAGAAAGACCAGCTGGAGAAGATCCTCACCGGCTACTACGCAGCCAACGGAGACCGGGAGGACATCCGTGCGGCTGAGGACGAGGTGGCGGAGGATACCCGGACGCTTACCTCCTTTGTAGGGCAGCTGTATGACGCCAAGCAGCGGGAGGAGGAGCGGGAACACACGGTCATCGTCCGAAAGAAGGGAACGCCACAGGTGCTGCTGGAGGCGCTGGGTACCGTCATCCGTGTGCTGTTTGGCGCCGTCTCCATTGCGCTGATGGCCATAGCCATGCTGGCCCTGCTCTATGACAACACACGGGAGCTGCTGCTGCAAAATCTGCAGCAGCTCTGGCAGGAGATATGCAGTATGCTGGGAATAGGAGGTTAGCATGGATTTTTTTGAAAACATAGATGCCCTGCTCTGGCGGCTGGCGGCTATTCTGGCGCTGGTGCTGGTGGCGACGCTTGTGGTGCGGCTGCTGCTGCGTGACCGTGGCCGCAGCGACCGGCAGCAGAAGCTGCGGGTACAGCAGACACTGAAGGGCAGCGGGCTGGCGGCAGATAAGGCGCCCAATGGCTTTACCTTCGGACTGCTGGGCGGGAAGAAGGTCTATCTGCCCTGTGACGGTGAGGGACACATCGCCATCTTCGGCGGCAGCGGGCAAGGGAAAACCTCTGCCCTGCTGATCCCATCGCTCCGGGTCTGGCAAGGCCCCTTCTTCTGCATCGACATCTCCGGGGACATCTCAAAAAATGTCCCCGGAGAGAAGAAGGTCCTCCTTGCGCCGGACGATCCAGAGCATTCCGTCATCTACAATGTCTTTGATGAGATAGACCGTGCGTCCGATCCGGACGAACGGCGGGCGCTGCTGGAGCAGCTCACTTTCTCTATTCTGCCCTTGCCGCCGAAGGCAACCAGTGCCGAGCGCTACTTCACGGAGACGGCCCGGAAGATCCTGCTGGCATCTCTGGTGGCGTTTTACGACAAGGGCCTTGATTTCTGCGAAATTATGAAGGTGGTCTTTACCAACGGCCCCATGGAGCTGTTTCAGCTGATCGCCGCACAGAAAAACCAGCGGGCTGTGGGCTATATCCAGACGCTGGCGCAGGAGAATGAAAAGAACATCGCCGGGGCCAAGTCCACACTGGATGAAAACATCAAGCTCTTTGCCGATTACAGCAAGGTAGAGCGTGTTCTGCGCCGCCCATCCAGTGCAGACGAGCCGTATCTGGCCCCCTCTGATCTGGAGTCGTCCCACATCTTTCTGGTGGTGCCGGACAAAAAGCAGGAGTTTTACAGTCTGTTTTGCAACATCGTGGTAACGCAGATGCTGGACTACATCGGCCAGCGGCCCTATGACCGCAGCCGGGACAAGCGGATCCTGCTGGCGCTGGATGAGTTCGCCAGCCTGCGGCATCTGGAGATCCTCGGCCCCATGCGGAAGTTCCGCAAAAACGGTGCCAACATCTGCATCCTCACCCAGTCTCTGGCGGACATTGATCTGGAATACAGCCGGGACGAGCGGAAGGTGATCCTGGACAACTGCACCTATACCGTGGTGCTCTCCGGCAACGATCCGGAGACCAGGACATACTTCTCCGACCTGGTTGGAAAAGAGGATCACCGGAAGATCAGCACCACCACAGGCAGCAGGACGGACAGCACCTCCACCAGCCTGCAGGAGGGCTACGCCATCCATCCCAACACATGGAAAAGTCTGGGGGAACAGTTGGTGGTCATACACCGCACCGGCTACCTGAAACTCAGAAAGAATTTCTATTTCAAGGGGTAACAATTTCATACCCATCCACCAAGAGACGGCTCCTGCCGTCTCTTTTTTATTTGACATGGAAAGGAGTATCCCTATGAGCAACGAAAAGAAGAAATGGAGCATCCTGGACGGCATCGAGCTGTCCGATCCGGAGGAAATGGAGGAGCTGGAGGCGCTGGGTGCGCTGATAGACGGCCCCAGCTACACGCTGGACGGGAAGGAGGTGACGAGCAATGGCAGCAGTGAATAAGGTGCGTGAGGAGCTGGCACAGGCGTTCCTGGCTGCGCTGAAGGAGGAGCAGCTCCCGTGGCGGGCCTGCTGGGCGCAGGGGCGTCCCTACAACGCCGCTACCGGCAGACGCTATAAGGGCATCAACACGCTGCGGCTCTCTATGCTTGCCGATGAGCGGGGCTACAAGGATCCCCGCTGGTGTACCTTCCAGCAGGCCAAAGATAAGGGCTGGAAGATCCGCAAGGGAGAACACGCCACCAAGGTCGAATACTGGGCCATGTACGACATGGAGCGGAAAAGATGGATGAACTGGAACGAGGTGGAGCGCTTGAAACGGGATGATCCCGATGCAGCCGACAAGCTCCAGCTTCGCAGCCGTACCGCTCTCGTCTTTAACGCCGCTCAGATGGAAGGTGTCCCGCCTCTGCCCCAGCGCCCCCGGACAGACATTGGTCAACTCCGCCAGCAGCGGGACACCCTGCTGGAGAATATGCAGCTGGCCTATCGGGAGGAAGGCACCCGTGCCTACTACTCCCCCTCAGCCGATATGGTGACGCTGCCTCCGGAGGCCAGCTTCGACGATCCGTACAGCTACATCTCCACCTTCCTTCATGAGTGCGGCCACGCCACCGGCCATCCTGACCGGCTGAACCGCCACATCGAGAATCATTTCGGCAGTGAGGACTACGCACGGGAGGAGCTGCGGGCAGAAATCGCCAGCGCCTTCGTTTCGCAGGAACTGGGACTGGAGATGTCCCAAAAGGCTCTGAACGAACATTTCGACCTGCACAAAGCCTATATCCAAAGCTGGATCAAGGTGCTGGAGAAGGATCCGCAGGAGCTGTTCGCCGCCATCAAGGACGCCAGCGGCATTGCCAACTACCTGATGGAAAAGGGCGAGTTCCAGCAGGAACGGAACGTCACCGAAGAAAAGCGGCAGATCCGGCACATTGAGGCGGAGAACATCGATCAGGAAAAATTCGATTTCTACGCCAAAGATCCCGTAGACCTCCGCTTTGTTGGCTGCACCTTCCGCAATGTCACCGTCTCGGAAAGCGAGGCAAGGCTTTCGCAGTTCAAAGACTGCAAATTCTACGGCTGCGATACACGGAATGTGCAGGACAGATCCGTCTTTACCCATGCAGCCTTCTTCCCCGCTGATACCACCGTCCGGCAGCCGAAGCGCCGGGAGAGCAAGTACATTCCCGCCGACATGATCGAGCTGGCCCGCAGCCAGGATGTGTTTGACATCCTCCAGCGCACCGGGGAGCCGCTGTTCCAGAAGGACGGACAGTGGCGCTCTGTGGAGCATGACAGTCTGGTAGTAACGCCCGGCAAGGGCTACTACTGGTTTTCACGGGCGGAGGGCAGCAAAAGCCCCATCGACTACTTCGTCAATGTCCATGGCATGGGCTTTCAGGAGGCTGTACGGACGGTGCTGGAGGCCATCCATAGGGACGTCACCTACACGCCCCCGGTATGGCTGCCGCCTGCAGAGCATGAGGAGTTTCGCCCTCTGCCACGGGCCAAGACGAATCTGGACGCCTATAACTATCTTGTTCAGGAGCGGGGGCTGGATCAGGAACTGGTAGACGGGCTTATGCGGCAGGGCCGGATCTACCAGAGCGGCAAATACAAAAACGTTGTATTCGTCGGCACGGACTTTGACGGCGTAGTGGCCAGCAACTTCGCCCGCAGCTGCGATCCCACGCAGCAGGTACAGCGCTTCGACGTCCGAGGCTCCCAGAAGGAGTACCGCTTTCGCATGGAGAACCCTGACTGCCCCCGCTGCAATGTCTTTGAGAGTGAGATTGACCTGCTGTCCTATCTCTCCATGCGTCCGGCAGACCAGCGCACGGAGAACTATATTGCATTGGGCGGTGTATCGCCCCGTGCGCTGCTGGCCTTCCTCCAGTACCGACCGGACGTCAGCCAGATCAATCTCTGCACCGATGGCGACCGGGCCGGTGAGCAGTGTGCCGAAAGCATCCGCACTCTGCTGGAAGGCCAGTATGAGATATCCCGTGAGGCGGCGCCCATCGGAAAGGACTGGAACGAGTCGCTGGTACGCATCCGGGAGCTGCAGGAGAGCTGGGAGCATGAGACCAACGACCCGGAGACGGAGACGTGGCGGGACGATCTGACCTCACAGGAGGCACAAATCGTAGCAGCCTGGGACGACGGCTTTGACCACGGTCTGGCCCGCATGGTCACCCTCTCCCGCACACAGGACGACCCCGGCCTAAGGAGCGCCATGGCCAAGCTTGACCCCGTAGAACAGGTGCGCTCCCCTTTCGCCCGAAAGGCTGAGGACTGGACTTACTAATCCGCTCTATCCAATCGGTAAATAAACAAAACAGCAGCGGCAGCCGAACGGCTGCCGCTGCTCATCTTCAGAAGGAGATTTCCCCTATGAGAAAGCGTAGAAGCTATTTCAAGGTACCCAACGCCCTCATCTTTGACACCACCCTCAGCTTTGCCACCCGGAGAGTGGGCATGATCTTCTTTGCTTACTGCAACGCCCTGGGCGGTTGCCGCAAAAGCTATGAGGCCATTGCCGCCCTGGCAGGCTGCAGTGTGGCCACCGCTGTCAAGGCCGTCTGGGAGCTGTCCGAGGCGGGATATCTTACTGTCAAGCACACCAAGTACCATAGCGGCAAGCTGGGACGCACCGTGTACGGCAAGAACACCTACACCGTCGATCTGGCCCTGCTGAAGAAGGGCTATACCATCCTGGATCGTGCCGTGCTGGAACAGGAGCTGACCGATTCTGCCCTTATCGTGCTGTGCGCCATCATTGTCTGCGCCGGGAACAGCTCCCGTGCGTTCCCCAGCATCTCTGCGCTGCAAAAGAAAACCGGCGCAGCACGCTCCACCGTCTGCGCCGGTCTGCGGCTGCTCAAGGCCCTTAAAACCCTGCTGGTGCAGCTCTGCATCAAGAAGAACCAGGAGCATAGTCGCAATTCCTATCACATCTGCGGCGTCGCAGAGGGCAATTATGCAGCGGCTTCTTGTGACCAGCATATCGCAGCTTCGGATGCGTGTCAAGCCCCGATCGAGGGCTTTTCTCTGATGGGGGTAGTCCGATTTTTAGCAAATAAGGTTAAGACTCAGATAACGGGAGTATTAAATTACCTGTTGAAAGAAAGATCCTACCGTCTAACGTAAGACTTACAAGAGAAGAACAGCAAACGAAAAATCAAAAAAATCATTTCTCACACAACCGCCCCCGGCGCAGACTTTCGATCTTAGGCCAGCTCCAGCAGCAGGGGGACCTGTGTGTAAACTCCGTCAGGAGTTTTCCACGGGGGGATAACTGCTGCGGTCGTTACGGCGCTGGCAGCCTGATGCAGCAGCCAAAGCGTCTGCAAAAGTAGACTTTTTGAGACACACACTCGCACCGTCTGGCTTACGTCCGTAAAATACCCGCCGCAACTTTACGGATATGTCCGAAAACGCCAGAAGATTTACGGACATCTTTTGAGGCCCGTCGCCGTCGCCCGGTTATGCTAAGACGAAGCAGAAAGAGGGGCTATACCATAGCCGACAAATTTTGTCAAGAAAGCAGCCGCAAGGCTGCTTTCTTCGTCACCTGCAGAAAAGGAGGTTTCCCATGAGCGATACCCGCACTTACTACTACGCCAGAGTCAGCAGTCGGGATCAGAATCTTGCACGGCAGCTGGAGGCATTCCGAGTCCTGGGCGCCGATGAGCGCTCCATCATCACCGACCGGGAGAGCGGCAAGGATCTGAACCGGCCCGGCTACATGGCCCTGAAGAACACCATCCTCCGGCCCGGTGACACGCTGGTCATCACCTCGCTGGATCGGCTCAGCCGTCGGAAGGCGGACATTGAGACGGAACTGCTCTGGTTTCGGGAGCAGCACATCCGGTTGAAGATCCTCGATCTGCCCACCACCATGACCGACTTCCCTGCCGGGCAGGAGTGGGTGGCCGACATGGTCAACAACATCATCATTGAGGTGCTGGGTACCATGGCCGAGCAGGAGCGACTCCGCACCCGGCAGCGTCAGGCGGAGGGCTACGCAGCAGCCAGAGCAGCCGGTCGCAAGATGGGACGGCCCAGACTGGCCCGGCCTCCTCAGTGGCCGGAGATCTACGCAGCGTGGCAGGCCGGGGAGCTTACCGCCAAGGAGGCTGCTCAGCGTCTGGGAATCGGAAGATCTACCTTCTACAAGCTGGCCAGCGAAAAATAATGGTCGGTCGGCAGCCGGCGCTCCATACACGAAAAAGCCAAACGGCACAAGGGTTTCAGCCCTCTGCCCGTCTGGCTTTTGCCGCAAATTTGAAATTGTAAGAATTGAAAATGCAAAAAATAGTTGCATTATTGATAAAAACAGGATATTATAGAAGTAACAAGTCAATAAACGACAAAGTACCGCCCGGAACGGCAATCCCGGACGGTACCAACTCAAACGATGTTCACGGCATCGAAAGAGCTTTTTATGTCGCACTTCCGTGGTGGACACGGTTTCATTGTACCACCGCAGCGGATAAATGGCAAGTCTTTTTCGATGGAAAACATTGGAAAAGGCTTGTTTTTTTGTTCGTCTCCGGTCAAAAACCGGTCTCGATATAGACAACTGAATAATCGGCCCGGTCAAATACAAGCGCATCTCCCGGAGCTTCGCCATGATATGAGCGGCACCGCTGCCTTCCAGCGGTCACGGGGATGAGACGCAAAGAGCAGATAGAGAGTCTGTTCTGCGGAGCCAATACATCGCTTCCGCTGACAACGTGGTGAGGCCCTTGCAGTATTGCACAATAAGGCGCAGGCACAGGAACCAGATCGGGAAGCACGACAAACAAAGCAAAACGAACTTTAGAATAGGCGCACGGGGAACTGCATATATGCAGTTCCCCGTGGTCATCATGGCAGCGGGAGAAGGATTCGAACCCTCACATACGGAGTCAGAGTCCGCTGTGCTACCTTTACACAATCCCGCTGTGTTCTGACGAACAAGCTATATTATACACGCTTCCTGTGTTTTGTCAACACTTTTTTCAAATCTCCTGAAAGTTTTTCCGGAGCCGGGTCTCCCCGGCCCCGGAAAGCTGTCATCCGGTCATCACTGAGCCAGCTTCAGGTCCTCCGCCGTGAAATACTTCTTCAGGGGCTTATACAGCGCCGCAAAGACCACCAGGCACAGGATGATGCTGGGCAGCATATAGCTCCCGTTATAGAGCAGGGAGTAGAACCACGGGCTGGTCATGGTCATGCCGAAGAACTCATCGGGCATATACTTGCCCCACACCACGGCGCCGATGATGTAGTGGGCCAAAAAACGCAGCACGCCGCCGATGACGGTGCCATAGAACACGCTCCACTTCCGGCGGGCCAGCAGGCCTGCGCCAAAGCCCAGCGCCGTGAAGGCCAGGAAGTAGTCGCAGATGATGGTGGTCCAGTCGATGGAGAACTTGTTGCCGATGAGATAGGTCACGGTGCCGAATACGAAGCCGGCGCCGGCGCCCCAGCCGCAGCCATACCGAACGGCGAACAGGATGATAGGCAGCATCTCCAGCGTGACAGAGCCGCCGTTGGGGAACTCATAGAGCTTGATAAAACTCAAAATCTCCGCCATAGCGATAAAAATGGCAGCCTCACAGAGGGTACGGGTCTTATTGTTTTTCATGTGTTCGGATCTCCTCCTAAAAAAATTCCCGCATGGCGAGCCATGCAGGCGTCGCAATGCGGAACATGAAATCCCTATGATCGCATTCCTACGCCGGCATTACCCGGATCAGGTTCGAGGGACCGGACGGCGATACGTCTCATCTCAGCCGGCTTGCACCAGCGCCCCTTGGATTGTAGCGTCATCTTATCATGCCGAACACTGTCTGTCAATCGCTATTTTCCACAAAAAGAGGAGCATCCCGCCGAATGCTCCTCGTCTGTCTTATTCTCCGGCTTTCTCCGGCGCCGTCAGGCCCTTTTCCAACGCCGTCAGGCCCTCCTCCATCCGCCGGAAGCTGCTCATATCCGGCTGGCGAAGCGTCTGCTCTGCCTGCTGTAAGCGCTCCAGCAGCTGGCAATTCATCTGCTCATAGTCCGCCTGCGCCGTGCGGCACCACTCCCGCTGCCGGGCCGCCAGCTGCCGCAGCTGGGTCACGGCCTCCTCCCGGAACTGCTCCGTGCGGCGGTGGGCGCTGATCTCGATCTGGGCCACATGGTCCTTCAGAGACTCGTATTCGTCCGCCTGTACCTTCAGTTGGGCGCAGCGCTGCTCCAGCTCCTGATTCCGGGCCTCCGCATCCGCCAGCTGCCGGCGCAGACGGCGGCAGGTCTCCTCGTTGTCCCGCATCTTCAGCAGCTGCGCCTGTGTCACCCGCTGGGTATTCTCCAGCGTCTGGTTCTCCTTCCGGAGGGTCTCGTTCTCCACCTCCAGCGCCGCCACACGCTCCTCGTGTTCCCGGCCGGTCTTCTCAATGTATGCAATCACATCGCTGCGGTCAAAGCCGCCGAACATACTGGTCTTAAAGCTGGTGCTCATCCGTGATCCCCCCGCAAATTCTTTTACCCTACCATATCACAAAACGCCGTTTTTTACAAGCCACAAAATGAAAAAGCGGAAGGGGAACGTTCCCCTTCCGCCCGGTCTGAAGCTTACAGCATCGGTTCCTCGGCCCTTACGGCTCTTCCTTCTCCTTCTTCCGCTCCCGCAGAAGCTCCACAAGCTCCGACACCCAGCAGTATAGCCCCACTGTCCCGGCGATGATGAGATACCACTTGTTAAACTCGCTCACCCGTCCTGACATCCAGCACACGGCAAGTATGCCCAGCACCGCCGCAGGAAACAGGAACAGGTGCTTGTGTTTTTTCCACATTGTCAGCTCCCTTCTCCGGCCCTGTTTTTCCTCTTTATCTTTACAATAACGCACAAATTGTGCGAAGTCAACATTTTTCGCAAGGATATTCCGCAAAGTCCAAATCATATAACACATAGGTGAATGTGCATCACCATGCCCGAAATCCATCACGCCGCAGCATGACACCTCCTCCGCTCACATCTCTCCATTTTCTTCATATTGCCAAAGTCTCCGATATTTCCCTCCGCTTCCAGTATTGTTAATAAGTAAACAGTCTATTTTTGCAGATATTTCTTGCTTTTTTGTGCCATTTGGTATAGACTAATCGGGAACGACTTATTTTGAGAGGCTGGCTTGAACAATATGAGCAATCCCTATAAGACACGGGAAGGCGGCGCTACTGTCACCGTCTTTGTTCCCTACGACTGCAACAATCACTGCCCCTTCTGCATCAACAAAAAGGAGTATGCCGACTGCTCCGGCTTCAGTCTGGATGCCATTCTCCGCAGCATCCACACCATGGATGAGATCACGCCCCGCTGTGACTTCGTCTTTACCGGCGGCGAGCCCTTGGCAGATCTGGGATCCCTCCAGAAGATGCTGGACGCCATTCCCAACACCCACAGAATTTTTATCAACACCACCTTCCCCGTGCAGCAGAAATACTCCGCCGACGAGATGATCGCCTTCACGAAGCGCAACCGGGACAAGATCACTTGCATCAACATCTCCCGCCATTTGGTGAAGTACGTGGAGGAGTCCCCGGACGAGGTAGTGGGCCGCATCGCCTGCCCCACCCGCATCAACTGCGTGCTGTATAAGAACTACCCCGCCCAGAAGCTGACGGATTACGTGGAGCGCTTCCTGCCCTACCGCATCCCCATTCAGTTCCGCTATGACTACACAGAGACTACCCCGGAGAACCTCTATGAGGAGGAACACGACAAGATCCTTCAGGATCTGAAGAAGCAGTTCACCTACAAGGGGCTGGACGGCTGCCGGATGCGCAACGGCTTCCACTTCGAGTATAAGGGCCTTCACATGACCTACCACAAGACCCTTCCCTATTCCACCATCGTGGAGACTGGCGACGACGGCATCACCTACGACATTCTGTACGATATCCTCATCAAGCAGAACGGCGAGATCCACTCCGATTGGACCGGCGTGAAGCTGGACGTGGAGAAGTACCGCCACGTGACCTACGAGCCATACGACCTGCGGGTTCTGGACGGCACCATCGACTTCTGATGCAAACATCCCCCACTGTACTCACTGTACAGCGGGGGATGTTTCCGTCTCTCCCCAAAAAATCAGTCCCTTTTCAAGATAAGTGTTGCTATGTATGATCGTGAATTATGTGTAACAATTTCTTTTGCTTCGTTCCTGCCCCTATATTTGGCAAAGAGAACCTACCCGCCACGAAATACCTCGATTGTGACATCATGCTCTTCTGGTGGTTAGAAAAGAACAAAGACCTCACCACCAAGCAGATGGTAGATGAACTGTACTCCCTTATATGTAATCGCATCAACGACCCGATTACATACAAGGAACTTAAGAGTAAGAAGTTGGGACTTGATACCAAGGGCATCATTCCAGTACAAGTTTAACCGATGCAGGGCACCGAAAAGAGCCGAAGGCAACTTCGGCGTCTTTTCATCCCTTGAAAGTAACACAAAAATATTGTATAATATAGAAAAGTCGAACAATTTGCTGGCTTTTCCGTCTATACAAATAATGAAGCAGCTAGACAAATTCAAATTTGACAAAGGAGTGTGATAATATGAGAAAAAAAGTAGTTACAGGTATTTGCATCTTGTTGGCTATCGTTCTTTTGATACCCATTCCTATGCGTCTGAAAGACGGCGGCACAGTTGTATATCATGCTATCCTGTATCAAGTTGAGAATGTGCATAGAATAGACCCAGAAGCCACGTCCGAAAATGATTACCTTGAGGGAATGATAGTAAAAATCCTTGGCATTGAAGTCTATAACAATGTTGAGTAATAGATCAGCCAATTTCAATTTGTCGAACTGAATAGTATATATCCCATAGGAGGAGCAAGGTTGAAATATACCCTGCTCCTTTTCATGTGCTTAGAGTTCCGTTAAATCGACGAAGGATTTGGCGGATAGGCTTATATCAACACAAAAGGTAAAAGGGATAAAAATCAAACCCTCCGGCTAAGCCGGAGGGTTGACCAGGCCCTATAAGGGCCTATTACGGACGAAGCCCCTTAAGGGGTCCGAAAGGTCTGCCGGCCGCATTCCTTCTCAGGCTACCCTTTAAGGGGTTTTTATTGATGCCTTGGGATTCTTACTACCCGTAAACGGGTCTATAAATTCCTTTATGCTAATTTGGTCGGATATTTTGTCCTCCTCCAACTGGTTCTATGTACGCCTTGATCGCTTTCTTGTTGCGGCCTACCGTATCCACTTGCTGGCACAACTTCCGCAGTATGATCCCTATGTCCTCTTTTATCTTTCCGTAAACCTCCATCCGCCTATATTTCAGCGCAAACACCACATGGTATTGGCAACGCCAGCTGGTATGTTCTAAACTACTTACATCTACTTCTTTCATGTATTAGTCTCCTTGTTTTTGTAAGCTTTGGTCGGTAAACCTCTTTCTTTACTCTAACTCGGAGACTTTTTCTTGTCTACTTTTCCCCTCGCCATAGGCTATTTTTCCCCCCGGCAGAGCCGGGGGTTGTCTTTGGTTGCCACTGCAGAAAAAGCAGGACAAGCGCCCTGCTTTTTCCGATGCAGCGTTACACGGTGCCGGTGACGGTCACTGTGGTGGTGCCGGGGGTGACGGTATAGGTGCCATCCGTCTCCTGGGTATAGGTGGCCGCCGGGACGGCGATCTGCCCGGCAATGGTGGCAAAGGTGCCGGTGGCAGCATCGTAGGTGTAGTTGTCTCCTTCCTTCCACGCATCGCCGTTATACGTCACGGTCAGGCCGGTGAGGGCCGGGTCGAAGGTATCCGTCAGGATCACGTTGTCCCCTGCCGTGGCGGCGGTATTGCCGAAGTTCTGAAGGACGAAGGTATAGGTCAGCTGTCCGCTCTCCGTGACGGTGGCGGGGCAGATGGCCTTGCTGACGGTGAGGTCCGCCCGCTGGGCCGCCGCCAAGGTCGCCTGCGCCGTCAGGGGCGCTGCCAGACCGCCGCCGGTGACGGTGGCCGTGTTGGTGATGGCGGCCTCCTGATCCAGCGGCGCATAGCGGGTGACAGCGGCCTCGTACACCAGCAGCGCATTGCCTCCGGCGGGGACGGTGAGACCGGTGACGGTCAGGGGAGGCCCTGCCGTCACCGTGGGGGTCGTTTGCAGGACACCGTTGACATATACCCGCAGCGTCCCCTCGTTGTAGGTCAGCGGGTACACGGTGTCCGTGCCGAAGGCGTAGCCACCCAGATCGTCCGTCAGCGCCAGTTCCGTCAGGGGCGTTGTGCCGCCGTTCACCAGCGACAGCACGTAGGTGACGTTGTCTCTGGCGGTGTAGCGGCTGCTGGCCGCCGTCTTGGTGAGGGTCAGCGTCTCCAGCAGCTCACCGGTGACGGTGTTGGAATTGGAGGTGCCGCCGTTATAGATCAAGGTGGCGAAGTTGGTAAAGCTTGCCATGACATCCACTCCTGTTCGATAGTCGGTGGGGCCGCAGCCCCAATACAGCATATGCCGCAGCATCAAAGCGGTTGACGGCACCGGGCAGACTCTATTATAATAGGTAGCATTGATGCCGGCATGAAAGAAGGGATGTTCCATAGAGCTGAAACAATTGCAGGCGGCCTTTTCCGGCCATGTGCCGGGCCTGCTGGGGGCCACCGCCGCCTATGCCGTGCTGGTGCCGGTTGCGGAGACGGCGGAGGGTCTGAGCCTGCTGTATGAGGTGCGCTCCCCTGCCCTGCACCACCACAGCGGGGAGGTCTGCTTCCCCGGTGGGCGCATGGAGCCGGGGGAGACGCCGGAGCAGTGTGCCCTGCGGGAAACGTGGGAGGAGCTGGGCATCCCCCCGGAAGACATCCGGCTGCTGGGCCGGGCGGACTTCCTGCACCTGCGCTCCGAGGCCCTGATGCACCCGGTGCTGGGACAGGTGGCCCCGGCGGCGCTGGAGCGGCTGCGGCTGAACCCCGCCGAGGTGCGGCAGACGTTTCTGGTGTCGCTGGACTGGTTGGCGGCCCATCCGCCGGAGGTGTACCGGTATCCCCTGCTGCCGGTGGGAGCAGAGCGATTCCCCTATGCCCGGGTGCAGGCGCCGCCGGACTACCGGTGGACACCGGGGCAGGTGGAGGTACCGGTGTATGATGGGCTGCCCTACCCCCTGTGGGGGCTCACCGCCCGCATCACCCGTCATGTGGTGCAGCGGGCCACCGAGGGGGCGGAATAGAAAAATCAGGCGGAGGAGCAGCTGCTTCTCCGCCTGATTTTTGTTTCGGCTGCCAAAACATAGCCCCGCCCTCCCTAATGGGGAGGGTGGGGCTTTCCTATTATTTTCCTCCCCGCCGGAAGAAGGCCGCCACCACGGCACCTGGACCGGCGTGGGTGCCGATGACGCTGCCGATGCACACGGACTCCAGCGTCTCCGTGCCATTTTCCCACAGAGGGGCGCTGTCGGCCACATACTTTTGCAGCAGGGCGTCGCTGAGCCCGGAATAGCCCAGCAGCAGAGGCATGGAGAAGTCGATGCCGCCGCTCTCGTGGATCTTCTGCACCAGCAGATTGTTGCCCTGCCGGGAGCCACGGGCCTTGCCGATGATGGTCACCTCGCCGTCTGTCAGGGTCAGCACCGGGTGGATGTTCAACAGTCCCCCGGCAAAGGCAGCGGTCTTGGAGATGCGCCCGCCCTTTTTCAGATACTCCAGCGTGTCCACCAGCCCGATGATGCACACGTCCTGCCGCCGCCGCTCCAGCAACGCCGCCAGCTCTCCGGCGTGCAGATGGGCATTGTCAATGGCGTACCGGGCCAGGATACCGGAGCCGATGGAGGCGGACATGGTGTCCACCACGAAGATGCGCTCCCGCCCCTCAGCGGCGATACAGGCGCTCTGATAGGTGCCGGACAGCTTGTGGGAGATGGTCAGCACCACGGCGCTGTCCCCGGCAGCCTCCACCTGATCGAACAGCTGGGCGAAAGCGTCAGGGGAGGGCTGGCTGGTGGTGGGCAGCACGTCCGACTCCACCAGCCGCTCATAAAAGCGCTGGCGGTCGATGTCCACGCCGTCCAGCAGCTCCTCCGTCCCGAAGTGGATGGTCAGGGGTACGATGTGTACCTGCCTGCGGTACTGCTCCGGCAGGTCGATGGTGGAATCTATGATGATTCTGGTCATAAGTCTGTTTCTCCGTTCTGTGATTTTCGGGGGGCTGCCAAGCGCTCCAGATGGCCGCTGATGCAGGTCAGGGCGTCGTACATGACCTGCCGCTGCTCCGGTGTCAAGCCCTCGCTGGCGGCCTCCACCAGCCGGTCGATCTTCCCTGCAATGGCCCGGCCCGTCTCCTGCCCCTTCTCTGTCAGTGTCAGAGGGCTGCGGTATCGCTTGTCCGGCCGGGTGACGTAGCCGTTCTGCTCCAGATATTCCAGCGACCGGGACACGGCGGCCTTATCCTCCTCGCACCGGTCGCACAGCTGCCCGGCGGTCAGCGGCCCCAGCTGCGTCAGATAATAAAGACACGAGACGTGAGGCCCCTTCAAATGAAATTCGGACATCTCCTCCGCCTTGATGCGGCGGATGCTGCGGCTGATTTTGGCAATCAGCACGGTAAAGGTCTCGAAGCGCTGCTGCATGGTGGCTCCTCCTTAAATGTTGATAAATCAACAAGTGTGACGTATCATACCACGCAAATGTTGATTTGTCAACAAAAACTTTTTCCGGCATGACAGGTGGAATTTGCGTCAAAAGGTTGACATTTCTGCCGGATATGGTACACTAAAGCTTATACTGAGGGAGTAGATGGCTCGGCAGCGAGTGGCAAGTCAACAGACTGATGGGACTCCATCTGGCTTGTCTTAAACAACGAGACTCAAGTATGGCGGGGGGTCGTGCTTGGGCGTTTTGGTCAGGCATACCGTGCCTGATTTTCTTTTTTTGGAGGGAACCATCATAGGACTGTTAGAATTGTTTCTCATTGCGGTGGGGCTGTCTATGGACGCCTTCGCCGTCTCTGTCTGCAAGGGCCTGTCCACGCAGACGCTGCAAAGGCGGCACTATCTCATCGTGGGTACGTGGTTCGGAGGCTTTCAGGCGCTGATGCCCACCCTGGGCTATCTGCTGGGTTCCACCTTCGAGCAGTATATCACCTCGGTAGATCACTGGGTGGCCTTCATCCTGCTGTCCGTCATTGGCGGCAATATGCTGAAGGAAGCCTTCTCCAAGGACGAGGAGACGACGGACGCCTCCTTTGCTCCCAGGGTCATGCTGCTGCTGGCGGTGGCCACCAGCATCGATGCACTGGCGGTGGGTATCACCCTCGCCCTACTGCCGGGGGTGAATATCGTGGCGGCGGTGCTGTTCATCGGCTGCATCACCTTTATTCTCTCCGCCGTGGGCCTGAAGGTGGGCAACGTCTTTGGCCTGAAGTATAAGAACAAGGCGGAGATGGTGGGCGGTGCCATCCTGATCCTCATGGGCCTGAAAATTCTGCTGGAGCATTTGGGCGTCATCCAGTTCTGAACTCTGTAAGCGTAGAAAGCGACCCTGTCCAAAGCCGGACAGGGTCGCTTTTTACCAAAAATCACTGTGCAGTATTTTCACTTTACAGCAGCATGATACCAGCGCTTTCGCAGGTCTGCACCGTCTCCGGGTCCCAGAGACTGGCCTGCACCTCCCCGATATGACAGGTGCCGATCATCATCATGCACAGGCGGCTCTGACCGATGCCGCCGCCGATGGTCAGAGGCAACTCCCCCGCCAGCAGCATCCGGTGGAATGGGAGAGTGCGCCGATCGTCGCAGCCGCTGGCGGTGAGCTGGCGATCCAGCGCCGCCTCGTCCACTCGAATGCCCATGGAGGAGATCTCGAAGCTCCGCTCCAGCACCGGGTTCCACAGCAGGATGTCGCCGTTGAGCTGCCAGTCGTCGTAGTCCGGCGCACGGCCATCGTGAGGCTGGCCGGAGCGCTTCAGGTTTCCGCCGATCTGCATGAGAAATACCGTGTGGTGCTCCCGGCAGATGGCATCCTCCCGCTGCTTGGGGGTCAGGTCCGGGAACCGGTCCTCCAGCTCTTGGGTGGAAATGAAATACACATCCCGGTCGATGCGGGTGTGCAGGCTGGGAAAGGCAATGTCCAGCGCATCATTGGTCTCGCAGACGGCTCCCATAATGGCCCGCACCGTCTGGCGCAGATAGCTCTCCGTCCGGTCCTCCCGCAGGATGACCTTTTCCCAGTCCCACTGATCCACATAGATGGAGTGGAGGTTGTCCACCACCTCATCCCGCCGGATGGCGTTCATGTCGGTAAAAAGGCCCTTACCGGGGTGGAACTGGTAGCGCTTCAGAGCCAGCCGCTTCCACTTGGCCAGAGAGTGGACCACCTGCCCGGTGGCGTGTACGTCGGGGATATCGAAGGAGACAGGGCGCTCCACGCCGTTGAGGTTGTCATTCAGACCCGAATTTTCTTCCACAAACAGCGGGGCGGAGACCCGCCGCAGATTCAGGGCATTACCGAGATTCACCTGGAAATTGCTCTTGATAAACTCGATGGCCCGCTGCATTTCATAGACAGACAACGGGGTTTTGTAGCCCTGCGGGATACAGACCTTGCTCATTGCGTAAGCACCTCTCTTTTTTGAAAAAATATACAGTTATTATAGGAGCATTTGCCGAAAAATACAAGAAAAAATTGAAATATCGGAGGAAAAAACTGAAAGCGCTTAGGACAAGAGCCTCCAGAAAAGCGTGCGGCACATACACAGAGCCATATAAAACAAGGCGCACCGCTGGGCAGCAAGCTGCACAGGGATGCGCCTTGTCACAGGTGCGGAGAAAATGGGTAAGCAGAGCATACCAGCAAGCGAAGGATGGCACCGTCTGACGATTCGCAAAATGCCCTCCGCCGACGGAGTTTCCTGTCGTATGGATATACCTTCCGCTTATTGCCGGGATTTTTTTGCTTTTTTGAAACTACTCCTGTCTGCTGACAGGGAGCTTCTTATTTTCTTAATACCTTTCTCGCTTGCCGACGGGGTTTCGTGCCTTATTGGTACTTCTCCCGTATGGCCCGGAAGGCGGGGAGACTGCGCAGGATCATGTCGTGGGAGACGCAGTAGCTCAGCCGCAGGAAGCCTGGGCAGTGGAAGGCGGTGCTGGGGACCACCAACAGGTCATGCTCCAGCTTGGCCCGCTGGGAGAAGGCCACATCGTCGCCGTCAGGGACCCGGACGAAGATATAGAAGGCGCCCTGCGGCGGGATGCACTCGTAGCCCATCTGGGTCAGCTCCCGATAGAGCAAGCGGCGGTTGGCATCATAGGCCGCCAAGTCCGGCCGGGCATCGGCGCACCGCTGGAGAGCCAGCTGCACCAGCGTCGGCGGGCAGACATGGCCGGAGCTGCGGGCGGCCCCGGCTACAGCGTGGAGCACGTCGGCCTGACCCTCTACGCAGGAGGGGACGCAGACGTAACCGATGCGCTCACCGGGCAGGGACAGGGATTTGGAGTAGGAGTAGCACACCAGCGTATTGGGATAGATGGTGGGCAGGAAGGGGACCTCCACGCCGTCGTAGACCAGCTCTCGGTAGGGCTCGTCGGCTATCAGGTAGATGGGGTGGCCGAACTGGGTACTCTTGCGGCGAAGAAGCTCCGCCAGCCCCTCCAGCGTCTGGCGGCTGTACACCACGCCGGTGGGATTGTTGGGGGAGTTGACCAAAACTGCCTGTGTATGGGACGTTAAATGGGCCTCTAAAATGTCCAGAGAGATCTGGAAGGTGTCCAGATCGGCGGGGACGGACACCAGCTTGCCGCCGTTGGATTCCACAAAGGGGAGGTACTCCGGAAAATAGGGGGCGATGGCCACAAATTCACTGTCCGGCGATACGGTCAGCGCCCGGATGACAGAGATCAGAGCGGCGGCAGCGCCGCAGGTAAAGAACAGCTCCTCCGGGCGGATGGTCATTCCGAAGCGGTGGGTCAGATCCTCCGCCACGGCCCGGCGGGTGCCGTCGAAGCCGCCGGCCATGGAGTAGCCGTGGACCTGAATGGGATCGGTGTCGTGCAGCACATCCAGCAGGGCCTGCTGCACCGGCTGCGGGGCGGGGATGCTGGGATTACCCAGGGAATAGTCGAACACGTTTTCCGGGCCTACCTCCGCCGAGCGGCGCAGACCGTAGGCGAACAGTTCACGGATCATGGAGGGGGCACTGCCCAGCTTTTCATACGTCGGATTGACCATGGTTCCAGCTCCTTTTCCTAAATTTTTGACTGATATCAATATGCGTAAAGCGATACTACCTAACAGATAAATCGGTGCAAATCGGCGGCAGGCAGGGGAAATTGGGCGCCGCAAAGACCGACTTTATGCCCATTATACATCCTACGGACGGGAACGTCAACGAAAATGGTTGAATGATTCAGTAAAAATATGGCGAATGGGGGTTGACGAGGACCGGGGGGAGACGATACACTATATCCATATGAACGAAATTATGCCATTGATGCCTATGCTATCGATGGTACACAAAGCAGCGCTGCGGGTGCGGCGCTGAAAGAACAGTGGAGTAGGAGTGGAAAAGATGAACGAGATGAAAACGCTGCCGCTGGCCTTCACCTATGTGGGGGTATTTCTGGGGGCGGGCTTCGTGTCCGGCCCGGAGCTGTGGCAGTTCTTCGGGGCCTTCGGCAACTGGGGCTATGTGGGTTTTCTGCTGGCGGCGGTGCTGTTTACCCTGTTCGGTATTTTGCTGGTGCGGCTGACGCAGGTGGCCCACACCGATGAGATGGACCGGCTGCTGGTGCCTTGGAACATCCCGTGGCTGCGGGCGGCCTCCGGCATTGTGGCGGCGGCCTTTCTGTTCGGCGTGGTGGTCATTATGGCGGCGGGATCCGGAGCGCTATTAGAGCAGATGACGGGCCTGCCTACATGGATCGGCAACGCCCTGTTCATGCTGGCGGTGGCGCTGGTGGCTCTGCTGGGTGTGACGGGGATGGTCAGTGCCTTTTCGGCGCTGATCCCGGTGCTGGTTCTGGCCACACTGGCCTTTGCCGCAGCGGCCTGCATAAAGTTCGGCACGGGGAATATCTTCCGGTTGGAGAACGTCAACACCAATCCCCTGATGCCCACATGGCTGGTGGCATCCCTGACCTTTGTGGCCTATAACCTGCTGGGGGGCATCGGCATCATGGCGCCCATCGGCAAGCTGGTGAAGAAGCGCTCGGTGATCTACTGGGGCATCACCCTGGCGGGGGGGATGCTGACGGTGGTGGCAGCCAGTATCCTGTTCAGCATGGCGGTGTATCCGGCGGCCATTGAGGCGGAGCTGCCCATGGTGGCGGTAGCCACGGCCATCAGCCCCACGCTGGGGACGGTTTACGGCATCGTGCTGCTGCTGAGTATGTTCTGCAACGCACTGGCGTCGCTGGTGGCCATGCTGACCTACATGGAGCAGAAGCAGGTGGTATTCCGCAAACACAAAAAGCTGACGCTGGCAGCGGCGGCGGTACTGTCGTGGATCGGTAGTCTGGCAGGCTTCGGAGATCTGATCAGCGTAATCTTCCCGGTGTTCGGCTATCTCAGCGTGGTATTTTTGGTGTGCATGATGGTACACTTCATTCAGTGCAAGCGGCGGGAAAAACAGTCCGCCTGAAGAAAGTGACAGAAGATATCCCCCCGGAGGTATTGTCTCCGGGGGATATCTTCCGTCATGCGAAATTACTTGATAGACTTGAAATGATAAGGCGTCACAGGGCATCGGTATCATGCTGCGCCTGAGCGTGCCACAGCCGGGCATACTGCCTCCTCCGCCAGCAGCTGCCGATGGCTGCCCCGCTGGACGATGCAGCGAACACCAGAATCTCGTCGCAGAAGCGGTAGGAGGCCAGCCGGTGACTGATTTAGACAAAGGTGCGTCCGCCGGAGATATGACTGAAGCGGCGGTACACCTCGTACTCCGGCACCGGATCCGGCGCTGCCGGTGGGTTCGTCCCGCAACATGAAGGGGGCGTTTTGTACAGCGCACGGGTCATCATCAGCTTCCGGGCCTCGCCGCCGGAGGTGATGACCACCC
The DNA here is from genome assembly GCF_018408575.1 of Vescimonas coprocola. Lineage (NCBI taxonomy): Bacteria > Bacillati > Bacillota > Clostridia > Eubacteriales > Oscillospiraceae > Vescimonas > Vescimonas coprocola. Next base: position 1,142,744 of record NZ_AP023418.1, read on the forward strand.
CGTTTGGCTCCGCCGCCAGCCGGGAATCGTCGTCGCTGATAGCGATGTGCATCTCTTCCGTCTCCTTGCGGCGATGTGATGAAAAGGGGTCGTACCGGTATAGTACGACCCCGTGATAGCATACCCCGGCCCGTCAGGCAAATACCACCTGCACCAGCAGCATATAGGTGATGGTGCCGCCGGCGATGGACAGGAGAGAATTGCGCCGCCACAGGTGCAGTCCGGCGGTGACGGCAATGGCGATACACTCCGGCAGCCACTGACCGGCGGAGGCGAAGGAGACGTTCCGCAGACTGTACACCAGCAGCAGGCCCATCATGGCCGGAGGCAGCAGGGTACACAGCTCCTGCAGGAACTTGGGCAGCGGCTTGCCGTGGGGGAACAGGATGGGCGGCAGGAACCGGGTGATGACGGTACCCACGGTGATGGCCAGCAGGATGATGAGTGTTTGGATGGCGTTCAGGCGCATAGCTTTTTCCTCCCTATCAGCAGACTGGCGAAGATCAGCACCATAGAGGGGATCACCAGGTTATCCGGGCCGCAGACCAGCAGGGCCACAACGGCACAGGCGATGCCGATGGCTCCCGGCAGGCGGCGCTGCTTCTGCCGCAGCTGCTCCAGAAACAGCACCACGAACAGAGCCGTCAGGGCGAAATCCATGCCGGAAATGTCGAAGGGCAGCACGCCGCCCAATACGCCTCCCAGCATGGAGGCCGTGACCCAGTAGCTCCAGTCCAGCAGGGAGACGGAGAGATAGAATTTTCCGGCATCCACGCCCTCCGGCGGCTCCACGGTAGAGACAACGGAGAAGGTCTCGTCGCAGAGAGTATAGTACAGCATCCAGCGCTTCCAGCCCAGATCGTCATATTTTTTCAGCATGGACACGCTGTAAAACAGGTGCCGGGCGCTGATGGTGAGACTCAGCAGGAACACCTCCAGCGGGTCGAAGCCCGCCGCCAGCAGAGGAACGGCAGCATACTGGGTGCTGCCGCCGAAGGCGATGGCGCTGAACAGGCCGGACCACAGGGGGCCGTAGCCGATGGCCTGCATCAGCATCCCATAGGTGACGCCCAGCACCAGAAAGCCTGCAAAAATAGGGATGGTATGGGGGAAGGCGGCCCGCAGGGCTGACCGCCAGGAGGAGGGAGAGGACTGCATAAAATATCACTTCCGGTGCAAGAATAGTCGAAATGAGACAGATAGATGGATTATAGCGGAGAGAGCAGCGATTGACAATGGGAAAATGTGCCAGATTTTATGCCCAAAAGAACACAAGGACTGGAAAAATGCGGCAAGATGGCGTATACTGAGACCATATGACTTGAAAGAGGGAAAGCGAGGTGCTTTTTATGGAGGAAACGAGAAGCTTTGGATACGTCTGCCCCAAGTGCGGCAAGGCCGTGGTGGCCCGGCGCAGCAAGTTCGCCCTGTCGGCGGCGGCGGTACGGATGGAATGCCCCAAGTGCGGGGAGTCGGCGCTGGAGGTACAGACCGACGGCGTGCGCTTCCGGCTGTGGGTACCCTGCGGCCTGTGCGGCGGGGTACATCAGGCAGAGTGCAGCGCTCAGGAGCTGCTGGAGGGCCGTGGCATCGCTCTGGCCTGCCCGGAGACGAAGCAGCTGTGCTGCTACGCCGGAGAGGAGAGTCAGGTGATGGCCCGGACGGAGGAGCTGGCCATCCGAGTGGACAAGGAGCGCTCGGAGCAGCGAGAGGCGTTCACCGACAACGTCATCATGTATGAGGTGCTGTCGGAGTTGAAGGACATGGCCGGCCGGGGCAGTGTAAGGTGTGCCTGCGGAAGCAAGGACTACGGCATCCGCATCCACCGGGATGCCGTGGATCTGACCTGCCGGGCCTGCGGCGGGAAGCTGCGGCTCCCGGCGGCCACGGATGAGGATCTGGACCAGCTTTGCTGTCGTATGACGCTGGAGATCCCCGGACGAAAGGACGGCGTATGATCGAATTACTGTCTCATTGGTTGATCCGGAACCGGGAAAATACCGGAGATCCGGCGGTACGGCTGGCCTACGGCCGCCTGTGCGGGCTGGTAGGTATCGGTCTGAACCTGCTGCTGTTCGGCGGAAAGCTGTTCGCCGGGACTGTCAGCGGCTCGGTGGCCGTGACGGCGGATGCCTTCAACAACCTGTCGGATGCAGGCTCGTCGGTGGTGACGCTGCTGGGCTTTCAGCTGGCGGGGAAGAAGCCGGACCCCCAGCACCCCTTCGGTCACGGGCGCATCGAGTACATATCGGGTCTTGTAGTGTCGGGACTGATCCTGCTGATGGGTGTGGAGCTGGGGAAGTCCTCCGTGGAGAAGATCCTGCACCCGGAGGCGGTGGACTTCAGTCTGCTGGCGGTGGGGATTCTGGTGGCATCCATCGCCGTGAAGCTGTATATGTACCTGTATAACCGCCGTATCGGCAGGCGGATATCTTCCGCCGCCATGGAGGCCACGGCCACCGACAGCCTGTCCGATGCCATCGCCACCACGGCGGTGCTGGCGGCTATGCTGGTGGGACGGTTCACCAGCTTGATGATCGACGGTTGGGTGGGCCTTGTGGTGGCGTGCTTCATCCTCTTTTCCGGGTATCAGGCGGCTAAGGAGACGCTGGGACCGCTGCTGGGCCAGCCGCCGGAGCAGGAGCTGGTGGAGAGGATCCGGCAGATGGTTCTGTCCCACCCGCCTATCTGCGGCATCCACGATCTGGTGGTCCACGACTATGGCCCCGGTCGGATGATGGTGTCCCTCCATGCGGAGGTGCCGGCTCACGGAGATATTCTGGAGCTGCATGACGTCATTGACACCGCCGAAATGGAGCTCAAGCGCACCCTGCACTGCAACGCCGTGATCCACATGGACCCCATCATCACCGATGATGCACAGATCGTGCAGCTGCGCCGACGGGTGGCGAAGCTGGTGCGGCAGGTGGACAGCGGCATGACCATCCACGATTTCCGGGTGGTGCCGGGACCCAGCCACACCAATCTCATTTTTGATGCGGTGCTGCCCTTCGGGGAGCATATCACGGAGGCGGAGGCCGCCCGGCAGATCAGGGAGCGGGTGCGGCAGATGGATGGGGGAGAGTACTACGCCGTGGTGACGGTGGAGAATCCCTATGTGTAAGAAAAAGCCAGCACCATGACGGTGCCGGCAGGGCGTTATTCCCAAGTCTGCCACACGTCGGGGCAGTAGCCCACGGTGGCCTGCTTGCCGTTGCGGACGATAGGCACCCGGAAAAGCTGGTATTCCAGCAGCTTCTCCTCGGCGGCCTGGGGCAGCAGATAGTCGATGCCCAGTTCCCGATAGTCGATACAGTCCCGGTCCACCAGTGCATCGCAGCCTACGGCGGCCCGAACGCTGCGGTACTCTCCGGCGGAGAGGCCCTTGGTGGCCAGATCGATGTACTGGTACTTGATACGGCGCTCCTTGAACCAGCGCTCGGCCTTTTTGGTGTCGAAGGACTTCCGCAGCCCGAAGATCTGAATGTTCATAAGAAACCTCCTGTAAAGTTGAAAGGTAGGGATATACAATGGAGCCTGCTGTGATGCAGCTGAAGGAAATGGTAGCTTCATCGGATAACATCGTATTTTTCGGTGGGGCAGGGGTATCCACGGAGTCCGGTATCCCGGACTTCCGCAGTGTGGACGGCCTGTACCACCAGAAGTTCCGGTATCCGCCGGAGACCATACTGAGCCATACATTTTATGAGCGCCACAAGGAGGAGTTTTTTGATTTCTATCGGCAGAAGCTCATTGCTCCGGAGGCCCGGCCCAATGCCGCCCATGTGAAGCTGGCCCAATGGGAACAGGATGGGAAGCTGAAGGCTGTCATCACCCAGAACATCGACGGGCTGCACCAGATGGCCGGGAGCCATGAGGTGCTGGAGCTCCACGGCAGCGTCCTGCGGAACTACTGCGAACGATGCGGGAAATTCTACGGCGTGGACGCAATCCTCCACAGCACCGGCGCCCCCAAGTGCAGCTGCGGCGGCGACATCAAGCCAGATGTGGTGCTGTATGAGGAGAGTCTGGATATGCAGATGATGGAGCAGGCGCTGGAGTATATCAGCCGGGCGGATATGCTCATCATCGGCGGCACGTCTCTGGTGGTGTATCCGGCGGCAGGACTGGTGCAGTACTACCGGGGCCACAAGCTGGTGGTCATCAACAAGGGAGAGGTGGGCGCCGGCGTCCGGGCCGATCTCACCATCCGTGCGCCTATTGGTGAGGTGCTGAGTCAGCTGTAACAGCGACGGCGCAGGCGGCATGGTGAAGGGGGTTGCAGCTATAATATCATGCTGCCTGCGTCGCGACAAAGGAAAAATAAAGAAGTTGGTGAATGTCAAGAAGAAAATTGGCAAGTGATGCAAAAGCAACAGAGGCCGAACCTGCCGGAAGGATGCCTGCGGGCATGGGAAACCTGGTATGACCATCGAAGAAGCAACAAATGATCTTCTAAATGAAAGCATCAGCAACCATTTTCAACATCTGGCAAAAACGCAAGATGACATTGTTCCATGCTCCTCGTGCGGAGACACCAGTGATTCATATATAAGAAAAGACACCCTATTGGGTGCCTTCTCTTATGTTGGCGCTACCTATCTTTCCGGGCCGTCTCCAGCCAAGTATTGTGGGCAGAAGCGAGCTTAACTTCCGTGTTCGGGATGGGAACGGGTGGACCCTCGCCCTAATCAGCACCAACTATTGAAACCGTATCAGCGGTAACAAACAGTAGTATATGCACTTTTACGCAATTTGTCAAGAAGAAATGGTGACCCGTACCGGATTCGAACCGATGTTAAAGGCGTGAGAGGCCTCTGTCTTAACCACTTGACCAACGGGCCATTTTCTTTTATAGTATCACACAAGTATCCTTGTGAAATAACCGTGGTACACCATCAGGGACTCGAACCCTGGACACCCTGATTAAGAGTCAGGTGCTCTACCAGCTGAGCTAATGGTGCATATCACTCAGATGTCTTTCGCTTACACCTTCAAAACCGAACAAAGAAGAGGATGGAAGGAAGGCCATTGCCTGCATAAATCGTAGGTCAAGCCCTCGGGCTATTAGTACCGGTCAGCTGCATACATTACTGCACTTCCACCTCCGGCCTATCAACCAGATCGTCTTTCTGGGCCCTTACTCCATAAAGGATGAGAGATCTCATCTTAGGGAGAGTTTCACGCTTAGATGCTTTCAGCGTTTATCTCGTCCGTACATAGCTACCCAGCTATGCCCTTGGCAGGACAACTGGTGCACCAGAGGTACGTCCATCCCGGTCCTCTCGTACTAAGGACAGCTCCCTTCAAATCTCTTACGCCCGCAACAGATAGGGACCGAACTGTCTCACGACGTTCTGAACCCAGCTCGCGTGCCGCTTTAATTGGCGAACAGCCAAACCCTTGGGACCGAATACAGCCCCAGGATGCGACGAGCCGACATCGAGGTGCCAAACCTCCCCGTCGCTGTGGACGCTTGGGGGAGATCAGCCTGTTATCCCCAGGGTAGCTTTTATCCGTTGAGCGATGGCATTTCCACTCACATACCACCGGATCACTAACTCCAACTTTCGTTACTGCTCGACCCGTCGGTCTCGCAGTTAGGCTCGTTTATGCGTTTACACTCAATGCACGATTTCCGTCCGTGCTGAACGAACCTTTGAGCGCCTCCGTTACTCTTTTGGAGGCGACCGCCCCAGTCAAACTGCCCGTCTAACAGTGTCCCCCGACCGGATTCACGGCCGCAGGTTAGGAAACCAGCAATACAAGAGTGGTATCCCACCGGTGACTCCACATAGCCTGACGACTATGCTTCCAAGTCTCCCACCTATCCTGTACATGCATTACCGATTCCCAGTATTAAACTGCAGTAAAGCTCCATGGGGTCTTTCCGTCTAGTTGCGGGTAACTGGCATCTTCACCAGTACTACAATTTCGCCGGGCGGGCTGTTGAGACAGTGCCCAAATCATTACGCCATTCGTGCGGGTCAGAACTTACCTGACAAGGAATTTCGCTACCTTAGGACCGTTATAGTTACGGCCGCCGTTTACCGGGGCTTCAATTCAATGCTTCGGATTGCTCCTGACATCTCCTCTTAACCTTCCGGCACCGGGCAGGCGTCAGCTCATATACGTCATCTTTCGATTTAGCATAAACCTGTGTTTTTTGGTAAACAGTTGCTTGGGCCTATTCACTGCGGCCCCTTTCGGGGCTCCCCTTCTTCCGAAGTTACGGGGTCAATTTGCCGAGTTCCTTAACAACCCTTCTCCCGTTGGCCTTAGGATTCTCTCCTCATCTACCTGTGTCGGTTTGCGGTACGGGCACCTTAGCATACACCGGAGCTTTTCTCGCCTCTCAGCATCGCAGACTTCCCTACTATATTTCAGTCCCTTTCGCCCAGCTCTACCAACGGCTGGGTTCTGCTATCTGAAAGTGTCCTTCCGGTTTAAGGTTCGGTGGCTACGGAATTTCTACCGTATGTGCATCGACTACGCCTTGCGGCCTCGCCTTAGCTCCCGGCTTACCTTGGGCGGACGAACCTTCCCCAAGAAACCTTAGATTTTCGGCCATTATGATTCCCACATAATTCTCGCTACTCATTCCGGCATTCTCACTCGTGTACAGTCCACCGCTCCTTCCGATGCGACTTCACCCCATACACGACGCTCCCCTACCACTGTCTTTAGACAATCCCAAGCTTCGGTTGTATACTTAGCCCCGTTACATTTTCCGCGCAGAGTCACTCGACCAGTGAGCTATTACGCACTCTTTTAATGAGTGGCTGCTTCTAAGCCAACATCCTGGTTGTTTTCGCAACTCCACATCGTTTTCCACTTAGCATACATTTGGGACCTTAGCTGTGGGTCTGGGCTGTTTCCCTTTTGACAATGAAACTTATCTCACACTGTCTGACTGCTATCCATCAATTATCCGGCATTCAGAGTTTGATAGGGTTCAGTAAGCTTATCGCCCCCTAGCCCATTCAGTGCTTTACCTCCGGTAATCTAAGATAACGCTAGCCCTAAAGCTATTTCGGGGAGAACCAGCTATCTCCGAGTTCGATTGGAATTTCTCCGCTAACCACAAGTCATCGCCGGTCATTGCAACGAACGTGCGTTCGGCCCTCCATGAGATTTTACTCTCACTTCAGCCTGCTCATGGTTAGGTCACCCGGTTTCGGGTCTATGGCAACGAACTTTATGCGCCCTATTCAGACTCGCTCTCGCTTCGCCTCCGGTACTGAATACCTTAAGCTTGCTCGTTACTATAACTCGCCGGACCGTTCTACAAAAAGTACCTCATCACACTTTAACGTGCTTTGAGTGCTTGTAAGCACAAGGTTTCAGGTTCTCTTTCACTCCCCTCCCGGGGTCCTTTTCACCTTTCCCTCACGGTACTGCTCCTCTATCGGTCATCAGGTAGTATTTAGGCTTGGATGGTGGTCCACCCGTTTTCCCGCGGGGTTTCACGTGTCCCGCGGTACTCTGGATACTCGCTGTCAGCTTCCTCTTTCACGTACGGGGCTCTCACCCTCTGTGGCCGGCCTTCCCATGCCGTTCTGTTAGATTCTTCTGATCGTGATGCAAGTCCTAACCCCGGAGAATAAATCCTCCGGTTTGGCCTCCTCCGTGTTCGCTCGCCACTACTTACGGAATCTCGGTTGATGTCTTTTCCTCGCCCTACTTAGATGTTTCAGTTCAGGCGGTTCCCCACGTACACCTATTTTGTTCAATGCACGTTACTGGAGTATTGCTCCAGTGGGTTTCCCCCATTCGGAAATCTCCGGATCACAGGATATTTGCTCCTCCCCGAAGCTTATCGCAGCTTGTCACGTCCTTCGTCGGCTCCTGATGCCAAGGCATTCCCCCTTGCGCTCTTTATAGCTTGACCTATTAGAGATATTTTGGTTCTCTATAGTTGAATTATGCAGGCAATCACAGATCTAGCAAAATTGTAATTGTTACCCTCTTCTTTCACAGAAGTGTTCCACAATTAAAATTCACAACTTTTCTTTCAAGTTTCCTTGAAAGACCTCTCTGTTGCCTTGCTTTCATCACTTTCTTCTTTGTTCAGTTTTCAAGATGCAAGCTCCAGCCTCTTTTGAAGCCAGATCTTAAGATCCAATCCCTTGGGTCTTAAGATCCATCCGCAAAATGGAACTCTGGTGGGCCCGAGTGGGCTCGAACCACCGACCTTACGATTATCAGTCGTACGCTCTAGCCAGCTGAGCTACGGGCCCATGCGAAGGTATTCTCTTGGTGGAGATAGTCGGGATCGAACCGGCGACCTCCTGCTTGCAAGGCAGGCGCTCTCCCAGCTGAGCTATATCCCCGTGCTATCTGTCGTTCCGCCTGCCGGCGTATACCCTCTAAATTAAACAATGAACAAACTCAGTCCCATTCGGCTGACCAGGATGTTACAGCCAAGCCCGTAGGCTCGCTGAGGTCTCCTTAGAAAGGAGGTGATCCAGCCGCTCGTTCTCGAACGGCTACCTTGTTACGACTTCACCCCAATTATCGAACCCACCTTCGACTGCGCCCTCCGAATGGTTAGGCTACAGGCTTCGGGTGTTCCCGACTCTCATGGTGTGACGGGCGGTGTGTACAAGGCCCGGGAACGTATTCACCGCAGCATGCTGATCTGCGATTACTAGCGATTCCGACTTCATGTGGGCGGGTTGCAGCCCACAATCTGAACTGGGACGGCTTTTAGGGGGTTCGCTCCACCTTGCGGTTTCGCATCCCTCTGTTGACCGCCATTGTATTACGTGTGTAGCCCAGGACATAAGGGGCATGATGATTTGACGTCGTCCCCACCTTCCTCCGTTTTGTCAACGGCAGTCTCGCTAGAGTGCTCTTGCGTAGCAACTAACAATAGGGGTTGCGCTCGTTGCGGGACTTAACCCAACATCTCACGACACGAGCTGACGACAACCATGCACCACCTGTCTCTACTTTCCCCGAAGGGCACCTAACATATCTCTATCTCGTTAGTAGGATGTCAAGCCCTGGTAAGGTTCTTCGCGTTGCTTCGAATTAAACCACATAATCCACCGCTTGTGCGGGCCCCCGTCAATTCCTTTGAGTTTCAACCTTGCGATCGTACTCCCCAGGTGGAATACTTATTGTGTTAACTGCGGCACGCAGGGGGTCAGTCCCCCGCACACCTAGTATTCATCGTTTACAGCGTGGACTACCAGGGTATCTAATCCTGTTTGCTCCCCACGCTTTCGCGCCTCACCGTCAGTTGTCGTCCAGCAATCCGCCTTCGCCACTGGTGTTCCTCCTAATATCTACGCATTTCACCGCTACACTAGGAATTCCGATTGCCTCTCCGATACTCAAGAAAAACAGTTTCAAATGCAGTTCACGAGTTGAGCCCGTGGATTTCACATCTGACTTGCCTTCCCGGCTACACGCCCTTTACACCCAGTAAATCCGGACAACGCTTGCCACCTACGTATTACCGCGGCTGCTGGCACGTAGTTAGCCGTGGCTTATTCGTCAGGTACCGTCTTCTACTCGTCCCTGACAAAAGAAGTTTACAACCCGAAAGCCTTCTTCCTTCACGCGGCGTTGCTGGGTCAGGCTTGCGCCCATTGCCCAATATTCCCCACTGCTGCCTCCCGTAGGAGTCTGGGCCGTATCTCAGTCCCAATGTGGCCGGTCAACCTCTCAGTCCGGCTACTGATCGTCGCCTTGGTGGGCCGTTACCTCACCAACTAGCTAATCAGACGCGAGGCCATCTTTCAGCGATAAATCTTTGACATCAAGGCCATGCGACCCCAATGTGTCATGCGGTATTAGCAGTCGTTTCCAACTGTTGTCCCCCTCTGAAAGGCAGGTTCCTCACGCGTTACTCACCCGTCCGCCACTGTCCTCTACTTCACTTGGACGAATCCTCGATCCGTAGATTCTCGTTCGACTTGCATGTGTTAAGCACGCCGCCAGCGTTCGTCCTGAGCCAGGATCAAACTCTCTATAAATCGTATCAACACAGCGTCTCCGCTGAGCTAATCTCGTTACAGAGCTATTTGTCATAGCTTCAAAAACTTTTTTATACTTAGCTTCGCAGGTAATTGACTTAACCCTGCTCCACCAAGTTTCGTCGCACATTTTCATGTGCTCCCGTCTGGTGCTTTTGTTCGTTCATTGTTTAATTTACAAGATACACGCCCGCTTCTGCGGAACATTCATTATTTTACCACAAACGCTTTGCATTGTCAAGAACTTTTTTCAAGGTTTTTAACTTTTTATCGAAAGCCTTTATGGTTGCCGCCCTTGCGGACAGCTTATTTAGGATACCACTCACGAGGACGTTTGTCAAGAACTTTTTTCGGCTCTTTTCGAACTTTTTCGCTTCGGTCCCCCGCCGCTCACCTCCCGGCGAACAGCTTGTTTACTTTACCACACTCCCCTCTCCTTGTCAACGACTTTTTTCCTTATTTTCAACTTTTTTCAACGCTTTGTAATCCCTGTCAAAATCTGGGCTTATAGGTTGTGCGTTTTTCACAGGCTTTACAAGCCTTCCCCCTCCATGCTATACTATTTATAATATGTTAGACTGGAGCGTACCCTTTTATGCCGCACTATTCTTACCTGCTTTTCGATGCCGACAATACTCTCTTCGATTTCGATGCCGCCAACCGCAATGCCTTCCACGCCGTCTGCCGGCAGTGCGATATCCCCGACACCGATGAGACCTTTGCCCTCTATGAGCGCTGCAACAACGCCATGTGGGCCGCTTTTGACCGGGGCGAGTGTACCAAGGATTTTCTGGTGGTAGAACGCTTTCGCCGTTTCCTGGAGGCCATGGCGCTGGATCGTGACCCCGCCCTCTGCAACCGCATCCACCTGAAGGCTCTGGGGGAAAGTACGCTTCTTCGCCCCCATGCCGAGGAGGTCTGCCGCACCCTGTCCCGGACCCACCGCCTCTATATCGTCACCAACGCCGTGGCCTCTGTCCAGCGCAGCCGCCTGCACCGCAGCGCCGTGGCTCCCTATATTACCGACGCCTTCATCTCCGAGGAGGCCGGGGCCAGCAAGCCCAGCCGAGCCTACTTCGACTATGTTTTCGCCCACATCCCCGGCATCACACGGGAGAACTGCCTGCTCATCGGGGATTCCCCCTCCAGCGATATCCGGGGCGCCAACAACGCCGGCATCCCCTGCTGCTGGTACGACCCCCACGGCACCGCCCTGCCGGAAGGCCTCCGCATCGACTACCGCATCACCGACCTGCGCCAGCTCTACGATATCGTCTGACTCTCACGCAGAAAGCCCGGAAGCATCGCTTCCGGGCTTTCTCTTATAATTGGAAATCCTCCTGCCGCAGCTCCTCCGTCTCCAGCTTCGCCGGACGGGGCGGCACCCGCTTCAGGGGATCGTAGCGGAACGCACCGCAGTGGGACTCCGCCGGCACGATGCCCTTCTTGGCGCAGATGACCTCATGGTCATTGGCACGCCCGCCTCTGGCGCAGTAGCTGCACCGGGGCTCGATCTTCTTACGAAACAGCATGGTACGCCCCCTCCTTCATTACAGTGTGTAGAGCTTTACAGCCCCATCCTCTGCGGTTGCCTTGATCTGCGTGATGGGCGTCTCATAACTCTCGATGATACGGGCCGCCATGGGGTCCTCCACATCCTTCTGGATGCACCGCCGCAGGTTCCGTGCGCCATAGGCCGCCGAATAGGATTTCTTCACCAGATAGTCCACCAGCGCATCGTCGTAGGTGAAGTGATAGCCCTTCTCCTCCAGCGCCGCCTTCAGCTCCTCCAGCATGATCCCGGCGATACCCCGGAAGTTCTCCTCCGTCAGCTGGTGGAAATATACGATCTCGTCCACACGGTTGATAAACTCCGGCCGCAGGAACTCCTGCAGGGCCTTCATCACCCGTTCCTTGTCCTGATCGTCTGCGCTGCGGCCGAAGCCCACAGCGCCCGCCGCCTTGCCGGACCCGGCATTGGAGGTCATAACAATGACGGTGTTCTCGAAGTTCACCTTCCGCCCGTGGGCATCCGTGACCTCGCCGTCATCCAGAATTTGCAGCAGGATGTTCAGCACATCCGGATGGGCCTTTTCGATCTCATCGAACAGCACCACGGAGTAGGGCTTGCGCCGGATCTTCTCCGTCAGCTGCCCCGCCTCGTCATAGCCCACATAGCCCGGAGGCGAACCAACCAGCCGAGACACGGAGTGCTTCTCCATAAACTCCGACATATCCAGCCGGATCAGAGAATCCGGCGAGTTGAACAGATCGTCTGCCAGCTGCTTCACCAGCTCCGTCTTGCCCACGCCGGTGCTGCCCACGAAAATGAAGCTCACCGGCTTGTGCTTGGGGGAGATGCCTACCCGGCTGCGCCGAATGGCCGCCGACACCGCATCCACAGCCTCGTCCTGCCCCACGATATGCTGCTTCAGCCGCACATCCAGCTCCGCCAGACGCTTGAACTCTTCTTCCTTGATCTTGCTGGCGGGGATCTTGGTCCACATCTCGATGACCCGTGCGATGTTCTCCATGGTCACCTGCGGCACACCCTTCTTCTCCAGCTCTGTCAACTCCTCCTGCAGGCGCATCTCCTGACTCCGCAGCTCTGCAATGCGGGCATAGCGCTGATCCAGCTGCTCCTCCGTCAGCTCCTCCCCCTCCGGGGCCTCGGAAGACATGAGGGTCTCCCGCTCGAAGGTCACGTTCTCCAGATCCCGCTTCACCTCCATCCGGCGGTTGATGGTAGGATCCTTCAGATTCAGATCCGAGCAGGCCTCGTCGATGAGGTCAATGGCCTTGTCCGGCAGGAACCGGTCGGTGATATACCGCTCCGACAGCAGCACCGCCTGCCGCAGCACGCCCTCCGGGATGGACACCCCGTGGTACGTCTCATAGTAGTGGGCGATACCCTTGAGGATCTTCAGCGTGTCCTCGATGCTGGGCTCCGCCACCGTCACCGGCTGGAAGCGCCGCTCCAGCGCCGTGTCCTTCTCGATATACTTGCGGTATTCGTTGAAGGTGGTGGCTCCGATGACCTGAATCTCCCCACGGGACAGGGCGGGCTTGAGGATGTTGGCGGCGTTCATGCTGCCCTCGGCGTCTCCGGCCCCCACGATGTTGTGTACCTCGTCGATGACCAGAATGACGTTGCCCAGCTTGCGGATCTCCTCGATGAGCCCCTTCATGCGGCTCTCGAACTGTCCACGGAACTGGGTACCGGCCACCAGAGCCGTCAGATCCAGCAGATAGACCTCCTTGTCCCGCAGCTTGAAGGGGACCTCCCCGGCGGCGATGCGCTGGGCCAGTCCCTCGGCAATGGCAGTCTTGCCCACGCCGGGTTCACCGATGAGGCAGGGATTGTTCTTCTGCCGGCGGTTCAGGATCTGCACCACCCGCTGGATCTCCTCCTCCCGGCCGATAACGGCGTCCAGCTTGCCCTCTCTGGCCCGGCGGCTGAGGTTGATGCAGTAGTTATCCAGATATTTGTGCTTCTTCTCGCCCTTGCGGGACTCCTTGCCGGTCTCCCGCTGTGGGGTCTCTCCCTTCTCTGCCGGGGGATTGTTGTTGCCGCCGAAGAGCCGGTTCAGGAAGGGGAAGGTGGCGGTCTTTCCGCTCTCCTCATCCTCGTCGCCGTCCTCATTGGCCTGCGCCACGTCCCCCAGCTCCTCGGCGCCGCCGAAGGCCTGCATCATCTCGCTGTTGAGATTCTCCAGATCGTCCGGGGTGATGCCCATACGCTTCATCATGTCCTCCACCTGCGGCAGACCCAGCTGGGCGGCACACTTCAGGCAGAGACCCTCGTTGACAGGCTCTCCCTTTTCATTCATCCGTGAGATAAACACCACGGCTACGTTCTTCTTGCATTTGGAGCAAAGTGTAGGTTGCATAGTTCTCCTCCGTTACAGGGTTGATTTCACCGGCGTCACAGGGCTGCAATGAGACCGATGGGATTGTTTTCCGCAAAGAATTTCAATAGGATGCTGTCCCGGATCAGCTCCGGCGTCACCACCCAGTTAAATCGCTGCATGAGCCACACCGCCGCAAACAGCAGCAGCACCGCCCATATAAAGCCCAGCAGAGCGCCGCCCAGTGCATTCACCGTCCGCACCAGCGGCAGCTTCCCCGCCAGATCCAATGGCTTGAGCAGCAGCCATACCACCAGCAGAATGGCGATAAAGGCGGCGGCGTACACGATGCCGTAGGCGATGGAGTGGCTGACGCTCTCCGTCACAGCGGAAAACACCGACTCCCCGGTCTCCTTCACCCGCTGCGCCACATCCTCCAGAATTTTCTCCAGACTGTGGGCATCGAAGGCGAAGGCCGACAGCAGCTCTCCGGCATCCGCTCCGTCCTGACCGGACAGCTTCTGCTGGATGCTCTCCCGCAGCAGCGGCTCCAGCCACCGGCTCACCGGCGTCACGAAGCGGTTGGCGCACCATGAGGCGCCGAAAAACGCTGCTCCCACGCTGATCACGCCGGCAAGGCTCTTCATCAGGCCCCGCTTGGCACCCAGCCACACCAGCCCCACCAGTACGGCGGCCAGCACGGCGTCTATGGCCCATGTCATACGCATTTCCTCCTATTTGTCAGGCCGCCTTACGGCAGGTACAGGCTGGCCGCCGACGCACCTGTCAGCACCGCCGATCCGTCGCTCCGCATCAGCACCGTCCCCGCCGCACTGACATCCTTCAGCACGGCGTATTCCTGCAAGTCCTTATCATAAATGGTCAGGTGGTCCTGATACAGCACCGCCACATACTTTCCTGCGGCGGAGAGGCTCATGACCTCCTCGTCGATATCCAGCGATGCCAGCTCCCGGCCCTGACTGTCCACCGTCACCAGCCTGCCCTGACTGCCGGATTTGTACCGTCCCAGCAGCAGAGCCGCATAGCCGTCTCCGCCCAGACTGCACCGGTGGAGGTATCCGCCGTCATAGCTGTAACTCCCCGCCAGCTTGCCGCCGGTGGTCACAAACCGCAATCCCGTTTCCGTCACAGCGCAGTAGCTGCCGCCCACCGTACCCAGATCATATACCACGGCATTCTCCGGCAGAAGACATTCTGCGTAACGCTCCTCCCGGCCCAGCCGGTACAGAGCCAGACTGCTGACAAAGCTGCCGTTCTCCTGCCCCATGGTCACCGCCGCCATCTGGTGGCTGTCGGCGGATACCGCCGCCGTCATGAGGAACTGATCCCCGGAGTGGAAGGCAAATACCTTCTCTCCCTTGGGGTCGTACACCTCCACCGACGCCTTATAGCCGGAGGTATTTACCATCACGGCCAGATAGCCGCCGGGGTTCAGAGCCGCTGCCAAAATGTCGCCGTCCAGTGTCAGCCGGTAGACCTCGCCCTGAGCGTCCAGTACATAGATCTCCTTGCCTCCGACGTCGTAGACCGCCGCCCACTTGCCGTTTCCGGTCACAGTGCAGTTGGTGAAGAGGATGCTCTCGCTGTATCGCACCTGTCCGTCCTCACCCATCAGCAGGATGCGGCTGTTGGAGGCCGCCGCCAGCGACCCGGACAGGGACACGAACCGATACTCCCGGTCTGCCGCATACTGGTATAGCTGGGCGCAGCCGTTCTCGTCCTTCTCCGCACGGGCATAGATGACGCTGCGGCGCAGTCCGTCAAAGGTACCCCGCTGCCACAGCAAGGACACCGCCACCACCGCCAACAGCACCGCCGCCACGATCCCCAGCCACAAAAGCCGCCGACGGGTCCATATTTTCTTTTTCTCCACCCGCCGGGGAGCGTCCTGCTGGGGATTGCCCCCATCAAATTCCCGTTTATCCATTGAGTCGCTCATCCTCATACCAAACCCTCGTCAGGTACAATCCTCCCGGCGGTGCCGTTGGCCCCGCCAGCGTCCGGTTTCCGGAATCCAGGATCACCGGGATATCCTCCGGCTTCAGCTTTCCCTCCGCCGCATAGAGCACCGTCCCGGTAATGGCCCGTACCATATTATACAAAAATCCATTGGCGCATACCTTCAATTCCAGCAGCTCCCCGTTCCGGGTCACATGGCAGTAGTAGATGGTCCGCACGGTGCTGCGCACATTGGTGCCGACGCTCCGCACGGCGGCAAAGTCGTGGGTTCCTTCAAAGGCCCGTGCCGCCCGGTCCATCACCTGCTCGTCCAGCCGCTTGGGATAAAAATATGCCCGATCCACATAGAAGGGATTCTTGATGCGTGAATTGTAGATGCGATAGGTATACTCCTTCCTGATGCAGGAGCCGATGGCGTTGAAATCCTCCGCCACCTCATAGGCCGCCTTCACCACGATATCCTCCGGGATATGGGTGTTCACCGCAAAGGGGATGCGGTCTACCGGGATTCGGGAGGAGGTCCGGAAATTGGCCACATAGTGCTCGGCGTGGACCCCGGCGTCGGTGCGCCCGCAGCCGGTACACTTTACCGGTTCGCCGCACACCATAGAGAGGCCTCGCTCCAGCGTCTGAGCCACTGTGACCTCCGTTTTCTGCACCTGCCACCCGTGGTAGGCCGTTCCGTTATACATCAGGATCAGTGCGATGTTCCGCACGATGCACCTCCTTAGATACCCATATGCTTCAGCACGATAAGTCCCGCCGCCAGCGCCACAAAGGCTGCCAGCACCACAAAATCCGCCGCCTGATACCGCAGCACGTGCAGGGCCGTCCGCCCCTCGCCGCCGTGGTAGCACCGGCACTCCATGGCCGTGGCCAGTTCGTCCGCCCGGCGGAAGGCGCTGATGAACAGCGGCACCAGAATAGGCACCAGTGCCTTGGCCCGCTGGAAGATGTTCCCGGACTCAAAGTCGGCGCCTCTGGCCTTCTGAGCGGACATAATTTTGTCCGTTTCTTCGATCAGTGTGGGGATAAACCGCAGGGCAATGGACATCATCATGGCCAGCTCATGCACCGGCAGATGCAGCTTCTTCAGCGGCCCCAGCAAATTCTCCAGTCCGTCCGTCAGGGCGATGGGACTGGTGGTATATGTCAGCAGAAACGTTCCCATAATGAGCATCACGATCCGCAGCACCATGTAGATCGCCGCCGTCAGACCCTCATAGGTGATATGGCCCAGCAGCCAACCCTCGCCCACCGCCGTGCCGCCGGTGAAGAAAATGTTCATCACCGCCGTAAACGCCACGATGACGTACACGGGCTTGAGGCCCCGTGTCAGGGACTTCATGGGCACACGGGAGGCCACGATGCACACCGCCAGCACCGCCGCCACAAGGGCGTAGGTCAAGGGGCTCTTGGCATTAAAGAGCGCCACGATGTACAAGATCACCGCCATCAGCTTCGTCCGGGGATCCAGCCGGTGGACGATGGTATTGCCGGGGAAAAACTGCCCCAGCGTGATATCCTTCAGCATCCCTCGCCGCCTCCCCTCCGGGCCAGCAGCGCCTGCTCCAGCTCCTCGATGGTATATACCGCCGGATCGATGTCCATCCCCCGCTTCCGCAGGGCCATGGCGATCTTCGTCACCTGCGGCACATCCAGTCCCGCCTGCTCCAGCTCCTCCGCCCGTGCAAATACCTGCCGGGGCGTGCCGTCCATATAGACGTGGGCATCCCGCATCACCACGATGCGCCCCACGTTCCGGGCGATCTCCTCCATGCTGTGGCTCACCAAGATCACCGTGGCCTGCTTCGTCTCGTGGTACGCCCGGATCTGCGCCAAAATTTCGTCCCGGCCACGGGGATCCAGCCCCGCCGTTGGCTCGTCCAGAATCAGCACCTTGGGTTCCATGGCCATGACCCCGGCGATGGCCACCCGGCGCTTCTGCCCGCCGGAAAGGTCGAAGGGCGACTTCTCCAGCAACTCCTCCGCAAGGCCCACCATCCGGGCTGATTCCCGTACCCGGCGGTCGATCTCCTCTTTATCAAGCCCCATGTTGCCGGGACCGAAGGCGATGTCCTTATACACCGTTTCTTCAAACAGCTGGTACTCCGGATACTGGAACACCAGCCCCACCTGAAAGCGCACCTGCCGGATCTGCTTGGGGTCCGCCCAGATGTCCTTTCCGTTGAGATAGATATGCCCCTGCGTGGGCTTCAGCAGCCCGTTGAGATGCTGGATCAGCGTGGATTTTCCGGAGCCCGTGTGACCGATGACCCCTAAAAATTCCCCCGGCATGATATCCAGCTCTACCCCATCCACGGCGCTGCGCTGAAAGGGCGTCCCGGCGCTGTAAGTATGGGTGAGCTGCTCAATTCGTATGATCGGTTCCAATTCGTTACTTCCCTTCTGCGCCGAACCGCCGGTACAGCGCATCCGCACATTCCTCCACCGTGATGGCCGTCAGCGGCAGGTGCTCTCCCTGCCGGTTCAGCCGCTGCATCAGCTCCACCGTGTCCGGCGCCGCCAGCCCCAGCTCATGGAGCCGCTCCACCTGTGCAAAAATCTCTCTGGGCGTACCGTCCATGGCGGCCTCGCCGTCGTTCATCACAATGACACGGTCCGCCTCCTCGGCCTCCGCCATGTGGTGGGTGATGAGCACCACCGTCATGCCCCGCTCCCGGTTCAGCCGGTGGATGGTGTCCAGCACCTCCCGCCGTCCGTGGGGGTCCAGCATAGCCGTGGCCTCGTCCAGCACGATGCACTCCGGCTCCATGGCAATGACACCGGCGATGGCCACCCTCTGCTTCTGTCCGCCGGAGAGCAGATGCGGCGCATGGCGGGCAAAATCGCTCATACCCACCGCCTCCAGCGCATCGTCCACCCGCCGGCGAATTTCCTGCGGCGGAACACCCAGATTCTCCGGGGCAAAGGCCACGTCCTCCTCCACCACGTTGGCGACGATCTGGTTATCCGGGTTCTGGAACACCATGCCAACCCGCCGCCGGATCTCCAGCAGCATCGCCTGGTTATGGGTATCCATCCCCTCTACATACACCGCCCCGCCGGATGGCAGCAGCACGGCGTTCATGTGCTTAGCCAGAGTAGATTTTCCGGAGCCGTTATGCCCCAGCACCACCACGAAGCTGCCCTTCTCGATGCCGAGGCTCACGCCCCGCAGCGCCGGCTCGCTCCGCTTGCCCTCCTCCGCCGGATAGGCGAAGGTCAGGTCCTTTGTTTCGATCATGGTCATATTCTGCGTTCTCTTTTCACTCGTTCTCAGATGGTATGGCTGACCTTCAGCATCTGCCACAGCCAGACGGAGGCCACCGCCACGCCCAGCACCACGGACCAGCCCACCGGCTGTCCGTCCCGCCGCAGCTGCACCACCCGCAGCGTCTGTCCCAGTAGGAACAGCGCCAGCGCCACACAGTACACCATCAGCGTCACCCACACCGGCGGCACCAGCTGTGCCGTCAGCAGCACCGCCAGCCACCCCACCTGCAAAAAGGCCATGAGGCCGTAGCAGATGCAGCTGCCCACCTCGGCGCTGCCCAGTCTGTTTTTCTTCATTGCACTCTCCTCTTGCAACCGGCTGTTTCTCTCTTAGCTCTTATAAGTCTTGTTATTCCGCCGTCCAACGGCCGGTAGCGCCGCAGGGCAGCGCCATACCGGACTGCGTACACGGCAGGCCCAGCTCGTCCCACGTCACCCTGCCGCCGAAGCGCTTGCCCACCAGCATCTGCAGAATGTATCCCAGCACCGACGGAGCCAGCCCCGTGGTATAGGAGTTGAGGATCACGAACAGGGGCTTATCCGACAGCACACGGGCGCAGAGCTTCACAAAGGGGAACAGGTTCTCCTCCAGCTTCCACACCTCGCCGCCGGGTCCCCGGCCATAGCTGGGCGGGTCCATAATAATGGCGTCATAGGTCTTGCCCCGGCGAATTTCCCGCTCCACGAACTTGGCGCAGTCATCCACGATCCAGCGGATGGGGGCCTCCTGCAGGCCCGTCAGCCGGGCGTTCTCCTTGGCCCACGCCACCATTCCCTTGGCGGCATCCACGTGGCACACACTGGCCCCCGCCTTGGCACAGGCCACCGTGGCCCCACCGGTGTAGGCGAACAGGTTCAGCACCCGGATAGGCCGTCCCGCCCGGCGAATCTGCTCCATGGCAAAGTCCCAGTTGGCCGCCTGCTCCGGGAACAATCCCGTATGCTTGAAATTCATGGGCTTGACCTGAAAGGTCAGCTCCTTATAGTGGATGGGCCAGCTCTCCGGCAGCTTCCCCTTGTCCCAGTGGCCGCCGCCGCTGGAGGAACGGCTGTACCGCCCGTTGGCCCTCCGCCAGCCGGGATGACTGTGATCCGTCTCCCAGATGGCCTGAGGGTCCGGCCGCACCAGTATCTGTTTATCCCAGCGCTCCAGCTTCTCTCCGCCGCCGCAGTCCAGCAGCTCATAGTCCTTCCAGCCATCTGCGATCCACATAATAGGGTATACCTCCGCACATTAAATTAGTTTATTATACAATGAACCGTCCCCGCCGTCAATGCGGCATGGCCATTTTTCACCTTCCAGTTCTTGAACAAATCTTGAACTTTTTCCTCCGCCTCTCCCCGGCCCGAAGCATGACAAAAGTATCACTTCCCAGTCCTTGACAACCTGTCTCTCATATGGTATCCTATGTGTACTATAATCTCTAATACACATAGAATCTTCATACAGAGAAAGGATGCTTCCTTATGGATACT
Organism: Vescimonas coprocola; assembly: GCF_018408575.1. Classification (NCBI taxonomy): domain Bacteria; kingdom Bacillati; phylum Bacillota; class Clostridia; order Eubacteriales; family Oscillospiraceae; genus Vescimonas; species Vescimonas coprocola. The sequence continues at coordinate 1,163,310 of NZ_AP023418.1, forward strand.
TTGCGAATGACCAATTACATCATCGCCGTTGTTTTCTTTGTCTGCTATACCTATCAGTTCCTGTACATTCCCGTTCCGTGGCTGCTGGCCAAGCGCAAGGCTGCCAAGGCGGCGGCGCTGGAGGCCACGCCCCACAACTACGCCGTGCTGATCTGCGCCCGGAACGAGTCCGCCGTCATTGCCGACCTCATCGGCAGTCTCCGCAGCCAAACCTATGACCAGAGTCTGCTGCACATCTTCGTGCTGGCGGACAACTGCACCGACGACACCTCCGACATTGCCCGCAGCGCCGGAGCCACCGTCTATGAGCGCTTCAATAACGTGCAGGTGGGCAAGGGCTACGCCCTCCAGACCCTGCTGGGCCATCTGGAGCAGGACTACCCCGCCGGGTTCGACGGCTACTTTGTCTTTGACGCCGACAACATTCTGGACCCCGGTTACATCGCCGCCATGAACCGCACCTTCTCGCAGGGCCACGATATCGTCACCAGCTACCGCAACAGCAAAAACTACGGCGACAACTGGATCTCCGCCGGCTACGCCCTGTGGTTCCTGCGGGAGAGCCGCTACCTCAACCACGCCCGCAGCCTGCTGGGTACCAGCTGCGCCGTCTCCGGCACAGGCTTCCTCTTCAGCCGGGCCGTGCTGGAGGAGACCGGCCCCTGGCCCTTCCATCTGCTGACCGAGGACATCCAGTTCTCCGTCCACGAGATCCTTCAGGGCCGCAAGGTGGCCTTCGCCCCCGACGCCGTCCTCTACGACGAGCAGCCCACCACCTTCCGCCAGTCCTGGCGGCAGCGGATGCGCTGGTCTCAGAGCTATCTGCAGGTGTTCCGTGACTACGGCGCCCGCCTTCTCCGGGGCATCTTCCGGGGCAGCTTCTCCTGCTTCGATATGTCCATGGCCATCATGCCCGCCTTCGTCCTCTCCACCGTCAGTATCCTCGTCAACCTCACGCTGGGTGTCGTCGGCGCTCTGGCCGGAGACAATCTGTTGGTGGCCTTCGAGTCCGTGGGGCAGATGCTGCTGAATATATACCTGACTCTGCTGGTGTTGGGCGGTATCACCACCATTACAGAGTGGAAGAATATCCGCACCTCCCCCGTCAAGAAGATCGTGTATATGTTCACCTTCCCCTTGTTTATGTTCACCTACATTCCCATTTCTTTGGCGGCTTTCTTCTGCAAGCCCCAGTGGAAGCCCATTGAGCACCGGGTCTCCGCAGCGCATCTGCGGAGCCGTGACCGGCAGGAGGTCCTGCCCTTCTGAAAGCATATGGTGCGGCGGGGGATAAACCCGCCGCATCGCTTTATCTTAACGCAAAGGAGCTCTTTCCCATGTACCGTATTCTCGTCTGCGACGACGAAAAGGAGATTGTTTCCTCCCTGACCGCCTGTCTCACCGCCGAGGGCTATCAGGTGGTCACTGCCCGCACCGGCTGGGAGGTTCTGAATATCCTGTCCAAGCAGCATATCCATCTGGCCCTGCTAGGCACGAAGCTGCCGGGGCTGGACGGTCTTACCACCGTCACCCGGCTGCGGCAGATGCATGACCTGCCGGTGATCCTCCTGACCTCCGGGACTGACAGCACTGAAAATATCCTGGGGCTCACCATCGGCGCCGATGATTATATCACTAAGCCCTTTCAGCAGGCGGAGCTGCTGGTGCGTATTCGCTGCCACCTCCGCCGCTACCTCCATCTCAGTCCTCCCTCCCCGGAGACCCTCACCGTCGGCGACATCACGCTGGACGACGATGCCAGAGCCGTCACCGTCAACGATGAGCCGGTGTCCCTGACCCCACTGGAGTACGACATTCTGAAATTCCTCATGCAGCATCCCTGCAAGGTATTCTCTCCGCAGGAGATCTATCGCCGGGTCTGGCGGGAGCCTCCCGCCGCCGAAAACTCCGTGGCAGTCCATATCCGCCACATCCGGGAGAAGATCGAGGTAGACCCCAGCAATCCCCGCTATGTGACGGTGGTCTGGGGCAAGGGGTATAAGATCGAAGCCGGGGTATGACAGGTTGTCCCCGCTCCGCTCACATTTTCAAAAATCCCCGCGGCATATGCCTTGCATATACGGCGGTCTACATACATATCTCTCTCCTATGAGCCGCCGTGAGAGCCACGGCGGCTCACTCTGTTTCTGCTCGCAGGAATCAGCATAGCTGGAAACAGGGGCTCTTGTCATTTTTGCTTCCCCGTGGTAGAATGGAGAAAAACGAAACATCTAAAAGAATCACGGGAGACATCGCTATGAACGATCACACCGTTCCGCAGCTACCCCCTCGCAGTCAATGCACCGGCTGCGCCGCCTGCGCCGAGGGCTGCCCCAAAAATGCCATCCATATGCTGCCCGACCGGGAGGGCTTCCTCTACCCCACGGTGACGGACGCCTGCATCCAGTGCGGCCATTGCACCCACATCTGCCCGGTGCTGCGCCAGCGGGAGGCCCATCCGGAGCCGGCGGTCTTTGCCGCATGGAACCCCGACAATGCCGTGCGGCAGAACTCCACCTGCGGGGGTGTATTCTCCCTGCTGGCGGACTATGTGCTGGAGGGCGGCGGCGTGGTGTTCGGTGCCGGGATGGACGCCCATCTGCGGGTCCGCCATGAAGCGGTAAAGCGCAAGGAGGACCTGCCCCGCATCCGGGGAGCCAAGCCCGTTCAGAGCGACGTCACCGGCATCTATCAGCAGGTGCGGCAGGAGCTGGATCGGGGGCGGCCTGTGCTGTTCTCCGGTACGCCCTGTCAGGTGGACGGACTTTACCACTATCTGGGAGAGCACCCGGAGAAGCTGCTGACCTGCGACGTGCTGTGTCGGGGCGTCTGCTCCCCCGGCGTATGGGCCAAGCTGGTGCAGTCCATGGCCTACATCAAGCGCAAGCAGCCGGTGGCCGTCCAATTCTGCGGCAAGCTGCCCGGTCAGAGGGAGCGCTGCTTCCAGGTACGGTTCGACGATGGCACTACCTTCGACTCCCCTCTGTCCAAGTCCGAGTTCGGCAGGGGCTTTTTCGGAAACCTCTTCCTGCGCCCGGCCTGTCACACCTGTCCCTATGCCTCCGTGGACCGGCCCGGCGATCTGTCGCTGGGAGCATTCTGCGGCCTGCCCAAGGACGCCTACCCCCAGGAGCAGCGCAGCGGTGTCTCCCTGCTGCTGGTGAACACGCCCCATGGCGCCCATGTGTTCGATACGCTGCCCCTGAAGCGGGAGCTGCGGCCCCTGTCGGAGGCCGTGACCGGCGATCCGGCCTTGTCCTCCCCGGTGAAGCAGGCGGCCCAGCGGGCGGAGTTCTTCGATGCCTACGCCCGCCAGCCCTTCCAGCAGGTCCGCAACCACTATCTGACGGCCCAGCTTCTCTCCGGCAGCAGGAAGCAGGGCGCAAGGCCCGGCAAAAGATCCGAAAAGCCCTCTCTTTTCGCTGGCATTAAGGAGCGTCTATGGAAAAAACACTGATGCACACCTGCTGCGCTCCCTGCTCCGTCTCCTGCATCCAGCAGCTGCGGAGCGAGGGCATCGAGCCGGTGGCCTACTGGTATAACCCCAACATCCACCCCTATCAGGAGTACAAGGTCCGGCGGGACACGCTGATGGCCTACGCCCCTACCATCGGCATGGAGCTTATTGTGCAGGAGAATTACGGCCTGCGGGAGTTCTGCCGGGCGGTCTGCGGGGATATCGACCACCGCTGCAGCGTGTGCTATGCCCTGCGGCTGGCCCAAGCGGCCCAATATGCCGCCCGGCACGGCTATGACAGCTTCACCACCACCCTGCTGGTGAGTCCCTACCAGAACCATGAGCTGCTGGCGGAGACAGCGGAGCGCATGGGCCGGGAGTACGGTGTCCGGTTCCTGTACCGGGACTTCCGCTCCGGCTTCCGGCAGGGACAGCAGGAGGCCCGTGCGCTGGGCTTTTATATGCAGAAGTACTGCGGCTGCGTGTTCAGCGAGGAAGACCGCTACCAAAAGCAGATCCTCCGGGATCAGAAGGAGCCGGAGAAGCACATACTGCCATCATGATGAAAAAAGCTGAGACCCGACTTCGGGTCTCAGCTTTTTTTCATGATAGGGGTATTACCGCTTGTTGGAACGGATCCAGATGCCCTGCTGCCGGGCGTGCTCAACCAGCTCATCCCGGAACTTGGGGTGGGCCACGGAGATGAGCCGCTCCGCCCGCTCCCATGTGCTGCAGCCCACCAGATTCACGCCGCCGTACTCGGTGACGATGTAGTAAGCCAGACTCCGGGGATCGGTAACGATGTCGCCGGGATTCAACAGCGGTGTGATGCGGGAGACCATCTCCCCCTGCTTATCGGTGAAGGTGGATGTCAGACAGATGAAGGCCTTGCCGCCAGGGGACACCGCCGCCCCCTCCAGAAAGTCCAGCTGACCGCCGGTGCCGCTGATCTGGCGGGTACCGGCGCTCTCGGCGCAGATCTGGCCGTACAGGTCCACGGAGATGCAGTTGTTGATGGAGACAAAGTTCTCGATGTTCCGGACGGTACTGGGAGCGTTGCAGTAGGAGATGGGGTAGGTCACCACGCCGGGATTCTCCCGCACCCAGTCGTACAGATCCTCGGAGCCGATGGCAAAGCCGAACACGCTCTTATAGCGGTCGATGTCCTTGCGCTTGTTGGTGATCTTCCCGGCCCGGTACATATCCAGATAGCAGTCGCACAGCATCTCCGTGTGGATGCCCAGATCCCGCAGATCGGACTGGGCCAGCATCTGGCCCACGGCATTGGGCAGTGAGCCGATGCCCAGCTGCAGGGTGGCGCCGTCGTCCATGTTCTCCACCACGAACTCGGCAATGCGGGTCTCCGCCTCCGAGGCCGGCGGGGTTTGTATACTGGGCAGAGGGTTATGGGGGCCCTCCACGATCATATCCACGTCGTCGATGTGGATGCACTCGTCCAAGCCGCCGTAGACCCACGGCAGATTCTCGTTGATCTCCAGGATCACGATATCCGCCTTATCCAGCACCGCACGGGCGGAGGCGTTGGACAGGGAGAAGTTGAAGTAGCCGTGCTGGTTCATGGGGGTCACGCACATCATGGCCACGTTGACCGTCAGGAAATGCTGATAGTAGGCCCCCAGATTCCGGAACACCATTGGGTTGAAGCTGCACATCCCCCGGTCGCAGAGCTTGCGCTCATAGCCTGACATATGCCAGCTGTTGTAGATAAAATGCTCCCGGCCGGGGTCGCACTCCACCATCTGGATGGGCTGCTGGATCAGGTAGCCACGGATCTTCACACCGTAGAGCTCCTCCTTGCGTTTGGCAATGGCGGCATCCATCAGAGACGGGAAGGCACAGCCCATGCTGATATCCAGCCAGTCACCGCTCTTGACCACACGGGCGGCCTCGTCCGGGGTGCAGAGCTTGCGCTTATATTCCGATTCATATTGGAAGGGTATAGCCATAGCGTTCCTCTTTTCTGTGTTTCGGGATATGATAGATCGTCTTTTCTTTAACAGAACCGTGCAGAAACGGCGGGCGGAGCCTCCGCCCCGCCCGCACGGGTCCTGTCACCCGGACAGGGCGCAGACGCCCCGTCAACGTATTTTTTATTTTACCATGTGTTACAGAATTGTCAATGTTAAATTCTCCAATTCTGCCGGGATGCAGTACCTGCTTTTGTGCCGATGGGGCAAATCAGCCGATGACCGCCGGGGCCTGCGCCAAATCGAAGGCGCCGCCGGAGACGGTGACCTCCCGGCCGGTGATGCGGTCGGTGTAGGTGCCGTCGGGCAGATCTACGGCCACACTGCCCCCGGCGTTCTTCAGGTCGAAGATGCCCCGAACACGGGCCTCCGGCCCGTCATAGCAGCCCACCACAGCCCGTTCCTCCACCGCCTCCAGCTGGAAGCAGGCGGACATGGGCAGGGTGCGCTTCATCTGGCGCAGCTGCTTGAGATAGGGCTGGAGGTCCAGCCGCATATCACAGTAGGCATCGTCGGCGTTAAAGAGATCCACCCGGTGGCGGGGGGCGTACTCCTGTCCGCTGTAAAGCAGGGTAGTTCCCTTTTCAAAGTACAGCAGCGCCAGCCAGTTCCGCAGAGCCTCGTCGGAGTCCACACGGGAGGCAAAGCGGGGCTGGTCGTGGTTCTCCAGGCACCGCAGCTTCACATAGCCCGCCGGGTACTCGCTCTCCTGAAAGTTCACCAGCGCCGTATACTCCCGGAGAGTGCCGGTGGGCTGGAAGCAGCCCTCGAAATAGGGCCAGATATCGTAGTCGTAGGTGATATCAAAGGCATCATACAGCTCCGTGTCAGCGGCGCAGTAGTAGCCCGCCCGGCGCATGGCCATCGTGTGGGCGGCATGGACGCTCTCGGCCAGCCAGATGCAGCCGGGGCGCACCCGCTCCACCTGCTCCCGTGCCTCCCGCCAGAAGGCCAGCGGAACGGCGCTGGCCACGTCGCAGCGGAAGCCGTCCACGATCTCCGCCCAAATTTTCAGAGTCTCGATCTGGTACTTCCACAGCTCACGGTTGCTGTAATCCAGATCCACTACATCGGACCAGTCCGCCACCTTGCGGGTGGGATTCCCCGCCTCGTCCCGGAGAAAGAACTCCGGGTGGCCGGTGGCCAGTATGGAATCCGGGGAGGTGTGGTTATACACCACGTCGATGATGCACTTCATGCCACGTTTGTGGATCTCCCCCACCAGATGCATGAAGTCCCCCAGCGTGCCGTACTCCGGGTTGATGCCCCGGAAGTCCCGGATGGCGTAGGGGCTGCCCAGCGTCCCCTTGCGGCCTGCCTCCCCGATGGGATGGATGGGCATGAGCCAGATGATGTCCGTACCCAGCGCCGCCAGACGATCCAGATCGCCCTCCAGCGCCTGAAAGGTACCCTCCTTGGTATGGTTGCGTACAAAAATGCTGTAGATCACTTTTTCCCGCAGGCGGGTGTTGGTTTGACGTGCCATATGCAGCCTCCTGTCTCACACTGTTTTATCTTCCTCCGGCGCATCCAGCAGCGCCAGAAATTCATCCTCTGTCAGCACCGGCACGCCCAGCTCCTGCGCCTTGCGCAGCTTGGACCCGGCATTGGCTCCCGCCACCACATAGGTGGTCTTTTTGGACACCGAGGAGGCGGCCTTGCCGCCCCGGCGCTCGATCATCTCCCCCGCTTCCTCACGGGTAAACTTCTCCAGCGCACCGGTGAGCACGAAGGTCATACCGGCGAAGCGGCGATCCGTCTGCTCCTCCCGGCAGGTCATGTTCACCCCCGCCGCCCGGAGCCGCTCCAGCAGGTCACGGGACTGGGGGTTCTCCATCCATCGGAGGATATATCCGGCGGTGACGGCGCCCACGTCGTCGATGGCGGTGAGTTCCTCCTCCGTGGCGGAGCGCAGGGCGTCCATGGTGCCGAAGTGGGCGGCCAGCGTCTTGGCGGCCTTCTCTCCCACCTGACGGATGCCCAGCGCAAAGATCAGCCGCCACAGGTCGTTCTCCTTGCTCTGATAGATGGCGGCCACGGCGTTGGCGGCAGACTTGTCCCCCATACGCTCCAGCGGCTTCAGGTCCGCCGGGGTCAGGTCGTAGAGGTCGGCAGGGGTCTTGACCAATCCGCTCTCGATAAGCTGGTTCATCACCGCCGGCCCCAGCCCGTCGATATCCATGGCATTGCGGCTGGCAAAGTGGGTCAGGTGCCGCAGACGCTGTGCGGGACACTCCGCCCCGGTGCAGCGCAGGGCTGCGCCATCCTCGTCCCGCTCCACCGGCGCTCCGCAGACGGGGCAGGTATGGGGCAGATAGTAGGGCTGCGCCCCGGCGGGACGCTTGCCCGGCACCACGGAAACGATTTCCGGGATGATCTCCCCGGCCTTCTGCACCACCACGGTATCCCCGATGCGGATATCCTTCTGGGTGATGTAATCCTGATTGTGTAGGGTGGCGAAGGTGACGGTGGTCCCCGCCAGACGCACCGGCTCCAGCTCCGCCTTGGGGGTCAGCACGCCGGTGCGGCCCACCTGCACCACGATATCCCGCAGCACCGTCTCCTTCTGCTCCGGGGGATACTTATAGGCGATGGCCCAGCGGGGACATTTGGCGGTGCTGCCCAGCACCTCCCGCTCCGACAGGCTGTTGAGCTTGATGACGGCTCCGTCCATGTCAAAGGGCCGCTCCATGCGGGTGTCGTTGAGGCGACGGATCTCCTCCATGATCTCCTCCCCGGCCCGCAGACGGCGGTAGGAGATGGTCTTGAACTGCTGGGAGGCCAGATAGTCGATGGTCTCGGTATGGGTGGAAAACGTCCGTCCCTCTGCCAGCTGGAGGTTGAATACGGCGATATCCAGTCGCCGCCGGGCGGCGATCTTGGGGTCCAACTGCCGCAGGGAGCCGGCAGCAGCGTTGCGGGGATTGGCCATGAGGGGCTTTCCCTCGATCTCCCGTTGGCGGTTCAGTTCTTCAAAGACGGATCGGGCCATGTACACCTCGCCCCGGACGATGAGCCGTGGCAGCTTCTCCGGCAGGGTCATGGGGATGGAGCGGATGGTTCGCAGGTTCTCCGTCACGTCCTCCCCGATGCGGCCGTCGCCTCGGGTGGCGCCACGGACGAACACGCCGTCCCGGTACTCCAGCGCCACGGACAGGCCGTCCACCTTAGGCTCCACGCTGTATTCGGCATCTGGAAAGGTCTCCCGGATGTGGGTCAGGAACTCCTCCACCTCCCCGCCGTCAAACACGTCCTGCAGGCTCTCCAGTGGGACGGGGTGCTTCACCTCCTGAAACTGGGTCAGGATGGGTCCACCCACCCGCTGGGTGGGGGAGTCCGGGGTGATCTCCTCCGGGTGCTCCCGTTCCAGATCCTCCAGACGGCGGAGCATATGGTCGTATTCATAGTCGGAGATCTGCGGATCGTCCAGCACGTAGTAGCGGTAGCCGTGGGCGTTGAGAGTGTCCCGCAGCCGTTTCATTTCTTCCTGATAATCCATAGTCGTCCCCTTATCCGTTGTTCATGATATAGTCCTCAGCGTACTGCTCCGCATCCTCCGGCGTGGTGCTGAAATAGGTGTAGGTATCCGGTACGCTGCCGATGATGATGGTCTCCGCCACGGTGATCTCATTGGAGACTTGGGTGGAGGTGCGGAAGCCCGGCAGGAGAATACTCATCTGCACGGTGACATCCAGCAGGATCTGATGCTTGGTCTGGTTGATGCCCGCCGCCGTAAAGGCATTGCGGAGCTTGGCGGTGGTGGAGCCCACAGCCTGCATCCGGATGCGGATACAGGGGCCACGCCCCGCCAGCAGCGAGGAGCCTGTCAGCGTTCCCACGGGGATCTCCAGCTCCCGCGTGGACACCTCCGACAGCCGCTGGAGGATGCTGTCTGCAATGCGGCTTTGCAGGCGGTTGAAGGCCGCCATGTCGCTGCGTACCGCCGCCACATGGCCGCTCTGATCCTTTTCCAGATGCACCAGCGTATCGTAGTCCACCTCCCCGGCGCTGACAGCGTCATAGACCGCCGTGACCACGATGCGGTTGACGGTATTGGAGACGCTGGCCGCCGCCAGATTGGTGAGGATGGGCTTCATATGCAGCACGGCCACACACATAAGGCCCATCACCGCCGTCAGCAGGAAAACACCCCAGATGGCCGCCCGCCGTCCGGCAGACAGGCGCACATAGCGCAGTCTCTTCACGGCACGCACCTCCCTTGCTCCAGTGTATGCCGGGAGGGGCGGCGGGGTGCTTACTCCCGCCAGCCGTTGACGATGGCCTTGAAGGTCTTGCCACGCTCCATGAAGTTTTTGAACTGGTCGAAGGCGGCGCAGGCCGGGGACAGCGTCACCACGTCACCGGGCTGTGCCCGGTCACGGGCAGCCTCTACGGCACGTTGGAAGGGCGTCACCTCCAGAATTTCCGGGTGGCCGGGGCAGTAGCCGGGGGCCTGCTCCACGGCGGCACGGATCTTCCCTGCGGTGGCGCCGCACAGCACCAGCAGCTTCACATGCTCCACGATCTCCGGCCCCAGCACTTCGAAGGGAATGTGCTTGTCATAGCCCCCGGCGATGAGAATGACCTGCTCCGGGAAGGAGCGCAGCCCGGCAATGGTGCGGGAGGGGCTGGAGGCGATGGAGTCGTTATAGTACCGCACCCCGTGATAGGTACGTACCAGCTCGATGCGATGCTCCACGCCGTTGAAGGTGCGAGCGAAGTCCCGGATGATCCCGTCCGGCACCAGCCCCTCCACGGCGGCGATAGCCGCCATGTAGTTCTCTACATTGTGGACGCCCGGCAGGCGGATGTCCGCCGTGGTCATGATCCGGCGCTCCTGCCCGTTATGGCGGCAGAGGATATCCTCCCCCCGGAGGAACACGCCCTCCTCCGGCTCGGAACGCCGGCTGAAGAGCCGGACGGCCCCCACGGCCCGCAAGGCCTGCTGCCGGGTGATGTCGTTGTCCTGATTGAACACGGCGATGTCGCCGGGGCGCTGATAGCGGAAGATGTTCTCCTTGGCCGCCACATACTCCGCCATGTCCTTGTGGACGTCCAGATGGTTGGGAGCCAGATTGGTCACCACGGCGATATGGGGGCTGCGATCCATGGTCATCAGCTGGAAGCTGGACAGCTCCAGCACCGCCCAGTCCTCCGGCTCCATATCATCCGCCTGACACAGCAGGGGCTGACCGATGTTGCCGCCCACGTGGACGGTTCTGCCCGCCGCCTTCAGCAGCTCTGCGATGATGGTGGTGGTGGTGGTCTTGCCGTCGCTACCGGTGACGGCGATCATGTGGCAGGGGCAGACCTGAAAGAACACCTCCATCTCGCTGGTGAGGGTACTGCCCTGCCGCTGCGCCGCCAGCAGCTGCGGCACGTCCGGCCGCAGACCCGGTGTGCGGAAGATAACGTCCTGCGTCAGGCCGTCCAGATACCCCTCCCCCAGATGGAGCATGGCTCCGGCGGCCTCCAGCTCATCGGCCAGAGGGCCCAGCTTCTCCCGGCTGCTTCTGTCGCAGGCGGTGACGGCGATACCCTCGGCCAGCAGGCGGCGCAGCAGCGGCGTATTGCTGACGCCGATGCCGATGACCGCCACGGTCTTATGCCGCAGCGAAGTGAGATATTCCTGTAAAGTCATAAGGCAAAGCCTCCTAAAACAGCAAATAAGATAATTCGGTTTATTATACTCCTTTTTCCCGGTCAGTTCAATCGCTTTTGCAAGAAAACCGCCGCCCTATTTGGTGGGAAAGTGCATTTTGGACTTTACACCCGGCCTCCGGTGGGGTAAAATGGAGGTACTGTACGTGGAAAGGAGACACTGTCATGATCTATTTCAACAGTGACTATCTGGAGGGCGCACACCCCGCCCTCATGGCAAAGCTCAACGAGACCAACATGGTCCAGACCGTAGGCTACGGCGAGGACGAGTACTGCGCCGCCGCACGGGTCAAGATCCAGAACGCCTGTCAGGCCCCGGAGGCCGACGTCCACTTCCTGGTGGGCGGCACCCAGACCAACACCACCGTCATCGCCGCCGTGCTGCGTCCGTGGCAGGGCGTGCTGTGCGCCGTCAGCGGACACATCAACTGTCACGAGGCCGGTGCCATCGAGTCCACCGGCCACAAGGTCATCACCCTGCCCACCACTAACGGCAAGATCACGGCCCCGCAGGTGCAGGAGTATGTAGAGTGGCACAGAAACGACGAGTCCACGGAGCATATCGTCCAGCCCGGCATGGTCTACATCTCCTATCCCACCGAGGGAGGCACCCTTTACTCCAAGGCGGAGCTGACGGAGCTGTACGACGTGTGCCGCCGGTACGGCCTGCCCCTGTTCATCGACGGCGCCCGGCTGGGCTACGGCGTCATGGCCGACGGTGCTGACCTGACCCTGCCGGAGATCGCCCACCTGTGCGACGTGTTCTATATCGGCGGCACCAAGGTCGGTGCTCTGTTCGGTGAGGCCGTGGTCATCATGAACCCGGCTCTGAAGAAGGACTTCCGCTTCATCATGAAGCAGCGGGGCGGCCGCATGGCCAAGGGCCGTCTGCTGGGCATCCAGTTCGACGCCCTGTTCACTGACGATCTGTATTTCAGAATTTCCCGCCATGCCGATGAGATGGCCTATCAGATCCGGGATATCTTCGTCTCCGCCGGATATCCCCTGCTGTTTGACTCCCCCACCAACCAGCAGTACCCCATTATGCCTGATGAGGAGTTGGCCATTCTGGGGAAGAACTTCGGCTATGAGTACTGGGAGCGCACCGATCCCACCCACTCCGGTGTGCGCTTCTGTGCCAGCTGGGCCACCACTCAGGAGAACGTGGACGCCCTCCGGGCTGCCGTGCAGGCGCTGAAAAAGTAACAACAGCGAAACGCCGCAATCGATACAAGGACCCCCGGCCGACGGCCGGGGGTCCTTTCAGCGTGTCGAAAAGACTTTTCGCCACGCTGAGGCATTTTTCAGAGCTTCAAAAAGCTCTGAAAAATGGGGATCATCATCGTGCAGGACACCCTTCCGGGTTTCCCGCACACACCCTTCCGCCCCGTTGACGAAAGGCTCCCCTCTTTTGACAGGCTCAAGGACCCCCGGCCGTCGGCCGGGGGTCCTTTCCTTATGGGGATAAAGCGGTCATGGGTCAGAATTTTCTGGCGGACACGTCGCATAGCTGGAGGCGCACGCCGTTCTCGGCGGCCAAGGTCCTGCCCTTTTCCAGCAGCTTGTCCCGGTTCCGGTTCAGCAGCTGCACCAGCAGTTCATCCTTCTTCTCCTGCGGCATCTTATCCAGCACCGTCCGGGCCATAGAGGCCGCCAGCTCCTTGTTCTGGGACAGCATCCCGCCCAGCACGCCGCCATCCTTGGCCATACTCTCCGCCAGTGCCGGGATCAGCACCTCTGACAGGGAGCGGTAGTCCACCTCGTCCAGCAGAATTTTCAGCTCGATCATGGCTCACTCCGCCTTAGGGCCTGCGGCCACCACCTCAGCACTCATGCGGGTGTACTTCTTGAAGTTCTCCACAAAGGAGCTTGCCAGCTTGCGGCAGGCGGCCCGGTAGGCCTCCTTGTCCGCCCATGTATTCTCCGGGATCAGCAGCTCACTGGGCACGCCCTCGATGGCCGTGGGTACCTGAACGCCGAAGGTGGGATCGGTGACGAAGTCCGCCTTCTCGATCTCGCCGGTGAGGGCCGCCGTCACCATGGCACGGGTATAGCGCAGCTTCATGCGCTGACCGGTGCCGTTCCAGCCTGTGTTCACCAGATACACCTTGGCTCCGGCCTTCTCCACCTTCTCCGCCAGCATGGCGGCATAAACGGAGGGATCCAGCGGCAGGAAGGGTTCACCGAAGCAGGTAGAGAAAGTGGGTACCGGCTCGGTGACGCCGATCTCCGTCCCCGCTACCTTGCTGGTAAAGCCGGAGACGAAGTAGTACATGGCCTGATTCCTATCCAGCTTGCTGATAGGGGGCAGCACGCCGTAGGCGTCGGCGGTGAGGAAGATCACCGTCTTGGGGACACTGGGGCTCATGCCGGAGAGCTCGGCGTTGGGGATATACTCCACCGGGTAGCCCACCCGGCTGTTCACCGCCAGCGAGTCGTCGTCGAAGTCGAACTCCCGTGTGTCGGGATCCATGACCACATTCTCCACCAATGCGCCGAATTTGATGGCGTTGTAGATTTCCGGCTCCCCCTCCGCAGAGAGGTTGATGCACTTGGCGTAGCAGCCGCCCTCGAAGTTAAAGACGGAGTCGTCGGCCCAGCCGTGCTCGTCGTCTCCGATGAGCTTGCGGGCGGGGTCGGCGGAGAGGGTGGTCTTACCGGTGCCGGAGAGGCCGAAGAACACGGCGGAGTCGCCGTCCGTTCCGATGTTGGCGGAGCAGTGCATGGGGAACACCCCCTGCTTGGGCAGGATGTAGTTCATGACGGAGAACACCGACTTCTTGATCTCGCCGGCGTAGCGGGTGCCGCAGATCACCACCAGATGCGCCTCGTAGTCCACCAGAATGGCGGCCTCGCTGTGGGTGCCATCGATCTCCGGGACGCACTTGAAGCCGGGGGCGGCCACGATGGTGTAGTCCGCCGTGAAGCTTGCCAGCTGCTCCGGCGTGGGCCGGCGCAGCAGCTGATGAATGAACAGGTTCTGGCTGGCCAGCTCGTTGACGATGCGGAAGGATTTGGTATACTTGGGGTCTGCCCCAGCGAAGCCGTCAAAGACGTAGACCTCCTTATTCTGGAGATACGCCGTGACCTTGGCGAAAATGGCGTCGAATTTCTCTTTTTCCATGGGGCGGTTCACCTTGCCCCATGCGATATCGTCGTGTACCGCCGGGGTGTCCACGATGAACTTATCGTTAGCGCTGCGCCCGGTGTACTTCCCGGTCTTTACCACCAGCGCCCCGGTGGCAGACAGGGTTCCCTCTCCCCGGCGCAGAGCGTGCTCCGTCAGCTGGGCCGGGGTCAGGTTGCGATATACCGCCGCCGCATTGACGATGCCCAGCTGCTCCAATCCGTAGGTTTCCATGACAGTTCCTCCTTGTTCCTCCCGCAGATCACGGGGCCGATAACAGCAGTATAGCACAGGGCCTTCGGAAAAGAAAGCCCTGTGCTATGATTTCCTTCTCAATGCAGCACGATGCGGGCGCCGCCCTCATAACGGCGCATAACGCCCACCCGCTGGGCGCTTGGCACGGTACCCTTCAGCTCCGCCAGCAGCGCATCGGCGTCCGCCGGATCCACGGCCATCAGCAGGCCGCCGGAGGTCTGGGGGTCATACAGCATATCCTGTACGGCGATCTCCGTCTGTCCGGCATCCACCCACTGCTCGGCAAAGGTACGGTTGCGGTACATCCCCGCCGGGAGCACCCCCATGCGGGCAAACTCCAGCGCCTCCGGGATCAGGTCCACCGCCGACACCTCCACCTCGGCCCGTAGGTCGCTGCCCTGCGCCATCTCCAGCAGGTGGCCCATCAGGGCAAAGCCTGTCACGTCGGTGCAGGCATGGACCCGGTACTTCACCATGGCGTCCCGGCCATTCTTGTTCAGGGTGGTCATCAGGCGCATGGCCAACTCCGTGCTCTCCTTGGAGCAAAGATCGGCCTTCATGGCGGAGGTGAGGATGCCGATGCCGATGGGCTTGGTCAGCAGCAGCACATCCCCCTCCTTGGCGCCGCTGTTGGTGAGGATCCTGTCGGGGTGGACGAAGCCCGTGACGGACAGGCCGTACTTGGGCTCGTCGTCGAAGATGCTGTGGCCGCCGGTGATGAGGGCGCCCGCCTCATAAACCTTCTCATAGCCGCCCCGGAGGATCTGATGCACCGTGTCCTTGGGCATATCCTCCGGCACACACATGATGTTCAGAGCCAGCTTGGGGTCACCGCCCATGGCGTAGATATCCGACAGGGCGTTGGTGGCTGCGATCTGGCCGAAGGTATAGGGATCGTCGGCAATGGGCGGGAAAAAGTCCAGCGTCTGCACCAGCGCCAGCTCGTCCGATACCTTATACACCGAGGCGTCGTCGCTCTTATCAAAGCCCACCAGCAGATTGGGATCCTTGTGGACCTGGATACCCTCCAGCAGCTGCGCCAGCACACCGGCGCCTACCTTGGCGCCGCAGCCGGCGCACTTGGCCAGCTTCGTCAGTTTTACATTTTCTTCCATTTTATGGTTCCTCCTTCAATTTCCCGGACAGGGCCAGCACCGCCTCCAGCACACCGCCGCCCACGGCCAGTGCCTTGTCCGATACCGTATCACAATATTCCCGTTTGCCACGGGGATCCACGTCTCCGGCCTTCATGCCCCGGAACACCGGAGTCCCATCCGACAGGATGCCCCGCAGCACACCGCTGATGGTGCAGCGCATGGGCTGACCCTCCACCGTAGCCACCACGTCCCCCTCGGCAACCGTGGCCCCGATATCCGCCAGTTGGTGCAGGATGCCGTCTGCCGGAGCACGCAGCACCCGCTCCCCGGCGAAGCCGCCGACGAGTCCCGGTATGCTGGTGTTGGGCAGGGCGCTGCCCCGATAGATGACCCGGCCCAGCGTATGGCCCCGCATGGTCTCCACCACCGCATGGCAGTCCTCTCCGGCAGTGAAGCCCGGCCCTACGCCTACCACCACCGGTGCATCGGTGATGCG
Source organism: Vescimonas coprocola (assembly GCF_018408575.1). Classification (NCBI taxonomy): domain Bacteria; kingdom Bacillati; phylum Bacillota; class Clostridia; order Eubacteriales; family Oscillospiraceae; genus Vescimonas; species Vescimonas coprocola. The sequence goes on from NZ_AP023418.1 coordinate 1,179,391, forward strand.
GGTGCCCAGATTCCGCTTGGCCAGAATGGCATCCACCAGCGCATCCGGCCGCAGTTCCTCCCGGCACCGCAGCTCCGGGTCCGCCAGCACGGAGATCTCTCCCGCCGCACAGATCCTCCGGGCCTGAGGGACATCCACCGCCCGGCGGGCCGTGGCATCCTCCACCTGCGTCTCCCCCAGCACGATGGCCTGCGAGAAGCACACGGTGCGGCGAATGGCCGTGGGCTGGGGCAGATCCGTCATAACCACCTGCATGCCGGCCCTCCAAAGGCGCATCGCAATGCCTGTGGCGATATCCCCCGCTCCCCGGATCAGTACCAGCATCGTTTTTCCTCCATCCGTTCTCTTTTTATGAGGATAACACGTTTTCCCGTTTTCGTCAATCACCCCGGTATGGAGGAAAGCCAACGTACCGCCCCGCTATCGCTAATTTCCATCCTCAGACGGCGGTTTCCATTGACGGCAGGCGGCAAGCCTGCTACAATGAACACATGGAAGAGAAATTATCGTATCGGAATACCGTCCGCCTGTTCGCCGGGGAGAAGTGCTTCGGTCCGGGCGTCGCCCAGCTGCTGCGCCATGTGCAGGAGTTTCATTCTCTGCGCTCTGCGGCCAAAGCCATGAACATGGCCTACTCCAAGGCGTGGACCATCGTCAAGTCCTCGGAGCGGATCTTGGGCGTCCAGCTGCTGCATACCTCCGTGGGGGGAAGGAGCGGCGGCGGAGCGCAGCTGACGGAGGAGGCGGTGCTCCTGCTGGAGGCCTACACCGCCTTCTGTGCCGATCTGCACGCCGCCGGGGACGCTCTCTTCGCCCAACACTTCGGGTATCTGGAGGGCCGGTCGTAAGCAGCTCCTCTATCTGACAGTCTCACGAAAAAGCTGGTGCAGCTCCTGCGCCAGCTTTTCTATTTGCGCCGGAGTGTTGAAGTCGGAAAGGCTCAGGCGCACCGTGCCGGTGTCCAGTGTCCCCGCCGTGCGGTGGGCCAGCGGCGCACAGTGAAGCCCCGCCCGCAGGGCGATACCCCGGCGTCCCAGCGCCTCCGCCAGCTCTTCGCAGTCCCGGCCCGCCGCCCGGAAGGACACCACACCGGTGGGATGGGGGCCGTTTGCGGGCGTGAATACCTCCACCCCCGGCAGGGCCTTCAGGCGGCGCACCGCCTCCGCCGCCAGCTGCCGCTCCCGGCAGGCGATGGCCTCCGGCGTCCGTCGGCGGACGAACCGCAGTCCCTCCAACAGCCCGGCGATGCCCGGCATATTGTGGGTGCCGGCCTCCAGGCGATCCGGCAGGGTCGGGGGCATCTGCCGGTCACGGGAGGCGCTTCCCGTGCCGCCCAGCAGCAGCGGCCGGGCGGGCCGTTCGCCGCACAGCAGCAGCCCCGTCCCCTGGGGGCCGTAAAGCCCCTTGTGGCCCGGCATGGCAATGAAGGCCGCCCCCAGCTCCGTCAGGTGCAGGGGCAGCGTCCCTGCCGATTGGGAGGCGTCCACCAACAGCGGCACACCCCGGCTGCGGCAGACTCCGGCGATCTCCTCCAGCGGCTGGACGCAGCCGAACACGTTGGACACATGGTTGACGATCACCGCATCCGCCCCGGCCAGAATGGCCCGTCGGAATTCCTCCGCCGCCTGCTCCCGCCGGAAGGGCGGCGCATCCACCACCGTCAGGCGCACCTCCGGTATGGCATACAGGGGGCGGCAGACGGCGTTGTGCTCATAGCCGGAGATCACCACCCGGCTGCCGGGAACCACCAGCGACCGGATGGCGATGTTCAACCCGTGGGTGGCGTTCATGGTGAACACCACATTCTCCGGCGACGGCACGCCGAATAGCGCCGCCGCCTCGGCCCGACACCGGAAGGCCGTCTCCTCCGCCCGGCGGGCGGTGGGATGGCTGCCCCGTCCGGGAGTGGACAGCTCTGCCGCCGCCTGTGCCATGGCCTGCCGCACCTGGGGCGGCTTTTCCAGTGTGGTGGCCGCAGCGTCCAGATAGATCATGTCCCCGCCTCCTGCCAGCCGCTATCCGTCCGTTCATATATGCCAAGGGGCGTCAGCCCCGCTGTCTGTAAGCACGTCTGGGCCTCCTGCCGCCGCTGGCCCCGCACCTTCACCGCATAGCTGCATCCGCCGCCGGTAAGCCCCGCCGGGGCCCGGAACAGGACGCTGCGGATGCCGCACTGCTCCAACGCCCGCACCATACGCTGGGCATGGGTGACGGAGCGGGCGATGAAAAGAATCTCGTTCATTCTGCACTCCTCCTCACGGGACATTCTATGTGAAAGCGTCCCCGCCGGTGCGGTATCCACCATATGAAAAAGAGGAGAACGGCTCGTCCTCCTCTTTTTATCGCTTACGGATCAGTTCTCCGCCCTCTGGATCAGCGCCACGGCGTGGGCGGATATCCCCAGTCCCTCACCGGTGAAGCCCAGATGCTCCTCCGTGGTGGCCTTGACGTTCACCTGCTCCGGCCGGATGCCCAGCGTCCGGGCCAGCGCACAGCGCATCTCCTGCCGGTAGGGAGCGATCTTGGGGGCCTGCGCCACCAACGTGGCGTCGATATTTACCACCTGCCACCCCTGCTCCGTCAGGGCCTTCATCACCCGCTCCAGCAGCGTCAGGCTGGAGATGTTCAGAAAGGCATTGTCGCAGTCCGGGAATAGCTTCCCGATATCGTCCATACCGGCAGCGCCCAGCAGGGCATCCATCACCGCATGGGTCAGCACGTCCGCATCGGAGTGGCCGTCCAACCCCTTCTCCCACGGGATGGTAACACCGCCTAAGATCAGAGGCCTCCCCTGTGCCAGACGGTGAACGTCGTACCCGTGTCCTACCCGCAGTCCTGTCATGCCTGTTTCCTCCTCTCGGCCAGAATGGCCTCCGCCAGACGCAGGTCCAGCGGCCTAGTAATTTTGATGTTCTCCGGATCCCCGGCGGTGAGATAGACCTCCTTGCCCAGCCGCTCCACAGCGGAGCAGTCGTCCGTCAGAGTCACCTCGGCGTTCACCGCCGACTGAAGCGCCGCCTTCAGCAGCTCCGCCTGAAACACCTGCGGCGTCTGCACGGCAAAGAGGGCCGCCCGGTCCGGCGTCTCCAGCACCCGGCCCGTGGACGGCTCCGTCCGCTTGATGGTATCCGACACCGGCACCGCCGGGGCGGCGGCATAGGTGCGCTCCCCGAAACGGATCAGCTCGTCGATCTGTTCCGGGCGGATCAGGGGCCTTGCCCCGTCATGTACAGCGATGAGCCGGGCCTTTTCGTTGGCCTCCAGCGCCGCCGCCAGCACCGAGTGGGTGCGGGTCTCACCGCCCACCACCACACGCACGGGCTTTTGCAGGCTACATTTCTGGCACAGCTCCGCCATCTCCGCCAGACACTCCGTCCGGGTGGACAGTATGATCTCGTCCACCAGCGTGGCGGCGTCGATGGCCCGGAGGGTGTGGGCCAGCACCGGCTCCCCCTCCAGCGGCAGCAGCAGCTTGTTGCCGCCGCCCATGCGCCGGGATTCCCCCGCCGCCGGTACGATCATGGTACAGTAAGGGCGGCGCCTATCCCGCAGCTTCCCCAGCCGATCAAATAGCTTCATTCGTTCTTCGCTCCCGTCATCATGGCCTGCTCAATGCGCTGCTCCGCATCGGGATAGGTATGTCCCTCCACCAGCACCACCTCGGATACCAATATTTGTTTGGCGCTGTGGAGCATCTTGCGCTCACCGTTGGAAAGGCCCTTCTCCCGGTCCCGCCACATAAGGCCCTTGATGACACGGGCCACCTCCAGCAGGTCACCGCTCTTCAGCCGGTTCAGGTTCTCCCGATAGCGTCGGTTCCAGTTGGTGGTGCGGTCGATCTCCAGCCCCGGAATGGCGCTCAGTACCTCCCGGATGCGACCGGAGGTGGACAGGGCCCGGACGCCGATGGCCCCGCAGCTGCCTGTGGGGATCTTCAGCGTCAGCCCGCCGGAGGGCATTCGGAACACGTAGTAGCTGCCCAGCTGTCCGCCCAGCCGTTCCTGCACGATACTTTCGATGATCCCCGCCCCGTGCATGGGGTGAACCACCCGGTCACCTACCTGATACATACCGGTCCTTCCTTTCCAAACGATTTTTGTGTATAAGCACTCAAGAATATTATACCCTTATCCCGGTATATTTTCAAGAAAAATCGCAAAAAACGGTCCATCTATGAAAAAACAGCCTGCTGCGCACATTCCTTGCACGCAGCAGGCTGTTTTGTTTCATGAGACAGCTTATTCCACGGTGACGCCCCGCTGGGCAAAGCCCTTCACCATCAGATCCAGATCCGGCTCGATGTGCAGAGGCTCCCCGGCGGACTTGATGGCGTTGGCCACGTCCTTCAGGCCGTTGCCGGTGACCACCGATACCACCGTGGCATCCTTCTCGATGAGGCCCTGCTCACAGGCCTTCTTCAGCGCCGCCGTACCGGTGACACCGGCAGGCTCACCGAACACGCCGCAGGTGCGGCCCAGCAGCCGCTGCGCCGCCAGGATCTCCTCGTCGGTGACGCAGATAGCAAGGCCCTTGGACTCCCGAATGGCCGCCAGTGCCTTGTCGGCATTGCGGGGTACACCCACGGAGATGGAGTCGGCAATGGTGTTCTCCTCCATCGGCTCCCAGGGCTTATTCTCCTGAATGGCCCGGTTGATGGGATAGCAGCCGTAGGACTGGGCGGAGATGAGCCGGGGCAGCTTGTCGATGAAGCCGATGGCATACAGATCCTTGAAGCCCTTCCACACGCCGGCGATGGTGCAGCCGTCGCCCACGGAGATAGCCAGATAGTCCGGCATCTCCCAGTTCAGCTGCTCGGCGATCTCCAGAGCCACGGTCTTTTTCCCTTCGGAGAGATACGGGTTGATGGCAGCGTTGCGGTTGTACCAGCCGTACTTCTCGATGGCCTCGGCGGACATCTTGAAGGTCTCCTCGTAGTTGCCCTTGACGGAGATGACATTGGCCCCGAAGATCATCAGCTGGGCTATCTTGCCCTTGGGAGCCCGCTCCGGCACGAAGATATAGGTCTTGAAGCCCGCAGCGGCGGCGTTGCCCGCCAGAGAGCTGGCGGCGTTGCCGGTAGAGGAGCAGGCGATGGTCTTGGCGCCCGCCTCATAGGCCTTGGCCACGGCCATGGCACTGGCCCGATCCTTCAGGGACGCCGTGGGGTTCTGACCGTCATCCTTCACCCACAGCTTGCGGATCCCCAGCGCACGGGCCAGATTAGGCTCGTCGTACAGAGGGCTCCAGCCCACCCGCAGAGGGGTATCAGGGGTAGTTTCCTCCACCGGCAGCAGCTCCCGGTAGCGCCACATGGAGCGGTTCTCCCGCCGGGCCAGCTTCTCCTTGGTGAGGACGGACTTGATGTAGTCGTAGTCGTAGACGATGTCCAGAATACCGCCGCACTGGCAGTTGGTCAGATCCGGAGTGGCCTCATAGGTTTTGCCGCAGCGGACGCACTTTCCGTATTTCACGTTTTTCATGGTGACACCTCGTTCTATAAGATTCAGTCTTCTTCCCGTAAATTCTCCAGTGCCACCCGCACCGCCTCCACCACAAAGGCGTTGAAGGTGCAGTCCGTTCCCTGAATGGCCTCCTCCACCTCCCTGATGACAGTGTTGGGAAAGCGGATGGATTTCGTGGTAGAACTGGGTGGACTGGGGATCTTGAATTTACGCATGATAGGCACTCCTTGTCAACTTTTTTGCATGACAAATTGTACCTATATTTTGTGTTTCAATAAATGGTACATTAAGCATTGCATAATGTGTTGCATTTTGTAATGCCGTGCGATAAAATGGTCGAAAACCATACGCCGGGGGACTTGGATCCTCGGCCCAAAGGAGGTAGATCGCTTGGAGAGCAGCCAGAACTTCCCCGCATACTACACTGTTCTGTGCGCCCGGACCGCAGATGCCATCGACGCCATCGACCAACAGCGCTATCAGGAGGCCAGAGCGCTTCTGATCGCCGGGATGCAGGAGGCCGAGGAGATCATTCTATTCCAAGAGGAATAAAAACGCAAGGGCGGGACGGAGGTCCCGCCCCTGCGGCGTCTTGTGGGGTGATTCGCGCTTACAGAGCCTTCAGCAGGCCGGTGGCCTCGTTGAACTCGCAGATCAGCTGATCCAGCTCCTTGGCCTGAGCGTGAACGGCATCCCAAGTGTTCTTGGTGTCGTACCACTGGGCGTTCAGGTCCTCCACGTCCATACCCTGCTGCTCCACCCAAGTGTAGTACTTCAGGTTGTGGACACGCTTGCGCTCGGTGTAGGTCAGCTCCAGCATACTGTCGGTCTTGAGACCCAGCATATGCACGGCGTGATCCAGAGCAGCCTCGTGGGCGTTGTAGGCGCCGTGCTGCTGGTTCAGCTCCTCAATGCGGCTGCCGTACATCACGGCGGAGTCGGTGAGGACGGTGGCCACCACGTCGTTCTCGGTGAGCTCATAGTACTTGGCCATCTTGATGCAGCACAGCACATTGGCGATGCCGGAGATGCCCAGCCAGCTCATCTTCTCGATCTCCTCGGCGCTCATGCCCAGCTCGTCCTTCATGTACTGCTTGCCCTCCGGGGTGTTGAACAGGCGCAGCAGGCGCTGGGAGTCCTCGTCGTCGATGGCGATGGCCATGTCGGTGTTCTTCACATTGTGGATCCAAGGGATGTGCTTGTCACCGATGCCCTCGATGCGGTGGCCGCCGAAGCCGTTATCCAGAATGGTGGGGCACTGCAGAGCCTCGCCCACGGCCAGCTTCAGATGGGGATAGCGCTCCTTCAGCAGATCGCCGGCGGACATGGTGCCGGCGGAGCCGGAGGTGAAACAGGCGCCGGCGAAGTTCTGACCGGGCTTCTTGATGGCCTCGAACAGGTCTGCCAGAGCGTAGCCGGTAACGTTGTAGTGCCACAGGGGGTTGCCCATCTCAGCGAACTGGTTGAAGATCATCATAGTGGGATCCTTCTTCAGCTCCCAGGTCTTATCAAAAATCTCCTTGACGTTGGACTCGCAGCCGGGGGTAGCGATGATCTGACCGGCGATGCTCTTGAGCCAGTCAAAGCGCTCACGGGACATATCCTGCGGCAGGATCGCCACGGACTCGCAGGCCAGCAGCTTGGAGTTGAAGGCGCCGCCACGGCAGTAGTTGCCGGTGGAGGGCCATACGGCGTGATGATAGGTGGCGTCAAACTGTCCGGTCACCAGACGGGGAGCCAGACAGCCGAAGGAAGCGCCCACCTTGTGGCAGCCGGTGGGGAACCACTTGCCGGACATGGCAACGATACGGCAGGGAACGCCGGAGAGCTTGGTGGGGATCTCCACATAGTTGGGGACCGCCTGGAACAGGCCGCCGGTCTCCTTGGCCTCGTTGTGCCAGGAAATACGGAACAGGTTCACGGGATCCACGTCCCACAGGCCGGTGGTGGAAAGCTTGGCCTTGATCTTCTCCGGGATCAGATCGGGGTTCTGCATCTGAGCAATGGTGGGGATGATAATGTGGTTCTCCTTGGCCTTCTGGATGTTATGCTCCAAGCCAACCTTGTTGATGGACAGATCGATCATGTTTTTTCCTCCTGTTTCATTTGTCTCCGTCTTTGTTTGCGTCGATGTAGGAATATAGGGTATATTTGGAAATACCGAAGTATTTTGCCACTTTGTCGCCGGACTTGGTCACCAGAAAGGCCCCCGACTGGTTCAGAAACTGGATGGCCCGAACCTTGTCCTCCTTGTTCATCAGGGCCACAGGCTTTCCCACCATGGCCACCGACTGGTCGATGAGCTCGTCGAGGACGGCGTTGACGTTGATGATGCGCTCCGGCTCCGTCTGCTCCTTGTCACGGGTAGAAAGCAGCTCCCCGATGGTGTTCTGGATCATCATCAGCCCCGACACATCATAGTTGATGGAGAAGATGGCTACCACGCCGCCCCGGCTGTTGCGGATGTACAGCGACGAGGACTTGAGGATCTTGCCATCCGGGGTACGGGTCAGATAGCACAGGTGATCCTTTGGCTGCTCGTCCTGCCGGGCCAATTGGTCCAGCACCACCTGCGACGCTCCGTCGCCCACCTTACGGCCGGATACATGGCCGTTTTCGATGTGTACGATGGTGTGATCCGGCCGGTTGCCCGATACGTCGTGGATCACCACCTCGCAGTTGCTCCCGAACTGGGCCGCCACACCGGCGGCGATCTGCTTCAGCGTTTCCAGCCGTCTTGTCTCCATGTATCCGCCTCCTGTTTTGAATCTTTCACAGCTACATGATACCACACTTTTCGCAGAAATCAATGCCTCATTCAGAAAAACTTTTTGGTTTCATGAATTTTTGTTTGACATCTGCCGGGACTGTGGTATGATGGTGCTGTAAGGGTAAATAATTTGTCTGAATACGTCTGTCACGATCATAAAATTTTAACGGAGGTATACTATGGATTTCGAAGCCATCAAAAAAGCAGCCGAGGGCTATAAGCCCGCTATGGTCAAGTTCCTGCGGGACATGATCGCCATTCCTTCCGAGTCCTGTGAGGAGAAGGGCGTGGTGCATCGCATCGCCGAGGAGATGAAGGCTCTGGGTTATGACAAGGTCGAGTTCGACAAGCTGGGCAATGTCATCGGCTGGATGGGCGAGGGCGACAAGATCATCGCTCTGGACTCCCATGTGGACACCGTGGGCATCGGCAACCGGGACAACTGGGAGGCCGACCCCTATCAGGGCTACGAAACCGACGATATCATCTACGGCCGCGGCGGCTCCGATCAGGAGGGCGGCATGGCCTCCGCCACCTACGGCGCCAGGATCATGAAGGATCTGGGCCTCATCCCCGCCGGCTATAAGATCATGGTGGTGGGCTCCGTGCAGGAGGAGGACTGCGACGGTATGTGCTGGCAGTCCATCGTCAACGAGTACTTCAACGGTCCCGATGACGCCCGCAGCAAGGTGGAGTTCGTCATTTCCACCGAGCCCACCGACGGCGGCATCTACCGTGGCCACCGTGGCCGTATGGAGATCCGTGTGGATATGCACGGTGTGTCCTGCCACGGCTCCGCCCCGGAGCGTGGCGACAACGCCATCCACAAGATGGCCGAGGTCATCCAGAACGTCCGGGATCTCAACGAAAATCCCGCCGACGACTCCGTGGAGATCAAGGGTCTGGTGAAGATGCTGGATCCCAAGTACAATCCCGAACACTGGGAGGATGCCCGTTTCCTGGGCCGTGGCACCTGCACCACCAGCCAGATCTTCTACACCTCTCCCTCCCGCTGCGCCGTGGCCGACAGCTGCGCCATCTCCATCGACCGCCGCATGACCGCCGGCGAGACTTACCAGTCCTGCCTGAAGGAGATCGAGGATCTGCCCGCCTGCAAGAAGTACGCCAAGGACGTGAAGGTCTCCATGTATATGTATGACCGTCCCGCATGGACCGGCCACGTGTACAAAACCGAGTGCTTCTTCCCCACGTGGATCAACAAGGAGTCCGCTCCCCATGTTCAGGCGCTGGTGGATGCCTACCACAACCTGTGGGGTACCGAGCGCATCGGCGCCGATGAGAAGGCCATGTCCACCCGCACCGGCCGTCCTCTGACCGATAAGTGGACCTTCTCCACCAACGGCGTGTCCATTCAGGGCCGCTACGGCATCCCCTGCGTAGGCTTCGGCCCCGGTGCCGAGTCTCAGGCTCACGCCCCCAATGAGATCACCTGGAAGCAGGATCTGGTGACCTGCGCTGCTCTGTACGCCGCCGTTCCCGGCCTGTATAAGCCCGAGAACAAGGACGGCTCCGCCACCAGCTTCCGTCAGGAGCTCACCGGCAACGACATCAAGTAAAACAACTACATATAATATTACAATATTACAAAGGAGAAATACCATGAGCAAGACGCTTGAGCTGGCACGTCATCTGGAGACGCTGCACATCAACGATATGTACAAAACCGACTTCTACTGGACCTGGGACAAGACCGACGACGAGATCGACGCCATCTTCACCGTGGCCGACGCCCTGCGGGACCTGCGGGAGCGCAACAAGAGCACCCGCATCTTTGACTCCGGTCTGGGCATCTCCCTGTTCCGTGACAACTCCACCCGTACCCGCTTCTCCTTCGCCTCCGCCTGCAATCTGCTGGGCCTGGAGGAACAGGTGCTGGACGAGAAGAAGTCTCAGATCGCCCACGGCGAGACCGTCCGTGAGACGGCCAACATGGTGTCCTTCATGGCCGATGTCATCGGCATCCGGGACGATATGTATATCGGTGAGGGCCACAAGTATCAGAAGACCTTTATGGACGCTCTGGAGGAGGGCTACCGGGACGGCATTCTGGAGCAGCGCCCCACGCTGGTGAACCTCCAGTGCGACGTGGATCACCCCACCCAGTGCATGGCCGATATGCTGCACGTCATCCACTACTTCGGCGGTGTGGAGAACCTGAAGGGCAAGAAGGTGGCCATGACCTGGGCCTACTCCCCCAGCTACGGCAAGCCCCTGTCCGTGCCTCAGGGCGTCATCGGCCTGTTCACCCGCTTCGGCATGGATGTGACGCTGGCTCATCCCGAGGGCTACGACGTCATGCCGGAGGTGGAGGCCATCGCCCGCCAGAACTGCGAGAAGTACGGCTCCCGGTTCCACAAGACCAACGACATGAAGGAAGCCTTCCGGGATGCCGATATCGTCTATCCCAAGAGCTGGGCACCCTTCGCCGCCATGGAGGAGCGCACCAAGCTGTACGCCAAGGGCGATCAGGCCGGCATCGATGCGTTGGAGAAGAAGCTGCTGGCTCAGAACGCCGAGCATAAGGACTGGGCCTGCACCGAGGAGATGATGAAGCTCACCCGTGACGGCAAGGCGCTGTATATGCACTGCCTGCCCGCCGATATCACCGGCCTGAGCTGCGAGGAGGGCGAGGTGGACAACTCCGTCTTCGACCGCTACATCGTGCCTCTGTACAAGCAGGCCTCCTACAAGCCCTATATCATCGCCGCTATGATCTTCATGTCTCAGGTGAAGGACCCCGTTCGTACGCTGATGGCCATGGATGAGGGTGACGGTAAGCGTAAATCCTTCTAAATCAGGCAAACTAATAGCGGGGGCCTCGGCTCCCGCTATTTCACTCTAAGGAAAGTTTTGAGGTAACAGCTATGTCCAAACGCATCGTCATCGCCTTAGGCGGCAACGCCCTGGGCAATACCGCCGCCCAGCAGCTGGAGCTGGTGTCCCTGACCGCTAAGCCCATCGTGGACCTCATCGCCGCCGGCAACGAGGTCATCATTGCCCACGGCAACGGCCCGCAGGTGGGCATGATCAATCTGGGGCTCTCTACCGCCGCCGAGGCCGGCGCCATCAAGTCGGATATGCCCTTCCCGGAGTGTGGCGCCATGAGTCAGGGCTATATCGGTTACCATCTGCAAAATGCCATCGGCAATGAGCTGACCGCCCGTGGCCTCCGGAAGGACGTGGCCACCGTAGTCACGCAGGTGCTGGTGGATGAAAACGACCCTGCCTTCCAGCACCCCACCAAGCCCATCGGCTCCTTCTATGACAAGGTGGCTGCCGACCGCATCATGGCCCAGCGTGGCTGCACCATGGTGGAGGACGCCGGTCGTGGCTGGCGTCAGGTGGTCCCCTCCCCCAAGCCCGTGGATGTCATCGAGAAGAATACCGTCCGGGCGCTGGTGGACAGCGGCACCGTGGTCATCACCGTAGGCGGCGGCGGTATCCCCGTGGTGCGCCGCAACGGCCGTCTGGTAGGCACGCCCGCCGTCATCGACAAGGATTTCGCCTCCGCCAAGCTGGCGGAGCTGCTGAACGCCGATATGCTCATCATCCTCACCGCCGTGGAGAAGGTGGCCATCAACTTCGGCAAGCACGACCAGCAGTGGCTCAGTGACCTGACCCCGGAGCTGGCCCGGCAGTATATCGCAGAGGGCCAGTTCGCCCCCGGCTCCATGCTGCCCAAGGTGCAGGCAGCCCTGTCCTTCGCCGAGTCCGCCCCCGGTCGTGTGGCTCTGATCACTCTGCTGGAGAAGGCCAAGGACGGCATCGAGGGCAAAACGGGTACGAGAGTTCATCTGTGATCTTCCCCCTCCCCATCCCTTGTACCGCAGCAGCTTCTAACCCTCGATGGCCGTCCTGACAGTCTGATCCATGGCTCCCGGCGCAGCCGGCAGCCTGTGGGCGTGTCCACGGCATCGAGGGTAAGACCGGTACAAGAGTCCACCTGTGACCTTCTCCCTCTCCGCTCCTTGCACCACAATGACCTCCGCCCCTCGATGGCCGTCCTGACAGTCTGATCCACGGCTCCCGGCGCAGCCGGCAGCCTGTGGGCGTGCCCACGGCATCGAGGGTAAGACAGGTACAAGAGTCCACCTATAACACACATCGCCTTCCTGATAGGGCGGGACACCTTATGTGCCCCGCCCTATTAGTTTACCCAATTCCTGACAGTGCAGATCCATATCACCGCTCCGGGTTTTTCTCCGCCCATTATAAATTCTCACAAAAATTCTCCTCTTTCTTTGTGCTGGTGGCCGTAAATTTGTGATTTTCCTCATTCCCCGTTGAAATCCCGGCGCAAATCCTGTATAATAACGCATAGTTGACAGGGGTATTCTCCCTGTCCGCAGCATTCGTACAGCTTCGGTTCAAATGTGCGTCTGCCAACAATTAAAGGAGGAAAATTGAATGAAAAAGATCCTTGCGCTGATCCTTGCGCTGGTCATGGCTCTGAGCCTGGTGGCCTGCGGCTCCAAGGACGACAACGACACACCCGATGACGGCGACAAGACCAACACCATCAAGGTCGGTCTGATCTGCATCGGCGACGAGAACGATCAGGGCTACACCTACAACTTCATCCGCGGTAAGGAAGCCGCTACCCAGGCACTGGCTGCCAAGGGCATCAACGTGGAGTGGGTCATCAAGTACAACAAGGGTGAGAACGACGACTGCACCAACGCCAACATCGAGTGCGCCGAGGAAGGCTGCCAGCTCATCATCAACAACTCCTACGGCCATGAGCCCTTCATGCTGAAGGTGGCCGGCAAGAGCGAGTACAAGGACATCCAGTTCATCGGCTGCGCCAACTGTGGCTCCCGCAGCGACAGTCTGGAGAACACCCACAACGCCTTCGCCAACATCTACGAGGGCCGCTATGTGGCCGGCGTGGTGGCTGGCATGAAGCTGCAGGAGATGATCGACAACGGTGACATCACCGCCGAGCAGGCTGTCATCGGCTACGTGGGCGCTTTCTCCTTCGCTGAGGTCATTTCCGGCTTCACCGCTTACTATCTGGGCGCCAAGAGCGTCTGCCCCTCCGTCACCATGAAGGTCCAGTTCGTGGGCTCTTGGTCCGACGCCACTGAGGAGGCCAACGCCGCTTCCGCTCTGTGCGATGCCGGCTGCGTGATGATCTCCCAGCACTCCGATAACACCACCCCCGCCACCATGGCTCAGACCAAGGGTGCTTTCCATACCGGCTACAACAACGACATGACCGGCGTTGCTCCCGATGCCTCCCTGATCGGCACCCGCATCGACTGGGCTCCCTACTTTGAGTACGCCATCGAGACCGTCTACAACGGCGGCACCATCGATCAGGACTGGTGCAAGGGCATTGCCGACGGCTCCGTGGTCATGACCACCCTGAACGAGAAGATCTGCGCTAAGGGTACTGCCGAGAAGGTGGCCGAGGTGGAGAAGGCTCTGAAGGACGGCACTCTGCAGGTCTTTGATACCAGCAAGTTCACCGTCAAAGGTGAGACCGTCACCCACGCCTTCGCTCTGGATACCGACGGCGACTTCACCCCCGACGCCGAGGAGGCCGTGTTCGACGGCGCTTTCCACGAGTCCTACTTCCAGTCCGCCCCCTACTTCACCCTGCAGATCGACGGGATCGAGTGGCTGAACTCCGCCTACGGCAACTAAGCCTCTCCCTCCCCAGCCAAGCGGACAACAAGCTGTAAACTGAAAAAGGGTACGGCTGCACGCAGGCAGCCGTACCCTTTTTTCGTGGTGGTATCTAAAAAATTTTTAGTTTTCCTGACGATTTGTTGATTTCTCCAAAAAATCAGCGGTACTTTCTGCATAGCAGACGCCCAGTTTTTATTTACTTTTTCGGCTGCTTATGATAACATATTTATATTATATATTGTCCGGAAACCGTACCGGGGCGGCAGCGCCCCAATTCACAACGAAAGGATGACAGCCTTGGAAACTGTTTGCGCCATTGAGCTGAGAAACATCACCAAACGTTTCGGCAGCGTCGTCGCCAACGATGGCATCAATCTGGCCCTGAACCGTGGTGAGATCCTCTCCCTGCTGGGGGAGAACGGCAGCGGTAAGACCACCCTGATGAATATGCTGGCCGGCATCTATTTCCCTGACGAGGGCGAGATCTTGGTAGAGGGGAAGCCCGTATCCATCCGCTCCCCCAAGGATTCCTTCCAGTACGGCATCGGCATGATCCATCAGCACTATAAGCTGGTGGACGTGTTCACCGCCGCCGAGAACATCGTGTTGGGTCTGGACGAGGGCGGCCGCCTGGACATCAAGGCCGCCAACGCCAAGGTCAAGGAGATCTGCGACCGCTACGGCTTCGACATCGACCCCACTCAGAAGATCTACGATATGTCCGTCTCTCAGAAGCAGACGGTGGAGATCGTCAAGGTCCTGTACCGTGGGGCGGATATCCTCATTCTGGACGAGCCCACCGCCGTGCTGACCCCGCAGGAGACGGAGAAGCTCTTCACCGTCCTGCGGAACATGAAGGCCGACGGCAAGGCCATCGTCATCATCACCCACAAGCTCCACGAGGTCATGGCCCTGTCCGACAAGGTGGCCGTCCTCCGCAAGGGCAAGTACATCGGCACCGTCAAGACCTCCGAGACGAATCCGCAGGCTCTGACGGACATGATGGTGGGCCACAGTGTGACCCTGAACATCGACCGCCCCAAGTACGACGCTCCCGTCCCCCGCCTGACCCTGAAGGGCATCACCTGCTACGACGGCGAGGGCGTAAAGCGGTTGGACAACGTCTCCTTCACCGCTCTGGGCGGTGAGATCCTGGGCATCGCCGGCATCGCCGGTTCCGGCCAGAGGGAGCTGCTGGAGGCCATTGCCGGCCTGCATCCCGTGGCTGAAGGCTCCATCCAGTTCACTCCGGAGGGTAAGCCCGCCTCTGAACTGGTAGGCAAGACCCCCATGCAGATCAAAAAGGCTGGCGTGGCCATGGCCTTCGTGCCGGAGGATCGTTTGGGCATGGGGCTGGTTGGCTCCATGGGCATGACGGACAACATGATGCTCCGCTCCTGGCGAAAGGGCAAGGGCATCTTCGTCAACCGCAAGGACCCCAACGAGCTGGCCATGCAGGTCTGGAAGGAGCTGGAGGTGGTCACCCCCAGCACCGACTTCCCCGTGCGCCGGATGTCCGGCGGCAACGTGCAGAAGGTGCTGGTAGGCCGTGAGATCGCCACCGCCCCCTCCGTGCTGATGACCGCCTACGCCGTGCGTGGTCTGGATATCAACACCTCCTACACCATCTATAACCTCCTCACCAAGGAAAAGATGCAGGGCTCTGCCGTCATTTACGTCGGCGAGGATCTGGACGTGCTGCTGGAGCTGTGCGACCGTATTCTGGTGCTGTGCGGCGGTAAGGTCAGCGGCATCGTAGACGGTCGCACCACCACCAAGGAAGAGGTAGGCCTGCTGATGACCCGTGTCGGCGGAAAGGAGAAAGCCGCTCATGAATAACTCGATGAAAACGCCCCTGATCCGTCTGGCCAAGCGAGAGGGCATGGACAAGCGGACGGTGTGGGCCATCCGTGTGGGCTCCATCCTGCTGGCGCTGCTGCTGGGCGCACTGGTCATCGCCATCTCCGGTGTGAACCCCTTCAAAGCCTACGGCACCATCATCACCGGCGCTTTGGGCAAAAAGACCGCCATCCGCCAGACGGTGAAGATCGCCGTCCCCCTGTTGGGCTGCGCCCTGGCCATCGCTCCATGCTTCAAGATGCGCTTCTGGAACATCGGCGCCGAGGGCCAGATCACGGCCGGCGCCATCGCCGCCTCCTACTTCGCCCTCTACTGGGTCGGTAAGGTCCCCAGCGCCGTGCTGCTGCTCATCATGGGCGCTGCGGGCGCCGTGGCCGGCGGCATTTGGGCGCTGATCCCCGCCTTCTTCAAGGCCCGCTGGAACACCAACGAGACTCTGTTCACCCTGATGATGAACTACATCATCATCGGCGTGGTCCGCTGGCTGCAGGGCGGCCCGTGGGAGGGTCGTCCCGGCTCTCAGATCATCCCCATGTTCGATCAGTCCGCTTGGCTGCCGGAGGTTTTCGGCGTCCACTGCGGCTGGATCATTGTGCTGGTGCTGGTGGTGGTAATGCACCTCTACATGAACTACACCAAGCACGGCTACGAGATCGCCGTCATCGGTGACTCCCTGAACACCGCCCGCTACGCCGGTATGAACGTGGGCCACGTCATGATGCGTACCATGTTCCTCTCCGGTGCCATCAGCGGTCTGGTGGGCTTCATCGTGGCCTCCGGTGCCAACAACACCCTGTATGACGGCGTGGCCAACGGCGTGGGCTTCACCTCCATCACGGTGGCATGGCTGAGCCAGCTGAACGCCTTCGCCATGATCGTCATCTCCGCCCTGCTGGCCATTTTGGAAAAGGGCGCTGAGACCCTCCAGACCGCCATGCAGGTGCCTACCTCCATCAGCGACATCGTCACCGGCATCCTGCTGTTCTGTATGCTGGGCTGCGAGTTCTTCATCAACTACCGCATGATCTTCCGCCGCAAGCAGGCGGAGGCTCCCGCCGCCCCCGCCGCTGCGGAGTCCGATCAGACCGAGAGTAAGGAGGATGCGTCATGCTGAATACCGTGAATCTGTTCATCGCATTGGTGGTGGCCGCCATCACCTACGGCACGCCTCTGCTGTTCGGTACGCTGGGCGAAGTGCTGACGGAGAAATCCGGCAGCTTGAACCTGGGCGTGGAGGGCATCATGTTCATGGGCGGTGCCATCGGCCTTGGCGGTGTGTTCTACTACGAAAAGGCCGTGGAATCTCCCAGCGCTTTTCTGGCGGTGCTCATCGGTCTGCTGTGTGCCTTCATCGCCGGCGGCATCGCCTCTCTGATCTTCAGCTTCCTGACCATCACCCTCCGGGCCAACCAGAACGTCACCGGTCTGGCGCTGACCATCTTCGGCACCGGCGTGGGCCAGTATATTGGCGAGATCATGCGGATCCGTGAGGGCGGCTTCGTGGCCGTGGGCAACGACCTGAAGGCCGTATTCATCAGCTCCCCCTTCCCTCAGGCCATGCAGGATATCCCCTATGTGGGCAAGATCCTCTTCGGCAACAGCATCTTCTTCTATCTGGGGGTGGTGCTGGCCATCGTCATGCACCTGTTCCTCAACAAGAGCCGCACCGGCCTGCAGCTGCGCTCCGTGGGCGAGTCCCCGGCTACTGCCGATGCCGCCGGCATCAACGTCAGCCGCTATCGCTATCTGGGCGCCATCATCGGCGGCGGCATCTCTGCTGTGGGCGGCATGGTGTACATCACCACCATCGCCGGCTGCGTATGGAACCACGAGGGGCTGTCCGGCGTGGGCTGGCTGGCCGTGGCGCTGGTTATCTTCTGCCTGTGGCGTCCTCTGTCCGCCATTTGGGGCTCCGTGCTGTTCGGCGCTCTGATGATCCTGTACCTGCGTCTGACGATTCCCTTCATCCCCACGCAGCTGTATAAGATCCTGCCCTACGTGGTGACGCTGGTGGTGCTGATCATCGTGTCCCTGCGGAAAAAGCGGGAGGATCAGCCCCCCACCTCTCTGGGCCTGAACTACTTCCGGGAAGACCGGTAAACCGACCGAATATCCCCCGATCCTTCGGGGGATATTCTTCTGAAAGGAGTAATGATCTATGGCAAGCCTGCTGATCCGCAGCATCCGCTATCTGGTGACCTGCGACGATAAGGACCAACTGCTGGAGGACGTGGACCTCTACTGCGAGGACGGCTTCATCCGTCAGATCGGCCCCCATCTGGACATCACCGCCGACCGAACCATCGACGCCAGCCATATGCTGTGCTATCCCGGTCTGGTGAACACCCACCACCACCTGTATCAGGTGTTCTCCCGCAACCTCCCGCAGGTGCAGAATATGGAGCTGTTCGACTGGCTCAAGACCCTCTATGAGATCTGGAAAAATCTGGACGAGGACGTCATCCGTCTCTCCTCCCTCACCGGCATGGGCGAGCTGATGAAGCACGGCTGCACCACCTGCTTCGACCACCACTATGTGTTCCCCACCCACGCCGGAGACCTGATCGGCGCCCAGTTTGCCGCCGCCGACACGCTGGGTATCCGGATGTATGCCTCCCGTGGCAGCATGGATCTCAGCGTCAAGGACGGCGGCCTACCGCCGGACAGCGTAGTGCAGACGGTGGATGAGATCATGACGGACTCCGCCCGGCTCATCGAGAAGTACCACGACACCTCCTACGGAGCCATGCACCGCATCGCTCTGGCTCCCTGCTCTCCCTTCTCCGTGTCGGCGGAGCTGCTGCGCCAGAGCGCCATTCTGGCCCGCCAATACGGCGTGCGGCTGCACACCCACCTGTGTGAGACCAAGGACGAGGAGAACTTCATGCTCCAGAGGGAGGGCATCCGCCCTCTGGAGTACATGGAGCGTTTGGGCTGGACGGGCAGCGACGTGTGGTTCGCCCACGGCATTCACTTCAACGACGAGGAGCTGCGGGTGCTGGCCAAAACCGGCACCGGCGTGGCCCACTGCCCCATCAGCAACATGAAGCTCTCCTCCGGCATCGCCCGGATCCCGGAGATGCTGGAGCTGGGCGTTCCCGTGGGACTGGCCGTGGACGGCAGCGCCTCCAACGACGGCTCCAGCCTTATGGAGGAGCTGCGGGTGGCCTTCCTGCTCCA
This sequence comes from Vescimonas coprocola, assembly GCF_018408575.1. Lineage (NCBI taxonomy): Bacteria > Bacillati > Bacillota > Clostridia > Eubacteriales > Oscillospiraceae > Vescimonas > Vescimonas coprocola. The sequence continues at coordinate 1,198,318 of NZ_AP023418.1, forward strand.
CCGCCTGAACGCCAGCCGCCGGGCCCCCACCGGCTACGACGTGCTGAAAATGGCCACCCGTGGCAGCGCCCGGCTGCTGGGCCGGGACGATATCGGCCAGCTGGCGGTGGGCAAGTGCGCCGACCTCTTTATGATCGACAGCCGCCGTCTGGAGCTGGTGGGTTCCTGCTTCGACCCCAAGTCTGTGCTGGGTACCGTAGGCGTCCGGGGCCCGGTGGACTACACCGTGGTTCATGGCCGTGTCACCGTGGCCCAGGGCCATCTCATGACGGTGGACGAGGAGCGCCTGGCACAGGATGCCGAGACCTGCTGCCGCCAATATCTGGCCCGCTGAAACAAGATCAGCACCCACCCGCCAAGCGGGTGGGTGCTGATCCTTTCATTTTTCTGCTCTTTCGCAGCCTCTTACGCAAACCTGCCCCGGTATTTCCGCATACTCTCGGAAAACAGTTCGGCGCTGGTGGGCGGCGTGTAGGTGATGGCATTGGCCCCAGCCTCGATGGTGGCCCGGATGGTGTCATCCGTCGGCCCGCCGGTGGCAATGATAGGCACCTCCGGGAACTGCTCCCGGATATGGGCCACGATCTCCGGCGTCCGGGCCGCCCCGGATACGTTGAGGAAATCCACCCCCGCCGCCAGCTTCCCGGCCACGTCCGCCTGCTCCGACACCACCGTGTACACCAGCGGGATCTCCACCGTCTCTTTGATGGCCCGGATGGCCTCCTCGGTGATGAAGGTGTTGCACACCAGCCCAAAGGCCCCCTGATGCTCGGCATAGGCGGCGATGCTGGCCGACCTCTGCCCATTGGTGAGGCCACCCCCCACCCCGGCAAACACCGGCACCTCCGACACCGACAGAATGGCCTGTGTGATAGCCGGCTGGGGCGTAAAGGGATACACGGCGATGACGGCGTCGGCGTTGATGTTCTTGATAATGGCCACATCCGTGGAAAACACCAGCGACTTGATGCGCCGCCCGAAAATGCGGATGCCGCTGCACTCGCTGATGCAGCGGGGAACCTGAATGCTGTGCTTGCGCAGCTCCCCCTCATAAACCGGTACAAACTTCTTCACCGTCATCCCTCCATGTCTTGTATTATTAGACACATTGTAGCATATCTCCCCGTCTCTGTAAATATTTCCCAAGTTATTCGTCAGATTTTTACGTTTTGTTCATTTTTGTAAAGTCCCTTAACAGGATGCAGCTTATAAGGGATACGTCCCCCTGCCGATCACTTGCGATCGAAGTTCGTGTGTGCTATACTGAATATCCATTCGGCAAATCGGCGTCTGTGGAAGTAATTACGCTTGCTTTATATGAGCCCAAATATGAGGACTTTTGGTTTCGGCAAATGATGCTGGCCGATGAAGATACCATGTCCTACCATCGTGCATAGGGTGGGACAATTCCCTGGCCGGAAGATAAATCCCCGTCTATCGGTTTGACCTGCTCCCTTTTGTCCATTGTTTTCTCCTTGGCCGCAATTTCCTTTGCTCCGGAAAACGTCAAATATCATCTTAGGAGGCCGTCATGAATCTCTCCATCGTGCAGGGTGATATCACCCAATTCCACGCTGATGCTATCGTCAATGCCGCCAACACCTCCCTGCTGGGCGGCGCCGGGGTAGACGGTGCCATCCACCGGGCCGCCGGGCCGGGTCTCATGGCCGAGTGCAAAACGCTGAACGGCTGCCCCACCGGCGAGGCCCGCATCACCGGTGGCTATGACCTGCCCTGCCGGTACGTGATCCACACCCCCGGCCCCATCTGGCGGGGCGGCGGCCACGGCGAGGCCGCCCAACTGGCCTCCTGCTACCGCAGCTGCCTGACGCTGGCACTGGAGAACGGCTGCCGCACGGTGGCCTTCCCTTCCATCAGCACCGGTGTCTACCACTATCCGCTGATGCAGGCGGCTCATGTGGCCCTGAAGGCCATCACGGACTTCCTGCGCCTTCATCCGCAGCTGTCCGTCACCATGGTCTGCCACTCCCCCCAGGCCCTCCACGCCTATCAGGTGGTGTGGAATATGCTCTATCAGGAGACGAAGCCCCATGAGGACTGACCCGCAAAGCCCCATAGCGTGCGCTGCCCGTAAGCAGCACACCCTCCCGAAGCAAAAGCGCCGCCCCACCGGGCGGCGCTTTCGTCTATCGCACTCTTCAGATCTTGATAAGCTCATACGCTCTGGTGCCGATGCCGATCTTCTCGGCGTGCTCCAGACAGCTCATCCAATCCGTCTCCGGATGGATGCGATGGAAGTGGTCGTGGTCATGGACGTCACCGCCGTCGGCCGCAGAACCCCGCATCACCGGCTGAGCGTTGACGGCATCCACACAGGCCATATCCAGTGCCACCGGGTCGAAGGAGGCGAACATTCCCACATTGGGAACAATGGCGGCGTCGTTCTCGGCGTGACAGTCGCAGTTGGGCGACACGTCGATGACCAGTGAGATATGGAAGCAGGGCCGCCCGTCCACCACCGCCTTGGAGTACTCTGCGATCTTTCGGTTCAGATTCGTCACCGTCTCATCCCAGTCGATCTGGATGGCGTTCCGGGGACAGATGGCGATGCAGCGGCCGCAGCCCACGCAGCGGCTGTGATCGATGTTGGCCTTTCTCTCCGCAACGGACAGAGCGCTGTGGGCGCAGATCCTGGTACACATCCCGCAGCCCACGCAGTGTTCATGGTTCACATGGGGCTTTCCGGCGTTGTGCTGCTCCATCTTCCCGGCCCGGCTGCCGCAGCCCATGCCGATGTTCTTCAGCGCCCCGCCGAAGCCCGCCTCCTCATGGCCCTTGAAGTGGGTCAGGGAGATGAACACGTCGGCATCCATGACGGCCCGACCGATCTTGGCCTCCTTCACCAGCCGGCCGCCCACCACCGGCACAGCCACCTCGTCGCTGCCCTTGATGCCGTCTGCGATGATGACCTGACATCCCGTGGTCATGGGATTGAAGCCGTTGAGACACGCCGTATCCAGATGATCCAGCCCGTTCTTCCGTCCCCCTACATACAGGGTGTTGCAGTCGGTGAGGAAGGGCTTGCCACCCCGCTCTTTCACGAAATCTGCCACCGTCTTGGCCCAGTTGGGCCGCAAGAAGGCCAGATTGCCCGGTTCACCAAAGTGCATTTTGATGGCCACGAACTTCCGGTCGAAGTCGATTTCGCCCATCCCGGCGGTTTTCATGAGGCGGGTCAGCTTCTGCTGGAGATTCTCGTGGAAATCCGCCCGCAGATCCGCCCAATAAACTTTTGATGCCATAGGGATCCCCCGCTTTCTGTAAATTGATGCGTTCAGTCTACCACATTTCCCGAAAATGTGGTAGACTGAAAATATCCCCAAGGAGGTGTTTTTTCATGCGTCTCTTGACCCACACCGTTACCCCGCAGGAGGCCGGCCTGCCGGTACGAACCCTGCTGCGCCGGCAGCTCCGTATCTCCGGCAGCTTTCTGGCCAAGCTGAAATGGCGGCCCGGCGCCATCACCCTGAACGGTATCCCCGTCATCGTCTCCACCCGCACAGAGGCCGGCGACGTGCTGGCGGCGGACGTCTCCGACCTGCCGGGAGAAAACCCCCACATCCGCCCCGTGGCCTATCCGCTGGATATTCTGTGGGAGGACGAGGATCTTCTCCTGCTGAATAAGCCCGCCGGCATCGCCATCCATCCCTCCGCCCTGACGGAGGAGACCGTCACCGTAGCCGGTGCCGTGTGCCACTATCTCCGCACCGACAGCTTCCACTGCGTCAACCGTCTGGACCGTGGCACCACCGGCGTCATGGCCGTGGCCAAGACCGGCTACATCCACCGCCTGTGCATGGAGTCGCTGCACACCGATTCCTTCCTCCGGGAGTACCGGGGCATCTGTCTGGGTACGCCCCAGCCCTCCTCCGGTGCCATCGATCTGCCCATCAGCCGGGACCCCGGCTCTCTGCTCCGCCGCACCGTGGACCCTATGGGACTCCCCGCCCGAACCCTCTACGAAACGCTGCTGCCGGGGGAGCTGTCTCTGCTGCAGCTGCTGCCCCAGACGGGCCGCACCCACCAGCTGCGGCTCCACCTCTCCGCTGTGGGCCACCCGCTGGCCGGGGACTGGCTCTACGGCACCGAGGCCCCCACCCTCATCCCCCGTCCGGCGCTGCACTCCTACCGTCTCCGGCTCCTGCACCCCGTGACCCGCCGCTGGCTGGATGTCACCGCCCCGCTGCCGGAGGATATGCGCCGCCTGCTCCCGCCGGACTGCGATCCCGCATAAAAAGCTGCCCCGCCTGCATCGCAGGCGGGGCAGCTTTTTCCCATCAGCCGTCCGCAGACGGCCCTTATTCCATCATCTGCCGCGCAAAGCACCGGGCCTTCTCCCGGATCCCCGGCAGGCGCACCAGACTCCCCCGCTCATTGGCTGTCTCCAGCAGGCAGAACCGTGGCGGCAGATAGAAGGCCTTATTCATGTTCAGCGCCGAGATCAGTTGCCGGGCCAGCAGATCGCCGCCGGAGTAGCCGGACACCACCAGTCCGTAAAGCCGCTTGTCATAGAACCGGGTCTGGCGGAACAAGGCCGTCAGACGGTTGACGCAGGCGGTGAGATTGGCGGAGAGGGCATCGTTATAGTTGGCGCAGACCATCACCAGCGTGTCGCAGGAGCGCACCGCCGGATACACCTCCTCCACCATCGGCCCGCCATAGAAGCACCCGCCCTGCTCCCCGAAGTGCATACAGGCGGTGTAGCTGCATCCGTTGCAGTCGGCCATGGTCCCGTTCCGCAGGCAGATCTCCTGCACCTGCACCTCCGGCGGCAGGGATCGGCGCACCATCTCCCACAGCGCCAGCGTGTTGGAGGTGCTGCGCTGGGAGGCGTGCAGCGCCAGCACCCGCCCCACGGGGGCAGGCCCCTCCCACGCCGTCAGCCGCTCCAGCAGCTCCGATACGGCGGCCCGGAAGGCCGTCTCCTCATCGGTGCCGCCGATCTGGGCCTGCACCCGGAAGTTCCGCAGGGAACCGGTGGCCTCCACCAGCGGGCGTCCCAGAAAGGCGCAGCCCGCCTGATTGGCGGCGAACACCAGATCACGGGCGGCGTCCTTGGTGTATAGCTCTCCCCGCCCCGTCACCACCAGCCCCGCTACGCAGCCCTCCAGCAGCGTCCGGCTCCTCCGCAGGGTCATCAGCATCCGATACCCGCTCTCGCTGCATCCGCTCTCGTCCAGTGCCAGAGCAAACAGCAGCCGCTGTCCGGCCAGCCCCTCCAGCCCCGCATCCGGGTCACGGATCTGGCTGTCCGGCGGCAGCAGCGGTGTCAGCAGCGCCAACAGCTCCCGGCTGTATGGATTCTCCGGCAGCAGCACCGTCAGTGCCATCCCGCTCCCTCCTTCTTCATCGGATCGCCCGCAGGCGCTCCATGGTATCTCTCAAACGCTCCTGCAAGGCCTCCGGCAGGGGCAGCCGCTCCGGCTCCGTCCCCGTGGGGAGCAGCCGGTTTCTGGCCCCCATAAACACCCCATCCAGATAGGTGGACGAGCAGTGCCACTGCCCCCGCAGACAGGCCAGCAGGCTCAGCGCCCCGGAGCTGAGGGCCGGGGCCACATAGGGCTTGAAGCCCAGCCGCCGCATCTCCAGATTGGCTGAGACCACCCGCTCCGTCAGCTCACGGGACAGTGCGTCGTCGTAGTGCTCTATGGAGTTGGCCACCACCAGATCGGCCCCGTGTGGGCCGTAGGTGCGCCCCTCCGTCAAAAAGGCGGCAAACCGTGGCTCCTTCTGGGCATAGTACATGGCTCTGGCCTGCATGACCCCCAGTCCGAAGCCCCGCACCTGATGGGAAAACAGCCCTCCGCCGTCCCACCGGCCCGTCTCGTCCCGGTTGCTCTCCTCCAGCACCGCCCGGCACAGGGGATCCACCGGATCGCTGACCACGCAGAACATTCCTCCATAGCGCCGCTGCCGGGCCATGCGGGCATAGCGGACCGCCAGTTCCCGGTTCACCTGATACTGGGCCATGCGGACGTCCCCGGAGGTAACGGAGGTATCCGGCACGAACCGGGAGGCGCAGAACAGGAACACATCCCCGTCAAACACCTCCTCCGGGGAGACGATCTCCACCGGCGGCAATCTCTCCCCCTCCGGTGAGACGATCTGGTTCAGCTCCATCTCCCACCGCTGGGGAACGTTCTCCCGCACGTCGCAGATGCCGATGGAGTCGATGACATCGCCTCCCAGCAGCCGCAGCCCCATGAGAAGGGTACTGCCCACATCGCCCAGCGCCAACAGGTTCACCCGCACACGCTCCCTCCTCCGGAGGGGAGGCAGCAGCTCCTCCTGTCGGGGGTGGGCCAGATTTACCGCCCGCACACGCCCGGCGGCTATGGCCGCCGCCAGCGCCGGATCTGTCTCCGGCTCCTCCGCCGTCACAAGGGTCGATACCCCCTCCTCCGCGGTCAGCAGGGACGGCGCCGTCACCGGGAAGGTATCCCGCCCGATACCGGGTGTGCGGTGAAATCCGAACAGCACCTCCCCCGTCTCCGGCAGAGCGTGCAGCGCCGGAAGCGCCAGCACCTCCCGGCTGCACAGGGGATAGCCGCCGCAGTCATAGTATCGCACGTTAGCCTCCTTATTCTGCGGGACGCACCCGCTTCAGCAGCTCGATGTCCTCCTCCAGATAGGTGGAGGCGGTACGGCTCAAATCATAGGTCATGCACCCGCCCTTATCCGGATACAGGGGCAGGATCACCGCCTCGCTGAGGCGGTTCAGCGTCAGGTTCCGGGCGTAGAGGGAGCGGTACTCCGCCTCCAGTGCCAGCAGGATGTCCCTTGCGTTTTCCAGACAGCACAGGCTCAGCCGCCACGCCACATCCGGGGCAATGGGGGCAAATTCCGGGGAGGCGTAGGGCAAGATGCGGTTGACAGAGGGCTGAAGCCCCTCCGTGGGCCGATCCCGCCGCCGCACGGTGTCTCCGCCGATGAAGGGGTACAGGGTGGACTCCACGAACCGCATCCGCAGATTGGGCAGATAGTAGATGCTCTCCACCGGATACCCCAGCTCCTCCATCAGATCCCGGCCCATGCCAGTTAGATAGCCCACCAGCACCAGATCCACCTGCGTCCCCGTCTCCTTCAGCAGCGGCGACAGACTCCGCAGCCGCTTGCCGTCGTGGAGCAGATCATCCACCAAGATAACGGGCCGGTCAAAGGCCCGGATGGTCCGCACCTGATCCGGCAGCGGCGAATACTCCGGGTAGGCCTCGATGGCATAGTCCGACAGATCCGCCTCATATACCTTGTCGGTACGCAGGGTCTTGGTGACGGTATTAGGCACCGCCACGCCCCGCAGCAGCTTTCCATAGGGGACGCAGATATCCGGCCCCTGCCGCCGGGGCGTCACCGGCTCGGCGGGTACACCGTTGCGTGCGGTGATGCGCTGGAGCAGCCGGTGATAGATGATCCCAGCCGACAGGCTCAGCACCAGTGACCCCGGCTGCAACTCCGTCAGCGCCTCCTGCAAGCGCCGATGGGCGACGGCCACCGCCGCCGTCACACGGGGCATGGAGGCCAGCGGAGCCTTGATGGAGGTGTCCACGTTGTGGCTCAGCACGATGGGGCAGCGCATATCCACCTCCAGCACCGGCCGCCCCGACACCGGAGCCGGGACAAAGCCCTGCCGCCGCAGCAAATTCAGCACATAGCTGTGCTCTGCACCGGGCAGCGGATCGTACAGGGCGCAGGGATACTCCCGCCCCAGTGCCATGGTAAACACCTCCGTCAGCAGCAGCTGCCCCAGCTCCCGCTGCTGGCTGCCGTCCGGCACCCACAGTCCGCTGATGAGCAGCGCCCGACCCCCGGCCTTCTGCCGCACATAGCCGGAGAGCTCCAGACTCCCCAGCCGGTCATACAGCTCACGGGACTCCAGCTGCCGGTAGCTGACGGCTCCCAGCACCTGCCCCTGCATCCCGTGGCGCAGCAGCAGGAGACTGTCGCCGCACTGCCACAGCTTCTCCACCATGGCAGCGGGGCAGATCCCCTCCAGCATGGCCTCCATGGACGCATCCGGCCGGGGATAGTCGGTAAAATCCAGATCCTCCGTCCGCAGCAGGGGCTTGTCCTGCGGCTCCCGCAGATACAGCCCCCTCCGATAGATGAACTCCTGCACCGCCGGATCCACCAGATTGCTGATGTCCCGGTTGGCGTCCACCGCCTCCCGGATGCGGGTGGAGCTGATCTCCTCCAGCGGCTCCGGCAGCGTCAGCTCCAGTACCTTGCCGTAAATGCCGCCGTAGCCGCCCCCGGCCTCCTGACCGGGCCGACGGAAGATGATGTGGTCAAAGGTATGGATGGAGTCCGGCTCCACGGGCTTGCGATAGGAGGATGCGTGAGCCACCACGTCGCTTCCCACGGCGATGGATACCTTCCGTCCGGGGAAGGCCTGCCGCAGCCGGTGGAGGTTCTCCGGGTTGGCGATGTTCACCGGGAAGTCCTCCGGGAAGATCTGCACATGGAATTCGTCCGCCACCGACATGGCGGCAATGCGCCGCCGGATGCGGTAGGGCTGGGTGCGCTTGGACCACGAGAACTCATCGATGGCCAGCAGTACCTCGAAGCCCCGATCCCGGATGGTTCGGACAATGGCCTTGTGGGACAGGGTGAATGGGTCGAAGGTACCGGGGAAAAAGGCGATGGGCCGTGGCGCTTCAAAGGTGAAGCCGCCCCGCAGCCGCTGGGCCGTCAAAAAGCGGTACAGCCGCCCCAGCATGGAGGCCCGATAGTAGAAGGACAGTGCATCCCCGTCCTCCTGACGGCAGGTGGTCAGCAGCTTCCGTGCCGTCAGGGGGAAGGCCCGGCTCTTCTCGCCGTTGCTGAGCTGTGCCGAGCCGAACACCCGTTGTCCCAGCACCAGCATGGCCTCCTGCCGGGTCTCTCCGTCGATGCCCGCCAGTCCTCGCATCAGCATCCCCAGCAGCCGGTCCCGGCGGCGTAGGCACGCCTCCTCTGGCTCCTCCGGGAATCTCTGGTGATAGATGTCGTACTCCTCATAGATGACGCCCACGGTGTCCAGCACCGGAGTCACGATGCGGCTGCTGGAGGCGCTGAGGGTCACCCCCAGATCCGCCAGGCACTCGTCCAGCTGCTCCGGCGGCAGCCACAGGGCAAGCCGCCCCAGATAGTCGGGAATGTACTTGGTGAACTCCTGCTGCCCCAGCTCCAGCCCCCGGCACAGCTCCACTGAGACCTCATTGCGCTGATCCACCGTCAGCCGGGGAGCGATCTCCAGCAGCGCCAGTCCTGCGCCGTGGCGCACCGTGACCCGGTCGCTGACCTTGATGAGGTTAGAAAGATGCGTGGCGATGTGCAGGGCCGAGCCGTGGTCGTTCCGTGCATCATCCGTCAGCAGCCGCAGGTTCACCTGCTTGATGATCCACGGCGTGGCGGTCTTGAGGTTATCCAGAAAAATATCCGATACCTGCGTCTCCTGCAAGGTCAAGCCTCCGGCGCAGATATCCTCCCGCAGCAGGGCCAGCGACATATTGCCGCAGTCCATCTCCTGCAAAATTTTCAGAGGCCGCTTCTGCCGGGGCATGGAGGTGTGGACGTGATCCAGCAGCAGCATGGCCGCCGCCTGCACCGTCAGGCTCTCCCGCCCGGACAGTACCTCCGCCGCACGGAGCAGTGCATTCAGCTGTGGCCGGGTACACAGCTCCAGCGGCAGGTCCGCCGCCGCATCCAGCAGCTGCAGCGCCACCTGATCGTCCAGCTGCTCCGGCCGCCGCAGATACGCCAGCACCGGCGCCAGAAACCCCTCCTCCCGTCCGGGGCAGCGGGAGAGCAGGGACTTCACGCAGAATTTCAGGGTGAACCGGATCCACCCCCGGTGCTGGGGCATCAGCTTGTGATCCGGATAGATGATCTTCTCCAGATACAGTCTCCACTGATCCAGATCCGTCACCGTCCGCAGGTCGGGACGGCTGTCCGCCGGACGCTCCTTGGCGTAGCCTGCGTGGAACCCTGCGATGATCTCCCCCATGAGAGCCGCCGCCTGACGGCGGATGTCCCCCTCACGGTGCATCAGCAGCTCATAGAGAAAGGCCAGCGTCTGCACCTTCTGTGGAATGTGCAGATACAGGGAGTAGGACTCGAACACCCCCAGATAGGCCCGCAGCCGCCGCCAGTTGGTCTCGCCACGGGCCTGCTCCAGCAGGGAGGCAAAGCTCCGCTGCCCGGTAAGCCGGTCCATCAGTTCCATGTTGTGGGCCACACACTGCATGGTCAGGGACTCCAGCACCTCCGCATCCTCCATCAGGGCCACCGCCTGCTCCGGCAGCGGCTGCGTGTCCGCCCCCTGCATGGTCACGTCCACCCCCCGGCGGATCATATACGCCTCGAAGTCCTGCAAGCGGGCATAAACTCTGGTGTAGCGGCGGCGCTTCTCCCCGTCCACGTCGTCTAACTTGTTCAAAATCACGTCAAAGGCCTCCGCCAGAGACGAGATGTGGGTGATCTCATGCCCCTCCGGGTCGTGGGTCTGCTTCACCCGGAAGTCCGCATAGATCAGCAGCAGCGCCTCCGCCGACAGATACTCCGGCTCCAGATCCCACACCGAGTGGTTGGCGGCCACATGGCCGATGTCCGTCAGCCGGTGGCGGCGGAACCACAGATCCGTGTAGTAGTAGTGCAGATACGCCACCCGCTCCCCCGGATGGCAGCCGAACTTTCCAAGATCGTGCCCGGCGGCGCTGCCGGATACCAGCGCCAGATCCACCGCCGTGCCGCTGCGCCGCAGCGCCCGGCCGCAGGTCAATGCGATGTGATGCACCCCGGCGATATGCTCCAGCGTGCGGTAGGGCGTCACCTCCAGCCCCAGCCGCATCATCTCATAGACGTACTCCCGCTTCCACTGCCGCAGCATCTGTCGATAGCTGGCGCCGCAGGCGCAATCCGCCGCCTCTGTCTCCGATAGAAAGTCGAAATCCCATGCCGGGTCAAAGGGCAGCTTCTCCCGTTCGGCGGCAAAAAGCACCTGCAAAAGCGACAGGAAAAACACCGCCCCGGCGTCATAGGCCGCAGGGGCCTCCTTCTCCGGGAACAGCTGCCGCCGGGCAAAGTCATAGGCAAAGCGCAGCCACCCGCCCTCCGGCTCTCCGCCGGAAAGCTCCGCCAGCTCCGGGCGGCACAGCTCCAGCACGTCGCCGCAGCGCAGTCGGGTGCCGTCGTAAAGGGGCGCAAAGCGCTGGATGTAGTTCTCGCTCTCCAGCCGCTCCAGCAGGGGCTGGCCGCTGAAATACTCCGCCGTAGGGCGGCCGGTGAGCCGCCGCAGCAGGGCCGTGTTCATCTGTCGGATGCGTTTTCTGTTCATGGTGTGACCTCCCGCCGGATGGATGCTGTTTTTTCCATTATGCCACAATTTCCCTCCGTCTTTCAAGGCACAGCCGGGATTTTTTCACAAAAAGCCGCCCCTTCCGCTTCAAAGCACACCCCCCTTGGCCCCGCAAAAAGCCTCGCAGAGTTTGCCGCCCGCAGGCGGCAAAGAAGTAAAATCATTTTCTCTTGCGACATGTGCGTGAGAGAAAATACTTCTCAGGCTGCAAGTGTGGAATTTGTGCGCCTATGGCACACAAATTATGTGCGCAGCAGACTGCAAGCCTTTTGTCGAAAAAACCGGAGGGTTTATCGACAGTCGCAAGCGGCAGGAGGTCACTTCCTCCTGCCGCTTTTCGGATACGCTTTATTCCGCCGTCTCCAGCGATGCCTGCACAAAGCCCCGGAACAGCGGGTGCGGCCGGTCGGGACGGCTCTTGAACTCCGGGTGGAACTGCGCCCCCACGAACCAGTGGTGGGCAGGCTCCTCCACGATCTCCACCAGGCTGCCGTCCGGGGACAGGCCCGACAGCCGCAGCCCCGCCGCCTCCATCTCGCAGCGGAAGCGGTTGTTGAACTCGTACCGATGCCGGTGGCGCTCGGAGATATCCTCCGTGCCGTACTCCCTCCGGGCCAGACTCCCCTCCGCCAGTCGGCAGGGGTACTTGCCCAGCCGCATGGTGCCGCCCTTGGCGGTAACGCCCACCTGATCGGACATCAGGTCAATGACGGGATGGGCCGTCATGGCGGTGAATTCGGCGCTGTGGGCGTCGGCCCAGCCCACCACGTGGCGGGCAAACTCGATGACGGCGATCTGCATCCCCAGGCAGATGCCCAGATACGGCACCTGATGCTCCCGTGCATATTGAGCCGCCAGAATCATCCCCTCGATGCCCCGATCCCCGAAGCCGCCGGGAACCAGCACGCCGCCGCACCCGGCCAGCATCTGCTCCACGTTCTCCGGTGTCAGGGTCTCGGAGTCCACCCACCGGATGGACACCTCTGCGTCGCAGGCGGTGCCTGCGTGGAACAGGGACTCCACCACGCTGAGATACGCATCGTGCAATCCCGTGTACTTCCCCACCAGCGCAATGGTCACATGGCGGTGTACCCCGTGGATCTTCTCCACCATGGCCCGCCACCGGGCCATGTCCGGCTCCACCACCGGAAGCCCCAGCTTGCGGCAGGCCACCCGGCACAGCCCCTCCCGCTCCAGCAGCAGCGGCACCTCATACAGGGTGGAGGCCGTGACGTTGGGGATGACGCAGTCCTCCTCCACGTTGCAGAACAGGGCGATCTTCCGCCGGATGTCCCCGGTGATGGGGCTGTCCGTGCGGCACACCAGAATGTCCGGCTGGATGCCGATGCTCAGCAGCTCCTTCACCGAGTGCTGGGTGGGCTTGCTCTTCAGCTCTCCGCTGCCGGGGATGGACACGATCAGCGGCACATGGATGTACAGCACGTTCTCCTTGCCCTTCTCCGCCGCCACCTGCCGGATGGCCTCCAGAAAGGGCTGGCTCTCGATGTCGCCCACCGTGCCGCCTATTTCGGAGATGACCACATCCGTCTGCCCGTCATCCATGGCATAGATACGGTTTTTGATCTCATCGGTGACGTGAGGGATGATCTGCACCGTGCCGCCCAGATAGCCCCCCTGCCGCTCCCGGTTCAATACGCTCCAGTAGATTTTCCCGGAGGAGACGGAGGAGTTGGCGTCCAGCGCCTCGTCCACGAACCGCTCATAGTGGCCCAGATCCAGATCCGTCTCCGCCCCGTCATCGGTGACGAACACCTCCCCGTGCTGATAGGGGCTCATGGTGCCGGGGTCCACATTGAGGTATGGGTCAAACTTCTGGTTCCTGACCCGCAGGCCGCACTGCTTCAGCAGCCGCCCCAGAGATGCGGCGCAGATGCCCTTGCCCAGCCCGGACACCACACCGCCGGTGACAAAAATATACTTCATGGCTCCCTCTCCTTTTGACAGCGGGCGCTTCTCCGCCCTCTGATTTTTTACCCACCGATTTTACCGCCGGAGAAAAACGCCGTCAAGCCCGCAGAATCATCAAGATTTTTCCCCTCCCGCCCCCTGTGCATGGGGCAGTCCTCTGAAATTTCCCTCCCGGAGAAAATTTCTCTTGCATCCCGGCCTTCGGCGTGATATGGTAGGTTTGGACCCGCCTTTTCCGCCGGGTCCTTTTCCGCATAAAAACAGCCCTCACGGCAGCGCCGTGAGGGCTGTTTCACCTTTTGTCATTCCTCCTGCCGCAGCAGGGCCGTCAGTGCCTGCACCCGTCGGGCCAGCCGGGCAAATTCGCCGCAGGTCAGGGCCTGCCGTCCATCGGAGAGAGCCTCCTCCGGCCGGTCATGGACCTCGATCATCAGTCCGTCCGCCCCGGCAGCTGCCGCCGCCAGCGCCAGCGGAGCCACCAGCCCCCGCCTCCCGGCGGCATGGCTGGGATCGGCCAGCACCGGCAGATGGGACTGCTCCTTCAGGGCGGCAATGCCCGCCACATCCAGCGTGGCCCGGCTGTCCGTCTCGAAGGTGCGGATGCCCCGCTCGCAGAGGATCACCCGCTCATTGCCGCCGGCAAGGATGTATTCCGCCGCCTGCAATAGCTCCGTCACGGTGGCCCCGAAGCTGCGCTTCAGCAGCACCGGCTTCTCCTGCCGCCCCAGCTCCCGCAGCAGCTCGAAATTCTGCATATTCCGTGCGCCCACCTGCAAGACGTCCACCTCCCGGAACAGCGACAGCTGCCGGGGATCGGTGATCTCCGACACCACCGGCAAGCCCGTCTCCCGGCCCGCACGGCACAGCAGCTCCAGCCCCTCGGCCCCCAGCCCTCCAAAGGTATAGGGGGAGGTCCGGGGCTTGAAGGCGCCGCCTCGCAGCAGCTGCGCCCCGGCGGCGGACACCTGCCGGGCGATGGAGGTCACCTGCTCCGACGACTCCACGGCGCAGGGCCCGGCAATGAGGCAGAAATCCTGCCCGATGCGGGCCTTGCCCACGGATACCACCGTGTCCTCCGGATGCCCCGTCCGGGCCGCCAGCGGATACGGCTTCGTCAGCCGCTGTACCGCCCGTACGCCGGGCAGAAGCCGCAGACTCTCCCCGTCCAGCCGAAAGGTTTCCCCCTCCAGCACCAGCACCTCCCCGCCGGGATGCGCCACCGTAACGCCGGTGTCCTTCAGCCGCTGCCGCAGCGCCTGCCGCACCGCCGCCGTCTGATTTTTCTCTGTGAGAATGAACATATGCCGCCTCCGGGATCATGATCTGAATCTTTATTATATCGGACTGCGCCCCGGATTGCAACGGGGAAACCACAGGGACTTTTCGTTGACACGGCGGCGAAATGTGATATAATAGACAGTGTGTTGCAATATACCCCGTCAGTGTGCCTATTTTGTGTGTTGACCGGAGGAGGACATATGGAACGTAAATTCATTCTCAGCTGCTGCTCTACCGTGGACCTTCCCTATTCCTATATGCAGAGCAGAGACATTCCCGTGCTGTTTTATACCTACGTGGTGGACGGGCAGGAGTACGTGGACGACATGGGCCGTGACCCGGAAGCTCTGCCCCGGTTCTACCGTTTTCTGGAGGCGGGCAAGCTGCCCCAGACCTCCCAGATCAATGTCGGCACCTATCTGGACTTCTTCGAGGCCCAGCTGGAAAAGGGCGATCTGCTGCACATCGCCTTCACCTCCGGCCAGTCCGGCTCCGTCCACAACGCCGTGGCGGCGGCCAAGCTCCTGCAGGAGAAGTACCCTGATAAGAAACTCGTGGTCATCGACTCCCTGTGCTCCTCCTCCGGCTACGGCCTGCTGGTGGATGCGGCGGCGGACCTGCGGGACAGCGGCGCCACGCTGGAGGAGACGGCTCGGTGGGTGCTGGAAAACCGCAACAAGGTCCACCACCAGTTCTTCTCCTCCAACATGACCCAGTTCCGCCGCACCGGCCGTGTCTCCGGCGCAGCGGCCATGGTGGCCACCATCATGAACATCTGCCCCATCATGCGGCTGGATGATAAGGGGGCCATCAAGGCTTACAGCAAGGTCCGGGGCAAGAAGAAGGCGGTGGAGACCACCGTGAACGTCATGGAGCAGCACGCTCAGGGCGGCCGGGACTACGACCAGCGCTGCTTCGTCTGCCACTCCCAGTGTCCGGAGGACGCCGCCCTGCTCATCACGGCGCTGGAGGAGCGCTTCCCCCACCTGAAGGGCAAGATCCGCCTGTGCGACATCGGCACCATCATTGGCTCCCATAGCGGCCCCGGCACGGTGGCCGTGTTCTTCCTGGGCGACGAGCGCCCCACTATGGACTGACCCCTTATCCCCCTCAGCGGTACATGGCAAGCCATGTACCGCTTCTTTTTCGCCCCCACTGTCCATCCTCCCGAACGCCCCGCCGCACTTGTGCAGGATACCGAACAAAACCGCCATTTTTCGTTGCAAAAAGGGGATTGCCATGATAGGATTCGTGTGATATAATATTTCTGTTTCCAATTTGCGAGATTTAATAATATACAGAAAGGCATCTACTAATCATGAATATTAGAATATCCGCTGACAGCACCTGTGATCTGTCCCCGGAGCTTATTGAAAAATACGACATCCGCATCACCCCCCTGTACATCGTCCGGGACGGCCAGTCTCTGGTAGACGGCAAGGACATCACCCCCGACGAAATTTACGCCCACGTCAATTCCGGCGGCGGAATGTGCAGCACGGCGGCGGTGTCGGTGTACGACTATACCCAGTTCTTCCGCCGCCAGCTGGAGGATTGCGACGCCGTGGTGCATTTCCACATCTCCGGCGATATGTCCGCCTGCTACCAGAATGCCTGTATCGCCGCTCAGGAGGTGGGGAACGTCTACCCCGTGGACTCCCGCAGCCTCTCCACCGGCATCGGCCAGCTGGTGCTGGAGGCGGTGCAGCTGACCCGTGAGGGCAAGCTCACCGCTCAGGAGATCGCCCACGAGATGGAGCGCCGCCGGGAGCTGCTGGACGTCAGCTTTCTGGTGGAGCGGCTGGACTTTCTGCACAAGGGCGGCCGCTGCTCAGGCGTGGCCCTGCTGGGGGCCAATATGCTGAACCTGCGTCCCTGCATTCAGGTGAAGGACGGCCAGA
This sequence comes from Vescimonas coprocola, assembly GCF_018408575.1. Lineage (NCBI taxonomy): Bacteria > Bacillati > Bacillota > Clostridia > Eubacteriales > Oscillospiraceae > Vescimonas > Vescimonas coprocola. Next base: position 1,214,782 of record NZ_AP023418.1, read on the forward strand.
TGATGGTGGGCAAGAAGTACCGTGGCCCCTATGTGAGCTGCCTGCTCCAGTACATCCGGGAGCGGCTCAAGGGCCGGGATGACATTGACACCCGCCGCATTTTCATCACCGAATCCGGCGGCTTCACCCCGGAGGAGCTGGCGCAGGTGGAGGCCGCCGTCCGCAGCTACCAGCCCTTTGACGAGGTGCTGCACACACGGGCCGGCTGCACCGTCTCCAGTCACTGCGGCCCCCGCACGCTGGGCATCCTCTATTTCCACACCAAATAATTTTCCTATCATCAACGCCCACCGGAGAGCCGCTGCGCTCCCCGGTGGGCTTTTTCCGGAAAAGCTGCCCCGAAATTTTCCGCAAGACAACTGTCACGGCGCTTGCTTTTCCTACCAGTTTAGTGGTATAATAGGCTGAATAAATGAGGAGGCATACACCATGATTTCCACCAAAGGACGTTATTCCATTCGGATCCTGCTGGATCTGGCCGAGCATCGGGGCGTGGGCTATACCCCCATCAAGGACGTAGCCGCCCGGCAGAGCATCTCCCTGAAATATGTGGAGAAGCTGATGCCCGCCCTGAAAAACGCCGGCCTGCTGGACAGCAGCCACGGCATCGGCGGCGGCTACCGGCTGAACCGTGACCCGGAGCAGTACGACCTGTGGGAGATCCTGCGGGTGACGGAGGGCGAGCTGGCCCCGGTGTCCTGCCTGCAAACGGACGCCTCCCCCTGCCAGCGGGCCGGGGAGTGCCGCACCCTCTCGGTGTGGCAGGGCTACTATGACCTGACCCGGAAATATTTCTCCGGCATCACCTTGGCGGACCTGATGGCCGTTCCGCAGGGCGACAACTACGTCATCTGACCTCCCATCCCTCCGCCCCGTCCCCTGACCCCGGTATACCGTCTAATTACCGGGCATCACCTGATCCCGGTGTTTCATATGTCCCGGTACACTCTGCCCGGATATACTGCCTGATCCCTTGTCTGCCCCTGTATCCCCCGTCCGGTCAGGTATGCCGTCTAGCTCCGGTACACCATTCGTTTCCGGCACTTCCCCGCTCGAAGCATCTCCCATAATCCCAAAAATCCCCCGAAGCGACCATACCGCTTCGGGGGATTCGTCTCTGTTATGGGGTTTCTCTATTCCATGGGCAGTCCTTGCAAAAGGTGCCGCTTTTCATCGTCGCTCCCTGTCGCCCAGCCGCCGCTCTCCCTGCGCAGCTGACACCTCTAAACAGCCGCCTGTATCTTTGGCTCATATCGAAGCCACAGCCGGTTCGGCAGCCCTCTATTCTTCCTGCTCCTCCCCTTTAGCCTTGGCGGCCCGGAGCTTTCGCAGGGTGTACACCACGCTGCACACCACCAGTACCGTGTTGATGGCCAGGAATACCCAAAACACCGGTGAACTGAAATCCAGCGAATTTCCGGCGATGACCAGACAAACCATCCCCGGCGCAATGGCCAACCACGACCCCGCCAGATACGTCAGGTAATCCACCCGCAGCATCCCCAGCAGCAGTCCCAGCACCTCCATGTTCAGCCCCAGCATATGGATGGCGAAGCACATGGCAAAGCCATATTCCTGCGTGGCGCTGAAATAGCGCTTGATCTTGGGATGCCGGTCCAGCACCGACTCCAGACTCTCCGTCTTGGTAAACCGCCCCATGGCGTAAGAGATGGATAAGCACACCGCCGTCCCCACGCCGTTGACGGCCAGCGCCGCCGGCAGCGGCAGCACCATGGACACCACGACCACCAGCGCATTGTATACCACCACTCCGGAAAAGCCCTTCAGCACATATAGTCCCAGCACCACCAGCACCGCCAGCACAGGCCGGTCCGCCACCAGCTGCGGCACCGTATCCAGATCCATGACCCCGGTAGCCAGCAGCACGCCGAATATCGCCGCACACAGGACCATGATCAGCACCGGCAGGTAATCCCTCAGCCGGAATTTTTTCATACAAGCCCTCCTCACGGCGTCCATCCGCTAAATTGTGGGACATAATATACCATATCATTATGAATAAAGTGTGAACTTTCGCAGCCTTTACGCTCCGTTCACACTTTTCCGCCAAGTCCCGGCCCCCCCATTCCTGCTGGACACAGCAAAGCCCCGCTTCGCCAGATGGCGAAGCGGGGCTTTTCCCATAATTTGGAAGTTTTCTTCCTTTCGGCGACCGGTTCAGCTGCCTCCGTGCGGCGGGGCAAATTCCCCTGTCAGGGCGTGTCCATTCTGCCGGAACTATACGTCCACCGAGTCGTCCGGTTCGTGTCCGGTGGACGTCCACCGGACTGTCCGGCAGCCGTCCCACAGGTATCCCGTCCGTATCCGGCAGATATCCAGCCAGTGTCCGGCCATCGTCCGGCTGGTATCCCATCGGGATCGGTCAAGTATCCCGCCGGTGTCCGGCAGAATCATCGACCGGTATCCGGTTTTGGGATAGCACTCGGTCAGGTGTTGAGGAAGGGGTCGTCCAGACGACCCAGACGGCGGAGCATGGTTTTCTTCACCGCCTTGAAAATATTCTCATATCCGGTGCAGCGGCACAGGTGGCCCGACAGCAGCTTGCGGAGCTGGTCGTCGGTATAGTATACCCCACGATCCAGAATCTCCACCGCCGTCATGATGAAGCCGGGGATGCAGAAGCCGCACTGGATGCTGGTCTCCTCCATAAAGGCCTGCTGAATGTCAGATAGCTCGCCGTTGGGACCCATGAGACCCTCCAGCGTGGTGATATGCTTGCCCTCGGCCCACACCGCCAGATACAGGCAGGAGTTATAGCACTCGCCGTCGATGAGGACGTTGCAGGCGCCGCACTCCCCCACCTCGCAGCCCTTTTTCACGGAGGTCATGGAGAAGTCGTTGCGGAGCATATCCGTCAGAGAGGCCCGGACGTCTATCATCCGCTCCACCTCCTTGCCGTTGAGGAAGAAGGTCACCAGCTGATACTGATTCTTTGCCATTACAGCTCACCTCCCGCCAGCTTCACAGACTCCATGAGACACCGCTTGGCGCTCTCCACGGCGATGTGAGAGCGGAATGCCTTGCTGGCCCGCCACGAGTCACGGGGATGGATGTCCTCCAGCACCGCTTTTCCGAAGCCCTCGATGTTCTCCAGCGTCACGGGCTTGCCGTTGATAAACTCCTCGGCGTGAGGCGCACGCATAGGGACGGGCCCCGCCACGCCGAAGGCGATCCGCACCCGGTCGAAGGTCTTTTTATCCTCGCTGAGCCGGGCGTTAACGGAGGTTCCCAGCGTGGCGATATCCATGGCGTTGCGCATGGCGTACTTGATGTAGTGGCCGAAGGTGCGGTCGTAGGATGCCTTGGGGATCAGGATGGCGGTCTGAATTTCGCCCTCCTCCACCCGCAGATCCACGGTGCCGGCCTTCAGGTAGAAGTCCTTAATGGGTACCCGGCGGACGCCGTTTTTGCCGGTGATCTCCACCATGGCCTCCCATGCGTGGAGGGTGGAGGCGGAGTCGGCGGAGGTCACACCGTTGCAGGTGTTGCCGCCGATGGTACCGGCGTTGCGGATCTGAGGGCCGCCCACCATATCCACCGCCTCGCCCAGCACGTTGATATACTGTTGGATCAGAGGATCGGCGGTGATGTGGCTGAAGGTGGTGAGACTACCGATGCGGAGGTTCTCCTCCTCATCCAGCGTCACGCCTCGCATTTCATGGCAGCCCTGAATACTGATGAGGGCCTTTCCGGCCCGCTTGCCCTCCCGCATCTGCACCAGCACGTCGGTGCCGCCGGCGATGATCTGGGCCTCGGGATGCTCCAGCCGCAGGCGGATGGCGTCCTGTACGCTTTCCGCCTGATAGAGCGCTGACATATCATACATAGCGGTATTTCCTCCTTAGTCCCGGATCAGGCCCTCTTCCGTGAAGCGCTGGAAGAGGACGTGGGGGGTGATGGGGTCCTGATCGATGGCCACGCCGGTGGCGTTGTAGATGGCGTTGCGAATGGCGGGCGCACCGGAGCAGGCCGGGGGCTCGCCCAAGGCCTTGGTGCCGAAGGCACTGGTGGGCTCGGCGTTCTCCACGAACTGCGCCTCCAGATGGGGGTGATCCATGATGGTGGAGAGCTTGTAGTCCAGCAGATTGTTATTCAGGGGCCGGCCGGTCTTTTCGTCGAACAGCAGCTGCTCCGACAGGCCGTAGCCAATGGCCATGGACATACCGCCGTGGACCTGCGCCTCTGCCAGCGCCGGGTTCACCAGCTTGCCGCAGTCGTGGACGTTGATGATCTCCTGAAGTGTCACCTTGCACATGGGGATGTCCACCTCCACCACGGCAAAGGTGCAGCCGAAGGAATAGGCGTTATTGCGGATGGTATAAGTACTCTCGGCAGTGATGTGCTGGGAGTCGGCAGGGTCATACTGGGCGTGCATGGCCAGCTCCGACAGACTCATGAGCACCTTGCCGTCGGTGTTGCGGACGATATTGCCGTCCACGATATCCATGTTGTACACCGCCTGACGGGTGAGCTTGGAGGCATAATCCAGAATCTTCTCCTTCAGCATCAGGCCCGTCTGGCGGATGGAGAAGCCCGCCACATACGTCTGGCGGGAGGCATAAGCACCCAAGCCCGTAGGCGTGATGTCGGTATCCTGACAGGACACCACATGGACCTTACGGTAATCGCCCAGACCCACCACGTCGGAGGTCATCTGGGCATAGGCGGTATCGGCGCCCTGACCGATCTCCGTCTCGCCGCACTGCATGGTGACGCTGCCGTCCAGATTCAGCAGCATCCGATTGGAGGACGTCTCCAACGAGATGGGATAGACGGCGGTGTTATACCAGAAGGTGGCCACGCCGATGCCGTGGCGGATGGGGCCGGTCTCCTTGGCGAACTCCGCCTTTTTGCGGTCGTAGTCGATGTACTTCTTACCAACCTCCAGACACTGGCGGAAGGAATCCTCATAGTTGACGTTGTGGGAGAAGCTGTCCTCGAAGCCCTTGGGCATGAGGTTCTGCATCCGGAAGGCCAACGGGTCCATACCCACGGCCTTGGCGCACTCGTCCACGTTGGACTCGTCGGCAAAGGAGGCCTGAGGCATTCCGTAGCCACGCATGGCTCCGGCGGCGGGACGGTTGGTGAACACCGTCCACGCATCGCACTCCATGTTGTCACAGGGATAGTGCTGGGAGAAGGAGTCCATGGCTTTGGCCACGATGCTGTGGCCGTGGGAGGCATAGGATCCCTGATTGGAGTAGAGCTCCACCTTCCGGGCGGCGAAGGTGCCGTCCTTGCGGAGCCACGAGACGATGTGGAAGCGGATGGCGTGGCGCACACGGTTGGAGACGAAGGTCTCCTCACGGGAGCAGTCCACCCGGACACAGCGGCCGTGGACCTGCGTGGAGCACCAAGCGCACAGGGGTTCATAGAGGGCGTCCTGCTTGTTGCCGAAGCCGCCGCCGATATAGGGCTTCACCACCCGGATATCGCTCCACGGGCGGCCCAGCGCCTGTCCCACCACACGGCGGATGATATGGGGGATCTGGGTAGAGGATACCACCGTGATGCGGCCGTTCTCCTCGTAGGCGAAGCAGCCGTGGTTCTCGATGTGGCAATGCTGCACCGTGGGCGTCTCGTACCAGCCCTCCACCTTAATGAGGCCCGGCTCCTGAATGGCGGCCTGATAGTCGCCCGTCTTCATATCGGTGTGCTTGAGGATGTTGTTGGGGTAGGCCTCGTGGAGCTGGGGAGCGCCGGGCTCCATGGCCTTCTGCACATCCAGCACGAAGGGCAGCTCCTCGTATTCCACCTGCAGCGCCCGGACGCCCTGCATGGCGGCCACCTCGTTTTCTGCAATGACCACCGCCACGTCGTCGCCGTAGTAGCGGACGTGCCGGTTCAGCAGGTGGCGATCCGCCACGTCCTGATGGCCGGGGTCCATGGACCAGGGGTGGCCCGCCGTGGGGAACGGGTGCTCCGGCACGTCGAAACAGGTCAGCACCTTCACCACGCCGGGGATCTGCTCCGCCGCCGAGGTGTCCACCGACTTGACGAAGCCGTGGGCGATAGTGGCGTGCTTGATGCGGACATACAGTGCATCACGGGGCATGAGGTCCTCGTAGTATTTGGTGCGGCCGGTGGCCTTGTCAAAGGCGTCTACCCGCACCTCGGCTTTTCCTACTTCAGCCATGTAGTGTTCCTCCTTATGTCAGCGTCGCTGCGATAGCCGGAGTTACCGGCAAAAGTACCTATAAATTTAAGATATCATAGCATAAAATTCGTCATTTGCATAGTCCTTTTCGTAATACTAATTATAGGATAACGGTGGTTGACTGGAATGGGCATTTCCGGGTATACTGTAAGAAAATGACGGGACAAAGGAGGGAGCGGCATGGCACAGCTGCGGATCGGATGCGTGGTGATGGCGGCGGGAAATGCCCGGCGCTTCGGGGAGAACAAGCTGGCGGTGCAGGTACAGGGCAAGGCGCTGTTCCGCCGGGCGCTGGAGGCTGTGCCGGCGGAGCGGTTCATCCGGACGGTGGTGGTGAGCCAGTACCCGGAGGTGCTGGAGCTGGCCCACCGCATGGGCTTCGTGCCGGTACCCAACCGGCATCCGGACTGGGGCATCAGCCACACCATCTCGCTGGGGCTGGGGAAGCTGCCGGAGATGGATGCGGCGCTGTTTCAGGTGGCGGATCAGCCCCTGCTGCGCCGGGAGAGCGTGGGGAGCCTAGTGGACTTTTACCGGGAGCATCCGGAGCACATCGCTGCGCTGGGTCACGACGGTATCCGGGGGAACCCCTGCCTGTTCCCGGCACGGCTGTTCCCGGAGCTGCTGGCTCTGCAGGGGGATCACGGCGGCAATCAGGTGATCCGCCGCCATGAGGAGGACCTCCTCTTATGGGAGGTCCCGGCTCCGGAGCTGACGGATGTGGATACGCCTCAGGTGCTGGCGCAGCTGCGGCGGGATATGGCGGAGGAGTGAGGGGTCTCCGACAAATCGATCGTCGCTTTGAAAAAGGCACGGGGCTGCGGTGCAGCCCCGTGCCTTTTCAGGTTTTGATCAGAATGCGGCGAGTGGAGACACGTTGGGGAGAATCAGTCCTCCTTCTCCTCCTCCACCATCTCTTGGGCTTCCTCCACCAGTTCCTCGGCTTCGCCCAGAACCTCCTGCTCCCGGATCTGTGCCGGGGTCAGGACACGCTCCGCCTGCTCCTCCCGGAGCACCAGATAGTAGGCCAGTGCCAGCTGGGGCAGCACGCCCCAGACGCCCCGCACGTCCAGCCACTTCACCGCCAGCCAACTCCAGACGGCTCCGGCGTGGAAGGCCAGCAGAGTGGAGCCGTAGAACCACAGCTTTGTCAGCTGCTCCCGCTCTCCCTCGCACAGGTAGTGGGCCAGCGCCAGAGATGCCTGCTTGGTGTTGTTGCTGTTAAAGATCGTGGCGCTCTGGAAGCCTCTGGCGCCGGCAAAGGTGCTCCACTGGATGCTCATGGAGAAGAACACCGGATACAGTGCCACCAGCGGAGTCATATCCGCCGGGAAAAAGCCCATGGCGATGGCCGCCGCCGCCGTGATGCACGGCGACAGCCGCCGCATATCCACATGGAACACGTGGGGGACGATGACGGAGAGCATGACGCCCACCACGTAGATCACCAGACACAGCAGGTGCAGCAGCACACTGCTCCCCCGGCCAAAGAGGGCATCAATGACCAGCTCCACCAGATTCATGGTCTGGGAACTGCCCAGTATCCCGCCGCGGCACAGCAGGGCGTAACCGCCGAAAAAGCCGCCTATTGCAGCAAAGGCCAGGTGGCGGCAATGATCGATAGGAAGAAGCTTCTGTTCCGTCATGGTATAACTCCTATAAATAACGACAAAATAATCCTTCGTTAGTATATCAGCCTGCGGCGTTTCCGCAAGGGAAAAACTGCATAAAAATCCCGCAAAAATGCGGCGTTTCTTGTGTTGACAACGGCGGGATCTGTGGTAAAATAGAGAGCGTGAAATGCGCTGACGAAACGAGTCCGCCATGTGCCGCCCAAAGCGAGAGGGGAAGCGGTGGAAGCCCCTTGTCCGGCCGGTGTGACAGCCACTTCCGAGCAGGCGGCGACGAGCCGCACGCCCCATCCCCGTTACCGGATGACCGAGATGGCGGCCTTGGCCGTTCAATTAGGGTGGTACCGTGAAGCAAGTCTTCGCCCCTATGTGTGGGCGGGGGCTTTTTGTTTTTTCGGCAGCCCTCCTGCGTCCCGGTGTTTCCGATTTTCCCCCGAAGTTCTGTTTTACAGGAGGTGGCCTGTGAGTTATCAGCTGATCGACATGACCAAGGACCCACGCAGCGGGCAGTTTGCCTATTTCCGTCAAATGCTCTTTCCCTTCGCCGGAGTCACGGCGGAGGTAGACATCACGGACTTCGCCGCACGGCGGCAGGGGCGGCCCTTCTTCCTGAGCTTCCTCTATGCCGTGGTACGGGCCGCCAACGCCGTCCCCCAGCTGCGCCGCCGCATCCGGGCGGACGGCAGCGTGGTGGAATACAACTGGTGTCCCCCTTCCTACACCGCCATGAAGCCCGACGGGGTATACGTATACTGCACGGTGGAGGGGGATCTGCCCTATGAGGCGTTCGTGGCGCTGGGACAGCGGCGACAGGAGGAGGTACTTCGACGGGGTACCCTCACCGAGGACGGAGACGCTTTGAGTTTCTTCTTTGTGTCCAGCCTGCCGTGGCTGCACTATTCCCAGCTGGAGCATCCCGCCGTCAGCGCCGACGACTCCAACCCCCGCATCAGCTGGGGCAAGGCTGTCACCAAGCATGGACGCACTACCCTGCCGGTGTCGCTGTTTGTAAACCACGCCCTGGCAGACGGGCTGCACATCTCACAGTTCTTCGCCGGTCTGGAGCGGGAGCTTCAGGCGCTGGCAGACAGCTGGCAGGCAGAGGAGTGACGGCATCCGGTCACAGAGGTCTGTCACAGATCTGCCACAAAAGAAAATTCTGCAATTCCGATTGCAAGCAAAAGGAGTAATGCATCATGTCTCATCCCTATCACGGGCTTAATGAGCTGCGGGAGATGTTCCTGTCGTTCTTCGAGTCCAAAGGTCATCTGCGGCTGCCCAGCTTCTCTCTGGTGCCGCAGAACGACAAGTCCATCCTGCTCATCAACGCCGGCATGACCCCCATGAAGCCGTGGTTCAAGGGCGAGGAGGAGCCGCCCCGCCGCCGGGTCTGCACCTGTCAGAAGTGCATCCGCACCGGCGACATTGAGAACGTGGGCAAGACCGCCCGCCACGGCACCTACTTCGAGATGCTGGGCAACTTCTCCTTCGGTGACTACTTCAAGCATGAGGCCATCGCATGGAGCTGGGAGTTCCTGACTGAGGTGGTGGGGCTGGAGCCTGACCGGCTGTACCCCTCCATCTATCTGAACGACGACGAGGCCTTCGACATCTGGAACAAGGAGGTAGGCATCCCCGCCGAGCGCATCTTCCGCTTCGGCAAGGAGGACAACTTCTGGGAGCACGGCTCCGGTCCCTGCGGCCCCTGCTCCGAGATCTACTATGACCGTGGGCCGGAGTACGGCTGCGGCAAGCCCGGCTGCACCGTGGGCTGCGACTGTGACCGATACATCGAGATCTGGAACAACGTGTTCTCCCAGTTCGACAACGATGGCCACGGCAACTACACCGAGCTCAAGCAGAAGAACATCGACACCGGCATGGGCCTGGAGCGTCTGGCCTGCGTGTGCCAGAACGTGGACAGCCTCTTCGACGTGGACACCGTGATGAATATCACCCACAAGGTGTCTGAGCTCACCGGCGCTCACTACGGCGAGACGGAGAAGCGGGATGTGTCCCTGCGGGTCATCACCGACCACATCCGCTCCGCCACCTTCATGATCTGCGACGGCATCCTGCCCTCCAACGAAGGGCGGGGCTATGTGCTGCGGCGTCTGCTGCGCCGGGCCGCCCGCCACGGGAAGCTGCTGGGTGTCAACGATCCCTTCCTGTATCAGGTGGTGGACACCGTGATCCATGAAAATGAGGGCCAGTATCCTGATCTGCGGGAGAAGCAGACCTATATCACCAAGGTCATCCGCACGGAGGAGGAGAATTTCGGCCGCACCATCGACGGCGGCATGAAGATCTTCTCCGACCTGCTGGCAGAGCACAAGCAGAAGCTGGAGAAAATTTTCTCCGGCGCCGACGCCTTCCGGCTGTATGACACCTTCGGCTTCCCCATCGACCTGACCATGGAGATGGCGGCGGACGAGGGCCTCAGCGTGGACGAGAACGCTTTCCAGAAGCTGATGAAGGAGCAGAAGGAGCGGGCCCGTGAGGCCCGGAAGGCACTGGGCGATCTGGGCTGGGCCGGTGTGGAGTTCGGCAAGGACGTGCCGGCCACGGAGTTCGTGGGCTATGACCACAGCGAGTGCGACGCCAAGATCGTGGCCATCGTGGCCGATGAGGAGCTGCGGGACGAGGTGGCCGCCGGGGCCGAGGCCGTGGTGGTACTGGATCACTCCCCCTTCTACGCCGAGATGGGCGGTCAGGTGGCCGACCACGGCACCATCACCGCCGACGGCGTGGTGTTCACCGTGGCGGACGTACAGAAAAACAAGGGCGGCAAGTTCATGCACTATGGCCGTCTGGCACAGGGTGTGCTCCACGTGGGAGACACCGTTCACGCCGCCATTGACATGGAGCGCCGCAAGGCCATCCAGCGTGCTCACAGCACCACCCACCTGCTGGATGCGGCGCTGAAAAAGGTGCTGGGTGACCACGTCCATCAGGCGGGCTCTCTGGTGGAGCCGGACCGCCTACGCTTCGACTTCACCCACTTTGAGGCCATCTCCCCGGAGGAGCTGCGGCAGGTGGAGGAACTGGTGAACGACGCCATTCTGGAGGGCTATCCCGTGGTGACGGAGGCGCTGCCCATCGAAGAGGCCAAGAAGAAGGGCGCCGTGGCCATGTTCGGTGAGAAGTACGGCGAGACCGTCCGGGTGGTGGAGATGAGCGACTTCTCCGTGGAGTTCTGCGGCGGCACCCATGTGGACAACACCGCCAAGGCCGGTCCCTTCCGCATCAAGAGTGAGAGCAGCGTCGCCTCCGGCGTGCGCCGCATCGAGGCCACCTGCGGCAAGCTGAGCCTGAAGGCTATGGAGAGCAGTCAGGGCGTGCTGAGCCGGGCGGCCCAGTTCCTGAAAACCGCCCCCTCCGGGCTGCTGGAGCGGATGGAGCAGCAGGCCAACGAGATGAAGCAGCTGCGTCAGGCGCTGGAGAAGTTCAAGGCCGAGGCATCTCTGGGTGAGGCCCGGCAGTTCCTGGCCTCCGCCAAGACGGTGAAGGACCTCCATGTTCTCGCCACCACCCGCAACGGCGTGGACACCGCCGAGCTGCGGACCATGGGCGATTTCCTGCGGGATAAGGACCCCAAGGCCGTGGCGGTCATCGCCAGCATCAACGGCGAGAAGATCACCTTCCTGGCCGTGTGCGGCAAGGAGGCGGTGGCCCGTGGCATCAAGGCCGGTGATCTGGTGCGGCACGTGTCCGCCATCTGCGGCGGCAAAGGCGGCGGCAAGCCGGATTCCGCCATGGGCGGCGGCAGCGATCCCCTGAAGGTGGACGATGCGCTGGCCTCCGTGGACGATTTCGTGTCCGAGAAGCTGGGCTGAGACGAAAGGAGCATCCTATGAAAAACGATTGCCTGTTCTGCGCCATTGCCGGTGGGGAGATCCCCTCCAACAAGGTGTATGAGGACGAGCTGTGCTATGCCTTTTATGACATCGCCCCTCAGGCGCCCACCCATTTTCTGGTGATCCCCAAGGCCCACATCGCCTCCGTGGCGGAGGTGAACGGCGGCAACAGCGCCGTGGTGGCCCACATCTTCGAGGTCATCGCAAGACTGTGCCGGGAGAAGGGACTGGAAAGCTACCGGGTGGTATCCAACATCGGGGAGCAGGCGGGGCAGAGCGTCCACCACCTGCACTTCCATGTGCTGTCCGGCCGGGATATGACCTGGCCTCCAGGCTAAGAGCACCGAGAAGCAGCGTAGAATTTCAGAAAGCCCGTCCGGCCCGCTGAATGCGGGCCGGATGGGCTTTTACATTATCATATATAGAGGACTTGGGGTCGTTAAAACAGCTCCGGATACAGGGCGGTGATCTGCTGATACCAGTCCTGATAGTCGTGCAGGTCGTCTCCCTCGATCACATATACCTCCCACGCATCAGCGGAGTCGGAGGCGGTAAGGGGTTCGTCCGTCAGGGGATACTTGCCCTTCTCCAGTTCCGTGGGGAAGTACATCCCGGCGTAGACGGAGTCCCTGTCGTAGGCGGTGAGGAACAGCAGATAGGACTCGCCCTCCTGCATGGGGAGGTAGCCGCCCTGCGTCCAGAGAACATTGTCCACCAGATAGCACTCCTCAGTGATGACCAGCTGCTCCGGGGGCTCCCCCTTCAGCACCTGCGATACCGTGCCGGTGGTCCTCGTATAGCCGCCGGAGACATTGCCGTCACTGAAATAGGACAGGATGTTCTCCTGACGCTCCGGTGTGAACACCACAATGAGGTCGCTGACCTCCTGAAGCTGAGCAACACTCTCGGCCTGTGTGATGCGGTCCGCCGCCATCCGCTGTACTGTCTGGCGCTGGCCGCAGGCGGTGCAAGTGATCAGGAGAAGGAGAAGCAAACAAAACGTGAGACTCTTTTTCATCACTCAAGACCCCCATTTCGCAATCAAATTATTCTTGTCATGCTGATTGACCGTTGTATTTGCGTAACCACTGGAGGATTGCTGCATCACCGCACGGGCTGTACAATTATTCAAAAGTGGATGCATCAAAGCTAACGCATGTCCTGTTTCATGAATTACCGTCTTTGTTTTTTGCGTGGAATTACTCGCATCTAAGAGTGACGGGTCTAAATCTATGCGAGCCTGAACAACTTGCGCGCTGGAGGAACTAATATCAATTTCACTATATCCTCCAAGTACATTCTTTTTATACAAATGTGCTCGCCCAATCGTAGTACCCGTCAACTCAACCGAATGGAAATTAATGTCCCCTGTGTTATCCGAATCTCCTGAGAAAGTGTACTGGCTGATTTTTACTTTTGACGAAATATTGTTCCAAGTAAAAATACTCTTTGATGCATCCAAGTTATAGTAAAAATCTCTTGAACACATCTTTGCCGTCAGTCCTGTTGCGTTCTTGTTGTTTGCCCATTTCCATCCATAGTATGCTCCGCTACACGCAAATGCGTCTTCGACAAAGAACATACTAACAAACAGCATGAGCAATGCGAGGGAAGTGAATTTGTGCAAAGATTTCATTTAGGATCCTCCTTTCTAAGTTGTATCTTCATTATATATTTTATTGTGTTCAAAATCAATATGCATTTTGTCTGATATTTCATGTATTTTATGTGCATAACGACATGTTTTGTGGCATTCTGAATAAAATCCAAAAGAAGTATACAGGACAATATTGGATACATTTTTAGAAGCTGCCGATGGGGATGGAGCCGTCGTCAGTGCCTTTTTCAATGGAACGAATGGTGATCCAGTAGCTGCGGCCGCCGCCCATATCCACCTGTACCCGGTCCCCGGCCCGGCGGCCCAGCACGGCCTTCCCTACCGGGGACTCCTTGCTGATGAGGCCCTTCAGTGCATCCTGCCGCAGGGTGGTGACCAGCTGGATCCTCCGGCTCTTGCCGGTGTTTTCCATGAAGATCTCCACGGTGTCGTAGAGGCCCGCCGTGTCCTGACCGGAGCGGTCGTCGATGATGCGGGCGGTCTTGATCATCCGCTGCAGGTAGCGGATGCGACTGTCGTTGCGATTCTTCTCCTGCTTGGCGCACTTATACTCGAAATTCTCACTGAGGTCACCGAAGGCCCGTGCCGTCTGCACGTCCTCGATGAGCTTGGGACGCAGCACCTGCGTCCGGTAGTCGATCTCCTCCTGCATCTTCTGCACGTCGCCACGGGTCAATTCATCGTACATCGTTATTCCTCCCAAGCTTGCGCCAGACGGCGCAGTCCCTCCGGCAGACGCTCCAGGTCGATGCCGGAATAGTTTACCACCACGATATGCTGGGGCGCTGTCTCCGGGACGCTGTAATAGTCCGACAGCAACGCCAGACGCACCCCCTGCTCCGCCGCCCGGCTCCGCAGCGCCGCATCCGGCAGACGGGTATCCAGCCGCACCAGAAAGTGCAGACCGGCGTCCTGCTCCATGATCTCCACCCGGTCCGCCAGCGGGCTGGAGCGCAGCATGGCGATGACGGCGTCCCGCTTCTGGCGGTAGCGGGCCTTCATGCGGCTCAGGTGCTGCTCATAGCGGCCCTGCGCCATGAATTTGGCCAGAGTATACTGCTCGAAGCCCGACACCGTGCAGGCGTAAAAGCCCAGCTTCTCCCGATAGACCTCCATGAGTCGGGGCGGCAGGATCATGTAGCTGATGCGGATGGAGGGGGCGATGGTCTTGGAGAAGGTGTTCAGGTAGATGACCCGCTGGGCCTCGTCGATGGAGAACAACGTGGGGATGGGGCGGCCCACGAAGCGGAACTCGCTGTCGTAGTCATCCTCCAGTATCCAGCGTCCCTCCTGCTCCTCCGCCCAGCGCAGCAGCTCCTGCCGCCGTCCGATGGGCATGACGATACCCGTGGGATAGTGGTGGGAGGGAGAAAGATGGACGATGTCCGCCTCCTGACGGCGCAGAAGCCGGGTGGAGAGGCCCTTTTCATCCAGTCCCACCTGCCGCAGATTCACCTGATGGCTGCGGTAAATTTCCGCAATTTTGCTGTATCCGGGGTCCTCCACGGCGTAGCACTTCTCCCGGCCCAGCAGCTGGATCAGCAGCGAATACAGAAACTCCGTACCGGCGCCGACGATGATCTGGCCGCTGTCCACGTTCATGCCGCGGAACTGGCGCAGATAGTCGCTGATGGCCCGGCGCAGCTCCTCCGCCCCGTTGTAGGGGGCGGCCTGCAGCAGGGCCTTGTCCCGCTCCAGCAGCGTCTCCCGCATGAGGCGGGCCCAGACGGTAAAGGGGAAATACGCCCGGTCGATGGAATTGGTCACAAGGTCCAGAAAATAGGTCTTCTGCTCCGGCTCCGGCGGCAGCGGGGCAGGCTGCCGGGCCGCCGCCTGTAAGGGGCGCTCCACGGGGCTGACGTAGTAGCCCCGCTTCTCCTGCGAGTAGATGTAGCCCTCCGCCGCCAGCTGCTCATAGGCATTCTGCACGGTGATGATGCTGACCTCCAGATGCTGGGCCAGCGCCCGCTTGGAGGGCAGCCGCTGGTGGGCCGGCAGCGTCCCGGACAGGATATCCCGGCGGATGCCCTCATATAACTGCTCATACAGGCTCCGGCCGCTCTCTTTGCTCAGGGGATAGGTCAGCATGGCTCCTCCATCTGGTATTATCCGATAATATCGATATGGGCATTTCAATAATACCAATTTCTACTATAATACAGACAGTACATAAAAGCAAGGAGATTTTTCCCATGAGAGATGCGAACATCAAGAAACTGGTTCTGGCGGCCCTGATGGCCGCACTGACCTATGTGGCCACCTCCATCGTACAGATTCCCTCCCCCATGCAGGGCTATGTGAATCTGGGCGACTGCATCGTGCTGCTGAGCGGCTGGATCCTCGGCCCGTGGTGGGGCGCTGCGGCAGGCGGCATCGGCTCCATGCTGGTGGACCTGCTGGGCGGCTACGGTCATTATGCGCCCGGCACGCTGATTATCAAGGGCTGCATGGCTCTGGTGGCGGCCCTCATCGTCAAGGCCATGAAGGAGAGCAAGGCCTCCTACGTCATCAGCGCCGTGGTCAGCGAGGTCATCATGGTGGTGGGCTACTTCGGCTACGCCTCCCTGCTGCTGGGCAAGGGCTGGGGCGCTGCGGCCAGCATCCCCGGCAATCTGGTGCAGGGCGCTATGGGCATGGTCATTGGTCTGGTGCTGCTGGTGGTACTCAAGCGCAGTAAGGCGCTGGAAAAGCTGGCGTAAGAACGGTTGCAAAATGGCGCCGGACGTGGTACACTGAAGGTGCAGAATTGCTTTTGCGAAAAGCGGCGGAGCGATCATCCGCCGCTTTTCGTTCATGCGAGGAAAGGAAGATAGCTATGGCTGGGATCATTCATGAGGTAGAGCGCACCGACCTGCTGGAACAGGTGCGGCAGGAGGCGGCGGACGCCGCACGGCAGCTGGCGGAGGCAGCCCGGCTGCGGCGGGGCCACATTGTGGTGGTGGGCTGCAGCACCAGCGAGGTGGTGGGGCATCAGGTGGGCAGCTGGTCCACGCCCCAGATCGCACAGGCCATTTTCGACGGACTCAACAGCGTGTTTGCCCCCATGGGCGTCTACATCGCCGCCCAGTGCTGCGAGCACCTGAACCGTGCGCTGATCGTGGAGCATGAGGCGGTGCCGGGAGCGGAGATCGTCAATGTGCTGCCCCAACCCAAGGCGGGCAGTTCCTTCGCCACCGCCGCCTACCAGAACTTCCGGCATCCGGTGGCGCTGGAGGAGATCCGGGCCGACGCCGGTCTGGATATCGGCGGTACCCTCATCGGGATGCACCTGAAGAAGGTGGCGGTGCCGGTGCGCCTGCCCCAGAACCATATCGGCAGCGCCATCCTGCTGGCGGCCCGTGTGCGGCCCAAGTTCATCGGCGGTGAGCGTGCCATCTACGACGAGCATCTGAAGGACGGCTATCCGGAGTTTTGATTTGCATCATGAAGCATCCCCGGTCTGTAAAACAGGCCGGGGATGCTTTTATAATACCTATTATATTATAGATAACGCACGAAGAGGCAGACCATGGCAATGGTGATGACCAGCACCGTGGCCGGGGCGCAGTACTTGCAGTAGGTACCCCATGTCACCGGGTGACCGTTCTTGGCGGCCACGGAGGTACCCACCACATTGGCGGAGGCTCCGATGGGGGTGGCACTGCCGCCCAGATCCGTGCCGATGGACAGCGCCCACGCCAGCAGGGAGAGGTCCACGCCCTGCGACCGGGACATGGACTGGATCACCGGCACCATGGTGGCGGAGAAGGGGATGTTATCCACAAAGGCGCTGCACACAGCTGACAGCCACAGGATGATGGCCACCATCACAGCGGCGTGTCCGCCGCTGATGCGGCTGATCCAGCCGGCCAGCACATCCAGACAGCCGGTGTCCTCCAAACCGCTGACCACCACGAACAGGCCGATGAAGAACAGCAGCGTGCGGTAGTCCACCTTGGCAAACAGCCCCGCTGCCGCATGGCCTCCGGAGGTGCAGAGGGTGGCCAGCGCCATCAATACGGCGGCGATGCAGCCGATGGTGGCCACCGTCAGCTCCGTCTGTGCGTGGGTGACCAGCAGCACCACCACCAGCAGGAACACGGCGCCGCAGGCGATGAAGGCCCGCCGATCCGTGATGGCGGAGGCGGCGTCTGGATAGGTGATATCCGTGGGGCGCTGACTCTCACTCTCCCGCAGGATGCGGCGGAAGCAGAAGTAGAAGTACACCACCGTGGCCACCAGACAGATCAGCACAATGACCCCGGTGTTGGTGAGGAAATCGAAGAAGGTCAGACCCAGCGAGGTACCGATGATGATGTTGGGGGGATCGCCGCACATGGTGGCACTGCCGCCCAGATTGGCACAGAATATCTCCGCCAGGATCATGGGAACCGGGTCGAAGCGCAGGGTGCGGCCCAGCTCCGCCGTGACGGCGGCCAGAAACAGAATGACGGTGATGCTGTCGATGAACATGGACAGCACGGCTGCCATGACCATGAAGCACACCAGCAGCGGCACGGTGCGGTAATGAACCGCCTTGGCCAGCTTCAGGCACAGCCAGCGGAAGATACCCACACGGCCCATGCCCTCCACCATCACCATCATGCCCGCAATGAACACGATGGTGGACCAGTTGATGCCGCCGGAGGACTCCGATGCGCCGTACCAGAAGGTACTCTGGCCGAAGGCGGACAGGTTCAGAGTATCCCAGATGGCCCCGCCGTCGTGCATACAGATGCCGAATACCAGCACCAGCATCAGTGCGCCGCAGCCCAGCGTCACCCACTGGCGGGGGATGCGGTCCAGCACGATCAGCAGGAACATGATGACAAAAATTACCAACGCTGCCAGTTCAGCTACCATAGGAAATTCGCCTCTTTTTAGGATTCTATCTTTCAAGCGACGCCTATTGTAGCACTCCGTTTCGGGAATTGCAACCCCCGGAGCACTATGGAAGTGTTATGAAATTATGAATTTTTATTTCTTTGCAGATTCTTTATCATTTTCCATGTTCTTCCACATCCGCATGACCGAAGGGCTGGAGAGCTTCGTGGTAAAAGAGAGGGGCCGCCCCACATGGCGGCCCCTCTTGTGCAATTTTGCATACAATTTCGTTATGTTTAATTGTGATGGAATATGTATTTCACAAAAACCGTTGACAAATATAAATGTTTTTTATATAATGTAGCCACAACTGAGAAAGGAGGCCCTCACATGAAAAAAATTATCGTTCTTCTCTTCCTGATATGCGCCATTCCCCTCTCCGCCTGCTCCAAGGCGCCGGAACAGATTCCCGCCCCCACGGTGCAGCGGCTCACCTCGCCATTGGAGCTTTCCGAGGATGAGGCCGCCACCCTTATACAGTGCTGCGGGGAAAACAGTGTCCTGTTGGCTGTCGGGCATCGCAACACGGCTCAGACCGGCCCCCTTTATAATACCGATTATCTGCTTTACTGGAACTATTCGGACGGGACCACCAAGCAGTTTCCCGTTTCCTCCCCGGCCTATATCATCTCCGCCGTTCTGGACGGGTCCGATGTTCTGTACGTGGACTATGAAGCCGTGGATTCCGGCCTCAAATGGTCTCTGATCCGCTCCACAGACACAGGGAAAAGCACCCTCGCCTCCGGTCAAGCCGCTTCCTATGATCAGGTCCCTGCGTTGTTCTGCCTGAACGGTCAGCCCATGTATCTGCAATCAGAGGATACCGGCATATCCGTATATCGTGTGGACGGCAGTGCCGTTTCCAGCGTGCTGAACCTCACCGACTACACCATGTCCGATGTAACCGTTTGCACCAATGGTACGCAATTCGCCTTTTTGGCCTCTACCAATGACGACGCCTACTGGACGGCGTTCCTTTGCAATGCATCCGGTATTCTGTACCAGAAGGAGCTTTCGCAGCAGGTCACGACCTTTGCCATAACGGGCGAGTACATGGTGTGCGGTTTGGGTGACCCGGAGACTCAAAAATTTTCCTATGTGACGATCCGCATCAGCGACGGAAAGGTAGCCACCGCCGATTCCGCAGTGTCCCTGTGGCGTCTGGCCGGAAGCGGCAGCAGTTGTATGTACGTGGACGATGCCTTTGCTGCCCATATCCTCTATCCAGATACGCAGCAGACCGATCCCCTTGTGATCAACGACTTTGCCACCTATCAAAACTGGCCCACGGTATTCTGCTCTGACGGAGTAGGTGGTTATCTGGCGGAAATGGATATAGAGGATACCGTTACTTACTGGCACATCACCATCTGACCATGATCCAAGCAATGAAAGAAGGGCTGTCCCACAGCGGGACAGCCCTTCTTGATTCGTAAAGGGGATCGATTACTGAGCAGCCTTGGCAGCCTTGATGGACTCGATCAGCTCGGGAACGACCTTGAACAGGTCACCAACGATACCGTAGTCAGCCACCTCGAAGATGGGAGCGTTCTCGTTCTTGTTCACGGCGATGATGCACTCGGAGTCCTGCATACCAGCCTTGTGCTGGATGGCGCCGGAGATACCCAGGGCGACATAGACCTTGGGATGGACGGTCTTACCGGTCTGGCCGACCTGATGGTCAGCAGTGATCCAGCCGGCGTCCACGCAGGCACGGGAGGAGCCCACGACGCCGCCCAGGACCTCAGCCAGCTCCTCAGCCAGCTTGATGCCGCCCTCGACATCCTTGCTGATGCCACGGCCCACGGACACGATGAAGTCGGCACCGATCAGGTCCACCAGCTTCTTGGCAGCCTTGACGGTCTCCACCACCTCGGTCTTGATGTCGCTGGCAGACAGCTCGAAAGCGGGATGCAGGATCTCAACCTTCTCGGCGCAGTCGGCGCAGAACTCACGCTTCTTCATAACGCCGGGGCGCACGGTGGCCATGGCGGGGCGGAAGCGGGGGCAGAAGATGGAGGCCATCAGGTGGCCGCCGAAAGCGGGACGGGTCATCTTGATGTCACGGGAGACATCGTGATCCTGACCGTTGATCTTCACGGTACCCAGCTTCTCGATACGCTCCTCAGCCAGCGTGGAAGCCTCACGCAGGAAGTTCTTGTAGATGGGCATATCGATGTCCAGATGGGTGCAGTCGGCGCACAGACCGGTGTGCAGGCGAGCTGCGCAGCGGGGGGCCAGATCACGGCCGATATTGGAAGCGCCGAACAGCAGGATCTCGGGCTTGATCTCCTCCACGGCATCGGTGATGACCTTGGTGTAGGCATCGGTGGTGTAGTCCTTCAGCAGGGGGCTGTTGTAGACATAGACCTTGTCGGCACCGTAGCCGCCCAGCTCCTTGGCGATGCCGTCCACGTTGTCGCCCAGCAGAATGCCGCACAGCTCAACGCCCAGTTCGTCAGCCAGCTTCCGACCCTCGGAGATCAGTTCAAAGGTAGTGGGCATCATCTTGCCCTGACGCTGCTCGCAGAAAACCCAGACGTTTTTGAAGGCAGCGGTATCAGCACTATTAAAAGCCATTTTCTTATCTCCTTCCTTAGATGATATGCTTGGCGGCCAGAATGCCAGCCAGCTTGTCGGTGGTCTCCTTGCCGGCGCCCTCAAGCATCATGCCGGCGCCCTTCTGAGGAGGCGTAAAGGAGGTGAGAATGTTGGTGGGGGAGCCCTTCAGACCGATGGTGGTGGCATCGATCAGGGGGTGATCCTTCAGCGTCTCGTAGGTCATGGTGACCAGAGGCTTGCTGTAAGCCTCGAAGGCGCCGCCAACGGACAGATAACGGGGCTGATTCAGCTCCTTGATGCAGGTGATCATGCAGGGGGTGTTGACCTTGACGGTCATGTAGCCATCCTCCAGCATACGCTTGACGATGAAGGTGTTGCCCTCCTTCTTGATCTCACCGGCATAGGTGACCTGAGGCAGATGCAGCTTCTCAGCGATCTGGGGGCCGACCTGAGCGGTATCGCCATCGATGGCCTGACGGCCAGCCAGAATGACGTCGTCCTCATCCACACCGTAGGTGTCGATGCCGGCGGCGATGATCTGGGAGGTGGCGTAAGTATCGGAGCCGCCGAACTCACGGGCGGTGATCAGGACACCCTCGTCCACGCCCATGGCCATCAGCTCACGCAGCATACCCTCGGCGGGAGGGGGACCCATGGTGAAGGCCACGACCTTGCAGCCCAGCTCGTCCTTCAGGGCCAGAGCAGCCTCGACGGCGTTCATATCATCGGGGTTGATGATGGTCTGCATGGACGCACGGTCCAGAGTACCATCGGGGTTCACAGCCACCTTACCGGAGGTATCGGGAACCTGCTTCACAGTAACAATAACTTTCATTTTGCCTTATACCTCCTCAATTACTTAACGCCCAGATGGCTGGCGATGACCATGCGCTGGACCTCGGAAGTGCCCTCATAGATCTCGGTGATCTTGGCATCACGCATCATGCGCTCCACGGGATACTCACGGGTGTAGCCGTAGCCGCCGAACAGCTGCACGGCACGACGGGTCACGTCGGAAGCGGCATCGGCAGCGAACAGCTTGGCCATGGCGGCATCCATGGAGTAGGGCTCGTGGTTCTGCTTCTTCATGGCAGCGGAGTAGACCAGGAACTGAGCAGCCTGCATCCGGGTGTGCATCTCGGCCAGCTGGAACTGGGTGTTCTGGAACTGGGAGATACGCTTACCGAACTGGACACGCTCCTTGGTGTACTTGACGGCCTCCTCCACGGCGCCCTCGCCCAGACCCAGAGCCTGAGAGGCGATACCGATACGACCGCCGTCCAGAGTCTGCATGGCGATCTTGAAGCCCTGGCCCTTCTTGCCCAGCATACGATCCTTGGGGATGACGCAGTCCTCGAAAATCAGGTCGCAGGTGGAGCTGCCGCGGATACCCATCTTCTTCTCGTGCTTACCCTGAGTGAAGCCGGGGTCGGTCTTTTCCACCACGAAGGCGGAAATCTCCTTCATGGCACGGCCACGCTTGTCGGTGGTCTTACCGGTGACGGCGATGATGACGAAGGTATCAGCCACGTTGCCGTTGGTGATGAAGCACTTGGAGCCGTTGAGGATGTAGTTCTCGCCGGACTCGTCCAGTACAGCGGTGGTCTGCTGGCCCTGAGCGTCGGTACCGGCGCCGGGCTCGGTCAGGCCGAAAGCACCGATCTTCTTGCCGGACAGCAGGTCAGGCAGATACTTTTGCTTCTGAGCCTCGGTGCCGTGCTCGAAAATGGGAGCGCAGCACAGAGAGGTATGAGCGGAAACGATAACGGCAGTGGTGCCGCAGACCTTGGCCAGCTCCTCCACGCACATGGCATAGGAGAGGACGTCGCCGCCGGCGCCGCCATACTCCTTGGGGAAGTAAATGCCCATCATGCCCAGCTTCGCCATCTTCTCGACGGTCTCCATGGGGAAACGCTCTTCCTCGTCGATCTCGGCGGCCAGGGGCTTCACTTCGTTCTCTGCAAATTCGCGGTACATCTTGCGAACGAGCAGCTGTTCCTTAGTCAGATGGAAGTCCATACTCTTTTCTCCTTTACGAAATTTTACTTGGTATACTTAAAGAAGCCCTCGCCAGACTTGATGCCCAACTTGCCGGCGCGAACCATCTTCCGAATCAATACGTTTGCACGATACTTGCTGTCGTGGGTCTCGTTGAACAGCACATCCATGATATTCAGCACCACGTCCCAGCCGATGAGGTCACCCAGATGCAGGGGACCCATGGGGTGGTTGCAGCCCAGCTGCATGGCAATATCGATATCTTCCGCAGAGGCAACGCCCTCCTGCAGAACGCAAACGCCTTCGTTGCAATAGGGGATAAGGATCTTGTTGACCACAAAGCCGGGGGCCTCGTTGACCACCACGGGGGTCTTGCCGATCTCGGTGGACAGGTTCTTGATGTAGTCCACCAGCTCAGCGGGGGTATTGCCGCCGGCAATGACCTCTACCAGCTTCATGGCAGGCACGGGGTTAAAGAAGTGCATACCGATCAGATGGTGCTTCAGGCCCTGACCCATCTCGGTGATGGACAGAGAGGAGGTGTTGGAGGCAAAGATGGCCTCATCCTTGCACAGAGCGTCCAGACGGCCCAGCAGTTCCTTCTTCACGGCCATGTTCTCAGCCACGCACTCGATGACCAGATCGGCGTCAGCGGCGGCCTCGAACTCCTCCACCAGCACACGGCTCATCAGATCGTCAGCGGCCTCCTGCGCCATCTTGCCCTTGGCCACACGCTTATTCAGAGAAGCAGCCAGCTTATCCTTGTGGCGCTGCGCACTGGCCGTGCTGGAAGCATACAGCAGGACGGTGTGGCCCTTGCCGGCAAACACCTGAGCGATACCGCTACCCATAGTACCTGCACCAAAAACAGCGATCTTCATAATGATTCCTCCTAATTAGAATATATAGGGTCCTTGGTTTGCCCACCGGGCGCTATGCCCGGAAAACAACGTTCTGACAGAGCTTTACCGGTTCTGGTAGGGCTCGTGCTTGCGCTTTTCCAGAAAAGCGCCCATGCCCTCCTTCTGGTCCGCCGTCTCGAAGCAGCTGCCGAACAGCTTCTCCTCGATGGTCACGGCCCGATCCATGTCCACCTGCAGGCCGTCATTGATGGCCTTCTTGCAGGCCCGCACGGCGATGGGGGCGTTCTTGGCGATGGTCCCGGCCAGCTTCTCCGCTGCGGGCAGCAGCTCCTGCGCCGGATAGACGCTGTTCACCAGCCCGATCCGCAGGGCCTCGTCGGCCTTGATGTTCTTGGCGGTGTAGATCAGCTGCTTGGCCATACCGGGGCCAACCAGACGGGCCAGCCGCTGGGTGCCGCCGAAGCCGGGGGTGATGCCCAGACCGGCCTCCGGCTGGCCGAACACGGCGGTGTCGGCGCAGATGCGAATGTCGCAGCTCATGCTCAGCTCGCAGCCGCCGCCCAGTGCAAAGCCGTTGACAGCGGCGATGGTGGGGATGGGCAGCGTCTCCAGCCGGCGGAATACGTCGTTGCCCTTCTTGCCGAAGGCCTCGCCCTCGGCCTTGGTGAGGGTGCTCATCTCGCCGATGTCGGCCCCCGCCACGAAGGCTTTCTCCCCGGCGCCGGTGATGACCAGTACACGGATCTCCTCGTCGGCCTCCACGGTGTCCAGCAACTCCGCCAGATCCGCCAGCACCTGAGAATTCAGGGCGTTCAGCGCCTCCGGACGGTGGATGGTGGCCACGGCATATGGACCTTTTTTCTCCAACAGTACGTTCGTCACAATGGTTCCTCCTTACTGTGGCAGCCGCCGCCGAAGCAGCGGCAGCGTCATGGGAAAAAGCGCTTTCTACAGGGGTGTTTCACCCGCAAAATGCGCCTTCTCATATACCTTATCCATTATAGACGTTCGTCTAAAATTTATCAAGCACTTCTCACCCGGCTTTTTGCTTTTTAGAGGAAGTCACAAATTTCGTCGGATTTTTTGCGTACTTTTCCATCTTTTTGCCGCACCTGTTCTTCGATGCGCCGTCCTACGAAAACGTCGCTTCGGCGGCTCTCCCTTGCCGGGAGAGATTTTCCGGCGTTCCCTCTTGCTTTTTCACCGGAAAACCGGTATATTGGGTAGTCGGATACCATCGCCATGCGGCGTTTTTCAGGAGGAACGACACCATGCGTATGCGGAAAAAGAAGAATCTACTGCCCCGGATGGAGGCCTGCCGGGCCTGTCAGGTACAGGACCCCTTCGCCATGCGGGGCCACTGGCGGGAGCTGATGCCCGATGCCCGTGAGCTGCGGGTAGAACTGGGCTGCGGCAAGGGGCGCTTCACCGTGGGTACGGCCCAAGCGGAGCCGGATGTTCTGCTCATCGCCGTGGAGAAGGTACCGGACGCCATGGTGGTGGCCATGGAACGGGCGCAGGCGGCGGGGCTGCACAACGTATTCTTCGTGGTGGGGGACGCCGCCCTGCTGCCGGATATGTTTGCCCCGGCGGAGGTGGACCGGCTGTACATCAACTTCTGCGACCCGTGGCCCAAGAGCAACCAGAAGCGCCGCCGTCTGACCCACGGCAATTTTCTCAAGTGCTACCGGCAGGTGCTGCCTATGGGCGGGCAGATCCACTTCAAGACGGACAACGACAAGCTGTTCCAGTGGTCCGTGGAGGAGATCCCCCAATACGGCTTCGCCCTGTCGGAGGTGACCCGTGACCTCCACGCCAACGGCCCCGTGGGAGTCATGACGGACTACGAGGCCAAGTTCTATGAGCTGGGGAAGAACATCAACCGCTGCGTGGCTACCATGGAGCCGTGGACGGAGCTGGAGGAGGAACCTGCGGAGGCTGCTCCGGCGGAAGCTTCTTCCGAGGAATGATATAAAAACAGCAGGACGGCATGGCCATCCTGCTGTTTTTTCATGGGGAAAAGCGCTCTTTACGACTCCTGCTTGAAATACTCCGCACCGGCGCCGCACAGGGGGCATTTATAATCCTCCGGCAGGGAGTCCCCCTCGTATACATAGCCGCAGACCTTGCACACATAGCGGTGCTGCCCCTCCGGCTTTTCCTCCGCCGGGGCCGCAGCCTGTACGTCCGCCGCCAGCGTGGCCGCCAGCCGCTCCAGCTGCATGGTCTGATCCTCCCGCAGGGCGGAGCGGATGGTAAAGGTGTCCTCCATCTGCTGCCACCCCTTCAGAGGCTGGAGGATCTTCTGCATCCCCTTGCCGCTGGCCGGGGCCCAGGAACCGTTCTCCAGCAGCACCACCCGTCGATTCTGGAGATCGTGGGCAGCGATATCATGGAGCAGCTCCTCCATGGTGATGAACACCCCGGCATTGTAGGTGGTGGCAGCAAACACCAGATGGCTGTAACGGAAGGCTGCCGACAGAATGTAAGAGGTAGGCGTCACGGAGGTATCGAACATCTGCACCCTCACACCCCGCTCCGACAGCCGGCAGGCCAGAATGTTGGCGGCGTTCTCCGTGTTGCCATACACGGAGGCATAGGCGATGAGCACCCCCCGCTCCTCCGGCTCGTAGCGGCTCCAGAGGTCGTACTTGTGCAGGAGATACCCCAACTCCTTCCGCCACACAAAGCCGTGGAGGGGCAGCAGCATGGCGATGTCCAGCTCTGCCGCCTTCTTCAGCACCGCCTGTACCTGAGAGCCGTATTTGCCCACGATATTGGTATAGTACCGCCGGGCCTCGTCCAGATAATCCCGGTCGAAGTCCACCTCATCGGCAAACAGCCGGCCATTCAAGGCCCCGAAGCAGCCGAAGGCATCCGCCGTCAGCAGCAGACGATCCGTCTCATCATAGGTCATCAGTACCTCCGGCCAGTGGACCATGGGGGCCGCAATAAAGCGCAGCGTGTGCCGCCCGGTGCAGAGGGTATCCCCCTCCTTCACCACATGGATGCGCTCCTGAAAGCCGGGGCCGAAGAACTGGGTCATCATGGTCTTGGCCATAGCGCTGCAATAGATCTGCACCTCCGGGAAGCGCAGCACCAGCTCCTCCAGCTCCGCCGTGTGATCCGGCTCCATGTGGTGTACCACCACGTAGTCCAGCGACCGCCCCTCCAGCGCATGGAGGAGATTTTCCCGGAAGGTGCGGCGCACCGCCGCATCCGACGTGTCAAACAGCACGGTCTTTTCATCCCTCAGCAGATAGCTGTTGAAGGAGATGCCGTTGGGTACATCGAACACACCCTCAAACATGGCCAGCCGCCGCCCGTCGGCGCCTACCCACGTGTAATCGTCATTTACCTTTCTCGTGCAGTACATGGAAATGCTCCTTTCTCTTGGTACCATCGATGATGTGTTTCCCTGATAGTATACCAGATATTTCCGCCCTTTGCCACAGGAAAAAGCACGCCGCATATGCGACGTGCTTTTTAAGACAGTTACGCCTTCTTGGCGATGTCGCACAGGGCGGCGAACGCCGGGGCATCGTAGATGGCCATCTCGGAGAGCATCTTGCGGTTGATCTGGATGCCGGCCACCTTCAGACCGTGCATGAAGGTAGAGTAGTTCATGCCGTTGATCTTGCAGGCGGCGGAGATGCGGGTGATCCACAGCTGACGGAAGTCCCGCTTCTTCAGGCGGCGGCCCACATAGGCGTAGGTCAGAGACTTCATGACCTGCTCATTGGCCATCTTGAAGTGCTTGGACTTAGCGCCCCAGTAGCCCTTGGCCAGCTTCAGCGTCTTATTTCTTCTTTTACGCGCCATCATAGCGCCTTTTACACGTGCCATATCTTAATTGCCTCCTATTCTAACGATTCCGTCTCTTATTTGTAGGGGATCATCTTGCGGATGGTCGCCTCGTTGGTGCAGTCGGCGTAGGTGCCGGACCGCAGGCGACGGCCACGCTTGGTGTCCT
This sequence comes from Vescimonas coprocola, assembly GCF_018408575.1. Classification (NCBI taxonomy): domain Bacteria; kingdom Bacillati; phylum Bacillota; class Clostridia; order Eubacteriales; family Oscillospiraceae; genus Vescimonas; species Vescimonas coprocola. The sequence continues at coordinate 1,242,325 of NZ_AP023418.1, forward strand.
TCTTGGTGAGGATGTGGCTCTTGAAAGCGTGAGCTCTCTTGACCTTGCCGGATTTCGTCAGATTGAAGCGCTTCTTGGCGCCGCTGTGAGTCTTCAGTTTAGGCATAATTTTTACTCCTTCCATCTATTCTCTTGCCGGGGGCAAGCAGAACTTTTGTTTACTTGCCGGTCTTGGGAGAGAGGAACATCGACATATTCCGGCCCTCCAGCTTGGCGGCCTTATCCATGGTGGCGACCTCGGCGCACTGTTCGGCAAACTTCTTCAGAAGCTCCCGGCCGATCTCGGTATGTGCCATCTCACGGCCACGGAAGCGAACAGAGACCTTCACCCGGTTCCCCTCCGTCAGGAACTTCTGGGCATTTTTCAGTTTGGTGTTGAAATCCCCCACGTCAATGCCCGGAGACATCCGGATCTCCTTGATCTCCACCACGTGCTGGTTCTTTCTGGCTTCCTTCTCCCGCTTGCTCTGCTCGAACCGGTATTTACCGTAGTTCATGAGCTTGCACACCGGCGGGGTCGCCTGGGGAGAGATCTTCACCAGATCCAGCCCCCGCTCGTCCGCAATGTGCAGAGCGTCGGCGGAGGACATGATACCCAGCTGTTCACCGGTCTCACCGATGAGGCGGATCTCCTTGTCACGGATCTCCTCGTTGAGTTGATGCACTACATTGCTAATAACCGAAGCACCTCCTTCAGAAAATAAAAACACGGATGCAAAGCTGCATCCGCACAACAAAGCCTGCGCCCCTTCCGGGCCGCCACCATACTCGCTGTTGACCTCTTTGCCTTTGCTGGAGGTGAGGCGGATGCATCCTGCCTTCTTTGTTTTCTCCAGTAGTATACCATCGCTCCTACCGCCTGTCAAGCGGATTTTTTATCTGCCGCCGGAAATTTTTCACGGGAGGATGTATGCTCCGCCGGTTTTCGGGCAAACTGAAGCTGTATCGCAGATACGGAAGGAGGTGCCTCGATGTCCGGCAAAAATCAGCAGAACCAGAATCAGCAGAACCAGAATCAGCAGAAGCAGAACAAGCAGAATCAGAACCAGAATCAAAACCAGAATCAGAATCAGCAGGAGCAGCAGAACCAGAACCGGCGCTGACCGCCCGGTACACAGGACAAAGCATGGGGGAGGGTGTCCAAGGACACCCTCCCCCATGTGGTTTTACGGGCGCATGAAGCCGCAGCACCCCAGCTCCGGCAGTGTCAGCAGACCCAGCGACCGGTAGAACCCCTTGGTTTTCTCCGTGTCGTCCGTCAGCAGCTGCACCTGCCGCACCGATCGGAAGCGCTCCAGCGCCGCCTGCATCAGCGCCGTGCCGATTCCCCGCCGCTGGTGATCCGGCCGCACCAATAGGTCCTGTACCAGCACCACGGTACAGCCGTCACCCACAGCCCGCAGCAGCCCCACCAGCGTCCCGTTCTCACGGGCGGCCAATGTCAGCAGCGACCCGGCAAAGCCTCGGCGCAGCGCCTCCGGCTGCTCCGTATAGGCCGTCCATCCGACGCTTCCATACAGAGCCAGCACCTCCGACTCCTGATAAGTGGTATATTCCTCGATATGCATCCATCAGCAACTCCTTTATATAAATGTGAGCTGCTTACTTTCTCAATCTCATTCCTCTTCCCTCCGGTCAAGCACCGTATTTGGCGGCGATATACTCCTCCAGGCACACACCCTGCTGATAGATCTCCGCAGCGGCCTCCTGTCCTACATAGCGGTAGTGCCACGGCTCATAGATGATGCCGGTGGTCTCCGTCTTGGCGGTGGGATAGCGCAGAATGAAGCCGTAGCGCCAGCTGTTGGTCATAAGCCACTGCTGCACCGCCGTCTGCTCCTGACTCTCGTCCAGCAGCTGGTGATCCAGATCCACGATATCCACCGCCAGCCCCAGCTGATGCTCGCTGGTGCCGGGAACGGCCACCTGACGGCCCGCCTCCGTCTCGGCGTCGGCATCGCTGTACCCCTGATCCAACAGGGACTGCTTCATCTGGTCGAAGATGTTCTGCTGCACGGCCTGCGTCCGGTAGGCCGAGCACACCACGGGATGCAGCCCCTCCGCCCGGCAGGCGTCCATCATCTGCTGGAGGGCGTCGTAGCAGCGGCTGTCCACCGCCCAGCCGTTGGAGAGCTCCACCTCGTCCACGGTCCAGCCCTCCGGCAGGGGATTCCACCGGTTCACCAGCGTCAGATTCCACGGGATCTCCTGCTCCCCGTTGCTCTGCTGGTCGTCAGGCTTCTGGTTCTGCTCTCTATCCGAAGGCTCCGCCGGAGTGTTTGGGGTATCGGGCTTGTCCACATTCTCGCTGGGGGTAGGCTGCGCCGGTTCCTTATCCTTGCCGCAGCCCCGCAGCACCAGTATCAGCACCACAGCCAATACCGCCAGCACCAGCAGGCCCAGCAGCAGCTTCCGCCGACGCACCTGCGCCTGCCGCCGCCGATTCCGCTGCGCCCGCAGCTGACGGCGCTGCTCCGGGGTCTGATCGTAATAGTCGCTCATGTGTCGCTCTCCCCTCTCAGGCCCGCAGGGTGGGTGGATACACACCGCCGGCGTGGAGCTTCTGCAGCTCCGCCGCCACCGCCTGCCGGTCCTCGTGGTACGTCATGCCGAACCAGCGGTCTGCCGAGTGCAGCACGGATACCTCCAGCCGTCCCTGCTCCAGCAGGTCTCCCACCATGCCCGGCAGCAGGCACTCCGCCTTGATGTTGTCCCCGGCCTCGCAGCGCAGGAAGTGGTCGAAGTAGGCCTCCAGCTCCTGAAAGATGGAGGGCATGAAGCCCCAGAAGTTCATGGACACCACCGTGTCCGGCGCCAGCTCCCGGTGCTGGCCCTCCGCCACATCAGCGATGGAGCCGTCCGGGAACAGCTGGATCTTCAGCGTCTCATGGATGCCACGGAGCCAGCCGTCCTCCACCCGGCACACGCCACGGGATACGGTGCCGTTGGCGCTGACGGTGTTTTTCAGCAGATACCCCACCATGGTAGCCCGTCCCTGCCGGGGCAGGCGCTGAAGCTCCTCATACATGGCCCGGTAGGCATCCACGCCGTAGTAGTCGTCGGCGTTGATGACGCAGAAGGGCTCGGAGAGATAGGGCCGGGCGCACAGCACCGCATGGGCGGTGCCGAAGGGCTTGGTGCGGCCCGCCGGAATGGTGTAGTAGTCCGGGATGCTGGTGAAGTCCTGCATGGCGTAGCAGACCTCCAGCGGCTCTCCTGTTTTTGTTATGAGTGTGCGGTCCCCCCACAGGCGATCCATCAGCTCCCGCATATCGGGCTTGATGATGAACACCACCTTGGTAAAGCCCGCCCGAACGGCATCGTAGATGGAATACTCCATCAGCATCTCCCCCTGAGGTCCTACGCCGTCCACCTGTTTATTTCCACCGTAGCGGGAACCCAGTCCCGCCGCCATAATGACCAGTGCTGCCTTCATGGTGATCCTCCTGAAATACGCCGCCTCCATTCCGCAGGGGCGGCGGCTTATTTTTCTGTAACGGCCCGTGGCCGCTTCGATGATTATACCACACTCCCGCCGCCGCTTCAACCGTTTCCGCCGGGAAATCCCCGGATAACAAAATTGTCACATCCGCCGCATTCGCCGTAAAGTTCACAAATCTGTAACCTTTTACACTGGATTTCCTGTCGCCGCCGCTTTATAATAGAGAGACTATGTGCCTTCGGCCGGTAGGCTATCCTGTCGTGCCTTGCTGATTTTCGGAAAGGAGTTTTTCCTCTATGTCCAGACATTATTCCTCCCGCTCCTACGGCGGCTACGGTTCCCCCCGCCGCCGCACCGGGGCGGATCGGTTCGGTATACTCACCTTCTTCCTGCTGCTGATCTCCAGCGGCTTTCTGGCGGCCCGGCTGCTGACCACCGGCGTGCTGACCCAGAAGCTGACGCTGCTCCTGCTGTCGGTGCTGGCGGGACTGAACGTTCTCTTCGCCGTGACCCAACTGCCCCGCTGGCGCAACAAGCTCTGGAAGCTTGTTCTGGGCCTGGTGGCGCTGGTACTGTCGGCGGGCATGATCTACGCCACCGTGGCCACCAACGCCGTGCTGGAGACTCTCTCCCGTGTGTCCAGCACCGGCAGCGTCAAGACCGTGGTGGTGCGGGTCCGGGAAAACGACTCCGCTCAGGAGATCGGTGATACCTTCGGCTATACCTACGGCTATCTGGCTCAGACGGATACCGACACCACCGATGCCCTTCTGACGCATCTGGAGGAGGGACTGGGGCAGGTCAAGACCAAGTCCTACGACACTCCCACGGCTCTGGCCGACGCTCTGTACAACCGGGAAGTAGACGCCGTCATCCTGGGCAAAGGCATGGTCTCCACCCTGAAGCAGACCGACGGTTACAAGGATTTTACGTCCCGCACCCGTGAGATCTATACATACGACGTGACACACGAGTCCGACACCATCGCCCCGAATGCCAACATCTCCCGTCAGCCTTTCGTGGTCTATTGCAGCGGCACCGACGAGCGCATCTCCGATACCCTGCTCAACACTCGCAGCGATGCCAACATTCTGGCGGTGGTGAACCCCTCCACCCATAAAATTCTGCTGGTGAATGTCCCCCGTGACTACTATCTGCCCCTGCCCTTCAACGGAGAGATGGATAAGCTGACCCATTTCAGCGTATATAGTGATAAGGGCATGGACGAGCCCATCGAGGCCCTGAACACCTTACTGGGGGTGAAGGCCGACTACTACGCCCGTGTGAATTTCAGCGGCCTTATGGATATCGTGGACGCCTTGGGCGGCATCGATGTCACCTCCCCGGTGGACTTCACTACCGTCGCCATGGAGATGCCCAACGAAAACGGCGACGGTGGCTATCACGACGAGGCCTTTACCTTCACCGAGGGCGTCAATCACCTCAACGGCCGGGAGGCTCTGGCCTTCTCCCGTGAGCGCTCCGCCTTCGCTCAGGGCGACGTGCAGCGGGGCCGCAACCAGATGGCGGTGCTGCAGGCCATCATTGACAAGGCCACCTCCCCCGCCATTCTCTCCGGGTATCAGGATGTGCTGAAGGCCGTCTCCGACTCCGTGCTGACCAATATGCCCCAGCAGGATATCCTGAAGCTGGTGAAGCTGCAGCTGGAGGACAAGGTGGACTGGGACATCAGCACCTACACCCTCTCCGGCACCACGGATATGCAGGACTGCTTCACCACCGGCTTCCCCCTCAGCGTGCTGGTGCCGGATGAGAGCTCCGTCGCCGCCGCTCGCCGGATGATCCGGGAGCTCATCAATGGCTGATTTCCCCCGTCTTTCCGGAAAATTTGATATTTCCCCGGTTTTTTCGCAAAAATCTCTGGTAATTCTACTATCTATCCTATATAATAGGGGATTGCGGCCGGTCATAAGACCATGCGGGCCGTCATCTCTGAAGTAAGGAGAAATGCTATGACTTCCAAACAAACGCACAGCGACACCTCCGGCAGCCGCCGTATGGCGTGGATGGACTGGTTCGGCCTGATTGCGCTGGGACTGCTGATGGTGTGCAGTCTGGTGCTGCTGGGCCAGCTCCTGAATCTGGATATGCTGGACAACAAATATCTGCTGCTGCTGATGGCGGGCATCCTGATCCTCAATAGCGGCCACGCCGTGGTGCAGCTGCCCCGCCGCCCCTCCAAGGGTGGTCATGCCGCCAAGATCGGCTGCGGCGTGCTGGCTGTGATCCTGTCCGCCGGAATGATCTACGGCGCCGTGGCCGGCGGCAGTCTCAAAAGTGCCGTCACCCGCATCGTGGGCAAGATGGCGGAGAAGCAGACCATCGACATCATCGTCCTGAAGGACAACGAGGCCAGCTCCATCGAGGATGCCGTGGGCTATACCTTCGGCGTGCTGGAAAACGCCGATCAGGAGAACACCGCCGAGGTGCTCAAAACCCTGTCCGATCTGAATCCCACCTCCAAGGCCTACGCCTCTGTGCCCCAGCTGGCGGACGCTCTGTATGACGGCGAGGTGGACGCCATTATCCTTAACGACGGCTATCTGCCCATTCTGGAGCAGACCGAGGGCTATACGGATTTCGACAACTACACCCGTATCCTCAAGCAGTTCGACTTCACCAAGGAGGTCGCCCCGGTGGTACCCAACGAGTCCATCACCGTGGAGCCCTTCGTGGTCTATTGCAGCGGCATTGATGCCCGGAACTCCGATGTCAACATCCAGAGCCTCAGTGACGTGAACATTTTGGCGGTGGTGAATCCCAAGTCCCGGCAAATTCTGCTGCTAAATACCCCCCGTGACTACTTCCTGCCCCTGAGCTTCAACGGCCAGCTGGATAAACTGACCCACGCCGGTATGTACGGCATCGACGAGTCCATGCGGGTGCTGGACGATCTCTACGGTGTGGAAACGCAGTACTACGCCCGTGTCAACTTCTACGGCCTGACCAAGATCGTGGATGCTCTGGGCGGCGTAGACGTCTACTCCGAGCAGACCTTCACCACCAAGGTCATGCAGATCCCCGATAAGAACGGTAATCTCTATGACGACTACTTCTCCTTCACCGAGGGGATGAACTACAACGTGGACGGGCAGGCGGCTCTGGCTTTCTGCCGGGAGCGCTACTCCTTCTCTGACGGTGACAACCAGCGTGGCCGCAACCAGATGGCCATGATCAAGGCCATCTTCAACAAGGCCACCTCTCCCGCCATCCTCTCCACCTACGGCGAGGTGCTGGATGCCGTGGCGGACACCATGATCACCAATATGCCCTATGAGGACATCAGCAGTCTGGTAAAAATGCAGCTGTCGGATATGTCCGGCTGGAACATCACCAGCTACTCCGTCACCGGCTACGGCGGCACGGAGGAGTGCTACTCCATGCCCGGTCAGGCCCTGTGGGTCATGTGGCCCGACTATGACACGGTGAACGTGGCCAAGGATCTCATTGCACAAGTCATGGCGGGTCAGACCCCCGTCATCCCCGAAGATTAAGCGCTGCATCAGCGCAGCATTTGTGTGTTAGGAGTGTGGATCATGTCAAATCGTCAAAAGCTCATGGGGCATCTGTATGCCATCTTTACTACTCTGGTGTGGGGCAGCTGCTTCGTGCTCACCAAGGTCATGCTGACGGCCTATACCCCCACCCAGATCATCCCCCTGCGGATGGGGCTGGCGTATCTGGCTCTGTGGGCGCTGCGACCCAAGACCATGAAGCTCCCGTGGAAGGATGAGCTGATGTTCATCCTCATCGGCATCACCGGCGGCAGCTTCTACTTCTTCCTGCAGAATACCGCCTCGGCCCATACCTCCGCTGCCAACGTCAGTATTCTGGTATCCATGTCCCCTATCCTAACGGTGATTTTGGCGCAGCTGTTCTCCCGCAGGGGGGAGAAGCTGGGCAAGTGGGTCTACATCGGCGCCGTGGTAGCCATCGCTGGCGTGGTGATGGTGGTGCTCAACGGCACCCTGTCCTTCCATCTAAGCCCCTTGGGCGACCTGCTGGCTCTGGCCGCCGCCCTCATGTGGGCGGTGTACTCCATCCTCGTCAAGAAGTATACTGAGCGCTACGACAACTTCCTTGTGACCCGCCGGGTGTTTCTGTGGGCCTTCCTGACCTCCCTGCCGCTGGTGCTGCTGACGGACGGCCTGCCCAGCCTGACGCCCCTGTTCACCCAGCCCAATATTCTGGTGAGCTGGCTATTCTTGGGCGTGTTCGGCAACGCCGTGTGCTTCGCCATCTGGAACATTGCCTTCAAGCGGCTGGGCGTGGTCATCACCAACAACTACCTCTATGCCACTCCTTTCGTCACTGTGGTGGCGGGCTGGCTGCTGCTGGGGGAGAAAATTTCCCTCATGTGCATCATCGGTGCCGTCCTGATCACGCTGGGTGTCATCTTCGCCGGGAAGTCGGATTCCTGAGTATCTTCGCTGTTCACTTTTTCCTACATCGAGGGACGCCCGTCAGGGCGTCCCTCTTCAGTGTATCAAAAAAGCCTCGCAGAGTTTGCCGCCCGCAGGCGGCAAAGAAGTAAAATCATTTTCTCTTGCGACATGTGCGTGAGAGAAAATACTTCTCAGGCTGCAAGTGTGGAATTTGTGCGCCTATGGCACACAAATTATGCGCGCAGCAGACTGCAATCCTTTTGCCGAAAAAAACGAAGGGTTTTTCGGCAGTCTTGAGAGGGACGCCCGTCAGGGCGTCCCTCTTTTCGTCTCCGCCGCATCCTTTACGCCTCCTGAACGGAGGACGCTGTCCCCATCGCACAAAATCTCCAATGGACGCACCGCACCTCCTGTACATTTTGCCGTATTCTGCTGTGGGATGTAGGCGCCCCCGTCTTGACCGAAAGGAAAATTTCGGCTATAATAGACGGTACACCCGCTTCGGCGGGATATATGCGGTACGCCGCTGAATGGAAAGGAATCTCATCGAAAATGCAAGATCAGCGCAGTCTGCTGGCACAGTTTCTACGCTTCTCCTCGGCCACCGTGGCCTCCCTCATGGTTTTTTCCCTGTACTCCATCGTGGACGGCCTGTTCGTGGCCAAGGGTGTAGGGGACTACGCCATGGCGGCGGTGAATCTGGCCGTCCCCTTCACCAACGTCATGTTCTCCATCGCCGTCACCTTCGCCGTAGGCACCAGCACCATCCTCTCCATCTATCTGGGGCAGGGCAACCGGGAGCACGCCAACCGCCTGTTCTCCCAGAATCTGGTGCTGCTGGCGATCATCGGCCTGACCATCACCGCTCTGGTGCTGGTCTTTCTGGAGCCCTTTGCCCTGCTGCTGGGGGCAGAGGAGGAGACGCTGGGCTACACCATGTCGTATCTGCGGGGGCTGGCTCCCTTTGCCATCTGCTTCATCGTGTCGTATAATCTGGAGATCCTGGTCAAGACCGACGGGCGGCCCATGCTGGCCATTCTCACGGTGTGCATCGGCTGCCTCACCAACTGCGTACTGGACTATGTGGCCATCTTTGTGCTGAACTGGGGCGCATGGGGCGCCGCCTTCGCCACAGGCCTGAGCCAGCTGCTGACCTGCATCATCTACATCACCCACTTCTTCGGCAAGCACACCACCTTCCATCTGGTACGCTTCCGTCCGGAGGGCTCCATCTACCGCCGCCTGATCCCCATCGGCCTGGCGGACGGTGTCACGGAGCTGTGCAATGGCGTGATGATCTTCCTCTTCAATCACGTGATCCTCCGCTGCATCGGCACCGACGGGCTGGTGAGCTATACCATCATCGCCTACACCAATACGCTGGTGGTGAACATCATGCTGGGTGTGTCTCAGGGCTCCCAGCCGCTGGTGAGCTTCCAGTACGGCCGCAAGGACTCGGAGAAGTACCGCCGGCTGCTGCGGTACGGCCTGATCACCGTAGCCATCATGACGGCGGTCTGCTTTGCCGGTATTTTCCTGCTGGCCCCGCAGCTGGTACATATCTTCCTCGGCTCGGAGAAGCCTCTGCTGAACGCCGCCTCCACCGGGGCGCTGCGGCGATACGCTCTATCGTATCTGCTGGTGGGCTTCAACATCCTCATGGGCGGCTTCCTGACGGCGGTGGAGCGGCCCCGCTCCGCCCTGTGCATCTCCATGGGCCGGGGACTGGTGCTGCAGGCCGGGGCGCTGCTCCTGCTGGCGGCGCTCTGGGGCGGCAGCAGCATCTGGTTCGCCCCCCTCTGCTCGGAGCTTCTGTGCTTTGCCATGGCATTGATCCTCATGCGCCGCTTCCGCCGGGATACGACGGCGTAAGGGCAGCGGCAAAAACATTTGAAAAGCTTCCCCCCATCTGTTATAATCGTCTTACAACGTGTGGCGTTTCTGCGTAAATCCGGTTGCAGAAGCGCCGCACGTTTTTTGCGGAATTCCATAGGCAAATCGTGCAGCAGAGATGCGTAAGTCCGGATTTCCGGGACTTACGCATTTTATCACGCCGAAAGAGAGGACACATCTATGGAACACAACACACAATTTCTGGAGACCGAGCCCGTCGGGCGGCTCATGCACCACTATCCCCTGCGTCACCTCCCTACTGGTGGGGGCGCTCTACAACATCGTGGATCAGATCTTCATCGCCAGCGCCAGCTATCTGGGTTCCTACGGAAATGCCGCTAATACGGTGGTCTTTCCCCTGACTGTGGTGGCGCTGGCCATCGCCGTCATGATCGGCAAAGCCATACTATTACAGTGGAACAAACGGCGGTGGTATCGTTATCAAAAAGGACTTCGCCAGCGTGACGTGGCGGACTATTGATCGATGGGAACAGGGAAGCGTGCAAATCTTCAAATCCACACGGGAGAGGTATTTCAAGCAGGGTCTTGAACGCCAAAAATTATTTCGGTAGAATGATTGTAGGATATTAGTAAGAGATACTACCCATGATTGCTAAATCTATTACTGTTCTGCATACATATCCCAATAAAAACCGGAGTAGCGCAGCTTACGCTGCGCTACTCCGCACAATCAGACCTGCTTATCCGGGTATGCCGGGAAGTTACGTTGTTATCCGGTTTTTACACGATGAAATACAGCACCAGCGGGATGCACAGCACGTACAGCACCGGGTGTACCTTCTTTGCATCGCCTGTCAGCACCTTGATCAGCACGTCCGTCAGCACGCCCAGGCAGATCGCCGCAGCAATGTCGCCGGTAAAGGTGCCGAACAGGATCATCGCGAAGGGGCCGAAGCAACTCTTGAAGTCGGAGAAGTCCAGCTTCGTAAAGCCCGACAGCATGGAGAAGCCCACGAAGATCAGCGCCACGCCGGTCACGGCAGTGGGGATCATCAAAAACAGCGGGGACAGGAAAATGCACACCAGGAACAGCACTCCGCTGACAATCGCCGTCAGGCCCGTGCGACCGCCAGCTTCCACGCCGATGGTGGATTCAATGAAGGTGGAGATGGTGGTGCATCCGGTGCCGGAGCCCACCACGGTACCAACAGCATCCACCAGGAAGGGCTTTTCAATCTGGGGGAAGTTGCCATTCTCATCCAGCATATTGGTCTGGGCGCCCACGGCGATCAGTGCGCCGAAGGTAGCAAAGAAGTCGCTGGTAAACAGGATGAAGATCCACACCAGTGCGCCGGGGATGTCAGCCAACACGGACTTGAAGTCGTAGCACAGCACCAGATTGCCGATTTCGCTCATATCCGGCAGGGACACCAGCGCAGCAGGCAGCGTAGACACACCCATAGGAATGCTGATGATGGTGCCGACAATGATGCCGATCAGAATAGCGCCGCGCACCTTGTAGGCCGTCAGCACGCCCATCACTGCCAGGGTGATCAAGGCCAGTAGCACCGCAGGCTGGGTAAAATCGCCCAAAGCCAGACCGCTGTCGCTGAAAGTGGCAAGGCCGGTGTTTTTAAAGCCCAGATAGGCAATAAAGAAGCCCACGGCGGTTGGTATGGCAATCTTCAGGTTTTTCGGCAGCAGATCCACCACCATTTTTCGCACGCCCAGAACCGTCACCAGAATGAACAGGATACCGGAGCACAGCAGCAGTGCCATGGCCCAGCCGAAGGATACCGTGCCGCTGTTGACCAGCCCGCCAAGAATGAAGTTGCTGCCCATAGCGGTAGACAGTGCCAGCGGCAAATTGGCATACAGGCCCATAAACAGGGTGATGATACCGCTGACCAGCGCACACATCACCAGCAGCGCCGACTTGCTGATGACAATGCCGTTTATATCCGTGATGTAGGGATCGGGGCCGAAGCCACAGATGGCTGAAGGCTGCACTGCCAGCACATAGGCCATGGTCATAAAGGTGGTGATACCTGCCAGCACTTCCCGCCGGACGGTGGTACCGTGGTCCTTCAGCTTAAAAAAATCGTTCTTCATGTTGCTCCTCTCTGTGCTCTTTTGTAAATTGGTTTTTCAGGGAATTCGGTTTTATTCCACGACCTCCAGAATGGGGTCGATCACCTTCTGCTGCACCACATCAATAAATCCGCAGTCGGTAATGGCGTAAGCGGGGATAGCCGCCAGACAGATAAAGCTGAGGAACATGAAGGGAATGGCAATTTCCGTGCCCATTTCGTGAGCCACCCGGTTCAGTTCCTTTTTCTTCTCCGCCAGTTCCTCCAGCGGCAGGTCGCTCAGCAAGCCGCAGATGGGATACGCCACCTCGGCGGCCACCTTGCCGTCCCGGACGATCACCTGTCCGCCGCCCAGCTCCACGCAGCGGTTCACCGCCAGTGCCATGTCCTCAAAGCTGTCGCCCATGACAATGATGTTGTGGTTGTCGTGGCCCACGGAGGAAGCCATTGCGCCGCCCCGGATATGGAAGCCGCCCATAAAGGCCTTGCCCACATTTCCGTTCTTGCCATGGCGCTCTACCTGCGCAATGTACAGCACATCCTGCTCCACATCGCACTGCACCACGCCGTCTACCACCGGCAGCTCCACATCCCGGCGATTGGTGAAGGGCATGTAGGGCAGCGTATCCATCACCAGCGCCTTCACCTTCTTGGCGCCTGCAGGGGCATGGATCTTGAAGCTGTCTGCCGTGATGGGGTTCTTCAGGTGCATGGTGTTCAGCACACAGGGCTCATGCTCTGCCGTCTCATAGTGTACCAACAGCTTGCCGTCGTCCGTAATCTGGCGGCCGCCGGCAAAGGTGGTCAGCACGCGGAAATCCTCCGGGCCGGTGGTGATATTGATGTCCGCCCGGCGTCCGGGGGCCAGTCCGCCGATCTCCCGATCCAGATTGAACGCCCGTGCGCAGTTGACGGTAACCATCTGAATAGCCTTGACAAAGTCCAGCCCCATGCCCAGCGCCGTGCGCAGAGAATCGTCCAGATGGCCCCGCTCCTGCAGGTCCACCGTGTGCAGGTCGTCGGTAACGATGCTGACCATGGCGGTGTCCAGATGATTTTCCATCACGGTCTTCAGCAGTACCGGCATATTCCGAGCAGCGCTGCCCTCGCGCATCATCAGGTGGCAGCCGTTGCGCAGCCGCTCAAACACATCCTTTTCGCAGAAGGACTCGTGGTCGGTGGATACGCCGGCGGCGATGCAGGCGCTCATAGCCGGGCCGTACATATCCGGCAGATGGCCCTGCAGCGTCTTGCCGGGCATCGACAGCGTTGCGTCAAAGGACTCCAGCAAATCGGGGAAGCCCGCCGTGATATAGGGGCCAACACACTCGGACAGGCCCACCGCATCCGGACGCTTCAGTGCCTTGCGGATGATCTCCGGGTTAAAGCGGCCGCCGCTGGTTTCCAGATTGGGAGAAAACGGCACATGGGACGGCACCACGAAATAGATTTTCAGGTCTGTGGCTTCTGCTTCCTTCAGGATGGCCTCGATGCCCTCCAACCCGGACACCACGCCCACCTCATGCAGGTCTGTCATGATGCCGGTGGTGCCGTGTGCCAGCACCGCCTCGGCAAAGGGACGGATTGCCAGTGACGAGCTTTCCGGATGGATATGCCCGTCCAAAAAGCCCGGGGTCAGATACTTTCCTTCCGCATCCACCACCCGGGTGCCTTCACCGATGCAGTATTCCACATCGCCCACGGCGGCGATGGTGTCGCCGCAGATGGCCACACCACCGTCATAAATCTCACCGGAATAGACATTGACTACCTTGCCGTTCCGGATCACCAGATCGGCCGGAGTCTCCCCTTTCGCAACGGACAGTAATTTCTGATTCATGCTGTACCTCCATACTAAACACAAAATTCCGCTTGCTGCTGTTTCTTCTATGTTCTGGTGCCTCGCACCGGTAAAACCTTTAAACCTTCACCACCGGGAAGCGATCCGGCAGCTCAATGCCCGCCCGCTTGTAGATGGCTTTTGCCCGGTCGCAGGCCTCCTTCAGAATGGCCTCCTCGTCCAGCGTCAGGATCTTCCGGTCCCGCATCAGCCACTTGCCGTCACACATGGTGGACTGGATGTTGGCCGAATGCATGGCCGTCACCAGTGCGGCGATTTTGTCATTCACCGGCATCATAGACGGGCCGTGGGGGTCAATGACGATCAGATCCGCCTTCTTGCCGCATTCCAGACTGCCATACAGGTCTTCGTCCAGCAGCGCACGGGAACCCCACTTGGTGGCCATCCGCAGAATATCCTGTGAGGGAACGACCGTGGGGTCCAGACGCCAGCCCTTGTGAATCAGGCTGGTCAGCCACATCTCGTCCACCATGTCCATATGGTTGGAGGAAGAAGCGCCGTCCGTACCGATGGAGGGCCGCAGTCCCATAGCCAGCATCTTCGGGATTCGTGCAAAGCCCAGCACACGCATGGCGGAAGCCGGGTTGTGAGAAATCTTTACTTCCCGCTTCTTGAATAGTTCCAGTTCCTCGTCCGTCAGCCATACTGTGTGAACGGCCAGCAAATTTTTATCCAGTACGCCCAGCCGCTCCAGATGCTTCACTGTACCCTCACCCCAGCGGGCATAGGTATATTCTTTTTCCTCCTTGGCCTCAGCCACATGCATGTGGATACCGACGCCGTATTTATCCGCCAGTTCCTTGGTGCGGACGCACAGCTCATCGGTGTTGTTGAAAATGGTACGCAGTCCAAACCAAACCTGTACCCTTCCGTCGGCGGTATTGTGGAATTTCTCCAGATCCACCACCTGCTGCTCCAGTTCCTGCTCCATGGTGCGCTGCCAGATTTCCGGCAGTCCCTCGCCGCAGTCCATCACAGATTTGGCCAGCTTACCGCGCAGACCGGATTCCGCCGTACCGCGGGCCATGCCGGAGACGAACTGTCCGCCGGGTTCTGCAAAGGAGGTCACGCCGGAGCGAATCAGCTCCAGACTGGTCATCAGCGTGGATACATAAGAGTCCTCCTCCGTCATGTTGCTCTCAAAGGGCCACATCCGGTCATGAAGCCAGCAGATGAAATCAACATCATCGCCCACTCCGCGGGAAATCTGCTGGGAGGTGTGTACGTGAGTGTTCACAAACCCGGGCAGTACATACTTGCCCTGCAGGTCAATGACCTCTGCGTCGGGCTTCACCAGCCTGGGGTCTACCTTACCAACCGCCGTAATGCGGTCATCCTCCACCAGCACACCGCCACCGTCAAAAACGGTGTCCTGCTGATCCATGGAGACGATGTAACCGTTCTTCAAATAGGTTTGCATGAGATCCCTCCATCCAGATACTTGTCAAATTGCTTCGTAAATGATATACTTACCTTACAACCTATAACGGTTATAGGTTCAAGCCCTAATTTTGATTTTTCTGGATTTTCTAGTGTTCTTACAAAATCCTAGCGTTACATAGCGGGAAAATGGGAGGTTTTATGAAAGAATTCTTGACGATCGGGGAGCTTGCCAACATATTCAACATGGATGTCCAACTGCTGCGCCATTATGATACCAAGGGTCTGCTGGTGCCGCAGGTGCGCAACAGCGAAAACAACCGCCGCTTTTACCATTTCGATCAGGTCTATCCCTTGGCCACGATCCGATACCTGCGGCGACTGGACTACTCCCTTGCCCAGATCAAGGCTTTTCTCCACAGCAACGGTCTTCGTGATAACCTGCAAATGCTCTCCCAGCAGGCGCAGCAGCTGCGCCGTCAATGCGATGAGCTGAATGCCACCATCCAAATCATCCAGCAGAAGGTGGAGTTTATCGAGAGGGAACAGGCGGTCAGCCAGCGGGATAAATTCTATGTTCGCACCTTCCCGCGTCGCGCCTTTCTGCACATCGGCGAGGAAATCAACCTTTTTACCCATGAGCTGTTTTACTTCTATCCCACCGTAGGCTTTTATCAGGGACAGCGAAAATGGTTCGGCGCTTATCTCTATGAAGACACTCCCGACGAGGCCCGCCGCCTGCCGGATTTGATGGCCGAACAGCCCGTTTCCTATATTCCTGCCGAGGACTATCTCTGCGGCTATCATTACGGACCGTATCTCACCATTCAGGACTCCATCGACCGCCTGTTTGGTGAAGCTTACCGCCGGAAGCTGCCGGTGGATGACTGTGTGATCACCCCCAATATCGTGGATCAGTGCTGCGAGGGACACCCGGATAATTATATTACCGGCCTGGAGGTGCGCATCCTCTCCCTTGATGAACAAAATGAAAAAAAGTCCTTTGCGGCCATTTCCAAGCCTGAGGACATATAGCTGCACAGCAGCCCTCACGGTTATGCCGTGAGGGCTGCTGTGTGATTGGCTTATTCTGCAAAAACATCCCAGCCAAGCCGGATATACAACATTTTTCAGATCCTTCCCTTGGGTACCTTTTCAAACGGATTCCGATCCGATATAATATATCTATCAGCCTAATGAATCATGCGAGGTGCCGCCAGTACATCGCCATGCACTTTGGCGAGGAAGCGACGGAAAACGTGCTGGTCTACGAGGACTTTTCCGGCGGCAACCTGGAGCGCCCGCAGTTCAAGAAAATGATGAAGGATTCCCAGAAGATCGCCTTTGCCGCCATCGTGGTCTACCGCCTCGACCGCATCAGCCGCAACATCGGCGACTTTGCCGAGCGCACAGAATTCGACGGTGAGCACGGCATCATGGTGTACAACCGCTCGCTCCAGCGCCCCGGCAAGGCAAACCAGATCCGCCCCATGGAGGAATGGATCGTGGCGGTGGGCAAGCATCCCGGCATCATCGCAGGCGGCGATTGGGTGCGGGTACAGTCCATGCTGGATGTGAACAAATTCAAGAGCTACCGCAGACCCCGCAGCAATGTGGCACCGCTGGCACACTGCAGCTCGTCCAACTCCACATGAGGAATGTCATATTCCTGCGCCAGCCGCCGGGCCAGATACGTTTTCCCGCTGCCGCCGATGATGCGGAGCTTCATATCCGGCCCTCCTTGCCTGTATCAGCACGCCCTGGCACGAGAAAAGACACGGCAGAACTCTGCCGTGTCTTTTTGCACATTTTGTTCCCGATGCGGAGACTTAGTCCACCATGCTCTTCAGGTTCTCAGAGACAGTGATGGGGGCAGCGGTAGCGGCCTGCACCTGCTCCACGGTGAACTCGGGGTTGATCTCGGTCATGAGCAGACCCTTATCGGTCACTTCCAGCACGCACATCTCGGTGATGATCTTGTTGACGCAGTGGGAAGCGGTCAGGGGCAGACGGCACTTCTCGAAGATCTTGGGGTTGCCCTTGGCGGTGTGCTCCATGCAGACGATGCAGTGCTTAGCACCCACGCACAGGTCCATAGCGCCGCCCATGCCGGGCATCTTCTTGCCGGGGATGATCCAGTTGGCCAGATTGCCCTGGGCATCCACCTCCAGAGCGCCCAGGAAGCAGGCGTCCACATGGCCGCCGCGGATCAGGCCGAAATTGGTAGCGGAATCGATAAAGCCGCCGCCGTAAGCCACGGAAGCAACGCCGCCACCGGCATCGATGACGTGGTAGGGATCATAGTTGGCGTCGCCCTCTTTGGGGGTAGCGCCGGCGGAAACGATACCCAGCTCAGCGTGGATGATCAGCTCCACATCCTTGGGCAGGTAGTTGGGGATCAAGGTGGGCAGGCCGATGCCCAGATTGACGACATCGCCGTTCTTCAGTTCTTTGGCGCAGCGCTTGGCGATAAAGCCTTTGATCTCGGACTTTTCCATTACTTTCTATCTCCTTCCACGATGTAGTTCACGCACATACCATAGGTATGAACGTTCTCGGGCTCGATCTCGCCCACGGGAACCAGATACTCGGTCTCAGCGATAACGGTGTCAGCGGCGGTAGCCATGACCACGTTGAAGTTCCGCATGGTACCCTTGTACCAGCAGTTGCCGTACTCGTCGCACTTGTAGGTGCCCAGCAGGGCGAAGTCGGCGTGGATGGGCTTCATCAGCAGATAATCCTTGCCGTCGATGGTCTGACGGCCCAGGCAGAAGGGGCTGTCCTCCACCAGAGTGTCGACGCCCACGGGGGTCAGGACGCCGCCCAGACCGGCGCCGCCGGCACGGATGCACTCGGCCAGAGTGCCCTGGGGCAGCAGATTGACCTCCAGAGTACCCTCGGTGTTCTGCTGGCCCACCTCGGGAGTCATGCCCACGTGGGTAGCGATCACACGCTTGACCTGATGATTGTGGATCAGCTCGGCAATGCCGAAGAACTCCTCACCCTTGGGGCCCACCGCACGGGCCATATCGTTGGCGATGAGGGTCAGATCCTTGGTACCGCGAGCCACCAGCTCCTTCACGATCGCCCGGGCCTGACCGCAGGCCAGGAAGCCGCCGCACATAATGGTGGCGCCATCGGGGATCATTGCCGCTGCCTCTTTGGCAGTGATAACAGGTTTCTTTGCCATTTCAGTTCCTCCTTGTTTATTTTCGTTCTCTAAAATCGTCAAAATTTTATCACACCTTGATATCATAACACATGAAGGCGAAAATTGCAAGAGAACGTGCAGGAAAAAATGCAGGAAAACGGCGCTATGCCGCATCAGACGGTCATGGGGACTATGCCCCATGACCGTCTGCACAGGTTGGATTTACTTCATGCCCCGCTTGACCATCTCGGTCACAGCGAAGGAAGCCACGTCGTCGGCGTACTTACCGGCACCGAAGCCGGCATCATAGCCCAGCTCCTTAGCCAGCTCGTGGGTGATACGAGGACCACCGCAGCAGACGACAAACTTGTCACGCAGGCCCTCGGCCTCCAGAAGCTCAATGAGGTTGGTGAGGTTCTGGATGTGAACGTCCTTCTGCGTAACGGTCTGGGAGACCAGCAGAACATCGGCGTGCAGCTCCAGAGCCTTCTTAATGAAGTCCTCATTGGGGACCTGAGAGCCAAGGTTGTAGGCCTCGATCATCTCGTAACGCTCCAGACCATAGTGGCCGGCGAAGCCCTTACGGTTCATGATGGCGTCGATGCCCACGGTGTGGGCGTCGGTGCCGGTAGAAGCACCCACCATAACGACCTTGCGGCCGATATGCTCACGGATGTAGTCGTTGGTGTCCTCCATGCTCATGACGTCGGACTCCACGGTGATCACGTGGATATCCTCGTAGTTGACGGAGTGGACACAGCTGCCGTACACCACGTAGAAGGTGAACTCCTTGTCCAGAGGGGCGTGGTAGGCCACGTTGGGCTCTTCCAGACCCATCTTCTTGGCGATCTGGCGGGCAGCCTCCTCACCACGCTCATCGTCCTTGATGGGCAGGGTGAAGCTGGTCTGCACCTTACCGTCGTTCATGGTATCGCCGTAAGGCTTCAGGCGGGTCAGGTCCAGCGTGGTATCGAAGTCGATTTTGTGGGTATTATACAGTCCGCTGCTCATTCTGCCGCCACCTTACCTTTCATGACCTCAACGAAGGGGTTGAAGTATTTGTCGTCCTTGACCACAACACCGGCCAGGCCCTTGCCGCCGTCCTTGGGACGCTTAACATCGGCGAAGATACCCTTCTCGATGGTGGTGAACAGGCCCAGCTTCTCGATCTCCTTCAGCAGATCGGTGGCCTTGGTCAGCACCTCGTTGGCACGGTTGCGGATGATACCGTTCTCTTTATAGGTCAGCTCGCTGCCCAGATCCTTCATGGTACGGAAGATATACTGAGCATTCTCGATCGACAGAGCACGGTCGGACATGAACGGAGTGTGGATAGCCTCGGTCATCATGCCCAGCAGGCACAGCTTCTGGCCGGTCAGGATGGTGACCATGTTGAACAGGGCATCCTGGATGTGGCCACGGAAGATGTTGCCGGTCATGAACTTCGTGGGAGGCATATACTTCAGCGGCGCATTGGGGAAGATCTCACGGGCCATCTGAGCCTGAGCCAGCTCGTACAGGAAGGTATCCTCCACGGCGGGATCCATCTCAAATGCGTGGCCCAGACCCATCTGCTCCTCACGCATACCGGCGGTCTTGGCGAAGGCTTCGTTCAGGAACTGGGAAGCCAGCACCGTGTGAGCGCTGGTGATAGCGTCGTCGGTGGTCAGATAGTTGTCCTCACCGGTGTTGATGATAACGCCGGCATAGCCGTTGATAACACGGGAGAAGAACTGGTCCACGATGGTGCGCTGCATATTGATATCACGGAACAGAATGCCGTACAGAGCATCGTTCAGCATGACATCCAGACGCTCCAGAGCGCCCATGGCAGCGATCTCAGGCATACACAGACCGGAGCAGTAGTTGCACAGCCGGATATAGCGGTGCTGCTCCTCGCCCACTTCGTCCAGAGCCGCACGCATCAGGCGGAAGTTCTCCTGGGTGGCGTAAGTGCCGCCGAAGCCCTCGGTGGTAGCGCCGTAAGGCACATAGTCCAGCAGGGACTGACCGGTGGTACGGATCACGGCGATGATATCTGCGCCCTGCTTGGCGCCGGCCTTGGCCTGGATGATATCCTCGTAGATGTTACCGGTAGCCACGATGATGTACAGGTAGGGACCTTCTCTGTCGCCCCACTCCTTCAGGTAAGCGTTGCGCTTGGCAACGTTTTTGTTGATGCGCTCCACCGTTGCACGAACCACGGGGTCAATCACGGCACGGATCTCCTCGTCAGAGTGAGCGGGAACCTTGGACAGATCCAGCTCACCACTGTCGACGGCCTCAGCCACAGCCTGAGGATCCTTGCCGGTCTCTACCATGGCATTGCCGATAGCCCAAGCAGCGCCTGCAGGGAGCAGGGAAACTGCCAGCAGATGATCCACCACCACGTTGGGCATGGGGACGTCCATATCGTTGACGCCATCGACACCCAGCAGACGGCAGACGGCACGCTCAACGGTGACCGTAGTGTGCTGGTCGATAAAGACCTGAACGTCGTCGGCCACCTTGGCGGCAGACTGACGGGCCTGATTGACCAGCTCCATATTCAAGCCGAGTTTGCTTTCCATATTTTTACCTCTTATTTCTTGACGTGACGCTCGTTACGCAGCAGCTTGGTGGGCTCCAGATAACGCTGCTTGGTGCCCTCGGCGACCCATGCCACACCGGTCTTCTCAGCCTTCTTCTTGCCCATGCAGACATCGCAGTGGCAATCCTGAACATAGTGCTCAGGCTGGGTGTAGGAGGTGATAACGCCCTCGAAGTTACGCAGGATAACCTTGCGGGGAGTCTCGGAGATCAGGTAGTTGGGCATGACAGGAGTCTTGCCGCCGCCGCCGGGAGCATCCACCACGAAGGTGGGCACGCAATAGCCGGAGGTATGACCACGCAGAGCTTCCATGATCTCGATGCCCTTGGACACGGGAGTACGGAAGTGGCTCAGACCCAGGGAAGGATCGCAGGCGTAGATGTAGTAAGGACGTACACGCATCTTGACCAGGCCGTGAACCAGCTCCATCATGACGTGGGAGCAGTCGTTGACACCGGCCAGCAGCACGGACTGGTTGCCCAGAGGAATACCGGCATCAGCCAGCATGGCGCAGGCCTTGGCGGCTTCGGGAGTGAACTCCTTGGGCGTGTTGAAGTGAGTGTTCAGCCACACAGGATGATACTTCTTCAGCATGGCACACAGCTCAGGAGTGATACGCTGGGGGCACACCACGGGGGTGCGGGAGCCCAGACGGACGATCTCCACGTGAGGAATGGCACGCACACGCTTGATGATGTACTCCAGCGTCTCGTCGGAGACCATCAGGGAGTCACCGCCGGACAGCAGCACGTCACGGACCTCAGGATGAGCGGCCACGTAGTCGATGCACTTGTCGATCTGAGCCATCGGCACCTCGCAGTCATTCTGGCCGGCGAAACGACGACGGGTGCAGTGACGGCAGTACATGGAGCACTGGTCGGTGATCAGCAGCAGCACACGGTCGGGATAGCGGTGGGTCAGGCCGGGGGTGGGGGAGTCGGTATCCTCGTGCAGGGGATCGGCATCCTCGTAATCGGCATACTCCAGCTCCTCAGCACGGGGGATAGCCATCTTACGGATGGGATCGAACGGGTCGTTCAGATCGATCAGGGACAGGTAATAAGGAGTAACTGCCATACGCAGCTTGCCCAGCGTCTTGGCAACACCGGCCTCCTCATCGGGGGTCAGGTTCATGTACTTCTTCAGATCCTCAATCGTCTCAGCACGATTGGCGACCTGCCAATGCCAGTCATTCCACAGATTTTCGGGAACGTCAGCGAACAGACCATTGCGAGTCTTCATATTCGTTTTCTCCTTCAAATATTAAAAATATCGGTTAGCTTTTCCCGTCGCACTGGGCGCACGGGCAACTGTTCCGGCCAGCAGCGTCCTTCCCGCTCCTCAACGGGCCAGACCTCTGCACACCGTTATTTAACCTGCGTGGTGCTCCACGCATTTTCCATTTCTCCTCAACTCTGCGTACCGCCTCCTCAAGCCGCACGCAGCGTTCGGATCTCCCGAAGGCAGGGGGCTCCGAATAAGATGCTTACCTACAGGAGCCCGAAGGCCCCTGTAGGTAAAGCATATCATCGCAGTTTAGCAGTACTTCTCGTCGAACAGCTTGCGCAGCTTGGGATTCTCACGCAGAACATCCAGAGTGATGTTGGCGTGGTTCTTGGTGTAGCCGTTGCCGATGATCATGGTGACATCCTTGCCGATACCCTCAGCGCCCAGAGCAGCCTTGGTGAAGGAGGTAGCCATGGAGAAGAAGTACACCACGCCGTCATCACGGACAGGCAGGATGGCGGACATCTCGCAGGACTCGATGTTCACGCAGCAGATGGACAGGTCATACTCCTTGCCGTCGTTGGCAGCCAGAGCAGCCTCCATGACCTCAACGGGCTTGGTGCAGTCGGCGACGATCACGTCGGTGTACACGCCCAGCTCCAGCAGACCGGGAACCTGCTTGGGGTTACGGACAACGCCCACGACCTTGCCCTTGGGGCCGACCTTCTTCATGGCCTCCCAGCCGCACAGCACGCCGGACTTGCCGTTGGCGCCCAGGATCAGGACGCTGTCACCCTCGTGGGGCAGCTTGCGGGCCTGAGCAGGAGCGCCGGCCACGTCCAGAGCAGCCAGAGCCAGAGGCTCGGACATATCCTCGGGCATCTTGGCATACAGAGCGGACTCGAACAGGATAGCCTTGCCCTCGATGTCCACACGGTCGATATCCTTGTGGATGGCCAGGATCTTGTCGATGCGCAGCGGGGTCATGGACAGGGACACCAGGGAGACGATCTTGTCGCCTTCCTTCAGGTCGAAGCCGGGCTTCTTCTTCAGATCCTCACCGATGTGGGAGACAACGCCCTTGAACATACCGCCGGAACCGGTCACGGGATTCTGCTGCTTACCACGCTCAGCAACGATGCCCAGGATCATCTCGCCGATCTTCTTCTCGTCGCCGCCGCAAGCCTCAGCGATCTGAGTGAAGGAAGCGGAGTCGATGTTCAGGGAGGTCACGTCGCAGACGATCTCGTTGGAGTAGACCTTGGACATATCGTTATCGACCTTCCAAGCAGCCTGGGTCAGAACGCCCTTGGGCTCGATAACACGATGAGTACCGTACTTGTTGCCTTTCAGCTCTGCCATAATATTTTTCCTCCTAAATAAATGTATGAATGAAAGAGTGTTTTTTACTTCAGGGGCTTGAGGCTCAGGATCTCACGAGCCTCAGCGGGAGTGGCGATCTCACGGCCCAGCTCCTTGGCGATGCGGACGACCTTCGCCACCAGTTCACCATTGGAAGCAGCCTTCTGGCCCTTGCCCAGATAGATGTTATCCTCGAAGCCCACACGGACGTTGCCGCCCATGGCGATGGCCGCTGCGGCCATGGTCCAGGCGGAACGGCCCACGCCGGACACGGTCCAGGTGGAGCCAGCGGGGATCTTGCTGGCGAAGAAGGCCAGATTCTCCACGGTTGCGGGAGTGCAGCCGTGGACGCCCAGCACGAAGTTGAACTGCATGGGATGGGCAGGCACCTCACCCTTCTTGGCCATGCCAAGGATGGTGTCAATGTGGCCCAGCTCGAAGCACTCGTACTCGGGCTTGATGTTGTTCTCCAGCATACGCTTGCCGAAGGCACGCATGGTGGGCATGGTGTTGTCGAAAATCTCGTCGCCGAAGTTGCAGGTGCCGCAGTCCAGAGTGGCCATCTCGGGGAACAGCTCAGTGGGCTGCAGACGCTCCTCCGGGGTCATACCGGCAGCGCCGCCGGTGGAGGGGATCATGATGACATCGGGCAGCTCCTTGCGGATGGCGTCCATCACCACACGGAAGCGCTCACGGCCCTGAGTGGGCGTGCCATCGTCCTCACGGACATGGATGTGCAGGATGGCTGCACCGGCCTCGTAGGCGGACTTGGCCTCACGGACCATCTCCTCCACGGTGTAGGGCACAGCGGGGTTCTGCTCCTTGGTGACCTCAGCGCCGCAGATAGCAGCAGTAATAATCAGCTTCTCCATCTTGCCGCTCCCTTACTTCTCGATCTTCTTGCGCTGGCAGTCCTTGGGGGTCACGCAGGTGCCGTGAGCCACGCAGACAACGATGGGCTCGTCCAGCTCGTCAGCAGCGGAAGCGCTGATATCGGTGCGGGCAACGACGACCTTGCGGGCCTCGAAGCGCATGGTGCGGGAGGTGTTGCCGATCTTCTCGATCTCGCCATAGGCCTCAATGTAGTCGCCGGCGTACACGGGAGCCTTGAACTCCACCATGTCGTAAGCGCAGAACAGGCCCTCATCGCCGTCGCACTTGATGAGCAGCTCGGTGGCCACGTCACCGAACAGATGCACCATGTGTGCGCCGTCCACCAGATTTCCGCCGTAGTGAGCATCCTTTGCGCTCATACGCAGCCGCAGGGTAGAAGTGATCTTTTCCATAAGTTTTTCCTCCTTCATAAATTTGGGTCGTTTTCATGAAGTTCCGCCGCTGTGGCCATACCGCTCTTTCGGGCATAAAAAGAGCGCTATCGGTCAAGGCTGACCAATAGCGCTCCACGTCTTTCGACATGACAGTGCCGGCGCTTACACCCCGACCCCAAGGCCATGACATCAGACCCGTCATGCCCTTTCGGCGAAGGACCCCTTCCTGCCCCGCTCTGCGAGTGTCTGTCCTCACGAAGCAGTACCCTGTCCCCCGCACCTCTATTGATTGCGGTATGAACTTCTACGGTCCTCATTATATCGTCTCCGCCGGGGCTTTGTCAAGGTGGCATTGTGACAAAAAAGACAGAGATTTTTTGTGCATGAGATAAAATTTCTGCATCGTTTTCTATGGGTTATGCACAAAGCGATATCCCACGAATACAGCGAAAGCGGGAGGGTATCCCCCCCCCCCGCCTTTATTGGGCATTCTTTCCATTTCTCCGCCCTCCGGCGGCGCATACCGCCCCACAGACGCCGCACGCAGCAGCGGCCAACCACCGCAGAGAGCCTCCGGCATCTTAATACGCCTGCTCGATCTTCTCCAGGATCTCCGGCTTCAGCGACAGCATCCGGCAGATGTTCAGGGCGTCTCTGGGGCAGTCGGACTTCCCCTCCACCCGGTACAGGCCGTAGTTCATGTGCCGTGCGATGACCTGAATGCCGTCGTCGCCGGTAGCCGCCAGCTCCTGCCGGATCTGCTCCGGATCCACGTCCCGCAGTCCGATGATCTGATAGTGCAGCCGGGCGTTCTCTGCCACCTTGTCGTAGTGGGTGGTCAGCAGGGAGATGGCCTTCACCTCGTTGAGGTATTTGGTCACTGCCTGCACGATGACGGCGCCCTCGTCGGGGTTGGTGCCCCGTGCGAACTCATCCAGCAGGAACAGGGAGTAGCCCTGCTCCACCTCCTCCAGCGCCTTCTGGAACTGCACGATCTCCGAGCCGAAGCCGGACAGGCCCGACTGGATGGACTGCAAGTCGTCAAAGAGCATCTTCACGCTGTAAAACAGCGGCATCCGGGCCTTCTTGGCGCAGACCAGAAAGCCCGCCTGCAAAAGCAGCACGTTCAGAGCCACGGTTTTCATCACCACGGACTTACCGCCCATGTTGGCGCCGGTGATAACGGTGGCCCCCTGCTCCAGCCGGATGGACACCGGCACGAAGGACCGTCCCTTCTGCTCCAGCAGGTCGCACAGCTCGGGATTGATCATATCCGTCAGCTCCAACTCCGTCTCCGTGATCTCCGGCCGCACGCCGCCGTAGCGCACGGCAAACAGCGCCTTCTGGATGATGAAGTCCAGCCGGCCCGCCGTGTCGGCGTCCTCCAGCAGATCTCCTGCCAGCGGAGCCAGCGCCTGCCCCATGCTGCGGCGCACCTTGGTCTCCTCGCTGTCCTCCTCGGCACAGACACGGGTCCGGCGGGAGCGCAGCTCCTCCTTCTCGGCATCGGTCTGTGCATGGTGCAGCTGCTCCTCGATCTGCTTCTTGGCCGCACGGATCTCCCTCAGCTTGGGCGTTGCATTGTCGGGGATGTAGAAGCCACGGCTGCGGGTCTTGTCCGGATCCAGGATCTCCAGCGCCTGCGCCGGATCATGGAAGGCCAGCGCCTTAAAGTGGGTAGTCTGGCACACCTGCTGGAACAGGGGGATCAGGCTCTCCAGCCGCTGGAGATATACCTTGATTTCAAACAGCTCCACATGATCCGGGATCTCCAGCGCCTGGCACCGGCGCAGAGAGCCACGAATATCCTTCATCTGGCACAGCATCAGCCCGATCCTGTCGTACAGGGGCTTCAGGGCATCCGCCGCCTTGGCGGCCTGCTCCACGTTATACAGCTCCGTCTCCAGCTCCTCCCGCTCGTCGGGGGAGTAGTAGCGCAGCTTGCGGATCTTCTCCTGACCGAAGGGGCTGCACCCGTGGAGAGTCTCCAGCGCATACTGCAAGCCGATTTTTTCCCTCTCTTCAAAGCGAATATTGATCATGTCAGCTCCTCCTTCACATTGATGACGGGGACATCCACCGCCTCCCGCATCCGTGTCATAAATTCATCCTTGTCGAACTTCCAGCCGTAGGCGGACACCGGGTTGATGGTGACGCACAGGGTCCGGGCGGCCTCCTCCGTCTCCAGCCGCACCTGACGGGTCTGGAGC
Source organism: Vescimonas coprocola (assembly GCF_018408575.1). Lineage (NCBI taxonomy): Bacteria > Bacillati > Bacillota > Clostridia > Eubacteriales > Oscillospiraceae > Vescimonas > Vescimonas coprocola. The sequence continues at coordinate 1,269,166 of NZ_AP023418.1, forward strand.
TTATCCAGCGCATCGCTGCTCAGCAGTACCTTGCTGGGGTCCTTCACCACCAGCCGGGTATTCCGCAGCACACCGGAGCGCAGCAGAGGCATCACCATGGTATCCGTCAGCGCCCCGGAGATCAGAGCCTCGCCGTGATCCTTCAGGCACTTCTCCAGACTCTCCTCCATCTCCGGGGGCATAGTCTCCGCCTTGGGCAGATTCATCAGCCGGTACACATGGGCGGTGTCGGCCACGACCTTGTCGATGCTCATGTGGTATGAGGCCCCGGTGCAGAGAATGACCCCCTCCGCCACAGCCCGTGCGCCCAGAGACTTGCGGCCCAGAGCGCCGTCGATGATGGACTTGTCGGCCCCCATCTCGAAGAACAGCCGGGAGACCTCCTTGAGCTGCGTGGTGATGGACGGCCCTGCCAGCTGGACATTGCCGTCGCTGCGGGCCCGGAAGATCACCACCTCCCCCAGCGGTGTGGGGATGCCGGTGGTCTCCATGATCTCCAGCGTGGTGTCCCCCAGCCGCAGCATATCCTTGGCGGTGGCGATGAGAGTCCCCTCCCGCACGAAGATGCCGGGCTTCTCCGTGCCGGTGACCACGTCGGTGGACTCGCCGTCCCGGCCGATGGAGGTCAGGCCCAGCGTCCCCTGCAGGCGGTCGTGGTGCAGCATCCAGTTGAGCATGGTGGTTTTTCCGGCATTCTTGCACATTCCCACGATGGACATGGTCTGAACGCCGTTGAGCAGCTGTAACAGCTCTGCGGACATATCTACATACCCCTTCCGGTCAAATTTCAGTCAAATATAGATTATAGCGTATTTCGCCGGAAAAAGAAAGAGGAAAAACAAATTCTCCCTCTTTTCCGCCCCATTCCATGTAAAATACCGGAAAACCTCTGTCCCGCTCCACGGCGGAGGTTGTTTTATGGGAGAAACTGGCGTATAATAAAATGGAATATGCCAAGAAGTATAAGGAGGACCCTCCATGAAACTGATGGTCATCGACGGCAACAGCATCGTCAACCGGGCCTATTATGGCATCCGCCCCCTGTCCACACGGGACGGGCTATATACCCATGCCATCTATGGCTTTCTCACCACCCTCCAGCGGCTGCTGGACGAGGAGCAGCCGGAGGCGCTGTGCGTCACCTTCGACCGCCGGGAGCCCACCTTCCGCCATCAGGCGGATGAACGCTACAAGGCCCAGCGCAAGGGGATGCCGGAGGAGCTGGCCATGCAGCTGCCGTATCTGAAGCAGGTGCTCTCCGCCATGAACATCCCCCAGTACGACCTCACCGGCTACGAGGCCGACGATCTCATCGGCACCATCAGCCGCCGCTGCGAGGCGGCCGGCTGGGACTGCGTCATCGTCACCGGCGATAAGGACAGTCTCCAGCTCATCACCCCCCACACCAAGGTGAAGCTGGTGTCCACCCGCATGGGCCAGACCACCACCAAGGACATGACGGAGGAGACCTTCCGGGAGCAGTACGGCTTCGCCCCCATCCACATGATCGACCTGAAGGCCCTCATGGGCGACGCCTCCGACAACATCCCCGGCGTCCCCGGCGTGGGGGAAAAGACCGCCATGGCACTGGTGCAGCAGTATCATTCCGTGGCGGAGCTGTACCGCCTGCTGCCGGAGATCGACGCCAAGCCCGGCGTCATCAAAAAGCTGCAGGAGGGCAGGGAGAGCGCCGAGCACTCCCGGTATCTGGCCACCATTGTCACCGATGCCCCGCTGAACTTCACCCCGGAGGACAACCTCCGCCGCCCCTTTGCTCCGGAGCTCTATGACCTGCTGCTGAAGCTGGAGTTTCAGAAGCTCATCGACCGGTATGGCCTCACCCCCCACCGGGACACCGAGGCCGCCCCGGAGTATACCGTCACCGTGGAGCCGCTGGAGACGGAGCAGCAGGCCCAGGCCCTGCTGGCCCAGTGGCGTCAGGCGGACTATGTGACCGTCTACGCCCTACCGGACCTCTCCGTTCTCTCCGTCCAGTGGGATACCGGATCGCACACCTCCGCCGCAGCCGAGCTGGACCAGAACCGCTATACCGGCGACTGGCACGCCCTGCTGACCGCCCTGTTCTCCGCCGATATCCGAAAAGTCGGTCACCACATCAAGGACACCATGCGGGCGCTGCTGGAGCAGGACCTCCCCATAGAGGGCTATGGGTTCGATACGGCGCTGGCCGCCTACCTGCTGGATGCCACCGCCGGAAGCTACGACCTCCAGCGGCTGTTCGTGACCTACTATAATGAAGAACTGCCCAAGCCCCTGCATCTGGAGCCGGATGCCTTTGCCCCGCTGGCGGATACCGCTTCGGCGTGGGCGGCCCTCCACAGCTACTGCTCCGCCGTGGAGGCCCTGTATGAGACCCTGCCCCCCAAGCTGGAGGAGCTGGGCATGAAGGAGCTGTATCACACCGTGGAATTGCCTCTCTGCCCGGTACTGGCCCGGATGGAGCAGCGGGGCTTTCTGGTGGACGCCAAGGCGCTGTCGGACTTCGGCGAGAGCCTCACCGGCACCATCCGCCAGCTGGAGCAGCGGATCTATGACGCCGCCGGGGCTCCCTTCAACATCAACTCCCCCAAGCAGCTGGGCAAGGTGCTCTTTGAGGATCTCCAGCTGCCCCACGGCAAGAAAACCAAAACCGGCTGGTCCACCAACGCCGACGTGCTGGAAAAGCTCCGCTGGCAGCACCCCATTGTGGCGGACGTATTGGAATACCGGCAGTACAGCAAGCTGAAAAGCACCTATGCCGACGGTCTGCTGAAGGTCATCGACGCCGACGGCCGCATCCGCACCAGCTTCCAGATGACGGTAACGGCCACCGGCCGCTTGTCCTCCACGGAGCCCAACCTCCAGAACATCCCCACCCGCACGGAGCTGGGCAGCCAGATGCGCCGGATGTTCGTGGCGGCGCCGGGGAATCTGCTGGTGGATGCCGACTACTCCCAGATCGAGCTGCGGCTGCTGGCTCACATCTCCGGCGACGAGGTGATGCAGCAGGCCTTCCGTTCCGGGGAGGACTTCCATACCCTCACCGCCTCCAAGGTGTTCCACGTACCGCCGGAGGAGGTGACTCACCAGATGCGCTCACGGGCCAAGGCCGTGAACTTCGGCATCGTCTACGGCATTTCCCCCTTCTCCCTGTCTCAGGATATCGGCGTCACCGTGGCCGAGGCCAAGGAGTATATGGAGCGCTACTTCGCCACCTACACCGGCGTCCGCCGGTATATGACGGAGGTGGTGGAGCAGGCCCGGCAGCAGGGCTACGTCGCCACTCTCTTCGGGCGGCGTCGGGCGCTGCCGGAGCTGAAGAGCTCTAACTTCAACCTCCGCTCCTTCGGGGAGCGGGTGGCGCTGAATATGCCCATTCAGGGTACGGCAGCGGACATCATGAAGCTGGCCATGATCCGGGTGGAGCATCGGCTCTCCGGCGAGGGTCTGGCCGCCCGGCTCATCATGCAGGTCCACGATGAACTCATCGTGGAGTGTCCGGCAGCGGAGGCCCCCCGTGTCGAGGCCCTTTTACAAGAGGAAATGCAGGGTGTCGCCCAGCTGTCCGTCCCCCTGCCCGCCGATGCCCACAGCGGCCCCGACTGGCTCTCCGCCAAGGGCTGAACAATTTGACAGATATCGAGGTCATCCTATGAACAACATCAAGATCGTACCCATGAACGCCGACCATCTGGAGTCGCTGGAGCGACTGGAGCGCATCTGCTTCTCCCGCCCCTGGTCCCGGAAGATGCTGGCGGAGGAGCTGGAAAACCAGTGCGCTGCCTTTCTGGTGGCGGAGGACGCCGTCACCGGCGACGTGCTGGGCTATACCGGGCTGCTGGTGGCTGCCGACGAGGGCTATATCACCAACGTGGCGGTGTTCCCGGAACAGCGCCGCCGGGGCATCGCCGGGCAGCTGCTGCAGGTCTTTCTCAACTTCGCTGAGGCCAACCATCTGGCCTTTCTGACGTTGGAGGTACGCCCCTCCAACACCGCCGCCATCGCCCTGTATCAGGGCTTCGACTTTCAGGAGGCTGGCCGCCGCAAGAACTACTATGACCTCCCCAAGGAGGATGCCCTGATCCTCACCCGGCGTTTTGACGAGGAGGCGGCACAATGAACATTCTGGCCTTTGAATCCTCCTGCGACGAGACTGCCGTGGCAGTGGTGCGGGACGGACGCACGGTCCTCTCCGACGCCATCCTCTCTCAGGCGGATATGCACGCCCTCTACGGCGGCGTCGTGCCGGAGATCGCCTCCCGCAAGCACGTGGAGGCCATTGCCGGCCTGACGGATCAGGCGCTGTCCGATGCCGGGCTCACCAAGAGCGACGTGGACGCCGTGGCCGTCACCTATGCCCCCGGCCTCATCGGCGCCGTGCTGGTGGGGGTCAGCTTCGCCAAGTCCGTGGCCTATGCGCTGGACGTGCCGCTGATCCCGGTCCACCACGTCCGTGGCCACATTGCCGCCAACTATCTGGCCTTCCCGGAGCTGGAGCCACCCTTTCTGGCGCTGGCCATCTCCGGCGGCAACACCCTCATCGTAGATGTCCGGGACTATACGGACATGGCGATCTTAGGGGCCACACGGGACGACGCTGCCGGTGAGTGCTTCGACAAGGCGGCCCGTGTGCTGGGCCTGCCCTACCCCGGCGGCAAGCCCATGGATGCTCTGGCCCAGCAGTCCCCCGGCGGCAAGTATACCCTGCCTCGTGTCCATGTGGAGGGAGCGGAACTGGATATGAGTTTTTCGGGTCTGAAAACGGCGGTGGTGAATCTGGCCCACAATGCCCAGCAAAAGGGCGAGCCTCTGGATGCTGCGGCGCTGGCCCGTGACTTCACACAGGCCGTCAGCGACGAGCTGGTCCCCCGTGCCATGGAGGCCGCCCGCCGTACCGGACGGCGCACCATCGTGGCCGCCGGAGGCGTGGCCGCCAACTCCATCATCCGGGGCGATCTGGAGCGGGCCTGCCGTCAGGCGGGCTGCCGGCTGTACCTGCCGCCTCTGCGGCTGTGCGGCGATAACGGGGCTATGATCGGCGCACAGGGCTACTATGAGTATCTGGCGGGACATACGGCGGATCTCTCCCTGAACGCCTACGCCACACGGGATCTGGATCGTGGATAAAATTGCACGAAAGGGAGCGACCTCTGTATGGCCGCTCCCCTTCTTTTCGGCTCTCTCCAAGTTATGGTAACTCCCCGTCTACTCACAGGAAAAACGCCTTTACATTTTTACATTATGTAAATTATATTCACCTTTCTGTTCCGGTGTAAAACTGCGTTTGCGCCCTGTGGAAAAACCGGTGCATAATGTGGAAAACCTTTTTCCGACAAGGTTTTTTCCGGTGTGGAAAAGTCTGTGGATAATGTGAATAACTCTTTGTAAAGGTTTATTTACAAATGAATTATGTAAAACTCAGGCGAATCCTCCCCCATCCTGTCGCCGTGTAAAAAAGTCCGGTTTTTCATGGATTCTCTCCTCTTTTCCGCACCATTTTCCAAAGGGGCTTTTGGGGTGTTTTGGACGGGCTTTGTGGATTCTGTACGCACCGGGGTTTCTTTTGTCGCAAAACTTTGGTGCCGATTACGTTATGTATTATTCACCCCGGAATTTTTAGTTGACAAATCCCCGAAAATGTGGCACAATACAAGGCGTGGCTGTGCCCTGCGTGCGGTGCAGTATATAGCCCCACCCTCCTATTTTGCTTGTGTGGCTCAGTTGGTAGAGCAGCTCACTCGTAATGAGCAGGTCGCCGGTTCGAGTCCGGCCACAAGCTCCAAAAGAAGGCATCTGTCCAAATGCAGATGCCTTCTTTTTATATTCTCTTTTGGCTGCAACCTATGCAGCAAGAAGCCCCCGGCCACTGGCCGGGGACTTCTTATTCGCTTTAGGTTACGCCTTGCGCTTCTTGCCCACCAGAGCAGCGCCCAGCAGAGTGGTCATGCACATGACCGTCAGCCACAGCGCCACACCGGCATCGCCGGTAGCGGGCTTATCAGGCTGCTCCGGCTGAGAGGGCTTTTCAGCATCCTTCTTCAGCTGGGCCAGCTTCGCCTCGGCGCCCAGCAGGGTCTGGTAGTTCCCCACCTGCTCCTTCTGTGCGTCGGTCAGAGCATCATAAGCATCACGGGCAGCCTTGATAGCCTCCTCGCTGTCGAGGGTCACCGTGCCGATGGCATCGATCAGCTTCTCCACAGCGTCGGCAGCCTTCAGATCAGCCAGCTTGGCCTCGGCGTCCAGCAGGGTCTGGTAGTTCCCCACCAGTTCCTTCTGGGCATCGGTCAGAGCATCATAAGCGTCACGGGCAGCCTTGATAGCCTCCTCGCTGTCGAGGGTCACCGTACCGATGGCATCGATCAGCTTCTCCACAGCGTCGACAGCCTTCAGATCAGCCAGCTTGGCCTCGGCGTCCAGCAGGGTCTGGTAGTTCCCCACCAGTTCCTTCTGGGCATCGGTCAGAGCATCATAAGCGTCACGGGCAGCCTTGATAGCCTCCTCGCTGTCGAGGGTCACCGTACCGATGGCATCGATCAGCTTCTCCACAGCGTCGACAGCCTTCAGGTCGGCCAGCTTGGCCTCGGCGTCCAGCAGGGTCTGGTAGTTCCCCACCTGAGCCTTCTGCTCCTCGGTCAGAGCATCATAAGCACCACGGGCAGCCTTGATAGCCTCCTCGCTGTCGAGGGTCACCGTACCGATAGCATCGATCAGCTTCTCCACAGCGTCGGCGGCATAGCCGGGCAGCTTCAAGGTCACCTGAGGCAGCTGAGCCAGCACGCTGGCGGTGGCGGTACCGTGCTGCATCCCCATGCCCTCGGCGTAGGTCACGATACGATGGGTGGGCTTGCCGGGGTAGCCGCCCACCTTGATGGCGCCGTTCAGCTCATAGGTCAGGCCCTCCTGATCCGCCGGAACGGTGATGGAGATGCGCTGACGGGCGGGGTTGCCGCTGAAGTCATACACGCCGTAGTAGCTGCCGGGATTGGACTGGAAGGAGTTGCCGTCGCCGTCGGTGTAGTACAGGGAGAAGTTGTGGTTATACACACCCGCCATCTTCTCCTTGGGGCTCACCAGCCCGGTAAACTGCAGCTGCACCGTCTCGCCGGGCTTGACCTCGGCATTCTCCGGCAGCTCATTGCCCTCGGCGTCCAACAGCTTGTAGCTGACGCCACGGGCGGTGATGACCTGATAGGTGGCCACGCCGTCCTTTTCTACCCGGACGATATGGCGGCCGGTGGTGAGGTTCGCCACCGTCACGGCGCCGGTCTCGGCGTCCACGGTGACCCCCTCGGAGGTAAAGCCGTTGAAGGTCATGGTCTTACCCACGGTGGAGCGGGCCACGGTAACGGTGCAGCCGCTCTCCGGAGTGAAGGTGTAGCTGGCGCCGTCGGTGCCCAGATAGAACAGGATGTCGTGCTCGGCATCCAGCTGCTTCTGCTCGTCCTTGGTGACGCCGACATCCATACGATCCATGAGCATATTGGTCTGGATGGCGGTGCCGTCAGCACCCACGGACACCACAAACACACCGGTGAACTCCGGCCAGATGGCGGAGAAGGTCTTATCGGCGGTGCTGCTCTGCCCCTGCTTATGGGTCATGGCGTCGTAGGTGACCTTCACCAGCGCCGTACCCTGATGGTTGGCGGTCATATAGGCCAGGCAGCTGTTGTCGGCATTGGGAGCGATGCTCACCACGTCG